>JANQSJ010000002.1 GCA_028284065.1 Parvularculaceae bacterium
GGCGGCGGCGTGGTCGGTCGGGCAGAGGTGTCCGGCTGGAGGATGACTCCCCAGATCACGGCGGAATGAAGGTGGCTCCGGATCGCGGGCGTTCCCCGCGACCGGCTTCGAACCCCGCTGAGCGACCAGCGAAGCGGACAGGTTTTCGAAGCCTGCCAAAATGTCGATCACC
This sequence comes from Parvularculaceae bacterium, assembly GCA_028284065.1. GTDB lineage: Bacteria > Pseudomonadota > Alphaproteobacteria > Caulobacterales > Parvularculaceae > MED-G105. The sequence continues at coordinate 173 of JANQSJ010000002.1, forward strand.
GCAAGCCCGCCGAACGGGCGGTCGCAAGATCGCATCTACCATAGAACGGCTCGCGCTCTTCCGGCCGCCCGTTCCTTCATCCTTGCGCTCACGCCAGTCCCGCTGGCGCGGGACGGCTGCGCGTGCGCCTCGCAAAGGCTCGGACGGCCGCTTGGCCTTGCGGGCTTCGCCCGTTTCTCCCGAAAGGAATCTCCATGGCAAACCTCGAACACGAAACCGACCTCAACGCCCAGTTCGACGCCCTTCTGGGGCCCGATCCGGAGGCGGATGCGCGCGCCGAGGCGGAGACGGTGGCGCTCGCCACCCGCGCGGCGCGCTTCGTTGCCAACCGCGCCGGCCGCTGGAAAACCTGTCCCAAGCGCGCCTGCCGCCGCGCAAGGGCCTGTACCGGCGAAGGGCCGCCCCAAAAGCTGCCGCCCTGTGGCGCAAAAGGCGACTGGCCGGCGATCAACGGTCTGGTCCTGTTCACGATCCTCGAGCGGCTGGAAGCGACGCGCCGGGATTTCAAGGCCCTCGAGGACCGGCGGCAGACGGCCCGGGCGGCACGCGCCCAGGGCGAGGCATTTCTGGACGGCAAAGACGAAGCGCCGTTCAGCCAGCGTTCAGGTGCGCGGCGCTAAGCGGTCTGCAAGGGCAACGATTGCCGAAGGAGACAGCCATGAAGGCCATCCGCACCGCGCTCGGCGCGCTTGCCGTCGCCGCGACGGCGCTTGCCGGCCTGCCGGGCGCCATCGCGCCGGCCCATGCCCAAAGCGGGAGCGTGACGATCTATCATTCCGACGGACGGGTCAGCCATTGCGGGCCGTTCGGCGGCTGCAACCGGCTGCGGCATGCGGGC
>JANQSJ010000007.1 GCA_028284065.1 Parvularculaceae bacterium
CCGGGGATAACAGGCTGATGATGCCCAAGAGTCCATATCGACGGCATTGTTTGGCACCTCGATGTCGGCTCATCGCATCCTGGGGCTGGAGCAGGTCCCAAGGGTTTGGCTGTTCGCCAATTAAAGCGGTACGTGAGCTGGGTTCAGAACGTCGTGAGACAGTTCGGTCCCTATCTGCCGTGGGAGTAGGAATTTTGAGAGGAGCTGCCCTTAGTACGAGAGGACCGGGGTGGACGTACCTCTGGTGGACCAGTCGTCCTGCCAAGGGCGCAGCTGGGTAGCTATGTACTGAACGGATAACCGCTGAAAGCATCTAAGCGGGAAGCCGGCCTCGATACAAGAATTCCCTTGAGAGCCGTGGAAGACCACCACGTTGATAGGCCAGGTGTGGAAGCCCTGTGAGGGGTGTAGCTAACTGGTACTAATTGCTCGATTGGCTTGATCGTTCCCGTGCCAACTTTGTTGGCGCCGATCTTCGGATTGGTTGGGGCGGGCCCATGCGCGGCGAACGGTTCGTCTGCCGACGAACGCGCCGCAAGCTTCAGACATTTATGTTCGAAGACCTATGGTCTTTGAATATGTTCCTCTTCCTGAGGAGTAAGCCGTCAGGCTTGCGTCCCGAAGGATGGCGGCGACGCGCGACGTTCGCTGTATTGGAACGACTCTCACATGACAGAATTGATTGCGCCGGCCCGGTGATTATTGCGGGGAGCCTCCACCCGATCCCATCCCGAACTCGGTCGTTAAAGTCCCCAGCGCCGATGGTACTCCGTCTTAAGGCGTGGGAGAGTAGGTCGTCGCCGGGCCTGCGCAGTCAGTTCGTTCCCTTCTTGCTTAAATCTATTATGGTGCCGCCGCGCGCATGGTGGCGTGTGGTTCCGCAGCGCATTTCCGTGCACGGCATGCGGTTTGCTCAACACGCCGTTCTGACAAAAGCTAGATCTCTTCGGTTCCTTATGGCGCGAGGCCGGCAAGATACGTCGTGCGCCCGGAACAGCTGGTGGAGCATTGCTGGCCAAATGGCGGCGATCCTCAAACAGGCGCTGGGTGTCAGGTTGAGTTTCTTGAGTTTGTAATACCTGCGAGCGCACAGAGCTTCGGCGACGTCTTCGACCCTCCTTTAACGGGCGTGCGTTTGGTCCGACGCCAAAGCGCCGCACTTCGCGCTAAGCGGGAGCGTCGCAGCACATAGGACGATTTATCAGCACGAGCTGAGCCTGACGCGAAAAGGCACAAAGGCGGGGGCTTTGGCATATGCTGGGGAAGGCTATTGCGGTAGACCCGCTGCTTCCTGCGAGCGAGGCCGCGTGGGCGTCAGCCTTAAAGGCCTTCGCGTAAGCATTTTGTCTTCGACACGCTACGCCTCTTTGAAAGTGCGGTAAAGCGCTTGCGGCTCCGCCCTTTAAATTCAGCGCTGCGTGGGCTACCTAGCCGCGAACAGTTATCAAAAAAGCCGGCGCCCGCCATCGCCCGCGCCGCCCGGAGGCATCTATGGGATTCGATGACGCGCCTTTGCCGAAGACGGTGACCGCCGAAACGGTCCTGTCGCTAAAGCACTGGACCGATGATGTTTTTTCGCTGCGCGTGACGCGTCCGGCTGCTTTTCGCTTCCGCTCTGGCGAGTTCATCATGCTGGGGCTGATGGTCGATGGCAAACCGCTCCTGCGCGCCTATTCCATGGCGAGCCCCGCTTGGGACGATGGCCTCGATTTCTATTCCATCAAGGTGCAGGACGGGCCGCTCACTTCGCGCCTTCAGCATATCCAGGAAGGGGACAAGATCCTCCTCGGCAAAAAGCCGACGGGCACGCTGGTCCTCGACGCGCTGAAGCCGGGCAAGCGGCTTTACCTTTTCTCCACCGGCACCGGCATCGCGCCCTTCGCAAGCCTCATCCGCGAGCCGGAGACCTATGAGAAGTTCGATGAGGTGATCCTGACGCACACCTGCCGAAACGTTGCGGATCTCGCTTATGGCGAGGATTTGGTCGCGAACCTGAAGGATGATCCGCTTGTCGGCGAAGAAGCGCCGGCGAAGCTCACCCATTACACCAGCACCACGCGCGAGGAGTTCGAGCGCATGGGCCGCATCACAACGCTGATTGAGAACGGCAAGCTGTTCCAGGATCTCGGCGTCCCGCCGCTCAACCGCGATGTCGACCGCGTCATGATCTGCGGCTCCATGGCGATGCTCCAGGATACAAAGGAGCTTTGCCTCAAGGCCGGCCTGGAAGAAGGCTCCAACGCAGCGCCGGGCGATTTTGTCGTGGAAAAAGCGTTCGCAGACTGACGAGGCGCCGGACTCGGCTAGCCGCGTCAACTGGCCTCGGCGGCGGCGTTCGACCGCGCGCCGGCGTCGCGGTATCGTCGTTGCTGGCAACAGCGTGGGTTCCGGCGTCCCATCATGGCTTCTTCGATAATGGATGAACGGCCATCGCCTGCGGCCGCGCCGTCGCCCGAGCCGGCGGCGGTCCGCGTTGAGCGCCTGCGGAAGTCCTTTGATACCGCGCAGGGGCCGCTCCTCATTCTCGACGGCGTTTCGTTTTCCGTGCCCAAGGGCGGGCGCCTCGCGGTAACGGGCGAATCCGGATGCGGAAAAAGCACGCTTCTGCATATTCTTGCAGGACTGGAGCCGTATGATTCCGGCCATGTCGAAGTGGGCGGCGTGTCGCTTAGCGGCCTCAGCGACGCGGCCCGCACGCGCCTGCGGCGCGCCGACGTCGCCGTCGTGTTTCAGCAATTCAATCTCATCCCCAGTCTCACCATCGCGGACAATGTCGCGTTTCAGGCGCGCGTCGCAGGCGCCTATGACGCTAACTGGCGCGACGCATTGCTTGAGCGGCTCGGCATTGGCGATCTGAAGCACAGGTACCCGGAGCAGTTATCCGGCGGCCAGCAGCAACGCGCGGCGATCGCCCGCGCGCTGTGCGTGCGGCCTAAGCTCCTGCTTGCCGACGAGCCGACGGGCAATCTCGACGAAGGATCAAGCGGCGCGGTGCTCCGGGCCATGAACGAGCTCGTCGAGGATGTCGGCGCGACCCTCGTCCTGATCACTCACAGCGACGCGATCGCCGCGACGATGGATCTCCGGTTGCGGCTCGTCGGCGGAAAGGTCGCCTAGCGTGGGGGCCGCTGTCGCATTCGCAACGCTTCTCAGCCACTGGCGGCGGCGGCCCTGGCAGGGCGTCATGCTGGTGGTCGGCCTCGCCGCCGCGACGGCGCTATTCTCTGGCGTCCAGGCCCTGAATTTCCAGGCGCGCCTCAATTACGACCAGGCGGAGCGGCAACTGGGCGGCGGCGGGCTGGCGGCGTATGTCGCGCCGTCCGGCGCGGCGTTCGATGAAGCGGCGTTCGCGGCGCTAAGGCGGCGGGGCGTCCTTGTCTCTCCTGTGGTGGAGGGACGCGTCGTCATCGGGAGCGACGCTTTCACCGTCCTCGGTATCGATCCCGCGACCGCGCCGCGGGACGCCGCCGTCGGCGGATTGTCCGCGCAAGGAGATGACGGTCCTGCGCCGGCGACGTTCCTGACGCCGCCCTACGCCATGCTCGCCGCGCCGGAGACCGTCCGTATCTTGAGTGGCGCGCGGGAGACGGCGGAAGGCGCGCCGCTGCCTCCATCGCGCGAAGCGTCGGGCATTGCGCCCTTTACGCTGGTCATGGACATCGGCGCGGCGCAGGGCCTCCTGAACAAGAAGGGCGCGCTCACGCGCCTGCTGGTCGTCGACGACGCCGGCGCGCCGGATCGCATAGAGGCGGCCGGCGTCGACCTTATAAGGGTGGACGTCGGCGACGCCGGGGGCGCCGGCGCCCTGACGGGTAGTTTTCACCTCAACCTCACCGCCTTCGGCTTTCTGTCTTTTCTCGTTGGTTTGCTGATCGTGCGGTCGGCGGCGGGCCTCGCTTTCGAACAGCGCGTGGCGACGCTCCGGACGATGCGGGCGAGCGGCGTGACGACCGCCCAATTGACCGTGGCGATCGTCTGCGAAGCGCTTGCGGCGGCGCTGATCGCCGGCGGGCTCGGTGTTCTCGCCGGGTATGCGGTCGCCGCCGTCATTTTGCCCGACGTGGCGCTGACGCTGCGCGGCCTTTATGGCGCGAACGTGTCAGGGGAACTTGTCGTTCGGCCCGTATGGGTCGCGCTGGCCCTTGCGATGAGCGTCGCCGGGGCGCTCGCCGCGTCCGCGGCGGGGGTTGTGCGGCTACGATCATTGTCCGTACTCGACGCCGCAAAGCCGCACCTGTGGATGCGCGCGGCGGGCAGGGCGGCGCGCCGCGACGGCGCCCTTGCGGCGGGCGCATGTCTCATCGCGCTTCTGGCGCTGATGGTTGGCGACGGCCTGATTGCCGGATTCGTTATTCTGGGCGCGGCGCTTCTGGCGGCCGCCCTGGCGCTCCCGCCGGCGCTCGGATGGATCGCTGCGCGGCTTGAGGCGCAGGCCGACGGCGCCGTGGCGCGCTGGTTTTGGGCCGATGCGCGCCAGCAACTGCCATCGCTTGCGCTGGCGCTTCAGGCCCTGATGATTGCGCTCGCCGCGAATATCGGCGTTGGGGCGATGGTGGGAAGCTTTCGGGACACATTCGTTGGCTGGCTCGATCAGCGGCTTGCGGCGGAGGCGTTCATCCGGCTCGGTCCTACCGTTGACGGCGACGAACTCGACGGATGGTTGGCGCAGCTGCCGGATGTGGTGAGAACGCTGCCGTTCGGCAGCGTATCGTCGCGGATCAATGGCGCGCCCGTTTCACTGCTCGGTTTTGTCGACGATGAAACGTATCGGGATAACTGGCCGCTTCTTGCGGCGGCCGATGCGCCATGGCGACGCGTCGCGGACGGCGAGGCCGTGCTCATCAATGAACAGATGTTCCGTCGGCGCAACATATCTGTCGGCGACACGCTTGAGATCATGTCCCCCGCAGGTCCCTGGCCTGTCGTCGTCGCAGGGGTCTATTCGGACTACGGCAATCCCGCCGGGGAGGCGATGGCGAACATTGAGGCCGTGGCGGCGAGATGGCCCGAGTTTAATCCGCGGTTTCGTCAGATACGACTGTCGGCGAGCGATGAGTCGGACGCGGTTAGGCGATTCATGCAGGACGCCATCTCGCAGTTCGATCTCGATGAGGACGCGATCATCGACCAGAAATCGCTGAAGGCGTTCTCGGTGAGCGTTTTTGAACGGACATTCTCAGTGACGGCGGCGCTGAACGTGCTGACGCTGGCGGTTTCCGGCGTCGCGATGCTGACGGCGCTGAGCGCCCTGTCGGCGGCGCGTCTCACCATGCTTGCGCCCGCCTGGGCGATGGGTCTGACGCGGGACCGCCTCGCCGGGCTCGATTTCGCGCGGACCATCGCGCTCAGCGCGCTCACCGCGGCGGCGGCGATCCCCGTCGGCGTCGTTATCGCCTGGGTGTTAACCGCGATCGTCAATGTGGAGGCGTTCGGCTGGCGCCTGCCGCTGCGTCATTATCCGGCGGACTGGGCGCGCCTCGCCGCCATCGCCATCGTGATCGCGGGGCTCGCCTCCGCGCCGTCGGCTTTGTCCCTGCGGCGCGCGTCTTCCGGCGACCTCTTGAAGGCTTTTTCGGCGGAGCGGTGATCGCCATGCAGTTGATCCGCGCTCGGCCTTGCGCGCTCGCTATTGTTGCGGCGCTCTTGTTGATTGGACCGTCGAACGCTCAGGGCGTATTCGACCTCGGCCGCCAGATCGACGGCTATGCCGCCGTCGCGCCCGATCGGACGTTCGCCTTTCCGGACGATCACGGCCCCCATGACGGCTACCGCGTCGAATGGTGGTATCTGACCGCGAACCTCGAAGCCGAGGACGGGCGGCGTTTCGGCGTTCAGTGGACGTTGTTTCGCATCCGCATGGCGCCGCCAGGCGAGGCGGACGACGCCGGCGCGTGGCGCTCGCCATACGTTTTCATGGGACATGCGGGCCTGACCAGCGGCGACGCGCATTTCAGCGCCGAACGGTTCGCCCGCGCCGACACCGGGCAAGCGGACGTTGCGGCCGCGCCGGCGTTCGAAGCGTTTATCGACGAGTGGCGGTTCGCCGCCGATGACGCGTCGGGGGACGGGTTGCGGACGGCGAGCGTTTCTGCTGGCGGAAAGGACTTCTCCTATGCGCTCGACCTCACCGCGACGGGGCCTATCGTGTTGCAGGGCGAGGGCGGCTACAGCCGCAAGTCCCCCGGTCCGCAGGCGTCCTATTACTACAGCCAGCCGTTTTTCGACGCCGACGGAGAGATCGTCATTGACGGCGAACCCGTCGCCGTGACGGGCAAGGCGTGGATGGACCGCGAATGGTCGAGCCAGCTCCTGCGCGAGACCCAGAGCGGTTGGGATTGGCTCTCGCTGCATTTCGACGATGGCGACAAGGCGATGCTCTTTCGCTTACGCGATGGGACCGAAGGCGATTACTTCGCCGGGACGTGGATCGGCGCCGATGGGACCGCCCGGCCGATCGCAAGAGAGGAGATTTCCTTTGAGCCTCTGGCCCGCCGTCGAAAGGGACGCGCGCGCGTTCCTATCGCCTGGCGCGTGCAGGCAGGCGATCGCCGCGAGCGCCTTCGGATTGAGGCGCTGAACCCCGACGCCTTCATGGCCACAAGCTTTCCCTATTGGGAGGGGCCCGTCACGATCTCCGGCGACCGAACGGGCGTCGGCTACCTTGAAATGACGGGGTACTGACAGCCTGCGCGCAGCTTGGCGCGGGCGCGTTTTGCGCATCGGGCGCTACATACGCGTCGCCTCATCCTGAGGGATTTTTCTCCTCACCCTTCGAGACGCCAGCCAAGAAACTGGCTCCTCAGGGTGAGGAGAAAGATTGCCTCGAAGGAGAGCGATGCGGATGTAGCGCCCGATGCTCCGCACCAAGCTGCGCTGACGTCCAAGGGTTCGGTTTGAAAGTTCGACATCGTCTTGCAGGGCATTGGGAAGACGTCATGAATCAGGGTCGGTGCAGCGTCGCTCTAGTCGCCCGCCCACACGTCGAGGGCGTAGCGCCCGTCCGCGGCCATGCCTTCCATCCAGGTTTCGGCCACTTCGTAAGAGACGTCCCTTTCCTCCGCATAGAGCGTCGTGATCGCACGCTTCACGTCCGGCTCCATGGCCGAGCCGTCGCCGCACACATAGATGCGCGCGCCGGCGTCAATTAGGGCCCACACCTTCTCTCGCTCCTCGCGAATGAGGTCCTGCACATAGACGCGCCGCCCCTCATGCCGGGAAAAGGCGACTTTGAGGTCGATTACCCCTTCCGAGGCCGCTTCTTCCAGCTCCTCCCTGTAAAGAAAGTCCTGATCGGGGTGGCGGCAACCGAAAAAGAGGAGGGCGGCGCCCAGCGGCGCGCCGGCCGCTTTCTGTTCCCGGCGCTCCCGGATAAAGCCGCGGAATGGCGCGAGGCCGGTGCCGGGGCCGATCATGATGACCGGCGTCGCCGGGTCGGCCGGCAATTCAAATCCGCCGCTCGCCGGCTTGACGACGGCGTAGATGGTCTCGCCCATACGCGCCTCGGCGAGATAGTTTGAACACACCCCTTCATAGCGTCCGCGGCCAGATCGGGCCTCGCCTCCGACGACGCCAACAGTCACCGAGCAGCGCCGGGCGTCGGCGGCGGGCGAGGAGGATATCGAGTAATATCGCGGCGTCATCCAGGGGATGATTTCCAGGAACACCTCGAACGGCAGCTCGCACGCGGGAAACTCCTCCAGCAAGTCGAAGACCGACTTGCGCTTCAGAAAGACTTCGCTGCGGTAGATGTCTTCGCCGTTGACTTTCGGCGCGGCGAGTGCCTCCAGCTGAGACTTGGTGTCCGGACAACGCGTGTGGCGGGCAAGAATGCTGACGTCCTTGCGCGAGGCGACCGCCTGAAGCTCGCCATAGAGGTCGGCGAGGCGGCGCACGGAAAAGGTGGAGTCGTTCGGGAACGGACTTCTCCGCCCGCCGGTCGCATGGACGCGGATGAAGCTGTCGTCATTGAAGCCGAACCGTTTCATGACGCGGTCGACAAGCGCCGGGCGATTGACCGGCACGACGCATAAGTGGTCGCCCGGCTTGTAGGCGAGCCCCTCGGGAAGCTCCACCTCCACGTGGCGCGTCGAGCGCTCCGACGCCGCGCCCTGGAGTTCGCTGTTCGCAACGATGGTCATCGGCAGCGCGCCCGTCTGGTTGGCGACCGGGTGCGCCGTCACGCTCTCCGCGACCTCAATCTGGTAGAGCGGTTCGGCCTCCTCCGCCTCGGCGACCTCAAGCTCAAGGTCGAGGGCCTTTGCGACCTGCGGCCATAAATCCTCCGTCCACGCCAGGAACTGGCCTTCCTGGTCGTCGCGGGCGTCGGCTTCGCCGCGATCCTTGATGCGCGCCGCTCCGGCGGCCGCCATCTTTTCGTCGATCGTGCGCGGCACGGCCTGATAGGTCGCCGCCCAGTCGCGATTGCCGCAGCCGAATACGGCGTAGCGAACGCCCGCGAGCGCCTCCGCATCTAGGCCGTCCAGCCAGCCCATGAACTTCGCCGCATTGTCCGGCGGCGCGCCATTATAGGATGCGCTGGCGATGATAACGGCGCCCTTGGCGGGCAGCTTGCCCACATAATCATCGAGCGGCGCCAACGTCGTTTCGAAACCGTTCAAGTCGCCCGCATTGGCGATTTCGCGGGCGAACCCCTCCGTCGCGCCGAGGTTTGATCCGTAAAGGATGCAAAGCGGCGTCCCGTGGCGCGGCGCGCGCTGCTTCGCCGCCTCATCCTTTTCCGCGGTTTCGTTCGCAACGGGCGCCAGCGCGCTGCGCGTGACGCCGGCCCGCATGCGCACCCGCATCCGAAAGCCGTCCGGCTTGATCGACATCGTCTCCTTGACCTTCAGGTCATAGTCATGCGGATCGAGCAGTTCGAAACGCTGCAGGATCATGCCGAGGACAAGCGTCGCCTCCTGCATGGCGAACTGACGACCGATGCAGGCCCGTCGGCCATTGCCAAATGGCTTGTAAGCGGCTGCGGGCCGCGCCGCCTCCGCCTCGCGCGAAAAATTGTCCGGGTTGAAGGCGTCAGCGTCCGGCCCCCAGATCTCCGGGTCGCGATGCAGCATCAAGGTCAGGACGGTCGTGAACGTGCCCTTCTTAAGGAAATAACCGTCGCCGATCGTTTCGTCTTCATAAGGATAGACGCTGAACGCCGGCGCGGTCGGCCATAGGCGCAGGGATTCCAGGAGAATGGCGCGAACATAGTCGAGCTTGCTGATCTGCCTGTAGGTCGGCGCGGCGGCGACGTCGCGGCCGAGAACCTCGTCCACTTCCGCGTAGGCCTTCGCCAGCGCGTCGGGGTTCTTCAACAGGAAGTAGAGCGTGAACGACAAGAGCCCCGACGTCGTCTCGTGCCCGGCGATAAGGAAGGTGTTGATCTGATAGCGGATGTTCTCGTCGGAAAGGCTCTCGCCGGTCGCCTTGTCGACGCCCTGAAGCATGTAGTTAAGTAAATCGTTGGCGACTGCGCCGTCGGACGCGGCGCCGTTGACGCGCGCGCGCTTTCGCTCGCGGATGATTTCATCGACGAGATTGTTCATGTACGCCGCGTCCTGGCGCAACTGGTCGAGCCGGCTTCTGAGCGCAACATTCTCGAAGGGCAGGCCGCGTTGCAGCATGCAGGTTTCGAGCGTGCGCGTCAGGGCGTCGATAAAAGGGTGAAAATCGCGGCGGTAGAAAGAATTGAAGCGGTAGTCGAACCCGCACAGGCCGATCGTGTCGAGCGCGAGGCCCGTCATGTCATGGACGACGTCGATGTCGTCGTCAGCGTTCATCCGCTCCCATTTCAGGACAAGCTGATTGGCGATATCGACCATCATCGGCAGATAGTCGACCATCGCCTTCTGCGCGAAGGTCGGCAGGAGGATGTTATGCGCCTTCGACCAGTTCGGCGCCGACGTGTCGGCGGTGAAAAGCCCGTCCTCCGCAATCGTCCGCACCCGTTTCAGGGCGCCGCGGACGGCCTTGTCGAAGCGGCTTTCGTCGCACAGCTCTTCAACCAGCTTCGTTCCCGACACGATGACCATGGGTTTGCCCATCATGTTGAGCCAGAAAATCGGCCCGTGCCGGCGCGTCAGGTCCATCAAGCCCTGAAGAGGCGCCTCGGCGTCGATGGTCATGGCGTTGCCGAGAATGGGCTGTCCCGGCGGATTGGGAATCGGGTGGAGCGGGTTCTTGCTCGCCATTGTCGTGTCCCTCCCTTCGCGCAGCGCCGCCGCCCATTGAGGGATCAGCCGCGCGCGTCGCAGGTCGCCGTTCGCCGACAGCAAAGGTCGGGTCAGGCGGCCAGCAGTTTCTCAATGCCGCGCCGCATTGACTGCGGCGTCTCGTTGGGTCCGAAGCGACGCTTCGGTTTGCCGTCGCGATCGACCAGGAACTTGGTGAAATTCCATTTGATGTTCTTTGAGCCCGCAAAGCCCGGCCGCGATTTCTTCAGGAACGTCCAGAGCGGATGCGCGCCCGGGCCGTTGACGTCTATTTTCTGGAACATCGGAAACGTGACGCCGTAGTTTGCAGTGCAGAAACCAGCGATCTCGTCTGCGTCGCCCGGCTCCTGGTTTCCAAACTGATTGCACGGAAACCCCAGCACCACAAAGCCATCGTCGGCGTAGTCCCGGTAGAGTTTCTCCAGTCCTTCGTATTGCGGCGTGAACCCGCACTTGCTCGCGACATTGACGATCACCGAGACCTGCCCCCCATAGGCGCTTAGGTCTGTGTCCGCGCCGGCGAGATCCGTCGCCGAAAAGTCGTAGGCCGAAGTCATTTCAGTCCCTTGTGCGCGCCGTTTCCGCGCTTTTTTCGCGCCGGGGCGGCGCAGATGATCGTTATCGCGAATTTCCGCGCCCGTGTCCAAGCGCTTCGCCTAACATGGCCGACTCCGCAGGCCGCGCGCCTCCACCTTGCGCACTTGACGCCGACATCCTACAGCGCCCACTTTCGCAGCATCTGCGGAGAAGGCGGGATAAACCGCCCGATCGAGGAGGAACCGCCTAATGCCGACCCGCAAGGCCAAGGAGCCATCCGAGAGCGCAAGCGAGGCGATCGCCTCCCTGGAGGAGCGCGTCGACGCCATCGCGACCGCTGTCATGGGTACGGAGGAGTTCGCGAAGACGGCGAACCTCGCCGCCAACCTGCAACTGCGCATGCAGAAGGGCATGGCCGGCCACATGGCGCGTCAGCTTGCGCTCTTCAACATGCCGAGCCGGGACGATCTGACGGCGCTCGCGGAACGGGTGATGACGATGGACGAGCGGCTGGTGCGTATTGAGGAGTTGTTGGCCCGCCTCGTCATTGCTGGCGACGGCGTGAGCAATGTCGCCGGAAACGGCGCAATGGCGAATGGCGCCGCCGCGCCGCGCCCTGCGCGAACCCGCAAGCCGAAACCAAAAGTGGCGGCGCCGTCCACGGCGAAGCGAACGTCTTCCGACAAGGGCGCCTCAGCGAAACGAAAGACGACGAAGGGCGCAACGACCAAGCGAACCACCAAGAAAACGGCAGCTCGGACGTCGACCGCCGCCGCGACGCGCGCGACCTGAATGCGACCCGCCGAAGAACGACGCCGCATGCAGGTGAGGAGCGACGCCAATGGCAGCCGGTAACCGGTCCGCCGGGCAGGCCGAGAAGGACGCCGCTTCGGCGAAGCTTGGCGCGCGCGTAAGGGGGCTGGTCGAAAAGACCATCCAGCGGAACATCAAGGGCGTCGAATACTTCGCTTCCGCCGCGCCGCCGGTGGGGCTCACCCCGAAAGACACGATCTATAAGCGGGGCACCCTTAATCTCTATCACTATCGGCCGCAGACGGAGGATGTCTATCGCGTGCCGATCCTCATCGTCATGGCGACGACCAATCGGTCCTACGTTCTCGATATCGCCAAGGGCGCGAGCTTTATCGAGTTTCTGGTCTCCAATGGCTACGATGTCTATGCGATTGACTGGGACCCGCCGCGGCCCGAAGAGAAGCGCCTCGACCTTGCATCGTATACGCAGGATTTCATTCCGTCCTGCATCCGAAAGGTGCAGGAGGCGTCGGGCGAAGCGGATGTGACGATCCTTGGCTACTGCATGGGAGGCGTTCTGTCGGTGATCTATGCGGCGACGCATCCCGACGGGCCGATGAAGAACCTCGTCTGCTTTACGACGCCGATAAACTGGCACGAAATGGGCCTTTTCAGCGTCTGGTCGGACCGCCAGCATTTTGACGTCGACCGCCTTGTGGACATGGTCGGCAATGTGCCGCCTGACCTCATCATGACATCGTTCGACATGTTGCGGCCTGTGGGCAAGCCGGCGGCGCGCGCGCAGCTGTGGGAGAACATGTGGAACGACGCCTATGTCGAAAACTTCCGCAAGTTCGACCGCTGGGCGAACGAGACCCTGCCGCTGGCGGGAGAGTATTTCCGTCAGACGACGAAGGACCTCATGTGGGGCAACAAGCTCTATAAGGGCGAGCTTGTCGTCGGCGGCAAAAAGGCGGACATCGGACAGATCAAGGCGCCGCTCCTCCACGCCGTCGCTCAACATGACCATATCATCCCGCGCGGCGCGAGCGCGCCGCTCATCGAACTTGCAGGCTCTGAGGACAAGGAGGAGCTTGTCCTGAAGGGCGGGCATATCAGCCTTGTGGCGGGCGCGAACGCCGTGCGCCGGCTATGGCCGAGCCTTGATGAATGGCTTTCGGAGAGATCCCTATGACGACGGAGCGATTGCCGAAGACGGCCGAACTTGAGGGCGGCGCGGTGATGCTGCGGCGCATGGAGGCGGATGATGGGGCGGCTTTGCTCGCCTTCGCCGCGGCGACGCCGGCCCACGATCTCCTGTTCATGCCCCGCGACATCACCGAGCCGAAAGTCGCGGAGGCCTGGTTGCGGGCCGACGCGCGCGGCGACATCACGACCATCATCGCGCTCGACGCGCAGGACGACGCATCGCCAATCCTTGGCTGCGCAGGGCTCTTCCGCGATCCGCATTCCTGGTCGCCGCATGTGGGCGAGCTGCGTGTCCTCGTCTCGCCGGACGCGCGCGCCAAAGGCCTTGGCCGCACGCTCATCCAGGAGGCGTTTCTCGTCGCCGTGGGGGAGGGACTGAAGAAGCTCACCGCCCAGATGACGGTCGACCAGAAAGGCGCCATCGCGATTTTCGAGGAACTCGGATTTCGCGGCGAGGCGCTCCTGAAGGATCACGTCATCGACAAGGACGGCGCCGCGCACGACATCGTCATCCTGTCGTGCGACGTCGACCGGGCGGCGTCGCAAAAATCGGCCTACGGATAAGAAAGCATATAATCGTTATACGAATTGACCGCCGACCTGGCGCGCGGCTGGCGCGTCAGTAACTTCTTATTAACAGTTTTCGCTGCATCGCAACAGGGATCGCGCCCCGAATGCGACGGCGCATTTTCTTCGCAAATATGTAAAACCGGCACTCGCATGGCGGGCCGTTACGTGCGACACTATGGCCGTTGAGTCGCATGAGGCCGCATGTCTGAGAGCCAGTTGAACCTGTCCCGTCCGCCCCTTCCGTATGCGCTGCTGGAGGCGGGCAGAGCGCTTGGCGAAATGTCGCTTCTGCCCGCGGCGGAACTGCCGCTCAGCCTTGCGCCGACCGGGGATGGCCACTCGGTCGTCGTCTGCCCGGGGTTTCTGACGAGCGATCGCGCGACAGGATTCCTTAGGCGCTTTATCCGCAGCAAGGGCTATAACGTCTACGGATGGAATCTCGGCCGCAATCTCGGCCCCGGCCATGAGGGCCGGAACATGGACGAGCTTGCGGACTGGGTCCTCAATGTCTATCGCCAGTCGCGCCGGCGGGTGTCGCTCGTCGGATGGTCGCTCGGCGGCGTCATGGCGCGCGAACTCGCCAAACGCATGCCGGACGTCATCCGCCAGGTGATTACACTCGGCAGCCCGATCGCCGGCCAGCCGGAGGCGTCAACTATCGCCTGGGTCTATGACCGGGTCGCCGGGCCGCTCGATGAAGCCTCGCCGGAAATGCAGATGCTGATCGACCGTCTGCACCATCCGCCGGAATACACGCCCTCGACGGCGATCTTTTCAAAGACCGACGGCATTGTCCCGTGGCGCGGCTGCATTGAGCGTGAAGCGCCGCTGACGGACAATATCGAAGTGGTCGCGAGCCATTGCGGCCTCGGCGTCAATCCGTTTGTCTTCTTTGCCGTGGCGGACCGGTTGGCGTTGCCCGAAACCGAATGGTCGCCCTTCGACCGGCGGGCTTCCGCCTGGCGGCGCGTCGCCTATCCGACGGCCGGGCACGTCTACGGCTGACCGCCTTTCCAAAAAAAGGGCCGCGCTGTCGCGTGGCCCTTCGTTTTGCAGATGTTGAGTCACCGTCGCGCATGCGCCCACGGCGTTGTTTGGTTACGCGTCGGCGCCGTGGCGAACGCGATCGCGCAGGTTGGCGAGATAGTCCGCCACCGGCTCCATCGACTCGCGCGAGCCGGTCGCCGTGAGCGATGCGACTTCGCGCACCTGAGCGACGTTGCGCTCAATGCCCTCGCGCAGGGCGTCGCGCTGGATGCGCATGGAATCGGTGAGCGAGTCCGCCTGCATCACGTCGCGCAGCGCCTCGAACGTGGCGTCAGTGTTGTCCTGCGCATTGCCGATGAGCGTCATCAGGATGTCGCGACGTTTCTCGTCGGCGATCGAGCCGGATTCGGCGAGAGCCGCGCCAGCTTCACGGAAGCCCGCCTGGATACGCTCCAGGATCGGCTCGACCGTCGTTTCAGCCTGCGTTTCGGCGGCCTTCCTGGCCGTCGTCTTCTTGGCGGTTTTCTTGGTCGTCTTTTTCGCGGTGGCCATGTCTCGTACTCCTCAGGTTGCAGTTTCAATCAGGCGGGTTCGGTTTCGCGGGGCGCCGTTTCGCCTGGGGCGGCGCCGCCTTCAGCCGAGCGAAGATGCCCGGCCAGCAAGTCGTTAATCCGCGGCAGGAATTTCGGCGGCAGATCGTGGGCCATGCCGTCGATGATCTCCACGCGCGCGCCGGGAACGCTCGCGGCGATGTCGAGCCCGGCGCGCAGCGGCGTCAGCGGGTCGATAGACCCGTGAATGACAAGCGTCGGCGCCTCGACCCGCCGCGCGAACCGTCGCAGATCGCCGGTAGCGATGATCGCCGCGATCTGGCGGCGGATGCCGGCGGGATAGGTGCAGCGGTCGACGGCGCCGGCGATGCGGGCGCGGAATTCGTCGGGGTCATTGCCGCCGTCCGGCGTGCCGATCATGTTCCAGAGCGCGACCGAGCGATCGATGAGTTCCTCGCGCGTGCGCGGCCTCGTCCGGACCGCGAATATCTCCTGCAGGATCTTCGGGTCGGCTTTCGGCAGCGACGGATTGTTCGTGCTCGACATGATTGTCGTAAGCGAGATCACCCGGTCCTTGTGATTGGCAGAAAGGATTTGGCCGATCATCCCGCCCATGGAGACGCCGACAACGTGCGCCGCGTCGATGTCAAAGGCGTCGAGGACGCCGACGCTGTCGCGCGCCATGTCTTCGAGCGTGTAGGGCGCGAGCGCGCTCGCGAACGGCAGGCGCGACAGGACGGCGAACGCCGTCGGCCGCGGCGCGCGCTTCGCGTGCAGCTTCTGCGACAGGCCGACATCGCGATTGTCCATGGCGAGGACGCGGTAGCCTGCGTCCGCAAGCGCATCGACGAAGGCGTGGGGCCAGTGCGTCAGCTGCGCGGCGAGCCCCATGATGAGGAGAACGGCCGGACCGTCTTTCGGTCCGTGCGTCTCCACCTCGATGTCGATGCCGTTCGCCTTGATCAGCGGCATGGTTAATGTCCTCCGTCCACGGCTTAGTGAATAGTCGGCGATGCGCCGCCATCTGCGCCGGCCGAAACGACAGCCTCCTGATCGGCCGCCAGCGCCGCGGCCTGCGCGAGCCAGCCGTCGCGGGCCGGGCGGCCGCGAAGCCCGAGCGCCTCGTCCAGTTCATCGACCTGCGAGGGCGTGAGGGCGGCGAGCTGTTCAAACGTCTTCAGGCCGGCATTGCGCAGCCGTTCGGCGAGCCGCGCGCCGACCCCCTTGATGCGGGTCAGGTCATCTTCGCGGCGCCCCGCCGGCGCGGCCTTCGGCGCCGCGCCGTTGGCGGCCTTGCGCACGCGCTTCTTCTCCGTGCGCGGCTTCACCGCGGCGGCGTAAAGTTCGTCGAACGACGCCTGCAGGCAGTCGCGGTAAAAGGCGGGGTCGGGCAGCATTTCCCGGCAGCCGGTCAGCGTGACGGCGATCTGGCCGCAATAGCTGGTGACGGCATGGAAGAGCCCCATGGAGTCCATCACCGGGCCGATGCCGTAGGCGCTGACGAGCCGCGCGCCCGCCATGTAAAGAGGGACCTGCGGCCCCGGCACATTTGTAACGACCGTGTTGAACATGGGCGACAGGCGATTGGCGAGGCCGAGACGCGAGTAGAGACGGGCGGAGACGCCGGACACCATTGCGGGCGCGAGGTTCGAGGCTTCCGACAGCTCCCGCGCGCCGACGGCTTTCGACATCGCTTTCTGGTTCGCCGCGACATCGTGCGTGTAATGAAGCCGCGCCAGCGGATCGGCGATATGCGTGCCGAGCGGGATGGAAAGCGCCGTCACCTGGTTGCCCAGGGCGTTCTTCTCGTCTTTCGTCCGCACCGAGACGGGCGCCATGGCGATAAGCGACTCCTTCGGGAGTTCATCCTTCGCCTTCAGATAGTTGCGCAGGCCCCCGCCGACGATGGCGAGGACAGCGTCGTTTACTGTCGCGCCGGGAATCCGCTTACGGATTTTTTTGATGTCGTCGAGGTCGAATACGACGCCATCGACAACGCGGTTGCTGGAGACAATTCCGTTAAAGCGCGTGCGCGGCACTTTCGCGCCAAGAAGTTTGATCTCGCCCGAGGTGAGGCCGCTTGCGAATTTCAATGCGCCAGGCGCCATGCGACGCGCGACCCGCAAGCCGTAGAACGGCTTGGTGACATTGTTGAAGTTCGCGCGGGCGATGAGCTCAAGATCGCTTGGCTCGCGCCGCGGCGTCCAGGGGCCGACTTCCTCTTCGACCTCTTCGTCCGGCGCCAGGCTATGGATCGCTTCGGCGATGTCGACGCCGGACGCGCCGTCGATGGCGCAGTGATGCACCTTGGCGACGATCGCATAGGACCCCTTCGGAATGTTCGGGATGTTGTCGAGGCCCTCGACGACCGTGAACTCCCAGAGCGGCTTCGACATATCGAGCGGCCGGGCGTGCAGACGCGCAATCTGTATGCAGAGCTGACGCCAGTCGCCGGGATGCGGCAGGGCGATATGGCGGATGTGAAACTCGATATCGAAATCCGGATCGTCGACCCAGTAGGGATGATCATAGCCGAGCGGCACGCGCTTCAGCTTCTGACGAAAGGTCTTCGCCCTGTGCAGGCGCTCCTCGACGTGGGCGAGGATATCCTTGAAGCGGACCTTGCCGCCGGGCGCCGTGGACGGATCGTAAATCTTGCAATCGCCGATATGCATCGGCGTGCGCGGGCCTTCCGCATAGGCGAAGAGGGCGTCGAGGCCGGTCAGTTGCTCCGGCGACCATTCGCGGATGAGGTCTCCAAGGCGTTTCGCCATTCTTCTTTTCCTCCCGATCCTTGTTCTCCTGAACGGCGCGCCAACGCGCGCGCGGCCGTCCGGACGGATTTCATGGCCGGAGAATATACAAAAATAGAGTTGAGTCTAGTAATTTTGTGCGATGCAAAAATATCGCCCAAGGCCAATGACTTACGCCAAGCTGAATTCCCTTCCGCGATCTGAGTGGACCTTTGGCATTGGCCGGAAACGTTGGCTTTATCGGGCCACCGCTTTTCAGGCGCATAAAGACCGTCCGGGCCTTTACGCGCTTTCTTCCCGCTCCCGCGCTTTCGCCTCGTCCCAGAGCGCGTCCATCTCCTCGAGGGTCGACCCGGCCGGCGAGCGGCCGTCGGCGGCGAGGGTCGCCTCGATGTATCGGAATCGGCGGACGAACTTGGCGTTCGCGGCGCGTAAGGAGGTTTCCGGGTCGATTTTCAATCGCCGGGCGAGATTGGCGACGGCGAACATCAAGTCGCCGAATTCCTCTTCAATCGCCTCCGGCCCCATGCCGTCCGCCGCTTCGCCTAGCTCGCGCGCTTCCTCGGCGATCTTGTCGATAACGCCGGCCATGTCCGGCCAGTCGAAGCCGACCCGGGCGGCGCGCTTTTGCAGTTTGACGGCGCGGGTCGTCGCGGGCAGCGCGACCGGCACGTCGTCGAGAGCGCCGCCGGCGCCTTTCGCCGCGCGCTCCTCGGCCTTCATGCGCTCCCAGTCGACCGTCTGCTCCTCAGCCGTGCGGCCGTCCTGTTCGCCGAAAACGTGCGGGTGGCGGGCGAGCATCTTGTCGGCGATCGCCGCGGCGACGTCGTCAAAGGCGAACGCGCCGGCCTCTTCGGCCATGCGCGCGTGGAAGACGACCTGGAACAGGAGATCGCCAAGCTCAGCCCTTAAATCCGCAAGGTCATTCCGCTCGATCGCGTCGGCGACCTCATAGGCCTCCTCGATGGTGTAGGGCGCGATGGTGCTGAAATCCTGTTCGACGTCCCAGGGGCAACCCGTCTGCGGATCGCGCAGTCGCGCCATAATTTCGAGCAATCGGCCAAGATTTTCGCTCATGCGAGTCCCCTTCGCTCACCGCCGCAGGCGTCGTTTGACACCGAAACGTCACGCGTCGACAACAGGCGAAAACGACCCAGGACGCAGGATCACGACGCAGGAAGAGGGGGCCCGATGCCGATACAAGAAGCAAAACTGATATGGCGCAATGGCGAGCTGGTTCCGTGGGCCTCGGCGACGACCCATGTGCTCACCCACGGGCTTCACTACGGGACGGGCGTGTTCGAGGGGATGCGCGCCTATGAGACGCCGCACAAGGGCGCGATCATCTTCCGCAATCGCGAGCACTATGAGCGGCTGCGCTTCTCGGCGAGCGTCTACGGAATCGACCTCGCATATTCCGTAGACGACATGATGGCGGCGACGAAAGAGACGCTGCGCGCCAATTCTTTGAAGTCCGCCTATATTCGGCCGCTCGCTTTTCTCGGCTATGGCGAGATGGGGCCGTCATCGACGGCGTGCGAGACCGACGTCATCATCGCGGCCTTCCCCTGGGGGGCCTATCTGGGGGAAGAGGGCCTCAAGAACGGCATTGACGTCGCGGTGTCGAGCTGGCGGCGGTCTGCCCCCGGAACGATACCCGCCGGCGTCAAAGCCGCTGGCAACTACCTCTCCAGCCGGCTCATCTCCATGGAGGCGAAGTCGCGCGGCTTCGCCGAGGGGATCGGCCTTGCGCATGACGGAACCGTCTCCGAAGGAGCGGGCGAGAACCTCTTCCTAATCAAGGACGGCCGCATCGTGACGCCGCCTGCCGCCTCGTCGATCCTGGTAGGCATTACCCGCGACACGGCGATCACGCTCGCGCGAAAGCTCGGCCATGAGGTGGTCGAACTGCCTCTCTCGCGAGAGTCGCTTTACGCGGCCGATGAAATCTTCCTTACGGGCACCGCCGCGGAAGTGACGCCGGTGCGCTCGGTCGACCGCATCCCGGTCGGGACAGGGACTTTCCCCGTCACCAAATCGATCCAGGACGCCTTTTTCGGCCTCTTCACCGGCGAGACCGAAGACGAATGGGGATGGCTCGACCCGGTCGACGGGTAGCGCGCCCCTGTAATTTAACTTGTCAAAGAGCCCGCCGGCGGAAATGCGCCGCCGACGAAGGGGATGATAAGGGCCACCGGAAGGCGTTCGATGAGATTTTCGAAAATCGCCCTGTAGCCCGCACGGGGCCTGGCTTTCAGGCGTTCGATGAAAAACCGGAACGACCTGATTTTGCGCAGCTGCCGAGGCGGCGTCCCCAACAGCTGAAGGGCCTGGGCTGCTGGATGTTCGCGCCGGCTGCTTTAGGGTTCGCATCGTCTCGAAACCTATCGTCTTGGGGGCTTGTTGGATGCGGTTTTTGAAATGGCTTCTCGTTGGGGTCGGCGCGCTCCTGTTGCTTGGCGTCGCCGCAGGCGCGGGCGGCGTCCTGCTGGCGCTCGACTGGGATCGCGCGCACAGTCGCGACACCGAAAACCTGCCATTCTATGAGGCGGGCGCGCGCGACGGCCTTTATCAGATGCGGGCAAACGGGCTCGTCTTTCGCGCGAGGGTGTTTGGCGCAGCCAATGACGGTCCCGGCGTCGTCATGCTGCATGGGCATCCAGAAACGTCGATCATGTGGACGCCGCTCGCCGCGGCCGCAGCGGCGCGCGGTTACCGGGTCGTCGCCTTCGATCAGCGCGGCTACAGCCCCGGCGCGCGGCCGAAGGGAGTCGCTCCTTATCTCGCGGACAATCAGGTGGCGGACGTTCACGCGATCGCCGACGCCATGGGCTTCGACCGGTTTCACCTTGTCGGGCACGACTGGGGCGCAGTAATAGCCTGGGCGACCGCGATCTTGCGCCCGGAGCGGCTTGAGAGCCTGACGGCGATGTCCATCCCGCATCCGACGACCCTGACGGCGATGGTGGTCGACGATCCGCCCGCCTATATCGCGCTTTTCTCGCTGCCGTGGATTCCTGAGGCGACCTTGCTGTTCAACGACCTCGCCGGATATCGGAAGATGTATACGGAGCAGTCCGAAGATGAGATTTCGGAGTATCTCGCCGTCTTCTCCGAACCCGGCGCGTCAACCGCGGCGCTGAACTGGTACCGCGGCATTCAGGACAGCGTGTCGCTCATCAATGACGCCGACCCGATGGTTGCGACGCCGACGCTGTTCATCTATGGCGACCGTGAGTTCTGGGTGACGCCTGAGTACCTTGAAGAGCAGCGAACGCTCGTGGGCGAGGCGTATCTCGAGGTTGAGCTGGAGGCGGGCCACTGGCTCATTCAGCCGCGGCCG
Source organism: Parvularculaceae bacterium (assembly GCA_028284065.1). GTDB lineage: Bacteria > Pseudomonadota > Alphaproteobacteria > Caulobacterales > Parvularculaceae > MED-G105. The sequence goes on from JANQSJ010000007.1 coordinate 20,915, forward strand.
GACGAGGTCATTTCCGCCGTCCTCGGACATATTGAGGAGGTCGCCGACCAGAACGCCGTCGCCGGGAGCGACGTCGAGGAGGCGCCTCGGTAGAGGGGCCGCCGTCATCGGCGGACACTGGAGCCTCAGTCCCTCGGCACGGCGCCGAACAGAACAAGGTCGAGCGCCTGGCGGTTGGCGCGCCGCGCGCGCTCGGCGTCGCCTGTCATCGCCCAGGTGAGGACGCTCGCGCGCCAGCTCGCGACAAGGGACTGGGCGACGATGTCCGGCTCGAAGGCGTCGGAGAGATCGCCTGCCGCCTGGCCGTCGCGGATGATGCCGGTGAGAAGCGCGTCGAGGCTGGCGCTGGAGGCGGCGAAGGACTGGCCGTCCTGGGCCGCCGCGTCGATGACGATGCGCTGCAAAAGCTCCGCATGCCACGTCCATTCGTCGAGGACGAGGGCGCGGACAAGCTCCAGCCGGTCGACGGCGCCAAGGTCGAAGCCTTCCAGACGCTCGGCGATCTTGGCGGAGATCTGTTCGTTGAACGCGGCGACGAGCGAGGCCTTGGTGGGGAAGTGCAGGAAGAAGGTCGCGTTGGCGACGTCGGCCGCAGCCGCAATTTCCTCGATTTTGACGTCGTCATAGCCCCGCGCCGACATCAGCGTGATGGCGGCGTTCAAAATTCGCATGCGCGTTTCGAGCTTCTTGCGCTCGCGGCGCGACAAGGGGGCAGGAGGGGATGTCATGCGCGCTCCAGGGCGTCAGGCGGCTGAAATCCGCTACAGAGCCCGTTTGAAAAAGCCTGCGACATCCCCCCGCGAGCGGATAATCAGACGTGCGCCGGCCGACGCAATGGCCGGTTCGGGCCCTGTCTCTTATCAGCAAAGAGCCCGATCCATTTCCTCGCGGGGAGACGAACGTCTAATTATCGGTCGCCGGGCGGGTTACCGCCATTCTCAATCAGGCTCTTAATGCGCCCGCGTCGGCCCGCGCAAGCCTTTGCACGTCTGCTGGACGGCTAACCGCCTTTGCGGGCCGCGCCCCGCCTGCGCGCCAGAAACCGGCGCGCCGCCTCGTCCGTCGAAAGGCCAATCGCCCGCGCATAGCTATCGTCGGCGGACGCCAGCCCCAGCATCGCCTCGGCTTCGGCGCGCGCCGCCCAGTAGGGCTGGTGCGTCGCGGCCTTGGACGGCGGGATGCCGTCGAGGGCGGATATCGCGTCCGGGGCGCGACCGGCGGCGACAAGCGCCGCGGCGCGGGCGACGCGCGCGCCGATGGAGGGCGCCCGCGCGATCAGCCGATCGTAGAGCCGCACGACATCTTCACGCGTGTCGACGCCTTGCATGCGGCGGGTAACGTGTGCGGATTGAATCGCCGCCTCCAGCTGATAGCGCCCGGGCGCCTGGAATGCGGCTGCGCGTCCGAGCGCTTCCTCCGCCTCCGCCATAAGATCTGCGTCCCAGCGCGTCGTATCCTGCGCGTCAAAGGGAACGTAGGCGCCGCCCGCCCTGCGTGCGGGCGCGCGGGCGTGGATAAACGCCATAAGGGCGACGAGCCCCAGGGGTTCAGGCTCGTCAGGCGCAAGGCGCGCGGCGAGGCGCGCAAGAAACAGCGCCTCCTCGGCAAAGGGCTGGCGCGCGCCGCCTGCGTCGTCAAAGTCCGCGCCGAACGCGGCGTAGACAGCGTCTAGCACGGCGCCAAGACGCGCCGGCAGGTCCTGCGGGTCCGGATTGGCGAAGGGAATGCGCGCGTCGGCGATTTTGCGCTTCGCGCGCACCAGGCGCTGCGCCATGGCGGAAGGGGACGCGAGGAAGGCGGCCGCGATGCGTTTGGCGTCAACGCCGAGCGCCGTCTGCAGCATCAGCGGCGTACGGATCGCCGGGTCGATGGCCGGATGGGCGCAGATGAACATGAGGCGAAGGCGATCGTCCGGGATTGTGTTGCGCGCATCATCGTCAGCCGCCGCCTCTTCTATGGCGCGGGCGATCTCTTCGGCGGCCCGGCCGCGCGTCGCCTCTCTGCGCGCGCCGTCGATCAGACGGCGGCGGGCGGCGGTGAGCAGCCACGCTTCCGGCGCCTCCGGCAGGCCGTCGCGAGCCCAATGTTCAAGCGCCTTAACGAAAGCGTCGGCGAGGGCGTCCTCCGCCGCGGCGACATCCCCGCCGACGGAGGCGAGCCATGCCACCAGCCGGCCATAGGAGTCGCGCGCAACGGCCTCCGCCGTTGCGCGCGCGGACTCCGTGACGGCATTTGGCGTCAAGCGATCCGCCACACCGGCCGCACTTCAATCGTTCCTGTCTCGGCCGCCGGACATTTCGACGCCCAGTCAAGCGCTTCGTCGAGATCGTCCGCCTCGATAATGTAGTAGCCGCCGAGCTGTTCCTTGGCGTCCGTAAACGGACCATCCTCCGCCTGCGCGGCGCCCAGACGGTCCCTGACAATCTTTCCCTCGCGTGGATGCGCGAGGGCATTGCCGGCGACCATCGAGCCCGCCTCGCTCAGCGCCTGCGCGTAGGCCTGATGCGCGCCGACGATCCGCGCCTGCTCCTCATCCGGCAGGCTGTGAAAGGCGTCTTCATCGCCATAGAGAAAAAGGAGATACTGCATGGCGTTATGCTCCTTCCGAGTAGTCGGGGACGGCGCGCACTTCGACCGCGCCGGTCTTCGCCGCCGGGCACTTCGCCGCCCAGGCGACGGCGTCCTCCATGCTGTCGACGTCGATGAGAAAAAACCCGCCTAGCTGCTCCTTCGCATCCAGGAACGGTCCGTCCTCCACCTGTCGTTCGCCGTCCTTCATGGACAGGCGCGTTGCGGTTCCCGGGTCTTGCAGGGCTTCGCCGCCGGCGAGCGCGCCGGCCTCGCGCAGCTCGGCCGTATAGTCGAACCACGGCTTCATGTAGGCTTCATAGGCCTGCGGATCAGAACGCCGCTTGGCGAAGTCGGCCTTCGTTTCATAGGCGATAATCAGAGCTTGCATGGTCTTCGCGTCTCCAAATCGTGGGCGGCGTCCGTCGCCGCGCCGATATCACCTAGACGCGCGGGCGCCGGCGATTTCGACATGTCGACAGGAAAAAATTCTACAAAATCGTTGTTGACGCCGCGGCCGCTTCTATCGGTCGGCGGCGCCCGGAACGCGCGCGACTATCGCTCGCGGCGCCGGCGCACCTCGTCGGCGGCGGGACCCGGCGGCAGCTGCCGGCGCAGGTCCTTGGGGTCCCAGGGCCCATAGCTGAAACTGCGCGAGCCCGGGCCGGGCTCAAAGCCGGTGAAGGGCGTGCGATCGGCGAGGAAGGGCGGCCGTGCGTCAATATCGTCCGTACGCGCCGCGGCGGGTTCGGCTTTCTTGCCGCGTCCGAAGAGGCGCGCGAAATTGTCGAAATAGGTGGTGGTGGTGCGGCTCATCCGGTCCGGGAAGAGACGCATGATTTCCATAATGTCGTCAGGGACATTGTTGCTCACATTAAGCCCCAGCTCGCGCGCTTCCCCCGCCTCGATCGGATAGTCGTGGGTCCAGCGTCCGCTGGAGAGCTGTTCGGCGACGGAGATGGCCGCGTTCTCGGAGACTGTGCCGGAGAGAAGCTCGCGGGCGGCGCGCTCCAATTGCTGGATCGCCATCCGCCCAATGTCCGCGAGCACCAGCGTCTGGTCGTTGATGGCGTCCGCGTTCTTGGTCTCAGTGACCCTGATGACCGACGCGGCGGGCAGGCCGCCGATCTGCGGATCGATTGGGCCAAGCACGGCGTGCCTGTTCAAAATGATCTCGTCGGCCGCAAGAGCGATCAGCGTGCCGCCGGACATGGCGTAGTGCGGCACGTAAACGCGCGTCGGGCCGGGGTGCGCCTTGACCGCACGGGCAATTTGCAGCGCCGGCAGCACAAGGCCGCCCGGCGTGTGCAGGACAATCTCCAGCGGCGTTTTCGGCGGCGTTGTGCGGATCGCCTCCAGCACATCCTCTGCGTCATTGAGGTCGATGTACTTCAGGACCGGAATGCCGAGCAGGCCAAGCGGCTCCTGCCGGTGAACAAGCGCAAGAATGCGGCTCTTGCGCTTCTTCTGGATTTTGCCGAACGCCCGCTCCAACTCCTCGCCGCGGCGCCGGCGCGCCATCATCGGCAGGAGGAAAAAGAAAATCAGAAAGAAAAGAAACGGCAGCGCGCCCAATAACCCGTCCATCGGTCCCCTCGCTCCCGCAGACGGGAGAATGAACTCCGCCCGCAGGTTACGCCAACAACAACGCGTGATCGCCGCCTTTCAAATGGGCGGCCCCCAAGCGGCACATTGGCTGACTTTTCAGGCCGCCGCCAGCGCCTCGCGGTCAAAAGAACGGCGTATCAGGCCGACGCCAAGCGGAAATGCGGCGGCCTGAAACCGAGGCGCGGCCGGGCGCTTCGCCGCAGGCGGGATGGGAAATGCCGGATCGGCAGGCGCGGCGGATTATGGCGATCAAGTAAACAAATTAAAGTGCGACTATCAATCGCCATTCAAAATCAGGGAAGATCGCACACATCCGATAGGCGACGTGCGCGTCGCCGCCGGAAATCGGGGGAAGGCCCAGGCGAAAGACTTTGGCGCGAGATCAAAGACTTGGGGCGCTAGATGGGGAAAGGGAGAAGATTTATGGCGAAGCGCATTGCGCTGCTGCTGGCGGCCGGAGCGGCGAGCGTTAGCGCGGCCGCGGCCCAGTATCCTGGGAACGAGGTCCCGGACGCGCAGTGGATCGTAACGTCCGCCTCGCTCACGTCCGGCGAGCAGGAAACCGACTATTCACGCCTGCTCTTGTCGGTCGACCGCCTTGGCGGCGACGCCTACGGCGATGACGACGCTGGCGCGGCGCCCGAATGGATGGTCGGCGACCCGGAGACCCATTTGGCGATCGGCGGCTATGACCCGGTCAGCTATTTCGACGAGGGCGCGCCGAAGCTCGGCGACGCAAGATATGAGGCGGAATACCACGGCGCCGTCTTCCGTTTCGCCTCGGAAGACCACTACCGCATGTTCCTCGCCAATCCCGACCGCTATGCGCCGGCGCTCGGCGGCTACGACGCCGAGGCGTTCATCGCCGGCGCTTACAAGCAGGCTGACCCGCTCGACTGGGCGATTGTCGACGGCAAACTCTATCTTGGCCTGCACCGGCAAGCGCCTGCGATCGCGCGCCGCGACGAGCCGGTGATGGTGCGCCTCGCCGAAGAAAAATGGCGCGCCGTCGACGCCCATTACCGCTCAAGCTTCTTCCAGGCGCACCGCCGCGATTATCGCGACTGCACGGGCGAGGGGCTCAGCGCCCTGGCGCTCGGCTGCGCGCTGACGGCGAGCTTCGGCGTCAATTAATCCTCGCCCGGCGCGTTCGCCGTCGCGAGAAACCCTCGGAGCGCAGGCAGCGTCTCCCCCGGCGCCTCCTCCATAGGCACGTGGCCCAATTCGTCGAAGCGAATGAGGCGCGCGTCCGGCATCAGGCCGAGATAGTCCTCGGCGTTAGAAATCGGGATGAGGGCGTCCTTCGCGCCCCACATCAGGAGCGTCGGCGCGCCGATGGTCGGCAGCAGCGGCGTCGGGTCCACAAGGATCGTCTGGCGCGTGCGCTCTAACAGCGCCTCGCGGGCGCCTTCGGCCCGGATCAACTCATAATAACGGTCAAGCGTTTCATCCGTGAGCCGCGCCGGGTCGCCATAGCCTGACGCGACATTGGCGCGCATAACCGCGCGCGGCAGCAAATACCGCATCGCCGACCACACCGGCGGCACCTTCGGCGCTTCTCCGTAATAAAAGCCTTCGCTTTCAAAACCGTCCGGGGAGATGAGGACAAGCGCGGTTGCGCGATCCGGCCGCGCGGCGGCGAAGCGCCAGGCGATCCGTCCCCCGAGGGAATTGCCGATCACCGTCGCGCGGTCGAGGCCACGCGCGTCCATCAGCGCGTCGAGAATGTCGATGGCGCGGTCGTCGTCATAGCGCCCCGTCGGGTCCGGCGGCGACAGGCCGGAACCAGGCAGGTCAAAGCGAATAACGCGATGGTCCCGGGCGAGATCTTCCGCCCACGCCTCCCAGGTATGCAGGCTTGAGCCAAACCCGTGGATCAAAATGAGCGCGGGCGCGTCCTCGGGTCCATCATCGCGCACATGCAGCGGCGCGCCTGCGACCTCGACCATGTCTTCGGCGGCGCGCAGGTAGGACGCTTCAAGACGATCGCGCGGCAGGTCCGGCGCCCAGGCCCAGACGCCCAAAAGCGCAAACGCGCCGAGGATCGCAATCCCGGCGATAGACAGGAGCGAGGTGAGGCGCATCGGCGGTTCTCCGCCCTTTCATGGGTGCGGCCAGACTGGCCCGGCGTGACGCTAGCCCTCGCGGCGGGCGAGGAAGGCCAGGCGCTCGAAGAGATGCACGTCCTGCTCGTTCTTCAGGAGAGCGCCGTGAAGCGGCGGGATCGCCTTTCGCGGATCGCGTTCCTTCAACACGTCTTCCGGCAACTCTTCCGACAGGAGCAGCTTCAGCCAGTCAAGAAGCTCCGACGTCGACGGCTTCTTCTTAAGGCCCGGCACGTCGCGCACTTCGTAGAAGATTTTGAGCGCGTCGCCGACAAGCCGTTTCTTGATGCCGGGGAAATGCACCTCGACGATGTCGGTCATCGTCTCCGGGTCCGGAAACTTGATGTAGTGGAAAAAGCACCGGCGCAGGAACGCGTCCGGCAGCTCTTTCTCATTGTTGGACGTGATGATGACGATCGGCCGCACGCTCGCCTTAACCGTTTCCGCGGTCTCGTAAACAAAGAACTCCATCCGATCGAGCTCCTGCAGGAGATCGTTCGGGAACTCGATGTCGGCCTTGTCGATTTCGTCGATCAGGAGAACGGGCCGCGCGTCCGCCGTGAACGCTTCCCACAGTTTCCCGCGCTTGATGTAATTCCTGACCTCCCGCGCGCGCTCTTCGCCGAGCTGCGAATCCCGCAAACGCGCGACCGCGTCATACTCATAGAGCCCCTGCTGCGCCTTGGTGGTGGACTTGATGTGCCATTCGAGCAGCGGCGCGCCGAGGGCGGAGGCGACCTGTTCGGCGAGCACCGTCTTGCCGGTGCCGGGCTCGCCCTTGATGAGCAGCGGCCGCTCCAGCGTGACGGCGGCGTTCACCGCCACTTTCAGGTCCTCGGTGGCGATATAGTCCTTGGTGCCTTCGAACTTCATGCGGGAAACGCGCCTCGCTCATTATCTATTTGGCCGCGCCGGCCTTTCTTTAGGACGCGCGTCCGGTCAAACTCGGCCGACCTTAAGGGGCGCGGACGCGGCGGGCAATGTCGACGGACTGCAAGGAATGCCGCGTCGCGTGACGCCCCCGGGATGCATGATGTGGAGAGGGCCTCAATGCGACGCTTGCTGATTTTGTGCCTGGGCGCCTTCCTGGCGGCGGCGTGCGCGCGGGATGGCGCTTCGACGACAGGCGAAAGCGCGGCGGCCGGAGACGTCCTGTTCTCGCTGGAGCTGAAAGAGGACGGCAAGGCGCTCGCGACCTTCCCGGAGGCGGGAGAGGATGGCGTTCTCGGGCGCTTCATCCACACGGCGGGCCTTACCGCCGGGCTCGGCTCCAACCCGATCGGCCTTGACCGCGGGCTTGGCGACGCCGGGCGCGTCGTCGTGTTCCGCATCGCCGGCGGCAAGCTCGTCCTGGAGCAGGAGAACTGGGAATACCGCGCAAGCGCCGACAATCCGGCGGAGAGACGCGCGGTGCGGAACTCCTTCGCTTCATCGGTCCTCTGGGCCGGCAAGTTGGAGGAGGACGCGCCGGCGGGCCGCGTCGCCGTCGACATCGCGCCGTTTCTCGCCAGCGACGCCATGAACGTCGCCGGTCGGCTGAAGGCGCGCGGCCAGGGGAGCTACGCCCTCGACAAGGACCGAAGTTTCGTCGAGCCGGCGGGCGTTCTTCTGTTTCCGGACAATGTGGAAGTGGATGCCGCGATTACTTTCAGCGGCGCCGAGCCCGGCGACGAAGTGTCCGAAGTCGCCGCCGACGGCAGGTCGTTCACGCTGACGCTGCACCATTCTTTCGTACGCTTGCCGGAGGACGGCTTCAGATCGCGGGAATTCGATTCCCGCGTCGGCGTGATCGACATGGCGTATTATGACTACAGCGCGCCTCTCGCCGGCCAGGTGCAGCGCGCCTTCGCGCGGCGCTTTCGGTTGCAAAGGGTCGACCCGGCGGCGGAGAAGGGGCCGGTGAAGAAGCCCATCATCTTCTACGTGGACAATGGCGCCCCGGAGCCGATCCGGTCGGCGCTCGTCGAAGGGGCCTCCTGGTGGGCGGAGGCCTTTGAGGCGGCGGGTTTTGAGGACGCCTATCGGGTGGAGGTATTGCCCGAAGACGCGCACCCGATGGACGCGCGCTATAACGTCATTCAATGGGTGCACAGACAGACCCGCGGCTGGTCCTATGGCGGCGGCGCCGCCGACCCGCGGACGGGCGAGATGCTGAAGGCGCGGGTGATCCTCGGCTCTCAGCGCGTGCGCCAGGACCGGATGATATTCGAGGGCCTAGCCGGGACCGACAAGACAGGCTCCGGCGCGCCGGACGATCCGCTCCAATTGTCCCTAGCGCGCATTCGCCAGCTTTCGGCTCATGAGGTGGGCCACACGCTCGGCTTTGCGCATAACTTTGCGGCTAGCACGAACGATCGCGCCTCGGTGATGGACTATCCGGCGCCGCTGGTGCGTCCCGGCAACGAGAGCGGCCTCGATTTCTCCGAGGCCTATGGCGTCGGCGTCGGCCCCTGGGACGCGTTCGCGACAAAATGGCTTTATGCGGAATTTCCGGAAGGGGTCGACGAAGCCGCGGCGCTTGAGGACATGATCGACGACGCGTACGCCTCGGGCTTGCGTTTCGTGGACGACGCCCACGGACGGTCGACCGGCGCCGCCCATCCCTATGGCAGCGTCTGGGACAATGGCGCGGACCCCGTCGCGATGCTCGACGAGACGATGGAGGTGCGGGCCAGAGCGCTCGCCGGCTTCGGCGAACGCGTTCTGAAGGCGGGAGAGCCGACCTCGCGCATGCGCGAAGTCATCGCGCCGATTTACCTCTATCACCGCTATCAGACCGCGGCGGCGGCGAAACTGATTGGCGGCTACGCGTTTCGGCACGCGGAGAAAGGCGATCCGGATGCGGCGGGGTCGCCGGTTGCGCCGGACCGCCAGCGCGCGGCGCTCGACGCGCTTCTAAAGACGGTCGACGCCCGGGCGCTCGCCTTGCCGTCGTCGGTGAGCGACCGTCTCTCTCCGACGATTGACGCCGGCTATGGCTGGGCGGGCGGCAAGGAGCAGTTTGACGGCGCGACGGGCGCGATGTTCGACGTGTCCTCGGCGGCGAATGCGGCCGCATCGATGACGTTTTCCGCGATCTTTCATCCCGCCCGCGTTGCGCGCGTGATTGAGACCGGGCGACGCGGCGATGATGTCCTCACGCTGGAGGAAATGTTCGAGGCGAGCGAAGCGGCCGTCTTTCGCGGGGAGGGCGTCGACGCCGAACCGGTCATCGCCCGGGTCGCGCAAGGGCGGTTTGCGGCGACGCTGATGGACCTCGCCGCGAGCGATGTCTCGCCGGAGATTGCAGCGCGTACGGACGGCTATCTGAAGGCCTTGAGCGGCCGCATCAGGCCGAGCCTTATCGAGGGCGCGTCGGACGACCGCGCATTTCGCGAGTGGCTGGTCGCGCGCATCGCCGCGCACCTCGATCGGCCTGCGCCGTCTTCCGCGCCGGCGCCCGCGGCGATCGCCCCGCCGCCCGGCAGCCCGATCGGCAGCCCGAATGGCGCGGCCGAAAGCTGCTGGCACTGCGATCCCCTGGGCGTTGAATGAGCCGCCGGGCCGTCACGGCGGCGGTCGTTCAGGCGGGTTCGGTCCTGTTCGATACGCCCGCCACGATGGAGAAGCTTGCCGACCTCGCATCCGATGCGGCGAACGAGGGCGCGCGGCTCATCGTCTTTCCGGAGGCGTTTGTCGGCGGCTATCCGAAAGGCGCGCATTTCGGCGCGCCAGTGGGCTCGCGCAGTCCCGACGGGCGGGACCTTTTCCGTCGTTACGCCGAAGGCGCGATCCGCGTTCCGGGACCGGAAGTCGACCGTATGGCGAGGCTTGCGGGCGCATTAAAGGCGGACCTCGTCATCGGCGCGATCGAAATCGACTCGGTGACGGGCGGCACGCTTTACTGCGTCGTGCTTTTCTTCTCCGCTGACGGACAGTTTCTCGGCCATCGACGCAAGCTGGTCCCGACGGCGGCGGAGCGCGTCATCTGGGGGCGTGGCGACGGGTCCACCCTCAACGTCGTCAAGGGAGCGACCGGCCGGATCGCAGGCGTCATCTGCTGGGAGAACTACATGCCGCTCCTGCGCATGAGTCAGTATGCCCAAGGCCCTGACTTCTACTGCGCGCCGACGGTGGACGACCGGGAGAATTGGACGTCGACCATGCGTACGATTGCGCTGGAAAGCCGCGCGTTCGTCCTGTCGGCGTGCCAGCACCTTGAGGCGAAACATGTTCCGGATGCGCTCCTCTCCATGCGGATTGAGCCAGCTCCGGACGTCCTCATCGGCGGCGGGTCGGTTGTCATCTCGCCGCTTGGAGAAATCTTAGCCGGCCCGGCGCGCGGCGTTGAAACCGTCTTGACCGCCGATCTCGAGCTCGATGACATCCTGCGCGCGCGGATGGATTTCGACGTCGCCGGCCATTATGCGCGGCCGGACGTGTTCACGCTCGACGTCAACACGGCGGCGACCCCTGCGACGCGGGAGATCGATCAATGAACCTCTATCAGCGTTATGTGGAGCCACGTCTGGTGGAGTGCGCGTGCGCCACGAAGCCGATTTCGAAGCAGCGCGCGAAGGTCGTTCCGCGCGCTTCGGGCAAGGTGCTCGAGATCGGCTTCGGCGCCGGCCAGAACCTGCCGTTCTATGATGAGGGCAGGGTTGAGAAGCTCTATGCGCTGGAGCCGTCGGCCCTGATGCGCGAACGCGCCGGCAAGCGCGTGAGCAAAAGCTCGCTCGACATCGAATTTCTCGACCTTCCGGGGGAGGAAATTCCGCTCGACGATGCGTCGGTGGACTCGGTGCTGACGACCTATACGCTGTGCACCATACCTGACGTCGGCCGCGCGCTTGACGGCATGCGCCGGGTGTTGAAGCCGGGCGGGACGCTCTTCTTCTGCGAACACGGCCGCGCGCGGGACGAGGGCGTTCGGCGCTGGCAGGACCGGCTGAACGGCGTGTGGGGAGCAATCGCCGGCGGCTGCAATCTCAATCGCAACATCCCCGTCATACTGCGCCAGGCGGGGTTCGATTTCGACGAGTTGACGGCTGACTACCTGCCATCGACGCCGAAAATCGCCGGCTACAATTACTGGGGCGCGGCGAGGGCGAACGCCTGACGCCTGGTTAGGTTAGATATCCTTCAGTATCTCCCGCGCGCAATTGCGGCCGGGTACGCCCGTGACGCCGCCGCCCGGGTGCGCGCCCGCGCCGCAGAGGTAGAGCCCGCTGATCGGCAGGCGATAGTCGGCGGCTCCGAGTTGCGGGCGCGCGGAGAACATCTGGTTGAGCGACAGTCGGCCATGGAAGATGTCGCCGCCGGTGAGGCCGAACTTCCGCTCCAGATCGAGCGGCGAATGGATCTGCGTTGATATAATCAGCTCACGGATGCCCGGCGCATAACGCTCGACCGTCGCGATAATGGTCTCGGCGGCCTCCTCGCGGGCGTCGTCCCACGACCGGCCGCCGGGCAATTCAGGCGCGAAGTGCTGGCAGAAAAGGCTCGCCACATGCGCGCCTTCCGGCGCAAGCGTGTCGTCGAGGGTCGAGGGGATGAGCATCTCCACGACAGGGTCGCGCGACCAGCCATGGAGCTTCGCTTCCAGATAGGCGCGTTCCAGATAGTCGACGGAGGGGCCGATAACGATTCCCGCCCTGTGATGCTCTTCCGTTCCGTCAGAGGGCGCGCAGGCGAACTGCGGCAGGCCGGAAAGCGCAAGATTCATCCGAAACGTCGCCGATCCGCACTTGTAATTGGCCATCCGCTCACGGAATGCGGCGCCTTTCTCCGGAAGAGGCGCCTCGTCCGGAATGAGATCGCGCATAAGCCGCTTCGGATTTGCGTTCGAGACGATGACCGGCGCGCGATAGATGCGGCCGTCTTCCAGCCGCACGCCCGCCGCTGCGCCATTGTCGACCAGGACCTCCGCCACAGGCGCGTCCACCTCGATGCGGGCGCCGCGGGCTTCGGCGCTTTTACGCATCGCCTGCGTGATTGCGCCCATGCCGCCGATCGCGTGGCCCCATTCGCCCTTTCGTCCGTTCACCTCGCCGAAGGCGTGGTGCAGCAGGACGTAGGCCGTACCCGGCGTCGACGGGGCCGCGTAGTTGCCGACAATGCCGTCAAAGGCGAAAGCGCCGATGATCGCCGGGTGCTCGAAATAGCGGCGCAGGAAATCTTCCGCTGAGAGCGTGAAGAGATCAAAGACGAGCCGCTGCGCGTCGTCCTTCAGGCGGCTGAGCCGCCCACCGACTTTCAGCGCCCGCCAGATATCGGCGACGCCGCCGCCAAGATTGGGAGGCGTTTCGAGAATGAGCCCGCGCAGGACGTCCGCCGCCGCTTCGATATCTGCGCTATAGCGCGAGAGGGCCTCAGCGTCAGCGTGCGACAGCCGCGCGAATTCATCCTTGTTGCGATCCGCGTCAAAGGTGAGTTTCAGGTGCTCGCCCGGCGTGTCGCCGAGCGGCCAGAAGTTCGCGATCTCCCGCGAAACGACGCTTAGGCCATGGGCGTAAAGATCGAGATCGTCGATGACATTCGGGTTCAGCAGGCTGACGGTGTAGCTCGCCGTGGAATTGCGGAAACCCGGATGAAATTCCTCCGTCACCGCCGCGCCGCCGACAATGCCGCGAGCTTCCAGCGCGAGAACAGACTTGCCCTCGGCCGCCAGATAGCCGGCGCAGACAAGGCCGTTATGGCCCGCGCCAATAATGATGATGTCCGCGTCCGTCGACATTCGCTCCGCCACTACGCGCGTTAACCTTAACCGGCGGTTGCCGTGGTTCGTCAGCTTCGCCGCTCTATTCTGTCGCTGCGTTTACGGTGAAACGCTAGCGTGCCGGCTTCGGACCAATCGGTATGAGTAAGTTGCGTGGCCGAAAATCAAGAACAATTGGACGACGAGACGTCGTTTGCCGCGGACGATGGCGCGACGGGCCGGGCGCTGGGGCGGGCCGACGGCGCGCCGGCGACGCAACTCGCCATCGAGCGCGTCCTTGGGGAGGGGGCGCATCTTTGCGTCCTGCCGCAGCCAGAGGGGCGGCCGATCTACCAGACAGTTGATTCGCGCACGGGCGAGGTGCGGGGCGAGTGGACCGAGGCGGCGTTCCTGCGCCTCGTGCGCGGCGTGCGCGCCGACGTTTTTTGCGACGCCGACGCCGGATTGCTCCTCGGCGTCAAGGATTGATCGACCCGGACCGGAGGTAAAGGGACCGCTCTGCGCCGTCGACGAAGCGGCGCCAGCAAGGCATAAGTCGGCCCATGACCGACGCCGACGCTTCCGCCCGACGCCTGACCGTCAACACCGCCGCGCGGCATCTCGTCGACGCGCTTCTCGCCAACGGAACGACGCATGTCTTCTGCGTGCCGGGGGAGAGCTATCTGCCGGTGCTGGATGCGCTCTATGACGTGCGCGACCGCATAAGGCTGATCGCCTGCCGGCATGAGGCGGCGGCCGCCAACATGGCGGAGGCCTATGGCAAGCTCACAGGCCGGCCGGGCGTGTGCATGGTGACGCGCGGGCCCGGCGCGACGCAGGGCGCCGTCGGCGTTCACACCGCGTTTCAGGACTCCACGCCGATGATCTATCTCATCGGCCAGGTGGCGCGCTCGATGATCGACCGCGAGGCGTTTCAGGAGCTCGACTACCGGCGCTTCTTCGCCGGCGCGTCGAAATGGGCCGCCGAAGTCGATGACGCCGCACGCATGCCGGAATACATGCACCGCGCTTTCGCCACCGCCATCAATGGCCGGCGCGGGCCGGTCGTGCTCGCTCTGCCGGAGGACATGCTCGCCGAAGAAGCCGAAGCGCCGACGGCGGTGGCGGCGTCGCGCGCCGCGCCTGCGCCGGGGCCGGCGGATATGGAGCGGTTCCGAGCGCTTCTATCGGCGGCCGAACGGCCAATGCTGCTTGTCGGCGGCGGCGCCTGGGACGCGGCTGCGGTTGAGAATCTAAAAACGTTTGCGGAGGCGACAGGCCTGCCCGTAGCGGCCACCTTCCGCGCCAAGGACCTCTTCGACAACTACCACCCGCTCTACGCCGGCGACGTAGGCATTGCGCCGAACCCGAAGCTCGCCGCGCGCATCCGGGCGAGCGATCTTTTGATCGCGCTCGGGCCGCGGCTCGGCGAGATGACGACGTCCGGATACGACCTTATCCGCGCGCCGGACCCGGCGCAGAAGCTCATTCATATCCATCCGGGAGCGGAGGAGCTAGGACGCGCCTACTGGCCGACGCTCGCGGTGAACGCAAGCCCGGGCGCGTTCCTGGAAGCGGCGCTAGGGTCTGGCTGGACGCGCAATGACGCGTGGGCTGAGGCGGCGTCGGCCGCGCACGCAGACTTCGAAGTCTTTACGGCGCCCGTGGAGGTGCGCGAGGGCGTCAATCTCTCGAAGGTCTTCGCGTGGCTCGAAGACAATCTCAGCGCCGATGCGATTGTCTGCAATGGCGCGGGCAATTACGCCGCCTGGCTGCACCGCTTCTATCGGCATAGGGCCTACAAGACGCAGCTTGCGCCGACGTCAGGCGCCATGGGATACGGCTTTCCCGCCGCGCTCGCCGCGAAGGCTGTCGCGCCTGAGCGCGACGTCATCTGCGTCGCGGGCGACGGCTGCTTCATGATGGCGTCGAACGAGCTGGCGACGGCGGTCCAGTATGGCCTCGCCGTCATCACGCTCGTCTCCAATAACGGAACCTATGGGACCATCCGCATGCACCAGGAGCGGGACTATCCGGGCCGCGTTTCCGGCACCGATCTCGTCAATCCGGACTTTGCGGCCTATGCGCGATCGTTTGGCGCATTCGGCGTTTGCGTTACGAATACAGACGAATTCCCGGACGCATTTGCGGCGGCCCGCGCAAGCGGCGGGCCGGCGGTGATCGAACTCAAAACGTCCGCCAATGAAATCGCGCCTGGCAGGCGGCTACGTGGCTAAATCGGCGACTTGCGCCGACGGACGTTTGTCGCTTCGACGGCGCAACTCGAACCGGACCTGATAGGGAGGCAGGCGTTTATGACGCTTCATTTAGGGAAATCGCAGGGTGTCGGCCATTTTGCGGCGGCGCTCCTTGGCGCGCTATTGGCGCAAACAAGTTGTCTGATGGCGGATGAGATGCGGGCGCGTGATCTGGGCGTCCCATTCCCGGGGCGGCCGGGGCCATTGAACGCCATTACTGACGTCAGCGGCGTTGAGGTCGGCCATGCGACATTGATCGAGGGCGAGGGCAAGCTCGTCCGGGGCGAGGGCCCGGTGCGCACGGGCGTGACGGCGATCCATCCTCGCGGCAAGACGTCGACCGAGCCCGTGTTCGCGTCGTGGTTCACGCTCAACGCCTCCGGCGAGATGACGGGCGTCACCTGGCTCGACGAACGCGGCCTCCTCGATGGGCCGATCCTCATCACCAACACCCATAGCGTCGGCGTCGCGCGCGATGCTGCGGTGGCGTGGATGGTGGAGGCCGGCTGGGCTGCGGATTGGCACGCGCCGGTCGTCGCCGAGACCTATGATGGGCGGCTAAACGACATTAACGGCTTTCACGTGACGAAAGACGACGCGCTCGCCGCGATGGCGTCGGCCTCCAGCGGTCCTGTGGCGGAAGGCGCGGTCGGCGGCGGCACGGGCATGGTCTGCAATCGCTTCAAGGGCGGCATCGGCACCGCCTCACGGCAGGTTACGTTCGAGGATGGGACGTATACGGTCGGCGCGCTCGTGCAGTGCAATTACGGCCGGCGCAGCGCGCTTCAGACAATCGCGGGCGTCTCGGTCTCGGCGCTCGCCGACGCCCCCGGCATCTGTTACTCGGACCCATCGATCGAAGGGCGGTATTCAGCGTTCATTCCGATTTGTGATGATCCTGAGGGGGAAGAAGAGCCCGACGCGCCCGGACGGGACGGGTCGATTATCGTCGTCGTCGCGACGGACGCGCCCTTGCTGCCGCATCAGCTGGGCCGCATGGCGAAGCGTCCGTCTCTTGCGCTTGGCCGCCTTGGCGCAGTCAGCGGCGACGGGTCCGGCGACATTTTCATCGCGTTTTCGACCGCCCAGGCGGGCCGGCTGGGGGAGGACACGCTGTCGACGCGCCTGAAGATGCATCCGAATAACGAATTGAGCCCGTTGTTCGGCGCCGTTATCGAGGCGACGGAGGAAGCGATCGTCAACGCCATGGTCGCCGCAGACACGATGATCGGCGCCGACGGGCTGAAGGTTCACGAACTGCCCGAGGAGAGGCTTGCCGACATCATGGCGACTGCGACGACTTCGGAATAGTTTGAGGAACCCCGCCTATTCTTAACGGGCCTATGCGAGTCGTCGCACGGCATTTACGACGGCGTCGGCGGTAATACCAAAATGCGCGTACAGATCGGTATGCGGCGCGCTTGCGCCGAAGCTTTCCATGCCGACGAAGCCCCCGTCCGGACCTATCCATCTATCCCATCCTGCGCGGACCGCCGCTTCGACGGCGATGCGCGGCGCGGCGCCGAGAATCTGATTCTTGTAGGCTTGCGGCTGTTCCTCAAAAGCGCGCCAGTTCGGCATTGAGACCACGCGAGCCGACAGTCCGCTCTCGCTAAGGCGTGACGCCGCGTCGACCGCGATCGCGACTTCCGAGCCGGTGGCGAGTATCGTCGCCACAGGGGTGTCCGCTTCAATGAGCGCGTAGGCGCCTTTCGCGCACCTATTCTCCGCATCAAAATCGTTTCGAAGCTGCGGCAGTTTTTGTCGCGACAGGGCGATGACGCTGGGGCGCTCCGGATCGGCGAGGGCGGCGGCCCAGCATTCGGCCGTCTCAACCGCGTCCGCGGGTCGGAAGACGTTGAGGTTGGGGATCGCCCGCAGGCTCGCCAGGTGCTCAACCGGCTGATGCGTCGGCCCGTCCTCGCCGAGGCCGATGGAATCGTGGGTCATCACGAAGATCGATCCGACGCCCATGAGCGCGGCGAGTCGGATAGATGGCCGGCAGTAATCGCTGAAGACGAGAAACGTGCCGCCATAGGGCGCAAAGCCGCCATGCAGGGCGAGGCCGTTCATCGCGGCGGCCATGCCGTGTTCGCGAATGCCGTAATGAACATAGCGGCCCGCGTAATTCTCCGCGGTGAATACGCCGAGATCCCCCGTCTTTGTGTTGTTCGAACCGGTGAGATCCGCCGAGCCGGCGAAAAGCTGCGGCACGGCCGGGTTCAGAGTCTCAAGCGTTTTCTGGGAGGCGGCGCGGCTGGCGATGTTCTGCGGCGCGCCGGCGAGGTCGCGCTTCAGGCCGACAATCGCCGCTTCGGCGGCGTCGCCGTCGACGCCAGCCATGCGCGCCCTGAATTCGTCCGCATTCGGAGAGACGTCGAGCCGACCCTCCCAGTCGCGTCTCGCCGCTGCGCCCTGCGCGCCGGCCGCGCGCCAGGCGGCCAGGACGTCATCCGGAACCTCGAAAGGAGCATGCGGCCAGTCGAGTGATTTGCGGGCGAAGGCGATCTCTTCAGGACCCAGCGGCGCGCCGTGGGCTTTTTCGCTGCCAGCCTTCTTGTCTGCGCCCTTGCCAATGACCGTGCGACAGGCGATGAGCGTTGGCCGGTCGGACGTTTTCGCCGCGTCGAGCGCGGCATGGATGGCGTCCGGATCATGCCCGTCGACGCGCGCGGCGCGCCAGCCGGAAGCCTCGAACCGCGCTAGCTGATCGGTGCCGTCCGAAAGCGAGACATTGCCGTCGATCGTGATGTCATTGTCATCCCATAGGACGATCAGCTTGCGAAGTTTCAGGTGGCCGGCAAGCGAGATCGCTTCCTGGCTGATCCCTTCCATAAGGCACCCGTCGCCAGCGATGACGTAGGTGCGGTGATCGACAAGCTCCTCGCCGTAAATCGCGGCGAGGTGCGCTTCGGCCATGGCGAAGCCAACGGCGTTCGCAAGGCCCTGGCCGAGCGGGCCGGTGGTTGTCTCCACCGCCGGCGCATGGCCGAATTCCGGATGGCCCGCCGTCTTCGATCCAAGCTGCCGGAAGGATCGCAACTGGTCGATATCCATGCCCTCGTACCCAAGGAGATAGGCGAGGGAATAAATCAGCATCGAGCCGTGGCCGGCCGACAGGACGAAGCGGTCGCGGTCCGGCCAGCCCGGATCGCCGGCGTCGAACTTCAAGTGCCTTGTGAAGAGCGCCGTGGCCACGTCCGCCATGCCCATCGGCATGCCGGGATGTCCGGACGCCGCCTTCTCCACCGCGTCCATAGATAATGCGCGGATGGCGTTGGCCATGCGGGAGAAATCTGTTTCGGCCATATGCGTTCGTAAGTCCGTCTCGTTCTGATCTCTTGGGTTTCGGCGGTGCGCGCCAACGCTAGGTCCGTCATGGAAAGTCACGCCAAGGCTGGCGCGCCGCGCGTCTTTCTCAGGATCGCCGCGAGATAAGCATGATCGCGCCGGAAAGCGCCAGCCCGCCGTCGCTGCTAGGACGTTACTTTGACATAGGCGCCGGGCGCATCTTCGATCGGGGCGAGGTCGCCGTCGCCGGGATGACGCGCGTCGACGCGGCCGGGGCTTTCGCGGTCGAGCCACGCCATCCAGTAGGACCACCAGGAACCGGCGCGTTTCTCCGCCCCCTCTTTCCACTCTCCAAGAGTTTCAGGCAGACCTTCGTTGACGGAGTGATGGTATTTTTTCTTGTCGGGATGATTGATGACGCCGGCGATATGGCCTGAGCCGGCCAGCATGTAGGTCACCTTGTCCGCGCCGTCCCGCGCCATCAGGCGCGCCGTTCTGTAGACGGAGTTGTGGGGGGCGATGTGGTCGGTCTCGCCGGCCTGAAAGAACATCGGGAGGTCGACCTCGCCGAGATCGAGGGTTTCGCCGTCGATGATCATTTCGCCCTTGGCGAGGCGGTTCTTCTGATAGAATTCGCGCAAATAGAAGAGGTGGACGTTCTTCGGCATGCGCGTGGAATCCGAATTCCAGAACAGGAGGTCGAACCGCGCCGGGTCCTTGCCCATCATGTAGTTGTCGATGACGAACTGCCAGATGAGATCGTTCGAGCGCAGCATGTTGAAGGTCGTCGCCATGGCGCGGCCTTCAAGCACGCCGCCGGCCGCGTCCATCTGCTTCTCGATCGACTCCAGTTGCGCATCGTCCACGAACAGGAGGAGGTCGCCGGCCTCGGTGAAATCGGCCTGGGCGGTGAAGAAGGTCGCGGTCTTGATCCGGTCGTCCCCCCGCCGCGCCATCAGCGCGAGCGCAGTGGCGAGCATTGTTCCGCCAATGCAGTAGCCGATTGCGTCGACGCCGGGCTCCCCGACGGCTTTCTCCACCGCGTCGAGCGCCTCGAAGCAGCCCTGCTTGATATAGTCTTCGAACGTCTTGTCTGCGAGCTCCGGACCCGGATTGACCCATGAGACGACGAAAACCGTCCTGCCCTGATCGACCATCCATTTGATGAAGGAGTTCTTGGGCTGAAGATCGAGGATGTAGAACTTGTTGATCCAGGGCGGAAAGATGAGGAGCGGACGCTTGGCGACCTGTTCCGTCGTCGGCTCATACTGGATGAGCTGCAAGATCTCGTTCTGATAGACGACCTTGCCCTTTGTGGTCGCAACGTTTTCGCCAAGCTTGAAATAGTCGAGGTCCGCCTGACGGATGGCGAGGTCGCCATGGCCGCGGTCGATGTCCTCCAGAAGGTTCTTGAGGCCCTTCATGAGGTTCTCGCCGCGCGACGCGAGCGTCGCCTCGACGACTTCGGGGTTCAGCATCGGGAAGTTCGTCGGCGACAGCGCGTCGATGAACTGCTTGGTGTAGAACTCCGCGCGCCGCTTGTCGTAGTCGTCCTCCATCTCAAGTTCTTCGACGGTGCCGCTAAGCCATTTCGATGTGATGAGATAGGACTGCTTTATGAAATCCAGCAGGTAATTGTCCGTCCACGCCGGGTGTCGAAAGCGCTTGTCGGCTGCGTCAGGTTGGATCGTCGGCTTGACTTGCTCGCCTGAAAGTCGACGCGAGGCGCTCGCCATCAGTTTGGCGTAATCGCCCCAGAGATTGAACTGGCGCTGCATGACGGTCGCGGGATCTGCCGCCAAGCCTTGCATCATTTCCTTGTAGGCTTCGCCGACATTAAGCGGATCGGCGGAGCGGCGCCCCTGGGCGATGTCGACCATGTCGCGGTTCTTGCCGAGAAACTCGGCGATGACGTCCTGGCTCTTGCCGCTCACGTCGGCGAGATAGGAAGAGAGCGCGTCGAAGTCTTCGATAAGGCTGGCCTGGGCGTCGCGTTCCGTAGCGCCAGCTGCTGCGCCGGCCGCATTTTCGGCGGCGGTTGCGCCCTGTTTTGCGGCTTTCGGCGCGGCTTTTTGGGCGTCGCCTCCCGGCGACTTGCCGGCCGGCGCGCTTTTTCGCGGCGTCTTCCCGGTCGCCGCTCCGCTTGCTGAGACGCCGTTCTCCGACTTCTTGCGCGTCGCTTTCCTGGCTGTCGCCTTCTTTGTGGCGGTCTTCTTCGTCGCCGGACTCGCCTTCGGCCCGGCCTTCGGCGTTCGTTTCGCGTCCGCCCCGGTTGCATCATCTGAGCCGGCGTCATTCGCCGGCGTTGGTTGTTCCGCTTGCGTCATCTCATCGACCGCTGGTTAAGTGAGGTCCGAAGCTAGTATAGATTGTCGCCTCATGCGCTCAAAAGGGTATCTTTCAGCAGTTATCGCCGTCGCCGCGCTCGCCAGTGCGGGCGGCTGCGCGAATGCGCAGCGGTTTCTTCCCGGCGGCATCGTCAAAGTCAGGGATCTGGAGAAAGGCCGGCCGGTAAGTCCGGACCTTGCCGAAGAAGTCTCCGATCGCGAGCGTCGCGCGCGCAAAGCGGCGTTTCCGATCCTGAGCGCGCAACCCTCGACGCCGCCGCAGCCGGAGGGCGCGCTCGTCAGGCGCAATAAAGAGCGCGCGCTCCTCGACAGGCGTGACGCCCTAGAGCGGCGGCTTGAGGAGGATCGCGCGAAGGCCGCCGCGGAACGCGTCGATGGCGTCCCGGAAGCCTCAGCCCAAGAGGCCGCTGACGCGCAAGGGGGAACGTAAAAGACCCGAAAAGCGGGACCTAAAAGAAACGTCATAATCATCCGGCCGGCTAGTCGGGGTAACCGTCAGTTAATGAAAACGGTGGAGCCATTGCCGCGCCGCGTTTCGCGGCGTCGCCACGGAGCCATCGTATGTCGGGCCTTACGTCGCTGATCCGTCCAGTCCTGCCGACTATCCTTGCGCTCAGCGCCGTTACGGCGGGAGGCGCTCTCGCCAGCGAGCCCTGCGGACAGGATGCGCAGCCTTGCTTAGAGACCGGCGCGGCGGCGGCGGACGTTAACTGGCTTGAACTGGCGATGGCGCAGAGGCCGACGCCGGGCGCTCCATCCTCGAAGTCCGACCAACGAAGGTCGGATGGCGGTTCGTCCCGCTACGACGTTCGCCGGCAAACCGAGGCGCGCGGCTTCCGCAATGAGGCGTTCGTGCGGGCTGGCGCCCTTTTCGCCGGCCATGAAAGCGATGGCGATTTCGACCCGCTCGGCCAGTCGGCGACGCTTGGATACCGCCGGCGTATCGCCCAGACAGGCCGCGGCACATGGTGGGTGCAGCCGGAGTTCGTCTATTTTCGCGACACAGACCGGTTCGACGTCGTCGGCGTTGAGGTGAAGCGCACGTTCTCCGGCGTCGGCGGGCTCGTCTCGCTGGGATACGGGTTTGACCTGGGGCCGGTGACGCCGTTTGCGACGGTGGGCGCAGGACCTCTCAATATCGAGACGGAAGTCGACGACACGTTTCTCACGCAGTCGGTCGATGAACTCACGGTCGGCTATGCGGCGACGGTCGGCGTGCGTACGCCGCTCGTGGGTTCGCTGTCGCTTGAGGGCGCATACCGGTATCTCGGCTCGGTCCGGACGGATGTTTTTGGCCTGCACTCCGTCGAAGTGGGCGTCTCCTACAGCTTCTAGCCTTCGTCTCTTTCCCCTTTTGGGCGCTGGACGAAACCGCCATCGTCGGGCAAGACCTGCCGCGCGCGGGCGGGGGGTTCCTCGCTGCGCGATATCCGGCGACAGGAGGCATTCGATGGCCGATCAGGAATATCTCGATCGCGTCTTCACCATGGAGGTTGGGCGGTGCACCGAAGCGGCGGCGATCGCCGCTTCGCGCATGATCGGCCGCGGCGACAAGGAAGGCGCCGACCAGGAAGCCGTCAACGCGCTGCGCCAGGCGTTCAATAAGCTGGACATGAAGGGGACGGTCGTCATTGGCGAGGGCGAGCGCGACGAAGCGCCGATGCTTTATATCGGCGAAGAGGTCGGCACCGGGAACGGCCCGGACATCGACATCGCGCTCGATCCGCTGGAGGGCACGACGCTCACCGCCAAGGCGATGGCCAATGCGCTCGCCGTCGTCGCGATGGCGAAAGGCGGCACGCTGCTCCATGCGCCAGACGTCTACATGCAGAAAATCGCCGTCGGTCCGGGGTACCCGGATGGCGTCGTCGACCTTGACGCGCCGACCGAAGACAACATTGCCGCGCTTGCAAAAGAGAAAGGCGTGCCGACCTCGGAAATTACGCTTTGCGTGCTCGACCGGGACCGTCATGAGGCGATCATCGCCGCGGCCCGCAAGCTCGATGCGCGCGTCTTCCTCATTCCCGACGGCGATGTCGCAGGCGTCTTCCATACGACTGAATCGCACACGGGCATCGACATGTATGTGGGCTCAGGCGGGGCGCCGGAAGGCGTTCTCGCGGCCGCTGCGTTGAGGTGCGTCGGCGGTCAGATGCAGGGCCGGCTTCTGTTCCGTAATGACGATGAACGTGCGCGCGCCGAACGCGCCGGCATCCGCGACCTTGACCGCAAATATGCGCTCAGGGATCTCGCGTCCGGCGACGTCATATTCGCGGCGACCGGCGTGACCAACGGCACCATGCTTGACGGCGTCAAGTGGGAAAAAGACTTCGTCCACACCCACACGGTTGTCATGCGCTCAAAGACGAAGACGGTCCGCTACATCAGGGCCCGGACGGACCGCGAGCGGATCGGTTAGGCGCGTCCGCGGCCGCTAAAACTCCACGAAGAAGAACCAGCCATAGGCAAGTAGCATCGCCGGCACAGCCGTATAGAGCGTGGCGATGAGCGATGCGCGCGGCGCGACGGCGAGGGCGGGGAAGAGCGCGTCGCCGTCATTGGAGATCGCATTGCCGAGCTGCGCCGACAGCGGAATAATCCCCTGGAGATAGAGGCTTGTCGTCAGCACCTGCGGCCCGCAGCCGGGAAGGAGGCCGACGAGAACGCCTATCAATGGCGCAATCGCGCCGGCGGATGCGAACAGGTTTCTAAGGTCCCACGCCGTCCAGAGCATCGTCATTTCAAAAAGGAGAAACGCGATGATCACCCAGACGGTGACGAAGCAAGTGTCCGTTGTCGTCTTGTCCCAGACCCGGTCGGCCATGTCCGCGTCGGTCCGGTTCACATAGCTTGCGCTGGTGCACGGATTGATGAACCAGAGCGCGACGGAAAAGACCGCGCCCGTCGCCCCAACGGCGAGCTCAATGCCGGGTAGGCCCAGCGCCGCGTCGATGTCCATCTGAAACGCCGCCATCAGGCCGAATGCAACGCCCGGAACGAGAAGCGCGAGCCACGGCCAATTGAGCCGGCCGAACCGGAAAGGCGGCGGGCTCTTGATGCGCCGCTCCCTGCCGGCGACGCTCATGAAATCGCGGCCGTGAATCCACTCAACGACGTATCCGGAGATGGTTCCGATGACGATGCTTGCGGCCATGATCGCCAGGCCGGTTCCCGGCTCCTTGGCGATCAGCAGGAAGGCGGCGTCGCCCATGGTGGACGTCAGCACGGCGACCACCGCGCCGAAGCCGGTGCGCCCAATGCTATATTGGGTGACGACCATAATCGCCCCGCCGCATCCGGGCAGGGCGCCGAGCGCCGCGGCGAGAGGTATCTGCTGGTTTCGGTATTTTTCGAGAAGCGCCCCGGTGTCGAGCCGGAATATGTGCTCGAGCCCGTAAAAAATCGTCAGCGTCAGCGCAACGAAGACCGTGACGGAGATATAGGCCGACGCCAGCGTTTCCCAGAACAGCAGTCGCGTCGCCTCGCCCCCGAGGATCGCGATCGCCGCGAGCGCAATCACGACGGCGTAGCGGCCAAGCCTCGCCCGGATGGTGAGGTCCGGCGAGATCGTCATGTAGCGGGCGAGGTCGGCGGTGTTCACTGGCGCGTCGTTTCTCGGTGTCCTTCGACGGCGTGGCTAGGGCCCGCCGCATTACGCGGGCAATGTAGGCCGCGCGATGGTTCATTGCGACGCTCGGACTTTGCGACGCGACGGTCAATTCTAGATTCCGGGGCGACGGCGCCGCCGTCCGACCCTTTTTTTAAGTTAAGTCAGAATTGCAACCGATTTGCAAACGCAATGGAGGATGGCGTCGTTCGAGGCGTCGGACGACCAAATATCCGGCCCATTGATGGGAATCGAAGAACGCTTGCGCCGGTTGATTTCTCGGCGCATGCGCGCCAAGACGAATTTTCAAACCAAGAACAAACCGTCAGAAGATCATAGTTAGGGTCGTTTCCACTTTAGCCCAGTCGTGAAAGTGGTTCCGGATTACTGATTGGGCTGGCTGCTTCATGAAACCGGCAATCCGACAGCGATGAAACCCACGCTGGGGGACCACCAGTTCTAGGCCCCACAGTCCTCGCCTATCTCTCAATCACTGCCTTGAAGCGGCGCGCTTTTCCGCATACGCGACCGCTTCTCGAAGCCAAAAGCTCCCGCCAGGGCAGTTAGGAGCAATGTAAGCGCCGCCGGCGCCGGAATCTCGCTTGCGGGGAATAGACTGTCGATCAGCGCGGCTCGATCAGCGCCCTGAAGCGCGTCGGAAAAGCGCGCTTCAAAGGAGTTAAGAGCCTCGACTCCGCCACTTCGATCGCCGGAAGCCGACACGGCCAAATACACAAAAAACTCGTCCTCAGGAGCGAGCATAACCGGGTCCCCGTCGCATCCTGTAGTCAGGTCTATCATCGCTGCGCCAGGTCCGGCGGAATTGGTCTGGAATACGCCGTGTGCCAACGTTCCAGGACTTCCGCAAAATGGCGCAGAGACCGTGTCCAGGAATGGCGACTCTAGTAGAGAAAAGGTGACGGTAAGAAAATTCCGTACACCCGTCGTGGGATCGGACTCCTCCAAAAGCTCAAAATCGAGATCGGCCACCAATGGCAACTGCGTCGATTCCTCTCCCGCATATCTGTATCCCTGTTGGATAGCCGTGCTGACGAAAACTCTTCCGGCGGCTTCTGAGGTAACGGACGTGCGTATGAGGGGAAGAGAAGCCTCCCCAGAAAAATCGGCGATTAAGTTATACCCCCCAACGCCAGGAAGGACGCGCGACTCAGAAAGTCCGGCGCTAGAGGCCAAGCCGCCGATGTCCTGGCTGAGAACTCTGATCGCCGGAGGCGCTGAAAAACATCCCCGATCGGGCGGCGCTGGCGAACAGTCGTTCGCAGTAATTCTGGCGAATGAGCCGTAGACGCTTGCGTGCGCGGTTACAAGTGAATTCAACGAAAACGCGAAGGCGGCGAAGCAAGCCAGTAAAATATGTCTAGTGCGCATTCTGAAAACTCCCAATAAACAAAGAATAACTATCAAAGCTTCTTCGACGAATCCAGCCCCTCCGCGCATGGGAACTGGGGCGGCGCCTGACCAGATTTCGTCAACATTCGCACCAAGCTTCTGCAAATATGGTATCAAATGCTCGCCAAGGCCAATGAGATTGTCGTCGCTCTGTACAGATACGAAAAAGCCGGTCGGATCGGTAGGCGACATCCTGGTCCCGCAATACGGTCGCCTCAATAGAAGTTTAAGTAGTGGAACAACCACGACTGGCAGGATAGGGTTTGCGAGCTTGTGAATGTTGAGATCGTCAAGCGGCTCGATTCGCTGCTTACGAAGCGCCAGCGCCCGTTCAGCCCTCCCGGACCGCCTTCTTGCGGCCCGTGCCGTGGCGCTCGCGGCGGTCGGAGTCGATGTAGCGGTCGGTGGTCGCCATGGAGGCGTGGCCGGCGTCGTCGCGCACATGCTCGCGCGGGCGGGTCTTCACATCCTCCGAGATGCCGGTGTGGCGTAGCCAGTGGACGGTCGCGGCCTTCAGGTCCTGGGCGTCCTCTTCCAATCCGTCAGCGGACATTTTTTCATAGGCGGCGTCGAAGCAATCCTGCACGATCCGGCGAACCTGGCGCGTCGACGAAATCGGGCCGTCGCCGCGCGATCTCACAAGGAGGGGCGTCGCTTCGCCGGGCGTCGGCAGCGGCGTCAGTCCGCGGGCGCGGCGATAGCGCTTCAGCGCCTCCAGCATTGCGTCCGACACGACGATGGTGCGGTCCTTGTTGCCCTTGCCGGTGACGTGAAACCACCACGCCCCGTCGCGGTCGCGACGGAAGTCGCCCATGGTCGGCGTAGAGCGTTCGTCCGCCACAAGCTCCGACACGCGCAGATACATCGCGTAGAGGCAGGTCATGACGAACAGCGTGCGTTCGTGGACGGAGGGATCGGCCGCCGCCTTTTCCTCCGCCACGTCGATCACATACTCCCATTGCAGGTTGGAGATCCGCCGCACCACGGGGCTCGACGCCTCGCGCTTCAGAAACTTGCTCTTCTGGCGGATGAGGGCGACGGGATTGAACTCCACAAGCCCTTCCTCCGTCAGGAAATCATAGAAAGAGGACACGACCGCGAAGGTCGAGCGCACCGCCGCCTGTGAGGGGCGATACTTCGTCTTCCGCGCCGGCCCGCCAGCGGCGGCCGCGCGCGCGGCCTTCGAGGTCGTTGTGACGAACGGCCGCCAGGCGGGGTTAGCGATCGTCTCCCCGCCGCGCGTTACGAACCGCGGCGTCTGGCGCGCGCCGATCCACGCCGCAGGCGGGTCGATCGCGAAGCGCGCGAACGCTTCTATGTCATCGCGGCCGAGACTGACGATCCGTCGGCGTTCGATCCGCCACGCCCATTGCAAGAGCCGCTCGATCTCGCGCCGATAGGCGTTCAGCGTCGCCGCGCTGCCGGTGTAGCTGCGCAGGAATCTAAGCGCCGCGGCGTAGTCGTCTGGCGCGCCGTCGATTGGATCGCCCGCGGGGAATAGCGCCTCCGGCGGCGGCGCGTCGATCGCGCGATGATCGCCGCGCCCGCCCGCGCCAGGCCGCACGTCGCCGAAAATCGGCGTCGGCGCGCGTCTTCGAGGATCGGGCCGCGCATTGCGCTTCGGCGTTCCGTCGGCGCGCTCCTTAGCGGCGGCGGGCATTGACGGGGCCCTGCATGGTCAATTCGACGTATGGCATTGCTCCCTCCTAAGCCGCTTCGCGGCCGGGCGTGAAGCCGCGCGGAGGGTGGCCATGGCTGGCGCACGGGATTTCGGCGGCGCGCGGCCTGTCGTCCCGATTAGAGATTCCTTTATCCGAAGACGAGATAGTCGTCGGCGGTGGCGACAGGGCGGGGTTCGCCCCTGCGCCGGTGGAGGGCGGCTATGTTTGTTCGTGTGAGCGACGCTGTGCAAAGGGCGCGGTTTAACGCCGCCGCGAAGGACATTCTGACGACGCCGCCAATCCCAATATGCGAGAGCGCCGTCGACGGCGGCGAAGACCGGCTGACGATCGTCTCTCAGGTTCAGTCAAAGGATCTCATCCCTTACCTCGTCGCCGCGAAGAGCTTTTACCGCCGGATCGGACGCGGGCGGCTAGTTATTGTCGATGACGGCTCGCTGACCTACGCCAATCGTGAAACCTTGAGCGCGCATCTTCCGGGCGTCGCGTATCGTCCGCTGTCGGACGGAGAGCTTGACGGCCTGCCGCGCGGCGGCTGCTGGGAGCGGCTCGCTATCGCTGCGGTCGAGGCGCGCGACGCCTATGTCATCCAGCTTGACGCTGATACCGTCACGCTCGGCGACATCGGCGCCGTCGCCGCGCACGTGGAGGAGGGGCGCCCCTTCGCCATCGCCGACGGACCAATCCCCGGCATGCGATCCTTGCGCGAAATCGCGAACTATCAACGCGCGCGCACAAGAGCCGATGCGCATGTGCAGTGCGCTGTGGAGCGCGCGCTTGACCGCGTCGGCCTGCCGCCCGAGCGGCGATATCTGCGTGGGTCGGCCGCGTTTGTCGGGTATCCGAGGCGCCCCGACATTCTCGATCTGATGCTCGAGTTCAGCGACGCCATGGCGAGCGCGCTTGGCGAACGATGGCGGGCCTCGGGGACTGAGCAGGCGACCTCAAATTATGTCGTCGCAAACACAGGGGAGGCGACGATGCTCGTCCCGCCGGACTATTCAATCCACGCGCCGGACACCGATATCGAGGCCGCGGCGTTCATTCATTTTCTTGACGAACATCGGTTTGCCGGCGGTCGCTACGCCGCAGCGGCGCGTTGCGCGATCGCGGACCTTGTCCCGAAAGCCGCGTGACCCGCGCCGACTCGCAAGGGCCGCTCGGCTCAAATCCGAAAAGTCGACCGGCACGCCACAAATGTCATTCTGACGCGCCTTATTTGTATTGATTTTTCGTAACAATCGGCCGATGCAACATGCGAATTATTTGCAGGGGTGTTGCGCTGTGACACGCATTCCGTCTTGCGCAGGGGTGTTTGCGCTGGTTTGTCAGCTGCTTTTCCTGCAATCGCCCCAGGCGAGCGCGCAGGAGATACCCGCGCAGGCCATCCGACAGACCTATGCGCCCGCCGAATTCGACCGGTTCGCGCCGCGCTCGGCGCTCGACATGGTGCGGCAGATCCCAGGCTTTTCGATCCGCGAGGGCGGCGGCGACCGCGGTTTTGGTCAGGGCGACACCAATGTGCTGATCAACGGCCGCCGCGTCTCCGGCAAGTCCAACGGACCGACCGCAGCGCTCGGGCGCATCACGGCTGGGGACGTGGTGCGGTTCGAAATCATTGACGGCGCGAGCCTCGATATCGGCGGCCTATCCGGACAGGTCCTGAATGTCGTCACATCAGGCGGCGGCGTGAGCGGGCGATTTCGCTATTCGCCGCAGTTCCGCACCGAAGGAACGCCGTTTCGCTGGGGCAATGCGGAGGCATCCCTTTCCGGCGGCGGCGCGCAGTCTGAATGGACGCTTAGCATTGAGAACGACCAGGACAGGTTCAACGATTTCGGCCCGGAGTTCGTTCTGGACGGCGCCGGCGACCTCATCGATACGCGCCAGGAGCGCAACAACGACAATATCGACCGGCCTGCCCTTTCGGGCTCGTTCTCACGCGTGGCGACGAACGGCAATGTCCTGAACCTGACTGGCGAGACGCGAGGCTTCATCCAGCGGCGTACGGAGGTCTCGGATCAAAATCCGCTGGGTGAGGCCGCGCGCACGCGCGTCCTTCGTCAGACTGAGGATGAGTTCAATTACGAGCTTGGCGCTGATTATGAATTCGGCGTTCCGGGCGGACGGCTGAAACTGATCGGCCTCTATCGGTTCGAGAACAGCCCCACGGTCAGTTCCGTGCTGTTCGATTTCGCTGACGGCAGGCCCGAGACGGGGACGGTCTTCACGCGCAACGCCGATGAAGCCGAAGCGATCATCCGCAGTGAATATTCCTTCGGCGCGCTCGGCGGCGACTGGCAGTGGGCGCTCGAAGGGGTGCGCAATTTCGTGGATACCGAGGCCTCGCTTGAGCGGCGCGACGCGAATGGCGTGCTGCAGCCGGCGACGCTGCCCGGCGCGACATCCCGCGTTGAGGAGGACCGCGCCGAGACCACGCTCAATTACGGCCGCACGATTGCGCCGGGGCTCCTGCTGCAAACGTCGCTAGGCATTGAGTATTCGCAAATCAGCCAGTCCGGCGATTTCGGCCTGGTGCGCGACTTTGTCCGGCCTAAGGGCTTCGCCTCCCTGAACTGGCGGCCGACGGACGATCTTGTCGTCTCAACGAGGCTGGAGCGGGTTGTCGGCCAGCTCAACTTCTTCGACTTCATCGCTTCGGTGAACGTCAACCAGGAGCGCGCCAACGTCACAAACGTGAACCTTGTTCCGCCGCAAAGCTGGCTCCTTGAGATAGAGGTGCAGCAGTCTCTAGGCGAGTTCGGCGCGGTGACCCTGACCGGCTTCGCCGAAGATATAACCGACATTGTCGACCTTATCCCGATCGAAGGCGGCGGGCAGGCGCCGGGCAACATCGATTCCGCAACCCGCTATGGCGCGTCGCTCGACGCGACGCTTTTGTCCGATCCCACGGGGTGGCGCGGCGCGCGGCTCGACGTGGCGATCGACTACCGAGACTCAGAAGTGATCGACCCGCTGCTCGGCGTTCCGCGGCGCATTTCCGATCGCGACTATTTCGACGTGGAGGGAACGTTTCGGCAAGATTTTCCGAACACCGACTGGGCCGCAGGCGCAGCCGTTTTCTATGAGGAGAATTCGCCGCTCGTGCGCCTTGACGAAATTGCCGTGCTCAAGCGGCCCTTCGCCTTCACCGAGGTTTTTGTCGAGCACAAGGACGTGTTCGGGATGACCCTGCGCGCCACGGTCGGGAATGTCACCGATCGCGACAATAATTTTTTCCGGACGATCTTCGAAGACCGGCTGGCCGGCGACGTAGCGTTCCGCGAGGAGCGGTTCCGCAATTTTGGTACTATCTTCACCCTTGATATCGAGGGCAGCTTTTAGTGCGTCGCTAGCCGGCTTGCGCGCCGCCAAGCGAGACGCCGCCGCCGGCGCGCAGCTGGGCGAAGAGGCGCGTCACCAGCTCTTGCGGCGTGTCGCCCGGCTTCCATTCAAGCGCGTCTATGGCGGCGAGTTCGGGCGCCGACGCAGCATCCGATCGTCCGGCCAGCACGCCGGCGGCCCTCGCGGCGATCTTCATGGCGTCCGGATAATACGTGGACGGCGCAATGATCACCAGGGCGTCGCGGCCCATGGGCAGCGCCATGTCTTCGGCCCGGCAGAGCTTTGCGCAGACCTCCGCGATCTTCATGTCGCCGCGCGATGAGTCCGGCCGCAAGGCGATTCCGATGAGCGAAAAGGGCCGTCCCGTCCTGCCCGCGCGCTCGCTGAGCCGGCCGGCGTGCCCGGCGAAGAAAGACGCGTTTTTCTCCGCGCTTTCCGCAGCCGCATCGGACGTACGTCGCAGGAACCCCCTTAACGATGCGACGAGCCGCGCGCGCTTCGCCGAGCGCATCGCCTTTTCGACGAACGCCGCGTCCACCTGCCGTCCGCCGAGGGTTTCCACGCCGATAAGGCCGAAGGCGGCCGCGACGTCCGGATCGTCGGTGAGCGCGAACATGGGCGCGCCCGCAAAGCGGCGATTGCGTTTCAAGGAGCGCGCAAGCGCAAGCATGAGATCGTCGCGTTCGGACGGCAGCAGCACCGCGGCGTCGGCGCGGCCCGCATTCGCCGCGCGCAGCGCCTGGCCCGCGGTGAACACCGCCGCGCAGTCCGCATCATTGATCTGGCCGATCGCGGAGAGGGCGAGCGGCCCCGGCGCGCCAGCGAAGAGGATACGCGGGCGCGCAGACGTTTCCAGGGAGGGCAGGCGGACATCGAGGCCCGCAGCGACGGCGGACTTCAGTCGATCTCCGGATTCTTCAGCGAGCTGCGCAAGCCGAAGGCGATCGCGAATGCGCATCACCGTGGCGCGGGGGCCAAGGTCGGCGCGGCACACGTCTCCCAAGGCGAAGAGTTTCAGTCGCGCTTCTTCGTCCATCTCATTCGGCGCGATGATGACCACGCCGAGCACCGTTCCGATGACCCCAGACCGCGAAAGAAGGTCCTTGGCGGCTGCGACCGGGTCTTCGGCCCGACGCACATCAACGAGGGCGAGGTCCGTCGTCCCGCCAACCGGTTTGCGCGGCGGCCGGGTCCAGACATATCCGGCGGCGTCAAGAGCGATCCGCAAGGAAGGAGCCGGTTTCGCCGCGGCGCTTAACCATGCGATCCGCGCGCGAATAGCCGTTTGCGTCATGTCGATCTCGCCCGCAGTCGCCGAAAGTAAGCGGATCAGGGCATGCACGAGCCGGGCCACGCCGGGGCGTTTGGCGCAGTCGCTTCGGCGCTGTCGCGGACCGGCGCAACTGTGAAGGGAAGACGCGTCGGCGGCGGGCTTTTTGGATGTGCTCTGGCGCCGCGCTAACGCGAAGCGCGGCGTTGCGTGCGTGACGTGACGATCTTGTCGCTCGCCGTATCGGCGGCCGGCGCGTTCCCGGGCGCGGCGTCCAGGCCTTTCGCGGCGACGCTCGGCGTCACTTCATCAAGGCAAACGTCGCTCTCGCCTGCAATCGCGAATGCGCCGGCCGCGGCGCGCGCCTCATAGCATTTCAGCGCCGCGAGGAATTCCTGCGGCTTGTTCATTGGTCCCGCCTCGCGATAGAGCCGCGCCGACGACACCCCGACATAGCGCCAGTGCCACGGCTCGAAGGGATCTTCGCCAGGCAGATAATCATTTCCCTGCGGATAGGTGAGGATAAAACCGAAGCGGTAGGCGTTTTCGTCGAAACACCGGAACGCCTTGTCGCTCTGCCGCATCAGGCGTCCATTAACGTCAATGTCGGCGGCGAGGCCGGTCTGGTGCTCCGACATGCCAGGGGGCGTCACGGTGCCGCGATGGCCGAGGCGCTGAAAAAGAACGCGTTGTGTCGCATATGATCGGTATCCGGACCTGAGAGACAGCCGTTCGCCTGTCTCCGCGCGGCAAAGGGAAATGAGCTGCGCAAGACGCACCGGCAGGTTATCCTCGCGATCGTTCCCGGACGGGTCCGCGGCGAGGCGCAGCTTCATTTCGTCAAGCCCGGCGTTTTTTGATAGTGGAATGGAGAATTTCGCCGCCGCCACTAGGTCCTGGGGCCGGTAGGACTCAGGCAGCACGAAATACTGGGACACCGGACGGTCGACGTCGAGCGTGCGGTCGCGCGTCTGGTTCGCCGCGTATCTTTGCGAGCCGAACGCGTCGCGAAAAAGATCGCGCATATGCACATAGAGCGCCTGGGCCTCCGTGGCCCGGCCTTGCTCGACGTAAACGCCCGCAAGCAGCCGTATATAGAGGCTGAGGTCAGGATTGTTGGAGCCCTTCGCTTTTTCCTGGGCGTGGAACGCGTCGAGGTAGAGCTTCTCGGCGTCCTCCAGGCGACCGAGCAATCGATAGACGGGGCCGAGCATCAAGGCGACCTGCACCGTGTCCTGATGATCCGCTCCGAGCGAGGCGCGCCTTAGTTGATATGCGGAGGCGAGAAGTCCGGCGGCCGCATATCGCCCGTCTTCGCTTGACGCATAGAAGGCGCCGAGCGCGGTCAAGTCGGCGGCGGCGGCCAGAAGCTCCGCGCGTCCTCCCTTGAACTGGTCGGCGACGCCCAGCGGCGCGAAAGTCTCCGCGAAGAGCGCGCCCGCGCGGGTCAGCGCGTCCGCATAAACCTCTTCCAGCATGCCGGCGTCGGCCGCTTCGTCTTCGTGGTAATGCGCGTGCCCGCCGGCGCCGAAATCCCCCGACCGCGCCAGGAAATCAGCGTAAATGCTGACGCCGCGGACGAGGTCAGCGCTCAGAATGTGGGCGCGCGCGAGCGACTCCTCAAAACCGGCGCGCTCCGCGGGACCGAGTTCTTCGCCCCACGGCGCGTTCAGCGCCGTCGTCAGGTTCTCCGCCGCCTCGCCGTATTCGCGCGCGCCGATGAGCATCTGTCCCTGAGCCGCCATGAAAGGCGCAAGTTCGGCGTCGCTCACGCCATCCTTGCGGCGGAGCTTGACCACGCGCCGGCCATAGGCGGCCGCCGCGCGAGGCCGGTCGGCGTTCGCAAGCACATGATAGCGCGACTCCGCCGCGTCCGCGTCGACCCTTACGGTGACATTGAACCCGACGATATAAATCGCCGCCAGCAACGCGCCCGCCGCAGCGAAAGTGTCTATGTTCCGGGACAGCATGAACCCCCGACGCCTGCCACGATCGACCCCGCCTGAGATGCTATCACCTGCAGATTCCGAAGGCGAGCGTCCGCCGGGCGGAATTAAAGGGCGTTTGGAGGTCCCTCCGCGGCAATCTCGGCGACTGGAGAAAATGGCGCGCAACCGGGGATTGCCCGCGCGTCGCGCGCGTCCGATACTTATGTCTTATGTCATGGCGGCCGCCCATCGCGCGCCGGCGATAGGTAGGGGGCGTCGATGACAGACGGCGCGTTTGGCCGCAGGCGGGTCTATCTGATGCGCCATGGCCACGTGGACTATTTTCAGCCAGGACTTAGCGATCCCCGGGTCGTCGACCTTACTGACGAAGGACGGGCGCAGGCGGAGGCCGCCGCCGCCGCGCTTGCCCCGGCGCGCTTCGATATCGCCGCCCATTCCGGCCTGCCGCGCACGCGCCAGACGCTCGAAATCGTCCTTGAGGCCAACGCAAAGAGGCCCGCGGTTGAGCCGTTGCCTGATCTTGAGGAACTGCGGAGCGGAACCGTGATGGCGGAAAGCCGCGAGGAGCTCGCCGCCTGGCTGGCGTTCTGTTTCGACGACGCCGCCGATCAAGATGCGAGCTTCCTGCCAACGGGCGAACGCTTCGTCGACGCCGAAGCGCGAATCGTCTCCGGCCTGTCCGCGTTCCTGCGACGGCCCGACTGGAAGGTTGCGCTTATTGTCGCCCATGAAGGCGTCAATCGAATCATCCTCGGCTGGGCGTGCGGCGGCGGCCTCGCGACCATCGGCGCGTTTGAGCAGGACCTCGGCTGCATCAATGTGATCGACTTCGACATGACGCCCGCGATCGACGGGGACGGCGCGATGGTCGAACGCGCAGTCATCAAGGCGCTCAATGTGACGCCGTACGACTATGTGAAGCATGGCCTGCAACGCACCAGTCTGGAGCATCTATTCGACATCGACTTCGGTCGCGCGCGTCCGCGCCGCCGACCTGACGCGCGATGACCAATCGCCGTTCGGGGCCGGCGCGAGATCACAGGCGTTGACAAGCGGGGAAAATCGCTGGGCCGCGATTGTCACTCCTGCGCCCATTCAGTAGCGTCTTCCGCATTGCGGCGGCGGCCGCCTGCGCGGAGTGTTTGGCGTCATGGTCTATGGGTTGAAGCGCGGGATCAAGGACCCGGGCGAGTTCACGGTCATTGACGTGCTCGGCCTTTCCGCCGCCGGCGCGACGGGCATCATCGCCGCGCTCTTCACGGATTTCCAGCAGAAGGGTGAGGCGTCGGCGCTTTTCACGATCAATCATTGGCTTGCGACGATGGGCAAGTATGTGGGCGTGTCGCAACCGCCGCTGTGGACGGTGCTCGCAGGGATGGTCGCCGTCGGGGCCGGGTCGATTTTCTATTTCCAGCCGCTGACGCGGCAGGGCGCCTTTGCGCACGGCTTCGGATTGTTGGCGGTCATCATGACCATGGTGCCGCCGGACCTCGCTGGCGGGCTTTACGGCATGGACGGACCGCCGCTGGCGCGCGCCGCGCCGATTGAAGAAGTCGCCGCGCGGACGTCGGTCGCGCCTGGCCTGGCGACGTCGAAGATCCTTCCCGAGGGCCAGATCGACAGCGCAAGGCCGGTTCAAGTGGCCCAGGATGCGCGCCCGCCGGCTGTCCGCGGCGCGCCCGCTTACGACATCCGCTTACGGATAGACGCACCTGACGGGCTGCCGGAGGATCTCGGCCTGGCGATCCGGCGCGGCGACCTGCGCGGACGCATCCACAACGCCGAGAACGGTGAGACGTATAATCTCTTTCGCAACGCCGGCGGCGCGCTCGAACGCGTCGGCGACAGCATCTTCATCACCGCCGGCGTTCCTGCGGACACCGAAACGGCGGAGCTCTGGGTGCGCATTGAACTGAACGGCTATGCGATCGAGGAGCAGTCAACCAAGGCGCAGAAGGGCGAGCGTCTCGCCTGGCGGATCACGCTGCGTCGCTCGACGACGCCCATGTTCCTGCAA
Source organism: Parvularculaceae bacterium (assembly GCA_028284065.1). Classification (GTDB taxonomy): domain Bacteria; phylum Pseudomonadota; class Alphaproteobacteria; order Caulobacterales; family Parvularculaceae; genus MED-G105. The sequence continues at coordinate 57,046 of JANQSJ010000007.1, forward strand.
CGCCTTAGAATGTCGTACTGGTTCTAACCGGCCGACGATGCGCCGAAGACGCGTTCGAAAATTGCGTCCACATGCTTCAGGTGATGGCCGAGGTCGAAGAGGCCTTCCAGCTCTTCCCGCGTCAGGCGCTGCGTGATTTCTTCGTCGCCGGCGAGGCCGTCGAAGAATGGCGTTTCGCCGCGCCAGGCGGGCGCCGCATGACGCTGCACGAGACGGTAGGCGTCTTCGCGCGCGACGCCGGCCTGCGTCAGCGCAAGGAGAACGCGCTGGGAATGGGTCAGCCCGCCGTAAAGGTCGATATTGGCCTGCATCCGTTCCGGATAGACGACGAGCTTTTCGATGACCCCTGCGAGCCGGCGCAGCGCAAAATCGAGGTGAACGGTCGCGTCCGGCCCGATGCCGCGCTCTACGGAGGAATGCGAGATATCGCGCTCATGCCATAGCGCTACGTTTTCAAGCGCCGGGACGACGCACATGCGCACGAGGCGGGCGAGGCCGGTGAGGTTCTCGGTCAGGATCGGATTGCGCTTATGGGGCATCGCCGACGAGCCTTTCTGCCCCGGCGAGAAATACTCCTCAGCCTCCAGAACCTCTGAGCGCTGAAGGTGCCGTATCTCCGTCGCGATGCGCTCGATCGAGGAGGCGCAAAGCGCCAGGGCCGAAAAGAAAGCCGCGTGCCGGTCACGCGGGATGACCTGCGTTGAGATTGGCTCCGGGGCGAGGCCCATCTTTTCGGCCACATGCGCCTCGACCGCCGGGTCGACGTTTGCGAACGTCCCGACCGCGCCGGAAATGGCGCATACCGCAATTTCCTCCCTTGCCGACGCGAGCCGCGCCCGAGCGCGCAGGAACTCCGCGTAAAACGTCGCGAGCTTTAGCCCGAAAGTCGTCGGCTCGGCGTGGATGCCGTGACTGCGGCCGATGCAGGGCGTCCTTTTGTGCTCGAACGCCCGCGCCTTCAGTGCGGCGAGGACAGCGTCGAGGCCGTCGAGCAGGAGGTCGCCGGCGCGGGCCAACTGAACCGAAAGGCATGTGTCGAGAACGTCCGAGGACGTCATGCCCTGGTGGACGAAGCGCGCTTCGGGACCGACAATCTCCGCAAGGTGGGTGAGAAACGCGATGACGTCGTGTTTCACCTCGCGTTCAATTTCATCGATCCGGGCGACGTCAAACGTCGCATCGCGCCCTTTCCCCCATACCGCAGCGGCCGCTTCGCGCGGTATAACCCCTAGCTCCGCCATTTTGTCCGCGGCGTGCGCCTCAATCTCGAACCAGATGCGAAACTTGGTCTCCGGCGACCAGATATCCGCCATTTCGGCGCGCGTGTAGCGGGGTATCATACGGTTTCTCCGTTCAGTGAATTTAAGACGCCGCCTTCCAGCGGCCGACGCCGGCCATGTGCGCCAAAAACTAAGATTGTGCGGAAAATGGCGAAGCGCGCGCCGGAATGCAAAGGCGAGACGCCTAGAACATCGGCGTGAGCCAATGCGAACGCCCGGTGTTCTAGGGCGCTTCGCCGCACAGTCCGCGCGCCTGTTCGATCCAGCGTTCGCGGCCGACCCGGCCTGGTTCGCCAAACTGGCTTTCAATCCAGCGGGCGTGGGCGTCGGTCCAGCCGGCGATCTGGGTGAAATGATAAACGCCGAGCCCATGCAGGCGTTGAGCGGCGGCGGCGCCGATTCCGATGATCTGCGTCAGGTCGTCGGCGTTCCCTTCCGGTTCGGCGAGGCGCCGAGGCTCCTGCGCCGGCGGCGCTTCCACCGCCGCGGCGTGATCCGTGGGCGTCGACGCGACGTCAATCGCAGCGCTTCCGCGCCGCGGCGACGCCAGCCAGCCGGCGCCGACGCCGGCCGCAAACGCCGCAAAGAGATAAATCCATATCTCCGCGATCAGCCAGATCATCGCGATCCTCCCCGTCCTGAGGCTGCATCCTCGATGGCGGACACCTCAATCGTGACGCGACGATTGCGCGCCGCCGCGTCGGGCGTTCCAGGCGGCGCCGCCGGTCGACTGGAGCCATAGCCCACGGCCTCAACGCGCCGTCGCGGCAGGCCGAACCCCGCCAGGATGTCACGGATGTTCTGAGCGCGCGCGAGGCTGAGCCGCCGGTTGACGCGTTCCGACCCTGTGGAGTCAGTATGGCCGCCAACGACGATCCGGACCGCGCCGCATTGTTTCAGCGCGCCGGCGGCCGCCTCAAGATAGCGAACTGAGTTGGGACTGGGGCGCTCGGAGTTTCGCACAAATGAGACGCCGTCCTCAGAACCGACTGCGGCCAGGCGGTCGCGGCAGGCGGCGACTGGGCCCCCGGCGTCGGACGCGACGTCTGCGATTTCGACGGCGGCGTCGCCGGGTCGTCCAACGGGAGCGTCGCGAAGGGCAGACGTGGCGGCGGGGTCGTCCGTCAGCGGATTTTCCGCGTTTTCGCCCGCGGATGCGGCCAGCTTCGATGACGCGCCGGCGGTTACGCCGGGGTCGGAGAGGTTCGGATCGGCCTCGGAAGCGACCGGCGCGGGCGAAAGGGGCGCGGCGAGGTCGGCCTCGGCGACGGCGGGCAGGATTACCCGTAGTGCGTCTGCATTGACCGACGCAATGCCGCCGGCGATCGTCCCGCCTCGGCCGCTTGCGCGAAGCGCAGCCTGCGCCGCCGCCTCGACGGCCGAGGGGTCAAGCGCCTCGCCGACAAGATCTGCGCGGCGGCCGCGCATCTCCACAGACATCCCGCGCGCGCCGACCGTCGCGGCGAGGGCGGCCTCAACGTCGCGCTGAAGTTTGCGCTCGACCCCCGGCGCAAGGGCGAAGGCGAGCGCCAGCGCGGCGGCCGCGGCCGCCGGAAAGCTGGCCCCCAAAGGGACATGAATATCACGCGCAGCCACTTGATCGACTCTGGACGTCCAAAACTCCACTCAAATCGGCGCATCAATAACTGAGCGGGCGACGCCGCTCGACGCCTTACGCAGCAAAACCTGCGCCGGCCGGCGTCCAGTCGAGAATGACCTTTCCGGAATGGCCGGACCGCATCGCATCGAAGCCCTCCTGGAACTGCGCCGCCGGAAACCTATGGGTCAATATTGGGGTGAGATCGAGGCCAGCCTGAAGAAGGCTTCCCATCTTGTACCAGGTCTCGAACATGCGCCGTCCATAGATGCCCTTTATCTCAAGTCCCTTGAAGATGACCTGATCCCAGGAAATGCCGGCCCCGTCGGGGAGAATGCCGAGAAGGGCGATCTTGCCGCCGTGGCGCATCGCCTCGAGCATGGCGTTGAACGCCGCCGGCGCGCCGGACATTTCAAGGCCGACGTCGAATCCCTCCGTCATGCCGAGTTCCGCCATTACGTCGGGCAGGGTCTCGCGCCCGACATTGACGGTTCGCGTCGCGCCGAGCCGAGCGGCGAGGTCGAGGCGATAGTCATTCATGTCGGTCACCACCACATGCCGCGCGCCGACGAACTTCGCGATCGCCGCGGCCATGGCCCCGATCGGTCCGGCGCCGGCGATGAGCACGTCCTCGCCGGTCAGGTCGAAGGCGAGGGCGGTGTGCAGCGCATTCCCAAACGGGTCGAAGATCGCGCCGATTTCATCGGGAATGTCATCCGGCAACTTGTAAAGATTGAAGGCCGGCGCCGCCACGAACTCGGCGAAGGCGCCTGCGCGATTGACGCCGATGCCTTGGGTATTGCGGCAAAGATGCCGCCGGCCAGCGCGGCAGTTCCGGCAATAGCCGCAGGTGACATGCCCCTCGACGGATACGCGGTCGCCGATCTTTAACTGCGAATGCTCCGGATGCACCTCATCGCCGATTTCCACGACCTCGCCCATGAACTCGTGGCCGATGGTCAACGGCACGGGGACGGTCCGCTGGGACCAGTCGTCCCAGTTGTAGATATGCACATCGGTGCCGCAGATCGCCGCTTTCCGCACCCGGATAAGAACGTCATTCGGACCAATCGTTGGGGCGGGCACATCTTCGAGCCAAACGCCTTCTTCCGGCTTTTGCTTGACCAGCGCCTTCATGTGTATGTCCTGGTTAATATGGCAACGGCTGCGGCCGGCCCTCTTGTCTTCACAGGCCTTCGCCCGCATCCGCGCCGGTTCAGATCCGATCTGGAGCCAGTCGTCGACATCTATCCGCGTCCGTCCGCCATGCGCTCCGCCGCAAACGGGGCGAAATAAGTGATGATCGCGTCCGCGCCGGCGCGCTTGATCGCCAGAAGGCTTTCCATCACCGCAGCATCGCGGTCAATCCATCCATTGGCGCCAGCGGCCTCGATCATCGCGCACTCGCCTGACACCTGGAACGCGTAGGTGGGCGCACCGATTTCGGTTTTCGCGCGACGAATGATGTCGAGATAGAAGCCGGCGGGCTTCACCATCACCGCGTCGGCGCCTTCGGCGACGTCGAGCGCGATTTCCCGCACCGCTTCCTGACTGTTGGCGGGGTCCATCTGATAAGTGCGTTTGTCCCCTTTCAGGACGCCCGCCGCGCCGATTGCGTCCCGGTAAGGGCCGTATAGCGCCGAAGCGTATTTCGCGGCGTAGGAGACGATCTGAACGGATGTGTGGCCGGCCGCCTCGAGCGCGTCCCTGATCGCGCCGATGCGCCCGTCCATCATGTCCGAAGGGGCGACCACGTCGAAACCGGCCTCCGCCTGGACGAGCGCCTGGCGCACGAGGATCTCCACCGTCGCGTCATTGTCGATCTCGCCGTCGTTTAGGACGCCGTCATGGCCATGATCGGTGTAGGGATCGAGCGCCACGTCCGCGAGAAGGCCAATATCCGGAACCGCCTTCTTGATGGCGCGGGCGGCGCGGCACATGAGATTAGTCGGATCGAGCGCAAGCCGACCGTCAGGGGAGCGCTCGTTAACGCTCGTAAACGGAAATAGCGCGAGCGCCGGCGCGCCAAGGTTGCGGGCGCGCTGCGCCGCATCAACGGCGGCGTCGACCGACAGGCGATCAACGCCGGGCAGGGAAGCGACCGGTTCGCGCACGCCCTCGCCCTCGCGCAATATTACAGGCCAGACAAGGTCGGCAGGCGACAGACGGTTTTCCGCAACCAGGCGCCGCGACCAGTCGGCCGCTCGTGTCCGGCGCATTCGCGTGCGCGGAAAAGTGCCGTTCGGGATCGCCGCCATATGTCGTCCTCGCTTGTTTTCCGCCGCCGTCGACGGCCGCCTCTGCGCCGTTCGCGGCCCCGGATGTCAATCATGGGGCGCAAATTGCGCGCCTGCATTTAAGGGGCCTTTTAGACAATGCCGCTACATCTGCGAAGAATTGTGAGCATTTGTAGAGGCGTAGGTAATGGCGGCGGTGGAAAAGGCACTTGCTTCGGGCGTGATTGGGGCCGGAGAAAAGTCGGAGCGCGATCCGGATGCGTTGCGGGCGTCTTACCTGCAGCTTCTCCATCTCGTGGAGCGGCTGCATCGGCAATTGCTCGATGTCATCAAGGACGAGCTTGAAAGGCTTGGCCAGACAGACATCAATTCAGTTCAGGCGCTGCTGCTTTATAATATCGGCGACGCCGAACTAACGCCCGGCGAACTGCGCTCGCGCGGCCACTATCTTGGCTCCAACGTCTCCTACAACCTGAAGCAGCTCATCGATAAGGGCTATATCCGCGAACAGCGCTCGGACACGGACCGGCGCTCCAAGCGGGTGTCGCTGACCGCCGGCGGCGCCCACGTTCGCGACAAGCTCTCGGAGCTGTTCGAGCGCCAGCTGGGCTCGGTGGAGCAGGTTGGCGGCGTCGATCTGAGCCTGATCGATCAGACCAACAAGGCGCTTAAGCGGCTGGAACGTTTCTGGGCCGACCAGGTTCGCTATCGCCTGTAGCCCGTGGGGCCGCCACCATCAGCCAAAAAAAACCGCCGCGGGCACTAAGCGCCGCGGCGTTTTTTTGCGTCTGGCGACCGGCGCGCTAAGCGCCTTCCAAGGTCGCCAATTGAAGGCGCGGCCTAGGCCTTCCGGGGGCGACCGCGCTTCTTCGTGGTCTTTTTGGCCGCTCGCTTCCGCGAAGGCGCGCCGGCGGTGCGGCCGAGGCCGATTTCCTTGGCGAATTGCGAGCGCCGCTTGGCGTAGTTCGGCGCGACCATCGGGTAGTCTGCCGGCAATCCCCATTTGCGCCTGTAGTCCTCGGGCGACATGTCGTACTGAGTGCGCAAATAGCGCTTCAGCATCTTTAGCTTCTTCCCGTCTTCAAGGCAGATGACGTGTTCAGGCGTCACAGACTTTGAGATCGGCACCGCCGGCTGCTGATTTCCGGCATAAGCAGTGCCGCCGGCGGCGAGCGCGCGGATGGCGTCATGAATTTCCTGAAGCAAAGCCGGAAGCTTGTCCGCATTAATTGAGTTATTACTCACGAACGCTGAGACAATGTCCGTCGTCAAATGCAGTGTTTCCGTTGAACCTATTTCCTTGTCGGAATTCGCCATCTCATACTCCTCAAATAAATGCGGCTAGTCTCGTCGACTACAAATGCAGGGGGACTGCGCCTTTCCGCCGGGCGGCGTTTGATTGGAAAAGAAGGCGACAAGCATTAGTCGACAGGAAGGAATTTCCGCTGCTAAAGACGTTCAGATTGGAAATCAAGAAAAAAAACCGGTTTGTTGGGCTTCGCACTGTATAAAACGTGAATCTGGCGGCAACTCCGCACCGACTCAACGAAAATTTCGCAGTGGACGCAAAAAATGGGGAAAAGCTTGCGCCGCGGAGACATGCCCCATGTCATGCGGATTTTGCAATGATAAGGCAATAATGTAGCGTCGACTAAAGTGTATTGTGTACCGTTCGCAACTAACCGTCGAGGATTACTTGAAGGAGCGGTTCCTGCGCATGCGATGAAGACAAATCGCATGCCGACTTGGCGCAATACTAAGGGAATGACGTTCAGCGGCCGCAAGGTCGCAGTGGATCCTTATTGGGCCGCATTGCGGCGGCGTTGCAACGCAGGTAGATACTCGCAAAGTCACGTGAAGCGCATGCGCAATAGTCGACGGCCACGTTCGATCTGCGGCGCGGAGCTTTCTCATTGAAGCGTGATGCGCGGAGCCGACCAGCATACTCCCGCGCCACAAGCCAGGCCCTGACGCCAGATCCCCGGTTGGGCGCCGCGGGGTCTGGGATCAGCGACTACGCCTAGAATTGCAGGCTAGAAGGGATAGATACCGATGAGCGCCACTCAGCCGTCGATCAGCGGCGACTTTTTCGATGACGACCTGGCCGTAGCCGACCCGGCGGCGGCCGATATCCTCGCGCGCGAGTTGCGGCGCCAGCAAGACCAGATAGAGCTCATCGCCTCGGAAAACATTGTCTCCCGCGCGGTTCTGGAGGCCCAAGGCTCAGCGCTCACGAACAAATACGCCGAAGGATACCCGGGCAAGCGGTATTATGGCGGCTGCGAGGTCGTCGACGAAATCGAGCGTCTCGCCATCTCACGCGCTAAGACGCTTTTCGGCGCGGAGGAGGCGATCGTCCAGCCGCATTCCGGCAGCCAGGCGAACCAGGCGGTCTTCATGGCCCTGATGAAACCGGGCGACCGGTTTATGGGCATGGACCTCGCGGCAGGCGGGCACCTGACCCATGGGGGCAGGGCGAACCAGTCGGGCAAATGGTTCGACCCCGTCCATTACGGCGTGCGCGAAGATGACGGGCTCATCGACTATGACGCCGTCGCGCGGCTCGCCGAAGAAACCCGCCCGAAGGTGATGATTGCAGGCGGCAGCGCCTATTCCCGCGTTATCGACTTCGCGCGCTTTCGTGAAATCGCCGACGCCGTCGACGCGAAGCTTATGGTCGATATGGCGCATTTCGCGGGGCTTGTCGCGGGCAAGGCGTATCCGTCGCCCGTTCCGTATGCGGATGTGGTGACGACGACGACGCACAAGACCTTGCGGGGCCCGCGCGGCGGCCTCGTGCTGACGAATGATCCGGACTTAGCCAAAAAAGTGCGTTCCGCGCTTTTCCCGGGCATACAGGGCGGCCCGCTGATGCATGTCATTGCGGCAAAAGCGGTCGCCTTCGGCGAAGCCTTGCGGCCCGAATTCGCCGATTACGCCCGCGCCGTCATCGCGAACGCCCAGGCGATGGCCGCAGCGCTTGTGGACGCCGGCTATGCGATCGTCTCCGGCGGCACGGAGTCGCATCTGGCGCTTGTCGATCTCAGGCCCAAGGGCGTTAAGGGAAATGCGGCCGAGGTGAGCCTGGAGAATGCCCTCATCACCTGCAACAAGAACGGCGTGCCGTTCGACCCGGAAAAGCCGGCCGTCACGTCCGGCGTCCGGATCGGTTCGCCTGCATGCACGACCCGCGGGTTTGGCGTCGCGGAGTTCCGCGAGGTAGGCGTCCTGATGGCGGAGGTGCTCGACGCGCTCGCCGCCGACGCCGACATCGCGGCCGCGGAAGCAAGCGTCGCCGAGCGCGCGCGCCGCCTGACGGCGCGCTTCCCGATTTACGCCTGAGCCGCGGACGATCCCGGTCGGAGAGAGCGATGCGTTGTCCTTTCTGCGGCTGCAATGAAACGCAGGTCAAAGACTCACGCGGCGCCGAGGACGGGTCCACGATCCGGCGCCGGCGCCAGTGTTCGGCCTGCGGCGGCCGCTTCACGACTTTTGAGCGCATTCAGCTGCAGGAGCTTGTCGTTGTGAAGAGCAGCGGCAAGCGAGCGCCGTTCGATCGCGACAAGCTGATGCGGTCGGTCTCGATCGCGCTTCGAAAGCGCGACGTTGACCCGGAACGCGTCGATCAGATGATAAGCGGCGTCGTGCGCCGCCTGGAGACAAGCGGCGAGACCGAAGTCTCCAGCAAGAAGATCGGCGAAATGGTGATGGAGGGCCTCGCGGGACTCGATGACGTCGCCTATGTGCGGTACGCGTCCGTTTACAAGAACTTCCGAGAGGCGAAAGACTTCGAGCAGTTTCTTGGCGGCCTTGACGAGCCCGAGGCGTAGCCCCGCCGCCGCCATCGTTTTCGCGGGCTGGCGGCTGACAGGAGAAGCGACATGGCCGATGCGGCCGCCAATCGACGCACCATGGCGCGGCTCGCCGCCGTCCAGGCGCTTTACCAGATGGAGAAAGCGCAGACCGGCGTCGACACTGTCGTTCTGGAGTTTCGCGCCCATCGTCTGGGCGGCGACGTCGACGGCGTCGCCCTTCAGGATGCGGATGACGCTTTCTTCGAGGACGCCGTGCGCGGGGTCGTCCGCATGCAGGAGCGGCTTGATCCGTACATTGAGCGCCGCCTCGCCGATGGATGGCGCCTGTCGCGGCTTGATGCGACGGCGCGCGCCATTCTGCGGGCCGGGCTCTATGAGTTGTCGAACCGCGCGGACGTTCCGGCCGCGGTCGTGATCGACGAATACGTCGAGATCGCTAAATCCTTCTTCGATGAGAAAGAGACGCGCTTCATCAACGGCGTTCTCGACGCCGCCGCGCGCGAGTTGCGCGCTGACGAGACCGCCGGCCTGGCGCGAGGTTGAAGATGCGGGAATAAAAGCGCGGGGCTGACCATGGCCGAAGGCGAATTCGATCTCATTCGGCGGCTGTTCGCGCCGCTGGCCGCGCGCGAGCCTGGCGCGTTCGGGCTAGAAGACGATGTCGCCGTCCTCCTCGATACGGATTTTGTGGTCACCAAGGACCTTCTCGTCGCCGGCGTTCATTTTCCGGATACGGAACGGCGCGACGTCGTTGCGCGCAAGGCCCTGCGCGTCAATCTCTCCGACCTCGCCGCGAAAGGGGCGAAGCCGTTCGGCTATTTTCTGGGATGCGTTTGGCCGAGCGATGCGCAGTACGCCGAGATTGCTGCGTTTGCCGATGGCCTGAAAAAGGACCAGGACGCGTTCAGGTGCGCGCTTCTCGGCGGCGACACTACGCGCCACGGCGCGGCCGGCGCGCCGTTGACCGTCTCGGTGACCATGGTCGGCCTCGGCCCCCGGGACGGCGTCCTGCGGCGCAACGGCGCGAAGCCTGGGGATGACATATACGTCACTGGAACCATTGGCGACGCGGGGCTTGGCCTCATGGCGGCGCAGGGCGAGGCTCGCTTTCCGACGGAGGATGGCGGCGCGCTCCTCGACCGGTTGCAGCTGCCCAGCCCGCGGCTCGCCTTCGGCGGTGCGCTTGCGGGCGTCGGGCGTGCGGCGATCGACGTGTCGGACGGGCTTTTAGCTGACGCGGGCCACATCGCCGAGATGAGCGGGGTCGCTATCGATGTTGACGCCGCGCGCATTCCTTTGTCCTCGCCGGCGGCGCGATGGCGCGACGCCCAGGATGACGCCGCCGCCGCCACAGGGTTTCTTGCGACGGCGGGGGACGATTACGAGATTCTTTTCGCCGCGCCGCCGGAGCGCCGGCGCGCGGTGGAGATGGCGCGCCAGGTCACGAAGACCCAGGTCACGAAAATCGGCGTGGCCAGAAGCGGGCGCGGCGTTCGCCTCCTCAGCGAAACAGGGTCGGAAGTCGCCGCGTCGCGCGCCGGCTACGATCATTTTGGCGAGAATTGACGCGGCTACCGCTTACAAGCGCGCCAGCGATCCAACGGCGTCAGGCTTCCCGCGTTGTATCGGCCTCGTCGGAAACAAGGACTCCTGGGGGCTCTGTTAACGTCGGCCGAGCATCTTGAGCGTCATCAAGGCGCGTCGCGCGTCACCCAGGGTCGATACCAAGAAAGGTGACGGTGAACGTGGCGGTGTCGATTGCGCCATGCAGAATGACCAGGGGCCAAAGGTTGCGCTTCATCAACAGAAAAGCCGTCCCGAGCGCAACGCCGATGGCCCCGGTGATTATGAATCCGCGCAGACCCTGATAATAAATATGTCCGCTTCCGAACAATAATGCGGATAACGCCACCGCCAGCAGCGCGCCGAGCGGCGCGCCCTCGAACAAGGATGTCAGTCGGGTCACAAGATATCCCCTGAAGAACATCTCCTCGCCAAAGGCGGCGGCGGTCCAGACGATGCCTAGCCACAAGAGGTACAGCGCCAGATTACCCTCGACGTTGCCGAACCTTTCCTCGACGCCCGAAGGCGGCGTCGTAAGGAAATCGATTTCGTAACGTTCCGCGAGAAGCAGGATGGGCGCCGCAGCGGCCGCAAAAAGGGCGAGCGTAAAGAGAACCTGTGGCGGAATAAGAAGTTTCGCGCGCAACGCGTTCAATCGGACAAGCCCGAAGTCCCGCCAGGAAAGCCCGTTGCGGCGGAAGTAGACCGTCAACAAGGCGATCAGAATATAGAGCGATAAAGGACCCGCATAGCGCCATGCGACGACCGCCAACGCCTGTTTCAGGAGGAGCGCAAGGCCGACAAAACCAGCGATCTCCAACGCGAGGCGCGCGCGGGACGAAGAGGGGCTGGTCGGCGAGTGTCCGGTCATCCGGCTATTCTGCCGCAAACGCGCCTTATCCGTATTGAATGATCTTGCGCCACCGGTTCGGCGTTAGTCCGTAAGCCTTCTTGAACTGCCGTGTCATGTGGCTTTGATCGCTAAACCCGGCCGCTGACGCCGCTGCGGCGATTGTCTCTCCGTCGCGAATCATCGCCCTTGCGCGCTCCAGTCGACGCATCGTCAGATAGCGATAAGGGCTGGCGCCGAATGCGGCTCTGAAGTCCCTTGATAAGGCGAAGCGTTCCCGGCCCGTCGCCAGCTCCAAATCATCTAGCGAAAAAGACTCAGCGATAGATGCGTCGATATAGGCTTTCGCCCTTGTCGCGGCGTCAACGTCGCGCACCTTCGCCTGTTTTGTCTCGCCAGCCGCCCGACAAAGAGAAATGACGAGGTCGAACAACTTGTCTTCTCGTTCGAGCGTCGAAAGCGGATGGTTCATGTCCGCCAACAACGTTTGGACTGCGCGGATCAGCGCCGGATTTGTCGATATGCCATCCTTGACGAAGGGCAGCGGCGCATCGTGAAGCAACGCTCGAATGGTTGCTGGCTGGATATAGATCGAACGATAGGAAAACGGCATATCGTCGCCCGCGCGGCCGTCATGCACTTCATCAGGGAAAAGAACAAAAATCTGACCTGGATACGAAGCCCTTTTCGCGCCTCGATAATCGAATGTTTGAATGCCGCTTAGTGTGACGCCGACGACGTAATCGTCGTGCCGATGGGGCGCAAAGGCGCGACCGGAAAAGCTAGCTTCGATCCTCGTGATTTGTGTCATTCTCTCTAGCTCCTCGCCAATGAGGTCAAAGCCCCGGCGCTCAAAGTGGCGCAACTTGAGCATCGACTCCATGGCCACAACCGGCATCGCGTTGGTTCAAAATCAGAAAGCGGCGATCGGCTAAACCCGGCGTTCGAGGAAGGCGAGCAGATCGCCGAAGCGGCAGAGCAGTCAACGCCGCAAGCAACAGATTCAGACGACAAATCGGCTCCCAAAACAGCCGCAAACCATCGCCGGATCATCTGAAGCGCCATGACGAAATTTGCCGCCTGATTCAGAATGCAAGGGATCGGGCGGCGCGTTAAAAAACTTTCGGCGCGGACGTAACTGAGGAGCTTAAATATGCTCCCGGACTTGTGGTGAATACGATGTTTCGGCCTAGCATGGCCCGCACTCTCTGCGAGTACATTGCTCAGTTACCGTCGCCGGCCCGTAGCTCTGGGGCGCAGGAATTCGCTGGATGCGGGATCAAAGGGCGGCGGCAAGGGCGCGGCTGTCGCCTTGGCTCTGTTCAGACGCCCAAGCCAATCTATGTCGATCCTCAAGCGCGGGGCGCTTTGGTTCTTGGCCGCATCGCCGATCATAAGATCACTCGCCTCGACGACCTCCTCCCATGGGATTACGCTTCACAAGCAGCGTATCTGAAGCCGCGCAGGGGCGTTATGATCCGTTCGACGGACGGCCGCGATCATTGATTTCCATCCCTTAAGAGTTTGGAAATCTGGAAGTAGCTGCATTAACTGCGCGCTGTGATGTTTTCAGTCGCTAAGCAATGGAACTCAATCGACCTTATGGCCGTCGCACGCGATTCGTGCTGAGCTAGCCCATGTTTCGGTTGCTTTTACTGTTTGTTATCCGAATAACTCAAAATGCGCATGAAATTCTTGAAATGGCGACCCAAGTCGTCGCTGCTCGATCCCGAGCGTTACTTGAAACTACCTCTTGATCGCACTGCCTTATTTGGCATTGCTCTCATTCTAGGCCTGTTTTTTCTGCTCCGCATACCTCCGAGCGACGGACGTATTATTGTTAGCGATGAATGGATTCCAATTCGCGTCTCTGAAGCCATGGCGACGCGGTCGGATCTTGATCCCAACTGGCGGTTGTCAAAAGTGCCTCAAGGATTTCGATATGATCAGTATAACTTCTATGGCTATATCGTGTTGGGGCATGGCTTTATCCAACTCGGTAAAGCGCTTGGGTCTGATCCACTGATAACTCTGCGGGCAATGAACCTGTTGCTGCAGCTAGTGGCCGCCTTTGGGATATTCATGGCGGTCTACCGTGTTTCTCATTCCAAAATTGCGGGGTTCTTTGGCGCTGGCTCGTTTACTCTTGCCCCGATGGTGGTCCAAGACGCCGCGATCGCACGGCCGGAAAGCCTTCTCTATGCAATCGCCGCGATGATTGTGTGGGCGGGTGTATCAGATCTGCGTCGGCGGCAAAAAACACTGATCATAGTTGGACTTGCAACGGCGGGTGTGACTGTGAAGTTTACGTTCGCGGTTGTGGCTGTGCCGTTTTTGGCGGTTACGCTAATCTTGCAACGTGCGCGATCTGCTGCAGGCGTTTTGCTAGACTTTCTTGCTTGCGCCATGGTCTCGCTACTGATGCTATTTGTCATTGCGCCATACGCAGTATTAAAGCCGCAGGTAACTTGGAACGGCATCCAGTACCTATTGACGCAGTATGCTGGGCGGCATGTCCCACACTCATTGCCGGAGCATACTTATTTGGGACAACTTCTCTGGATTTCCGAGTATTTTCTATCTTTCTTCTTCTTGCTTTTTATAGTTTCATTTGTTGGGTTTCTTTACGGAAATCAAAGCTATAAGAGAATTATAGTTATCTGCTCATTACCCTTTTTTATATTGGTATTTTACTTTGCATCGAAGTCGGTCTTTTTTGAAAGAAACTTCGCTCATGTTCTGCCTGGATTGATTGTGGCGTCCTCGGTAGCGTTCGCGGCTCTTGCTGGGCGTGTTTCGCAATGGAGGAGGTTGGTTATCGGCGTCGTCACGCTGGCTCAATTGGCTATATGGGCAACGCCGGTCGCCATGATGACCATGCAAGAAAGGCGCAAATCTCTTGATGGGTTCGTGGAGCGCGTCGGGTTGGAAGGATACGTCTATCTCGACCGGTCGGTCACGCTGGGGCGAAGCATACCAGAGGGTTGCGGAAGGTACGCAGCAGAACGATTTAATGATGCGTATACGGCGCAATTTGTAAATTTGATGAGGGAGTCGGGCTTTGTCCAGAAGGCGCATTACAGGTCGCCATTTAGCCGTTTGCCGATGAGCACCCTACATGTTTACCTCGCAAGCGATTGGATCTTTCTCGAAAAAACGTGTAACTGAGTGCGTTTTCAAGTCGCCGACAAATAGTAGCCACTGATCATCTTGGTTTTGCGATGCAGCCCATCTATCGATGGGTCTCTTTGCCACCGGCGCGTTTTTGCGTTGGTTGGTCCATTTAGGGCGGCGTGCAATCTGGAGGTTTCTGAGCGTTGTCCGGACCGCCGCGGCTGAATTCTGTTCTAGAGGAGGCGTCTGGAGCGGTCCTGACGTCAAATGCGACCCTCGTTAGATGGGTCGGGTACAGCCATGTGGGCGTTCGCCAACTGGACCGCGCCGCAATGCGAACGCCATTCGGTCGGGGACGGTCGCCAGCCTGCGATTTTGTTGGTGGTAATGATCTTGCCCTTCATAGCGGGCTAACGTGCACAACACTAAGACCGGAAACCCTTGCCACTCCGCATTACCGACAAGGACCGACTCGTCGCAGTTTGGCGGCAGATAGATCGGCTACGTTATCCGAGATGCTATCCAGTCAGAAAAATCGCCGCTGAGAGTTTGGCGGAACAGGCTATTCGCCATTGATTTTGATGGTCGGCGCAGCGGGATTTGAACCCCGCGCGCGCCCATCAGGCGCGCGAGCATTTTGTAATCGTGGGTGAGATGACCTCTGTTGCGGCAGGACGCTGTCCGATTAACCCGCGCCGATGGTCGGAGCGGCGGGATTCGAACCCACGACCCCTTGACCCCCAGTCAAGTGCGCTACCAGGCTGCGCTACGCTCCGACAGGCGAGGACGTATAGGGCCGATTGCGCGCCGCCGCAATCGGCGATGGTCGGCTGCAAAATGTCCCGGCTCAGGCGGTTCTAGATCATCGGACGATTAATCGACATCGCCCAATCATCTGGTTTCCTTAGCTGTCGCGCCGGGTAATGCGAAAAACCGGACTCCACTTTCTCGCCCGGCGCTCTAGGCCGGGCCCGCATCATCGACGGCATCCAGCGCCCGGACCGTTTCATCGAGCGCCGACTTCGCCGTCTCAAGGCGACCCAGAACGCCGCGCAGCCGGTCGGCGACCGCGCCGGCGTCGGTGGGGAGGGGGCGCGCGGCTTCGTCTGCGGCGGGCGTCGCGCCGGCGATGCTGTCGTCCTCTTCGTCAAGGGGCGGCCGCAACTCAACGGGAAGGCCGGCCGCCGCCATGCGCCCGAGCTCCGCGACGTACTTGGCGCCGTTCTCTTTGAAGATTTTTTGCACGCCCTTCGTGGTGTAACGCTCGTCATAGAGAAGGACGCGCACGCCGCGGAGGAGATCGAGATCAATGGGGCGGTAATAGCGCCGTCCGCCGGCCCGGCGCATTGGTCGGATCTGGCCGAATACTTCTTCCCAGTGGCGCAGCACATGCTGCGGGACATCCACTTCCTCAGCGGCCTCGCTGATGGTCCGGAACGCGTCGGCTGATTTTGTCACCGCCATTGGAGCACCGCCATTAGTTCAGCGTCCTTCAACATCCTTCACAGGCTTGTCGCCATAAACGCGCCGATGAGGCGCGGCGGTGCCTGACATCAAATACTGGCGCGGTTTGCGGCTAATGCAAATGGCCTAGGCCGCCCAATGTAGTCCTGGCGCGAATTCCGCTTTTGGAAACGCGCCAAGCTAGACGGTTCATTCGCTATCGCATTCTGGTCGGACGAGACCGCGCGCCGGCCTCCGGCCGCGCTTTCGCCGCTTTAGGGCTTGCCGGCGCTATTCGGCCGCATGGCTTGCGTGCCCGTCGACGAGCCCCTGATTGATCCGGTCCTTCAGGACGTTTGACGCGCGGAACGAGATGACGCGCCGCGGCGTGATCGGCACCTCCTCGCCGGTTTTAGGATTACGTCCCATACGCATTTTCTTTTCACGGATGGAAAACGTGCCAAACGAAGAGATCTTCACCTGCTCGCCTCGCTCAAGCGATGCGCAGATCTCCTCCACAATTCGCTCCACGAAAACCGAGGATTCCTGGCGCGATATGCCTATGGATCGGTAGATTGCGTCGGTGAGATCAGCGCGCGTGACCGTCGCTTGCGACATGGCGACTTCACTCCATTCACTTATGTTGACTAGCCCTCACGCGCTTTTCTTAAGCGTTTAGGGTTTCGTCGGTCAACAATTGCGCGCGGTGCGGCGGCGCAATGCGCCAGTTCAATTTGCTGGCGCCCCCTTGCGCCGCGACCGACAAGCGAGCCGATGCGCCACGCATCAGGCGCGTAGGAGAGCCGCGCCCCAGGTGAGGCCGCCGCCAAGTCCCTCGATCATAACGAGGTCGCCGTCTTTTATCCGTCCGTCGCCGCGCGCAGCCGCATAGGCGAGGGGGATCGACGCTGCGGACGTATTGCCCTGACGGGCAATGGTCGAGACGACGCGGTCGCGCCGCAAACCCAGTTTTTCCACAACGCCATTCAGGATGCGCTCGTTCGCCTGGTGCGGCACGAACCAGTCAACGTCCGCCGGCGCGATCCCCGCGCGCTCTGCGACGGCAATCATCGCCGAAGAAATCCGCTCCACCGCCTGCCGGAAAAGTCGGTTGCCCTGCATGCGCACATGCCCTGCAGTTCCGGTGCTCGAGACGCCGCCATCCACATGGAGGAGGTCGACGAGGCGCCCGTCGGTCAGGATTTCCGCAGCTATAAGCCCCCGCTCGTTCAGCGCCTCGCCGCCGCTCGCCGGACGCGCTTCAAGCACCACTGCGCCAGCTCCGTCGCCGAAGAGGACGCAGGTCGCCCGGTCGGTCCAGTCGACGATGCGGGAGAATGTCTCCGCGCCGATGACGAGCGCGCGCTTGTAGCCGCCCGCGCGAAGAAAGTTGTCGGCGGTCGTCAGGGCAAAGACGAAACCGGAGCAGACCGCCTGAATGTCGAAGGCGGTCCCGGCGCCCGCATTTAGTTTCGCCTGAACGATGGCGGCGGTCGCGGGAAAGGTCTTGTCCGGCGTCGTCGTCGCCACGATGATGAGATCAAGGTCAGTAGGGCGCAGTTTCGCATCGGCGAGCGCCGCCTCGCCGGCGCGCGCGGCGAGATCGGAGGTCAACTCATCAGCCGCCGCGATCCGCCGCTCGCGAATGCCGGTTCGCTCGCGAATCCACTCGTCGCTCGTGTCGACGGTCTTTGAGATTTCGTCATTCGTCAGCACGCGTTCGGGCAGATAGCCGCCGCAGCCGATAACGACCGACGTCACTGTCATATGGCGGCTTTCATCTCGCCGTCGGCGGCGCCGTCCGACGCCGCCGCTTCGCCGGGCTCAAGCTCGGCGATGCGTCCGAAGACCCGCGCCACCGTGCCCTCGATTTCCTTGTGGAAACCCTTGCCGCAAAGCGCCGCCGCCATCTTAATGGCGCTTGCGACGCCCGCCGCGTCTGCGCCGCCATGGCTCTTCACCACCGATCCGTTGACGCCCAGAAAAACGCCCCCGTTGACGGATGACGGATCGATGCGCCGCTTCAGCGCGCTAAGCTCGCGGATCATCAGGAGCGCGCCGAGTTTTGACAGGAGGGAGCCGCTGAGCGCTTCCTTCAGCCAGCCCCCGACGAGCCGCGCCGCGCCTTCTGCGGATTTGAGCGCCACATTGCCGGTGAAGCCGTCCGTCACAACCACGTCAACGGCACCCTCCGAAATGTCATTGCCTTCAACGAAGCCTTCGAACGCCATTTCCGGATCGCACTTGCGCAAGTGCGTCGCCGCGCGCCTGATGAGCTCATGGCCCTTCTGGTCTTCCGATCCGACATTCAGGAGGCCCACGGTCGGCTTCTCCTTACCCGTCAGGATACGGAAAAATGCCTCGCCCATGATCGCGAAATTGACGAGCTGGCCCTCGTCCGCCTCGACATTGGCGCCGACGTCTAGGACGACGACGCGGCCGCGCGGCGTCGGCCAGAGCGCGGAGATGGCCGGCCGTTCAACGCCCTCGATCATGCCAAGCTGGCGACGCGCCACGGCCATCAGCGCGCCGGTGTTCCCCGCCGACACAACCGCCTCGGCGCCGCCGCCGGCGACCGCGCTGACGGCCGCCCACATGGACGTATCCCGCCCGCGGCGCAGCACATGCATGGGCTTGTCGGTCATCTTCACCGCATTTTCGGCGTGTTCTATCCGCGCGTCGGAAAGCGGCGCATGGGCGCCGACAAGCGGCGCCAGCTCGGCGCGGTCGCCGAAGAACGTAATCGACGCGGACAGCCCTTCGGCGATCGCCCGCGCGGCGCCGGCGACTATCGGCGCAGGGCCGCCGTCGCCGCCCATCGCGTCGAGGGCGAGGCGCGGCTTTTCATCGTTCATGCGCGCAGTGATCAAACGAACGGTCCTCGGCTGTCGCGGGCGTCGTCCCGCGGGCGCGTTAGCGTTAGGCGAGACCGGCGACGAGTTCAATCGCCGTCGGGCTTTGCGGCCATCATCTCCTTGAGCGCCGCGAACGGCCGATGGCGGCCATTCCCCGCGGTCTCATCGGCAGCGGTTTCGTCGCCTGGCGCGGGTTCGGGCGCCGCGTCGGGCGCGCGCGGGAAGGGGGTCATCGCGAGCGCCGCCTGCTGGACGAGGATTTCAGCGACGTCGAGACGCCCGTCCACCAGAAACGGCGGTCCGAGCAGATCGACATCCTCCGCGGAACGCTCGTCCTCTTCGGTCAGCTCCGCCGTTAGCCGCAGGTTTATTCCATCGTCAATGACTTCCTCAGCGGCCGCAAGCGTCACCGCGCAGGGGCGCACGAGGCGAGCTGCGACGCGGCCCTCAGCGACGACATCCCCGCCCTTGCGCGACAGCCGCACAAGGCCAGAAAATGCCTTCACCTCGTCAACGCCTAGGCGCTGTGCGATCGCCGCGCGCATTTGCTCGTCAGCTTCGAAATGCGCCTCCCTCGGCGCCGTCTCCAGCGCCGCCGCAGGGATTGCGGTCGACGCGGATGGGGTTGTTGAGGCCGCTTCGCCTTGCCTTGGGTCAGCCATCGCCGCGACGCTCTTCCGTCAGCGCTTCAGTCTCGCCGGCCTTACCGGGGGACAAATAGGGGGGAAACTCGATCGCGCCGGTCCTCAGCGCCGCTAAGGTCTGGTCGCGCAGGGCCGCGTTCGCCCGCTTCAAATAGGCGGCGAAGTGCGTCGCGCCGCCCGTCGCGCCGCCCGCCTCGCCATAGATGTTGCGTTGCACAGCATCGGTCAGCGCCGCGTCGTCGCCAGCGTCTAGGGCGGCGTCATACGCGCCGGCCCGTCCGTAGAACCCCTCCGCCATTTTTCGAATCTTCTTGCCTACAGTCAGATCGCCAACGCCCAACTCGCGCAGTTCATTATCCATGTCGTCAAAAAACGCGTCGAATACCTTCTGACTGAAGCCTTTCGCGGCCTCGCCCTCGGCTCTCAGGCGACGCAGCGCAATCAGCATGTGGGCGGCCAGCACCTCAAAGCGCCCGGTCGGAGTGTCGTCGACGCCCCAGACGCGAAACGGCTCCGGTCTGCGCGACGCCTCGACGATCGCCAGGTAAAGGGCGCGCGCGGTCTCGCGCTCCGGGTCTTTTCTTAAAAATCGAAGGATCATAAAAGGACCTTGGCGCGGGGGCGGATGGCCATTGCCGGCGGCTTGCAATGATAGCGGCCGTCGCGATTGCCGTCAGGTAGTAGGCCTTTGAGGATGTATCAAGAAATGACCTTCCCGCTGCGGCAGAAGCGGCATCGCCTGATGCGTGTTGGGATTGCGGCTTGCATTGCCGCGTTGAGCGGCGAGGCCTGCGTCTCTGTGCGCACAAGCCACGGCTATATTCTGGAGCGCGGCGAAACGGCGCTCAGCGCCCGCGAAGGCATCGACACCAAGGAGAGCATCATCGCCAAATATGGCGAACCTTCCATGCGCTCCACGTTTGACGACAACGCTTGGTATTATCTCGCCAATCGCGACGAAGCGCGCGCCTTCTTCCGGCCCGAGATTACCCAGCAGCAGGTCGTCGCGTTCAGGTTTGACGACGCCGGCGTCGTGCAGGCGGTCGAGGAGCTCGACCTGTCCAATAGCGTCAAACTGAGCCTTATTTCGGACACGACGCCGAGCCGCGGCAAGGAGCTCGGGTTCTGGGAACAGCTGCTTGGCAATGTCGGCCGGCTTCCAGCCGCAGGCGCTGGCGGTCCGGGACCCGGCGGCGGACCGGGACCGTAAGCGTTCTATCCTGACGCCGCCGCCTTTTGGGCGCTCGCCGCGTCATCGTCCGCGCCTTTCGGACCGTCTTCATCGGACCCGTCTTCCTTGGCGCCGTTTCGCCCGCGCTCGTCCAGGATCGCCTTGTAGGCTCGATTGACGAGCTGCGTCGCCTGAACGGCGGCGCGCTGGCGCTCCTCGTCGTCGCCATGATGGGCGTCGGGATGCACCGCCTTTATCCGCGCCTTGTAGGCCGCCTTGATCTCCTCAAGGCTGGCGTCGGGGGAGACGCGCAGGATCTTGTAGGGGGCGTTGCGCCGAGTTTCTTTCCGCTCCGTTTCGCCGGCCGCCGAGAACTCCTCGTCGCTTTCGGGGTCTTCTTCGGGCGCATCGGCGGCGTCTGCGTCAATGTCAGGGTCTTCGTCGCCGCCGCCTGGGCTTTCTTCAGCCGACGGCTCCTTTTCCTCGGCCTTGTCCTCTGGCGCGGCCGCTTCCGACTGTGGTTCCTCAGGCCCGTCATCAGGGGCGTCCGCCGCCTCGACGTCCGCTTCAGGTTGCGCGTCGTCTGCAGGGTCAGTTTCAGAAGCGTCGGCCGCAGTCGCGTCGTCCCCTGAGGCATCAGCGTCCGGCTGCGCCGCCGTGGTCTCCGGGTCCCCGTCGGCGGCCTCGTCAAAAGTTTCGCGCATCGAGGCGATCGACGACTTCGCGACGATGAGCGTGCCGCCATCGTCCGCGCGCTTTACGGGTATAAACGCGCGCATGTCGTTCATAAGATCGATCAAGCGCTCGTCATATTTAAGGAAAACGAAACCGGCGAATTCCTCGCCTGACGCCAGGCGCACGGTGACCGCGGCCTGCCGCTTCGACCGGACATTCGCGCCTTTTTGGAACATGCCGCCTTAACGCCTGAGAGACGCCAGACATTAGCCAATCGACATTACCGAAGCGTTTCGGCCTTTGCCGTTTGGGCTTTCGGCGGCGCGCCCATCCATTCGAGAAGGCGTTTGAGGGGGAACGTCCAGGCGATTCCGGCGACCGCGAAGTAAACAAGCTGCGCGGCCCAGTGGCGCGGGACGAAGTCGGCGAGGGCGATCGCCGCCAGCACATACGCGCCTAGATAGGGGAGGATAAGAAAAACACCGAGAAGTTTCTTAACGCGCGGCTGCATGGGCGCTCCGCTGTGATGCCTCGCATCCGAAAAACGCTCGGACCGTCAATTTTCTGCTCTGGCTCCTAGCATGGCCCGAAATCGCCGTCATCGCCGCTAGGGCCGTGCGCGACGTCATGACCGGCGGCGATGCGCTGGTCCAACGCCGCCGGTCGGTCTACATGCAGCGCCTATGACTTCGGTAAGAAGATGACGTCGACCAGCGACTTCATGCTCGCCGCCGCGGACCGGCCGGGTCCCGCGTTTCAGCGGCCGGTGGCGGTTTGGCTCTTTGCGCTGACGGCGCTTGTGGCGGCGATGGTGCTGTTGGGCGGGGCGACGCGCCTTACTGATTCCGGCCTTTCGATCACTGAATGGGCGCCGGTCACCGGCGCATTGCCGCCCTTCGGCGAAGCCGCGTGGCGCGCCGAGTTCGAGAAATACAAGCAGATCCCGGAATACGGATTCGTGAATTGGGGCATGAGCCTTGCCGAGTTCAAAACCATCTATTGGTGGGAATGGGCGCACCGGCTGATGGGAAGGGTCATCGGCCTCGCGGCCCTCCTGCCGCTGATCTTTTTCGCCGCGCGCGGCGCGATTTCGCGGTCGCTCGGCCTGAAGCTCGCTGGCGTCGTCGTGCTGATCGGGGCCCAGGGCGCGCTCGGGTGGTGGATGGTCGCCTCGGGGCTCACCGAACGCGTTGATGTCAGCCAGTACCGGCTTGCCGCGCACCTCGGGCTCGCGGTCGCGCTTTTCGGACTGCTTTTGTGGCTGGCGCTCGACTATTCGAATAAGCGGCGGGCCAAACCACTAAAGCTTGCGCCCTGGGCGGCGACGCTCAGCCTTGCCGTCTACGGACAAATTATCCTCGGCGCCTTCGTGGCGGGCCTGCGCGCCGGCGGCGATTATAACACATGGCCGCTGATGGATGGCGCGCTTGTGCCCGTGGGTTATTTCGCCGAGGGCCCGCGGTTCCTAGACCTCTTCGAAACCGTCGCCGCGACCCAGTTCAATCACCGGCTCGGCGCGTACCTCGTGGCCGCCGCGGCAGTCGCCTTCTGGCTCGCTGCGCGGCGCAGCGACATCGCGCCTGTTGCGCGCGCGCTGGCGCTCGCCGTCGCCGCGCAGGCGGTCCTCGGAATTGTCACGGTGCTGAATGCGACGCCTATCGCGTTGGGCTTAGCTCATCAGGCAGGCGCGCTCTTCGTATTCGCGACCGCAGTCACCGCATTTTACGGTTGCGTTGGCGAGATATCGATGCGGAAGCCGTCGTCTTCCTCTGGCTGAGGCGCGCGCGGATTGACGCCGGCGCCAATGGGCAGCGACAGTCGGTTCGCCGCGGCGTTCCAGGGTACGATATTGGCCCCGTTGCCGGCGCCGAGCGCGATCGCGCCGTCGCGATAGACGCCGCCATAATTGCCGACGCCGATCGCCATGGCCGTCGCGGCCTCGACCGCGGGATAGTCAAACGAGGCGGCGAGGGCGATAGCGCCGAGCGCCGCGCCGTCCGCGGCGCGGATCAGCGAGACGACGCCATTATCGGACATAACCGCGAGGATGGGACCGTCTTCAGGCGTCCAGGGCGCAGCCGCTGCGTCATCTGACTGCGTTTCCGTATCGAGATCGTCAGTCCGGGTTGTTTTCACCATGAGGCCGATGGCGCGCGCGCCCATGCCCCCCGCAATCCGGCTTTCCCCGGTCACGATGTCGCCGTCGCCGGTGAGGAAATAGACCGCGCCGTCGGTGGGATTGATAATGCAATCACGCGCGCGGGCGGGCGCTGCGGCTGTGGTCGATAGATCGATTGCGATGTCGGCGCCGGCGCCCGAAATCCTGATCGCCGCGGCGCCGCCGGGCCCGACGACGAAGCCGCGCGCCGCCGCGGGGTCGCTCAGGTCTTGCGCAAGGCATACGCCCGTCGCTCCGGCGGCGAGATCGCTCTTTACTTGCGCCGCGATCGTCATTTCCTGAGTGATGTTGTCGATCGCGGCGACAAACAGATCGCGGGCGCCGCCGTCGACGCCCACGACGACGCCTTGGTCGCCGAGATAGGCGATGTCGATGGCGTCGGCGCGCGCGCTGAGCGTCCCGGCGTCAGCCCCGGTCTCGACGACGACCGCACGAAGGCCGTCTTCGCCGGCGACCACGACAAGGCTCGCGAAGGCGAGCGTCGGGTGCCGCCAGAAGCCGATATCAAGGACGGCGTCGTCGCCCGGCGCAAAGCGATCGGTCACCGGAATTTCGACCGGGACTGAGGGCGCGTCGTCCAACGCAATGGCGTCGTCGTCGGCTTCTGATCCCATGCCGGCGGCTTCCGAGGGGTCATCGCGCGGCGCTGTCGGGAGGATTTCGGCAAGCTGGTCGCACCCCGCGAGCGCCGCAGCGGCCAGGAAACAGGCGACTGAATAGCTTAGACGAAGACGTTTCATGGCTTTTCATCCGGAACGGCGTTAGTGGCGACGCGCGCCCACGTGAATTCCTAGCGCGGCGGATCATAAGCGCCAAATGTGAGGGCGAACGCCGTTGAGCGGTCACGCGCGGAAGATACTGAAAGGCGCGTATCCCGCCATGTCGAGACCAAAATGTCCGATAATCACATTTATCGGACATAGGCGATGAGGTCACCGGGTGGCTGACGGCCCGCCTCATCTAGCGCGGGCGTCCGTAAGTCACGCGTCCTCTGCAATGTCGATCAAAATGTCGAGAATACGGCGGCAGCCTTTCAGGCGCGCGCGTTCGTCGGGCCAGTTCTGCTGAAAGACGAGCTTCTGGTCGGGCCGTAGCTTCAGCTCATAGGCCGACTGGCTGATATAGGCGACAAGGCCCGCCGGATTGGCGAACTCGTTCTTGCGAAAAGCGACCAAAGCGCCTTTCGGCCCTGCGTCGATTTTCTCAACGCCCGCGCTCCGGCAGCGCTCCCGGATGTCGACGATCTGCAGAAGATGATCCACTTCCGTCGGCGCCGGCCCGAACCGGTCCACAAGCTCCGCGGCGAAGGCGTCGATATCCGCCTGCTCGCGCAGATCCCCGAGGCGGTGGTAGAGCGCCATGCGGACGCTTAAATCCTCCACATAGCTTTCTGGAATGAGCACCGACGCGCCGATATTGATCTGCGGCGACCATTGTCCGTCGTCCGCCTCGGCGCCGTCCTTCGCCTGGGCGACCGCTTCCTCCAGCATGTGCTGATAGAGTTCGACGCCCACTTCCTTGACCTGGCCGGATTGTTCTTCGCCCAGAAGATTGCCGGCGCCGCGGATGTCGAGGTCGTGACTGGCCAGCGTAAAGCCGGCGCCCAGCGTATCGAGGGACTGCATGACCTTTAGGCGCCGCTCCGCGCCTTCGGTCATCGGAACCCGTGGGCTTGTCGTGAGATACGCATAGGCGCGCAGCTTCGAGCGCCCCACCCGGCCGCGAAGCTGATACAGTTGCGCAAGGCCGAAATTATCCGCCCGATGAACGATCATCGTATTGGCGGTCGGAATATCGAGGCCGCTTTCGATGATGGTCGTGGAGACAAGCACGTCGAACTTGCCGTCATAGAAGGCGTTCATGATGTCTTCGAGCTCGCCGCCCGGCAGCTGGCCGTGCGCGATCTTGAACTTCACTTCAGGGACGCTGTCGGTCAGGAATTCCGCAATGCCGGCGAGGTCGGCGATCCGCGGCGCAACGTAGAAACTCTGTCCGCCGCGATAGTGCTCACGGAGCAGCGTCTCGCGCGCCACCACCGGGTCGAACGGTCCGACGGTGGTGCGCACCGCGAGGCGGTCGATTGGCGGCGTTGAGATAAGCGACAGGTCGCGAATGCCGCTCATGGCGAGTTGCAGGGTCCGCGGAATAGGCGTCGCCGTCAGCGTCAGCACGTGCGTGTCGGCGCGGTACTCCTTCAGGCGTTCCTTGTGCTTCACGCCGAAGCGCTGTTCTTCATCGACGATGATAAGGCCGAGGTCGCGGAACTTTATCGATTTCGCCAGCAGCGCGTGCGTGCCGATGACGATGTCGACGCCGCCCTCCGTCAGGCCGGCGCGCGTCGCCGACGCATCCGATGCCGAGACCAGCCGCGACAGCGGCCGGACATTCAGCGGAAAGCCCTTGAACCGCTCTTCGAAATTCTTGAAGTGCTGTCGCGCCAGCAGCGTCGTCGGCGCGATGAGCGCCACCTGCCGCCCGGTCATGGCGACAATGAATGCGGCGCGGAGCGCCACTTCTGTTTTGCCGAAGCCGACATCGCCGCACACGAGCCGATCCATCGGCCGCCCTTTGCTGAGATCCTCGATGACGTCGGCGATGGCGTTCTCCTGGTCCTCGGTCTCCGTATACGGAAAGCGGGCGCAGAATTCGTCATAGGTTCCGGTTTGCGGCGCGATGGCGCCGGTTTCCTTCAGCGCCCGCTTGGCGGCGATCGCAATTAGCTGCTCGGCGAGCATGCGGACGCGTTCGCGCATCTTCGCCTTGCGCCCCTGCCAGGCCGCGCCGCCGAGCCTGTCGAGCGGCGTAGACGGATCGTCCGCCCCGAACCGCGACAGGAGATCGATGTTCTCCACCGGGAGGAACAGCTTGTCGCCGCCATGGTATTCAAGCTGCAGGCAGTCATGCGGCGCGCCTTGAACGTCGAGCGCCTTAAGACCCAGATACCGCCCGACGCCATGGTCAACGTGAACGATGAGATCGCCCACATCGAGGCTCGATGCTTCGGTGAGGAAGTTCTCCGCACGCTTCTTGCGGCCTCGCCGGACGAGGCGGTCGCCGAGAATATCCTGCTCGGAAATGAACGCGGCGTCGGCGGTCTCAAATCCTCTGTCGAGGCCGAGGACGATGACCGCGGCGCGGGCGTCGGCGCCTTCAGCGTCCCGCCAGGACTCGAAGACCTTAAGGTTCTTCAGTCCGTGATCGGACAGGACCGACGCCATGCGATCCGCCGATCCCGCAGACCAGCACGAAATGAACGTCTTCTTGCCGGCATCCTCCAGATCGCCGATGTGATCGATCACCGCATCGAAGACATTGACGCCGTCGGCGGCCCGTTCCGCAGCGAAGGCGCGCCCGACCTTCGCGCCGAACGAAAACGCGCGACGCCCTTCCGGCGCGGCGAAAGGCGTTATTTGCCGCGTGACGCGTCCGCCCAGCGTCTCGGACCACCCCTCTTCATTGAAATAGAGCAATTCCGGCGGCAGCGGCCGATAGGCGGGCGCGCTGAATTCGCCGACTTTTTTCGGATCGTGCGCCTCCAGTTCATCCGCTCGCGCCGCGTAATAGTCGGCAATGGTGGCGAAGCGCGCCGCGGCCGCATCGTCGCTTTGATGGGCGCGAAAGATGAGCGCGCCTGGCGCTAGGAAATCGAACAGGGTCGCCGAGCCGCCATAGAAAAGCGGCAGCCAGTGCTCCATCCCGGCGTACTTGCGCCCGGCGCTCACCGCTTCATAGACGGGATCGTCTGCGGCCACGCCGAAGAGCTCCCGAAAGCCGCGGCGAAACTGCGCGATCGTCTGGTCGGTCAACAGGACTTCCGTCGCGGCGCCAAGATCGACGCGGTCTAGCTGTCGCGTCGTCGTCTGTTTCTCGGGGTCAAACGCGCGCACCGATTCCAGCGTATCGCCAAAAAAGTCGAGCCGAAGGGGCTCCTCCGCTCCCGGAGGAAAGATGTCGATAAGCCCGCCGCGGATGGCGAACTCGCCGGGCTCGCGCACCGTGCTCGCGCGCGCATAGCCGTTCGCCGCGAGATAGGCGGAGATCTTGTCCATCTCCACCTGCGCGCCCGGCCGCGCGGAGAACGCCGCCGCGGCGACGACGTCCTTTGGCGGCGTCCGCTGGGTCGCCGCGTTCACTGTCGTCGTCAGGATCAGCGGCGAGCGGTCGTCTTCGGCGCGGCCCGCAAGCCAGGAAAGCGCCGCCATCCGCGCCGAGGACACCGAGGCCGTTGGCGATGCGCGGTCATAGGGCAGGCAGTCCCAGGCGGGATAGTCGAGGACCGGAACCTCAGGCGCGAAAAAGCCGAGCGCCGCGGCGGCCGCAGTCGCCTCGCCCGCGTCCCTTGCGAGGTAGACGATGACCCCGCCCCTCGCCCGTGCGGCCTCCGCCACGCAGAGCGCCGCCGCGCCGTCCGGCGCGTCATGGACGGGAAACGATCCGTCAGAGGCCCATGCGTCGCCCGCGGCCATGGTCGCAACGCCCGAAACGGTCGCCATCAGCTGTCTCGCAAGAGAAGTGGATTGAGCGCGGCGGCTTAGCCCATCGCCGGCGCATTCGGCAAGGCGATGGCTTAGGGCGCATTGAAAAAGCCGGCAAAGTCTCCCGCGATCGGATACCAGGTGGGCGCCTGCCGGCGCAAAGGCCGGTTCGGGCTCTATCTCTTATTGGATAAGAGCCCGACCCATATCGTCGCGAGGAAACAAACGTCTGATTATCGGGTGCTGAGTTGATTGGCGGCCATTCTCGAACAGGCTCTTTGCTATTCGCCTTTCTGGCGCGGTTTGGTGATCGCCGAGACGTCGAACGCCTTCAGGCGTTCGAACACGGGCCCTGCGATGTTGGCCGGCGCGTCGGCCTTGCCCGTCACCCAGGCGTAGACGTCGTGGTCGGACAGCGTCAGCAGGGCCTCGAATTCGTCAAGCTCCGCCGCGTTCATGGTCGCCACATGCGCCGCCGCAAAGCCGCCGAACAGAAAGTCGGCTTCCCGAAAGCCGCGATAACGGGCGCGATAGAGAATCTTCTTGCGGCGGTCGTCGAGAACGTCGGTCATGGAATAAGAGGTACGCCGACTGCGCGGCCGAATCCAGCAGACCGAACGCCGCGCCCCCAGCCCGTTCTTCAGGCCAAGCGGCCTATTGCCGATTGAGTATCCGCTAAGCGCCCAAAAGCAGACATTGGGTCTCGGCGCCTTCGCAACGAAGCCAACGCCTTAGTCAACCGGGCTTTGATTGTGCGACTTCCGGCGCCTGGTTAGGTCGCTGGGCTTAAGAGACCAGATCAGCATTCATCGCTTCGCGGGAGTTCCATATACTGAGAATCCAGCCCAGAAAGCTGGTGCGGCTTTTCCACCGGTATTCATTCTGTAATCCCTGATGACTTGGCGCAGCGCGTCTTCAGCATTATTGATATTACCATCAAGATAATCTGACGAAAAGCGTGACATAAGCAAATAGGTCGCGCGATCATTAACATCCCAGAGACTCATTACGGTTTGATCCGCGCCGGCCACGCTCCAGGCCGTCGGCAGCCCGAGAACGGTGCCGCCCATGACCGCCCCTAATCCAGTCTGGCAAGCGCTTAGAACAACAAGCGCGCTATTCAAAAAGGGGCCATGCTCCTTTACCATCTTGAATATGTCTTTGTCCGCCAAGACTGCTCCACCGTAAAGCCGCAAATAGTTTTCACCCCATTGCGCGGGAGAGGATTGTCCGTGGCCGGTAAAAAAGAAAATGCGCTTTCCAAATAGCGCATCGACAGTGCTCCATCTGGTGGCTTCCTGGCCGGTCAACGCCGTTACGGCGATGGACTTCCTAGTGAGGGCGTCAATATGCGCTTCGCCTTCATCTTCAGCATATGTGAGATCCCCCGTAGGATTGATGACGACCAGCGCGCCTGAGTCAGCAAACTTGCTCTTGGCTCTTCTCCTTTCTTCTCCAATCAAGCTATAGAAATCGTTCGTAACGATCACGCTTGCGTAATCCACAAGATAAGCTTCTTTGGACAAAGGCAGACTTGAAAACGAGACGTTTCCAACGTCCACGGCGGGCAACACGACGAGACGATTAATCGATCGATCAATCAGTTTTGCGCGAAATCGCATTGGCAATAGAGCCTGCGAAATCTCCAAGATAGTATTTCTGTTTGAATCGCCAGAAGATTTTAGCCAAATGTCATTCTCAATTGCGCTTTTCACGCAATCATCAATCGCCTGTGTAGTGCTGTTTGGATTATTCTCGGGCTGGCAGTTCTGTATTATTTCTCGAACATTGGATCTTGAGACCGCTGATACAGCTAACGCCTCTCTTTGCCGAATCGACAACGGCCGGTCGGAAGACATCATAGCTTTCTGATTCGGCATGATTAATTCGTCTGGGGTAATCATCCAGGAGCAGAAACTTAGATGGCCTGGCGAAATCTCGTAGTCATAGACAAGGACGGCTGTTCTCCCCGTAGAATCCAGGTTCGTTACATACTTTCTGATTGTCGATGCGTGATCCTCGGTCTCTTGGCCTTTAATTTCACGAAGATCACCGGAACCAACTTCGAAGCGACCTGAGGAAGCGTAATTTTCCATGGCGATGTGATTGAAATACGCTTTGATTATTGCCGCCTGCAGGCCTCTTTCGCTTTGCTCGCACGTCCGCAACTCGGTCCGGCTACTCGGCGCGATCTCAGGATACAGCGTAAAATGGTCTCTATTGATTACAGGATATTGGTCGAAGCCACTTCCATGAGCGACGCCGCTGAATATCGAAAATAGAATCAAAAAAACCCTGGAAAACGTAATCAGAATTTTGCTTGCAACCGACACAACGAATAGTCTGTACACTTGAAAATACATAAACAGTACGACCTTAAAGCAATCATAAGGATGAAAGAATCTCTGTAGAAAGAGTTTGCGCCAAGCATGCAGCGACGTGAGACTAACTCGACATACTCGGGATGCAAGTCAGAGTTTGCGGCTGATTTCGCGATTGAGCGGCAATTCGAGCGGCGTTTTCCGATATCCATTAGGGGGCCATCCTAGGCGTCTTGCGAATTCACGGCGCCGGACGCGTGAGCCGTCATCCTTTCGCGCCGCCCGCCTGTGGAGAGAGCGTTTTGGCGGCCGGCTGCGTCTCGGCGTAGAAACGTCGCCTATGAGGCCATCCATCCTGCATCCCCTGTTCGCGGACGTCGTCACCCTGCCGGGCGTCGGGCCGAAGATCGCCGCCCTGATGGCGAAGGCGGCGGGACCGCGCATCGTCGATCTGCTGCTGACGCCGCCGACGGGCCTCATCGATCGCTCGCAGCGCCCGACCGCAGCCGAGGCCGAGCCCGGCGCGCGCGTCACCATGCGGCTGAAGGTCGATTCGCACGACCCCTCGCCCGCGAAGCGGCGCCCCTACAAGGTGCTCTGCTCGGACCCGACCGGCTTCGTCACCCTCGTCTTTTTCCACGCCCGAAGAGACTACCTCGAGAAAGTCCTGCCCGTCGGCGAGGAGCGCCTCATCAGCGGCCTGCTGGAGGATTATGGCGGGGCAAAGCAGATCGCCCATCCGGACCATATCGTCGATCCTGCGCATGCGGACGAGCTGCCGCTTTTCGAACCCGTCTACCCGCTGACCGCGGGCCTGCATCAATCGACAATGACAAAGGCGATGGGCGCAGCCTTGTCCCACGCGCCCGACCTGCCGGAGTGGCAGGAAACGACATGGCTCGCGGCGCAGCGCTGGACGGGCTGGCGGGAGGCGCTGCGGACGCTGCACCGGCCAGACGGACCGGGCGCGACGGCGCCCTCCTCGCCCGCCCGCCAGCGCCTCGCCTTTGACGAACTGCTGGCCAACCAGTTGACTCTCGCGCTCGTGCGCGCCGCCCGCCGCAAGGCGCCCGGCCGCATCCTGAAAGGCGACGGAGAGCTTCGCCGCAAAGCGGCGGCGAACCTGCCCTTCAAGCTTACCGACGCGCAGCGCGTGACGCTGAAGGAAATCAACGCGGATATGGCGTCTCCGGAGCGTATGGTGCGCCTCGTGCAGGGCGACGTCGGCTCCGGCAAGACGCTCGTTGCGTTCTTCGCCATGGTCGCCGCTGTGGAATCGGGCGCGCAGGCCGCGCTAATG
Source organism: Parvularculaceae bacterium (assembly GCA_028284065.1). GTDB lineage: Bacteria > Pseudomonadota > Alphaproteobacteria > Caulobacterales > Parvularculaceae > MED-G105. The sequence goes on from JANQSJ010000007.1 coordinate 88,565, forward strand.
GCGCCGACGGAGATTCTCGCGCATCAGCACATGAAGTCGCTCGCGCCCCTCGCCGACGCCGTTGGCGTCACGATTGAAGCGCTGACGGGCTCCGACAAGGCCGAAGCGCGCGCCGCGAAGCGGAACGGCGTCGCGAGAGGATATGTGAACATCGTCATCGGCACCCATGCGCTGTTTCAGGAGGGCGTTGAGTTTCATGATCTCGGCCTCGTCGTCGTCGACGAACAGCACCGCTTCGGCGTGCGCCAGCGCCTTGCGCTCGCCGACAAGGGCCCGCAACCCGACACGCTTGTCATGACCGCGACGCCGATACCCCGCACCCTCGCCCTCACCGCCTATGGCGACATGGACGTCAGCGCCATCCGGGAGAAACCGCCGGGCCGCAAGCCCGTCACCACACGGACGATACCGCTCGAGCGCCTGGATGAAGTGATCGCCGCCGTCGCGCGCGCCATGGACAAGGGCGAGCAGGTCTACTGGGTTTGCCCGCTGGTGGAGGAATCCGACGTTGTCGCCCTCACCGCCGCCGAGACGCGTTACGAGGAGCTGCGCGCGCGCTTCGGCGACGCCGTCGGCATCGTCCATGGCAAGATGACGAGCGCCGCCAAGGACGCCGCCATGCGCGCGTTCTACGAGGGCGCGCTGAAGCTCCTGATTGCGACCACGGTTATCGAGGTTGGCGTCGACGCGCCAAACGCCACCGCAATCGTCGTAGAGCATGCGGAGCGATTTGGCCTCGCGCAATTGCACCAGCTGCGGGGCCGCGTCGGGCGCGGCGACAAGCCGGGGGCGTGTCTTCTCCTCTACAAGAGTCCCCTCGGCGAAACGGCGAAGGCGCGGCTCTCCATCCTGCGCGAGAGCGAAGACGGGTTTCGCCTCGCCGAAGAAGACTTGCGGCTGCGGGGCGCGGGCGATCTTCTGGGCTCGGCGCAATCCGGCATGCCGCGCTTTCGCGTCGCCGATGTCTCGGTTCATGGCGAGCTTCTGAAGGCGGCGCGCGACGACGCGGAACTCATCGTGCGGAGCGATCCGAAGCTAAAATCCGAGCGCGGCCGCGCCTTGCTTACGCTCCTCCACCTCTTCGAGCGCAGCGAAGCGACGAAATTGCTTTCGGCGGGGTGAGACGCCGGCGGCCGACGCCATTCAGTCATGAAAAGCTTCAAGCAACGACCGTCGCGTCTTGATTGACCGGGGCGTTCGCCGCGGCGTTCGACCATGGCGAGCGATCGCCGTGCATCCTCAGCGCGCCGGTGTTGACCTGCATCGCTGACCTAAATAAAACGAATATTCGTTTTTTATGTGAGTGATCGCCGGATGCCTGCGCTTAGACCTGAAACGATGGCCGAACGCCGCGCCGCGCTGCTCGCCGCTGCGACGGCGTGCTTCGCGCGAAAGGGGTTTCAGGCGACCAGCATGCGCGACATCTGCGAGGCGGCCGGCGTCAGCATTGGCGGGCTCTACTGCCATTTCCGCAGCAAGGAGGAGATCGTTCTCGCGATCGCCGCCGAGCCGCGGGATGAAGACGACCACATGTTTGACGCCGCGGGCCGCGCGGTGGCGGACGGCAAGTCGGCGTTCGAGGCGTCCTGCGATATCCTGCGCACCCTGATGACCTTCGTCGATGGAGAGGAAGGACAAGATCGGCTGAATGGCGACATCGCCATGATGGGCGAAGCGGCGACGACGCCGGCGATCCGGGAGATCCTCGCAGGCGTCGACGCGTGCCGCATCGATGCGTTCGCCGCCCTGCTCGCGCAAGACATGAAACCTAAGGAGGCGAAGGCGCTGGCGCAGACCCTGGTGGCGACGCTCTATGGCATGATGGTTCTCAGCGCGTTTCATAACGGGTTCGACCGCGAGGCGTGCATCAACGCTCTTGAACGCCTCATGGCGACGCGGCCGAGAGAGTCTGCGGCGTCATGACTAGCGGGCCGGCGGGATGGACCGAGCTTGGTCCGGGCAGAACCTATCCTGTCCTCCCGTTTTTCATAGCGATTTTCGCTTCCTGGCTCTTGTGGATTCCCGCAGGCGCGCGCGCCGCTGGCGTCCTGCCTTTCCCATGGCCGTTTGAACTCGCATGGCTCGGCGTTTTCTCGCCGCTCGCGTTCGGCGCGTACTTCACGGCGCGGGCCGGCGGCGCGCGCGCGCTCGGTTCATTCCTCGCCCGCTTCGTGCGGTGGCGCTTTCGGGCCGTCTACTGGACCTACGCGCTGTTTGCGATCCCGGCGGCGGCGCTAGTGACCATGGCGGCCTACGCAGCGCTTGATGGCCCGCATGTCCTTCGCAAAGGGGTCGACAGCGTCATGTCAGGCGAAGCGATCGCGACCCTGATGGCGACCAAATATGCGCCCCTGAATTATGAATCGATCGGACCCTTCGACCGGTTTTTCGCGACCATGGCGGGCTCAACGCAAGGCTTCCTTGCCGGGTTTCTCGTCCTTGCGCTGATCGATGGCGGCCTCAGCGAGGAGCCCGGGTGGCGCGGGTACGCCTATCCCATTCTCCAGGACCGCCTCGGCGCCCTGCCCGCCGCGCTCATCGTCGGCGTCGTGTGGGCGCTCTGGCACATGGGCCCACTGCAATGGAAGATACTCTTCGCGGACGGTCCTGACGCCTTCGCGGCGTTCCTGCCGGGATACGCTCTCGCCTACGTCGTCCTCGTGTTGCCGCTGGCGGTTGTCTTTTCGTGGCTCTACGAGGGGACGCGCGGCTCGCTCCTCGTCTGCTTCGTTGTCCACGCCGTCTACAACATGACCATTCTAGCCGCAGCAGTTCTGTATCCGGAGCGTCCGGCGAGCTATGGCGTCATCTTGTTCGTGTGGGTTTCGGCGATCGCAATCGTTGCGCGGCGCGGCTGGCGCAGGTTTGCGCGGCAAGACGACCGCGATGGCGCAGAGCCGCGCAAATGATGCGCTCAGTCGGCATAGGAGCGCGTGGGCGGCTTTGAAGTTCATCGTTGATCGATTCCGCCGGCCTCTCACGGAGCGCGTCTTTCGTCGCATGCAACGAAATCTCGGGCTCGCCGTCGGATCACGACAATGATGACCGACGGGGACTGCAGGCCGCCTACTCCTTTTGCGCCGCGCCTTTCTTGCGCGATTTCTCCGAACCGCCAAAGAGCCTACCCTTTGAGCGCTTTGGCGGCGGCGCTTTGACGGCGTCCTCAAGCCGCCGCACCGCGTCCTCCGGGTCTGGCGTATGGGGCATAACAAGACCGAGGGAAAAGACCGCCTTGGCCGCATCCTCCACCGTCATCGACAAGGGCTTCAGGGACGACCGCGGCACAAACAACAGGAAGCCCGAAGTGGGGTTTGGCACGGTCGGGACAAAGATGCTGGTCAGTCTCGGCTCCGCGGCAGGGACAACTTCGCCGCCTTCCTCAGGCGACGGCTCAGGCGCGGACAGGAGCTCTTTCACCTCGCCCTTGGTTTCGCCGACCACAAATGCGATCACCCACGCGCCGGGACGCGGGTATTCGACGAGCGCCACCTCTTTGAACGAGCGCTCTGACTGCTGCAGCGCGGTTTCAAAAACGTTCTTAAAGAAACGATAGAGATTACGCACCACCGGCACGGAATCGAACAGGTCCTCGCCGGCCTTGATGAAGGCGCGCCCGACGAAGTTCTTGGCGAACGTCCCGAGGAACACGATCGCGACCATGGCGATGAAGACGCCGAAGCCTGGGATCGCCCGCGTGATGGTCTCCACATTGCTATCGCCAGCGGGCAGGAAATTCTTCACGAACGTGTCGAGCCGCGTCATCGGTCCGGTCACGAACCAATAAACGATCGCCACCGTGATGCCGATCGGCGCGACGACCACGATGCCGGCGAGGAAGCTCGACCAGATGCTGCCAAGGAAGCTCTGGCGCTGGGGCTTGATAAGATCGCGGGGGCGATCGGGCGCGCGCGCGCCCTCTTCCGGCGGATGCGGGGTCTCGGTCATCTCGGCTCGCGCTTTCGCCTCACGGCGCGTTCAGGACATCGCGCCGATCCATCCAAAAAGGACATTATTTTTAATTGTCGTCGAGCCCGTTATTCAACGATCCGAATTGCGCCATCAAGCCCAATTCGGCGCGCTTTGCGATCAGACCGCTACAAGCGGAAAACGCCGAAGTCGCGATTTGATCGCGTCAGCGAAATGGCATTATCTGCGCGTCACCATCTTCGATTGGGCGCTTGCCCCCGCAGCAATGCGAGAGCCGGGCCCCATTAGCGGGATGTGGTTGATGTCTGGAACTTGAGCCTGGAAGCTATTTGGATGGGCTGGCGCGCACCAATACTGGCGTCTCTGGCGACGGCGATCCTGCTCGCGGGCGGCGGGTCATTGCTGTTTCAGGACAATATCTCGAAATTCCTGATGAAACCGCGCGCGCCGATCCAGATCGCGCCGACGCCTGCGCCGCCCGACTATTCAGACCCGTCGAACTGGCTTTACTGGCCAGTGAATGAGCCGCCTCGGACCGCGGACGTCTTTTATGTGCATTCCACTACCTATTATTCCGGCGATTTCTGGAATGCGCCGCTGGACGACGAAGGCGCCGCCGAGGTCCTGGCGCGCGTCGCCGCGCCGAATGAGGCGGGCCCGTTCCGACAGGTCGGACGGGTATTCGCGCCGCGATACCGCCAGGCGACCAAGGCGACGAGGTTCACCCACAAATACGACGGAAGGGCGGCCCGCGCGCTGGCGTTCGACGACGTCTCACAAGCGTTCGCTATGTTCTTGAAGGAACGCGACGACGGGCGTCCGATCGTTCTGGTGGGCTACGGACAGGGCGCGGTTCACGTCATGGGCCTCCTGCGCGCCTATTTCGACGGCGGCGCGGCCAGCGACGATGAGGACGCCGATTTGCGCCGTTTCCTCGCCGCCGCTTATGTGATCGATGCGCCCGCGCCGCGCGCGCTCTTCGAGACGCTCTCGACGCCGTTGCCGGTGTGCGACGGCAAGCGCGCGTTTCGCTGCGTCGTTGCGTACAGCCATTTCACGCCCGCGTTTCAGAAAGAGGCCGCCCTCGCCCGCGCGCGCGCGATCCACTGGGCTGAGGATATGTCGCTCGTCTCGCTCGCCGCGCCGTCGCTCGCCTGCGTCAACCCTATCTCCTGGCGGACGGACGGGGCGCCGGCGTCGCCGGAAGATCATGTGGGCGCGGCGTCGGCGACAGGGCTCGGAGCGGACGCGGACCCGCCGGCGGTCGCCCGCGCGGTCGGCGCCCAGTGCGTCGATGGGGTTCTGATGGTGGACCCGCCTCGGCAGAAGTATCTGCGCCGCGCGCGATGGTTCCTTGAGAAGTGGCGCGCGCAGCCGTTCAACCTGTTTTACCATGACCTCGCGGAAAACGCCGCGCTCCGGTCTGCGGCGCTGTCCGTCAAGCTGCGGGAAGAGGCGCAAACCCTGAAGCCTATAGACGATGCCGTAGACATCTCGGTTTCTCCTATTAAAAAAGTACCGAATAATGGCGGTTAAGCCGCTCAATTTGATCGGAGTTTGACGTGTCGCCTAAACCACTGCGGAAGGTTGTGATACCCGTCGCCGGCCTCGGCACGCGGGTGCTGCCGGCGACCAAGTCGATCCCAAAGGAGCTCCTTCCGGTCGTTGACCGGCCGTTGATCGATTACGTCGCCGAAGAAGCTCGCCGCGCCGGCCTTGCGGACCTTGTTCTCGTCACTGGCCGCGGCAAGGGCGCCATCGAGGACTATTTTGACCACGCGTTTGAGCTTGAGGAGGCGCTCAAGGGCAAACAGAAGAACGAAATCCTCAACGACGTTCTCGCGACCGTGCCGACAGCGGGAACCGTGACCTACACGCGCCAGCAGGCGCCGCTCGGCCTCGGCCATGCGGTCTGGTGCGCGCGCGAGATCGTCGGCGACGAGCCATTCGCGATCGCGCTGCCCGATGAGATTAGCGCCGGCGCGCCGGGGCTTTTGTCGGAACTCGCCGAGGCCTACGCCGAGGTCGGCGGCAACATCATCGCCGTTGAGGAAGTCCCGAACGAGGAGACGAGCAAATACGGCGTAATTTCGCCAAAGGGCCGCAGGGGCGACCTCATCGAAATCGACGGCATGGTGGAGAAGCCGAAGCCGGCGGACGCCCCGTCAAACTTCCGCATTATCGGGCGCTATGTCCTGCAGCCTGAAATCTTCGAGCTTCTGGAAACCCAGGAACGCGGCGCCGGCGGCGAAATCCAGCTCACCGACTCGATGATGACGCTGACTGACCGGCAGCCCTTCCATGCGCGCATCTGCGCCACGGGCATCCATGACTGCGGCTCGAAACTCGGCTGGTTAAAGGCGAACGTCGACATGGCGTTGAAACGCGATGACGTCGGGCCCGGCCTCACGGATTTCCTGAAGTCAGTTTAGGCCTTTATCGCGCCAATGAACGGCCGACAGACATTTCGCCGCGCCTTTCCGCCGATCTGCGCATGACGCCGCTTTCGTAGCGCCCCCATGCCTGAAAACACCGCTCCCGAGGACATCGCCGTCGTCTGGCTGCGCCATGACCTGCGGCTTGCCGATAACCCTGCGCTTGCCGCGGCCTGCGCGCAGCGCCGCTTCGTGGTCCCGGTTTACGTATGGGACGAACACGGACCATTCGCCAAGGGCGGCGCAGGCAAGTGGTGGCTGCATCATTCATTGACGGCCTTGTCCAGAGACATCGCCGGACGGGGCGGCAAGCTCATCCTGCGTCGCGGTCGGGGCCTTGAACGCATTCTCCAGATCGTTTCGGAAGTGGGCGCAGGCCATGTCTATTGGAACCGCCGGTACGATCCAGACGGGATCGCCGAAGACACGGACCTGAAATCCCGCCTAAAGGAACAAGGCCGACGCGCGACGTCATTCAATGCGTCGCTGCTGCGCGAACCGTGGGAGCTCGAGACGAAGACCGGCGGCTTTTTCAAGGTTTTCACGCCGTTCTGGAAGACGCTTCAGGGCGCGGGGCCGGCGAGACCAGACGAAGAGGACGCGCCTCAGCGCATCGCCGCGCCGGCGCATGCGCCGGACTCTGACGATATCGAGAGCTGGCGCCTGCTCCCGACGCGGCCGAACTGGGCCGCGGAGTTTGCCGATCATTGGTCGCCTGGCGAGCGGGGCGCTGAGGCCCGTCTTGACGCCTTTCTCGATACCGCCGTCGACGGCTATCCGGACGATCGCAACCGTCCCGACCTTCCCGCGACGTCGCGTCTCTCGCCGTATCTCGCGTTCGGCGAAATCGGTCCCCATCAGGTGTGGCGACGGACCATGGCGCGCATTGAGGCGCAAGACGCGCCCGCGGACGCTGCGATGAAGTTCCTCTCGGAGATCGCCTGGCGGGAATTCTCCTATAACCTTCTTTATCACTATCCGGACATGGGCGCGGCGCCGATAAAGCCCGCCTTTGACGCCTTTCCCTGGCGCGACGACGACGACGCGTTCGAGCGTTGGACGAAGGGCGAAACAGGGGTGCCGATCGTCGACGCGGGCATGCGTCAGCTGTGGCGAACCGGCTGGATGCATAACCGCGTGCGCATGATCGTCGCGAGCTTCCTGACCAAGAACCTTCTCATCGACTGGCGCCGCGGCGAACGCTGGTTCTGGGATACGCTTGTTGACGCCGATCCTGCGAACAATGTGGCGAGTTGGCAGTGGGTGGCCGGCAGCGGCGCGGACGCGGCGCCTTACTTCCGCATCTTCAATCCGATCACGCAGAGCGAGAAATTCGATCCGAACGGCGATTACATCCGAACCTACGTCCCGGCCCTGTCGCAGCTTCCGGCAAAGGAAATCCATGCGCCGAAAGCGCCTGACGGTCCGGGCGCCGGCGGCCTGGGGCTTGATGGCGGCCCGGATTATCCCGCGCCGATGGTCGACCTGAAGGAGACCCGCGCGCGCGCGCTCAGCGCGTATGACGTCATAAAGGCCAGTTGATGCGCCGCTCTCTTTCAGGTGAACTAGATGTTGGCGCGCTGGACGCGCCCGCTTGCCGATGGAGCCTGACCGTCCATGGAGATTGACGCCCGATGACCGCAGCCCCGCCATGGCCGCCCGCCCGTCCGGGATGGACCTCTCCGTCTTTCCAACTGCTGCGCGGCGTCGCCGGCAAGCTCCATTATGGCAGGCTGACCATCCTGTTGCCGAACGGCGCTGAACTCGCGTTCGCCGGCATGGAGGAGCTCGACAAGCATGCGGTGCTGATCGTGAAGGATTACGCCTTCGCGCGGCGCACCCTTCTCGGCGGCGATATCGGCTTCTTCGAGGCCTATGCCGCCGGCCAATGGGACAGCCCGAACCTCGCAGATTGCCTGTATCTATTTGCGCGCAATGCGGACTATATCGCCGGCGCGTTTGACGGGACGCCCATCGCCCTCCTTGCCGGGCAGGTTCGCCATTTCCTCCGCCGCAATACAAAAGCGGGTTCGAAGAAGAACATTTCCGACCATTATGACCTCGGCAACAGCTTCTACGAAAAGTGGCTTGACCCGACGATGACCTACTCGTCGGCGCGATTTGCATCGCCCACCGACGATCTCGCCGACGGACAATTCAACAAATATCAAAGCCTCGCGCGGTTCATCGACCTGAAGCCGGATGACGCCGTTCTGGAGATCGGCAGCGGCTGGGGCGGGTTCGCCGAATTCGCCGCCAAGCATGTGGGCGCGCGCGTCACCGGCCTGACGATCTCAAAAGAACAGTATGACTATGCTCAGCGGCGCATTTTCGAGCAGGGCCTCGCTGAGCGCGTGACCTTCGAATTGAAGGATTATCGCGACGCTGACGGCCAGTACGACAAGATTGCGTCGATCGAAATGTTCGAGGCGGTCGGCAAGGAGTATTGGCCGACCTATTTCGGAAAGGTCCGCGATATGCTGAAGCCGGGCGGCGCGGCGGGCCTGCAGGTGATCACTATCGCCGACAGGATGTTCGAGCATTATCTGAAGTCGGTCGACTTCATTCAGCGCTATGTCTTTCCGGGCGGCGTTCTGCCGAGCCAGAGCGCCTTGCGCAAGGAAGTGGAAGGCGCGGGCCTCACCTGGCGCGATGCGGCGCATTTTGGCGATGACTACGCCCGCACCCTCGCCGAATGGCGCGACCGATTCCTGGCGCAATGGCAGGAGATTCAGCCGCTCGGCTTCGACGAGCGTTTCAAGAAGCTCTGGGTCTTTTATCTCGCCTATTGCGAGGCGGGATTTCGCGCTAAGACGACGGACGTTCTTCAAACGGCGGTGACGCGAGCATAGCTGATCCGCACATTAGCGGATCTAACATGACCGACACGCCACGATTTGGCCCTCCCGTCTCGCCGGGCGCCGCGGAGACCGTCCTTGATCGGATTGGCGGTACGCCGCTCGTTCGCCTGAAGCGCGCATCGGAAGAAACCGGCTGCGAGATCCTCGGCAAGGCGGAGTTCCTCAATCCCGGCCAGTCGGTGAAGGACCGCGCCGCCCTCGGCATCATTCGCGATGCGGAGCGCCGCGGCGCGCTAAAGCCCGGCGGCACGATTGTCGAGGGCACGGCCGGCAATACCGGCATCGGCCTCGCCATGGTCGGCGCAGTGCTCGGCTACAAGGTGAAGATCGTCTTTCCACGGACGCAAAGCGTTGAGAAAAAAGAAGCGATCCGCCTCTTCGGCGCTGAGCTTATCGAGGTCGACGCGGTCCCCTACTCCGATCCCAACAACTATGTCCGCTATTCAGGGCGTCTGGCGGAGGAGCTGTACGCAACCGAACCGAACGGCGTTCTGTGGGCGAACCAGTTCGACAATGTGGCGAATCGGGACGCCCATTACGCGACGACGGGCCCTGAAATCTGGGAGCAGACGGACGGCGCCGTCGACGCCTTCACCTGCGCCGTCGGCTCAGGCGGTACGCTCGCCGGCGTCAGCCTCGCCCTGAAGGAACGCAGGAAGGATGTCGTCTGCGCCCTCACCGACCCCGGCGGCTCGAAGCTCTATTCCTGGGTGAAAACGGGCGACCTTGCGACGGAGGGCGGCTCGATCACCGAAGGCATCGGACAGGGGCGCGTGACGGCGAACCTTGAAGGACTGTCCTTCGACGACGCCTTCCGCATTCCGGATGAGGAAGCGCTGCGTATTATTTACAGCCTGGTGCAGGAAGAAGGCCTCTGCCTGGGCGGATCGGCGGGGATCAACATCGCGGGCGCGATCCGACTCGCCAGGGAGCTCGGCCCCGGCAAGACAATCGTCACCATACTGTGCGATTACGGCCACCGCTACGCATCGAAGCTCTTCAATCCGGAGTTCCTGAGCTCCAAGGACCTGCCGACGCCGCCCTGGATGGCGGACGGTTGAGCGCGGGCGCGCGCGATGAGCGATGCGGACGATGCATTTCCGCTGATTGACGCCGCCGACGCTTTCGCGTCCGTCGGAAACGGGCGCGCCGTTCTTGTCGACGCGACCTGGCGCCTCGATCAAAATGCCCCGCCGCGCCAAGGGCCTCCCTTGCCTGGGGCTGTTCGATTTGAGCTCGACGAGGTGACGGCTGAAAGCTCCGAGCTACCGCACATGGCGCCGGACCGACTGCGGCTGGCGCAATGGGCCTATGAAGTCGGCCTCCCCTGGGGCGCGCCGGCGATCATTTACGACGATATCGGACTGTTTTCCGCGCCCCGCGTCTGGTGGACGCTGCGCCATTGCGGCTGGACCGACGTCCGGGTCCTGAACGGCGGCCGCCCGGCCTGGATCGCCGCCGGCCTGCCACTGGAAATTTCTCCGCAAATCGGCGATCCACCTCCTGATGGGGCGCCGGATCTCTCGCCTCGCCGTAGGTTTAGCGCTGCCTCGCTCGACGACGTCAAGGCGGCCCTCCGGGAGGGCGCGCCCCGCATCCTCGACGCGCGTCCCGCGACACGTTTCGCCGGCGACGCGCCGGAGCCGCGCGGTGGCCTCAGGTCAGGCCACATGCCGGGAGCAATAAATATTCCCTATAAAGAGATATTAACGCCGGAGGGCGAGCTGCGGCCGGTCGCCGACCTTGACGGGCTTTTTTCGGGCCTGGGGCTTGGCCGTGACAGCGCGGCGATCGCTACCTGCGGTTCAGGGGTGACCGCGGCGATCATCATTCTGGCGCTGGAAGCGACTGGACGGCGCGCGCACAGCCTTTATGACGGTTCATGGGCCGAATGGGGCGCGCCGAACCCGGCCGGAGATCGTCCTGTGCGCCGCTCCGCCGGACCCCTGTGAGCATGGCCGCTTGAAGAGGTTTTTGTCTCAGGAGACGACGACAAGACGCAGACGATGAAGACAATCGATGTCACGATCACTTACCTGCGACAGACGCGGCGGCCAAACCGACGCGCCCCGCATCCGCCCGCGCATGGCGCAGCGTTGTTGCGCGTCCGCCGGCCGCCCCTGCATTTTTACCGGTATCTCTACCGATTGGTGGGCGATCAATTCCACTGGGTTAGCCGTCGCAGACTCGACGACGACCAGCTCGCCGCCATCATCCATGACGACGACGTGCATGTATACGTTCTATTTATCGATGGCGCGCCGGCCGGTTTCTGCGAGCTCGACCATCGCGTGAGCGATGTGGTTGAAGTGAAGTTTTTCGGGCTTGCGCCCGAGCGTATCGGCCAGGGCTGGGGGGCGTACTTCCTTTGGCACTGCCTCGATATCGCCTGGAGCCTTGGCCCCGGCGAGGTGCGGCTTGAGACCTGCACTCTTGACCATCCCGCCGCGTTGCCGCTCTACCAGAAATACGGTTTTGAAGCGGTCGACATGCGCCGCGGCAAAATTGAAACGATTGACGACTAGAGCGCATTCCGAAGTGTGGATACCGGTTTTCGGGTAAAGTGCGCGAAAGGAAAAGAACGATGGCGCGTTCTCGGCCCGGATAACGGCGGACATGCGCTGTTGCGGCCGGGAACGGCCAACGCGATCCTTACGGAGCTTATGAAGACACCCACGAAACTTATCGCGTCCGGTCGGCCGCATGCGCGTCCGGCGCATCCTGTGAACCCGCCCGTGGAACGCGCCTCGACAATCCTCTTTCCCACCTACGACGACTATGTCGAGGGTAAGCGGCGGATCAGTTACGGGCGGCTCGGCACGTCGACGCACCGCGCGCTTGAGGAGGCGGTTAGCGTTCTGGAAGGCGGCGTTGAGACGCGTCTCGCCCCGTCCGGCCTGCAGGCTGTCATCTCCGCGATCCTCGCCTTCGTTTCGGCCGGGGACGAGGCGCTGATCACCGACGGGGCCTATGACCCGACCAGGAAGTTCGCCGACAGGTTTCTCGCCCGCTTCGGCGTCAAGGTTGTCTATTATGATCCGCTCATTGGCGCCGGCATTTCCGAATTAATCACGCCACAAACGAAAGTCATTCTCGCGGAGAGCCCAAGTTCCCTTACTTTCGAGACTCAGGACCTCCCCGCAATAACGGCGGCCGCGAGGGAACGGGACGTAAAGGTCGTCGTCGACAACACCTGGGCGGCGGGGGTTTATTTCCGGCCGATCGCGCATGGCGCCGACGTCAGCGTGCAGGCCGGCACGAAATACCTCGCCGGGCATTCCGACTGTCTCGTCGGCTCGATCACGGCCGCTGACGAGCGTTCGGCCCGGGCCGTGTTCCGCTCGCTCCTGCAGATCGGCTCCAACGTCTCCGCGGACGATGCGGCGCTGGCGCTGCGCGGCGCGCGGACTCTCGCCGTGCGCATGCCGGTCCATGAGCAGAACGGGCTGAAGCTTGCGAAATGGCTCGGCAAGCGCTCAGAGGTCGCGCGCGTTCTGCACCCGTCCATCAAGTCGACCCCGGGTCACGCCGCATGGAAGCGCGATTTCTCAGGCTCCAGCGGCCTATTTGGCGTCGTCTTGAAGCCAACGCCGCTTCCCGCCCTGAAAGCGTTTTTCAACTCGCTGCGCCTGTTCGGCATGGGCTTTTCCTGGGGCGGCTTTGAGAGCCTTTGCATTCATGTTGAGCCGGAAGCGAATCGCACAGCGACCGAGTGGCGTGAAGAAGGCCCAACCTTGCGGTTTCATGCCGGCCTGGAGGACATTGGCGATCTTGTCGCCGATCTTGAGCGCGCATTTGAAGCGATGGCGCTCGCGAGCCGCGACGTCTGATGCGACGGGGCTAAAGCGAAGGGGAATGGGAAATGGCGTCTGGACAGCCGGTTGAAGAACGGCGTCGATCGGCGCGGCCAACCTTGTGCGCCGCCCTGGCGGCCTTATGCGCCTTCGGGTGCCAATCCTCTGGAAACGGAGCAAGGATCGCTGTCATTGAAACCGAGCCGCCCGGCGCGATCGTCAAGGTTGAGGGCTTCGGCGAATGCGTCTCCCCCTGCTCAATCGAGCTAGACGCGCCGCGGCGCCTGACGATCGCGAAGGCGGGATTCAAAAAGCGGGTCATGGAGATCACGCCCGGCGACCGCCGCGTCCGCGTCGATTTGGAGCTCGCCGCTCCTTCGGGCGATGTGGTTGCCGACGACCTGCCGCCGCTGGAGTAGCAATTCGGTTCCCCGTGGCGGCCCCGGCAGGACTCGAACCTGCAACCATTCGCTTAGAAGGCGAGTGCTCTATCCGGTTGAGCTACGGGGCCGAATGCTGAACGACGTCCGTTCAATGAGTCCAGGGATGGCGGCGTGAATAAGAGAAATTGTCCGCGTACGCCTTTGATTGCGGCTGGCGCGTCGAAGGCTTCATCACCTGATAGGGTATCTTGCGGCTTTCCGCATAGGCGACCGCGGCCTCAAGCGTATCGAATGTGAGATGCACCTGCCCCGCCATGTCGCTGGAGCTCGTCCAGCCCATTAGCGGATCGATGCGGCGCGCGCTTTCAGCCTCAAACTCGAGCACCCACTTCTTCGTCTTGGCGCGGCCGGACTGCATCGCCGTTTTGGAGGGCTGATAGATTTTCGCGAGCATCAAACCATCTAACCTTTCGGCGCCGCCGGCTTCGCAGCCATCGCATTTGCGCCAATTGCGTCATCCAATGGTCGGAGCGGCAGGATTCGAACCTGCGACCCTCTGGTCCCAAACCAGATGCGCTACCAGGCTGCGCTACGCTCCGCGTCCACGGTCACGAAGACGACAATGTCGAGGGTAATGGAGAACGCTCGCCATCTTGTAAAGACAATCGCGCCCGACGCGCATGGGCCGAGATGGATTCGGCGGCGCGATGCGCCTCCGCGTCAGTTCTCTGGGTCCGGGCGGATCTCGACGGCGGCTAACCCCTTCGGGCCGTTTGCAAATGACGCCTGCACCCGCTGGCCCTGGATAAGCTCCCCCATGCCGCAACGGCGCAACGTCTCCATATGAATAAAGATGTCTTCGGTGCCTTCGCCGCGGGTAAGAAAGCCGAAGCCCTTGGCCCGATTGAACCACTTGACTTCGACGCGAGTGAAATCGCCAGCAGGGGTCTGGGACAGCACTGGCTGCGGCGGCGTTAGAGGCGTCGCCGTGCTGTCGTCTATATCGATGACGCGTAGCGCCTGAAGACCCTTTGTGCGTCGAACGACTTCACACTCAATCGTCGCGCCCTCGCGCGCGGTGGAGCGACCGATCTGCTTGAGGCAGGTAGAGTGAATAAGGACATCGCTGCCCTGGTCATCCGGTATGATAAAGCCGTAGCCCTTGGTCGGGTCGAACCACTTTATGACGCCCCGGATGGTGAAAGCAGCTTCATCGCCAGCATCCTCGTCCGCGGATCGTTCCGTCGGCCGGGCGCCGCTGTCGGTAATATCAGCCATTGGCGATCCACCCCTGGAGGCTCCGCCGCGATCTTTCCGCTCTTAGCTCGTGCACCCCTCAATCCTCCCAGGAGGGCGACGCCAACGATTGATCCGCCCCGGATTCTCGCCCCCAATGCCGCTCGGGCGAGCAATCGTCTTAGTCTATGTCGTGTAGCGGCTGACTACGCGCCCCGCCGTCATATAGGCCCCCGGTCCGCAATTAATGCATGATTTAGGGTGCCTGGCAGCTATTTTTTCCCTAGTAAGTGGAAAAATGGGATGCTTTCTTCCATTCGCAACCTTCCCAAACCTGACGCCGCGCGGCGTCAAGCGGTGCTGAACTCCACCCTAGACGGAGCCCTGAGCCTGATAATCGGAAAGGAATTTCGAAATCAAAAGCAAAAACACATCGAAATCGGACTCGACATTTTCTATCGATACGCCGCCGGATGAATTCCTGTCCATCTGCAGCGCCACGTCGCCGTCGCGATCGATGTACGCCCGGCCGAATTTCACTTCGCTATTGAATTTGCTCATGAAAGAGTGGCCGCCAAGCCCGAAATCCACATCGGACAGGTAAGTGATGTAGGAAACGTCCGCATCTGCGCCGTCGAGCCCGACGAAAATCACGCGTTCGCCGACGGTGACCGCAATCATTTTCGCTTGCACGTCCTGAACCGAGTAGCCCTGCTGGCTCAGGGCATCCGCGATCGCCGACTTGTCGACATTCGCCGCTTGCGCGCCGGCCGTCATGGCCGCTGCGGCGCACACGGCCGCCAATCCCAGTCGAAGTCCCGCTACCGCCATTGTCGAACCCCTCAAAAGCCGCCTCTCTGAATAGTTAATAGATCGAAATCTTGGTCCGAAATCAATCATCAAGGTGGCGCCGCAGCAGCGCGCAGGACGCAGCGGTCCGCGCGCGCCCTCGCCAAAAGAAGCGGCCGCACTGCCTTCCCGGATTCAACGCTCGCCAAGTAATAGTAAACTTAAACAGTGGCTTAGAAGAATTTAGGGTGGTGATTTCAGCCCCATTTCTGAGGGAGCCGACGTAAGCTCAGGTAAACGGCGCGTCGTGCGCACGCCCCGTCGACCGCGGAGGCTTAAGATGAGGCTGCAATAGCGGCATGGCGAATAGGAGCGGACGCCTTTTAAAAGTGGCGGGCCTCCCAACGAGCCCGCGTCGGCAACTAATCCGCTAGCGTCCCAATTGTTGGCGACGGTTGCGATCGAGGCGCGCCCGGCGGCGCGTATTCGTACCGCGAAGGTAATTGCGCAAAGCGGCGTCAAAGAATGAGCGCAGAGCGCTTGGCGCCATTTCAAGGAAGCGTGCGATCATTCTGTCTGTGTCGTCTGTCCGTCATACAAGCCGCCCGCCCCCAAGCTTCGACCCCGAATCGGTGATGCGATGAAGGCCCAATTCGCCGCGTTTCTGGCTGCCATCGCCGTTATCGCCGGCGGCGCAACGCTTCTCGCCCAGGGCCCCGCGCCCGGAGACATCGCCGCAGCACGCGCGCTGCAGTCGGCGCTTGGCGACGCGCCGCAATGGGCGATATTCCTGACGCGGACAGCGAAAGCGCCGCTGGTCATGGCGACGATAGCGGTCGGCGCGGCCCTCGCGGCTGCGTCTGGAGGCCGAAGGCGTTTGGCGGCCGCGCCGGTTGCGTATGCGCTCGCCTTTGTCGCCGACAAAGCGCTGCGTCTTGTCGTGTTCGCGCCCCGTCCGGATACGGAGCTTATAGCCGTCGCAAGCGCCAGCGCGTCAAGCGGCCTGCCATCGACGTTCGGATTGGTCTACGGCGCAATATTCGGCGCTGCGTTCTGGCCAGCGCAGCGTAGCGCGCTCGGCATCTGCGCAAGCGTCGCCGCGGCGGGCCTCATCGCCACAGGCGCGGCCGCCCGAATCGTTCTCGGCGGGCACTGGCCGAGCCAGATGGCTGCGTCCGTCGCGATCGGCCTTCTGCTCGCGCGGGCATCCATTATCCTGATCAGCTTCCGCCGCCATACATAATTGCGAGCGATTCTCGTTATTGCTATGTCTACCGGATGGAGCGCTGACGGGAGTCAATAAGCCATGACAACAACGCCATGACAGAGGGGTTGCTGGAGCTTCGCGACGTATCCGTGTCTGTGGGCGACAAGGCGATCCTGAGAGATGTGAGCCTGACTGTCGGCGCCGGCGAAGCGCATATTCTTCTCGGGCCGAACGGGTCGGGAAAGTCATCGGTCCTTTCGGCGATCATGGGGCTCGCACCCTTTGAGGTGACCAAGGGCGACATTCTTTATCGCGGTCAGAGCATCAAGGGCCTTGGCGTTGATGAGCGCGCGCGCGTCGGCCTCGGCATGGCGTTTCAGCGCCCGCCCACCCTTGAAGGCGTCACGGTGGCGGAATTCGCGTCGGCGCTTGACGCGAGCGCGCGTCTCGCCACGGAGGCGGAGGCGCTCAATCTCGGCGACTTCGCCGATCGGGATCTCGTGGTCGGTTTCTCCGGCGGGGAGATCAAGCGCTGGGAAGTCCTGAAACTGTTCCTGCAGGCGCCGGATTTCCTCCTGTTCGACGAACCGGAAAGCGGCGTCGACCTTGAGCATATCGCGGCTGTCGGGGCCGCGGTGAACCGGTTGGTGTCGGCGCCGGCGCGCGACGGCTCGAAGCGCGGCGCCCTCCTCATCACCCACACCGGCCTAATCCTGGAACATGTGCAGGCGGACATGGGCCATATTTTGAGCGGTGGACGGATTATCCACAGCGGGCCGCCGAAGGCTCTCTTCCAGCATATTCAGAAATCCGGATACGTCGCGCCGGCCGCGTGACCGCCCCTGCGACCAAAGGAGACGGCATGTCAGACGGTAAGCACGAAGCGCGCGACGGTCTTAACGCTGGCGAGGAAGCAATCCTGAGGCGCGTCGGCTATGACGGGGCGGCGGCGCGGAGCGCTACGTCCGTCCTCATTGACCACGAGCTGCGCGTCGCCGATTCGACCCTCGACGGGGTCGAGATCATGTCCATCCAGGACGCGCTCATGCGCTATGACTGGGTGCAGAACCTGATGTTCAACCTCATCGCGCCGGACGAAAACGAGCTCCTGCGCCAGGCGGCGGAGCTTCTGCACGACCCGATCGGCCGGTTCGTCTACGTCCATGACGGCGCGAAGGTCAGCCTGCCGGTGCAGTCCTTCACGGTGCTTGAAACGCCGCAGAAACGTCAGTTCACCCATAATGTGACCGTGATTGGCAAGGGCGCCGAGGTGGAGATGATCTCCGGCGCGGCGGTGCCGGAGAACGTGCAGGCGGGACACCATGTCTCAATAGACGAAACCTATGTGCGCGAGGGCGCGCGGTGCCGTTCGGTCTCAATCGAGACCTGGGGGCGCAATATGACGGTCGACTCCTATTCGCGCAGCGAGATCGGCGCCGGCGCGGAGATGACGTCAAACCAGATTATGCTCGCTTCGCTGCGCCGGCATCTCTCTGACACCAAGACCCATATCGGCGCAGATGCGAGCTGTAACGACCAGGCGATCATCTTCGCGCCCGAGGGCACCGAACGGAACTTCCAAACTGAAGTCTTTCTGACCGCGCCTGGCGCGCGCTCCGAGCATATCGCGCGCATGGTCTCCGCAGGTGGTCGCATCATCAATAACAGCCTTCTCGTGGGCGAGACGGCGGGCGTCAGCGGCTTTCTAGGGTGCGACGGACTGATGCTGTCCGACGACGGAGAAATGGTCGCAACGCCGAGCCTCAAAGCCAAAAGCGTCGAGGCGCAGTTATCACACGAGGCGTCGGTCGGCATGATCGACGCGGAGAAGCTCGCCTATCTGATGGCGTCGGGGCTGTCGGAGGATCGCGCCCGCGACCTCATCGTTCAGGGGTTCCTTCGCCTTAAGGACGAGTACGTGCCCGAAGATATGCGCGCGCGGGTCACCGAAATGATCGCGGCGGCGAAGTCCGGCGGCATGTAAACGCGCATGAGCCGGCGTCGGCGCCTATGAAGCGCGGGCGCCCGACCGCCAGCGCGCGCCCTACTCCGCCGGCAGTTCCAGCACGACTTTAGAGGTCTGCGCGATCACCTGCCCGATGGGCGCAGGACTTTCCGGCGGCACAGGCGCTTCCGGCCAAAGGCCAATCAGCGTGTCGAGCTCCGTGACGATGCCGTCGGTGCGCAGCTCGGACCCTTCAATCCGCTCGCGCGCGACGATCGCGAATCCGTACGCGTCTTGATACTCGCCGGGGTCGGAGACCGCGCCGTCGGTGATCGCCACGGTATATTCGTCGACGATCGTCTCCATCAGAAAACGAATGACGTCCGCATCCTCGCCGCCAGCGGCGCCGGACATTTCGGCGAGGTTCTTTTCCGCGGCGACCAGCATCGGCTCGACTTCGGCGGCGGGCTTGCCCTCCTCCAACGCCTTGGAGACGGTCTCGAACACGGCCGCGTCGAAGCCGAGGGCGTCGAGGCCCGCCCGTTCCGCCTCGTGCGTCTCCGACACGGGATGGAGGAGATGCTGCGAGGCCATTTGCGGCTCGCCCGCGCGGTAAAGGGCAAGGCCCGCCTTGACGTGGCCGGTCATGAAGGCGAGCCGATGCGGCAGGGGCAGCGCGCCAATCGCTTCTCCGCTCTCGCCGCCTTCACCTTCACCACCTTCGCCCTCTCCGCCTTCTCCTTCGCCGCCCTCGCCGAAGTCGTCGGCGGACAGGGGCTCCGGCGCTGTTTCCGCCGGCGCGGCGGCGATTGTCTCCTGCGCCTCCTGGGCTTCTTCGGCTGCGGTCGCGCCGACATCCTCTTCAGCCGAACCGCAGCCGGCCAGTCCCGTTCCCAAAAAGGCCGTACCCAGACCGAGCCCCGCCCAACGCTTAAGTGTCGACTTCATGACGCGCCTTTCTTCCCATTTGAGTGGAGTATAAAATCTTGCCGATCGGATGCAAATAAGTATCACCAGCAGCCATGCTTCTCACCATTGCCAGCGTCCTCGATGAAAAAGACCTGAGCCGACTGCGCGACATCGCGTCGGCGCTCACCTGGCGCGACGGCAGGGTGACGGCGGGGCGCACGGCGAAGGCCGTGAAGAGAAACGAACAGGCGGACCTGACGTCGCCGGCGGGCCGAAAATTCTCAGGCCTCGTTCTAGGCGCAATTCGGGAGCACGCCGTTGTCAAAGCGGCCGCGCGCCCGCGCGAGTTCTCGAACCTGCTTCTCAGCCGCACGAGCAATGGCGGCCACTACGGCGCCCATGTGGATAATGCGATCATGCGCAAGGGGGACGGCCGGTTTCGGACGGACCTGTCCTACACGCTGTTTCTCGCCGACCCGTCGGACTATGAGGGCGGCGAACTTATCCTCCACCACGCCGGCGTCGATCAGGCGATCAAGGGGGCGGCGGGCGACCTCGTCCTATACCCGTCATCCTGCGTGCATCAGGTGGCGCCGGTGACAAGCGGCGAGCGGACGGCCGCGGTCGGCTGGATCGAGAGTCTGATCGCCGACGAAAGCCGCCGCGATCTCCTGTTCGACCTTGAGAACCTGCGCGTGTCGCTGCGCCAGTCGTTACCCGCCCAGTCGCCGGAGCTTATTACGCTCGACAAGACCATCGCGAACCTAGTTCGCATGTGGGCGCAGCCTTAGCTGCGCCACGTTTCCTAAGGCCAGCCGACGCGGTCGAATATGCGAATGGCCTCGGCCTGCTGGGCGCCGAGCTCCGCGACGTTCAGATTGTCTTCCTTGAAGTCGCCAAGCCGCTCCACCGCCGAGGACGCATCCACGCCCGCGACCGCCGGATATTCATTATTGCCGTTCGCGAAGTAGCGCTGCGCCGAGGCGTCCGTTAGATATTCAATGAACTTGATCGCATTCTCGCGGTTCGGCGCGTTCGCCGTAACCCCAACGCCGCTGATGTTCACATGCGTGCCGCGTCCTTCCTGGTCCGGAAAAATGACGCCGACAGCGTCGAACGCCGCTTTCATTTTCGGGTTATCCGATGCGGCGAAGCGCGCGAGGTAATAGGAATTGACCACGGAAATGCCGCATTCGCCGGCGGCGACGGCGCTGATCTGGCTCGTATCATTGCCCTGCGGTCGCCGAGCGAAATTCAGAACGACGTTCTTCGCCCATTCTTCGGCCGCCTCTGCGCCCTGATTGGCGATAACCGAGGCCAGAAGCGAGATGTTATAGATGTTCGAGGACGATCGTACGCAGATTTTTCCGCGATGAGCGGGATCGGCGAGATCTGCATAGGTTTCCAATGGCGCCGGCGCGCCCGCTGCCTTGTTGTAGATGATGACCCGCGCGCGCTTCGATACGCCAAACCAGAGCCCGTCGGGGTGGCGCATATATGCCGGCAGCCGCTCCTCCAGCGTCGCAGACTCGACCGAGGACAATACGCCCACCTGCTCGGCGCGCCACAGCCGACCCGCATCGACAGTGATGAGCACGTCGGCCGGGCTGAATTCGCCTTCGTTCCGTATGCGTTCGATGAGAGCGTCGGCCCCTGCCTCAAGCCGGTTGACCTTTATCCCGGTCGCCTTTGTGAAGTCATCATAGAGGGCGAGGTCGGTGTCGTAATGGCGCGACGAGTAGACATTGACGACGCCCCCGTCGGCGGCGGCCGCGCCGCCAACCAGCGCCGCAATCGCGCCGCAAAGGCCAATAAATGGGGAGTAGAAAAGTGCGCGCATCCGCATGCTGAAAGCCCCTTTAGTAGATAGCGCGACAAATGCCGACGCTCACATGCGAGTGATTATCATTTTGGAGCGCGCCGCCGCAACAGGCCGGGACAGTTACTCTCCCGCGAAGGCGAAGACTGCGCCGGGCTTCGCAGAAACCTTCACTGAGTCGCCAACCGCGAACGGCGCCTCGCGCGGCGCTTGCGCCCAGAGACGTTCGCCGGTCGGCGCGCCGACGAGCAGCTTCTGCGCCGCGCCGGCGAGACGCACGTCTTCCACCCGGACCTCACCCTCGGAGACGGGCGAAACGTCAACCGCATCAGGCCGGACAAGCAGATCGAGCGCGGCCGACACGGGCGCGGCGCCAGCCACGCATTCGGGCGCCCACAGACCGAACGGCGTCTCGACGCCGCCCGCTTGCCATCGGCCTCGCACCGACGCTCCGCCGCCGAACATGGCGCCGACGCCAATCGAGGCAGGCGCGTCATAGATCTCAGCCGGCGCGCCGGTCTGGACGATACGCCCGTTTTCCATGACCGCGATCCGATCGGCGACCTCCATCGCTTCGTCGGGATCGTGCGTCACAAGAATGGCGATCGACTCGCGCGCCTTCAGCGCCCGCCGCGTCTCCTGGCGCAGGGCGCGGCGGCGCAGGATGTCGAGATTGGCGAAAGGCTCGTCCAGCAACAGTACCCGAGGCGCCGGGGCCAGCGCCCTGCCGAGGGCGACGCGCTGCTGCTGGCCGCCGGAAAGCGTATGCGGATAGCGCTCGCCATAGTCTTCGAGGCCCAATTGCCGAAGCACGCCTTCGATGACGGCCGCCTTGTCAGGGCGCATCTCAAGCCCAAAGCCGACATTGCGCGCGACGGTCATATGCGGAAAAAGAGCGCCCTCCTGGAACACGAGGCCAATGTCGCGCGCCTCGGGCGGCGGCGCATTCCCAGGCGTCGCCAGCGCTCCTCCGTCAAGACGAAGCTCGCCCTGCTGAAGATCGATGAGACCCGCGGCGAGGCGCAGGAGCGTCGTCTTTCCGCATCCCGACGGACCGAGCAGACAGGTAATGTCGCCCGTCTCCGCGACAAAGGACACGTCGGACACGGCGGGGCGGCCGCCATAGGCGTGCGAGATGTCAATGAATTCGAGGGCCAAGGGCCGCCTTCCAGGTTCTTGATAACCGGTCTTAATATGATACCGCTCCGCCATGCAAAATCCGACGCGAACCTTATGACGCGGCCGCCCGCCGGCCTCGGCTGGAGCGTGGCGGCGGCGGGGGTCGCCGCCCTCGCCGCAACGCCCATTGTCGCCGTGCTGTGGTCGTTCGCAGCGGGCGGCGATGCGGCCTCGGGGCATGTCTGGACGACGGTCCTCCCGTCCTACGCGTTGAACACGCTCGCGCTTATGGCGATGGTCGGGGTCCTGTCGGCGGCGATCGGCGTCGGCGCGGCGTGGATCGTCACCGCCATGAACTTTCCGGGGCGGCGCGTCCTCTCGTTTCTCCTGCCGCTGCCGCTGGCGGCCCCGGCCTATATCATCGCTTATCTTTATACAGACCTGTTGGAGTTTTCCGGACCGGTTCAGACCGCCCTGCGCGACGCGTTCTCGCTCGGCGCCGGCGACTACTGGTTTCCGAATGTGAGAAGCCTGCCTGGCGCGGCGACAATGCTAAGCCTCGTGCTCTACCCTTATGTCTATCTCCTGTCGCGCGCCGCCTTCGCCGCGCAGAGCCGAAGCCAGTTCCAGGCTGCCCGCACGCTCGGCATGTCGCCGACGCGGGCGTTCGCGCGCGTGGCGCTCCCCGGCGCGCGGCCGGCGATCGCCGGCGGGCTCGCGCTTGTTCTGATGGAGACGCTTGCCGATTTCGGCGTCGCCGACTATTTCGCGATCCCCACCTTCAGCACCGGGATTTTCCGCGCCTGGCTCGCCATGGGCGATCGCATCGCCGCTATGAAGATCGCCGGCGTCATGCTCATTTTCGTCATCGTGCTTGTCGGCGCCGAAGCCCTCACCCGCCGCGGCGCCGTCGCCAGCGCCGACCGCCTCTCAGCGGCTCCGCCGCCCTTCACGCTGTCGCCGCTCGCAAGCGCGCTGGCGATCGCGCTGTGCTCAGCGCCCGTCCTCGCTGGCTTCGGCGTTCCGGTTGCGAGGCTCATCGCGCTGGCGATTTCAGAAGGCGACGCGCAACCCATGAACGTCCTCGCAGGGTACGCCGGCAACAGCTTACAGGTCGCCGTTCTCGCCGCCGCCGTCGCGTCGCTCGCGGCGCTCCTTCTCGCCTACGCCCAACGCAGCGTTCCAAAGGACGATGTTGGCGGCGCGTTTCTGAAGGGGGGCGTGCGCATCGCGACCCTCGGATACGCCTTGCCGGGCGCCCTCCTCGCTGTCGGACTGCTCGTCCCCCTCGGCGCCCTCGACCGCACGTTGGCGACAGTCCTTCGCGACGCGTTCGGCGTCAACTCAGGCCTCATCCTTACAGGGACAATTGCGCTCCTCACCTATGCGCTCGTGGTGCGGTTCCTCACCGTTTCCTACAACAGCGTCAGCGCCGGCCTCGCCAAGATTCCCCCGACAATGGACGCCGCGGCGCGAACGCTCGGCGCCGGACGTCTGCGGATACTTCGGACGATTCACACGCCGCTGCTCGCGCCGAGCCTCGGGGCTGGCGCGGCGCTCGTCTTTATCGACGTGATGAGGGAGCTGCCGGCGACGCTGATCCTGCGGCCTTTCAATTTTGAAACGCTTGCGACCCGCGTCTACCGCCTTGCGTCCGACGAGCGCCTCGCTGAGGCGTCGACGGCCGCGCTCATCATCATCGCCGTCGGCCTCATACCCATCGCATTGCTGCAAAGGCGCGGCGGGACATAGCTGCGGGCTGTGGCCCTCAGGCGTCGCCCGCGGCGCGCGCGATCCATGCGCGGATATGCGCCGCATAGGAACGGTCGACGATGATCCTGAATGCGCGCGCGGCCCGCCGCTCCACATAGGCCCCGATGCCGGCGAAACGGGTGCGGGTTCCAAGGCCGATAGGAAATGACTCTTCGTCGAGCCGCAGGGCGCAGGACCTCGCGATGACGTCCATCGACGCCTCGCCTGACACGTCAAAGATGACGCGACCGTCCGTCAGTAAAACGCCGGCGTCGGCGTCGACATCCTCGACGACGTCAAACGGGCCCGCGACAAGCCATTCGGTTCGGCCGATACGCCGCATTTCGACGCCATCCTTGCTGAGCGGTTCGCGTCCCGCCGGCGGCGCAGCGCCGAAGATCGCGGCGAACCTCTCCTCGAACCCCCTATCGCCGAAACGACCTCGGATCAGCAGAAGGCCGATGTCCATCCGTTCCCTGATGTCGACGCCATCGGACCGACGCGTCGTTTCCGCGGGCCGCTCACCGGTCAAGGCGCTCTCCATCGGGATCAAGGAAGCAGGGGCTCACGATCTCCGCGGCGAATGTGCGTCCGTCGTCGAAGACGGCGACCGTTTCCCCCGTTCGCGCCCGTCCGGCCCGAACGCGCGCCAGCGCAATCCCGCATTGAAGCGTCGGGCTCCAATAGCTTGAGGAGACGTAGCCGCCACTGCGCCGGCCGTTCCCGTCTGCATCAACGATATGCGCGCCTACAGGCAACACCGTCGCATTATCCGCGGCCTTCAGCCCAACGAAATGCAGGCGGTCGTTGCGCCGGGCGTCCAGCCGCATCATGGAGCGCCGGCCAATAAAGTCAGACTTCTTTGTTTTGATCGGACGCTCGAAGCCGATATCCTGCGGCAGCGTCAACCCGTCCGTATCCGCGCCCACATGAATAAACCCTTTCTCGGCGCGCATGACGAGGTTCGCCTCAATCCCATAGGGCGCGATGTCGAATTCGCCGCCAGCCTCCATCAGCGCCCGCCAGACCGCTCCGGCCGACCGCGCAGGAACGCTGATTTCGAACGCCAATTCGCCCGTGAAGCTGACGCGGGCGATGCGGGCCGACGCGTCCGCCACCCTTCCTTCCGTAAACGACATATGGTGAAACGCCTGCCGCGACAGATCCACGTCTCGCGCGAGCTTTCCGAGAACGTCCCGCGAGAGCGGCCCTGCGAGCGCGAACGTCGCCCAGCACGTCGTCACGTTGGTTACAAATACGTCGAGATCGGTCCACTCGCATTGCAGCCACTCCTCCATCGACGCCGCCATTCGGTCCGCGCCGCCGCTGGTGGTGGAACACAGGAAATGATCTTCCGCGAGGCGAAAAAACACGCCATCATCGACAACGACGCCGTGCTCATTCGCCATGACGCCATAGCGCGCCCGGCCAATTTTCAGCGTCGACGCCGTATTCACGAAGACCCTGTCGAGAAACACTGCGGCGTCCTTTCCGCGTACGTCGATTTTACCGAGGGGCGAGGCCTCGAATAGACCAACTCTCCCACGGGTCGCCAGAATCTCCCGATTGATGGCGGCCGCTCGGGACTCGCCCTCATTTGGATAACAGGTCGGCCGCGCCCAACCGCCCCAATCCTCGAACGTCGCGCCGAGCGCCGCCTGATCGTCATGGGTCGGCAGATGGCGGATCGGATGATAGGCTGCGTCCCGCCGCCTTCCTGCGAGCGCGCCTAACGTCACCGGCTCATAGGGCGGACGGAACTTCGTCGTTCCGACCTCGCCGATCGAAACGCCGCATGACGCGGCCATGACCGCAAAGCCATTGACGTTGCTTGTCTTGCCCTGGTCAGTCGCCATGCCGAGCGTGGTGTAGCGTTTCAGGTGCTCCACGGAGCGGTAGTTCTCGCGCGCTGCGAGATCGATGTCGCTGGTCGTGACGTCATTCTGAAAGTCCACCCACGCTTTCGCCGACGCATGCGGAAGCGGCGCGCGAAAGATGGGCGACTGTGCTTCGGCTGACGGGGCGCGCCCCGCGACATCTCGATGCGCCAAGGCGCCGCTATCTCGCAACCGCGCGCACGCCGCTTCGGCGGCGGCGGTTCCTTCCGACAGGCAGGAGAGCAAATCATAAGCGCCATTGCATCCGCCTGCTGACCGAACGGCCTGCGCCGGCGCGTCGGGAACGAAGGCTTGTCGCGAGTCGTCGAATGCGACCCGTCCCCCCGACTGCGCGAACAAATGGACGCGGGGGCTCCATCCCGCGGACACGAGCGCAAGATCGCAATCGATGCGCTGAAGCGCCTTTTCATCGGTCGCCGTAGCGTCAAACCGCCCTACTTCGACGCCGCGGACGCGCGCCCGTCCGATGACGTTAGAGATGACGCTCCCCTGCCTGACATCAACGCCGCGGGCGGAAGCCGCCGCTGCTACGCCGCCAATGTCGCCCTCGCGAGGATCGACAATGGTGGCGACCTCAAGCCCGGCGTCCATTAGCGCGAACGCCGTCCTGTAGGCGTGGTCATTATTGGCGAAGACGACCGCGCGGCGCCCGCAAGCGACGCCATATCGCCGGGCGTATTCGAGGACCGCCGAGGCGAGCATGACGCCCGGACGGTCATTGTTGGCGAACGCCATCGGCCGTTCAATCGCGCCCGTCGCCAGAACGACCTCGCGCGCGCGGAGCCGCCATAGTCGTTCAGCGGGCGCTGCGCCGGCGCCTGGTGACGCCGACGGCTTTATCCGCTCGCACGCCGCAAGGAAATTATGGTCGTAATGGCCCAAGACTGTCGCGCGTTTCAGAACTCTTATCCTGTCGTGGGCGACGGCGCGCGTCGCAAGCGCAGCCGCCTGCGCACGCGCCTCAGGATTTTCATCTGTGTCCCAAAGAAGCGCCCCCCCAAGCGTCGCGCGATCGTCCGTCAGCACCACATCCACGCCGGCGTCCGCCGCCGTCACCGCCGCTGCAAGGCCTGCGGGGCCGCCGCCGACCACCAGCACGTCGCAATGCGCATGCTGGTGGTCGTAGACATCCGCGTCCGGCTCGTGCGGCGCCCGCCCGAGGCCCGCGGCGCGCCGGATAAAAGGTTCGAACGCCTCCCATCCCGGCCAGAAGAACGTCTTGTAGTAAAACCCCGCCGGCAGAAACCGCTTCAAGGCATTGTTGACCGCCCCGAAATCGACGTCGACGCTCGGCCAGGCGTTGACGCTTGACGCGGCAAGTCCTTCATAGAGCGGGATCGTCGTCGCCTTGAGGTTAGGGGTCGACCGCGCGCCATCGCCGAGCTGCACGATCCCGTTTGGCTCCTCGTTTCCAGCGGCGAGTAACCCGCGCGGGCGGTGGTATTTGAAACTGCGCCCGACGATGTCTACGCCGGACGCGATCAGCGCGGAGGCGAGCGTGTCGCCTTCATAGCCGGAATACGCGCGGCCATTGAACGAGAACGCCACCGGCCGCTCCCGCTCGATTGCGTCGCCGCCCTCGGCCAGCCTGAAGCCGCTCACTCGACCAGTCCGTGAGGCTTAGGGTCGGTCATCTCGTAGACGGCGAGAATCTCGTGCGTCACTGAGTTGCGCGCGACATTGAACCAGAGGCCGCAGCCATAGGCATGGACCCAACGTTCAAACTGAACGCCTTTCGTATTGTCGCGGTAGAAGAGATAATCCGCCCACGCCTCATCGGTGACGGCATCGGGCGGGCCGGGCCGCGCGATATGGCTCTCGCCGCCGCAGCGGAATTCGGTTTCGTCTCTTGGCCCGCAGAACGGACAAACGATGCTCAGCAAAGCTGCGGCCTCCTAGTGCGCGATCCCGGCGGCCGCAGCTTCGTCAATCAGCGCGCCAGTGCGAAAACGGTCAAAGCTGAACGGCGCGGCGAGTGGATGCGGCGCGTCACGGGCGATAAGATGCGCGAACGTGGCGCCGCCGCCCGGGATCGCCTTGAAGCCGCCCGTGCCCCAGCCGCAGTTCACGTAAAGGCCGTCGATCGGCGTACGGTCGATAATCGGCGTTGAATCGTGGGTGACGTCCACAATTCCCGCCCAGTGGCGCAGCAACCGCAGCCTGCTGAAGCTCGGGAAAAGGGAAACGAGGCCGGCGGCCGTCTCCTCGATAATGGGAAGGTTTCCGCGCTGCGCATATGACCCGTAAAGATCGAGCGCCGAGCCGACGACAAGTTCGCCCTTGTCCGACTGGCTGACATAGACGCCGGTGCCTGACGCCGGCGAGGCGATGACGGTGTCGAGGACCGGCTTTAACGGTTCTGAGACGAACGCCTGCAGCGCGTAGCTGTAGAGCGGCAGCCTGAAGCAGACCATGCGCGCAAGTACGGAGGAATGTCCGGCCGCGGCGAGAGCGACCCGGTCCGCCTTTACCTCGCCAAGGCGCGTGCGCACGCCCTTTATCCGTCCCGCGACGATGTCGAAGCCGACGACCTCACAATTCTGGACGATATCAACCCCGAGCGCGCTCGCGGCCCGCGCATAGCCCCAGGCGACCGCGTCATGCCGCGCGACGCCGCCGCGCTCCTGCATCAACGCGCCCCATATCGGGTGGCGGGCCTTGCGCGATACGTCGAGGGCGGGCGCGCGCGCCTTCACCTCATCGGGGGTCAGAAGCTTGGCGTCGACCCCGTTCAATAGCATCGCATTGCGAGACCGCTTCAGAAGCTCCAGATCATGTGACGAATGCGCCAGCATCATCATGCCGCGCTGACTCAACATGATGTTGTAGTTCAGCTCACGCGACAGGCCTTCATAGAGCTTCAGGGAGAAATCGTAGAAGGCGGCGCTTTCAGGGTAGAAATAATTCGATCGCACGACGGTCGTATTCCGGCCTGTATTGCCGCCGCCGATCCAGCCCTTCTCAAGGACGGCGATATTGGAGAGCCCGTGCTCCTTCGCGAGGTAGTAGGCTGTCGCGAGGCCATGCCCGCCGCCGCCGACGATAACAATGTCGTAGTCGGACTTCAGGTCCGCGTTGCGCCAGGCGGCCGGCCAGCCGCGGTGGCCCGCAAATCCCTGCCTCAAAAGGTTCAGCGCTGAATACTTCATGAAGCGAGCTCTCTCCGCGCCGCCATACCATGGCGCGCTAGCAGGACGATAGCTCGCCGGGCGGACGACCATACACGGAACGCCGCATCACTCCTCGGCGCCGCCCGCCAGATGCTCCTGGAAATAGGCGCCGACGCGCTCATAGAAATACCGCCGATGGTTGGAGCCGCGGAAGGCGTGATTTGCCCCTGGCAGGAGCAGAAGATCATAAGGTTTGTTCGCGTCCGTCAGCGCATTGACCATCTTGATGGCGCCGTGGGCGGGCGTGTTTACGTCGCTCGTCTGCACAACCAGCATGAGCTTGCCTTCAAGGCGATCGACAATGGCGGCGTTACTGATCGCGGCGAGTTCTTCCTCCGTCCCTTCTAGGAGGCCGCTGAACGCTTCGGTGGCGATTGAAGACATGTCCTTGTCCATCTCCGGGACGCCCGACGCGACCCCGACCTTGTAAAAGTCCGGCGCCTGGAGAAGGCCGCGAATGGTGAAGTAGCCGCCATAAGAATGCCCGACGATCCCCACGCGATCGATATCCATCCAGGGGCGTTCGGCCGCCGCCGCCTTTATCGCCGCCACGTGGTCCGCGATCTCGAACTGGCCGAACTCCCGGCGCGCCATATCCTTGAACGCCTTACCGCGGCCGGGCGTGCCGCGGGCGTCAACGGCCACGACGATAAACCCGAATTCCGGGAAGTTGCGGCCAAAAAACGGATTTGGCGAATCGAAGCGGTGCGGCACGTTATTTACGAACCCCCCGCCATAAATGGAGTCGATGACAGGATAAGTCTTGGACGGATCGAAGTCCGAGGGCTTGTAAATAACGCCGTGGATGGTTGTCTCCCCATCCGCGGCGAGCGCGGAAAAATGCTCCGGAACCGGCGCGATCAAAGCCGCCCCAGGCGGACGTTTGCCGACGCTCAGGGTCTTGACGAGGTCGCCGCCGAAAGATCTCAGCTCAACGATCGGCGGATGCGCCGTCGTCGAGTATTTATCGACAAAGTACCGCCCCGAAGGAGACAACTCGATTGCGTGCTGACCGTCCGCTTCGCTGAGGCGCACGCTTTCGCCGCCTGCAATCTCAACCGCGTGCACATGGATGTCGTAAGGACGCTCGGGGTTCGACAGCGCCGTGTAGAGGACGCGTTCGCCGTCTTGCGAAAACCCGCCGATCGACGCGACGTCAAACGGATGATCAGTCAGCGCCCTGCCCGCGCCATCTTCAAGGCTGTGCAGATAGAGCTGGCGGAATCCGGTCTTCTCCGACACCCAAAGGAAACTCGTCCCGTCTCTCGAAAGGTGAAAATCAGGCCCGCCGCGAAAGATGAAATTCGGCGGATAGATGATGTAGGTGTCGCTCTCCTCCGTCATGATGGTCCGAACGCGGCCCGTATCCGGGTCGACAGCCAGCACCTTGATGGTCCTCGCATCGCGACTAAGCGACGAAATTAGAAGCTCTGACGAGTCCGGCCGCCAGGTAAGCGCCGTCACATAGGTCTCCGGCTCGAATTCGACATCCCGCGCGGCGCCGGTCTCAACGTCAAAGAGCACCGCCCCAAATTTCATCGACTCGCCGACGAGAGTTGGGTACGGATAGCGCCGCACTGGCGCCGTCATGTCGAGCCAGTCGACGACCGGCGCTTTGGCGACGCCGCGTGAATCCACATAAGGAACCATGACATATCGGTCATCGGGCGACCATTTCGCGTCGTTCAGGCCCCAGTCGAAGAATTCCTCCCCACGCGGCGCGATGGATGTGCGGGCCCCCGAAGCGTTGCGCAAATGAAGGTCGTCGTCATCGAGACTGAGAACGTAGGCGCGATCCGGCGACAACTGCTCGCGCTGGTTCGGCCAGACCATGGGAAAGCTCCGCGTCGCGACCTGCGGAACGAGCGGATCAGGTCCGCCCGCGCCGAGCTCGACGACGGGCGTCAGTTCCTGAGCTTCAAGCTGATAGCGGAGCAAGCGGCCGCCATAGACGAACTCCACCGTCTCTTCGTCGACATAGGAAAATCTCTTTGGCGGAAATGGAGCCGCTTCGCCGCCTTCATCGCCAACGACGGCGAGGGCTTCCGCCTGCGCCCGGATTTCCGGTGGAAATGAAAGCGATTCCTCCTCGCCGGTCGTCGGGTCAACCAGCATGAATCGCGGCGCGCCCTTGTCGGATGCGTTGTAGACGAACCGATCTCCATCCGGCAGCCAGATCGGATCAACGCGCGCGCCGCGATAAGCGCGAGACATGCTCGTCCGCGCCCCAACCTTCGCCATGTCGACAGCCGACACGCCGGTCGACAGCCGGCTATCGCCGAGGCGGTAGCCGACAAACGTGAAGGCGACCGCCGTCGCGACAATTGCGGCAATGACAACGAGGATCTTGACGGGCCCGGGCATAGAAGTAACGCGTCCTTGTTTCTGCTTGGCTGCGACTGGCGCTTTTCCGGAGCAGCCGCGAAGCGACCTTTCAACGGGCCACGAGGCCGAGGGTCAGACGACCCGGCGCTCCCGCAACGTCTCAATCTCCGCCGTTGAACAGCCGAGTTCGCGCAGCACTTCATCCGTATGGGCCCCGCGCGGCGGCGTCGGCGTAAATGGTTCAAGCGCCGACCTGCTCATCTCAATTGGTTGCGAGACGAGCCTGATCTCGCCCATCTCGGGATGGTCGACCGGCGTCGCCATGCCGAGATGCCGCACCTGCGGATCGTCGAACACCTGCCGCATGTCGTAGATTGGCCCAGAGGGCACGCCCGCCTTGTTCAACGCGCTCACTAGCGCGAGCGACTCAAATGTTTTCGTCAAGGCGCTGACGGCTGCGTTGCAGGCCTCGCGGTTGGCGGTTCGGTTGAACACGGACTGGAAACGATCATCCGCGGCGAGCGCATCATCGCCGAGCACTTCGCACAGGGCGCGCCACTGCCCTTCCGTCGCGACGGCGATATTGATGCAGCCGTCCGCCGTTTCGTACACGCCCATCGGCGTCAGATAGGGGTGATCATTGCCGGCCCTCTCTGGCGGCTCGTCCATGATCAGATAGCGCGACGCCTGAAAATCCATCATGGCGATCTGCGCCTGCAGAAGCGACGTGGCGACGCATTGTCCCTTCCCGGAGCGTTCCCGCTCCAGGAGCGCCGTCATGACGCCCATCGCGGCGAAGTGGCCCGCGCAGAGGTCCGCCATGGCGACGCCCGCCCGCATGGGCGGCGCATCTTTTTCGCCGGTGACGCTCATCAGTCCGCCCATTCCTTGCGCGATCTGATCGTACCCTGGCCGCTTGGCGTACGGACCATCC
The DNA here is from genome assembly GCA_028284065.1 of Parvularculaceae bacterium. Lineage (GTDB taxonomy): Bacteria > Pseudomonadota > Alphaproteobacteria > Caulobacterales > Parvularculaceae > MED-G105. The sequence goes on from JANQSJ010000007.1 coordinate 121,068, forward strand.
TGACCAAAACCTGAAATGCTCGCATAGACCAGCCGCGCGTTCATCATCTTAAGGGTATCATAGTCGATCTTGAGGCGTCGCTTGACCTCCGGCCGGCCGTTTTCGATGACCACGTCGGCCGTCGCAACCAATTGATAAAAAAGCGCCAGGCCGTCCGGCTCCCTAAGATTGAGCGTGATGCACCTCTTGTTGCGGTGCAGGTTCTGAAAATCGAAATTGTGCCGCAATGCCCCCAGCGGATCGTCCGCCATGCCTTCGGGCGCCTCGATCCTGATGACGTCAGCGCCCCAGTCGGCGAAATGCCGGCAGGCGGCGGGCCCCGCCCTTATCCTTGAAACGTCGAGAACCCTGAAGGCCGACAACGGGCCGGATCTTCGCGCGTCGCCTCCGTCAGGCATCAGGCGGCATCCTTTTTCACGCGGCCCTCAACGGCCCTGAAACCGGGGCTTTCTTTTCTCGAACCACGCTGTCACGCCCTCCCTGAAGTCGTTGGAGTTAATGCACTGACGAAACGCCGCGGCCGTTTTCTCCTTATCGAGTTCGCCATAGACGATCTCGTTCATCGCCCGCTTCATGCCCTCGACCGCGAGCGGAGCCTGCAGGGCGAGTACGTCCGCCAGCTGATGAACGCGCGCCCACATCGCCTCTTCAGGCATTACCGCATCAAAGAAGCCGCAGCGCAGGAGTTCGTCCGCGGTAAACTTCTCAGACGTCAGGCACATTCGCTTGGCGGCGGAAATGCCGATCCTTGAGATGAAACGCTCAAGCCCCCGATCGTAAAAATGGATGCCGAGCCGGCTTGCCGGCAGAAACGCCTCGACGCCTTCGACGGCGAACCGGAAGTCGCACGCGAGAGCGACATCCGTCCCGCCGCCATAGACGGGGCCGTTCGCGGCGAGAATTGTCGGCAGGCGGCATTTCTCAATCGCATCGGTGAAATCGCCGAAGAAATTGACGTCGGCGTCCGCAGCGGTTCCGTTGGGCGCCGCCTGCATCGCCTCGAAGAAAACGTTTAGGTTAAATCCCGCGCTGAAAACCTTGCCGCGGCCGGTGAGAATGACGACGCGGACGTTAGGGTCTTCTTCAAACGCTTTCAGGGCGCCGGTGATCGCTTCAATGTCTTCCGGGCAAATCCTGTTTCGCACTTCAGGCCGATTCAGCGTAATGACGCCCTTGGGGCCGTCCGTCGTGATGAGCGGCGTCGCGCCTTCGTGCGTATTGGAGCCAACATCCGTCCCAGAGGGCCCCTTGCCCTCGTTCGCTTTTCCCCGCTGCAGGTTCGCCGCCGTTGCTTCGGTCATCTCATCAATCCCGTCAAAGCCGCGACCCTGTCAAAGCCGCAACGCCACGGCCACTTAATCCCAGGACGCCGTTTGCCGCGACCATCATCCGTCCGGCCAGACGGATGAAAAGCGAGGGGTCGCGCCTACGGCAAAAAATCGCATACTATTTTGGTCTTCGCAATACCGAAACCTGGTCGCAACTGCGATAAGGCAGCTGAACGGTTGCGATCGATGCATGGCGGATAGCGTCGCGCGTCGGCCGGGCGGCCGCCCGGCGCAAGCCCGCCAAGACGGCCAGGCGCACCGTCGCGATCAGGTCGACGCCCCCATGGGCGCCGGGCCAGTTCGCGCGCGGATCAAATCCCGTTCCATGCGCGTCATTGGCGTTTATCGGGCACGCATGCTAATTCTCACGGTCTACCGTCGATGCGTATCAAGCGGCGGCGCGCTAATGTCCGCGTCTGGAGTCTGATGAACGAGCAAGCCAATAGTCGAAGCACCCAGGCCGTTAAGATTGCCGACGAGGTGAAGCAGGTCATCCTGTCCGGCGAATTTCGACCCGGAGACGGCCTCAATGAACAGGCGCTCGCCGACCGCTATGGCGTTTCACGAACCCCGATACGCGAAGCGCTCAGAATGCTCGCCGCCGAAGGCGTCGTGGAGCAGGAGCCGCGCAAGCGGGCCCGCGTCGCGAGCATGCCTCTGGGGCGCGTCCTGGAGAATCTGGAGGCGCTTGCGGAAATAGAGGCGACTTGCGCAAGACTGTCAGTGAGGCGAATGACCCCGATCGAACGGGCGGGCCTTGCGGAAATCCATCACGAGTTTTGCAGGGCGCTTGACGAGAATCCGGACGATACGCTGACCATCAGTAATATGAACCTTCAGTTCCACGAACATCTGGTCAAGGGATGTCATAACGGGGCGCTAATCGAGGTGGCGGGACAATTGGCGGCGCGCGTCCTTTTCTATCGCGCGCAGCAGGCGGCTCAGGCGGGGCGGCTTCAGAACTCGGCAAAAGAACACGAAGCGATCCTGCGCGCAGTGCAGACGGACGATGAAGAACTCGCCTACCGACTGATGCGGGGGCACTTCGAAATCGTTGGCGGGAACATTTCCTCCCTCGTCGTCAGCGCATCGGAATAGAGCGTGAACAGACGATCGCCTCTCAACCGGGCTGATAGTCTGGTCGGCCCATAACCCAGTCCCAGATGCGGCCTTGGAGAGCGACATTGTCCTCAATGTCCTCCGGGAGAAGGAACCCCTCGCGCGACATCTCTTCGGCGCGGGCGCGGACCTCGCCCAGGAAGGCGTCCTTGCTATTGTAGAGATCCTCAATCGCCGGCCGCGGATCGTCGAACAGCGCCTTCTCCGCCGCGGTGCGCGGAAACGGCGCGACCGCGCCGGTAAAATAATCCGTCATCGCCGTGAAGCTGTTCGGATAGTCCCAGCGGCGCCAGGGCGTGTAGGTGGCGAGCGGCGCGCGCATCTCCAGCGTCCGCACGCCTGCAATCTCGTTGCCGTCGCCGTCGACGGCGGATACGCCGCACGGATAAGACTTCCCGAAGCGCGTCGGCGGCTCGATGTCGACAATGCCCTCATCGTGGAACCGCGCCCCATAGTCGAGCACCCATGGCTCATAAAACGCCACGTCGCCCGGACCGCCGAAGTGTCGAATGGAGGGAAACGCCATCTCTTTCGGCCGCGCTAGTTCGCTACGCTCATGGGTCGGAACCATGCTCTGCGGCGGTTCCTTGCCCTCGCGGATCCATTCCGCAAGCCGGACCACCAGCGCCCGCAGGGCGAAATGGTAATCCTGAAAGTTGCCGCGATAGATGAGGCTTTCGGGCAGACGGGTTTCCTCCGTTGGCGGAAAGGGCGTCATCTCGACCGAATGCTGCGTCCCAGAGAAGAAGAAATGCCGCTCGTGCGCCGCCTCCTCCACATCGCCGGCGCCGTCGATTGTCGTGTGCAGGAGAGAGTTGCCGCGCGCCCAGTATTCCCAGCCCGTATTGACGTGAAAAACCAATGGCAGGTGGGCCGCGTTAGTCGTCTTGTCATATAGTCCTTCGCATCGACCCGTATGCGGATCGGTTTGCGCCGCCGCCGTGAACGGGAACATGTCAACCGGGTAAAGCGTGGCGGCGAAGTGGTTGCAGCCGGTCGTCGGCTGTCCGAAGCGTACATTGAAGCTCCCTCGCCCGGCGCCGCCCGTGTGCGGGATCATGCCGTCAAGTCCGCGCCGTCCTTCTTCGTCGCCATTGACGCCGGAATAGAGGTAGTCGAGCTGAAAGCGGCCTGTCTGCGAGCGACCGATGCTAATGGCGCACTCCACCGGAAACGGACAATCCGCAGCGTGTTTTGCGTAAGACGCCGTATCCCTGATGACGGCAAAGCCGAGACCGAGCACCGGCGGGTCTTTGGACTCGTAAACAAGCCTATAGACGCCGCCGTCAAACCCGTCGGCCTTGTAGATATAGGTCGGGTCGGGAATGACGTCGCCGTTCTCCTCGCGCGCGAAGCGCCATTGTTCGCGCGGGATGACTTCCTCCTTTTCAACCCCAGCGATTGTATTCGGCTCCTGCCGCACGAGCTTTAGATCCGGATCATCCGGGTTTGTCGCTTCGTAAGGTCGATGTCCCCACTGTCCGAGCGCGATGGTCTTCGTTGGCGCCGTCACGAGGGCGAGATTGCGCACGACGCCAGTTACGCCCTTAGCTATTGGCGCCTCGAAGTACATTTGATGCTCACTCGGCAGAACGTCGCCCTCCCAACCGACCCAGATGACCGTAAAGCCGCGCCGCATCAGCCAGCCGTCGCCGAAGACATCGATATCGTCCGGGTCGTGCGGCATGCAACCGACCTCAAGCGGGACGCCCCCCCGTTTGCCGCCGCGCATAGTCTGCTCGATATGCTCGCGGCCCGGCGTCCAGCGGTTCAGCTTATTGAAGAGCGTTTTGTTGCCCCGGTTCACAATTTCGAAGATCGCGACATTCGCGCGATCTTCCTGATTCACCGGCTGAAGCACGTAAATGTTCGAGCGGCCCTCGACCATGCCGCGAGCATTTCGCGGCGCCTTGTCTAGATCGACGATATTGCGATTGGCGTCAGATAACGGATCAAATTCGAAATTGGCGAAACCGCGTATCTTTTCATACGGCCCGCGCTCGCCGAATCGGGCGCCGCCCAGAATCACCGATCTTTCCACGATCTCGATATTGGATAACATCTGAGGAGGCCTCTTGGTCGACGGCGCGGTTGCGTACGCCCGGCGCTCAAGCCTACATTTTGAGTATACCAATATCAATATCGCATGCTATTTGTCCGCCGGTTGGCGGTCAGTCGGACGCCTGAAGGTCCAATGCGCTATCGCCAGGCTCAACTGGCAGGCGCCGGAAGAGGTCGAAGTGCCAGACACAGCGCCGGACAAGCAGCAAGACCAAAGCGGGCGTCTTCGCAAGACCGATCATGCCGGGCTAGTCGCCATTGCGTGCCTTGCGATGGCGCACAAGTTCCCAATCGACCTGTCGCTTACTTATCTGCCTGCAATTCTCCGAAAGAACGGCATTGATCTGACCGACCTGTCCGGGCTTTCCCTCATCCTCATTCCGTTCTGGTTTCGCTGGGCCTGGTCGCCGCTCGTCGATCATAATGGCAGCGAGCGGATAGGCCATCGCAAGAGCTGGATCCTGCCGTGCACGGTGATCGCGTTCGCGGTCTATGTGCTGATAGGCCAGATCGAGCCGACCCCGGAGAATCTGCCGGTCCTGATAGGCATGTTCGCGGTTGCTAGCCTTGTCATGGCGACACAGCAAGTCGCGTCCGACGCCTACATTGTGGAGAACATTCCGGCGGAAGATCGCAGGACGGGCTCCGCCTATATCGAGCTTGGAAAGTCAGCATCGGCCGTCGCTATCGCGATCGGCCTCATGAGCATCTACGACCGCTATGGCTGGGGCGTCACCATGCCCACCGCCGCCTTTCTGTTCCTCATTCTGACCGCCCCGGTGATCCTCAGAAAGGAAGGGAGCCGTCCAGCCGAACTCACAAAGCGCTTTGAAGAAGGCAATGTCGCCCAGTTCGGCATGATCCGGCGAGATCCCCGACGGTTTGCCGCCGCCTTCGTTCATCCGTTCAAGGATTTCATCGTGCGGAAGGAAACAGGCCTCCTGGTCGGCACGATCATCCTCATGTCCGCGAACCTGAAAATGGCTCAGGTCGCGATGCCTCTATTCCTCGTGGATCTCGGCTTCTCCCTCACCGAGGTCGGCATCATGCTCGGGATTGGCGCGGCCGGCGGCTCGATCATCGGGGCGCTGATCGCCGCCGCCCTTCTTCAGCGCGTCTCCATGGAGCGCAGCGCCTATATATGCATCGTCTTCATGCTCATTGCCTATATCCCTTGGCTGTTCCTTACGTTCCTGAAGATAAAATCCTTTCTGGTGGCTGTCCTGTGCCTCGGCTGCCTCGGCATGCTGGCGACCCCGACGCAGGTGCTGGTGATGGCGCACCGTTTCCGCTGGGCCTCGCGGGCGCAGGCCGGCACTGATTTCACCTTTCAGACCAGCGCCGAGTTCATTGGCTATTCCATCGGCGCAGCGGTCGCCGGACCGCTGGTGGCGACGGTTGGGTACGGCTTTCATTACGTCACGTCGCTGGCGCTTTCCCTTATAGGGATCGTCATCCTCATAAGGACGCACGGGTTCATTGACCGTTGCATCGCCGCCAGAAACTCGGGCTTCGCCCCAGCGCAGCCTGAAGGTTTGGCCAAGCCGGCGACGCCTTAGGGCCCGCTTGAAAAGGCCGGCAATGCTCCCCGCGATCGGATCATCAGACGCGTGACGGTCGACCCTTCGCCGCAAAAGGCATCAAGCTGACGGCCCAGCGTTCATGTCCTGGACCATCTTCGCAATAACGGCGTTGTTGAAGCGCTCCCAGCGGCGATAGCGCTTGTTGAAGGCGGCAAGGTCAGGAGTTTCACCGTTAAAGCCGACGCCGACGACGATCTGCGGGGAATCCGGCGACGGGCCGATCGAGCCGACGAATGCTCCGCCGTAGTCCTGGAGCAGCGACTTCAGCCCATTGGGCGTAAAGCGCCAGAAATCATTTGGGTACCCATGGATCGGAAAACTAAACACAGTGCTGAATACGGCGAAGCCATCCTTTTCCAGAACGCGCCGGATCTCGCTCACCGCTTTGCGTGGAAACTCAACATGCTCCAAGGTATCCATGCATAGGACCGCGTTGACGCTCGCCGTCGGGACGTCAATCGCATGAAGGTCGAGAATTCGATCAACGCCAGGGCCGGGCCTCATATCGCAGCCAACATAATCGACGCCTGGAAAGAGCCGGCGCAAGTCCTCCTCCGGCGTTCCCTGCGCCTGGAACGCGCCGAATTCGAAGATCGGTCCCTTGAAAGGGAGGGTATCGGCGCAAAGCTGAACGAACTCATAGACCGCCTTCTGCATACCGCTCTCCAAATTTGGCCTTGACGAGACCTGAGGAGCGCCGACGTCAGGGTCGTCATTCGGTCGCGCGTCGACCCGTCAGCTTTAGTCTCCCGACGCGCAGGCATCAACGAAGAACGCGCCTAACGCGGCGCCCCTATGGCCCGCGCCCGCACGCAAGCGCGACGCGGGTTATGATGCGTGGGGAGGAGCGGCTCGGCGACCCCGCTTGCCCCCTTACAAGGGAAAAAGCAAACTGCGCGCATTCGTGTCGCAAAGACGACATTCGGAGGGAATGCGTGAGATGTACCAGGTCAGTTTGGCGGAAGCCTATTTCCCGGCGGCGGGCGGACCCGACCCCGAGCCGACAACGATCGGCGCCATCCTGCGCGCGTCGGCCGCGGCGGCGCCCGACCGGCCGGCGCTAAAGGAGCTAGGGTACGACGGCGAGATCGGCCGCATCTGGACCTATGCGGAGCTCCTCGCAGATGCGGAGCGCCTGGCCAGGGCGTTGAGCGCCCGCCATGCCGAAGGCGCGCGGATCGCCGTCTACGCGAACAATGTGCCGGAATGGGTGTTGTTGGAGCTCGCCTGCGGGCTCGCCGGCGTCATTCTGGTGACGGTGAATCCCGCCTATCAAAAGCGCGAACTGAAATACGTCCTCGAACAGTCCAGGTCCGAAGCGATTTACTATGTCGGCGACTTTCGCGGGAATCCTATACGGACGATCGCTGACGCAGTCTGCGACGAGATTCCCGCGATCAAGCATCGCATCCTGCTGACGGATCATGTGGCCCTTTTTAGCGACGAGGACACTGGCGCTCTGCGCGAGCCGAAGCCCTCGGACGATGTCCAAATTCAGTATACATCCGGTACGACTGGATTTCCGAAAGGCGCGCTCCTCCACCATAACGGCCTTGTGCGCAACGGCATGGACGTCATGGCGCGCGCCGGCCTCAAACCTGGCGACGTATTCGTTCATAACATGCCGCTCTTCCATACCACGGGCTGCGCGATCCTCGTCCTTGGCGGACTTGCGACAGGCGGCACGATGCTGCTGGCGCCGATTTTCGATCCGGCGATGATCGTCAACGTCGTTGCGCGTGAAAGGACCCGCTTCATTCTCGGCGTGCCGACAATGCTCGTCGCCCTCCTCGACGTCATTGAGGCCACTGGCGCCGACGTGTCGTCCGTGGAGCGGGTCATGTCGGGCGGGTCTATGGTGGCGCCGGAGCTGTGCAAGCGCGCGCAGAAAGTGATCGGGGCGCCGATCCAGATTGTTTACGGACAGACCGAGGCCTCGCCCGTCATCACTCAGGCCTGGTACGACGACACGCTAGCAGACCTTACAGAAACTATCGGCCAGCCGTCGCCGCATACCGACGTCTCGATCCGCAATCCGCAGACCAATAAGGTCGTCGAATGCGATGAAATTGGCGAGATCTGCGCGCGCGGCTATCTCGTCATGTCGGGGTACAATGACAATCCGGACGCGACGGCGGCGGCCATCGACGAAGACGGCTGGCTGCATACCGGCGATTTAGGCCGTATGGACTCTCGCGGCTATGTGACGATCACCGGCCGCGTCAAGGAAATGATCATTCGCGGCGGCGAGAATCTTTTCCCCGCGGAAATCGAAAACGCCATTCTGGAGCATGACGCCGTCGCGGAAGCCGCCGTCGTCGGCGCCCCCGATGAGAAGTGGGGCGAGCAGGTGGCCTGCTTCATGAAACTTTGCGATGGCGCGCCCCGCCCCTCGCCCGCGGACCTCAAGGGGTTTATCCGCGATCGCCTGTCGCCGCAAAAAACGCCCGCTTTCTGGATCTGGGTTGACGACTGGCCGCTCACCGGCTCAGGCAAGATACAGAAATTCAAACTGCGCGACGGCCTTGAGGCGGGCGCATATGAGACGCTTTCCGCCTGATGTGGCCTAAGGGCGTCGGAAGATGCAGTCACTGCTCAAGACGCGGTTTGCCGACCCTTCAGGCGGGTGCTATCTGGCGCACTCAATCGCGGGCGTGGCGGAATTGGTAGACGCAACGGACTTAAAATCCGTCGATCCTGGATCGTGCCGGTTCGAGTCCGGCCGCCCGCACCATCAGTTCTTGTTGGTCGCGCACGCGTTTTCCTTCAGCACTCAACGACATTGACGGCAAGGCCGCCCTCGCTCGTCTCCTTGTACTTGGTCGACATGTCGAGCCCAGTCTGGCGCATGGTCTCGATCACCTGATCGAGGGAGACCTTCGCGTCATCGCCGGAGCGGAGCGCCAGGCGCGCCGCATTCGCCGCCTTCACCGCGCCGATGGCGTTGCGCTCAATGCACGGGATCTGGACAAGCCCGCCGACGGGATCGCAGGTAAGGCCGAGATTGTGCTCCATGCCGATCTCCGCCGCGCGCTCCACCTGCCGCGGCGTTCCGCCCCAAACGGCCGCAAGGCCCGCAGCAGCCATGGAGCAGGCGACGCCTACTTCTCCCTGACAGCCCATCTCCGCGCCGGAAATCGACGCGCGCATCTTGTAGAGCATGCCGACGCCGCCAGCGGTGAGAAGGAATGTCCGGATGCGATCAATCTGCGCCTCGTTATCCTCGACGCAGTAGTGCATAAGCACCGCCGGGATGATCCCCGCCGCGCCGTTCGTCGGCGCGGTGACGACGCGCCCGCCTGCGGCGTTCTCCTCATTCACCGCCATCGCGTAAACATTGAGCCAGTCGAACAGGCGCTCGCTGTCATTGGCGAGGGGCGCGTCGATGAGGCTTTCGTAGAGTTTCGGCGCGCGCCGCCTAACATTGAGCCCGCCCGGCAGCTCCCCCTCGGTCTTTAGGCCGCGCGTGACGCACGCGTGCATCGCGGCCCAAATGGCGTCAAGGCCAGCGAGCGTTCCGCGGCGGGGACGGACCTCGTCTTCATTCTCAAGAACGACATCGGCCACATCGCAATTTAGGTCGGCGCAATGGGCCAGGAGCTCCGCCGCCGACGCGAAAGGTCGCCGGCCGGCGCGCGCCTGCACGATAAGATCATCCTCGGCAGGCGCCTCCAATTGTCTGGCGCTCGCGATAAACCCGCCGCCGACGGAGTAATATGTCTGCTCGAACGCCGTTGCGCCCTTAGCGTCAATAAGGCGCAGCCTCATGCCATTGGGATGCAGCTTCGGGATAATATCGCCGCGCAATTCGATGTCGCGACGCGGATCGAAAGCGATCGCGCGCGCAGCGCCGCAAAGCGTAATCACGCCTTCAGATTTGACGCCATCGACCGCGAGGGCGGCGACGTCCGGGTCGGTCGTTTCCGGCTCAAAGCCGAGAAGACCCATTATCGTCGCGCGGTCTGAGCCATGGCCGATGCCGGTTAACGCCAGGGAGCCGTGGAGCTCCACATGGACCCGGTCCGCCGCAGAGAGCGCCCCCGCCTCGCCCGCCTCGACGAGGAACCTGCGCGCAGCGCGCATCGGCCCCACGGTATGGGAGCTTGACGGGCCGACGCCGACTTTAAAGATATCCAGAACGCTCAACATGGTGACACACTCGGGGCGCGGCGCCGTCGGCCTTGTTTCTTATTCCTGAGAGGCGAGCGCCTTTTTGACGTTTTCCGCCGCCTTTTCGGCCCGCGCCACATAGGCGTCATCGCACACCTCCGGCGCGCAGCCGTCTTTCAATTCGACGAGCGCGGCCAGCTGCTCCCGCGCCTTGTCCGCATCGCCGCGGCGGACCTGAATCCGGGCGAGCCATTCGCGCGCCTCCAGAAACGTCGCGCGCGCCTTCACCGCGCGTTTCAGGTATCGCTCGGCTTTTTTGTCTTCATCCGTGTACGCGTAGGCGAGGCCGGCGAAATAATTCGCCTCGGCGTGGGCCTTGTCTTCATCGAGGACATCATCGAACCGCTCGATGGCCGTCTCGAACTCGCGTTCGCGCATGGCGGCGAGCCCTGCGTCATAGGCCGCGGCTGCTTCTTCGGATAACGCGTCCATTCCGTCCTGCGCCTTGGCCGAGCCCAAAGGAGCGGCGGCGAACGCGATCGAAAGAACTACATTCCGCATTGTGACTGTCAGCATCTTGTCTCTCCTCGCGGGCCCCGCCCCGGCGGGCGGCGGCTACGCGTCTTCCCTGTCGTCCGCATGGTCGCCGCGCTTGGGCGCGACGCCGAGCGCCCGCATGGCGTCGGCGACCGTTTCGATCGCGGCGTTAGCTGTCTCCGGCGCCGGCGACCGGGCGACGATGGTGACGCCCTTCTCGTCGCCGTCGATCGGGTAGCTGCCGATGGCGACGCCCTGGATCTCTTCTTGAATTTCCCGCAGGCGGTCGGCGAGCGCCGATTCAGGCAGGCCGGGCGCCGTGACGGCGCGCGAATAGATGCGCTCGCCCGGCAGGATCTCAGTCGCGACAGCGTCGAGCATGGCGGCGAAGATGCGCGGCACGCCCGCCATCACATAGACATTGCCTAGCCTCACGCCCGGCGCGCCGGTTACGGGGTTTGAGACCAACACCGCCCCTTCCGGCATGCGCGCCATGCGCCGCCGCGCCGGCGTCACCTCCTGCCCCAGCTTCTCGTACCAGCCCCGAATCCGGCCAAGAGCGATTTCATTCTCAACGACATCAACTTCGAAGGCCTTCGCCACCGCATCGACCGTCATGTCGTCATGGGTGGGGCCGATGCCGCCGGACGTGAACACGTAGTCGTACCTTGCGCGCAAATCGTTCAGCGCGGCGGCGATAAGGTCGACGTCATCGCGGACAATCCGCGCTTCTGCCAGCGCGACGGCGCGCTCGGTCAGCCATCCGCCCAGCCGATGCACATTGATGTCGCGGGTGCGGCCCGAAAGCAGCTCATCGCCAATCGCCAGTATCGCCGCGGTGCGCTCCGCCATTCGATGTCCTTTGCTTTCCAGCATCATGCCTCGTTTACGCGACAATATGCTAATTTGGCCGCCTTGCGCTTCAATCCTTATGGGGCGGCGCAGGGCGGACGGCAACGCATGGCGTCGTGAGGCTTTTCAGGGCACATAGCCCCTCAGTCAGTCCAAACGCCCTTCGGGGCGATCGCGGACCATTCAACCATGGAGAAACCAATGAAGGGGCTGTTCAAATTCGCCAAGGAAGCCGGAGACCGGGTGAGCGGCGCAATGTCCGACCGGCTCGGCGCCGTGTTCGGCAAAAAGGATAGTGCGCCAGCGGGCGACGCGGCGGACCAGTTCGGCGTCGATGCAAGCCGCATCGACGTCGCCCAGGATGGGGCGAAGGTCACCGTGAGGGGCAAGGCGAAGACCCAGGCCGAGGCGGAGAAAATTGTTGTCGCGGCAGGCAATGTGGAGGGCGTCGAAGAGGTTGAATCGGATATCGAGGTAGAAGCGCCGGCGGCCCAGGCGACTTTCTATACGGTCGTTTCAGGCGACACGCTGTCGAAAATCGCCAAGGCCCACTATGGCGACGCGATGAAGTATCCGGCGATCTTCGACGCCAACCGGCCGATGCTGTCGGACCCGGACAAGATTTACCCGGGTCAAACGCTCAGGATACCCCCATTGGACTAGGCGACGCGCAGAGCCGCGCCGCTTGACGGAAACAGGGATCATGGGCGAAGGGCGCGCGGATGGAATTCCCATCGCCCTTGCTGCCCGGCGTTTTGGTCAAACGCTACAAACGCTTCCTCGCCGACATCGAACTGGATAGCGGCGAGACGATAACGGCTCACTGCCCCAATCCGGGCTCGATGATGGGCGTCGCCCCGCCGGGCGCTCCGGCGTGGGTGTCGGTGAGCCCATCCAAGACGCGGAAGCTTCCGCATACGTTCGAACTTGTGGAGGTCGATGGCGGCCTGGTCGCCATCAACACCAACAACCCTAACAAGATCGCCGCGGAAGCGATTGCGGCCGGCCGCATCCCGAAACTTGCCGCCTTCGCTGCGCTGCGGCGCGAGGTGAAGTATGGGGAAAACAGCCGAATCGACATTCTGCTTGAGGGCGACGGCGATGCAGCCCCCACCTATGTGGAGGTCAAGAACGTCCACCTGATGCGCGACGGAGGTCTTGCGGAGTTTCCGGACAGCGTTACGACGCGCGGCGCGAAGCACCTGCGGGAACTTGTCGGGGTTGCGGCGAAAGGGGCGCGGGCGGTCATGCTCTTCATCGTCCAGCGTATGGACTGCGAGCGTCTGAGGCCGGCGGAGGACCTTGATCCCGCCTACGCCGCCGCCTTGCGGCACGCGGCCGCGAACGGGGTTGAAACGCTGTGTTATGACTGTGAGATTACGCTAAACGGCGTCGAGTTGCGCCGCCCTCTGCCTGTAAAGCTTTAGGTTTCGGCCAACCCCGATCGCCTCGCCGTAACATGATGTCAGGGGCTCGAGGCGTTGCGCCGCTACGGAGAACGAATGACTTACGCGATTGCGACCGAGGAAGCGCCGCCGGTGCGCACCGGCGAAATTCGGATTCACCCCCAAGAGGATTTCGAAGGGATGCGCGCCGCGGGCCGGCTCGCCGCCATGTGCCTCGACATGCTCGCGGACCATGTTCGTCCGGGCGCCACCACTGCCGAGCTTGATGACCTCGCGCGCGAGTTCGTCCTTGACCATGGCGCGCTATCGGCCACGATCGGCTATCGCGGCTATCGCCACGCAACGTGCATTTCCCTCAATCACGTCATTTGCCACGGCATCCCGTCCGACCGGGTCCTGAAGAATGGCGACATAATGAATATCGACGTCACCGTCATCGTCGATGGCTGGCACGGCGACACAAGCCGGATGTATTTCGCTGGCGAGCCGAAAGTGAAAGCCCGCAGGCTCGTTGATACGACCTATGAGTCGCTCATGGCCGGGGTCGGCGCAGTGAAAGCGGGCGCGACCCTGCGCGATATCGGCGAGGCGATACAGAAAGTCGCCGAAGGGAAGGGCTTCTCTGTCGTAAGGGACTTCTGCGGCCACGGGCTTGGGCGCGTGTTTCACGACGCCCCGAATGTCGTCCATTATGGCTCCTACAGGGATCGGTTCGTAGGCGTCCAGCGCGCGCCGGCAACGGAACTAAAGCCCGGCATGTTCTTCACGATCGAGCCGATGATCAATGAAGGCAAGCCGGACGTGCGTATGCTGAAGGATGGTTGGACGGCGGTGACGCGGGACAAGTCCCTCTCCGCCCAGTTCGAGCATTCGATCGGCGTCACTGAAGAAGGATGCGAGATTTTCACGCAATCGCCAACGGGCCGGGAGCGCCCGCCCTACCAGTGAGGCGCAGGCTGCAAAGCCCGCAAGCGCAGGCGTTCAGCGCCGCGCTCGCCCTTGCCGGGCTTTTCGCCGTGACGACGCCTGTCTACGTGCGCCTCGCCGCCGATCCGATCAATGACCTCGTCGTGCTGGCGCCGGTCATCGGCGGCCTCGCCTTCGCCGCCTTCCTCATCGCGCGGTTCGCGCGCGGATGGCTATCCGGCGGCGCCCTCGCAATTATCGCCCTGCCCGTTTACTTCGCCGGCGTCCTCGCGGCGATCGCCGCGGCGATGCGCGTTGCAGGCCTCGCCTAGGGCGTCCCCTCAATGGCTGAACGGGCAAAGGAAAGCGCCGAACTGCCGCCCAACCATCGCGCAGGCCACCGCGAACGCCTGCGCGAACGCTTCCGCCGCGCCGGCGCGGACGCGCTGAACGATTACGAGCTTCTGGAGCTTGTGCTTTTTCGCGCCATTCCGCGCCGCGACGTAAAGCCTCTCGCCAAGGAGCTGATCGCGACGTTCGGCGGATTCGCCGAAACCCTCGGGGCGCCGCCGGAACGGCTGACCGAGGTCAAAGGGGTCTCCGACGCAGTCGCGACAGACCTCAAGATCATTCAGGCGGCAGCCGTGAAAATGGGGCGGGAGCGCATTATAAACCGCAGGGTCGTCAGCTCCGCAGGCGATCTCATCGCATATTGCCGGGCCGCCATGGCTGATCGGCCGACGGAAGAGTTCAGGATTTTATTCCTTGATCGGAAGAACAAGCTGATCGCCGACGAAGCCCAGCAACAGGGCACCGTTGACCATACGCCGGTCTATCCGCGGGAGGTCATCAAGCGCGCGCTGGAGCTTCACGCCTCCTCGATCATCCTTGTCCACAATCACCCGTCAGGCGACCCGACGCCCTCGCGCGGCGACATCGCCATGACAATGGAGATCGTCAAGGCGGCCAAGGCGCTCAATATCAATGTGCACGATCATCTCATTATCGGGCACAAGACCGAGGCGAGTTTTCGGCAACTCGGCCTACTGAGTTAAGTCATCCGCGCGGCCAGAACCGGACCGCGACAAGATAAAGACCCGATATCGCAAAGGCGACGCCGGTCACTGACGCAACGCGGACCAGCGGATTATTAAAGTTCGTCCGCTCGTCATAATCCATGATATGCAGCATCCAGAAGAAATCGTAAATTCGCCAGATACGGTTTCGCCGCGAAAGCACTTCGCCGGTGTCAGGCGAGATATATAGCCGGGTCCTGTCCGGGTCGTCGAAATCGACGCGCCATACGGGCGTCGGCCCGCGATACTCCCCAGGCGGATCTGACAGTAGGGCGACCCGTTCGATCTCCGCATCGCCAACGAAAGACAGACGCGCCGCGCGGCGCGCGCCCGCCTCGTCAAGCGGCTCGATGCGGTCGCCGGTGATCGGATTGAAAAGCGCCCGCGCGTCCGGACCGACAGCCTCGTACACAAGCCGGCCCCTGATCGTGCGCAAACGCACCTCTGTGACGCCGCCTTCCATCTGTGCGATAACGCCGCCGGGCGCAGCGTAGGCCCGCGTCTCCAGCGACGGCGGAAAGTCGATCGGCGCGGTCGTTTCGCCACGAACGATGTCAATCTCGAACCAGCTCATGATGACGCCGCTCGCCATCCACAACAGGACCTGCGCCCCGAGCAAAAGCCCAAGCCAGCGATGCCCTTTGCGGATGTAGTATTTGTAGGTGTTCATTCAGATGGCGCGGCGCCGGACCCGGTCGCCGCCGCAAGGTCGCTTGCGGAGAGCGGCGTCGTCAGAAGCCGCTCAAACGCGGTCCACGGATCGTCGCCCGCCGCCTCGACGTAAGCTTTCACGAGATCCTGGCCGAGATTGTAGTTGAGGACGTAGCCCCGATAGGTCTCGATGAACCGCACGCTTTGCTCGGCGCGTTCACGCGAATGAAGGCCATATTTTTCAAGCATGTCGATCGCCGTCTCGCGCCCGATGCGGCCGTCGAGATATTCCCGGGCGATATGATTGCGCGCATGGGAGAGTTTGCGCCTAGCTTTGTTCACGCCCGCAAGCTTTTCCGCGTTTGATGGATCAAGCCCGGCGAGCGGATAGAGGACGTCGCGTTCGAACGCGGTCTTTTCCTCCCCCGGAAAAGCGAGCTCTATGCCGAAATTAGCCGACCCCTCTCCGATGAGGGATTGCGGGCTGAACAGAGGATACATCGAGTATTCGATCCAGCCGTTCGCGCCAACGAAGTCGCGCTCTACGAGAACGTTCCAGGTGTGGTGGCCGGGATACCCCTCATGGCAGCCAAGGTCGACGGCGCGATCGATAATCACCGGAAAATCCGTGTTAATCTCGATCTTGCTGACGAAGCCGCCCTGGTACCAGTTGTAGCCGCTCCAGGGCTTGTCCGTCACATAACCAATCGTGAAATTCTCGCCGGCCGGGAGATCGTAGTGCTCAAGCGTGCGGCGGCGGCATTCGGCGATCGCCGCGTCGAACACCGGTCCCAATTTGTCCGGCGGAATCGCGAGGCTGTTGCGAAAGTCCTGGACCCGTTGCGATAGCGGTCCCTCGCCCGGCAGCGCCGAGTCAATATCGCTGAGCGCCGCGTCAAACTCGGCGAGGTCGTAGGCAGGGGCGACTGCATCGTAGAGGAGCTTCGTTTCTTCATTGAAGCTGAACGTATCGCCGGACGCCATGGCGATGCGCGTGCGGGCCGCGACAAGCTGGCGACGCAGCATTGCCGGACGCGCGCCCTTTTCGCCGACCGCGTCCAGCCGGGCGATCAGCGCATCCGCGGCGGCGGCGAGATCATCGAGGGAGCGCGGCGACGCCTCAGCCGCGGCGCGCCATTCCGGCGGCCCGTGATAAGCGTCGACATAGTCGTCGTCGTAGACGCCGAGTTCGAGACCCAGCTTCACGAACGCTTCCGCAACGGCATTCAGTTCGGTGACGGCCGGCGCGTCGCCCGGCGTCGCGTGCGGCGATTCCTGAAAGGACGTATCGCGCGTCTGCGTTTCGCCGCCGCACCCGGCCAGCAAGACGAATGCGAGGGCGGCGGCGAAGCGCTTCATATGTCTAATCCGCGACGCCGCTTAGGCGCGCGCGCCGGAGAACGGCGCGTTTCCGAATGCGCCGAGCTTGACCGTGCCGGAAAGCGCGTCGCCCTCGACCTTGCCTTCGAATTCGAGCGTCATTGGCATCGGCGTCGTGATCTTCGCATTCCAGGAGACATTGTCGCCGTCGACCTTGCCTTCCTCGATCTGAACCGTCCCGGTCGCGCCGGACATCTCGCCGGTGAGGGCGCCGCCGTCCGCTTTAAGGTCCAGCGTGCCGTTCTGCTCGCCCATCGGGGTCTTCATCGTCATGTTCCACTTGCCGTCCACGGCCATTGTCGTCTCCTGCTAAATTGTCACAAGGATCGCTGTTGTTCGGCTTCCGCCGATCGCATCGCGCCGCCGCCTCGCCCCGGGGCTCAACGACGAACGGTTTAGGGCGCTCGCCCAATACCGATGCGATCCGATTAAGCCCTCATGACGCCGGGAGCAAGCGCGCAATGCCGCCGCCGGGCGCCAAGGGCCAGGCGGTCGACGCGAAAACGACAAACAACGCCGCGGCGGACGCTAAAGCCGATCCGTCAAAGGCGTTCCGAATACGGACAAAACAACCAGAAGCGCCACAACAACGAGCGCGAAAAGAAACGCGCATACGCCTGCGGTGCACAGCCCGTACGCGACGGTCGGCTTTCGCAAGATAGACTCCTGCCGTTGCGGCAGGCGCAAGAATGACTGCATCGTTTCGAAGCCCCTACTCTTCGATCGTCGCAATTTAGCGATGCAATTGGTAGACCGTTACGGGCCGCGCGCCAATGGCGATTCGCATGCCGCAGCGCAACATCACCCGCACGCGGCGTCAGCTGTTACGCCGCGCAGCCTCCCGCCACGCCTCCATCGCCTGGCTGATGGCGAACGTCTCGCGGTATTTCGGGCTGTCAGACGGCCGCGGCGGCCGCTCGGCGGTCAGCGCCATGATCTCCGCAAGCTTGTTATGCGCGGCGCCCGACTGGCCCGCGCCGATATAGGCATGGAGCTCGATGAGCGCGTCGGAGAGCGGGTCGTCCGCCCGGATTACGAAATAGGGCTCATCATCGGCGAGGTCGTCATAGCAGTCGAACTTCGACTTGTTGGCTTTCGATCCGACGGGCGCGGTCATGGCGGAGCTCCCTTCTGGCATAACGGCGCTGAGGAAATGGCGCTCGCCGGGCGCGGCGTCAATCCGATCGGGTCGAACTATCGGGTCCGTCCGGCGATCCGTGGGCGTTTGACGTCAGCCAGGACTCGATCATGGCAATCGCATCTTCCGAAAACGACGTGGAAAGCTTGGCGTATTCGGTCGGCAGGCCGCTGTCCGCCGGCATCAGCAGATGGTTGAGATTCGGGAATTCCTGAACGCTCAATTTCACCCGCCCCTGCTTTTCCAAAATCGCCTCGATTGCCCGAAGATGCCTGTTCGGAGGCGCAACGACGTCCTTGCCGCCGCCGATGGCCAGAACCGGCGTCGTCAAACCGCCATAGGCCGCCGCCGGCTCGAACCTCAGATTCGACTGGTACCATTCATCCAGCAGGATATCGGCGAGACCCGCCGCGTCGCGCGGCAGGAAACGGTAAGGGGGTATGAGCGCGCGACCCGGTCCCTGCAAAAACGCAACTAGCCGATCGCGCGTCTCCCGGGCGTCGGGATCGCCGCCAACAATAGCGACATACTCGTCAAAAAATGCGCGAAACCGCGCGGCGCGCTGGCCGTCGATATTCAGAAGACTGATTGTCGTTTCGAGCTGCTGCCGCAGAGCATCCTCCCCCTGCAGGCCTGGCGCCGACATCAGGACGACGCCTGCGGCATCCGCGTGCGTCGCGGCCATCGCGCCGATCGCCGCGCCCTGGCTCATGCCGGCGTAGAAAATGCGCGCGCCGTCAATTCGCGGGTCCGCCCGCAGGTATTCAGCCACCGCGACGGCGTCGTCGGCGAGGTCGCGCCAAGATGCCGCGAAATAATCCCCGGTGGATGCGCCGACGCCGCGATCATCATACCGGGCGACGGCGAAGCCCGCGCGCGTCAACCTGTCGGCCAGAACCATAAACCCCTTGTGCCCGGCGAACGACTGGTCCCGGTCATTCGGGCCGGCGACGGAAAGCAACGCGATGGCGGGGAAAGGCCCGTTTCCCTCGGGTATCGTCAGCGTTCCACCCACAATGACGGCCTGGTCAGGACTATCGATGGCGAATTCTTCGACAAGATAGGGAAATGGCGCAACGGGCGTCTGCGACTTTGGCGCCTCGGCGACGACCTCCCGCCGGTCTGCAA
Source organism: Parvularculaceae bacterium (assembly GCA_028284065.1). GTDB lineage: Bacteria > Pseudomonadota > Alphaproteobacteria > Caulobacterales > Parvularculaceae > MED-G105. Next base: position 140,343 of record JANQSJ010000007.1, read on the forward strand.
GAACAAAGAGGCCCACGCCGACAGCCGACATAATGGCGATCGTCAGCGTCATGAGGACACGGTTCATGTCGTCACCCCGGTTTGCGTTTATCTTTGCCTATTCAGCGTCTTCGAACGGGAACGCGTCGGTAATCTCAGCCTGGAGGGCTCGGGCTATTTTGTAGGCGAGCGTCAGACTTGGATCATGACGACTGTTTTCAATCGTATTGATCGCCTGTCGCGTCACCCCCACGGCTTCCGCAAGCTGCGCCTGAGACCATTTCTTCTCGGCGCGCAGGACGCGCAGCCGATTGGTCACCGCGCCAGCCAAAGCCGCGCTCCGTAGACGAACAGACAGATCGCCATCGCCACCGCCCAGAGGTTTGACGCGACATGCGGCGCGTCGATGTTGAAGGCGGAGAGGCCATAGGACAGGACGCCGACCGCAAGCGCGGCGACAGCCCCCGCCTCGGTGGCGAACCGGCGCAACACCTCATCGCGCGAGGCGATGTGGCCTGCGACGAGGAGCGCGAGCGCGACGAGCGACGCGATCGCTACGATGCTGAATACCATCGGCGAAGCGCCGACCGGCAGCCCGCCGGTCATTGCGTATCGCGCCGATGCGTGAACGCCGTAGAGCGCCAGAAAGCCGAAAATCCAGAACGCCTTAGCCGCCATGGGAGTGCTCCTTCGTAGCCCTGACGCCCAAACCTTCGACTATGACGCAAAGAATGTCAAGAATACCCGACAAAATATCGGTAATACCGGACACGTCACGCTTGCCGGGTCGAGACAAGATGCAGCGCCACCCGACGCCGCTGCGGCGCGCGGCGATGTTCAAAAAGGTAGAGCCCCTGCCAGGTTCCGAGCGCGAGGTCTCCATTTATGATCGGTATTCCAATTGAGACCGCGGTCAGCGCCGCCTTGATATGGGCCGGCATGTCGTCGGGCCCCTCGGCGGTGTGGCGGAGCCAGGACATGGCGGGGTCGTCGCCGTCCGGGACGAGCCGCCGAAAGAAGGCGTCGAGGTCGCGGCGCACGTCGGGGTCGGCGCTTTCCTGAATGACGAGGGAACAGGACGTGTGCTGAACAAAGGCGGTGAGAAGGCCTTCGCCCCCGCCCCCGTTCGCGCCCGCCTTGCGCGCGATATCCCTCGCCTTGTCGGTGAACTCATAGAGGCCGGGCCCTCGCGTTGCGATTTCCGCCACCTCAATCACCGCCCCGGGCCTCTCCCTTGATTGCGAGTCGCTTAGCGCATTCGCGCAATTGTTCAGAAATTATCAAGCGTTTGTTGGTCAAGAATCAACTCGGTCCGGATGAAGGCGATGGCTCAAAAGCAAGAGCTTTACAAGGAAGGCGCGCGCCTGTGACAGCTATGCCCGCAACAGAAACGGCCGACGCCAGACCGCCGCTTGACCTTCCGCCGGAGCAGTATGCGGCGCTCGCCGACCTGCCGTTCATGAAGGCGGACGTTCCGGGCCTCAAGCGCATCCCTCACAACAACATGCAGATCTTTGTCTGGGATGGTTTTCTGCCGGCGCATTTGTGCGACCACGTCATCAGGACGTCACTGCCCTTCCTGAAGCCGTCGACGGTGCTCGGCGGCCGTGAGGACGCCAGCATCCGCACAAGCTCTACCTGCAATCTCGGCCATATCCGCGACCCGTTCATCGACCAGCTTGACGGGCTTATCGCCGGCGCGCTTGGCCTGCCGGAAAGCTATGGCGAAATTATTCAGGTGCAGCGCTATGAAGCGGGGCAGCAGTACAAGCCGCACCTCGACACATTTAATCCGCACCCAGAGTCGGCGAGCTATAAGAAATACATCGCGGGCCGGGGCCAGCGCACATGGACCTTCATGGTCTATCTCAATGATGTCGAACGCGGCGGCCACACCGACTTTGAACGCATCAAGCAGCGCTTCCGCCCAAAGGCGGGCCGCGCCGTCATCTGGAACAATCTGACGCCCGACGGCTACCCGAACCCCTTCACCCTGCACCAGGGCATGCCGGTGAAAGCCGGCGCCAAGACGATCATCACGAAGTGGTTTAGGGATCGGCCGGCGACGAGGGATTAGAACCGTAACAAAACGGCTCCCCGCTTACGTGGCTGTTACACCTAACCGCAGACGCTAATTATCCAAAAAGCTCCTGAGCTTCCTGGACCGGCTCGGATGCTTCAGCTTGCGGAGCGCCTTCGCCTCGATCTGGCGGATGCGTTCGCGGGTCACCGAGAACTGCTGGCCGACTTCTTCCAATGTGTGGTCGGTGTTCATGCCGATGCCGAACCGCATGCGGAGCACCCGCTCCTCGCGCGGGGTGAGCGAGGCGAGCACGCGCGTCGTCGTCTCGCGCAGGTTTGACTGGATCGCCGCGTCGATTGGCAAGACAGTGTTCTTGTCCTCAATGAAGTCGCCGAGGTGTGAGTCCTCCTCATCGCCAATCGGCGTTTCGAGGGAGATCGGCTCCTTGGCGATTTTCATCACCTTACGGACTTTTTCGAGCGGCATAGAAAGCTTGTCGGCGAGCTCTTCCGGCGTCGGCTCTCGGCCGATCTCGTGCAGCATCTGGCGCGAGGTGCGGACAATCTTGTTGATGGTCTCGATCATGTGCACCGGAATGCGGATGGTGCGCGCCTGGTCGGCGATCGACCGGGTGATCGCCTGGCGAATCCACCAGGTGGCGTAGGTCGAGAATTTATAGCCGCGGCGGTATTCGAATTTGTCGACCGCTTTCATGAGGCCGATATTGCCTTCCTGGATGAGGTCCAGGAACTGCAGGCCGCGGTTCGTGTATTTCTTGGCGATGGAGATGACGAGGCGCAGGTTCGCCTCCACCATTTCCTTCTTGGCGATGCGCGCCTCGCGCTCGCCCTTCTGCACCGTCTGGACGATGCGGCGGAAGTCCTCCACCGTCAGGCCCGTCTCGGTGGAAAGGTTGCCCACTTCTTCGCGGATATAGGCGATCTGGTCTTCGCCGCGTTCAACGAAGCTCTTCCAGCCCTTGCCGGTCTTGGCGCGAACGCGGTCGAGCCATTCCGGGTCAAGCTCCGCCCCCAGATAATCGGACAGGAACTCCTTGCGGTTGACGCCGTGGCTGTCGGCGAGGCGAACGAGCTTGCCTTCAAGCGCCATGAGGCGCCGGTTAATGTCGTAGAGCTGGCCGACCAGCGCCTCGATGCGCTGATTGTTGAGGCGGACGGAGCGCACGCGCTCGACGATATCCTTCTGCAGTTTCTTAAGGCGCTTCAGCTGCGAGGCGGACAGGTCGTCGCCCTTTAACTGCTCCTCGATCATGATGTCCTGAAGCCGGCGCAGTTTCTTATAGTCGTCGGAGATCGCGTCGAACGTCTCCATAACCCCGTCGCGCAGTTCCGCCTCCATGGCGGAAAGCGAGAGCGCGCCCTCGTCAAAGTCGTCTTCGTCGTCTTCAGCCCCAGCCTCGGCCTCGGCCTTTTCGGCCTCCTCGCGCTGAACGCGGGCGGCGACCTCCGGCTGGGTCATGTCGGGGCGCGATTCCGGACCGCCGCCATAGGTGGCGTCGAGGTCGATAATGTCGCGCAGGAGGACACGGCCCTCCTTCAGCTCGTCGCGCCAGACGGAAATGGCCTCAAAGGTCAGGGAGCTTTCGCACAGCGCCTTGATCATGGTTTCGCGGCCGGCCTCAATGCGCTTGGCGATGGCGATCTCGCCCTCGCGGGAGAGCAGCTCCACCGTCCCCATTTCGCGCAGATACATGCGGACGGGATCGTCGGTGCGGTCATTGGAGGCGGAGGTGTTGGTGGTGACGACTGCGGATTTCGACTCTTCCTTCTTGGCGATCGCGCGGCTCTCTTCGGCCGGCTTGCCATCGGCGTCTTCGTCGCCGTCATCGTCCTCTTCGTTTTCGACAACATTGATGCCCATTTCGGAGAGCTGGGCCATCACGTCCTCAATCTGCTCTGAGGAGAACTGGTCGGACGGCAGGATAGAATTCAGCTCGTCATAGGTGACGTAGCCGCGCGCCTTCGCCGTCTTCAGAAGCTTTTTGACGTCCGCGTCCGTCAGGTCGAGGATCGGGCCGTCCGCCGCTTCGGTTTCTTCGGTTTCCTTGGCTGTGTTCGCCGCCATTCTTGTTTCCTTTTCAGCCGCGTGTTCGCCGCGTGTCTGTCATTCGCCGCGTGTCTGTCATTCGCCGCGTGTCTGTCATTCGCCGCGGATCAGGCGAGCCGCCGCCTCCGGACGCCCTCGTCGTCGCGACAGTCCGCTACCGTCGATTGCAAGCCGATCACCCAAGACGCGCCATCCGAAAGGCTCTAGTCGAAACGCGCCCGCGCGCGGTCAAGCCGGGATTTAAGGTCCTCGGAACTTGCGCCGCCCTCGTCGCCCTCATCGGCCGCGTTTCGCCGGGAAATGGCGAAATCCGACCGTGCGCGCGCTGCGGCGCGCCATGATTCATCGCCTTCGGAAAACACGCTCGAAGCGGATTCGATCAACTCCCGTTCGACTTGCGTGGCGAGCGCATATCGCCGCCATGTCGCCAGCCAGCCCGCCTCCACTTCGCTAGGTCCCGCATCGGGACGAAGGAACGCCTGGCGCTGCAGCCAATGGTCGTTCAAAAGCGCGTCAAGTGTGTCCGCCGCTGGCGATCTCTCCACATGTCTACGCAAACCCTCACTGTCAAGATCGGGATCGGCGACAACAGCGTCGACAATCTCGCCGATAAGACTATCAAGCTCCGCGTCCTGCAAAGCGAGCGAGAGGAATATCTCCTCGTGGGCGCGCACAAGCTCCGGCCTGCGGACCGCGCATAGCGCAAGCGTCGCCTCGCAAGACCGCCCGCCGCCGGGTCTGGCGCGAAGGGCTTCCGCGCTCGGACGCGAGTCCTGAAGCCGGGCGTCGTGCTCGGAGCGGTAACGGCCGCGCCATCGGCCGCCGCCGCTCCCGCGGGCCTTGTCCGCTGGTCGCCCGGCGACCTGCGCGGACGGCGCGGTTTCGGATGCGGAACGGGCGGACTTGAGGCCGTCGAGCCGCGAGGCGATCTCCTGGCCATAGGCCGCGCGCACGTCCGCATCGCCGATGGAGCGGACAAGCTCCCGCAGCCGTTTACGGAAGGCTGCGCCGCGCTCGGGCGTGTCGAGCGCGCCGGCGTCCCTCTCCCGCCGCCACAGCACTTCGACCAGCGGGACCGCCTCGTCGAGCGCCTTCTTCAGGCCGCCCGCGCCAGATTCCCTAACGAGATCGTCAGGGTCCTTGCCGTCGGGCAGAAAGACGAAACGAAGCGAGCGGCCTGGACCGAGCATCGGCAACGCCCGATCGAGCGCCCGGTGCGCCGCCTTCAGGCCCGCCGCATCGCCATCAAGGCAGACAATCGGCTCGTCGTCGGCTCGCCAAAGCAGTCTGAGCTGCTCCTCGGTGAGCGCCGTTCCAAGGGGCGCGACCGCGCCTTTAAAGCCCGCGCCCCAGAGGGCGATCGCGTCCATATAGCCTTCGCAGACGATGAGGCGGGCTTGTTCGCCCTCGCCCGCCGCGCTCGCCGAGGCGCTCGCGCTGCGCGCCGCGTCATAATTGTAGAGAACTTCGCCCTTCCGGAAGATCGGCGTCTCCGGCGAGTTGAGGTATTTCGCCCGCGCATTGGGGTCGAGCGCCCTGCCCCCGAACGCGATGACGTCCCGTCCGCGCCGGATCGGGAACATCACCCGGCCGCGGAAGCGGTCGAACGTCGCGCCGCCATCCTCCGGCTTGATGATGAGTCCCGCCTCAATAAGCGACGCCTCGGAAAACCCATCCTTCAGGAGATGATCGCGAAGCGAGGTCCGGCCGGACGGCGCGTAGCCTATCTCAAACGCCTCGATCGCCCCCTCCGAGACGTCGCGCCGCGCGAGATAGGCGTACGCTTCGCGCCCTTCGCGCGCCCGCAAGGCCTTAGCGAAGAACGCCGCCGCCGCGCCGCAGGCGTCCGCAAGGCCGCGGCGCACTTTCGCGCGTTCGGCGGCCTTCGGATCGTCCTTGGGGATTTCCATGCCAGCGTCTTCGGCGAGGCGCGTCACCGCCTCGACGAAAGAGAGCCCTTGCGTTTCCTGAAGGAACTTGATCGCGTCGCCGTGACTGTCGGTGGAAAAGCAGTGATAGGACCGCCGCTCGTCGCTCACGGTGAAGGATGGCGTCTTCTCCGTCTTGAACGGCGACAGGCCCCACCAGGTGGAGCCGCGCTTTTGCAGCTTCACATGCCGGCCGACGACATCCGAGACGCGCACCCGCGATTTCAGCTCGTCGAGGAACTCAGGCGTGAATTTCGGCATTCTCGAAACCTACTCGCCAGACCCGATTCGCGCGACGTCCAGTCTTCCAAGCCGCTTCCACCGATAAATCCGGCGCCCTGTGGAAAGGCCCGCCTTTCCAGGTGGAAAAACGGGCCACTTTTCCCGGAGATTATCCAAGCTTCTCCTTCATCAGCGCGCCGGCCTTGCCGAAGTCCATTGATCCCTGGTGGCGCTCCTTAAGAAGCCCCATGCACTTGCCCATGTCTTTCAGCCCCGTGGCGCCGACCTCGTCGATGACCTCGGCGACCGCCTCGGCCGTCTCCTCCTCGGTCAGCTGCGTCGGCATGAAGTCGCGGATGACCGCGATCTCCGCGATCTCCTGCTCGGCGAGGTCCGGCCGACACCCCTTTTCATAAGCCGCGGCGCTGTCCTCGCGCTGCTTCACCATTTTCGTCAGAACGGCGAGCACCTCTTCGTCGGACACGCCGTCGGTGCGGCCTTCCGACCGCGCCGCGATATCGCGGTCTTTAATGGCCGCATTGATGAGCCGCAGCGTCGACACCCGGGTCTTCTCGTCCCGGGCCTTCATCGCGGTTTTCAACGCGTCGTCGATCTGGTCACGCAGCATCGTCTCGCCTCCAAATGAGTTGGCGCGCCCCAGCGGCTGTTTATTGGCCGGGGCGCGTTTGCCGGGTGTGGTTATCTTGACCGCCCGTCCGGGCGTAGATACCGACGGCGAGACGGGCGAAACGCCGCCCGCCCGTCGGGAAACCCGGCCGATCCCTGTCCGCCGGAGCGTGGAGATAGATCATGTTGCGCGTGAATCAAGCATCCGCCGTTCCGCCGACCGGGCTCGTCGCCTTCTCAGACGGGCTGGTGCTGGAGGGGGTCGGCCTCGGCGCCGCCACGGAAGCCGTCGGCGAGGTTTGTTTCAACACCGCGATGACGGGCTATCAGGAGATCCTTACCGACCCCTCTTACGCAGGGCAGATCGTCGCCTTCACCTTTCCCCATATCGGCAATGTGGGCGCCAATGACGAGGATGACGAGAACGCGACGCCTGAGCCGGCGCGCGGACCGCGCGGGGCGATCCTGCGCGCGCCGGCCACAAGCCCGTCGAACTACCGCGCCCGGCGGGATCTTTCCGCATGGATGCGACGGCGCGGGATCGTGGGCGTCGCCGACATCGACACCCGCGCGCTGACGGCGCTTATCCGGCGCGACGGCATGCGCCACGCCGTCATCGCCCACCATCCCTCCGGCGCATTCGATCGCGAGGCGCTTATCGCCAAGGCCGCGGCGTGGGAGGGCATCGAAGGCAAGGACCTCACCGGCGAGGTGACGACGCGCGCGCTCTTCGCCCATGGCGAACGCGCCTGGGAGTGGGACCGCGGGCATCAGCCGGCCGCCACCCACCCCGACGCGCCGCACGTGGTCGTCATCGACTATGGGACAAAGAAAAACATCCTGCGGCTCCTCGTCTCCGTCGGCGCGAAAGTAAGCGTCGTCCCCGCCCGCGCCAGCGCGTCCGACATAACCGCGCTGAAGCCCGACGGCGTCGTCCTCTCGAACGGGCCGGGCGATCCGGCCGCCACCGCACGGCACGCGGCGCCGACAATCAGGGCCCTGATTGATGCGGGCGTCCCGATCTTCGGCGTCTGCCTTGGCCATCAATTGCTGGCGCTCGCCCTCGGCGCAAAGACCGTGAAAATGCGCCAGGGCCATCACGGCGCGAACCATCCCGTCAAGCATCACGACTCAGGGCGGGTGGAGATCGTCTCCATGAATCACGGCTTCACAGTGGACGGCGACACCCTGCCGGATACGGTGGAGGCGACGTTCACGTCTCTCTTCGACGGCACCAATTCCGGCCTCCGCCTGAAGGACAAGCCGGTTTCATCGGTGCAGCATCACCCGGAAGCCTCGCCCGGCCCCCAGGACAGCTTCGGCGTCTTCAAGGACTTTGTGGACGGGCTGAAGGCGGCGTGACAGCTCCCGGCCGCATGAGATTTGCGCAGCCCGCTCGATCGCCTATCTTAGCGCCATGACGCAAGCGCAAATACCGCCCTTCCAGGTTCAGATCGTTCAGGTGACGCCGTTCCAGCAGAACTGCTCGATCATCCGCACGCCATCGGGCGCGGCGGCCGTCATCGATCCCGGCGGCGAACCGGACAAGATCATGCAGGCCGCAAAGGCGATGGACGCGCGGATCGAGAAGATCTGGCTCACCCATGGGCACCTCGACCATGCGGGCGCCGCCGAAGAGATCAAGAGACGAACCGGCGCGCCCATTGAAGGTCCGCACAAAGAAGACGTCTTCTGGCTTGAGCAAATTCGCGAGAGCTGGAAGAGGTTCGGCATCGAGGATGGCGAGGACTGCGCGCCCGATCGGTTCCTGGACGAAGGCGACACGGTGGAAGTCGACGGGCTCAACTTCGACGTCTTCTTCACGCCCGGACATACGCCCGGCCACGTCATCTTTCACAACAAGGAGACGCGCCTCGCCTTTGTGGGCGACGTCCTTTTCGCCGGCTCCATCGGCCGCACGGACTTTCCGCGCGGCGACCAAGAGACGCTCATTTCGTCAATCACGGAAAAGCTCTGGCCGCTGGGAGACGAGACGCAGTTCGTGCCAGGTCACGGCCCCGCGTCCACCTTCGGCCGTGAGCGCCAGACGAACGCCTTCGTCGCCGATCGCCTGACAGGCTACAAGGGCGCCGCCCTCGCCAGCTCTGACCCGCTCGATCAGAAAACGACCAAGCGCTACCAGTAGCCGTCGCGCTCCCGTCGCGCGCCGCCCCTGATCAGCTTTCGTCCGCAGACGGCGGGCGGGCGCGGCCGATATAATTCGTGTCCGTTCCAAACCAGATCGTGTCCGTCGGGGCGTGATAGTGCATGTGGCGCACCGTCCCGCCGCCGGAGGGAACCTCGCCAGCGGCGAAGAACCGCTCCGTTTTCGGATCAAAACCCAGAAAGACGTTCGGCTCAGTCCCCGACGCAACCATGTAGATGCGTCCCCTGGCGTCCTGCGCCATGCCATAGGGGCGGCTTTCGTCGCCCTCGGGCAAAGGCCATTCGGCGAACTCTTTCTCTTTCGGGCTATAGCGGCCGAGGATGCCGTAGGAATAGTCGACGTACCAGACGTTGCCGTCGGCATCGACTTCGATGCGCCGCGGGCGGGCGCCCTCGCGCGGCAGATCGATCTCCTTATGCCGCATCGACTTGGCGTCGACGCGGACAAGCTTGTTGGTGCCGAAGAGCGCGACCCAGACGCCGCCGTCCGGCGCCATCTTGATGCCGTAGGGGCGCGCGCGCTCATCGTCGATATGGATTAGGTCCACCTTCCGGCTTTCGAGGTGCATCCGACCGATCATGTTGGCGCCCTGCACGGAGAACCAGATGTTTTTCTCGTCTTCGTCAAACACCAGCGTGTGCGGATCGCGCGCGTCCGGGTTCGGCATCGCGATCTCTTCGATTTCATCCGCTTCAGGATCATAGCGGCCGATCAGCGCCGTCCTGTTACCCGCGTACCAGACGACGCCATCCGAGCCGACAATTAGGTTGTGGGGGCCGGAGCCGTCCTTCAGGACCTTTTTGAAGAATTCGCCCGTCTCCGGGTTGAAGCGCGCGAGGTAGCCAGAGCGTTGGCCGACGAACCAGACTTCGTCGGGCGCGACGGCGAAGGGATCGCGCGGGCGCGAGGCCTCGTACGGGACTTTCCATTCCTTTATGTCGATGGGCTTCAGGTCGTCCGCATCCGCGGGGGCCTCTGGCGTCGCGGCCGCAACGGGCGCAGTGGCGACTGAGGCTGTGGCGATTGCGACTGCGGCAGCCGCCATGGCGGCTGCCGGGAAAACGGCGCGAGGCATAATGGCTACTCCCTCCAGTGTCCCGAACTTGAAATTCGTTTCACAATTTCCGCTTGCTCCCAGCGAATCCTAGATTCGCCTCGCTAGCGTGACGGCGCGGAACCTATCACGCCTGGGGCCGGCGCCAAGCTGCGCGGGGCGCCACATGACTGAATTGCAAAGTCGCCTCTTCCCTGCGACGCGATTCTCGCCTAACGACAGCCTTTAGCCGACAACCAAACGCTTGCGCGCAAGGCCGAAGCGGGACTCCCCGCGGCCGCCAATTGCGGGCGGCGCGCCGCGCCTTCCAGGGAGCCTCTCGCCCCATGCCTAAACGCACAGACATCTCGTCCATTCTGATCATCGGCGCGGGGCCGATCATTATCGGGCAGGCGTGCGAGTTCGACTATTCCGGGGTGCAGGCGGTGAAGGCCCTGAAGGAAGAGGGCTACCGCGTCATTCTAGTGAATTCCAATCCGGCGACGATCATGACCGACCCGGAGCTCGCCGACGCCACCTACATCGAACCCATCACGCCCGATTTCGTCGCCCAGGTCATTGAGCGCGAACGCCCGGACGCGCTTCTGCCCACCATGGGCGGGCAGACCGCGCTCAATTGCGCGCTCGAACTCGACCGGCGCGGCGTCCTCAAGGAGTTCGGCGTCGACCTCATCGGCGCGCGCGCCGACGCCATCAACAAGGCCGAGGATCGCGATCTCTTCCGTGCGGCGATGGACAGGATAGGCCTGGAGAACCCGCGGGCGGTCATCGCCGCGTCGCCTGAAGTCAAGAACGACGCCGGCGACGTCGTCGGCTATGACCGCGCGACTGGCGTCGCCAACGCCATGAAGGCGCTCGACGAGATCGGCCTGCCGGCGATCATCCGTCCGGCCTTCACCCTTGGCGGCACGGGCGGCGGCGTCGCCTACAACCGCGAGGAGTTCGAACAGATCGTCCGTTCGGGGATAGACGCCTCGCCGGTTGGCCAGGTCCTGATCGACGAAAGCCTCCTCGGCTGGAAAGAGTTCGAAATGGAGGTCGTCCGCGACAAGGCGGACAACGCGATTATCGTCTGCTCGATCGAGAATATCGACCCGATGGGCGTCCATACGGGCGATTCGATCACCGTGGCGCCGGCGCTGACGCTGACCGACAAGGAATTCCAGATCATGCGCAACGCCTCCCTGGCGGTGTTGCGCGAAATCGGCGTCGAGACCGGCGGCTCGAACGTGCAGTTCGCGGTGAACCCCGCCGACGGCCGCCTCGTCGTTATTGAGATGAACCCGCGCGTCTCGCGGTCCTCGGCCCTCGCCTCCAAAGCGACCGGCTTCCCGATCGCCCGCGTCGCGGCGAAACTCGCGGTCGGCTATACGCTTGACGAGCTGACGAACGACATCACCGGCGCAACGCCCGCCTCGTTCGAGCCGACGATCGACTATTGCGTCGTCAAGATTCCCCGCTTCACCTTTGAAAAGTTTCCTGGAGCCGAGCCGAACCTGACGACGGCCATGAAGTCCGTCGGCGAGGCGATGGCGATTGGACGCACCTTCCCTGAAGCCCTTCAGAAGGCGATGCGGTCGCTGGAGACAGGGCTCGTCGGCCTCGACCCCATCGATATTCCGGGCCTTGGCGAAGGCGACGACGCCAACGCAGTGCGCGCCGCGCTCGCCGCGCCGACGCCGGACCGCCTGCGCGTCGCGGGCGAGGCGTTGCGCCGGGGCGTCGCGATCGATCAGGCGCACGCCATCACGAAGTACGATCCCTGGTTTCTGGAGCAGATCGACGCCATCGTCGCCGCGGAAAACGACGTCGCCGCAAACGGCCTGCCGGACGACGCGGACGCGCTCAGGCGCCTTAAAGGCATGGGCTTCTCCGACGCGCGCCTCGCCGCGCTCGCCGGCGGGACGGAGGCGGAGGTCCGGGAGTTTCGGCGCGCGCGCGGCGTCCGGCCGGTCTACAAGCGCATCGATACCTGCGCGGCGGAGTTCGAAGCGAAGACGCCTTACATGTACTCCGCCTACGAACCGCCCTTCGGCGCCGCGTCAGAGAGCGAGGCCGGCGTCAGCGACCGCAAGAAAGCCATCATTCTCGGAGGCGGTCCGAACCGCATTGGCCAGGGCATCGAATTCGATTATTGCTGCTGCCACGCCGCCTTCGCCCTCGCCGACATCGGCGTTGAGTCGATCATGGTGAACTGCAATCCCGAAACAGTTTCTACGGACTACGACACGTCGGACAGGCTTTACTTTGATCCGCTGACGGCGGAGGACGTGCTTGAGATTGTCGAAGCGGAGCGCGAAAAAGGCGAACTTCTCGGCGTTATCGTGCAGTATGGCGGCCAGACGCCATTGAAGCTCGCCGCGACCCTCGACGCCGAAGGCGTCCCCATTCTCGGCACCAAGTTCGACGCTATTGATCTCGCCGAAGATCGCGAACGCTTCCAGAAGCTTGCTGAACGCCTGAAACTGCGACAGCCGCGCAACGCCACGGCCGACACCCGCGAAGCGGCCGTCGCCGCGGCGGCCAATGTGGGGTTTCCGCTTGTCACACGGCCATCATTCGTGCTTGGCGGCAGAGCGATGGAAATCGTCCGTGACGAGACGGGCCTGAAGCGATATCTCGATGACGCCGAAATTGAGATCCGGCCCGGCATGCCGCTTCTCCTCGATGAATATCTTCAGCAGGCGACGGAAGTCGACGTCGACGCGCTTTGCGACGGCGAGGACGTCTATGTCGCTGGCGTTCTGGAGCATATCGAAGAGGCGGGCGTGCATTCCGGAGACTCCGGCTGCGCGCTCCCGCCCTTCAGTCTGCCGCAGGCGGTGATTGACGAGCTCGTCCAGACGACGAAGCGCCTGGCGCTGGAGCTTGGCGTCATCGGGCTGATGAACGTTCAGTATGCGATCAAGGGCGACGCTATTTATATTCTGGAGGCGAACCCGCGCGCCTCGCGCACCGCCCCGTTCGTCGCCAAGACAATAGGCGCGCCGATCGCCGCCATCGGGGCGAAGCTGATGGCGGGAATGAAGCTGAAAGACTTCGACTTGCCGTCCATGCCGACGGACCATGTGGCGGTGAAAGAGGTGGTCTTTCCGTTCGCGCGGTTTCCCGGCGTTGACACGGTCCTGGGCCCGGAAATGCGCTCCACGGGTGAGGTCATGGGGCTCGACAAGAACTTTGACCGCGCGCGCGCGAAAAGCCTTATCGGCGCCGGCGCGCGGCTGCCGACGACGGGCCGCGTATTTGTCTCCCTGCGCGAGGCGGACAAGGCGTCGATGGTGGGGGCGGCGCGCGACCTCCTCGACATGGGGTTCGAGATTGTCGCCACCGGCGGCACAAAGGACCATTTCACCGCCCACGGGCTCGACGTTCAGCGCATCAACAAAGTGCTGGAGGGTCGCCCGCACATTGTCGACGCCCTGAAGAACGGGGAAATTGACCTCGTCATCAACACGACCGAGGGGGCGCAGTCGATCAAGGACTCCCGCTCGATCCGCACCACCGCCCTCGCCCAGAAAGTGGCCTGCGTGACGACCGGCACCGGCGCGCGCTCCGTGGTCAGAGCGATCCAGGCGCTTCGCGAAGGCGGCATCGGCGTTGCGCCGCTGCAATCCTATTTCGAGTAAGCGGTCCCGACGCCGCGAACGGCTCCAAAAACGGGACGAACCGCATCGCGACATCGCCACGGCGACTATCGCGCCGCACGGGGCGCGGTTTAGGGTATGTCAAAGTTATCAAACGCTAGGAGTGCGATATGAACTACAGATTGTTCGCGCGCGCCGCGGCCGCCGCATTGCTGGCGGGCGCAGCAGCGACGCTGGCGGGATGCGGCGCAATTGAGGGCGCCGTCAGCGGCGAGGCCGACAACGCGCCCAGCGTGGACGAAGCGGCGTTGGGCCAGGACGCCCAGAGCGACGAGTTGGCCGGCGGCGCAACGTATGGCGACTTCGGCGTCGATCTGTCGAACCGCGATGACTCTGTTGATCCGGGCGACGATTTTTTCGCCTACGCCAACGGCGCCTGGCTCGGCGACTTCGAGATTCCCGCCGACCTGTCGCGCTACACCATGTTCACCGAACTCGCGCTCACGGCCGAAGAGGACATCCGCACAATCGTCGATGAACTCGCCGCAGGCGATCCGGCGCAAGGCTCGCTCGAGCAAAAGGTCGGCGACTTTTACGCCGCTTGGATGGACGTCGAAGGACTCGACGCAAAGGGGGCGGCGCCCCTGAAGCCGCACCTCGACGCGATCTACGGCGTTACGGACAGGGCTGGCCTCGAAGCCGTCTACGCGCGGGCCAATATCGTCGCCGACGCGCCATTCGGCGTCAGCGTCCTGCCTGATCCTGCGGATACGACGCGCTACATCGCAGCGGTCGGCCAGTCAGGCCTCGGCATGCCTGACCGCGACTATTACCTGAAGGAAGACGACCGTTTCGCTCAGTACCGGGATGCTTACAGGGCCTACATGACGCGGCTCTTTGGGCTGGCCGGGCTGGATGATGCCGCCGGCCGGGCGGGCCGCGTCTTCAACGTAGAGATGAGGCTTGCGGAGATACATTGGACGACCGCTGAGTCCCGCGACATCGAGAAAATCTACAACCCGATGTCGCCGCAGAAACTGAGCGAAACAGCCCCGGAAATCGGCTGGACGGACGTATTCGCCGAGCTTCGCCTTGACGGCGTCGACACCTTCATCGTCGCCCAGCCCTCGGCGATCGCCGGCGCGGCGACGCTCTTCGCCGAGCTGCCGCTTGATACGATCAAGGACTATCTCGCCTTCCACTTCATCAACGCCCAGGCCGCAAACCTGTCGACCGCGTTCGACGACGCGGCGTTCGAGTTCTTTGGCAAGACCTTGCGCGGCGCGGAGGAAAAGCGCGACCGCTGGAAGCGAGGCGTCTCCCAGATAGACGCCGGCCTCGGCGAAGCGGTCGGCCAGATCTATGTGGAGCGGCACTTCCCGCCTGAATACAAGGCGCAGATGGAGGGCCTTGTCGGCAACCTGACGGCCGCCTTCGAGGAGCGCCTGCAAAACAATGCCTGGATGGACGAGGCGACGCGCGCGCAAGCGCTTTTGAAGCTTTCCACCTTCGAACCGAAAATCGGGTATACGGATAAATGGACCGACTACGGCCCGTTGACGATCGAAAAGGGCGATCTTCTGGGCGCGGCGATCGCGATTGCGGATTTTCAATGGGACGAGCAGGTCCGCCGCCTCGGCGGGCCGGTGGATCGCACGCTCTGGCCCTACCCGCCCCAGACTGTCAATGCGTCCTACAGCCCGCTTCTCAACCAGATCACCTTCCCGGCCGGCATCCTTCAGCCGCCTTTCTTTGATCCGAACGCAGACGCTGCGGTGAACTACGGCGCAATCGGCGCGGTCATCGGCCATGAGATCGGCCATGGCTTCGACGACCAGGGCCGGCGTTTCGACGAAAGGGGGCGCATCCGCGACTGGTGGACAAAGGACGCCAATGACCGTTTCCAAATGCGCACCGACGCCCTTGGCGCGCAATATGGCTCATACGAACCAATTGAAGGCCTCACCATCAATCCGAAGCTCACCATGGGCGAGAATATTGGCGATCTTGGCGGGCTTCAGATGGGCTACGCAGCCTATCAGCGCCATCTCGCTGCGTGCTGCGACGGCGTCGCGCCTGTCATCGACGGGCTGACCGGCGATCAGCGCTTCTTCCTCGGCTGGGCGCAAGTGTGGCGGGCGAAGGCGCGCGAAGACGAGTTGCGCCGGCGCCTCGTGACGGACCCGCACAGCCCGCCGCGTTACCGCGTCAATGGCGTCGTGCGTAATCTCGACGCCTGGTATGAGGCGTTCGACGTTTCCGAGGACGATGCGCTTTATCTGGCCCCGGAGGACCGGGTGCGAATCTGGTGACCAGACGGTTCGCCGATCGGCGCGCAAGGGTTCGTTAGCCCGACGCGCCTAATGTCCCGCCGCGTGCGGCTTTGAGTTGAGCGGTGACATGGGCGTTTGGCGATTCAGGATGCTTGTTGGAGGTCTTGCACTTGCAAACCTCGTCGCCGCGTCGCCCGCAGGCGCGATGCTCGGGTTCGTTATGTTGATGGGCTCGCTGGCGGCGCTCTTACCCTATCTGGGGATGCCCCAGGAATGGGTGCTTGCAATGGCCGGCTTGGTTGGACTGCCGTTCATGGTTGGCGGCGCCTACTGCCTTTATCGAGGACGCATGGCGTCGAACGCAGGCGATCACGCGAGCGCGCGCGGCATAGCGGCAAAGGGGATGCTGCTTGCGAGCGTTCCTTCGGTTTTCGTTCTCAGCATCTTTTCCTTCAAGGAAGCTCTGCCCGGCTGAGCCCGTCGCGACAGCCCGTTGACGATGCGCAACCCTTCATTAGCGCCGCGGGCCTAACGTCCAACGCGCAGTGATTTGGCGGATCTGGGGCGATGAAATGGGCGTCTGGCGCTTCCGGGGACTTGTCGGGGCCATCGTCTTTGCGAACGTTTATGCGACGACGCCAAGCGGCGCGCTCGTCGGCGCATTTCTATTTTTTCCGCTGGCGTTTGCGCTTTCCCCGCTCGCGCCGGGCAATGGGCTGACGCCGAGTTGGGTTCCATTCATCGTCTTTTGGGGGATCGCGTTCCTGGTCGCCTTCCGCGCCGGGCGCGGGCTATTCCGCGGTTGGAAGGCGTCGCGCGAAGGGAACCACAACGGCGCGCGCGCCGCTGCGCTGAAGGGGTTCGCCTACGCCGGGATTACGTCATTTCTAGCGCTCAGTTTGATGTCGCTTGCCGACGCATGGCCGGCCTAACCGCTTGCAAGCGGACCGCGAGAAACGAGCGGCGCGGGCGAGACGCCCGCTATACGGGAATTATCTCGCTTGAAGTAGCTGAGCGCGACCTCTATATCAGCGGATCGGTTTTACGGCGCCTGGCGCAGCGGCAGCGCGTCTCCGCCGTCAGCCGGCGTTCGCCGCCGGCGACCCAAGACATATCGAAGACACCAACTTCGAAGCGAAGAGGCGCGAACGGAATGCAAAAGGTTCCGATGACGGCCGCCGGCTACGGGCGGCTCGAAGATGAGATCAAGCGGCTGAAGAATGTTGAGCGGCCGGAGGTGATCCAGGCGATCGCCGAGGCGCGCGCTCACGGCGACCTGTCGGAGAACGCGGAATACCATGCCGCCAAGGAGCGCCAGAGCTGGATCGAAGGCCAGATCCTGGACCTTGAGGACAAGTTTTCGCGCGCCGAGGTAATCGACGTCGGCAAGCTGTCGGGCGAAACGGTTAAATTCGGCGCGACGGTGACGCTCATCGACGAAGAAACCGAAAAGGAGCGCACCCTTCAGATCGTCGGCGACCTTGAAGCGGACGTGAAAGAAGGCCGGATCTCCATCTCCTCGCCGATCGCGCGGGCGCTCATCAACAAGGAAAAGGGCGACAGCGTGGAGGTCGCCGCGCCTGGCGGCGCGCGCGCCTATGAAATCGCCGAGGTTCAGTACGTCTGATCCCGGACGCCGGCGGCCGGAAGCGGCTTGACATAGGCGCGCGGGGCATTACCACCCGGCGTTCGCGATCGCCTCGGGGCGCGCGCGTCCGTATACACCCGTCGAGAAGGAGCGCCCGATGGCGAAGCCCACAACCATCAAAATCCGCCTGAACTCGACGGCGGGCACCGGATATTTCTACGTCACGAAGAAGAACTCGCGGACCATGACCGAGAAGCTCGTCATGCGGAAATACGACCCGGTCATCCGCAAGCACGTCGACTTCAAGGAAGGCAAGATCAAGTAGCGCAGCTCAGGCCGCTTCGCTCTGGATGACGCGGTTGCGGCCGCCTGCTTTCGCGACATAAAGCGCCTCGTCGGCCCGCTTCATCAGAAGCTGCGGATTGTCGTCCTCCGGCCCGTCCTCGGTGGAGGCGATGCCGATTGAGACCGTAACGCTCAATTCATCGCGGCCGCCATTGACGACCACCTTGCGTCGCGCGACCTCCTCGCGCAGACGTTCGGCGACAATGGCGGCGAATTTTTTGTCCGTATCCGGCATGGCGATCAGGAACTCCTCGCCGCCGAAGCGGCAGGCGAGATCGATCGCCCGCACCGAATTGCGGATCATGTCGGCGAATTCCTGCAGCACCTTATCGCCGGCGTCATGGCCGTGGGTGTCGTTTATCGTCTTGAAGTGGTCGAGATCGAGGACCATGAGCGACAGCGGCTGACTGGTCCAGTTCGCCCTTTCGAACATCGCGGTCAGATGGCTCGCCAGATAGCGGCGGTTGTAAAGGCCCGTCAATTGGTCCGTGACCGCCATTTCCAGGCTCGCCTCGAACGAACACCTCAGGCGATCGATATAGCGCTTGCGGCGCACCTGGGTCGCGACGCGCGCGGAGAGTTCGTGCCGGTCGACAGGACGCGTCAGATAGTCATTGACGCCGATATCGAGGGCGCGAACGAGCCGGCGCGTGTCGCCCTGGCGGACGATCGCCAGCATCGGCGTCAGGCGCGTCTCTTCGAAGGAGCGGATCGTCGAACACAGGCGCAAGGGATCAATCGCCTCGATCGCCATATTGACGATGACGAGGTCGAAATCGCCCGCGCGCACCCGCGAGACCGCCACTTCAGGATCGGTCTCGACCGCGGCCTCGAACTTCTCCGCATCGAGAATTTCCCGCACCCGCTCCGCCTGGCTCGGCTGGTCGTCGAGAATAAGCACCCGCGGCGGCCCCTCGTCCTCATCTTCGGCGAGAAGCTCGGCCTGGTCGACGACGCCGAGATTGAGGCCCGTCGCATAGCGCATGCGCAATTCGTCGGTCATGACCTTGAGGCGCGTCAGGCTGCGCACCCGCGCAAACAGCGCCAGGTCCTCGACTGGCTTGGTCAGGAAATCGTCGGCGCCGGCGCTGAGGCCCGCGACGCGATCGGCCTGCTGGTCGAGCGCGGTGACCATAACGATCGGTATGTGGGCCGTCTCCGGCATGTCCTTGATGAGCCGACAAGCTTCGAAACCGTCCATGCCGGGCATCATGACGTCGAGAAGTATGATGTCTGGCTGGTCGGACTTTGCGAGCTCAACCGCCTCCTTGCCGGAAAACGCCGTTAGCACGTCGAAATATTCGGCGCGCAACTTCGCTTCGAGCAGTTTGACGTTAGGCTCGAGGTCGTCGACGACCAGTACGCGCGCCGTCATGCAACCTCCTCAAATTGGCTGGCATCCGCGATCTCGCGGGGGAGACTAGGTCAAATGTCTTTTCACTTTCTCAAGAAAATCGACCACGGAGATGGGTTTAGCGATGTAATCCTCGCACCCGCCGCCGCGGATGCGCTCCTCGTCGCCCTTCATGGCGAAGGCCGTGACGGCGATAATCGGCGGCGCGTCGATTTCCGGGTCGTCGATGATCCGGCGGGTGACTTCAAGGCCTGAGACCTCAGGCAACTGGATGTCCATCAAAATGAGGTCAGGCCGCGCTTCGCGAACGCGCTCCAGCGCCTCTGCGCCGGTGCGGGCCTCAATGACGCGGTATCCATGGGCCTCCAGGAGGTCATGGAAGAGCTTCATATTTAGCTCATTGTCTTCGACAATCAGGACCGACTTCGGTCCGTCGGTCGAAGGCGTCGGCCGATCGATCTTTTCCATCGCCGCCATCTAAGGCCCATCGCTTTCGTTTACATAATGTTCCGCTCACGATCACCATCGCGCACAAGGTATTAATCGATTGTTTATCGCAAGGTTCGCCTCCGGCGCGGCCCATCGGGGTCAAGGTTGCGGTTAAGGCTAATGCTTGAATCATCGGGCGAAATTCAGGTCTGCTTGCGCTGCCGAGCGGAGAATCGCGGGCCTCCAGGCCCCTGCGCGGCCTGCGGCGGCCGGCGAATCGCGAAAGTTCCCGAACTCTTCGACCTCGCCATCGCCCATGTGGACTGCGACGCCTTTTACGCCTCGGTGGAGAAGCGCGACGACCCGAGCCTTGAGGACCGTCCGGTGATCGTCGGCGGCGGCCGGCGCGGCGTCGTCTCGGCCGCGTGCTATGTGGCGCGGACCTATGGCGTCCGCTCGGCCATGCCCATGTTCAAGGCGCTGAAGGCGTGTCCGGACGCGGTCGTGATACGGCCGGATTTCGACAAATACGTCGCCGCCGGGCGCGCGATCCGCGAGCTGATGCGCGCCGCGACGCCTCTCGTGGAGCCGATCTCCATCGACGAGGCGTTCCTCGACCTTGCCGGGACCGAGCGCGTCCACGGCCAGCCGCCGGCGATGACCCTTGCGCGGCTCGCCGACGACATCCGCGCCGAAGTCGGCGTCACGGTCTCGGTGGGGCTGTCCGGCGTGAAGTTTCTCGCCAAGCTGGCTTCCGACCTCGAAAAGCCGTCCGGCTTCACGGTGATTCCGATGGCCGAAGCCCCTGAGCGCATCGCCCCCCTGCCCGTCGCAAAGATCTGGGGCGTCGGCGCGGAGACCGAAAAGAAGCTGCGCGCCGCCGGCCTTGCGACGATCGGCGACATCCAGGCCGCGGACGTTTCGCTCCTGACCCGCCTCTGCGGCGCTTACGGCCAGCGGCTTTTCGACCTTGCCCGCGGCCGCGATCCGCGCCCGGTCGTCACCGAGCGCGCAGCGAAAAGCGTCTCATGCGAGACGACGTTCAGCGACGACGTCGCCGACCTTAACGCTCTGCGCCGGCGTCTCTGGAGCCTTTCCGAAGACGTCTCCCGCCGGATGAAGGACAAGGAGCTGCAGGGGCGCGTCGTCGTCGTGAAGCTGCGGGCGGCGGATTTCGAGACCCACACCAAACGCATCACCCTCGGTAGCCCGACGAACTTCGCCCGGACGCTCTTCGAAGCGGCGGAGCCGCTTCTTGCGGCGCTATTCATGGCTGGCGAACGCTACCGCCTTATTGGCGTCGGCTTTTCAGGCCTCTCCGCCGCGGCGCCCGAGACCCAGCAGGACCTTTTTGACGCCGGGGGCGATGCGCGAACGGAAAGCGTCGCCGCCCGCGCCCGCCAGGAAGCGGCGATAGACGCCGTGCGCGAGAAGTTTGGCGACGGCGCGATCGCGCCCGGCCGCGCCGGGCTCGACGCCAAACGCTCCGCGGCCGCCCGCGACCGGCGCAGAACGGCGGCGCGCGCCGAGCGCTGGGACGGCTCGGACTGACGCCCGACGGCTGATTCCGCGGCGATTTCGCCGCGCCCCCTCGTCAGGCCGCGCCCGCATCGGCTAGGATCAGACGACAGGATAAACAGTAAAATGACGGGAACTGATGACTGCTTCAAGAATTGACGCTCGCCTAGCCGACCTTGGCCTCGACCTGCCGGCCGCGGCAAAGCCGGTGGCGGACTATGTCCCGTTTACGCAAAGCGGCCCCCTCGTTTTTGTCTCCGGCCAGGTGTCGATCAGGCCGGACGGGCTGATCACCGGCAAGCTCGGCGCCGATTTATCGCTCGAAGAGGGCGTTGCGGCCGCCCGCGTTTGCGCCCTCAATATCGTCAGCCAGCTCAAAGAGGCGTGCGGCGGCGATCTGGACCGGGTAACGCGCATTGTGCGGCTCGGCGGCTTCGTCAATTGCGCGCCGGACTTCACCGACCACCCGAAAGTTATCGACGGCGCATCGACCCTTATGGGCGAGATCTTCGGCGACGCGGGCCGACATGCGCGCGCGGCCGTCGGCGCGCCGTCCCTGCCCCTCGGCGCGGCGGTGGAGATCGACGCCATCGCAGAAATCGCCTGACGGCCGCAGCGGGAAAGATCGGGGCGAATGGGATGGCCGACGGCGGACGCGACGAGACGGGCCTGACGCTCACGACCGTCGAGGATATCTCGGAGGTCGACGCCGATGCATGGGACAGTCTCGCTGCTGACCGGCCGCGAAATCCCTTTTCGCGGCACGCCTTTCTGAAAGCGCTGGAGGCGTCGGGCTCGGTTGGCGAGAGATCCGGCTGGATACCCAGACACCTCGTCCTGAAGCGCGGAGAAGAGCTTGTTGGCGCGGCGGCCATGTACGCCAAGCTCCACAGCCAGGGCGAGTACATTTTCGACCACCATTGGGCGGACGCCTATCAGCGGGCGGGCGGGCGCTACTATCCGAAGCTCTTGATCGCCGCGCCCTTCACGCCGGCGACGGGCCCGCGCCTTCTCGCCGCAGACGCCCCGGCGCGCCGCGCCCTTGCCGCAGCGGCGGCGGACGCGGCCGCCCAGTTCGGCGTTTCGTCCCTGCACGTCAATTTCGTCGATGCGACGGACGACGCCGCACTCGATGCGGCTGGGTATCTCAAGCGCGAGACGGCGCAGTATCATTGGTTTAATCGCGACTATCAGCGCTATGATGACTTTCTAGCGGCCCTGTCCTCGCGAAAGCGCAAGACCATCCGCCGGGAGCGACGCGCGGCCGCCGAAAGCGGCATCAGGATCAGGCGTCTGCGCGGCGCGGAGATCACCGCAGCGCACTGGGAGGCGTTCTGGGTGTTCTACCAGGACACCGGCGCGCGAAAATGGGGCACGCCTTATCTCTCGCGCTCGTTCTTCTCGATCGCGGCGGAGACGATGGGCGAGGATTTCCTGATGGTGGTCGCCGAACGGGACGATAGCCCCATCGCTGGCGCGCTCAACGTCATCGGCGGCGACTGCATTTACGGCCGCTATTGGGGCTGCGTCGAGCATCACCCCTTCCTCCATTTCGAAGTCTGCTATCATCAAGCGATCGAGTTCGCGATCGAACACGGCCTTTCCCGCGTCGAAGCGGGGGCGCAAGGCGAACACAAGATCGCGCGCGGCTACGAGCCGGTCGCGACCATATCGCGCCATCACTTCGTAGACGACGGTTTTCGGCGCGCCATAGCCGACTATCTGCAGCGCGAACGTGAGCATAACGCGGCGGAGATCGACATCCTCGAAAACTACACGCCCTTCAGGAAAGGCGACGGCGGCGCCTCCGGCGGAGACGGCGCGCCGTGAAAGTGATCCTGCGCACCTATGACGTGCAGACCGCGCGCATTATGGTCGGCTATCTCCAGGCGCACGGCATTGACGCGCGGCTTCTGGATGCGGAAATGGCGACCATGGCGCCATTCACGACCCGCGGCGTCCGACTCGCCGTCGACGACGCTCAGGCGCAAAAAGCCGCCGCCCTCTTGCGCGATAAGGGCGTGGAGATTCAAGATGCGTGAAGCGTCGCAAATGAGGGGCCCCGACACCCATGAGCCTGCATGCCGCCTATGATCCCGACAACATCTTCGCCAAGATCATTCGCGGCGAGATGCCGTGCGTGAAGGTGTACGAGGACGACGACATTCTCTCTTTCATGGACATCTTTCCGCAGACGGAAGGGCACTGCCTCGTCATCCCGAAAGCGGCGGGCGCAACGAATCTGCTCGACGCGCCGGCGGAGATGCTGGGGACGGTCATTGCAGGAACCCAGCGGATCGCGCGCGCCGTCGCCGCCTCCCTGAAGCCTGATGGCGTGCGCATTGCGCAGTTCAATGGAGCCCCGGCGGGCCAGACCGTCTATCATCTGCATTTCCACATTCTGCCGGTGTATGAGGGGCGCGCGGTGGCCGCCCACGAAAACGCCGGACCGGCGGCGACGGGCGAGCTAAAAGCGCTCGCAGAGAAGATCCGCGCGGCGCTTTGAGAGCCTTCGCGCCTGACATGGAGCGTCCGATGACGAGACGTTTTGCAACGATACCGACGACCGCAATCTCATTCCTGATTGTCGCGCAGGGTCCGCTTTTCGCCAAAACGCAGCCGCAGGGGAGCGCGTGCGAGGTTGCGCCGCAAGCGATCGAACAGGCGATTGAGCGCGCGCGCGATCTCATCTCTATCCAGACCGCCGCGATCGACGACAAGATCGGCGCCGAAGGCCGTTATGGCTTCAGCGTCGCGGTCAGCGTCTGCGGGCGGCAGGCGTGGGCCGAAGGTTTCGGCTATGCGGATCTCGAAAACCGCGTGGAGGTGACGCCGGAAACGAAATTCCGCATAGGCAGCGTGTCAAAAACCCTCACGGCGACCGCCCTCGGCATGCTCGTTGACGAAGGCAAACTGGATCTCGACGCGCCGGTTCAGACCTATGTCCCGGACTTCCCGGAAAAGCCCTGGCCGGTCACCAGCCGCCAACTGGCCGGACATCTCGCCGGCGTGCGCCACTACAAAGACGACGAGTTTCTGTCGGCCGCCCGGTACGAAACCGTCAGCGAGGCGCTAAATGTCTTCAAGGACGATCCGCTCGTACATGAACCAGGAACGGCGTATCTCTATTCCAGCTATGGCTGGAACCTGTTGAGCGCGGTCGTCGAGAGCGCATCGGGCGAGCCGTTCCTTGATTTCATGGAGGAACGGGTCTTCGCGCCCGCCGGCATGGAAGCCACTGTCGCCGACTGGCCGCAAAAGATCATCCCGATGCGGACGCGTTTCTATCATTACTCTGACGAAAATGGCGTTATCGAAAATGCGCCTTATGTCGACAACAGCGTCAAATGGGCCGGCGGCGGATTTCTGTCGACGCCTGGCGATCTATTGTTGTTCGCAAAGGCGATGGCTGGCTACGACATCCTCTCGACGGACACGTTTCAGGCGATGACGACGAGCCAGCAGATCACGAACGGCGACCAGACAGATTATGGCGTTGGCTGGGTGACAAGCATGACCGACACCCAGCTTGAGCGTGCGGCGACATACTTCGACGAAGCGACCGTCGACGCCGCGCGCGATACCCTTGGCGATACGCGGGCGCTCGGACATACCGGCGGCTCCGTTGGGGGGCTGACGGTATTCGCCATGTTCCCCGACGCGTCCGGCGACATCGCTATCGCTGCGGTGTCGAACAATTCGGGGTTCCGGCCGGACTTCGCGTTTCCTGTCGCTGCGGCGTTCATAGACGCCGCCAAAACAGCTACGTCGACCGCATCCAAAGAGTAGCTGTCTTGGGCAATGCGCGCAGAACGCCCGCGGCAGCCAGAACCAATCGCGTTCGAAGCGATTCAAGCGATTTATTTTGACTTACCGAGTTCGCGGATTGCGCCGCTGTTGACGGAAGCCGTCAACGGCGATCTGCTTTCGCTGCGGCCGGCTCTAGCCCTTGTCGACGAGAACCGGCACGCCGCCGCCTTCATCAGGCCCCTGATCGTCAGCATCCTTTGGGCCCTCGGGATCAGGAATGAACTCGAAGGCGAGCTTTTTCTCGTCGGACGGGTCCAGGAACACCTTCACGACGCCGCCATGCTTCAGGGAGCCGAACAGGATCTCATCAGCGATAGGCTTCTTTATCTGCTCCTGAATGACGCGCGAGAGCGGCCGCGCGCCCATCTCCTCGTCGAAGCCCTTCTCGGACAGGTACCGCGTCGCCGGTGGATCGACCTCAAAAGTGATATTGCGGTCGGCGAGCTGCGCCTCAAGCTGGAGGACGAACTTTTCGACGATCCGGTCGATGATCTTCGGCGACAGGCCGGCGAACTGCACCACAGCGTCGAGGCGGTTGCGGAATTCCGGCGTGAAGGTGCGCTTGATCGCTTCTTCGCGCTCATCATCCTTGCGGCCGCCGGCGAAGCCGATGGCGTTCTTCGCCGCGTCGGAGGCGCCCGCATTGGTCGTCATGATGAGGATGACGTTGCGGAAGTCGATCTTCTTGCCATTCGTGTCGGTCAGCGTCCCGTTATCCATGACCTGCAGGAGAATGTTGAAAATCTCCGGGTGCGCCTTTTCCACCTCATCGAGCAGAAGGACCGAGTGCGGGTTCTGGTCGATCGCGTCCGTCAGCAGACCGCCCTGATCAAAGCCGACATACCCCGGCGGCGCGCCGATGAGCCGCGAGACCGTGTGCCGCTCCATGTATTCCGACATGTCGAAGCGCACGAGTTCGACCCCCATGAGAGAGGCCAGCTGTTTGGCGACTTCGGTTTTGCCGACGCCGGTCGGCCCGGCGAAGAGGTAGTTGCCGACGGGCTTGTTCGGCTCGCGCAGGCCGGCCCGCGAGAGTTTGATCGCCGCGGCGAGCTGGTCGATCGCTTCGTCCTGGCCGAACACCACGCGCTGAAGGTCGGTCGCGAGATTCTTAAGCCGCTCGGTGTCGGACTTCGACACGGATTTCGGCGGAATGCGCGCCATCTTCGCGACGATTTCTTCGATGTCGATAACATCGATCACGTCCTTGCGCTCTTCTTTCGGAAAGAGCATCTGCCGCGCGCCCGCCTCGTCGATGACATCGATCGCCTTGTCGGGCAGCTTGCGATCCGTCATGTGCTTGGCGGAGAGATCCACCGCCGCAGTCAGCGCTTCATCCGTATACTTGATGTTGTGATGATCCTCGAAATAAGGCTTAAGGCCGCCCAGGATCTTCACCGTGTCTTCGACGGTCGGCTCGACCACATCTATCTTCTGGAACCGCCGGGCGAGCGCTCGGTCCTTCTCGAAGTGCTGGCGATATTCCTTGTACGTTGTAGAGCCCATGCAGCGGAGCGCGCCTGACTGCAGAACGGGCTTCAAGAGATTCGAGGCGTCCATTGCGCCGCCAGACGTCGCGCCGGCGCCGATGACGGTGTGGATCTCGTCAATGAAGAGGATTGCGTCTTCGTGCTCTTCAAGTTCTTTCAGGACCGCCTTGATCCGCTCCTCAAAATCGCCGCGGTACCGCGTGCCGGCCAGGAGCGCGCCCATGTCGAGGGCGAAGATGGTCGATCCGGCGAGCACTTCGGGCACGTCTTCGTCGACGATCTTGCGCGCGAGGCCTTCGGCGATCGCGGTCTTGCCGACGCCCGGATCGCCGACAAGGATCGGGTTGTTCTTGCGGCGGCGGCAGAGCACCTGAATCGACCGCTCCACTTCCGCAGTGCGGCCGATCAAGGGATCGATCTTGCCCTGGCGCGCCTTCTCATTCAGATCGACGCAATAGGACGCAAGCGCGCTTTCGGCCTGCTTGCCGCCTGTCTCCGCCTCCTCGGCGGCCCCGCGCGGGGAGCGCGGCTGGTTTTCGCCCGGCCGCTTGGCGAGGCCGTGGGAGATGTAGTTCACGGCGTCGAACCGGGTCATGTCCTGCAATTGCAGATAATGCGCGGCATGGGACTCACGCTCCGCGAACAGCGCCACCAGCACGTTTGCGCCGGTCACTTCCTCTCGGCCTGACGACTGTACATGGATGACGGCGCGCTGAATGACCCGCTGGAAACTTGCGGTGGGCTTCGCCTGCTCGTCTTCGCTTTCGAGTTTCAGATTGGCGAGATCGTTCTCGATGAACTCGAAAAGCTGACGGCGCAATTCCTCTAGGTCGACATTGCAGGCGCGCATGACGGCGGCGGCGTCTTGGTCCGTGGTCAAGGCAAGCAGCAAATGCTCAAGCGTTGCGAGTTCGTGATTTCGCTCAGTGGCGAGCGCGATGGCGCGGTGGAGGGATTCATCCAGGTTGCGGCTGAAGGACGGCATCTACTCCCTTTCCATTGTGCATTGCAGGGGATGCTGGTTGCGGCGCGATATCTCCATCACCTGCGCAACCTTCGTTTCAGCGACTTCGTAAGTGTACACACCACATACGCCGACGCCATTCTGGTGGACGTGCAGCATAATCCGCACCGCGTCCTCCGCATCCTTGTTGAAAACGGCCTGCAGAAGCCAGACCACGAACTCCTGCGGCGTGTAGTCGTCGTTCAGCAGAAGCACCTTGTAGAGCGACGGTCGCTTGGTCTTGGGCGCCGTCTTTGAGACGACGCCTACGCCGGTGCCAGTGTCATTGTCTTCTTCAGACGCCATTTCGTTTCGCTTGATGCTGTTCAGGTCGATGTCGGTCAGGCGGATGTCGCCTCAACTCCGCTCCCAATTCTACCTCGAGCCGCACGCGCTGTCGTCCGGAAGGTGGCGCGGCGCGACAAAAATCGCCGCTGCGCTCGCGCTCATCCAATCCTTCTTCGCAGGCGCAGCGGGCTGTCTCAAATAAGAACCCAAGACGCGTTGACAACCCGCAAACGCGCTCAGTCTAACCTCGTCCCGCGACTAGATTGCGTGCGGCCCGCCGCCGCGCAAAGAAACGATGCGGTTCGAGCCACAGCGCCTTGGAGCAGGCTCCCGGACGACCCATTGGCCAGCAAGAACCAAGTCATCATAGCGTCCGTCGCGTGAGGGTCGCGGCGTTCCACAAACATTAACCCGATACGCGCGGCCAAACGAAAAAGGCCGGGCGAAACGCGCCCGGCCCCAGCAACTCATACGCTACTAAACGTCTCACCGCGCCCTTACGGACGGTAGGTCTGCACCATCTCGACGAAATCGCCGTAGCGCTTCGACAATGGATCGGTCGCTTCGCGCGCAACCGCTGACCAGTGATCGGCAAGCTTGGTCGCGAAGCTCATCTGCCGCTCGATCGCCGCGCGGCCGAATTCGGACTGAATTTCGATCGCTTCCTGAACGCTCGACGCCGTGGACGCGGCCTTGGCCGCCGCAGCGCCCTCGTCATAGGTTTCCTTAACGAACGCCGATTGCTCGCTGGCCGCCTTCTCGACGCCGCGCGCGCAGACATTGGCGCTTTCCATCAGCGCGTCCATCGTGTCCTTCTGAAAGTCCGCGAACGAACGCAGGCTGTCGCTGGCGCGTTCATAGCCTTCCTTGAAGGCCTCCGGGCTCATCATGCCGCCAAGATCGAAGACTTCAGCGGATTTCGCATTCTTTGCCGTGGTCATTTCTATGGTCCTCCTCTTAGCCCTCGTCTTCAACTTGGCGCGCTGAGGGCCGCGCGCTATGTCAGTCATCAACCCCGATGGCCGTCGGAAAGACGTCGATTCGCCGCGCCGCACACATCTTACGAAGCCTCGCGTAAAGTCGGCCGCGGCTCTCCGGCCACCTTGTTGTGCAATGCAACATAAGCCCGTTGCCGATTCTGTCAAGGAAATTTTTTGCGTCGCAGCAAAACCGCCAAATGCGGGCGCGGGGCCCGGCGAAGAAACCCGATAGGGCGAGCGCTGCGTACCAATTTGAAAGTCGATAGCCGAGATTAACGAAGCGTTTACGGCGAGGCCCGCATTCTTCCTTTGTCGCCAACGGGCGGCATACCGTTTGCTTGACCTCAGACAGTTTCGGCCAAATTCGGCGCGCCGCATTAATCCAATCCTCGCGCCAAGAGGATAGGAGTCGGGCTTCGAAATGAGTTGCGGCCATCGCGAAGGCGAGCGACCTTAGGGAGAGGCGCGCGCGGGACCCCGGGCCCGGAGCGCGACAACCGGCGAGGAAGTTGGATATGGTGAGTCGCGTCGCGTCCTTGCTCGCGCTGGTTTTAAGCCTTCTGGCGGCGTCCGCTTCGCCAGCGGCGGCGAATTCGAAATACGCCGCCATCGTTGTCCACGCCGATTCCGGCGACGTGCTGTTCAGCCGCTACGCCGACAAGCAGCTCTACCCTGCCTCCCTCACAAAGATGATGACGCTTTATCTCCTTTTTGAGGAGATCGAAGCCGGTCGCCTGTCCCTCGATTCGAAGTTGAAAGTATCCTCCCGAGCCGCCGGACAGCCGCCGTCGAAGCTTGGCGTCAAAGCGGGAACGACGATTGACGTCGAAACCGCCATCAAGGCGCTCGTGGTCAAGTCGGCCAATGACGTCGCCGTCGTCGTCGCCGAGGCGATTTCGGGCTCGGAATGGCAGTTCGCCAGGAAGATGACCGCAAAGGCGCGCTCCATGGGCATGCGGCGCACGTCATTCCGCAACGCCTCCGGCCTGCCGAACAGGCGCCAGCTGACCACCGCGCGCGACCTGACGATATTGTCCCGCCGAGTGGTTCAGGACTTCCCCGAGCTTTATCCGCTATTCGCCAGCAAGACGTTTACCTGGAACAATCGCACTTACCGCACCCATAACCGGCTCGTGAAAGACTATCCGGGCGCAGACGGCCTCAAGACCGGATACACGCGCCGCTCCGGGTTCAATCTCGCGACGACAGCCGTGCGCGATGGCGAGCGCCTTATCGGGGTTGTGCTTGGCGGACGGTCGGGCCGCACGCGCGATGCGCATATGCGTAAGATCCTCACCGCCTCCTTCTCGCGCTTGAAGGAAAAGCCGACGCTTGTCGCCGCCCTGCATCGGGACACGCCGACGCCGGCGCTGAAGCCTGGAACGCAGGCGCCGGCCGCGCTGCTCGCCGCGGCGATCCCGGCGCCGACCCTTGCGGACAAGGCGGCCCTAGCCGGTCGCATCGAAACCGCCGCCGCGGCGTTCGGCGCCGCTGACGGCGAGGATGTCGCCGGCGCGTTCGTGAGCGACGATGCGATTTCGGCGCTGATCGCCGCAGCCGATGTTGTCGACCCGATGGCGCTCAGCCCGGACGAGGCCGAGGCCGTGATCGACGATCTCAACGAGTTCGAGCAGTTCCGCCTCGCCGCCGCCGACTTTAATGAGGCGCTGGGACAGGGCGACCGCGACGCCTCCGCGCTCGACAAATGGGACGTGCAGATCGGCGCCTTCCGCAGCAAGCAGCTTGCCCAGAGCGAACTGGAAGCGACGGCGACGGAAATGGAAATGGTCGCAACCGCCCGCATGGTGACGCCGATGGCGGGGCCCGGGGGCGACACCTATTACCGAGCGCGTTTCGTCGCGCTGCCGGAAACGGACGCCCGGGCCGCGTGCGAACGCATGAAGGCCGCCAAGCGGGCGTGCATCGTCGTCAACGACCATGACGTGGACGCTCAGTAAACAACGCCGGCGACGCATCTACCCCGTCGCAAGAGGGCGAACGTGACCGACGCCCATCCCCAGCCGGCGCCGCCGTCCGCAGTTGCGGACCTTGCAAAGGTCGTTCAGGCCCGCCCTATTCCCGCGGCCGCGCTCTACGCCTTTTTCGTCGCCCTCGCATCAGTAGCCTTCGCCGACACGCTCACCACGATGTCGCGCGCGTGGTTTATGTCTTCCGCCCACTTGCACGGCGCGTTCGCTGCGCCGACCGCAGCGGCGCTGATTTACGCACGGCGCGCCGAATGGGCCGGCGATGGCGATGGCGGGACGCGCGCGCCAGGCGTCATGCTGCTCGCCGCCGCGCTCGCCGCAATGCTGATCGGACGCGCCGCGGGGATCGACGCGCTGCGCCAGTTCGCTTTCGTCGGCGTGCTGATCGCCGGCTTTATCGCGGCCTTTGGCGCGGCGCGCGCGATTCGGTACGCCGCGCCGCTCGGCTTTCTTTTCTTCATGCCGCCGCTTGGCGACGGGGTGGCCGCTCCCATGCAGCGCCTCACCGCCGATGCGGTGGCGCTCCTCCTGCCGATTTCGGGTATTGACGTCGACCAGAACGGCGTCCTCCTGACCGCCGGCGGCCGCGCCTTTGCGGTGACAGAAGCGTGTTCCGGCGTCCGCATGCTGACGGCCATGATGATGCTGGCGTTCCTGCTCGCCTATATGGCGCTTGACGACGCGCGTCGGCGCATCGCCGTCCTCGCCGCCGGCCTCGCGCTGGCGCTTGCTGCGAATTGGCTTCGGGTCTTCCTCGTAATCGCAATCACCGTCCGGACCGATGACCGGTTCGGACTCGCCCATGACCACTTCCTGGTGGGCGGCGGGGCCTTCGCCGTCGCGGCGGCCATGCTCGTGATGCTGACCTTTCGGCTGAAAGCCGGCGACCCGCCTCGATCGTCCGCGGTCCCTGCCTCACAGGCCCCCCACGCCCCTGAACGCCCGCCCGCCCTCATCGCCGCAGGCCTCGCCATGGTCCTCGCCGCAGGGGCCTATGACAGTCTGATCGTCGCGCGGGCGCCCATCGCTGGCGTCGCAAATGCGCCCGCGCCGCTCAGCCTTGACGCGATCGGATGGCGCGCGGCGCCTGCGCCGGCGGCCGCCTGGCGCCCAAGCCTCGACCATGCGGATGCAATGGCGGAGCATCTCCATACGGATGCTTCGGGACGACAGGTGCGCGTATGGCATGGCGTTTTCACCCATGACCGTCCGGATGCCGAAATCGCCGGGTATGACACCGCGCACACGATGGACCTGAACGCCGGCGGCGTCTCGACGCGCCGGGTCGAGTCGCGCGCCTTCGGCGCAAACCTGAAGCTTCGCGTCATGACGACGACGGACGGTTCGGGCTGCTTCGCGGCAACCCGCCTCTACCGTCTCGGCGACCGAGTCTATGCCGACGCCGGCGCGTTTCGCTTCAATCTCGCGGCGGAGCGGCTTCGCGGAAAATCGCCGGACGGCGGGGTTATCATTATCTACGCCGACGGCGCCGACGCAGCCGCCGCCGAGCTCGCCCTTACCGACTTCCTCAACGCCGCCGAACCGTTGTCGCGCTGGCGCGCGCGAGCGACCGCCGGCGGAGCGTAGGCTCGATGTGCGGCATTGCGGGCATCGTCGATCTGAAGGCCGCCCGGGAAATCAATCCGGCGCAGCTCAAGGCGATGACCGACGCCATCGCCCATCGCGGGCCGGACGGCGAAGGCGCGGTCATCGAACCGGGCCTCGCCATCGGCCATCGGCGCCTGTCCATCATCGACCGTGACGGCGGCGCGCAGCCCTTCGAGACCGCGGACGCAAACGGCGTTCTGAGCTTCAATGGCGAAATATACAATTTCGGCGCGCTTCGCGCGCAGTCGCCGGGCCGCGCCTACCGCACCCGTTCCGATACGGAGGTTCTCGCCGAAGGCCTCAACGCGGACGGGGCCGACTTCATCCATTCGCTGCGCGGGATGTTCGCCTTCGCCTATTGGGACCGCAATACGCGCGAACTCCTCCTTGTCCGCGACCGGCTTGGCGAAAAGCCGCTCTACTACGCCCTGACGGACGACGGGTTCCTCGTATTCGCCTCCGAAATCGGCGCCCTCCTCGCCTCCGGCCTCGTGGAAGACGCCTTGGACGAAGAAGCGATCGCCGATTACTTCCTCTACGGATATGTTCCGGAACCTAAAACGATCTATCGCGGCGTCGCCAAGCTGCGGCCAGGCGAGCTGCTCGCCGCAACGCGCGGGGGTTCGCCGCGCCTGACGCGGTACTGGCGCGCGTCCCATGCGTTCGCCGATCCCGCGCCGCCCTTTGGCGCCGCGGCCGATGAGCTTGCAACGCGGCTCGACGGCGCCGTTCGCGCGCAGTTGGTTTCGGATGTGCCGCTCGGCGCGTTTCTCTCCGGCGGCGTTGATTCCTCCGCCATCGCCGCGTCCATGGCGTTGCAGGGCCAGCGCGCGCAAGTGTGCACGGTCGGGTTCGACATCGCCGCGGCGGACGAGCGCGTCTATGCGCGCCAGGTGGCGGAGCGATACGGCCTCGACCAGACCGAAGAGGTCATGTCGCTGGACGCAACGGCGCTGATCCCGCGCATTGCGCGGGCGTATGGCGAGCCATTTGCGGACTCCTCCGCCCTGCCCACCTATCGCGTCTGTGAGGCGGCGCGGCGCATGGTGACCGTCGCGCTCTCCGGCGATGGCGGCGACGAAGCGTTCGTCGGCTATCGGCGGTATCCCATGTTCGCCGCCGAAGCGCGCGCGCGCGACGCGATCCCGGCTGCCTTGCGGCGGCTTCTGTTCGCGCCGGCGGGCGCGCTCTATCCGAAGCTCGACTGGGCGCCGCGATTCCTGCGCGCAAAGACCACCTTGCAGGCGCTTGGCGAAGACGCCCACGCCGCCTACGCCCGCGCCGCCGGCCTCAACCTGCCGGAGCGCATCGCCAAAATGATGTCCGGCGATTTCAGGCGAATGCTCGGCGGGTACGATCCGACGTCGGTCATGGAGGCTGCCGCCAAGGACATGCCTGCGGACGTCGCCGCCGATCCGGTGCGGTATGCGCAAGGGATCGATCTGGAGACCTGGCTGCCGGGCCGTATGCTGACGAAAGTCGACCGCGCGTCGATGGCCCATGGCCTGGAAGTCAGGACGCCCTTCCTCGACCCCGACCTTGTCACATGGGCGAACGGCCTGCCGACCGACTACAAGCTGAAGGACGGCGTCGGCAAGCGGGTTCTGAAGCGCGCCATGGAGCCGCGCCTGCCGCACGAGATTCTCTACCGCCCGAAGCAGGGGTTCGCCCTGCCGGTGCGTCAATGGCTGCGCGCGAAGGACGGGCCGCTGGGCGCGCTCCTCTCATCGACGCGCTGGCGCGAGGACGGCCGCTTCGACGGCGCGGCGGTTGACAGAATGGCCGCAAAGCATCGCGCCGGCGCGGCGGACTATTCCCAGGAACTCTGGACGCTTATCATGTGGGATGGGTTTTTAGGGAGCGCGCGACGATAAAACGGATTGATGGGCCTTTCGCACTCGCGATTTTTGTCGGCATGATTGTGTTAAATGCGTCATTGGCGGCGAGTTCCTACATGTTCGCGTGCCGAACGCATGTCGCGCTTCCCTGTAACACTGAGACGGGATGGCGTTGGATTCAAACCCACCCAGTATTTTCTGACCTTCGATTCTATGGCGGTATGTTCGCCACGTTCACGGGGATCGCGCTACTGTCGCCCAGCATTGAGCATGCTCTTGGAATTCCGCAGAAGGAAGAACAAGAAAGCGGCCGGATTATGTCCCTAACGTTCTTCTCCCTGCCCGTTTTCGGTGTCGTGAACTTTCTACTGCTCGCATTCGCGTGGGACCCAATCCGCCAAATGCTTAAGCTTCTTGGCGTTGAAATTCCGATTGACTGAGCGACCAGCGCCAATCAGCTAGCGCTGTCAGGGAGCCGGGGTTCTCGTCTGATTATCGCGAAGAATCGTCATCCCGGAAACGCTATAAGCGTTATCCGGGATCTATCGCAAAGTTTACCCGAGATCCCGGGGATCCCGGGTCTTGCTGCGCTCGCCGGGGATGACGTCAACTGACTTGCGTCGGAAGCGCCGGCTTCAAGCCAAAACGTCCGTATAAAGTTCTTCCGGCGCAGGCTCCGGGCTTTCTAGGGAGAAATCGGCGGCCTCCTTCACGATCGCCTTGATTTCCTTGTCAATCGCTTTAAGCGCCGCTTCTTTGGCGTGGCCGCCCTCCAGGATACGCGCCTGCGCGCGCGCGATCGGGTCATTGTGCTCGCGCACGTCTTCGACCTCCTCGCGGGTGCGGTATTTCGCCGGGTCGGACATTGAATGTCCTCTGTATCGATACGTCTTCATTTCAAGAATGAACGGCCCGTCGCCCCGGCGGGCGTGGTCGATGGCGTCGCGCGCCGCTTCGCGTACGGCGACGACGTCCATTCCGTCGACCTCCATGCCCTCAATGCCGAAGCTCGCGCCGCGACGATAAAGATGCGTTTCGGAGTGGGCGCGCTTGACGCTCGTGCCCATGGCGTACTGATTATTCTCGATAATGAACACCACCGGCAGCTTCCATAGCTGCGCCATGTTCATCGCCTCGAACACCTGGCCCTGGTTCGCCGCGCCGTCGCCGAAATAAGTGAGGCTCACCCGGCCATTGTCGCGATACCAGTTGGCGAAGGCGAGCCCGGCGCCGAGGGGGACCTGCGCGCCGACAATGCCGTGGCCGCCATAGAACTCCGCCTCCTTGGAGAACATGTGCATGGAGCCGCCCTTGCCCTTTGAGTAGCCGCCCGAGCGTCCCGTCAGCTCCGCCATGACGCCCTTCGGGTCCATGCCGCAGGCGAGCATGTGGCCGTGGTCGCGATAGCCGGTGATGGTCTGGTCGCCCGCCGCCTTCACCGCCTCGACGCCGACGACCACCGCCTCCTGGCCGATATAGAGATGGCAGAAGCCGCCGATATGGCCCATGCCGTAAAGCTGGCCCGCCCGCTCCTCGAAACGGCGTATCAGGAGCATGTCCCGGTAGTAGGAGAGCAGTTCCTCGCCGGTGGCCGAGAGGTTGTTGGCGGCGGCTTCCTTTGCGGTCATGTCGGTCATCCCTTCAGCGGCCTGAGAAGGCGCCGCATATTCCTGGCGCAAGCTAGGCGCGGGGGCCTGCCCCCGCAAGCGAGCGAAGAACTTCGAGATGCGTTTCATCAGCTTTCCGCCCCGCCTAGGCCAACGAGGCGCGCCGAAACGTTAATCCGCCGCGGGCCACGCGCCGCCATCGAGCGCCGCCTCAATATCGGCGCGCGGCGCCACCCATTCGCCTTCGGCGGCGTAGCCGAGGACGGCGCGGACCCGTTCGCCAAGGAGATCGGCGTCCACATGTTTGGAATTCAGAAGGTAGGCGCGCCGGGCGAGCGCGGCCTCTCGCGCCGCCAGCGCCTCGACGTTCGCGCGCAATGCGTCCCTGTCGATGCGCCGCTCTTCGAGGACGCGAAAGCTCGACGGTCCGACAAGCGCGCCCAGCAGCTCAAGCGCGATCCAGCCTAAAAGCGCCAGATAGACCGCCGCTTCGATCAACGATTTCAAGGAAATGCGCACTGCCGTCTCTCCGATTCGTCAACACATGAATCGTGAGAGTTAATGGAGCGTTAAGCCGCAAGAAGTGCGCTCGTCGGCGGGCGGCGAAGGTCACGCGTCTAGGCGACGCGGCGCTTCGCGAACCCGGCGTTCCCCGCATACCGTCCGGAATCGGATAATTGCTCCTCGATCCGGAGGAGCTGGTTGTATTTCGCGGTGCGGTCTGCGCGGGCGAGCGAGCCGGTCTTGATCTGGCCGCAGTTCGTGGCGACGGCGAGGTCTGCGATGGTCGCGTCCTCGGTCTCGCCGGAGCGGTGGGACATGACGGCGTTAAAGCCGGAGCGGTGCGCAAGCTCCACGGCCGCGAGGGTCTCGGTCAGGGTGCCAATTTGATTGACCTTGACGAGGATGGCGTTGCCGCAGCCCCTCTCGATCCCGTCGGCGAGGCGCGCCGAATTGGTGACGAAGAGATCATCGCCCACAAGCTGGCAGCGGTCGCCCAGCACGCCCGTCAGCGCGTTCCAGCCGTCCCAGTCGTCCTCCGCCATGCCGTCTTCGATGGAGATGATCGGGTAACGCGCAACGAGGTCCTTCAGATAGTCCACCATGCCGCCCGTATCGAGTTCCTTCCCTTCGCCCGACAGCATGTAGCGGCCATCGCGATAGAACTCGGTCGAAGCGACGTCGAGGGCGATCTGAACGTCTTCGCCGGGCGCGCGACCGGTCGCTTCGATCGCCTTCATTATATAGTCCAGCGCCGCGCCTGCGCCGGAGAGGTTGGGCGCAAAGCCGCCCTCATCGCCGACATTGGTGTTGTGGCCCGCTTCGACGAGGCCTCGCTTCAGGGCGTGGAAGACCTCAGCGCCCCAGCGCAGCGCCTCTGAGAAGCTCTCCGCGCCGGTGGGCAGGATCATGAATTCCTGGATATCGATCGGGTTGTCTGCGTGGGCGCCGCCATTCAGGATATTCATCATCGGCGTCGGCAGGACATGCGCCGAGACGCCGCCAATGTAACGATAGAGCGGCAGGCCGGACGCCTCGGCGGCGGCCTTCGCGACCGCGAGCGAGACGCCGAGAATGGCGTTCGCCCCTAAGCGGCTCTTGTTCTCCGTCCCGTCCAGATCGATCAGCGCCGCGTCGATTTCAGACTGCTCTTCGGCGTCGAACCCGGACAGCGCGTCGAAAATCTCGGAATTCACCGCATCGACCGCCTGGCGCACGCCCTTGCCGCCATAGCGTTCGTCGCCGTCGCGCAATTCGTGCGCCTCGTGCGCGCCCGTCGATGCGCCTGACGGGACCGCAGCCCGGCCGACGAAATCATCCTCCAGCACAACGTCCACTTCGACGGTCGGGTTGCCCCGGCTGTCGAGGATTTCGCGGCCGATAATGTCGACGATGGCGGTCATGGGACTGGTCCTTTTAGAGAAGGCGATTGTGGCCGAGGACCTAGCCGATGCGGCGCGCGCCGGGAAGATGGCGGCGCCATCAAGTTGCACCCGGCGCAGCGCGGCGTCCGGCCGCGGACCGCCAGCCGCCGGTCGCTATAGCCGCCATACGCTCCTCAACGAGCGTGAACGTCGTCTCGATAATGGCCGAAGCGCCTGTTCGGCTGACGACGCGGCTCTCAATCCGGACCGTCTCGCCAGCCTTGATCGGACGGACAAAACGAATATGCAGATCGATCGTCACCCAGGGTTCGATCATCTCCTGGGTCGTGAGCAACGCAAGCGCCTGGCCGCCATCCGCAAGCGCCGCCAAAAGGCCGCCCTGAACATATCCGTCAGGGACCGTGAATTGCCGACCCGGTGTCCAGATCGATGCGACGCGGCCCCGCTCAACCAGATCGACGAGGTTTTCCTTGTGGACCTCCATGCGCTCGACCCAAGGGGGTAATGGGGTCGGGAACGTCCGATCCCGAATCGCTTCCGCCAGCGCCAACCCAGACATCGTCATTC
Organism: Parvularculaceae bacterium; assembly: GCA_028284065.1. Lineage (GTDB taxonomy): Bacteria > Pseudomonadota > Alphaproteobacteria > Caulobacterales > Parvularculaceae > MED-G105. Next base: position 178,566 of record JANQSJ010000007.1, read on the forward strand.
AGGTCGCTCCCCAACAGGACGCCCTAGCTGCCCGCTAGACCGAAGACCTCAAGCGCGAAGGCGTAGTACTCCGCATCTTCCTTGAGGCGTTCGAAGCGCGCCGCCGAACCGCCATGGCCAGCCCCCATATCCATCCGCAGGAAGAACGGGCCGCCCTTGGCTTCAGCGCGCAGCCGCGCGATCCATTTCGCCGGCTCCCAATAAGTGACGCGGTAGTCTGCGATGCCGCCCGTCGCGAGGATTGGCGGATACGTCGCGCCGCGCCGAATGTTGTCATAGGGCGAATACGCCCCGATGCGCCGGAACGCCGCCTCATCGCGGATCGGATCGCCCCATTCGGACCATTCCGGCGGCGTCAGCGGCAGATTTTCATCGGAAATCGTGTTCAGCACATCAACGAACGGCACTGCGCCGATCGCCCCGGCGAAGCGGTCAGGCGCACGATTGAGGGCTGCGCCGACCAGAAGACCGCCTGCAGATCCGCCAAAAATGACGGTGCGCTCCGCGCTGGAACGCCCTGAGTCATGCAAGCCTTTCGCCACGTCGATGAAGTCGTCGAACGTGTTCTCCTTCTTGTCGAGCTTGCCGTCGAGATACCAGCGCCGCCCCTTGTCGGCGCCGCCGCGAACATGGGCGACAGCGTAAACGACGCCGCGATCGACAAGCGACAAAATCTTGGCGCTGAAGTAGGCGGGAATGGATATGCCGTAGGCCCCGTATCCGTAAAGAAACAATGGGGCGCGCTTGTCGAACTTGGTCTCTTTCGCGCGCAGGATCGTCACCGGCGTCTCCGCACCGTCGCGCATCATCAGCGACACGCGCTCCACAACGTAAGCGGACTTGTCGTGTCCGCTCGGAATCTCCTGTCGCTTGACGAGCGCGCGCTTGTCCGTCTTCAGATCGACGTCATAGGTTTCTTCCGGCGTCGCAGGCGACTCATAGATGACCCTGACGCTATCCGTCTCAAACTCGTAGCCGGCGTCCATAGCGAGAGCGTACGCAGCCTCGTCAAACTTCAGCGTGCGTTCGCGCTTCAGTTTCCAGTCTGAAATAACGATGCGCGGCAGGGCGTTCTCGGTCTCAAGCCGAACCAGCCAGTCCTTCAGGGGCAGGAAGCTGCGCAGAAATACGCCGTCGCGGGCGGGAAGGAAGTCGCGCCAGCCATTGCGGTCCGGCGCTTCAATCGGCATACGAACGATTTTGAAGTCAATGGCGCCGTCGGCATTCGTCTGGATGAAGAATTCGTCTCCATGATGCTCGGCGTAGTAGAGCATGTCTTCTTCGCGGGGCGCGATGACAACGGGCGCCTCGCCGGCCGGAGCATCCGCGCGGAGAAAGCGGACCTCGCTCGAGGTCGACTTCGACGAGGTGATGAAGAGATATTCTCCGCTCTGGCTTTTCGAAACGCCGAGGAAATAGCTGTCGTCCGGCTCCTCATAGACAAGTTCGTCAGACGCCGGATCGGCGCCGAGGACATGCCGCCGAACGCGTTTTGGCCGCTGCTGCTCGTCGCGCTCCACATAGAAGAAGGAGGCGGAATCCTTGGCCCACGCGACGCCGCCATCAGCATTCGGCACAGTCTCGGGCAGCTCCTCGCCCGTCTCTGCATCGCGAATGCGTATCGCAAAGTACTCTGAGCCGACGCGGTCGGTCGCATGGGCGACGTAGCGATGGTCCGGGCTGTGATAGACGCCGGCGATATCGAAAAACTCGGTATCGCCCTTTTCGGCATCACCGTCGTAAAGGACCTTTTCATCGCCGCCGCCGCGTGCGCGACGCGCGAAAACAGGGTGTTCGCCCCCGTCGCGGAACCGCGTGTAGTATTCGAACGGACCGTCCGGGCGGGGCGGCTCGGAGTCATCTTCCTTGATGCGCCCGCGCATCTCCCGGAAAAGCGTTTCGCGCAGGCTGGCGAGATGCGAAACGCCGGCCTCGTAATAAGCGTTTTCGTTCTCGAGATGCGTGCGGATTTCCTGGGAGAGAACGCCCGGGTCCTTCAGCACGTCCCGCCAGTTTTCGTCGCGCAGCCAGGCATAAGGGTCGCTTCGCGTCTCGCCGAACGCGGCGAGCGTCGTCTCGCGCGCAGGGGCCAACGGCGCCTCATCAGGCGTATCGGCGAACTGCTGGCGCGTCTGGTTCTTGAATGGATTGAACATGGCGGCCCCCGAGGCGTGAGCGGAGCGGCCAACATGGCCGCCCCGCGCGTGAGTTAAACCTCATTGGGCTTGTCGTCGAGTTGCCGCGATGGGAAGCGGCGTCAGTTCCGATCGGGGCTGCCGTCGCCATTGCCAACGCCGCTTCCGCCGCCGCCTCCCCCACGGCGGCCGCCGCGCGCAGGACGCCCCTGCGGACGCCGGTTGGCCGGCCGCGCCTGTTGGCGCCTGTTCTGGCCGCGGCGCGCGCCATCACGACGCCCGCGGTTTGGCCTGGCGCCGTCTCGACGGCCGCGGTTTGGCCTGGCGCCGTCTCGACGGCCGCGATTCGGCCTCGCCCCATCTCGGCGACCGCGATTCGGCCGTGCGCCATCTCGACGTCCACGATTCGGCCTCGCCCCGTCCCTGCGCCCGCGATTGGGCGCTGCGCCGCGATTTCGCCGCCGCGGCGCGTCACGATACCGACCGTCTCGATAAGGACGCGCGCCCCGGCGCGCACGGTCACGACGGACCGCGTTGCGGCGGATGCGATCGCGGCGGACGGCGTCGCGCCGGATGCGGTCGCGGCGAATCGCGTTTCGCTGAATGCGGTCGCGGCGCACCGCCCGGCGGACAGCCCGGCGCGGCGGGACGGCGCGATAGGGCGCAAAACCGCGGCGCGGGCCAACGATCGGCCCCCTATAAGCGAACCGACGAGGAACGACGCCGACGAAGCCCGGCGGTCCCCAGGCGCGCCTCAGGCCAAAACGATTGTATCTATTGAGCGTGAAGAAATAGCCGCCCGCCGGATACCATGCGCCGAACTGGCCAACCCAGGGGTCCACCACCGCCACCGCAGGCGTCGCAAATCGGCGCTGCGCTTCGGCGTTGGCGAAACAGCGATTGGCGTCGACGCCGCACCGTTCCTGACAGATTGCGTATGGGTCCTGTTCGATCCGATTTTCGCAGGACCGGTAACACGCCTCGGCCTGCCGATCGCAGAACAAGAAAGAATTGCCAACCGGATCTGGAAAGGTCTGGCAGGCGCTTAAGACAACTGCGCAAAGCGCGAACGACACAACCGCGAAGAGTCTTCGCATGACGGTTTCCGCCCCATTTCAGGCGCGCCATATTCTGACGCGGCTCAGCCGCGGCGCGCCCCCGCGCGCGGCCGGTTAATGAAACGATAAGACATAAAAATGATGGCGAGCGTAAGGCGCAAGGGCGCCGAAGATGTCGGACGCCCTGCGCTTCAGCGACGATACCGAGGCGGCGGAGAGCCTAGTCGTCCTGGGGCTCAAGCACCTGCCGGCCGCGATACTTGCCGGTTTTAAGGTCGATATGATGCGGTCGGCGCAGTTCGCCCGACTCATTGTCTTCGATATAGGCGTCAGGGCCGATACGATCATGGCCGCGGCGCATGCCCCGTTTTGCAGGCGTTACTTTTCGCTTCGGAACGGCCATTTCGGGCGCCTCTGGCTTGTCTGGGCGAGGAACGAAACCTCGGTCGAAAATAAGCGCCGGCCTTTACCAGCCAGTAGACGACCGCGCAAGGCGCCAGCCGCAATGCCGGAGCGGCCCGCCAAATCCCATTGACGCATCCGGTCGATCAAAGGGACATCGCCGCACGCGGCGGCATGACAGGGAGGCGGCGAATGGGCGCACAGCGCTTCGGCTTCAACAAAGTCGTGACGGTCGCGGCTGCGGCCCTGGCGGGGTGCATAGCGCTCGCCGGATGCGGCGGAGAGCGGCCCAATCCGTCCGCCGACCCCGACGTCGCCGAGGGGCCCGCGAGCGCCGCAGCCGGCGATGAGGCCGCGCCCGTCGCCGCCAGCCTCAAGGCGCATTCCGCCGAACTGCGCGAGGACATTATTGAGGTGACCGACACGGTCGCCGTGGCGGTCGGCTTCGGCCTCGGCAATTCGATCCTCGTCGACGGCGACGCCTGCGCTTTTGTCGTCGACACCACCGAAAGCCGCGAGATCGCCGCGCGCATTCTGGAGCGCTTCCGGGAACTGACGGACAACCCGATTGAGGCCATCATCTACACTCACAACCATGCCGACCATATCTTCGGCGCCGACGTCTTTGAAGACGCCCTAGGCGACGGCCGCAAAATCGAAGTGTACGCCCACGAGACGACGGCGGCGGAAGTCAACAAGGCGATCAACGTCATCCGCCCCATCCTGTCGACGCGTTCCGCGCGGATGTTCGGGACCTATCTTGAGCCAGGCGATAACGGCCTCGTCAATGCGGGCCTCGGCCCGCATCTTGGCGTCACCGGCCCCACCGGCGGCTCAATCGGCTACATCCCGCCAACAAAGACGTTCGCTGACGAACTGACGACGGACATCTGCGGCCGGACGGTTACGATGCGCCACGCGCCCGGCGAGACAGACGACCAGATCTATGTATGGCTGCCGGATGAAAAGGTCCTGATGCCGGGCGATAACATCTATCGCGCGTTTCCAAACCTCTACACCATTCGCGGCACGTCCTATCGCGACGTCGCGGTCTGGGCCAGGAGCCTTGACGGCATGCGCAGGCTAGGGGCCGAGCATCTTGTCCCGAGCCACACGCGGCCGCTTTCCGGCGCAGACAAGATTCGCAAGACCCTGACGGCGTATGCGGACGGCATTCGCTTCACCCATGACCAGACCGTCCGCCAGATGAACAAGGGCCTGCCGCCGGACGACATCGTCGAGGCGGTCGTGCTGCCGCCGCACCTTAAGGAACATCCCTTTTTGCAGGAGCATTACGGCACGGTGCGCTGGTCGGCGCGTTCCATCTATGACGGGTATCTCGGCTGGTTCAACGGCGACGGCGCGGCGTTGGACCCCGCGAGGCCGGCCGAACGCGCCGAAGCCCTAGCCGCTCTCGCCGCGGACGAGACGACTTTGGCCGACGCGGCGGCGCGCGCGCTCAACCAGGGGCGCTTCGCGCTCGCGGCGGAATTCGCCACTTACGCGATCGACGCTGATGCGGATGTCGAAAGGGCGCGGCGGATCAAGGCGGACGCCCTCGCCGCCCTCGGGCGCGCGAGCGTTTCGCCCAATGGCCGCAACTACCTGCTGACCCAGGCGCGCGAGCTCCGCGGCGAGATCAAGATTGAGGAAGGCGTCGTCGACGCGCGTTCCCTTTCCTTCACGCGCAGCGCCCCAATCGCCAACTTCATGGCGGCGCTCCCGGTGAACCTCAACGCGGAAGCGGCCCTCGACATAGAAAAAACCGCCGAGTTCAGATTTTCCGACACCGGACAGACATTCCTTGTGGAGGTCCGGCGCGGCGTCGCGGTCGTCACCGAAGCAAGCGCCGACGCGGAAGGCGTCCGGCCAGACGTCGTCGTGGAGACCACAACCGACGTGTGGATCGATCTCCTCATCGGACGCCGGCGCCCTGGCCCGTCGATCGCCACCGGCGCTCTGAAGTTCCCCGACGGCCTCGGCGACATCCTCGCCTTCGGCGACTTCATGCAGCTATTCCAAGTCGAAAGTTAAGCGCGGCGTTCCTTACGCTGCGTGCTTCAGGAATTCGCGCGTCTCTTCAGGGCTTGCAATGTCCCGGCCGACATCGCGGGCGAGCTTGGCGAGCGCCTCGATCATCGGTCCATTGGAGTCCGCCTTCTCGCCCGACGGCAGATAGAAGCAGTCCTCTAGCCCCGTGCGCAGATTGCCGCCGAGTTCTGCGACGCGCGCGTGCACATCCCAGACATCCGCGCGGCCGATCACCGTCGCCTGCCAGGGCATGCCGTCTTTCTTGTATTTCAGGAGGATTGGCAAAAGGTCAGCGTCCGCCGGCATGCCTGAGGCGACGCCCATGACGAAGTTATAGTCCGCAAAGTCCGTCATACCGTTGTCGATATACATACCGACCGCGCGCACGATGCCGACGTCGAAACATTCGAACTCCGGCACGATATCGCATTCCTTCATGACGCTGATGAAGTCGGTTACTTTCTCCACCGGATTGTCGAACGTCATGGGCGGCCAGGCCCACGACCCGTCGCGTCGCGTTTTCAGATAGTTCAGCGTACCGGCGTTGCACGCCGCCATTTCAGGCTTGGTCGCGCGTAAATAGTCGAGCACATAGTCGTATTCCGGCCCGACAACGCCCGTCGTCTGGTTGATGATGACGCCCGGGCACGCGGCGCGGATCGCCTCGTTTACCTCATTGGCGACGGCCGGGTCCCAACTTGGCAAATGGCCCTGGCCCGGCTCCTGCCGGCGGTAATGCACATGCATGATGGTCGCCCCGGCGTCGAAGGCGCGCTTCGCCTCCATCGCCATCTCTTCCGGCGTCACCGGCACAGGATGCTGCTCCGGGTTCGTCAGAACGCCAGTCAATGCGCAGGTCAGGGTCGCCTTACCGTTAGTGGCATCGCTCATGCGTCGCCTCCCTCTCTGTATCGAAACTGCCAGTTGACGCCGTAGCGATCTTCAATCCATGAAAAGAGGTCCGCAAACGGATAGCGCTGCAACGGCATCAACACCTTGCCGCCCTTAGAAAGGTTCGCGGTCAGCTTGCGCGCCATATCGTCCGTATCGCACTCAATGAAGATCGACATGGCCGGCGTGAACGCGATGTCCTGTTTCACAGGGCTGTCAATCGCCATGAACGACGCGCCGGCGAGCGTGAAGGTCGCGAGCTTGACCGAGCCCTCGGGCCCCTGCTCGCCTTTCGTATAGCGCTCCATGGAGGTGATCTGTCCGTCCTCGAACGCGGCGCAATAGGCGGTGATCGCTTTCTCGCACTTGCCCTGAAACATCAGATACGTCGATGCGCGCATGGTGTTACGCCTCCTCCGGTTTCAATATGACGAGGCTCGCGCGTATCGCCACCTGATCGCCCGCCGCCGCCCGCACCTCTTCGACAACGCCGTCGCGCGGGGCCGTCAGGCGGTGCTCCATTTTCATGGCCTCGATTATGGCGAGCGTCTGGCCCTTCTCGACCGCGTCGCCGGGCGCCGCATCCACCGAGACGACGACGCCCGCCATCGGCGCGCGGACCTCATCGCCGCCAGCGCCGCCGGCGTCTGCGGGCGCGTAGGTCACGTCGAGGAGCGAGCGGACCCGGCCCGCCACTTTAAGATAAATGGCGTCGCCGTCGACGGTTGCGTCTGCAGACGCGAGGCGCGCATTAGCGCCATATCGCAATTGTCCGTCTTCAAAGGAAATGACGGTGACTTCAGCGACCTCCTCGCCGATCCTCGCCGCCGCACGATCGCCGTCGCATCTCACGGTGGCGTTAGTCACCTGCTCGCCGCATTGCAGGTGAAACGGGAAGCCGACGCCGCGCCGCGACGACCAGCCGGTCAGTTCGTCATGGGAGCGATCGAGCGTCGCCGCGGCGGCAAGCGCCGCCTCGAGCGCGGTGAGGTCTGGCGCAGCCGGCGCCAGCGTGTCCAGATGACGCTCGATATATGTCGTGTCCGCCTCGCCCTTCGCGAATGTCTCGTCACGGAGAAGCGTCGACAGGAAAGATGCATTTGTCGTCACGCCGAAAAGCGTCATCTCATCGAGGAATGCCGCCAACCGCAAACGCGCTTCATCGCGCGTCGCGCCTTCCGCGATGACTTTCGCGATCATCGGATCATAATTGGCGGTCACTTCATCGCCGGCCGCGACCCCGCCGTCCACCCTGACGTCCGGATCAAAGGGATAGTCGAGGCGGACAATCTCGCCCGTCTGAGGCAGGAAGCCGGCCGCCGGGTCCTCCGCATAGAGACGCGCCTCGACCGCCCAACCGAAGAGTTTCAGGTCTTCCTGCGCGATCGGCAACGGCTTGCCCTCGGCGACTTCGAACTGCAGGTCGACGAGGTCGACCCCGGCGACGATCTCCGTCACCGGGTGCTCCACTTGCAGTCGCGTATTCATCTCCAGGAAGTAGAATTCCTCTGACGCCGGATCGAACAAAAACTCCACCGTCCCGGCGCCGGTATAGTCCACGGCCTCCGCCGCCGCGACGGCCGCCGCGCCGATCCGCTCGCGCATCTCCGACGAAATAACGGGCGAAGGCGCTTCCTCGATGACTTTCTGGCGACGGCGCTGCAGCGTACAGTCGCGCTCGCCGAAATGGACGACGGTCCCGTGGGCGTCCCCCATCACCTGGACCTCGACATGGCGCGCGCCGACGACGGCCTTTTCGATGATGAGGCGGTCATCCCCGAAGCTCGACGCCGCTTCGCGCCGGGCGGACGCGATCGCCTCCAGCAATTCATCCGCAGACGATACAATCCGCTGGCCGCGCCCGCCGCCGCCAGCCGACGCCTTCACCATGACGGGAAAGCCGATCTCTTTCGCCGCAGCAATGAGGCTGGCGTCGGATTGATCCTCGTCCTGATAGCCGGGAATGGTGGGGACGCCCGCGGCGATCATCCGGCGTTTCGACTCCGCCTTGTCGCCCATGGCCGCGATCGCCGCCGCAGACGGGCCGACAAAGATGATCCCTTCTTTCGCAAGCGCTTCGGCGAAGGCGGCGTTCTCCGACAGAAAGCCATAACCTGGATGGACGCAGTCCGCGCCCCTCGCCTTGCACGCCTCGATCACCGCCTCGATCTTGAGATAGCTTTCCGCCGACGCCGCCGGGCCGATCCGCACCGCCTCGTCGGCGGCGCGCACATGCATCGCGCCTTCATCGGCGTCGGAATAGACCGCGATCGTACGCATGCCGCGTTCCTTCGCGCTGCGCATGACGCGCACGGCGATCTCGCCGCGATTGGCGATGAGGACGGATCGTAACGGCTTCATCGCCTCATTCCCCTTCAAAGCTCTCCACCCAGGGCGGCGCCTGTTTCGCTGCGAACGCCATCGCGCCTTCGCGGCCCCTGCCGCGCAGGCACTTCACAAAATCATCCGCCGCCGCATCAAGCTGCGCGTTATCGATGGGCGCGGCGGTGCGATTGAGAAGCCGCTTGGTCGCGGCCACCGCCGCCGGTTCGCACCGGCCGACCGAGCCCAGAACTTCCGCCAACGCCGCATCGAGCTTCGTCGCCGGCAGGTCGCGATCGATAAGGCCGACGCGCGCAGCCTCCGCCGATCCGAACCGCGCGCCCGTCAGCGCCAGCCGCCGCGCATTGAAAAGCCCGATTTTGCGCGCGACGAACGGCCCGATCTGCGCCGGCGGGATGCCAAGGGTCGTCTCCGACAGTGAGAACTTGGCGTCGTCCGCCGCGATGACGACGTCGGATACGGACAGAAATCCCATGGCCCCGCCGAACGCCGCGCCTTCCACGACGGACGCCAGCACCTGCGGAATGGCGTCCAGCTTTTGCAGGAGCGCTCCGAACGCGCGATTACCCTCCCAGACGGGGTCCGGTTCGCCAGGCGCGGGGTACGGGGCCATCATCTGTTTCGCGAAGCCCTTTACGTCGCCGCCGGCGCAGAAGGTACGCCCCGCGCCGCGCAGCACGACGATGCGCACATCTTCCGCAGCGGCCAACTCATCCGCAAGCGTCGTCAGGCCCTCAACCATTTCCGCCGTCAGCGCGTTCTTCGCCTCCGGGCGGTCGAGGGTGACGAAGAGCGCGGACGCTTGGCACTCTAGGGAGATGTCGCTCAACTCAGTTGGAAGGTTCATTCTTGTTCTCCATCCTTCGAGACGCGTCTTCGACGCTCCTCAGGATGAGGGGTTTCCCATCTTCACCCTGAGGGGCGCGCCGGCAGGCGCGCGTCCCGAAGGGCGCTCACTTCCTGTTCGTCTTGCCCGGCAGAATGCCCATATATTTGCAGATGATCCCGAGCATCACCTCGTCCGCGCCGCCGCCGATGGAGCCCAGCCGTCCGTCGCGATAGGCGCGCGAGACATGCGTCTCCTCCATGAAGCCCATGCCGCCCCAGTATTGAAGGCAACTATCGTTGATCTCGCGCGACAGGCGCCCGGCCTTCAGCTTCGCCATGGACGCCATCATGGTGACGTCCTCGCCGGACATCATCTTCTCGACCGCGTCCCATACGAACGACCGGAACATCTCAAGTTCGGTCTTCAACTCCGCCAGGCGGAAATGCACCACCTGATTATCGAGGATTGACTGGCCAAAGGCCTTGCGCTGGCCGGCATACTCAATCGTGTCATTGATGACCATCTCCATACCGACGATCCCGGATAGCCCCGCCCAGAGACGCTCTTCCTGAAACTGCAGCATCTGGTACATGAAGCCGGCGCCTTCCTCGCCGATGCGATAGCGCTGGGGAACGCGGACATCCTCAAAGAAAAACTCCGCCGTGTCTGACGATCGCATGCCGAGTTTTTTGAGCTTGCGCGCCACGGTGACGCCCTCGCGGTGCTTGCCTGAGTCATCCTTCAGGGGCAGGCAGATGAGCGTCTTGTTCTTATGCGCCTTGTCGTCGGACGTATTGGCGAGGAGGCACATCCAGTCGGCCTGCGTGCCGTTTGTGGTCCACATCTTGCCGCCATTGATGACGTAATCGTCGCCGTCCTTCTTCGCCGTCGTCTTAATGGAGGCGACGTCGGAGCCGGAGCCGACTTCGGAGACGCCAAGGCAGGCGACATAGTCGCCAGAGACGGAGGGCTTCAGAAAATCCTCCTTCGCCGCATCGGTGCCGAACTTGCCCAAAGCCGGCGTCGCCATGTCTGTTTGCACGCCGATCGCCATCGGAATGCCGCCGCATTTGATGTGGCCGAGGGTCTCCGCCACGACGGCGCCATAGGACCAGTCAAGCCCCATGCCGCCATACTCCTCCGGCTTGGTGACGCCTAGCAGCCCAAGGTCGCCCAGGCCCTTGAAGACGTCATGGGCGGGGAAGATCTCCGCCTCTTCCCATTCATCGACATACGGATTGATCTCGTTGTCGATGAATTTCTTCAGGGTGTCTTTCAGTTGGTGGTGTTCCGCGGTTAGTCTCATGGATCTAGTCTCTCACTCCGATTATCTCGGCGGAAGCCGGGATCCAGTTTCGGGTTCGTTCTGGATACCGGTTTTCGCCGGCATGGTCGGTTATTGGTTCAGGATTTGATAGAGGTCGCGCCAATCTGGATTGTCCTTTTCAATCAATTTGATCTTCCAAGCTCGCCGCCATTCCTTCATCTGCCGTTCTCTCGTGAGCGCATCTTCGCGTCGATCATAAGCCTCCATCCAGACCAGCGTTTTGACGCCATACTTTGACGTAAAACCTTTGATCTCCTCGGTCTTATGTTCCCAGACCCCGCGTCCGATATCGTCCGTATGCCCGATATAAAGAGTGCCATTCTTTTTGCTCGCGAGCATATAGACCCAGAAGGTCACTTTTGTCTCCACCCAAAACTCTTGAGTTCGACTATGCCGGCGAAAGCCGGCATCTAGCCGCTCCTCTATTCTGGATCCCGGCTTCCGCCGGGATGACCGGAGCTTCCTTGAGAGTCACGCGGTTTTTGCGGATTACCCCCACCTAGATCGGCGAGGCGCCAAGTCAAAGCTGCCCAGATGACGAAATAGCCGACGGGAATGACGCTCATCATCGGCTCATCCCTACTCAGAGCGTAAGAGCCCAATAGAAGAAATATCAGCCCGCCGACGATGCCGACGGTCCAGAACCAACGTCCGCCTCCCATCACATCCTCCCCACACCGAACACATTCGGACGGAGCGTCCGCGCCTCGGCCTCGGCCGCCGTATCGAGGCAGAACGCCAGCGCCTTGCGCGTGTCGCGCGGATCGATAAGGCCGTCGTCCCAGAGCCGCGCGGTGGCGAAGAGCGCCCGGCTCTCTTCGTCGTACTTCTTGATGATCTCCTGGCCCATGGCCTCGAAATAGGCGGCGTTCGGCTCCTGCCCGCGCTTCTTGGCGCCCTCTTCGGCGACGATCATCATCGTCTTCGCCGCCTGCTCGCCACCCATGACAGCGATGCGGTTATTCGGCCAGGAGAAGATGAACCGCGGGTCGAATGACCGTCCGCACATGCCGTAATTGCCTGCGCCGAAGCTCGCGCCGATCTGGAAGGTGAATTTTGGCACGGTCATGTTCGTCACCGCCTGGATCATCTTGGACCCATGCTTGACGATGCCTGACTGCTCCGCATCCGTCCCGACGAGATAGCCTGTTGTGTTCTGCAGGAAGACGACCGGCGTTCCCGACTGGCACATGAGCTGGATGAACTGCGCGGCCTTTGTCGCGCCGTCGGCGTCGATGGGGCCGTTATTGGAGATCACGCCCACCGCGTGGCCGGCGACCGAGCCTTGGAGGCACACCGTCGCCGCGCCATAGCCGGGCTTGAAGTCCAGAATCTCCGAACCGTCGACAATCCGCGCCACGTTCTCCCGCACGTCATAGGGCGTGCGGTAGTCCGCAGGCGTCACGCCCAGGATCTCCTCCGGATCGTAGATTGGCTCTTTATGGTTTGAGTTCGCCGCCCGCCCCGCGTCCTTGTTCCAGTCAAGCCGGGAAATGACCTCGCGGGCGATGCGCAGGCCGTCGCGATCGTCCTCGGCCATGTACTCCGCCGTGCCGGAAACGTGGTAGTGCATCTCCGCGCCGCCGAGTTCCTCGTCGGTGGCGATCTCGCCCGTGGCGGCCTTAAGGAGCGGCGGCCCGGCGAGGAAGACCTTCGTCCGTCCACGCACGGCGATGACATAGTCGGAAAGGCCCGTCTGATAGGCGCCGCCCGCGGTGGAGCTCCCATGCACCACCGCGATGATCGGGCAGCCGGCGGCGGAGAGCTTGGCGAGGTTCGCGAACGACCGTCCGCCGGCCACAAACATTTGCGCCTGACGGAAAAGGTTCGCGCCGGCGCTCTCCACAAGCTGCACAAAAGGAAGCTTATTCTCCAGCGCGATCGCCTGCGCCCTTAGCGCCTTGTCAACGCCCATGGGGGTCGCCGCGCCGCCCTTGATGCCGGAATCGGACGCGGTGACCATACACCTGACGCCGGAGACGAAGCCGATGCCGCAAATCGATCCGCCGCCGGAGATCTGACTGTCCCCGTCGTCATCGTCCATCTTGTAGCCGCACAAGGTGGAGATCTCGAGAAACGGCGCGCCGCGGTCGAGAACTAGCGCAAGGCGCTCGCGCGGCAGCAATTGCCCGCGCTTTTCGAACTTCGGCTTCGCGCGCGCCGACGTCGCGACGATCTTTTCTTCAAGCGCGCGAAATTCCTCGATGAGCTTCAGGTGCGCCGCCCGGTTTTCCGCAAAGGAATCCGCCTTCACGTCGATCTGGGATTCAAAGACCGGCATCTGCGCGCATCTCCCTTTACGTCCGCCCTCCGCTGTCCCGCGGATTTGACAAAACCATACACATGTACTGTTTTCTTGTCGATATGCCAGATGCAGCGCCACAACCAAACAAAGATGCGGACGCGCCCGTCGGCCGGCAGGCGGCGAAGAGCGCGGAAATGCGCCGGCGCATTTGCGAAGGCGCCGTCGCATGCCTTGCCGCGGAGGGGTATCACAAGACCAGCATCGGCAAGGTCGTGGCGCGATCCGGCGTCAGTCCGGGCGCGCTGCAGCATCATTTCCCGACGAAACTCGATCTGACGGCAGCCGTCGCGGCGTTCCTGCTCGACCGGTCCTTGCGGTTCTTTCGAAAGGTGAACGCCGAACCCTCCACGCGCGGCCTCGGCGCGGCGTTGCGAGCCTCTTGGAAGGAACAGTTCCAGACCCCTGATTACGAAGCGCTATTGCAGATTCTCGTCGCCGCGCGCACGGACGAAGCGCTGCGCGCGCGCGTCGCGCCGGCGCTGGAGGATTGGCGATCCGGCATGGAGCGCGCGCTCGCGGAACTGCACCCTGAGGGCGCGACGCGGCGCGACGTCGAGACAAGCCTGACCATTTCGCGCGCCCTAATGACGGGGCTTCTCGTCCATGACGGCCTAATTGGCGACGACAAGCGAATCTCCACTGTTCTCGCCGCCTGGGTGCGAATGGCCGAAGCGCGCCGCGCCTGAGCCGTTGCTGCAATTGGGGTGACCGGCGGGACGGCGCGGCTGCGCATTCTGTAATGAGATAGATGCAACGTTTCCAAGGGGGCGCTCAGAATGGGCCGTAACTCAAACCTCATCTCCGCTGTCGCCATGGCGGCCGCTATCGCCTTTAGCGCTGGCTGCGGCGGTGAAGGCAATGCGCAGGACTATGACGGCGATTATTACGGTCCGAACGACGCGCAGTTCATCGCCGAGGAAATCCGTGAACTCGAGGCGATGCTCCCGCAATTGCCGCCGGAGGATCAGGCGGCGCTGCGGGAGGAAATCAATTTCATGCGGGCGGAGCTCGGGACGCTGCAGGGCGGCGCGCCCCAACCGCAGGGCTACGGCGCGTCCCAGCAACAGGGCTACGGCGCGCCTCAGCAACAGGGTTACGGCGCACCCCAGCAACAGGGTTACGGCGCGCCCCAGCAACAGGGTTACGGCGCGCCCCAGCAGCAATCGCCAGCTCGGCAAGCGCCGGCGCGCGGCGGCAAACCTTTGGCGAACGGCGCCCTGCCCAAAGGCGCATTGCGCGTGAAGCCGTTCCAGATGATGGACAGAAACGGCTTTGAAAAGCCGCTCGTCGCCGCAACGTTGCTCGCGCCCGCCGACTGGACCGACGAAGGCGGCGTCGTCTGGAACGTTCAGGACCCGTGCAATCGCTCCGGGTACAATTTTAGCTATCAAGTAAAGTCCGGCGACGGGCTGTCGTCGGCGACGATCTTCCCCGTTGACCGCTGGCAATGGGTGGAAGGCATGCATCAGCAAGGGGGCGGATGCCGGTTTGAGCGCTTCGCCAGTATGGAGGCGTGGCTGCGCGGCATGGTGCCGAAGCTGAACGCCAATGCGCGCATCGTCTCTTATCGTCAGCGCACCGACATGATTGAAGCCGCCCGGGGCCTCGTCAGCAATACCCCGATGCCGGGCGGCGGCATGCGCACGCATGTCGACGCCGGCGAAGCGCTCCTCGAATACGTGGAGAACGGAACCCCGGTGCGTGAACAGGTCGTCGTGATGGGCGCGTTCAACGAAAGCTGGATGGAAGGGTCGATGGGGATGCCCGGCTATCGCAACCTGTTCGCCCAGACGTTCCCGGGATGGTCGTACAAGGCGCCGGCCGATAAGTTCGACGCTAAAATTGGCGAAGCGATGCGGCTTTCCTATCGGGCGGGGCCCGAATGGAGCGCGCGCATCAGCAAGGCGCAGGCGAAAATGAGCCGCGACAACCTCGAGAGCCAGCGCAAGATCGGAGAGATTAACCGACAGGCGAACGCCGAAATCTCCGACATGATCAATAGGGGGTATAAGGAGCGCAGCGCCATTCAGGAGCGCGGCCGACGCGAGTTCAGCGAAGCCATCCGGGGCGTCGAAACCTATGATGACGCCTTCGCGCCAGGCGGTCAGGTGGAGCTCGACTTCAACTATGACAACGCCTGGCGTCTCGACGACGGCACGTACATCCTCACCAATGACGCGAATTTCGCGCCATTGCGCGACATCGGCGTCGACGGCAGGAGGCTCAGCGCCTCTCGGTAACGCGCCTCAGGTCGGCCAGAGGACAAGCTGCGTCTGGGTGACAAGCGCAGTCTGCTTGCCGTCTTCGCGGAAAATTTCCGTGCGCCAGACCGACGTGCGCTTGCCCGCGGAGACCGGCGTCGCGACGCCTCTCACGGTCTGGCCCTCCGGCGCGGCGGCGAGGAAATTCGTCTTGCTCTCGATCGTCGTGGTGCCGCTCGCCCCGTCAGGCAACGCCATAAACGCTCCGACGGCGCCGAGCGCATCCGCGAACGCCATCGCCGCCCCGCCATGCATGATGCCGCCGGCCGTGCACAGGTCAGGACGGACCATCAGTGTCCCAATCACGTTTTCCGAACTTGCCTCGGTGATCTCAACGCCCATCAGCTTCGAAAAAGGCATCGCGTCGGCGGGGTTGGCCCCTCGGTCGGACATGTTCGCCTCCTGTCTAGCGCGCGGCGCGCGCTGTCGATCGCGGCCAGATCGGGCAAGTTCTAGCGCGGCGTCGGCGCGCCGTCACGGCGTATGACGGTCGCCTTTGACCATCGCCCTTTAGTCCCGCAGAGTTGCGACGGGGACGAAGATAGGGGAACCCATGACCAAGATTTCGATACTCGCGGCCTCAGCCGCGCTCGCCCTGCTCGCTTGTCCGGCCTCGGCCCAGACGCCCGGCGAATGGCGGCCGTACGACCTGTTCGCGCGTCAAGGATTTGACATTGACGCAGTGCACGCCTTCGCCATTTCGCGCGGCGGCGACGCAGGGGAAATCAAGACAACCAGCAACGGCGAGCGATACGGCGCGTATCGGTCCGAATATGGCGTGCGGTACACCGTCTGGCCGGACTTCTGCTCGCCGGCGCCCTGCAAGGGCCTTGTCTTCGCGGCGTATTATCCAGGCAGTCAGTTCCGTCTCACGCTGGCGGAACTGAACGAATTCAATATCGATCGCGCCCACGGCAATGCGTCCTACAGCGCACGCGGCGAGTCGTATGTCCTACATCGCGTGGTCACGAACATTTCCGGAATCACCAATGGCTCCCTCGCAGCTGAATTCGGCGTGTTCCAGGGCTACTCAAGCAAGTTCGATGAATTCATCCGGGAGAAAACCGCAGCATCGCGGAACACGGCGGCTGCGGACGACGCCTCGCCCCGGGCGCTGGCAGTCTCATACGTCCCGGATGACGAAGCGGCCGTCGAGATTCCTGGCCTCGGGGAAATGTCCCTGACGCCGGAAGAGGTGCTTCAGGACCTGCTCGAGCATGCGCCGGCGGATGGTATCTTCTATCGCGGCCTAGGAAACTGAACCGCCGCGCTGCAGCCGGCAAACGAAAACGGGCCGCACCCGAGAGGAACGGCCCGTTGTCCATCTAGTGGACAGCCCACGCGATGGTGGGTCGTAATTTCCGCGGCCGGAGGGCCACGAGGTCTTGAGGTCTCGGCGTCAGGCGGCGCGCGAAGGCTGCTCCGATGCGCGTATCTTCCGCAAAGACCCTTCCGGCCTGAAGAAATCACTCGACATCAGATCACCTCCTTTCGTCTGGTTGGACACAACGACGATGATGACCGCATTCCGTGAAGATTCTCAAGCCGGAAATGGTTAAGGCGCGACGCGACGCCGCGGGGCGCTATCGTTAACCACCCGGTGGGGGGGCGAAAGCTATTCCGCCGCCGCCCGCTTGTAGCCGTCCCGCGCCGTAATCCGCTCCCACCAGGCGACGACGTTCGGCGTCGCCGCTTCTTCTACCTTCAAGAGCTTTGAAAACAGGAATGCGAACCCGACGGCGATATCCGCCATGGTGAACCGCCCGGCGCAAAGATACTCCCTTCCCTCAAGTCCTTCGTCTACGGAGCGCCAGCGGCCGAGAAACCAGTTGCGGTAATCCTCCGCCGCCTGGGGCAAACGACGCTCCTCCGGCTCCAGCGCCGTGTAACGAAACGTGATCGTCAGGGGAAAGGTCAGCGTCGCGTCGGAGCGGTGCAGCCAATTGAGATACGCCCCATAGTCAGGCTCGTCCGGCGTCACGGCGAGCGGCGTCGGACCGTACCGCTCGCCGAGATACTGGCACGCGCCCGCGCTCTCGGTCAGCATGACGTCGCCGTCGATCAGCGCCGGGACAGTGCCGAGCGGATTCACTTCCTTGAAGTGTTTCGCGAACACGCGCGGCGGAAACGGCAGCGTCTCAAGCTCATAATCAAGGCCAAGCTCCTCCAGCGCCCAACGCACGCGCAGCGATCGGGAGTTATGGCAGTGATAGAGTTTCATGGCGGCTCCTTCGAAATGCGCACGCACGCCTTATCTCGGCCGGCGCGCGTCGGCAATTAGCGCGCCGCGGCGGCATCCCTCGACCTCACGCGACGAAGGCGGAGGGGAACGCAGCATTGCGGTCGTTAGGCCTGCGCCGCATCGGCGCGTCCTGGCGGGCGCAAACCGCCTCGCCGCCTCAATAGCCATTTATTCAATAGGCGCGGTCGGCAAATCATCAATTGTGACGATCCCCCGGCGACGCCTTGTCCGACGGCGAACGTTTACAAGCTTTCGCGCGCGTTCGCGCAACACCCTTCCCGCATGTTCCGGCAGACCTGGCACCATCGTCAGGGCCCGGTTAACTTCCATCGCCGCGACGAGTTGCGAAGCGATCCCTACAGGGACGCGTCCGAGGTCCCGTAGATCACTTGACGGCTGGATGCCGGTTGTAGGCGTCGGAGACTTTGAGGAGCTTCCCGTGTCGCCGCCGGCCAGGTCAGCGACCGTCGGATCATATTGTCCGAAGTAAAGCGGCGCATCGCCCGCAAGCAGCTCCGCCACGTCGCCGTCGGCGAAAGCGGATAAGTGCGCCCGCAGGCCAGTTCGCCAATCGTCGAAGAACGGAACGGCGTCTTCGTAGATTCTCGATATGCTGATGCGCGCGCCGTAAGCCCTTACGCCGCGTAGCGAGTTGACGAATTCCTCCGCCGCCGCGCCAAGCTGCTTGTTTACCGCGGAGCCGGTAAAAGCGCTGCGCCGAATGCTGGGGCCGCCCACTTCGCCGCGCCAGAACCCGTACAGCACGCCCGGATGCCGCCAGTACCGATAGACGATCTCCTGGCGGATATCCCTTAAGCTCAAAGCCGTGCCTTGAACCCGGACGAGCTTTGCGTCGAGGAGCGGCAACCGCTGAGGTCCCACGCGCAGCCCGCCCGGCCGTTTCACGGGGTAAGCCAGGGCGATCTGTTCAATCAGCGCGGCATTGTGAAGGTTGAACCAAAACGCCAATTGATCCGACCACCGAACGCGCTCGAACGGCGCGTCATCGGCAAGTTTTTCCAGTACGGCGCGCGCTTCGGCGAAAACTTGCGCGTCCGATTCTTCGAAGAGCGAAAACGGAATACGCGCACCCTCCGCGCGGTAGGGACTGGCGTGTCCTCTTGCGAACCGAGATCCCATCTCCGGCTCCGGACGACCGAGGCCCACCCTGTCGGACGGGCCAAAGTCGATCACATAGCGGCGGATTACGCTGCTCCAGCTGCTAAAGCCAAGGGTGTAGCCGGGGTTCTCCGGGCGGCGTCCAAACTGGGGAAATGGCGCCGGCGTCGCTTCATAGTAGCCAGCGGGAAGCGCTGCGGAGCCTGCGCCCGTCGACGCGCACCCAACGCTCGCCAGCGCGCCGCCAGCAAGCAGATGAATCTGTCTTCGCGTGAAATGTCTCATTTCATTTTCTCCAAAGAAACCCGCAAAATCCGAATTGCGGCCAATAAAGATTGCTATTTCAAACTAAACGCTTCGATCGTCCGCAGTTTAACTTATAAGACTGATGTCGCCTAGCCGCGATACCGGTTTCGATTGCGCTGTAGCGGGTCATTGACTGGGAGGTTTCGGAGGACCGAACCTGTTGGCATGCCCCAACCGCTCGATTTCGATTCGACTCGCCCGCCCTGCCCGCACATGGACGCAAGCCATGAGGAGTGGCGCGCGACGGTGCGGCGCTTCGTCGACCGCGAGATCGCGCCCCATGTGAACGATTGGGACGAAGCGGGCGCGTTCCCGCGCGACCTGCATGGAAAAGCCGCGGACATCGGCCTCATGGGGCTCGGCTATCCGGAAACCTATGGCGGCGTATCGGAAGGGATTGACGCCTTCCACACAATCGTCGCCATGGAGGAGGTATCACGCGCCGGGTCTGGCGGACTCGCCGCCGGGCTGATGACCCATGGCATCGGCCTGCCGCCCATCCTGGCGCTCGGGTCGGACGAATTGAAGGCGCGTATCGCGCCGGCGGTTCTTTCCGGCGACAAACTAATCGCGCTCTGCGTCACCGAGCCGTCCGGCGGCTCCGACGTCGCCAACATCCGCACCCGGGCGATCCGGGATGGCGACGATTACATCGTCAACGGAGAAAAGACCTACATCACCACTGGCTGCCGCGCGGACTATCTCACCGTCGCGGTTCGGACCGGCGGCGACGGCGCCGGAGGATTGTCGTTCCTGCTGATCGAGGCGGACCGGCCGGGGGTCGCGCGCACGCGGCTGCCGAAGATGGGCTGGTGGATGTCGGACACCGCCTCCATCTATTTCGATGGCGTGCGCGTCCCTGCGGCGAACCTTGTGGGCGCGGAGAACGCCGGATTCCTCGGCATCGTGAATAATTTCAACATGGAGCGCCTGACCATGGCCGCTCAGGCGGCAGCCTTCGCGCGGGTGTGCGTTGAGGACGCCGCCGCCTGGGCGATCGAACGAACGACCTTCGGCAAGCCGCTGGCGAAGCACCAGGTCATCCGGCACAAATTCGCCGAGATGGTGAGGCGCATCCAGGCGACAACCGCATTTCTCGACAACTGCGTTTGGCGGGTAGGAAATGGCGAGTCGCCAATCGCGGAGCTATCGCTCCTCAAGGTGCAAGCGACGCGCACGATGGAATACTGCGCGCGCGAGGCGATGCAGATCCTTGGCGGCGCCGGCTATATCCGCGGACAGCGGGTCGAGCGGATTTATCGTGAGGTTCGCGTGATGGCGATCGGCGGCGGCTCGGAGGAAATCATGAACGACCTCGCCGCCCGCCAGATGGGGCTTTGAGCGCTCTCGCAAGCGTTATTCCGAGTATTCCTCAAACGCGAGATCCGCAGGTTCGGGCGCCGGGCCTTCGGTCGCGTCGAGGGCGACATTCAGGGCGGCGTCCGCAGCCTCGTCGCCGGCGGCGTCAAATCCGTACTCAGCGATTTCTTCTGCGGCCTCAGCGTCGCCTTCGATCGCGGCCGCGTCAGCCGCCTCAACATCGACAGCGTCGGCCGTAACCTCGACGTCCTCTATGTCAGCCGCCAGGTCATCAGCGCCGTAAGCAAATTCCTCTACGCCGACATCGGTATCCGCGTTGATCGGCGCGGCCGCGTCTGCGTCGTCGCGAGCTTCAAAGGCGCCGGGCTCACCGGCGTCTCCGGCGCTTCGATCGACATCATCGGCTTCGTCCGTTCCGCCAGCGACGGCGGTCGGCGCGCTTGCCTCGGCGTCGGTTTCAACTTCGGCGTCGTTTCTGACCGAGTCCGCCGCTTCGGCGTCCCGCGCATCGTCCGCGCGGCCTGCGGCGAGGGCCCGGACGGCTTCGGCGCGGGCGTAGGCGGCGGCGTTCCGGGCGAAGGCGTCGGCGAGTTCCCCAATGGACCGGCTCGGGGGTTCGAACGGCTCACGCGCCGGGGCGCCGGCGTCCGCGTCTTCAGACGCGGGCTCAGCGCCAAACGCGTCGATGTCGCCGCTTAGGAGCGCGAGCCGCTGCGGCTCCTCGCCGCCGCTGGTCCGGCTGGCGAAGCTCTGACCGCCAAACGTCTCATCGGCAGGCGACACTTCAATCCGATCGACCGTATCAGGGACCGCGGCGCCCTGCCCGCCCTCGACGGGGACTGCATTTGCTCGAAACTGCCGCGCATCCTGCGTCAGCGTTCGAATG
Source organism: Parvularculaceae bacterium (assembly GCA_028284065.1). GTDB lineage: Bacteria > Pseudomonadota > Alphaproteobacteria > Caulobacterales > Parvularculaceae > MED-G105. The sequence continues at coordinate 200,021 of JANQSJ010000007.1, forward strand.
GCCTGGCCGGCGGCGTCCCCTAATGGCGTCATATCTCCCGCTCCTATGGATACGGGGAACGTGCTTATTGAAGGACCATTAAGGACCGGCAAAGAAATTCAGTAAACGTTAAATCGACCTGAGAACGCGTTATCGATACCGCAAACCGGGTATGCCTGCGCCGTGCGGCGAAGGATGGTTAATACCGCACTTCAAAACGGCAGGCGGCGTCGCCCCTGGCCATACATTCAGGATGCGACACGCGGGCGCGCGCGCCCGCTAGACGGCGGAACAGGGTCTCAAATACCGCCCCGTGCCAGGGGCAGCCGGGCGTCGCCAGCGCATTGCCGTCAATGCGTATCTCCAGCGTTCTAGGCCCTGCGTCGCGCACCGCGACGGCGCCCGATCCGCAGAATGTCCAGGCGTGGCGCGCAATCGCCTTCGCGAGCATGGGCGCGGCCACCCTGGCCGGCAGAAGCTTCAGGATGGCGCGCGCCGGCGCCGGAATTCGATTGGCGATGACATAGGCGCCCGTGCGATGGCCGGCGTCGATGGCGATCGCCGCGGCGGTCTCCGGCGCGGCGAGGTCGATCAGCGCGCGATGCAGGAACGCCGGCTCCTGCTCCGGCACCATCTCGGTCGGCGGCGCGTCAAGATAGCGGCCGCACCCGGCGCTGTGAAACACGCGGGCCTTCAGGCGCTCCTCACCCGCCGCATCGAGCGCCGCGATGAGTTGCGTCACGGAATTTGGGCCTACCCGATGCGCTCCAATCTCTTGCGTCTCCGCCTCCCGCGTCACCGCCTCGTAGATGACCGCTTCCGGCGGCGTCGCAGCCTGCGCGCAGGACGGCATGGCGCTTACTCCGCTGGCGGAATGAGAGTGAACGTCTTTCCTTTTGGCGCGCCCCCGGGCGACGCCGACGTTACGGCCACGTCCGCAGCCTCAAGTTCGTCGTCCGACAGCTGATCGTCGCCGCCGCCGCAGGCCTTGACGGCTTCCTTCTTGGCCGCCTGAAACTCGGCAAGCTTCGCCTGGTGCTTACGCGTCTTTTCGGCCTGCGCCTGCCAGTCATCGGTTTGCTCCGGCGCGATGCGCCGCGTGTCGTCGAATTGGAAATCAACCTTCTTCTTGGTCTGCGGCCCCCAATAGCCGACCTTGCCGAGGTCATAGAACGTTCGCTGGAACCCGGCCTTCATGAACGCCTTCAGGCACCCAAGCAGGTATCTGCGCCGGAACCCCGTGCCGCGCCATGGATAATGGAAAAGCGCCTTCGACATGTAGAAGCGCCGATAGTTTTTCATCACCCCATCGAGAAGCTCGCCGCGGTCCATCGCCTCCGGCTTCATGATGGGCGTCACGAAATTGTACTTGGAGAAGTCGAACACCTCGACCTTGTCGCCGAGCTCCTGGAAAAGCGGCGTGAACGGCCAGGGCGTGTACATGGACCAATTGGCGAGATCGGGACTCCAATCCTTCGCCATCTGGTAGGTTTCCTCCAACGTCTCCGCGGTTTCGTTCTCCAGGCCGACGATGAACTGCGCCTCGGTAAAGATGTCGGCGTTGCGCAGGAGTTCGATGGCGCGGCGGTTATCCTCGACCTTTGTCTCCTTGTTGAAGCGGTCAAGCTTCAGCTGCGCCGCCGCCTCGGTGCCAAGCGACACATGCACAAGCCCCGCCTTGCGGTAGAGCGGCAAGTATTTCTCATCACGCAGAATATCCGTAACGCGCGTATTGATGCCCCACTTGACCTTGTCGGGCAGGCCGCGCGCGATAAGCTCTTCGCAGAAGGCGATGAATTTCTTGCGGTTTATGGTCGGCTCTTCATCCGCGAGGATAAAAAAGCCGACATCGTGCTCCTCAACCAGGCGCTCAATCTCGTCGGCGACTTTCTTAGGGTCGCGCACGCGGTAGTCGCGCCAGAATTTCCATTGCGAACAGAACGAGCAGGTGAACGGACAACCGCGCGCCATATTTGGGATGGCCACGCGCACGCCAAGCGGCACATAGCTGTATTTCGGCCATTCGAGCAGCGACCAGTCCGGGTCGATGGCGTCGATATCTTTAACCGTCGGCGCCGCCTCGGTGGCGATGATCTTGCCCTCCGATCGGAAGGCGAGGCCCTTTATCTCGTGGCGCGCCTGCTGAAAGGCGCCGGCCTCCACCGCGCGCAGAAGATTGACGAAGATCTCCTCGCCCTCGCCGCGGACGATGACGTCGACCTGCGGCGCCTCGGCGAGCACCTGCTTGTACATGAAAGTGGCGTGGACGCCGCCAAGCACCCTCAGCGCATCCGGGACCGCCTCCTCGGCTACCTCAAGGACGCGCTCCGCGGTGTAGATCGACGGCGTGATGGCGGTGACGCCGACAAGGTCGGGCTTCAGCTCTTTCAGGCGGCGCGCGAGCTCCTCGTCGTCCACATGGTTCGTCATCGCGTCGATGAAATGAATGTCCGTGAACCCCGCTTTCTTCGCCGAACCGGCAAGATATGCGACCCAGGCGGGCGGCCAGTTCCCGGCGATCTCCGCGCCGCCGGAATGATAGTTCGGATGGACGAGGACGATGCGCATTGGGAGACCTCCGATCGGGCTGTCATCCCAAATTGACGCCCGATTGCGACCAATTCTTGATACAGGTCAAGAAAAGCAAACGGGAGGCGCGCAGAGGCGGCCGACGCTGCGGACCGGTTGCGAGCCCGTTCGAAAATGCCGGCGAAGTCACCCGTGATCGGATAATCAGACGCGCCCGACCTTTGCGATGGTCGATGCAATGATCGGTTCGGGCTCTATTCGTTTTGACTTAGAGCCTGAACCTTAGCGTCGCGCTGAAAGGAAGGTCTGATCATCTGTCGCTCGAGAGGTGGCGGACCTTCTCAAACAAGCTCTTAAGGGGTCCGGGCCGCGGCGGCTTCGTTTGCGCGTCAGCCTTCAACGACGACGCTCGGCGGCGACCCTGCTTCTTGCGCCTCAGCGCCTTCGTCGGAGCCTCTCGCGGCCGCGGCCCCGCACCCCGGACAGTTGCGGCCCACTTCGATCTGAACAGTGGATTCGGAGATGCCGAATTCATCCGAAAGCGTCTTTTTGACCCGCTCGAGAATCGGCTGAGGCTCAGCGGCTTCGGACAGACGTACGTGCAGCACGACGCGCGCGTCGCCCGGGTTCATCTGCCAGATTTGCACGTCGTGAACGTCTTCTATCTCTGGCGACAACGCCTCAATCGAACGCCCTAGACGACCGACATCAACGTCCGACGGGGCGCCTTGAAGAAGAATGTGCCCAGTCTCCACCAGGAGCTTATAGGCGGAGCGCGCAATGAGGCCCGCCACCAGGATCGACAAGAGGGGGTCGACCCAAAAGGCGCCAAACACCGCGATAGACAGGGCTGCGACGATCGCCGCGAGCGAGCCTAAGAGATCGCTGATGACATGCAGCATCGCGCCGCGAACATTTATGTTTGTCCCGACCGACGCATGCAGGATGCGGAAGGCGACGCCGTTAGCGACGAGCCCGAGCGTCGCCACCGCGAGCATGGGCCGCCACGCGATTTCCTGCGGCGACGCGACCCTGGCCACCGCCTCGAAGATAATCCAGACAAGCAGTATGCTGAGCAGGATGCCGTTGACGAACGCCGCAAGCACCTGGCCGCGGCCGTATCCGAAATGTCGCCGCGCATCCGCCGGCCGGTTGGCGAACCACTGCGCGCCCGCCGCAAGCCCGAGCGCGAACGCATCGGTGAACATGTGGGCGGCGTCGGCAAGAAGCGCGAGCGAGCCGGAGATGACGCCGCCAATGATTTCGACAACCATAAAGACGGCGATGACGCAAAACGCCGCGAGCAGGCGGCGCCCGTCTTTTTCGTTAGCGTCGCGCCCGTTTCCGCCCAGCCCGGAATGGTGGTCGTGCGTGCACGTCATACGCGAGTGGCAGCTGGCATATCTGCAACAGTTCCGGTTTACGGACTGAATCTTACCCTAAGCGACCGTGAAGACGATACATTTTTGCGCCAAAGACATCCGCCGCCAGGTTTGCAAGCGCGGCGATCACGCTTCCTGAGTGATCACGGGGTCTGGGTAATGTGATAACATCCGGATTTCGCCGTTGGGCATAGCGCAAGGGCCCCCCGGGGTTAATCGTCGTCTTCGATGTCGCGCACCTTCGACTATGGCGCGGCGGTCTGCCGTTGGCGGCCGGCGGTCGGTCAAAAAGAGGCGTCTGCTAGAGTGTCTTTCGAACCTGAGATCAGCAACGGTCTCTTGGCGAGTCTTATCGCCGGCGGGGTGAGCATGCTCGGCCTCGCGTCCGTATGGGCGATCGGCGACTGGGGCCAGCGGACGAGTTCGCTGTTCTCCGCATTCGCCGTCGGCGTGCTGACCATTGTGGTCTTTTTCCATCTGGCGCCCGAGGCGCTGGAGGAAGACCCAACGGCGTGGACGTACGCGACAGGCGCATTTGGCCTGATGGCCGTCGCCGGGTTTGGCCTCAGATTGATGCTCTCCAATCGCCATCGCGGCGGCGCAGACAATGGATCGGCCGGCGCTCTGGCGCTCGGATACGCGTCAATACTCGCGCTCGGCTTTCACTCGTTCGTTGATGGCCTTGTTTATGAGTCCACCTTCAGGGGCGATGAATATACAGGCTGGCTGGCCGCCTTTGCGCTGCTGCTGCATGAATTCCCGGAAGGAGCGATCGCGTACTTTCTGATCCACGACAGCGGCGTCGGCCGGCTGCCGTCGGTGCTGATCGCCTTTGCCGCCTCGTCACTGACGACGGTCGCCGGGGCGCTGATGGCGGGGCTTGCGCTGGCGGACCCGGCGGCAGGGCTGACGGGACCATTGCTGGGCGGCACGGCAGGCGCGTTGATTTACGTCATTTTGCTTCATCTCGCGCCGCACGCGCTGCGCGGACGAGCGCCCTATATCCACATCGCCGCGGGCCTCGGCGTCGCCGTCGCAACCGCCGCGGAGGTCATTCGCCATAATGGCGGGCATGTGCACTGAATGACGGCGCGCCCGCCGCCTGGCGTCAACCGCGACACCCCGCAAGGCCCGCCGCAGGCGTAACCGTGCGCCAGCCTGAGCCATCCTCAAGGGTAATTACGGCGCGCTCCACGTAAACGCCCCCGTCAAAGCCAAGGCCAAAGGCGACGCGCACGTCAGCGCGTTTGCCGTCGCTGCTGATGAAAGACTGCCGAGCCGGCACGCCGAAACGCGCGCCGCCGCCGACGTCCACCAGAGCGAATTCGGTTTCCGCGCCGCCGACGACGGCCTGCGCGGAACTGCCGACCACGTAACGGAAGATCGCCTTCGGCGAGCGCTCGTCGAGAGTCCACAGAACCATGCCGCACTCGCCGCTCGGAAGGCGCGGCTCATTTATGGCGCCGAAAAGCAGGGTCTCCTCCACAGCCGTAGACGGCGGCGCGGCCGGCGCGACCGCTTCCTCTGCCGGCTTGCCGGCCGTGAAGGTTTCACACCCGACCGCCGTAACCGTCGCGGCGACGAGCGCCGTCAAGCTCCGCCGGTTCATGAGCCAATCCCCTTTATCGGTCCGTAAACGTTGTAAACGAGACCCGCGGCCTCGCGACGAAATCCGGCAAGCTCCAGCGCCTGTCGCAGTTCGGCGCGGTCCGCTTCAACAGTGGCGTTAAGCGCATAGGTGCGGTCGGGCCGCAAATCGACATTGACGAACGCCGAGCCCATTTCGTTCGCGCCCCTGAGACTCACCCGAAGATCCTCGCCGATGCATGCGATCGGCCCCTGCAGCGCCGCCTCGCCGAGCCCTAGCCGCCGCGTCTGTTCGGAAAGGGCGTCGGTCCATAGGTTGCCGGCCGCGTTGAGGCAGCCGGCGCCGTCGCGCCATGCGATTTCCTCAATGTCGAACCTCACCGTTCCGGCGAACGGCGCGCCGAGCAGCCGGTATCGTTTGACGCCCGCAAGATTGAAATCGCCCCTGACGCTACGCAAACGTACGCTGCGGGATGCAAGTCCGAAATCGATGCGTCCAACCGCCTTCGCCAGCGCGCCATCGATACGCACGCGCGCCGCCGCGCGGCCGAGCGCCAACGCCGCGGGGTTAAAGCTGTAGTCCACATCGCCGAGCGCTACGCCGTCGATGGTGACGCGCCGGATGCGCCCTCGCCATATGGCGCCTTCGATGCGTTCGTAGGCGAGGCGCTCGCCGACCGCGTCGAGAGCCGGCCGCAACAGGCTCGCCGGCGCGGACAGGACAGCGCTCCCGCCGAACGCAATAGCGCCGATCAGGGCAAGCCGACGCCCGCCGCCTCTGCGTCGCCGGCTCCTGCCGCGGGCGACGGCGTCTTCGGCCGCGACGCTCATCGCGAGAAAATCACCCGGCCGCGCACTGTCCCATCATTGTCCTGCGCGCGGGAAATATCCGCATAGGAAATTTTTGCGCCGTGCTCAGCGCTGAGGGCGGCGACCCACTCGAAAAACGCTTCCGGGTCCGTAGGTCCGGCATTCGCCTCCACCGCACCGTCTGGACGGGCGCTCACGAAGGTGAGCTCGACGCCCGCATCGCCAGCCGCCGTCGCCACGATCGCGCGCAATGGACGCGTGTCCGTCGCCGCCTCCGCGTCGCCCGCCGGCGCGGCCGCAGCGGCTTCAAGCACAAGCGCATAGAACCCTTCGGCTCGCGCAAACTCCGACCGTGCGGCGTCGCGCCAGGAGGAAAGCGGCGCATAGATCGCCTGAAACGCAAGCGCCAGCGCCGCGACGGCGCCGCCCGCCATCAACACAAGACGCTCCCGTTCGGAGCGCGCATTCCAGAAGTCGCTCATCATAAGGCGCTCCTGCTCATAACCGCACCGCCATGTCGCCGACCCATGCGCCGCCGGAGCGGCGATACCCGCTGACATCGGTCGCGCGCACGCCCTGGGCCGCCAGGCGCTCGCGGAATGCGTCGATGTCTTCATTGGACGCGCCGCGCACCGAAAAGCTGAATGCGCCGCGGCTTGCGTCAAACTGGATGCGGTCGATCGCGACGCCTTTCTCCCCTATGGCGGCGTCAAGCCGTCGAGTAAGGTCAAGAAACGTCGCCGCGCCGCCGGCGGACAGGCGCGCGCGCGCCGTCCCGCGCATGTCCCGCCCCGACGCATCGGGAAAGGCTTCTGCGAAGATCCGCCGGGCCTCGCCGTCATATCGTTCGGCCATGGCGCTGAGGCGATGCGTTTCGATCCACGACAGCGCGACGACGCCGACCACGAGGCCGGCGGCCATCGCCGCAGCCCGGCGGTAGGGCGCGACATTGACCTGCGTCCGTCGCGGCGGCCGGAACTCCCCCTGCAGCAAGCTCAGGCCGGCGCCGGCCAGCGCCTGGCGGGCGGCCTCTTCGGCGACGCCGCCCGTCTTGGCGACCATGATAGAGCGCGCCTCCGGCCATCCCGGCGGCGGGCGCCACCCCTGCGGCCCGCGCACGTCAACGCCTTTCGCGCCTTCCTCACCGCCGTCATCAGCCGCGCCGAGTAGCCCGCGGAGCGCCGCCGGCGTAAGCTCGATATCCGCTGCGAACCGCCAGCCGCGCCCCCGCGCCAGAGCGCGATCGCCGAGAATGAGAAGCGACGCCCCAGCCTCTTCGGACGGCGCCGGAACGCACAGAAAATCCACCGTCAAGAACCGCAACGGCGCGCCGGCGTCGACGAACGCCCCGGCCCATTCAGCAATCAACGATTTCTTGACGGCGACAACCGCGCCCTCGCCGTCCTCCCGGCCGGTCGCCACATGCATGTCCGCAACCGGTTCGGCGAGTTCGTCTTCCAGGAGCAGCATCGCCGCGGCGAGGAACTTCGCGTCCGATTTAGGCGGCGCCGCCAGGGGCCGGTAAGCGGCGAGCTCGCCCGGCAACACCGCGCCGACCAGAATGTGCTCCGGCAGGTCCGAAAGCGCAGGCGCGAGCGCGGCGAACCCGTCGGCGACCCCGTGGGAAATCGCCACGCCGTCCCGCACCGCCGTCCAGGCGATGGGGTCCGCCAGCGTCTCGCCGACATAGGCTATGAGCGCTTCGTTCACCCGGTCACTCCAAAGGATCTCGACAGCAGGCGATACGTCCCATCATTCCGCGCCTGAAAGGTCAATGTCACCGCCACCTCAACGCCGTTTCTCTCTACTATGGCGCGCGCTTCAATGTACCGCGACTCCACATCCGTCCGCGCCGCGCGGACTTCCTGTGGCACCCCATATTCCGCAAGCGTCGGGCTCGCCCAGAACGCCTCCGCATTGCGCCAGCCCTCCGGAGGCCGCGCCTCTAGCACGTTCATGAGTCCGCTTGCATCGACGGTCTGTTCGCTTGCCGCAGAAATAATCGCCGCAAGGACGGGGAGGTCCTGGGGACGCAACATATTGACGTTGAGGACCGCTTCGCGCCCCTCCGGCAGCGCGCACACGAACGGGCGCAATCCCTGATACACGACGTCGTCGAAGCCGCGCATGGCGCGCAATTCGCTGACGTCCGCAAGCGGCGCGCCGCCCGTACGAAACGGCGCCGGCAGCGCCGTATAGAAGTCATCCTCCGCGCCATTGAGCGACGTCACGTCGTCGGCGTCTATCCAGTCGACCACCGTCGCGGCAAGCTGCGCGGACTCGCCGTCGCCAAGGCCTAGAAGGCTGAGGAGCGCCGCGAACTCCTGTCGCGACGTTCCCTCGCCCCGCCGCGCGGTTCCGCGGCCAGTCTCCTCGCCGCCGCCGTCCGCGCCGGCCCCGCCGCGGCGGCCCGGAGCGCCGTCCGCATCGTCCTCTTCAGGGTCGTTCCCTGCGCCGCCGGCGCCAAGGCTGTTCAGGTTAAAGCAACGGCCCGCGTCTGCGAACTGAAGGCTGGCGCGTCCGTCCGGCAACGGAATGTCCACCGGCGCAAGAAAGAGTGGGCTCGAAAGCGTCAGCCGGGCGTTCGCTTCGCCTGCGCCGTCTGCGGCCGCGCGCAGATCGGCGAGCGCCTCGCGCGCAAGCGCCTCGGCGCTGATCGCCCGCCAGTAAAGCTCCGACCGGTCGGCGCTGAATGCGGACCGCCGCGCCGAGGCGCGCATTTTCTCCGACACCGACAGTGCAAGAAAGGACAGGGTCGCGGTCATCAAAAGCGCGACGATCAGGGCAACGCCGCGCTCAGCCTTACCCTTGGTTTCGCGCCGCGGCCTCACCCGACCCTCCCGATCCAGAAAAGCGCCTCGAACCGCCCGAAGCGACCGCCTTCGAACGTCAACCGCGCCGCCGACGGCGCAAACCCTTGCGCGGCGGGCGTCGGCCAGCCCTCCGCCCATTCAAGACCGCGGGCGGTCTGCCCAATCAGGAATTCGACCTCGGCCGCCGTCAGGCCGCCGACAAGCGCGCGCTCGACAACCGCATGATTGCGGGCCGCGTCCACATAAGGCCGCGCCCGGCGGATGATCTGTCCTTCACGGAACACATATTCAACATGCTGAAGCTCCGAGCGGGGCTCTTTTGCGCCGGGATTGCCGCGCCCTGCGCGCACAAAGGCGAGAAGCGGCGTTTCGTCCTGGCGCGGCGGCTGGACGGCGAGCTCCAGCGCCCTGCCGCCCATGAACGGACCCGGCGCCGGCGCGCCGAATTCGTCGCGCGGGACCCGCGGCGCCACTTGAGCGAAATCCTCGCGCAGAACGGTCTGAAAGATCTGCCAGTCGCGCAAGGATCCGTCGACGGCCTCAAGCTGTTCGCGGCCGTCGATCGCAAGCCGCAAGCCGGCGACCCCGGCGCTCGACACCATCGCGAAGATAAGCAACGAGATCAGCAGCTCCGGCAGGGTAAGGCCGCGCTGGAAAGCCCGCTTGTCCGCGCGCATGTCGACGGGGCCGGTCATTGCGCCCTTCCCTTCAACGCTGCGGTGCGCGCAAGCAGTCCGTCCTCGCCGCTTCGGCTGACATCATACGTTATCTGGACGACGCCTCGCCGCACTTCAATCCCGGTGCGGACATAATCGAAGTCGCGGCCCGCAAATGTCGCGCGATTTTCAGAGGCGCCCTCCGCCGCCGGTTCGACGCGCGCCAGCTCTTCCACCATCAGATTGTTCGCGAGGAGCGAGGCGAGAAAACGGTCCTCCGCCCGCGCCATATAGCGCGCGGTCTGGCTGAGCAACGCAACAAGGCTCATCACGACGCCGGCCATGATCGCAAACGCGACAAGGGTCTCCACAAGCGTCAGGCCGCTTTGCGCAACGCCTTTGTCGGTACGCCCGATCATTCGCGCGCCAGATCTATCTCGCCGTTCGCGCGAACGGAGACGATGAAAGCCGAGCGGCGATCTTCAAACCGCGCGTCGAAGCCCGCGGCGAGGCCAAGGGGATCAAGCGCAAGCGTCTCCAAGCCCTCGCGGTCCGCGTCCGCGTCAGCTTCGTTCGCGGTTTCGCCCAGTGCGGTTCCGAACCCCGGCCCGCCATAGCCCACAAAGGCCCCGCCGCCGGCGCCGCCGTTCAGCGCGTCTGCGTTGTCGGCGATTGCGCCGTCGAGCGCGATCGAAAAACTGACATTGCGCCGCGCAGGTCGAGAGGCATTCTCCATCCGCCAGTCGTCGCCGTCCCGGCGGGCAATGCGATAGTCCGCATCCGTCCATTCAAGGCGCCGATCGACGCCGGAGAAAACGACTTCATCTAGGGCCTGCGTCACGCGCGCGGCGAACCGCTCCGCCTCCTCGCGCGCAGGGGGACGGCGCGGCGGCGCGCTCATCACCACGACGCCGGCGGCGAAGCTGACGATGATGAGCCCGACAAGGAGTTCGATCAGCGTGACGCCGCGCTCACCCGACCGCATCAGGCGCCTTGGCGCCGCCGGTGCGTTACGCCTCTTCATCCGCCCAGTTGCCGATATCGGCGTTCAGACCCTCGCCGCCCTCGCGTCCGTCCGCGCCATAGGAAAAAATATCGACGACCCCCCTCTCGCCGGGAAACCGGTACTGATACGGATTGCCCCAGGGATCGAGGGGCGCGCCGCCGCGCAAATAGCCGCCGGGCCGGAACGAGGCGGCGGGCGCAACGTTCGACGGCTCGCGCACCAGCGCTTCAAGGCCCTGCTCCGTCGTCGGATAATTGAACATGTCGAGCCTGAACTGATCGAGCGCGCTTTCGATGACGCCGATGTCGATCTGCGCCTTGCGAACGGCCGCGCGATCGCGCTCCGGCAGGACATTCACCACCACGAGGGCGGAAATCAGGGAAATGATCGACAGCACCACGAGCAGTTCGACCATGGTGATGCCGCGCTCCGCCGCGGGCGTCTTATGAAGGTGCGTGTCGCGTCGCATGGGTTTCGTCTCCTCGCTCAGCGTCGGGCCGTCCGGGCGCCGCCGCTCGCGCCGTCAGGTAGCATTCGCCGGCGCGTAAGGCCACGCTCAACCGCGGGCGTCTCAGGCCCCTGTCCCACCCTGCGCCCTACATCGCCGCGAGGCTGTTCAGCCGCAGGATCGGCAGCATGATCGACACGGTGATAAGCATCACCACACCGCCCATAACGATGATGATTAACGGTTCGAGCAGCCTCAACGCCACCGCCGATGCGGCGTCGAAGTCTTCTTCTAGCTGTTCGGCGGCCCGATCCAGCAATTGCGGGAGCTTGCCCGCCCGTTCGCCCGCCGCGACCATGTGGGTCATCATCGGCGGCAGGGCGTCGGCGCGCCTGATCGCCGCCGCGAGGGACGCGCCCTCGCGCACCTGGTCAATGGCCGCGTCGAGCCGCTTGCCGATATGCGCGTTCGACACAGTGCGCCGGGCGCCGGCGAGGCTGTCCAGCAACGGCGCATCGCCGCCGAAAAGCGTCGACAGGGTCCGCGCGAAACGTGCGCCCTCAAGCCCGCGCAGGAGCCCGCCGATGACCGGAATATTCAGAACCGCAGCGTCGAACCGCAGTTTGAACCGAGGCGTCTTCAGTCCACGCCACAGCCCTATCCCACCCGCGAAGGCGCCGAGCAGCAACCATAAGCCATACGCGGAGAGGAAATCCGACATCGCCACGACCAGTTGCGTAACCGCCGGCAGCTGCGCGTCGAACGCCTGGAACTGCTCGATGATGCGCGGCACGACCTGGGTCATCAGGGCGGCGATGACCCCCCCGGCGAAGACAAAGAGGGCGGCCGGATAGATCAGCGCGCCCATCGCCTTGCTCAGCATAGAGCGGTTTTTCTCCAGCATGGTGGCGAGCCGGTCGAGCGATTCATCGAGTTTGCCCGACGCTTCGCCCGCCGCGACGACGGCGCAGTAAAGGTCGGAGAACGAGCCGCCGTCCTGGCGCAAGGCTTCGGCGAGGGCGCGCCCCTCCATCACCCGCTCGCGCACGGCGAGCAACCGCCGCCGCGCATTCGGCCTATCGGACTGCAGCGCCACCGCGTTCAGCGCCTCCTCCACCGGCGTTGAGGCGCCGATCAGCACCGCAAGCTGGCGCGTCAACAGAACGAGCTGCTTACCGGAGATTTTGCGGCCCGCCCCGCCGCCGCCTTTCTCGCCGCCGCGCTCCTTCGCGGCGTTAAGCGCAATCGGGGTCAGCGCCAGCCGACGCAACTCGGCCCGGGCCGAGCGCGGCGTTTCTGCGGAAACGACCCCGCGCTTCGTCCGCCCGCCGGCGTCCAATGCTTCGTATTCAAACGACGGCGCCATCGTCGTCCTGGCGCACCACGCGCAACACTTCCTCGATCGACGTCTCGCCCGCGAGCACGTGGTGGAACCCGCATTCGGCGAGCGTCTCCGCATCGCGCGCCGCAAACGCGGCGTCAGCGATCCGCGCCTCGCCCGCATCGTTGTGAATGCGTTCGCGGGTCGCGGCGTCGACGATCATCAGCTCATAGACGCCGAGCCGTCCTTCATAGCCGGAATGCCCGCATCGGGCGCAGCCGACGGGCCGGTAAATCCGCACATCCTTGTCGCTTTCGGAGAGGCCGAGAAGCTCGCGTTCGGCCGCATCAGGCGCGGACGGCTTCTTGCACGACGGACACAGCCGCCGCACCAGCCGCTGCGCCAGCACGCCGGCGAGGGTCGAGGACAAGAGGAACGGTTCAGCGCCCATGTCGCGCAGGCGGGTCACCGCGCCGACGGCGGAATTCGTGTGGATCGTCGACAAGACGAGGTGGCCTGTCAGCGCGGCGCGGATCGCGATGTCGGCGGTCTCCGCATCTCTGATCTCGCCGACCATAACAATATCAGGGTCCTGACGCAGGATCGCGCGAAGCCCCGCAGCGAACGTCATGCCCACCTTTGGATTGATCTGCGTCTGGCCGACGCCGTCGATGGCGTATTCGACCGGGTCCTCAACAGTCAGAATATTGAGGCTCGGATCATTCAGGAGCGACAGCGACGCGTAAAGCGTCGTCGTCTTGCCGGAGCCGGTCGGGCCGGTGACAAGAATAATTCCGTTCGGGCGTTTGAGGATCGTCTTCAGGCGCGCCAGCGTCGCCGGCGGCATGCCAAGCGCGTCGAGATCAAGGCGCGCCTCGTCCTTGTCGAGGATACGCATCACCACGCGCTCCCCGAACCGCGCCGGCAGCGTGGAGACGCGCACGTCCACGGTCTTGCCGCCGAGCGCGATTGAAATCCGTCCGTCCTGCGGCACCCGCTTCTCGGCGATGTCGAGGCGCGCCATCACCTTAATGCGGCTGACGAGCGACGGCGTCGCGCGCGCCGGGAGGGACAACACCTCCCGCAAGACGCCGTCGACGCGCAGCCGGATCGACAACCCGCGCTCATAGGGCTCCACGTGGATGTCCGACGCCTTGGTCTTGACCGCTTCGGCGATGACGCCATTGATGAGGCGGATCACCGGCGCATCGTCGTCGCTGTCAAGAAGGTCGGCGGTCGTCGGCAGGCCTTCGGCGAGGGCCGTCAAATCGTCATCGCCGCCGGCGAATTCCTCAGCATCAAGATTAGAGACCGCGTAAATCTCTGACATGCGCCGATCGAACGCCTCCTGGGGCATTTCCTCAACGACGATTGGCCCGCCGACGGCGCGCCGCGTCTCGATCAGCGCTAGCGGGTCCGGCGCGCCGCGCGCGCCGACGACCGCCGGACGCGCGGCCGGGTCAAGCAAAAGGAGCCCGCGCTCCTTGGCGAACGCATAGGTGAGCCGCGTCAGCAGATGCGGCGCATCGACCGCGGGCGGAGGCGCCCCGGCATTGGCGGGCGCGACGGTTTCGCCGGCGCCGCTCATTCTCCCTCCTCCCGAAGCGCCGCCTGCGCAGTCGAGAAGGTATTCAGGTCGCGGCCCGGCGACGGCATCGGCAGGGGCGGCATATCGTCCGTACGGAAAGAAACAGGCGGCCCTGACGGCGCGACGTCTCCGGGCGCGGCGTCCCCAGTTTCAATCGCCGCGGCCGGCCCTGCCGCGTCCCCTGGATCGGTGAGCTGCGTCGGCGCATCTTGCGCCGGCAGCGGCTCGATCGGCGTTTCTTCGATGGACGTCGCCGGAGCTGGAGCAGGCGCAGAAGACGGCGGCGTGGGCGGCGTGGACGTCAACGTCGGCATTGAAGCAGACCCAGCGGGGGCCGCAGGCTCGGATGTCGACGTGCGGCGCGCGCCGAAGGCGTCGGACGGCCCCCCAAACGGCAGCGTGCGGCGCAAATTGCCCGGCGGCGCCGGCCCGATACCCGTCGCTTCGTCTATGAGGCGCTCCATTTCTGACACCGCTCTGCCGTCGTCCAGCAATCCGCGCGCCCGGATATAGTCGACCTTGCGCGAGGTCGCCGTGCGCGCCGTCGCGCTGTCGCGAATGATCGTCGGGCGGATGAACACCATAAGGTTCCGCCGGTCGCGCGAGTTCGCGGTATTTCGAAAGAGATTGCCGGCGAGCGGAATGTCGCCGAGAAGCGGCACCTTGTTCTGGCGTTCCTCATCCTCCTGGCTGATCAGCCCGCCAATCACCAGAATGTCGCCGTCGTCAACGAGAGCGACGGTCTCGATCGACCTTGTGTTCGTGATGAGGTCCGTCGACGACGCGATGATCTGCCCCTCGACGCTTGAGACTTCCTGCATAATCGTCAGCGTCACGGTGTCGCCGTCGCTTATCCGCGGCGTCACCTCCAGAATGACGCCTACTTCCTCCCTTGAGACGGTTCTGAAGGCGCCGTTGAAATTGTCGCCGATGGCCTCGCCGGTGGTGATTGGAATCTCCTGCCCGACATTGAGCCGCGCCGGCTGATTGTCGAGCGTGACCACGGACGGCAAGCTCAAAACGTTCGTGTTGGTGTCCTGCTGCAACGCGGTCACGACCGCAGCGTAGATGTTGCCGTCGTCGGTCTGGCCGCCGCCGCCGAACGCGACCCCATTCAGCCCGAGGAGCGAGCCGAGCGCCGCCTGAAGAACGTCATTCTCCAGAACACCGGCGCCGTTCGTCGTCGCGTCGTCGCCGGAGACGAAAGACTGCGCGAATGAACTCAAAAGGTTCGCTTGCGATTCGGAAAAGTTGGTCGTCGTAAACGGCACGACGCCGTTGCCGGAGCCGGAGATGAGGTATTCGACGCCAAGCTGGCGGGCGGCGGTCTCCGAGATTTCGACGATGATCGCCTCGACCTGAACCTGCGCCGGGCGGACGTCGAGTTCGAAAATAGCGCGGCGCAGCGTCTGCTGAATTCCCGCATCGCCTGAAATGATGATGGAGTTGGTCGGTTTGTCGACGGATATTATGGCGCGCTGGCCGCCGCGGCGCGCCGCTTGTCCGTCCTCGCCAGGATCGCGCGGCTGGGCGTCGGCGAGTTCGCGCAAGGTGACGGCAAGGGTTTCCGCATCCTGATGGGCGAGGCGAATGACGGCCACGTCGGATGTCGATTCGCCGATGCGATCGAGTTCGCTGACAACCGTCAGGAGACGGCGCAACAGCACAGGCTCCGCCCTGACAATGACGCTGTTTGTCGCCTCCACCGGCACGACGCTGACGCCGCCGCGTCGGCCGCCTTCCTCTTCGCCGAGTTCCTGCGCCAATTGCCTGACAACGCCGGCGACCTCCGTTGCGGAGGCGTTCTGCAGCGTCACCGTCCGGTAGACGCGGGTGTCTCGGTCGATTTCCGCAAGCACCTGCCGCATGCGCTCTATATTGTCCTCGCTGTCGACGAGAATGAGCGCGTTGCCGCCGTTCACCGGATTGACGACACCGCGTTCGCTGACGATTTGCGACAGGCTCGCCGCGGCGTTGCGCGCCTCGACATATTGCAGGCGGACGATCTGGGTGACGATGTCGCCGGGACGCCCCTCGCCGACCGGCCCTGCGGCGCGCGCGCCGAATTGCAGCGGCACAATCTTGTAGCTGTCGCCGTTTATCGGCGTCGCGACAAAGCCTGTGACGCGCAGAGCGGCCTGGAAGAGCTCCCACGCCTCATTCGGGCAGAGCCCGCCATTCGGGCCGGATTTAATCGTGATGCGTCCGTTCACCTGGGGCGCAACGACGAACTTCTTGCCTGTCCTCAGCGCAATCTCGTCGACAACGGCGGAAATGTCGGCGTCCTCGTAATTGATCGATCCCTGGCACGTTTCGGGCGACTGCGCAGCGGCGGGGGCGGCTGCGATAAACGCGCACCCGCACGCTGCGGCGAACGCCGGCCCCGTAAGTCGGGCAAAGGCGCGTTGGCGTTTACTCATCCACATCTCCATCGCCGGCCAACAGCGACACGGTCAACGGCAGCCGAACGCCATCTCGTTCAACCACGAGGTCCGCGCTCTCAGCGCCCGCAAGGGACTGCAAGCGACGGGAAATCGCAGCCGGACTGTCGCCAAGGGGCCGCCCGTTTATCAACAGCAAGACGTCCCCCGGCCTAAGGCCAGCAGCGCGAAAGGCCGCGCCCCGCGGCCCCGGATTGAGGACGACCCGCAAGCTTCCCCCGTCCTGCAACCGCGTGTCGATGCGCACCAGTTCCGTCCAGTCATCAAGCGTCGCCGGGCGCCTTGTCCCGCCGCCCCTGCGCGCCGCTCTTCCGCCGCCTGCGGTCGCTGTCGGGTCAGATGTCTCTGCAGATTCCGCACCGGATGGCCCGGCGGCGCGCACAGGCGGAAACTCCGGCGCTTCGCGAAGGTTGCGATTTATCATCGTCAGCGATTCGCGCACGCCATTCCGGCGCAGGGTCACCTGTTCGCGGCGCGCGCTTTCGAGAACGACATTCGGAGCGACGGTATCGCCAAGGCTGAAAATCTCCTGTCCGCCGTCCGCGGTCTGGATGATCGCCGTCGTCGCGTCGCCGTCCAATCGGACGCCGTGGAGCACCAGATTCAAGGCCGTTTCCTCCAGCGCCTCCTCGGCGTCGACGACGGGCTCAGCGGCCGGCGCGGGCTGACCTTGCGCAACGCGAAACGGGTTGACCGGCCCCGCCGCAGCCGCCCCGTCCCCGCTTAACGGTTGAGCGGCGCTTTCCGGCATCCGGTCCGGCGTCGGCAAAGGCGCCGCGACCAAGAACGCCAGCCGCGCAGCCACGAGCCCCGTCGCGGCCGCAAGCGCCATTTCCGCAATCGACACGCCGCGCGGCCGACGTTCGCTGCGCGCCTTTCGGGATTTGGCGCCGCGAAACGCGCTGTCTGCAAGCGCACCGAGCCCTCCGGCGCCTGCGCTCGCGGAGACGGATGCGTCCCCTCGCGCGATGCTGCGGTCATCGTACGGCTTATCCTGCGGCCCGGGGGTCGCGGTCATGGCCGCCTGCGGCGGCTCCATCATCGGTCGCGCGATGGTCGTCATGGGCTAAAGCGCTGTCTTTCCCGGCCAATATCCAGCGGCGCGCCTAAGGTCTTACAGCGAGCCGCAAGGAATGCACAATCAGGCGGGCCGAAGCTCCATGCCAGCACAACCCGGCTCAGCGGCCCGTTCGCCGGCGCGCCGGGCCCGTTAACGAAAAGGGGCGCTCGCAAGAGCGCCCCTAAACGTCCAAATGCGCCGGGCGTCAGAACGACTTCGAAATGTTCGCGCTGAAGATGCGGCCGAGCCTGTAGGTGTCGAACGCCGCCACCGAGCCGTCCTCGAAGGTCTGCAGCGCCTCGTAATCGTCGCCCAGAATGTTACGGATCGCGATCCCGATCTGCCAACCGCCCCCGTAGCGCTCAAGCTCGCGGCTCCACACGAAATCGACCAACACTGGCGGGTTTTCAACCACCGCCGGCGCATTCACGCCCGAAGTGAGGTTTTCCGTCTGGCGAATGCGCTCAGACGCCCAGTTGACGAGGAAGGTCGCGCGGCTGTTCGTCTCCGGATCTTCGATCCCGAGTTGAAAGTTAACGAGATGGTCCGACTGGCCTTGAAGGCTGCGGCCGTCTTCAAGAACGCCGGCCGCGGCTACGGTCTGCGGGAACGCGCCAGCCTGCGAGTTAACGGACGCGATCGTCACATCGCCGTCAGCGCTCACTTCAGACTGGGTGTAGGTGTAGTTCGTCCTGACCACCAGTTCTTTGCCGGCAAGCCAGTCACCGCCAATCAAATCGTCAAGCAGGAAGTTCTTCTCGAATTCGAATTCGAAGCCATAGACCTGCGCCGACGGCGCATTGACGAACGATACGAAGACATCGCCGCCGGTCGCGAGCAAGGACTGCGTCTCAATCGGGTTCTCGATGTCCTTGTAGAAGCCGCCGATCGTTACAAACTGACCGCGTGAAAAGTAGTACTCCACCCGGGCGTCGAAGTTGTCGACCTCGGAGTTGATGAGGAACGGATTGCCGAGGATTAGAAGGTCCGTGTCGTCGTCGCGAAATTGCGCCGGAGTTAATTCTCGGAATTGCGGACGGGTGATCGTCTGCGAGAAACCGGCCCGAACCTGAAGGTCGCCGATCGGGTTCCACGTGAGGGTGGCCGCCGGAAGGAAATAATCCTCGTCGATCACCGTTCGCGTCAGGGTCTGGGCCGGCTGCGCCGGCGCGAACGCTTCGGTGACCTGTTCGCCTGATTCAAAGCGGACGCCCGCTGCAAGCCGGACATAATCGCCAATCGGAAAATCCACGCCGCCATAGCCGGCGTGAACCTGCAAGGTCGAGGTCGCGTTATCGAGCGTAATCACGTTGCTGATGGGCGCGCCCGTGTCGAGGCCGAAGAGATCGCTGCCGAGCACCTCCTCGGAGAAGATCACGTCATTGCGCGATCCTGCAAAGTTGATCGTGCTAAGATCGCCCGACGCATCGAATTGAAACGTTCGCACGAACGTGTCGCGTTCTTTATCCGTATACCCATAGCCGAACTTGAGGTCGACAGGCAGATCGCCAACCGTCAGTGGCAGGATGAAGTCAATCCCCGCGTCGATGTTCTGGTCCTGAACTTCAGAAAACTCCACCGTCGCCGGGTCCGTCACGATCGGCCCGACCGGCCCGCGAAGCGCGCCAAAGGGAAAGAAGAACTGGCCCGACGTGCCTGTCCGCGCGCGCCGCGTCTGAAACTGGAAAGGCGCATCGCGGAACGCTTCGCCGTAGGCGCCGCGCCAGGCGACCTCAAGATCGCCGAGCCCGGGAAATACGTGATCTCCGCGAAGCTGTGTCTGCCAGACCTGGCGTTCGAAGAATTCAAAATTCTCCTGGAAAATCTGCAGGCCGTCGTCCTCGCCGAAGATCGACGTGGCGTTGCGCGTATCCTTAAGGGTCGACCGCAGGATCAGGTTGGTGGACGTGATCGTGTGGTTGTCGCCGATCTCGAGGCCGAACGTGCCGAGGCCGTTCAATTCAGTGATCTGCTGGGTCGAAATGAAGTCGCCGACGTTCGCCGACGTGCCGAGCGGGGCGTCCGCGCCGGTCAGTTCGTCGATCGTCAGATCGCTGATGACGCCCGCGCCGGGATTGCCGAGATCGACGAGCGCGGACTGGGTCAGGCCCTGTTCGCGGCGTCCTTCCCGCGTCTGCCATTCATTGCCGAACGTGAAAGCGAAATTCGCGCCAAATCGTATGTCGTCGGAAAAATCGCGCGATCCGCCGAGCGAAAGGTTGACGCCGTAATTGACGGGGGTCGCGTTCTCGAAGCCGACGACGTTCTGCGGACGCGCGAACTGCGCCTCGAGCGCATTCAGATCAGCGACCGGATTGAAGCCTGTAGTGCCGAAAAATGCCTGCTGCGCAAGCTGCGGCGCCGTGCGCGCGCCGTCGTCGAAGCCAAGCCAGTCAAGACCGCCCCCATCGTGGAACAGGCCGTCCCGGGCGGTCGTGACGGTGTCGAGGCTGCCGGACAGGCCAATTGTCAAATAGTCCTCGTCCGGCAGCGACCTGGAGCGAAGTTCAACGAGGCCGCCCCCGAATTCGCCAGAATATTGCGGCGAAAAGGTCTTCTGAACCAGCGATCCCGACAGGAACGACGTCGGAATGAGGTCGAGCGGCACGACGCGACGAAGCGGCTCCGGGCTCGGCAAGGGCGATCCGTTCAGCGTGACGGACGAATAGCGCTCATTCAGCCCCCGGACAATAACGAATTTGCCTTCCGATACGGAGAGGCCGGAAACGCGCGCAAGCGCCGATGCGATGTCCGCATCGCCGGTCCGCTGGAACGACGCTTCGTCGAGAACGCTTGAGATTTCCGAGGTCGCACGCTTTTCATCCGGGATGCGCGCGCCGCGAACGACGATTTCATCGGTGACCGTCGTTTCCGGCTGCGCAAGGGCGGCCTGGGACGTTACGATCCCCGTCGTCCCCATCAGCGCCGCCAGCGCAGTTTTAGTTAAGCACTTCATTTTCCCACCTCTAAAGCCTTGATGCGGCTAATCGCGGATTGACTTAAATGCGAAAGGAAGGCCGGGCGTCGCCGCCCGGCCCGCCAAGGCTGCTAGAGGCCAAGGGTCCAGCCCGCGAACCAAAGGTCGTTGGCGTCCTCAAGCGCGCCGATGTACTCGGCCGCGTCGAGGCTGCCGCAAGGGCTCGGAAGAACCGCGTTCGGGTTCGAGGCCGCCGCGTTCGTTTCCTGAACGGGAATGTCCGCGAACTCCGCCTCGCAGACGGTCACCGGATTGGCGGCGGCGGTGCCGGTGGTTTCATTGGCGCCCGGCGCAAGGTCCGTCACGAAGCCGGCGATTGGCCCGAGCGTGCTCGTCGCGAACTCATTCACATCGACGAGGTTGCCCGGCGGCAGATCGGACGTGTCGTCCTGTTGCTCGGCGTTCGCCGCCAACGCGATGCTCACATAGCGCGGCTCAGAAGACGGCGCGAAGCCGGACTCATCGTCGTATTCGAGGCCCTGGCTAAAGTTCGTGATCGTACCGTTGATCAGCGCGCCGTCCGAACCTTCCCGGAAGAGCGCGCCTTCGCCGGCTTGCGGAACCGGGTCGCCATCGTCGTCGAGGATCGGATTCCCCATCCCGTCGAGCAGTGGGTCGACGCCGCCGCCAATGAACGTGAAGTTCGACACGACCGGACGCGACCGCGGAAGATTGTCCCGCAGCGCCCCGGACGATCCGCCATTGCCGTCGCCTTCAATGCCGCCGTCATTGCCGGCGTTCTGGCGCACAATCACGTATTGGGCGGCGCCCGTCCAACCGTCGGTCCAGTCGAGCGAATCGTCGCCGGCGCCGGTGATCACCAGGTGGCTGGCGTTTGCCGTGCCGCCGAACCATTCAATGCCGTCATCCGCCCCATTGATGACCTGCACGAAGTCTACTTCCGTCTCATTGCCGACGCCCTGAAGCGCGACCGCGTTCAATTCGTTCGTCGGCGAGAACTGGAAGCCGGCGTAACGAACCTGCATGTACTGAATTGAGCCGGAGTCGTCGGTCGGGTCGCCGCCGCCATAGAAGCCGGACCCGCCCTCGCCTTCGAGTTCGCAGCCTGTCGTGCCGGGCGTCGCCGTCGAGTCGTCGCACTCGTTCAATGGCGAACGGCCGTTAATGGCGATGCCGCCGATCTCGCCGGTCGCGGTTCCGCGAATGGAATCGCCGCCTGCGACAAGGTCCGCCCGAGAGGTCAGGATCACCGGCGAGCTCTGCGTCCCGTTGACGTCAATTGTGGAGCCGCGTGAGACGACCAGGAGGTCGACGACGCCGGGTTGCTGGTTGCCGAAGATCGTCACGCCGGGCTGCACGATCAGATTCCCCGACACCGCGCCGGGCGTCGGGTTGCTGGCGTCCGAGCCCTGATCGTTGCCGACGAACACGGTGCCATCGAGGCGGTAGAGATTGCCCGCCGTCAGGGTCACGTCGCCGACGACCGGGCCTTCGATAACGCAGGTGTTGGCTTCGGTGCGGTTCGCGTTAATCGTCGTTGGCGCGTCAGAGGCGATCAACGTCGTGCCGGCCGGGCAGTCCGGCGGCGAGAAAGGAATGTTGACCGACCAGCCGGCCGCCCAGCTGTCGGACGCCGTGTCGTTCGGGCCGAACGCGCCCACATAATCCGCGCCGCCGTCAAACAGCGGATTGACCGTTTCAGGAGAGACAGCCGTGATGGCGAGCTCCGAAGGGCCCGGCAGGACGCCGTCGAGGGTGGTCGCCGTCGACTCAACGTTGTTTGTCCCCGCCGCGAAAATGCCGTCAGTGTCCACCAGATTTGCGGTGTTGCCGGCGACGAAAACCGAGTTTGCGGTCGGCGTCGCAATCGAGCTGTCGTCGTCGAACTCGAAGCCCTGGCTGAAATTCGTCAAGACGGCGTTGATCAACGTCCCGCCGCTGCCTTCGCGGAAGAGGATGCCTTCGCCTGCCTGCGGAACCGGATCGCCGTCTTCGTCGAGAATCGGATTTCCTGAGGCGTCGACCACGAAATCCGTGCCGCCGCCGATGAACGTCAGGTTGGCGAGGTCCGGCGCGGAACGAGGCAGCCGGTCGACAAGCGTGCCGCCCGCACCGCCATTATTGTCGCCTTCGATGCCGCCGTCATTGCCGATATCCTGAATGACGAGGCCGAACTGAAGCGAGCCCGTCCAGCCGTCCGTCCAGTCAAAGCTGTCGTCGCCGGCGCCGGTGACGATCAGGTGGCTCGTGTTAACGGTGCCGCCGAACCACTCGAAGCCATCGTCGGCGCCATTGTCCACTTGGACGAAGCGGAATGTGGTGCCGTCGCCGACGCCCTGCAGCGCAATGCCGTTCAGCTCGTTGGTGGGCGAGAACTGGAAGCCGGCGTTGTGGACGCGAATGTACTCGTAGGAGCCGGAGTTATCGTTCGGGTCCCCGCCCCCGTAGAAGCCGGAACCGCCTTCGCCTTCGAGTTCGCAGCCAGCCGCGCCAGGCGTCGCGGTGCCGTCATCACATTCATTTATCGGCGCCGAACCATTGATCGCGATCCCGCCCCATTCGCCGGTGTCGGTCGACCCGTTGGCGATGCTGTCGTCTTCCAGGTCTTGCGCTGAGGTAAACACGATCGGGTTGCTCGCCGAGCCCACCAGAGTCGCTTGCGACCCCCGGGTGACGACGAGCAAGTCGACGACGCCCGGCTGGCTGGCGCTGACGAACTGCTGGCCGGGCGCGAAAGTAACGTTCGCGGAGCCGTCGGTGCCGTCGCCAATAAAGACAGTGCCGTTGATCAAGAGCGGATCGGCCGAGAAGGGAATGTTGACCGTTCCGGTGATCGTGTTCTGGCCTGCCGGCGTGATCGAGCAGAAATTCGTGCCGGCGCCGCTTGGAAGGGCGACGCTTGCGATGAACGAAGTGTTCGCCGGGCAATCAACCGCCGAGGTCGGCGCGGTCGAGCGCGCCGCAAAGGAGGCGCCGCCGCCCCCGCCGCCGACGATCGGCGAAATCACGATCGGATTCGTTGAACCCGGCGTCGTGACGTCGTCAACATCGGCGTCCGTGCACGCGGCGACCAGCGCAAGCGCGCTGCCGACCATCAGAAAGGAACGGGTATTCGGAATAAGGCGCATGTCTTGACCCCCGCGGAGTGATTGGCGCGATAAGGAAACTCGACGGGCGACGCCCCACGCGCCGCCCTCGTGCGACCGCGCCTAGGCCTCTGATGTGACAGGCGGTTGAATGTGATGTCTCAGAAATGTGACGCCGCATATCCGTGGCGCGACGAGAATGCGCAATATGTGCGTGGCGCTTTCCGAAAAGCCTTTAGACGCCGACATTTGCAATCGGCGGTTGGTCCGACTAATCGCCGGCGTCTTGGAGCAATGAACGCGGATTAGATGGTCGATTGGGTCTTTTATGTAACGTCGGCCGTCCTGGGACTCGTGATCGGCTCATATCTGAACGTGGTTATAGTTCGAGGGCCGGCGAATTGGGGACTTGTCGACGCGTCGCCACAGACGCCGTCGGGACCGCGGTCGGTCTGCCCGGCATGCGGCGCGCGGATCGCGCCGCAGGATCTCATCCCGATCGTCTCTTTCCTGGCGCTGAAGGCGCGCTGCAGAAACTGCGGCGCGCGCATATCGGCGCGCTATCCCGTTATCGAGGCGCTCTGCGCCGCGGCGTTCGCTTTCAACGCCGCCCTTTACGGGCCGAGCGTCGAATGGGCGCTCGCGTCAGTTTTTGCGTCGGTCCTGATTGCGCTCGCCGCAATCGATATTGAGACAACCTATCTGCCCGACGCGTTGACGCTGCCTCTCCTCATCGGCGGCATTGCGGTGAACACGGTGGATCTGTTTGCGCCCTGGCCGGAGGCCCTTCTGGGAGCTGCGCTCGGCTACGCGGCGTTCGAGGCGATTCGGCGGGGGTATTTCGTCCTTCGCGGCCGGGAAGGTCTCGGCCAAGGCGATTCGAAACTCATTGCGGCCATCGGCTCCTGGGTGGGCGCCAGCGCATTGCCGATGGTGGTTTTCGCCGCGTCGATCGCAACGATCATCGTCATCGCCGCGCGCGGGCGACTTTCCGAGACGAGCGCCGAAATACCTTTCGGTCCGGGCCTGTGCGCCGCCGGCGCGGCGGCGCTCTGGCTAAGCGCGCTTTCGGTCAGCGTCCTTTGAAGCTCGCGGCGCGCTTTCCGAGGACGGCGGCGACGCCTTCCTTGCAGTCATCGCTCGCGATCGCGATGCGTTGCAGCGCCGCTTCGTAAGCGGCCGCGTTCTTGACGCCGTCTTCGGCCGCGGCGCGAAACGCGCGCTTCGTCAGGCCAAGCGCGATCGGCGCGCGCGCCGCAAGCCCCTCAGCCCACTCAAGCGCTTCGTTCAACGTGTCGCCGCCGCCCGCAACGCGATTGACGAGGCCGAGCTCCAGCGCCCGCGCCGCAGGAATCTTCTGCGCCTCTATCGCCGCCTCATAGGCGCGCGCATAGCCGAGCTGCTGGGTCAGTATCCAGGAGAGCCCGCCATCCGGCACGAGGCCGATATTGGCGAAAGCGCTCATCAGATAGGCGTCGTCGGCCATAACCCGCAAGTCGCAGGAGAGCGCGAGGGTCATGCCGATGCCGGCGGCCGGGCCATTAATCGCCGCAATGACCGGCTTTTCCATGGACCTCAGCACGCTGAGGAATGCGCCATACTCAGCGTTCAGCACGTCCTCGACCACGCGCGTCTGCCCGATGTCTTTGATATCGGCGCCGGCGCAAAATGCGCGGCCTTCGCCGGTCAGCACGACAGCGCGCGCGTCCGGCGCGGCGGACGCGCTGCATAGGGCGTCCAACAAGTCGCGCCGAAGCTCCTCGTTAAAGGCGTTCAGCGCGTCCGGCCGCTTGAGCGTTATCTGGACGACGCGCTCGCTCTTCTGATCGTAGGAAACCGTTTCGTAGGAATCAGGCATCGGTCGTCTCCCTTGCAGTGTTCCGCCATTGCATCGACGGCGGTCCAATTTGGACATTTGTCCAATTATGAGCCGGCCGTCCGCAAACTCAAAACGCCTTTGGCAGCCATTGGCGCGCAGAGCGCATTGGCCTTCTAGGTTCTTCGTCCCGCATCGCCCCCTTTGGCGATGCGTCGTAGACTGAAAAGAAGAAAGCCCGTCGAAGTCATAACCCGTTCAAACTGAATGGAAAAAAGGCCCATGAGTGAGCGCGCCGCTTGTGCGTCCGACGGCGTAACGCAACGCCAAAGCCTCCCCGCTAACGTCTCACTGGATTCAGAAGGCGACGGTCAGCGCGAAGACCGAAAACGCCCCGGCACGTCGCGTCGCTGAAGTCCGCGACGGCCTAACCGGCCACCAGAGATCGCCAAACGACGCCGGATTGACGGATCAAGAAACGCTCCAAGCTCAGGGCCGACCTGCCCGTCATGGACCGCCTACGCCCGCGCCCCTCCGCATACGGACTCACACTCCGGCATCGCCGCCGACCGTCGAAATCCATCGCCTCTCGACAGGATCGTTGGTCTAGGACTTCCGTCCCGCCTTAGCTCTGCGAGCCGCTTTGCGCTGACGCCCGTCCAGCGCCGCCAATGATAACGACGCTAACGTCCGTCGCTCCGTAGTGCGATAGTTACAACTTAACGGCTCCGACGCTCAATGCGCAGTGCAAGCAATGAGCAGGAAGTGACTGCGAAACATTAGAGATTTACCCAATCGGCGCTCGACCCGGACGAACGCTGCGACCTGCCTCAACCCCACCAGAAATCCGCGCCGCAATGCCGGCGGCGCAGGCGACAAATCCCGTAAAAAGCGGAATTCCGCCCCATCGACATTGAACATTTGTTCAGTCATTATATCGCCTCCTGCTTTGGCGATCTAAGAAGGAGCAATGCATGCCCATTCCGGTAGAAGCTGACTATCTGATCGTCGGCGGCGGCGCGATGGCATTCGCATTCGCCGACACGATCATCTCCGAGACCGACGCCTCCATCGCCGTCGTCGATCGCCACCATCAGCCTGGCGGCCATTGGAATCTCGCCTATCCTTTCGTCCGACTGCACCAACCGTCTTCAGGATATGGCGTCGAGTCGCGCGCTCTCGGCGACGATACGATCGATGCCCATGGCTGGAACGAGGGACTGCTCGAACTCGCGTCCACAGGCGAAATTCTCTCCTATTATGATCGTCTGCTTAATCAGCAGCTCATCCCGACAAAGCGTTTTTCATACTTCCCAATGGCCGAGTACGAGGGCGACGGAAAGTTCGTCTCCATAGTATCGGGCCGCGAATTTCAGGCTGTCGTGAAACGCAAGACAGTCGACGCAACCTACCAGAACGTAACCGTTCCGGCGATGCGACGTCCGCCTTTTCCGACGCACGAGGCGATCACGTGCGTGTCTCCCGACAAACTCGTTCGTATGCGAGCTGGTTACAGGAACTACACAGTTATCGGCGCCGGCAAGACGGCGATTGACGCCTGCCTGTGGCTAATGGGTCATGGCGTCAACGCCGACGGCATTCGCTGGATCATGCCGCGAGACTCGTGGCTCGTTAACCGGGCGTATTCGCAGCCTGGGGCCCAGTTCGCTGATGTGGCGACTGCTTACATGACGGCGCAGTTTACTGCGATCAACGAGGCGAGCAGCGCGCCGGAGCTATTCGACGGACTGGAGCGTCACGGCAATCTCCTTCGGATTGACAAGACCGTGACGCCCACAATGTACCGCTGCGCGACGGTTTCAGAAAAAGAGCTGACGGCGTTGAGGTCGATCGCCTCAATAATTCGTATGGGACGCGTAAATGAGATACGCGAAGATGAGATCATCCTTGAAGATGGCGCCATCCCGACAAGCGCCGATGAGCTGCACATCGACTGCACCGCCGACGGTCTCGAAAAACGTCCCTCCAAACCGGTTTTTGACGGGGATACGCTGACGCTTCAGTCGGTGCGTCCGTGCCAACAGGTTTTCAGCGCGGCGTTTATCGGCCACGTTGAGCACGCATACGATCGCGATGAGAAGAAGAACGAGATCTGCGCCCCAGTCCCTCACCCGGATACGGATATGGATTGGCTTCGGGTGACAAAGGATTTCTGCAGGAGCGAACGCCTTTGGGGAGCGGATCAACGCCTGCGCGACTGGCTGGTTCGTTCACGGTTGAACTGGGTATGGCGGCTCGGTCCATCGCTTCCCGAAGGCGAAAGCGCGCTCAAAGCGTTTTTCGACTCGCGCGATCAGGTGCTGGCGCTGATGGAGGGCAAACTGGACCAGTTGCTCGCCGAGGCGTCAGGATGATCTGAGGCCGACTTATTCGAGCCCTCAGAACTTGAGGTCAACGCCGTTCGCCGCGGCGGCCTTTGTCAGGAATTTTAACAATTCTCCCGAACCGTCGGTGTATTCGTGCAACGTCTCTTTGTCTGAAATCTCCGAAAAAACCGCTGCGACAGCGTCAGGGTTCCAGTGGTCGCGATCCAGCCATACGCCTTCGGTCTCCAGCACGTAGACCCGCGAAAACCCGCCTGCCTGCGCCGCGAGAATGACACGCGACGGGGCTTCTTCGCTTGCCAGGAAAAGAACGCCCGCCGAGACGGAGCCGGGGTCCATGAGGTCTAGCGCCGGTTCCGGAAGGAGCCCCTCGGTCATCTTCGTCGCGGCCCCCGGGATCAGCGTATTGATCCGGATGTCGTTTTTTGCCCCCTCAATGTGCAGGCAATTCATTAGGCCAATCATTGCCGTCTTCGCAGCGCCGTAATTCGCCTGGCCAAAATTGCCATATACGCCGGAGGTCGAAGACGTCATCACGATACGGCCATATCCCGCAGCCTTCATATGCGGCCAAACGGCGAGCGAACAGAAAATCGACCCGTGCAGATGCACCTCGGTGACCGCGCGGACCTGGTCCGGCGTCATCTTTGCAAAGCTTGCGTCTCTCAGGATCCCCGCATTGTTGACGAGAACGTCGATGCGTCCCCACTTGTCCATCGCCTTCCCGACCATGTCGGCGACATGCGTCGGGTCACTGACATTCGCGCCATGCGCGATGGCCTCCCCTCCGGCCGCCTTGATGTCATCAACAACCTTTGCCGCGCTCTCCGACTCCCCGCCAAAAGCCCCCGCCTCGCCGCCAAAATCGTTGACGACGACGCGCGCCCCGCGTTCTGCGAATTGCAGCGCATGCTGACGGCCAAGGCCGCCGCCTGCGCCCGTCACGATTGCGACCCGGTCCTTGAATGAAATTGTCATTGCTCGCCTCCGCTCTCACTGCGCAACGAATTGCAGGCCAAGCCAGTCGGCGACGAGCGCAGGTTTGTCCTCGCCTTCAATTTCCATCGTCACGCCAAGGGTCGACAGCCACTGGCCCGGCGCCTTCTCCTCCATGGCTTTCAGCACAAAGCGCGCGCGGACACGCGCGCCTGTTCTTACCGGCGCCAGAAACCGCACCTTCTCAAAGCCGCAATTGACGCCCATGGTCACGCCTTCCATCGCAAAGTTCGCTGCGCTCCCGAGCCCCCCAAGCATGGAAAGCGTCAGAAAACCGTGCGCAATCGGGCCGCCGAACGGGCTCGCCTTCGCCTTTTCAGGGTCGGTGTGAATGAACTGGAAGTCGCCGGTTAGTTCCGCAAAAGCATCGACCATGGATTGAGAAATCAGGGTCCAGTCAGAAACGCCGACTTCAGCGCCGATCATTTTCTTGATGGATTCTGGCGTATGCCCGGTCATGGCTCATCTTCCCGTCCAGCGCGTTGAACGCGCATTTAGACTATACGTATGTTCAGTATATGGCCGCGGCGGAAAATGCGCAATCGAGGACGTCAGCCCGCAACGGATCGAGCCTGCGAGTTCGCTGAGCGAACGCGTAAGACCGCGGGAGCTCCGCGCCTGCCGGCCAATCAGTAGTTTAGAAAGGAGCTATGCCGGCCCCGCGCTCTGTTGGCCGAACACGGGGCCGGCGAGGACGCGCCGCCCCCGGCGAGCAAAGAAACGTACGCCGCTTAGTCCCCTTTGAACCTCGGCGCGCGCTTCTCAAAAAACGCCGTCAGCCCCTCTTTGAAATCGGAAGACCCAAATGTCAGCAGGAACTGATCGCGGTCCATCTGCGATGCGGCGAAATGATTGGCGTTGACGCAGGCGTTGATCGCCTCCTTGGTCATCCGTACGGAAATCGGCGGCAATGACGCGACTTTGGTCGCGAGCGAGCGAGCTGCGTTCAGCGCCTCGCCTTCGTCGACAATCTCATCAACCATTCCCCAGTCGAGAGCCTCGCGGGCCTCCAGAAACTCCCCGAAAATCGCAAATCGTTTAGCCTTTGACGGCCCGACAAGCGACGCCAATCTGGGAAGTGAGCGCCAACTCATATTGATGCCCAGCGGCACCTCTGGCAGACGCATTCTGCCCCCCGCGCCGGAAATGCGAAAATCACACGAAAGAGCCAGCGCTGCTGCGCCGCCGATGCAGTACCCCTCAATCGCCGCAATTGTGACCTGCTCCAGACGCTCCCAGGCCTCGCACATGTCCGGCCCCAGCCGAACCGCCTGACGCGCCTCCAGCAAAGTCGGCGGCGCGCCATTGCGTTCGGCGGGGCTTAGGTCCGCGCCCGCTGAAAAAAAGTCGGCGCCCCCTGCAAGCACAATGGCATGCACGTCAGTGCGATCCCGAAATTGAAGCGCAGCGTTCCGCAGCGCCGTCATCATCGGCTCATTAAAGCGATTATTGACCTCCGGACGGTTCAGCCGAACCGTCGCGACGCCATCCTCGAATTCAATTTCAAGCTCGTCCATACCGCCGCCAGTTCCGCCCCGGACCTGCTAGCGATCCGTCTTAATCGTCCGACTTGTCTTCCGGCCGCCTGTCCCGCGTGGTCAACGGAAACAGGATTTCAGAGACTGAACATTTATTCAATCTTCGAAAATACGCTATATTGCAACCGCGAAACGCGGTTCGAATCCGTCCCGCGTCGCCGCAAAGGCTGATATGATCGGGAAAAAGGGCCCGCGAACGATATGACCGCCAAAATCATCAAGATGGACGCGCAATCAAGCGGAAAGCACCGCCTCATCATGGTCGCCATGAAGCTGTTTGCGGAACGCGGATTTGACGGCGTCACCGTCCGCGACCTAGCGAAAGAGGCGGAGGTTTC
The DNA here is from genome assembly GCA_028284065.1 of Parvularculaceae bacterium. Classification (GTDB taxonomy): domain Bacteria; phylum Pseudomonadota; class Alphaproteobacteria; order Caulobacterales; family Parvularculaceae; genus MED-G105. The sequence continues at coordinate 230,698 of JANQSJ010000007.1, forward strand.
GATCGGCCTTATCAACCACCATTTCGGGTCCAAGGACGGGCTGAGGCGCGCTGTCGACAATTACTTCACAAAGTCGGTCGGCGACGTCTTCAAGCGATCGGCGGAAATTGGCGTAGAGCAGGACCCGGTTGCGGCCGGCCAATTCGCGCGCGACTGGATCGAAGAACAAAAAGACGTTTGGCCGACATTCGCCGCCTATCTTCGACGCGCGCTCATTGAAGGGTCTGATTGGGGCGAACACCTCTTTCGACGGTATTATTCTTATGCGCAGAGCCTTGTAAGCCGTTATGACGCCGAGGGAAAAGTAAGGCCGGACGTTGATCGACTTCCGTTGACGCCGCTCTACCTCAACATGCTGCTTGGCACGTTACTGCTCGATCCGATCTATCAAAAAATCCTCGGGCGGTCGTTTTATGAACCTGATCTATGGGAACGTCATCAGCGCGCGCTCAATGATCTGGTCTGGCGCGGCATCGGCAACGATGTCGGACCGCGCGATGACGAGAAATGACGCCTGCAAACAAGGGCGGCCAACGCAACACGCGCCGGCCGCCCGCGCCGCATCAGGGAGGGAGATGCGGCTTAGAGCGTTTTCAGCGAAAGCGGCCCCGCTTTCGCGATTCGAATAGGCGACCACCAAGGAATCCAGAGCCGTTTCCGGACTCTGATCAAAGTGAAACGGCCCTAGAAGATTTCAAATAGGCCAGCAGCGCCCATCCCGGCGCCGACGCACATGGTCACCACGCCCCACTTCGCGCCTCGGCGTTTGCCTTCGATAAGAAGGTGGCCCGCACACCGAGCGCCAGTCATTCCGTAAGGGTGCCCAACGGAAATCGCGCCGCCATTGACATTATATTTCTGGGGATCGATCTCCAGCCGATCACGGCAATAAAGGCACTGGCTCGCGAAAGCCTCGTTCAACTCCCACAAATCGATATCAGCGACCGATAATCCGTGTTGCGCCAAAAGCTTCGGTACGGCGAACACGGGGCCAATCCCCATTTCGTCCGGTTCGCAGCCGGCGACCGCAAAGCCGCGGAACGCTCCCAATGGCGCAATCCCGCCCGCCTTGGCCGTATCCTCATCCACAAGCACCATGGCGGACGCCCCGTCGGACTGCTGCGAGGCGTTGCCTGCGGTTATGTATTTTCCCTTCTGCACCGTCTGGCCATTCTTGAAGACCGGATCGAGTCTCGCCAGCGCGTCGGGGGTCGTTGACGGACGATTGCATTCATCCCGATCGACGGTGACCTCGACTTCCGAGGTGTCGCCACTCGCCTTGTCATATTTCCGCCAGACAGTTTTCAGCGGAACGATCTCGTCGTCAAAGGCGCGGCGCTCCTGCGCGGCGGCGGTCCGCATCTGGCTTTCATACGCATACTGATCCTGATGTTCGCGACTTACGCCGTAGCGATCAGCGACAATCTCCGCCGTTTCGATCATCGTCATCCAGAGGGCCGGATGCGAATTGAACAGCGAAGTCTCGACGGCGTTCGACATGTTCATTTCGCCGAGTTGCACGAGAGAGATGGACTCCACGCCGCCGGCCGCGATTGCGCAGACGCCTTCATTGGCGATGCGTCCGGCCGCGAAAGCGATCGCTTGCAAGCTGGACGAACAGTATCGGTTGATCGTCGCGCCGGAAACCGTCACAGGACAGCCGGCCTTGATCGCCGCATTGCGCGCGACGTTGAAGCCGGTCGCCCCCTCGGGCATTCCGCTTCCAAGGATGACGTCGTCAATCGCGCCAGCTTCGAGCCCCGAACGCGCGATTGCGTGCTGAAGCGCATGTCCGGCGAGCGTAATGCCGTGCGTGTTGTTAAAACTGCCGCGAACGGATTTTCCCATGCCGGTTCGCGCCGTGGATGCGATGAGTACTTCCTTCATGGACGGCATGCCTTTTCAGAACGAGAAACTTCCACCGGTCGCAAGGATAGTGAAAGCGTGCGCGCATCGACGCCTCGGCTTCCGCGCCGACGACTAGAATTCGCCGGTTATCGCAAACCCGATACGTCGCGGATAAAGCGGCTGCACGAACGGCGTCGCCAGCGTCGAAACGCCCACCGCCGGACCAAGATCGTTGAGCGCATTCTCGACAAAGCCCTCAACCGAAACGCCTCCGAACGCGACGCCCGCGCGGAACGATAGCTGATCAAGATTATCTGACGCGCCGAACAATGGCCCCGCCCCCGCAGAGAACTGCCGGGCGCGGAATGAGTAACGTCCACGAATGAAGCCCTCGATATCCGCGGCGATCGGCTGGGCGTAGTCTAAACCGACCGTGAAATTGCTGTTCGGCACATTCGGCAGCGCGCCGTTCAGCTCCACGCCGGCGAGCGCGCCCGCGACGCCTGCGTCTATTTCCGTGAATTCCGTGTCGTTGTAGTTGCCGCTGGCGTCGATTGTGAGGCCATCCAGAGGCGTGCGCCATATGACGCCGGCGTCAACGCCCCAAATGCGCGCATCGCCTGCATTGGCGGTCACTGCGAAACCGGAGCTGGAAGTGAACGGCACCTGAATGTCCGACCACACCGTATAATAGAAGGCGGTGTCGAAGGCGAGGCTGCCGCCGAGGAAGCCGTCAATCACACCTTTCATGCCGCCTTCATACGTCCACAAGGAGTCCGCATCGATGATGACGTCCGACGTCGTGACGCCGTCAAGTTGCGCCGTCAGGACCTGGCCCGGCGTCTGGATGCCGCCGGAGCGAAACCCGCGCGTTGCGCTGGCGTAGAGATTGAGGCTGTCGGTAGCTGCGAACGCGATGGAAAAACGCGGACTTACCGCATCGAACACCTGGTTGGAATTCTCCGGCGTCAATGGCGGAAACAGCGCCGCAAGATCCGTTGGCGGAACGGTCGAAAGATCGAGAAACGCCGTCGCGCCGCCGCTGGAGCCGCGATCATCCCTGAAATATCGAATGCCAAAAAGCGGCGTCAGTCGGTCGTCAAGGAAGGACTTCGATATTTCGCCGAAGAATGCGAACGAGGTCGTCTCAAGGTCAGCGTCAACCGCCTGCAGCGCAATCGCGTCAAAGACATTGACATTGAAGTTTGACGTGATCGTCGCGTCATTGAAGAAACCGCCAATGATCCACTCAAAGGGCGCCTCTTCGTTCGAAATGAGCCGCACCTCCTGAGTGAACGCCGTCGTTTCGAAGAGCGACGTGTTCACGAAAGGCGAAAAGAACGTTCCCGGCGGCAACGGGCCGCCAAGCGCGGGCGGCACGGACACGCCGGTGTCCTGCGCGCCAGAGCTCACCAAATCGAGCGTGTGCGCGGTATATGACGATGCGGACTCCAGTGTCGCAAACGGCAATTCCCATTCAATGAATGCGCTGCCGAGGGTCAGCCGCGTGTCGATGAACGGATCGACGCCGCCGGGCGTCCCCAGATTGACGCCAAGCGCCGGCTCGGCGAGCGCCGCAGCGAACTGCGTCGCCGGCAGCAGCGGGTTGGCGTCCGGCAACAGGTTGTTCGAAAAGTCCGTGCTGTTTTCGATCCGCCAGCCGGAAAGCGTCACCGCGACATTATCCGTCGGCGTCCATTTAAGCTGCCCGCGAATATTGTATGAATTGACGTCGTTCGCGTCTTCTTCGCCGAGGCCAAATCCAAGCCCGCCGGGTCCCGCGACGATTTCGTCCGCGAAGCCGGATAGCCGCTCATATCCCCCGGTGACCCGGAACCCGAGCTGGTCTTCAACCAATGGAATATTGACGATTGCGTCGACAGCGTAGTTCGTTCCGCCGCCTTCGGTGAAAGAGACTTCCCCACGCGCGCGCGCCTCGTATTCCGTGGAGCTTGGGTCATTCGTGATCAAACGGATCGCGCCGCCCATCGCCCCCTGCCCGTACAGCGTCCCTTGCGGCCCGCGCAGAACCTCAACCCGCTTCAGATCGAAAAGCCGCGACGGCGGGACAAGTTGCAGATTGGGCACGCTGAACGACACATTGTCGATGTAGTATCCAACCGTCGCGTCCCCCACCGTGCCGGATGCTATGCCTCTCAATTGCACCGTCTCAAACCCGGCCGCCGTGCGCGAAACGACAGACGCGCCCGGGATAACCTCGAGCAATTCGCTCACTTCCCCGAAGCCCTGCTTCTCCAGATCCTCCCCGCTGATCGCCGTAATTTGTCCGGGAACGTCCTGCAGATTCTGTTCGCGTCGATTGGCCGTGACGATGATGACGTCTTGGGCGGACTCCGCCGCGTCGTCCGACGTTTGCGCCGCAGCAGGCGCGGCGGCTACGCCGTGCAGACCGGCAAGAATTGATGACGCCAGCAGCAGCTGTCGCATAGTCTCCTCCCAGAGCGATTGATCGGCTCATTTTCGGTGGCGGCCGATCATTGAAAGGAGGGAAATTGCGCCGGCGCCGCTTCCCCCGCATTGCCGCATACTAAACATTTGTATAGTCTGCCGCAACAACGGATTTCGGGCCTTAATGTCGAAATAGCGCGCCAAATCTCATCGCGTCACAAAAATAGCACACTAAACACGAGGCCAGCGAGGCAATCGATGCAGGACCCAAGGGACTGGCGAGGCGAACGGCCCGCAAACATCTATCGTCTTCTCGAAGCTCACGCGATGCACAGGCCGCACGCGGAAGCGCTTATCGAAGAGGACGCCAGGACGACGTTCGACGTTCTAAAAGATCGGGTCGATCGCATAGCCGCAGCGCTAATTGCGTCCGGGGTCGTCCGCGGCGACCGGGTCGCGCTGCTTGCCCCTCCCGGCGCGGCGTTCTTCGAGATTTATCTGGCGACCGTCTCAATCGGCGCAGTCTGGGTAGGCCTTAATCCGAAGTACAAGGAGCGCGAATACGACTACCTGCTCGCAAACGCGACGCCTCGCGTCGTGATCGCGCAGTCGCCGTTTGACGACAGGAACTACATTGCGGAGCTGCAGTCGATCGGACCGGATGTTGAAACCTTCGTCGCGCTTGGCGATGCGGAAGGGCGCGCCATTGACTGGGACGCCTTCCTGGCGAGGGGAGACGGCGTCGACGGAACGGCGCTCGCGAATGCGCGATCCGCGGTAGACGGCGAAGATACCGCAGTCATCGTCTACACATCCGGAACGACGGGCCACCCAAAAGGCGCAATGCTGTCGCACCGAGCGATCGTCGCCTGCGCGCTGTGCAATGTGGGATGGATGGGCGACGGACTGAAGTCGACGATCATGTGCGCCCCGATCAATCATGTGGGCGGCTTAAACAATGTGTGCATGAACGTCTTCGCCTATGGCGGCGCGATCATCTTTCACGAACGCGTCGATCTCGCAAAGATCGCGGAGCTCAGCGTAAAAGAATCGCCGACCTATCTCGTCGCCAGCCCGACGGCGTTCGTGATGATGTTGGAAACGCCGGGGTTCGATATTCAGGCGTTGAATTTTTATGAGCTGATCGTGTTCGGCGGCGCCACGACCCCGGAGCCGGTCCTTGATCAGATAACGCCATGCGGCGCGAAGATGTCGTCCGTTTACGGGCAAACGGAGACCTGCGGAATCGTCACCTACACGCCGATCGGCTCGACGACGAAGGTAATGGCGGAGACGATCGGCGTCGCGCTTCCCGGCGCGACGATCCGGATCGCGGACGCTGACGACAGGGAAGCGCCGACGGGCGAGACCGGAGAGATTCAGGCGCTCGGCCCCTATTGCATGTCCGGCTACTTCAACATGCCCGAAGCCACGAAGGACGCATTCACTGCTGACGGGTATCTGCGCACCGGCGATCTCGGCAGGCGCCGCGAAGACGGCAATATCGAATTCGTCAGCCGTCTGAAGGAAATGTTCAAGTCCGGTGGGTACAATGTATATCCGCTAGAGGTTGAGCAGGCGCTCTGCGAGCATCCTGACGTCCTCGCCGCCGCCGTCATGCCAGTGCCGGACCCGAAGTTTCAGGAAGTGGGACACGCATACCTCACGCCCGCGCCCGGCAAAGACATCGATATTGAGAATGTGCGGGCCTTCCTGAAAGATACGATCGCGAACTACAAAGCGCCGAAGACCTACGAAATTCTGGATGCGATGCCGCTTCTCCCCAACAGCAAGCTTGACCGTCGGGCGCTGAAGGAACGCGCCCTCAAGGCGCAGAGCGGCTGAACGCCTATCGACGCAGACAGCTTTCCTCGTTGGCCGTGGAAGAGGATTGGCGCAAAGCCTGATCGAGCTTGCCAGAGCCGACGCATGGGTCAGGCGTCGATTTTCGCAAGAAATGGCGTTATTGTCGATGCAATCGCCGCCGGCTTTTCCGCATGCAGAAAGTGTCCGGCGCCCGGGATGCGGTGAACCGCAAGACCTGCCGGAAAGTCCTCCTTCCGCATAGCCGCCGAGAACACATCGGCGCTGATGCATCCATCATCTTCACCGCAAAGGCCAAGCGTCGGAATGGCGATTTCGCCGCCAAGCAACGCCGCCGCGTCCCTGTTCGCGCGGGAACGGTCGAACGAGGCGCGGTAATAGGAAAGCGCGGCCGTCAGAACGCCCGGTTTACGCATCGCGGCCTTCACCGCCTCCAGCTCATGTTCGCGCTCGTCCCAGTCCGGCGACCATCTCGACCAGAGCCGTTCCAGGAACGCAAAGTCATTCCACCTCGCCCACGCTTCCGATAGGCCCCGCAACTGGAAGAAAAAGACGTATGATGACCGCGCCATCTGCGCCCTGTCGTTCTTGAGCGCCTCCGCGAACCTCGCCGGATGCGGCACCGACATCATGGTGAGCGAGGGAAAAAGCTCCGGCCGCTTCTTAACCGCCGCAAACGCGACGGTCGCGCCCCAGTCATGGCCAATGATGTGCGCCTTCTTTTCGCCGAGCGCATTTACCCAGTGCGCCGGATCGTCAGCAAGCGCGTCGACGCCAAACCTTTTGTCTGACGGAATTGAGGCGGGCTCATAGCCGCGCATGGCGACAACAACGACGCGATAGCCTTCAGCCGCGAGGAAAGGCGCCAGCCCGCCAAAAGACGCCGGCGTGTCCGGAAATCCGTGCAGACATAAAATAAGCGGCCCGTCGCCGAACTCATTCGATGTGAATCGTAGGTCCCCGCAGTCGAGGACTGAAGACCGCGCGCCCTTTATCTTCACCGGCGTCGCCTACTTCGCCGGATCGATGATGATCTTCGCATGTCGTTCTGGGTCCTCAAGGTCCTCGAACGCCTGCGCCACGTCGTCTAGGCCGATCGTCCCGGTGATCAATGGACGCCAAACCACTTTGTCATCGCGGATGAGCGCCATCGCCTCGGCAAATTCCTCCGGCGTATAGTAGATGACGAAACTTGCGACGAGTTCCTTGGTGATCGCCACCATCGGCAGAAAGCTCTCATCGCCCGCCGCGATACCCGTCACGACGATTCGCGCGTTTTGCGGCGCCTCCAGCACGATGCGCCCGAACATGCCGCCCGCGCCTGTGTTCTCGAACACAACCGTCGGACCGCCCGCCGCAATCTCCGCGGCTTTCAGAACGGCGCTCTCTTCCTTGCCATTAATCGCCTCGTCGGCGCCAAGTTCCTTGGCCAGCGCAAGGCGCCGCGGCGAGAGATCGCTCGCCACAATATGCCTGACGCCGCGCGCCTTCAGGACGGCGGTGACGGCGAGCCCAATCGGCCCGCAGCCGACGATGACGGCGGTATCTTCAACGCCGACATGCGCTTTATTGACGGCGTGCACGGCGATCCCGAACGGTTCGACAAGAGCCGCGCCTTCGTCGCTGACGCTCTCGTCAACTTTCAGAAGCAGCGCTTCGGTAAGCACCATATACTCAGCATAGGCCCCTGTCGTCTCCGGGTTCGACCCGATGAGAACAGGCGCGCCATCCTTCAGAACAAACGGCATGGAGCAAACGCGATCGCCGATGCTCAATGTCTGAGCCGTGTCCGGGCCGAACGCGACGATCTCACCCACGAATTCATGGCCGAGGACGACGCCTTCCTTTCGGGCGCGCTCCAATTCAGCAATCGGCGCGCCAAGGCTGCGCGCTTTTTCCATGATGTCGCGCTGGTGCTTCTTATAGTGCAGGTCCGACCCGCAGATGCCGCACGCCCTGACCTTTACAAGCACCTCGCCAGGACCCGGCGTCGGCTCCGGGAGCTTCTCAATGAAGAACGCATCTTCGCGAACCACCACAGCGCGCATTATGTCTCTCCTGAGCCCGATGCGCCCATCTTAGGCCTCGCCGTGTACGATCAATTTCGAGTAATCGAGGTCAAGCGCGTCACAGTAACCGCGATAGACGTCGAGCGCAGCCTTCGCATCCACAACGGAGACTATGTTTCCGTCCGGACCAATGTTGATATTGGCGCCATAGATTGCGAACCAGACGATCGTGTCGCCATCCTGATCTTCCGGCGCATGCAGCGTATGTCGCGACCCAGCCGGCTCGAACAGGTATGATCCTGGCGTGCTTACCGCGTCGGGGCTCTCAAGATAGTACCATCTGCCCTGCAAGGTGACGGCGAAGACGGAGCCCGTATGGTAGTGGGGCAGCACCTGCGAGCCTGGCGCGAGGCGGGTTTTTGAAATCCAGAGCCCCTGATTGAGGTCGACATGCAAGAGTTGCAGCGCCGTGCCGTCGCCCGCTTCGGCGTAGGGCAGGTCGCTGTCGCCAACATGCAGCGTCTCAAGCGCGCCGACGGCAGGCACAATCGGGCGCGCCATGAATTCCGCCGCAAATTTCGCGAGCCGCTCTTCAGGCGTTAACTCGTCAGCGCCGTCCATTTAAACTCTCCAATCCTCAGAGCCTAAGAGATACTTCGTCTGCATACCAATCGTCAGAAAGGATAACGCAAGTGCGCGATCCCGCGATCTGCGCCGCCTGTTGAAACGCCTAACTCGCATCTCGGCGCAGTCTGACGACGACGGGTTAGGCGCTCAGCCGCTCGCTAGCCGCATGAAGCCGGTCGCCAATCGCCGAGATACTAAACGTTTGTTCAGCCTGATTCAATATGTCCCCTCACACAATCGGCCCCCGTCATCCGCAGGCCGCGACGCCGAGACGCCGAGACGCCGTCCCAGATTAACGGCGCGGAAAATCACGCAGTTCAATCCTCAATGCGCGCGACGAGTTCGCCCTCGCCGCAAGCGTTCAATACCTCTCACTCCCGCCAATTTCATTTCCGCCACAGCTTGAATGCCGACAGGGAAGAAAGCCTTGCCTGCAGAAACGACGGCGGTGCTGGCCACGCCCGCCGGTCCTGCTATCGATATCTCCTGAAGGTAGTAATCTGCGGCGGACTCCGGCTGACGCGGCGCACAAATAAGCTGAGCAGACGCCAGAAGGACGCGCTCGAGTGCGATGAAGGCGCGCAACGCTTCAGGCGGAGCGCACGGCTGCGAAGATGAAGTCCCTCAGGCCTCCGACTATCTTTCGCATCGGAATTTCGCCGAGAACGCTGCGATAGGCGCTGGCGTCAATCAGCTCAATAATCAATTGAGATGCTTCGTTCGGGTCAAGGTCGCGGCGGAAATCGCCTTCCGCAACGCCGCGCTCCATGACGGATGTCAACGCGGCGACAAGCTGTTCCCGGTTTGAAACGAAGAGTTCTCCAATGTCCGCCTTGCGAATGGCTTCGCTGCTGATTTCAATCGTAAGGATGACGTTTTCAGGCGCAGCAAGGTAGGTCGCATACGCCTTGATGAATTTCTCAAGGACCGTCGGCGCTGAAGCAGGCTTCGCCAGCATCCTCAAAAAGGGCTCAAGGTCCGCCCGCTCCATGGCGGCGATTTCGACCAGCACATCGTGCTTGCCCGGAAAATGGTTATAGAGATTTCCGAGGCTGACCCCGGCGCGTTTCGCGATGTCGCGCACGCCGGTCTGGTGATAGCCGTTTTCAAGGAAGCAGGTCAGCGCCGATTCCAGAATCTTGGTCTTCGTTTGGGCCGCCGCCTTCGCCCTTTTCCCATCGGTCGCTGCAGAATCTTGCGCCAATTTCCGGCCCTCATATTGAACGAACGAACGTTCATTATATATATACGACAATTGGACCCGATCAAGAATGTTCCCGGGTCAATACGCAGGCGAGACGCGCGACGCATGTCGGAAGAAAATATCAAATATTCGTCCAATCCCGGACGGCGTCGGGTGTGGATTGGCGTCGCTTCTGCGCTCTTGGTTGCTGTTGTCGTTCTGTTGTTCTGGACCGAGGACACGGCGGATGTGACGCGGTCAGACGTCGCGGCGTCGGCGCAGGCCGTCACTGTATTTGAGGTTCACTCTGCGGACTCGGTCGCCACAATTTCGGCGTTTGCGGAACTGCGGCCGCGATGGGACGCGGATATTCGCGCCGCCGTGTCCGGGCGGATCATCAATGTCAATGAGTCAGCGCTCGCGGGCGAACGCGTTGAAACCGGCGCGCTTTTGTTCACGATCGAGAAGACGCCCTACGAAACATCGCTTGCCGCCGCTGCGTTGAGTGTTGATCAGGCGAAGCTGGCGCTTGTTAACGCAAAGAATGACGTAGCGCTCGCCCGAGAAGAGGCGGAGCTGCTCAATGTTTCTCAGCCCAATGAGCTTGTGTTGCGTTTGCCGCAGCTCCGCATCGCCGAACGCTCCGTCGCATCGGCCAAGGCGCAGCTGGAAGATGCCCGCCGCCAGCTATCCGATACGGATGTGCGAGCGCCGTTCTCTGGCGTTGTAACCGAACGCATGGCGAGCCTCGGGCAGACCGTGGCCGTAGGCGAGCCGCTCGTACATTTGTCAGACAACCGTCACTATGAATTGGTCGTTGAACTGCGCGAAACCGATTGGGCGCTGCTTGAACGCCCGATCGCCGGTCAAGACGTCAAGCTTTACCGGCGATCGGGCGCGCTGCTCGGCAAGGCGCGTATCCGCCAGGGCGGCGGCTATCTTGATCAACAAACCCGCCAGCCGCGCATATTCATTGATGTCGCAGACCCGAGCGATGACGTCATTGCTGGAGATTTCGTCCGTGTAGAGTTCACCGGCCGAAGGGTTGCAAAAACGCTGACCATTCCGGAAGCCGCTTTAACCAGGTCGGGCTTTGTCTGGATGGTGGATGCTGACGACCTGCTTGTGCGCATGGAGCCGGAAATCCTGTTCCGGGCGGACGGCGACCTCATCATCGAAGCGCCTGGGACCGCCGGGCCCTGGCGCATCGCCGCAACGCCGCTTGCGTCTTTTCTGCCCGGTTTGCGGGTGGCGCCGAAGGCGGCGCCCAGCGCCTCGCCAAACGATCACCTCGCCAGACGTCAGGCAGGCGTTTCGCCCGACAAATAGAACGCGCTCATTCATGCACGCCCTTACCAGTTGGTTCATTCGCAACCCTGTCGCCGCCAATCTAATGATGGCGCTGATCCTTTTCCTCGGGGTGCAGACGCTCTTGTCGATGCGCATCGAGGGCTTTCCGCGCGTTCCGCCGGAAACCGTCGAGATCTCCATCGAATATCCGGAAGCCACGGCCGAGCAGGTCGATGAGCTGGTGACCCAGAAGGTCGAGCAAGCGCTTGAGGGCCTTGAAGGCGTCCGCTCAATCACTTCCCATTCGACAAATGGCATTGCGACGGTTTCAGTCCGACGGGCCGGCGGCGAGAAGCTGCAGGATGTGCTCGATCGCGTGCGCCTGCGTGTGGACGGCATTGCCGATCTGCCCAGCAAGGCGCGGCGTCCGGTCATCGAAACATCAGCGTTCGACTTCCCCGCGCTATACGTGAACCTCTATGGAGACGCCGACCCGGCGACGCTGCATACGGTCGCGCAGCGCCTGAAAGAAGAACTGCTGGCGCAACCGGAATTGTCTCGCCTTAAGATCTGGGGGCTGATCCCGCGCCAATTGCGCATCGAGATCGATCCTGACCGGCTCCGTCGATATGGGCTGACAATCGCCGATGTAGCGACCGCCATTCAGGCGAATTCGCTTGATTTCCAGGCCGGTCAATTGCGAACGGAAGGCGGCGCAATCTTTCTGCGCGCTGATGACCGGGCGCTTTATGGCCCGGAATACGCCGCGCTCCCGATCATTGAGCGGCCTGACGGGTCTCATGTTTCCCTCGGCGACTTCGCAACCGTCGAAGACGGATTTCTTGAAGGCGACTTTCTCTTCCGCCTCAATGGCGAACCAACTGTCGGCATGGAGGTGCTCGTCGGCCAGAAGGAGAATCTCCTGGAGATCAGCCGCGTGGTGCGTTCTGTCGTTGCGGAATTCGAACCCCAAATGCCGTCAAACATCACCGCCAGCGTTTGGGGCGACAGCGCCGGCTACATCTCGGACAGATTGGCGCTCTTACGCTCAAACGGCGTGCAGGGACTATTGCTGGTCACGCTCATGCTGTCGATCTTTCTTGATGTGCGGCTGGCGTTCTGGGTCGCCATGGGCATCCCGATTTCGGTCATGGGCGCGATCGCGGTCTCCGGTTCGAAATGGGTGGATTATTCGCTAAATGACGTCACCACATTCGGTCTGATCATCGCGCTTGGGATATTGGTCGATGACGCCGTTGTCGTCGGCGAGAGCGTTTTCGAAGAACGGCGCAGGATTAAAGATCCCATCAAGGAAACGGAGCGCGGAGTTGAGCGCGTGGCCGTCGCCACAGTGTTTGGCGTGCTGACGACGATTGCCGCCTTCTTCCCAATGCTCTTGATCGACAACGCATTGGGCAAGGTGCTGGCGGGCTTTTCGGGCATTGTCATCTTCGCCCTGATCTTCTCGCTGATCGAAAGCAAATTCATCCTGCCGTCGCATTTGGCGCATACGCCGCTAAATCAGAACCGCCGCAATTTTTTCGCCCATCTCTGGGGGCTTGTGCAGGATGGCGCGCAGGCGGGTCTCAATTGGTTTCGCGATCAAATCTACGAACCTTTGTTGGTTCAATCGGTGCGCCACCGCTATGCGGCGCTGATCCTTTTTGTCGCCGCTGCGACGGCGGGCCTTGGATTGATGATCAAGGGCAAGGTGCAGACAGTCTTCTTTCCTGATGTGCCCGGCCAGGTGATATCGATCAATATGGAGATGGACGCCCGCGCGCCATTCGCCCTAACCAGAGCCAATATCGACCGCATCGAAAATGTCGGCCGTGCGCTGAATGAGGAACTGCGCGATCGCGAGGGCATGGACGCCGCCCCGATCGAGACGTTCTTCACCATTGTCGACAGCGCCGGCGGCGCGCAAATTTACGCCGAGATGCTGCCGGTCGCCGAACGCCCGAATGTGCAAATTCTCGATGTCGTTCGCGCGTGGCGTGAACGGGTCGGCGTTGCGGAAGGGGCGACGGAGTTGCAGTTCACCGGCTCCGAGGCGCTGGCCGGCGGATTTCAGATTCGCCTCATTTCGAAAGATACGGATCTGTTGCGGCGGGCCAACGCGGAAATGCGCGACTTCCTGCGCCGGCTCGACGGCGTTTCGAACGTTCGCGACAGCCTTGACGGCGGGCAACCGGAGCTGAGGCTCCGCCTGCGCCCTGAAGCGCGCAATCTCGGCTTTACGGCTGAGACGCTGGCGAGCCAGATCGGCTTCGGGTATGGCGGATCGGAAGTCGCCCGCGTGCGCCGCGACGGCTCCGAGTTGCGGGTGGTCGTTCAGAACGCCCGCGCTGCGCGCGACACCATTGATGACTTGATGCGCGTCCGGTTGCGCAGCGCGACCGGCGCCTGGACGCCGCTCACCACCGTCGCCGAGATCGAAGGCTCTTATGCGTCGGGCGCCGTCACGCGCCGCGACGGCAAGCGCCAGAGCACGGTTTTCGCTTCCATCGACCGAACCATTGTCGCGCCGGAGGAAGTGGGACAGGCGGTATTCGAACAGCTAACGCCGGAACTTGCCGCAAAGTACCCGAGCGTCGAAGTCATCGCCGCTGGCGAACTGGAGGAAATGGGCGAGATCAGGGGCGGGCTTATCAATGCGCTGATCCTCGCCGCCGTTTTGATCTACGTGCTGATGGCCGTACCGTTGAAAAGCTACTGGCAGCCCTTTGTCATCCTCGCCATCGTTCCCTTTGGTTTCGTTGCGGCCGCGGTCGGCCACATGATTATGGGCGTGTCGCTGTCGTTGATGTCCTTCTTCGGCATGCTGGCGCTTACCGGCGTTGTCGTGAACGACAGCCTGGTCATGATCACGCGATACAATCAGGCGCGCGGCGACGGCGATAGCGCGCCTGACGCTTTGCGCGCCGCTGGCGTCGGCCGTTTTCGCGCAATCTTCCTGACGACCGCGACGACGGTCATCGGTCTAACGCCGCTGCTCACCGAAACGTCCGAACAGGCGCAATACTTGATCCCAGCCGCAGTTTCGCTGGCGTTCGGAGAGCTGTTCGGCACGGCGCTGATGCTCATCCTCGTGCCGGTGCTCATTGCGATCGCTGAAGACGTGATTGCTTTCTTCACGTCCGCTCCTCGAACCCAAAACGCAAAGGCCTTGGCGACATGAAAAAACTCCCGAGTCAAATGGGCGCAATTGCGGCGGCGAGCATGCTCGCAACGCCCGCTTTCGCCGACGGCGTCACCCTGACGATTGATGGCGTCCGCAACGCCGACGGTTCGATCATTGTCCTCGTCTTTGATGACAAAAGCGCTTATGATCAATTGAATTGGCGCAAAGCAGCTCAGTATGCGGATATACGCGCCCGCGCCGGAAGCGTAACGCGCCGATTTCCTGACCTTACTGCGGGCCCCTACGCGATCTTCGTTTTCCATGATGAAGACGGCGACCAGGATCTCGATTACGATCAAGAGCGCTTTCTTGAAGGCGTCGGCGTTTCCGGCGCCACGTCCGAAACGCCCGAACCAAGCTTCGCCGAGGCATCCGTTATGCCTGGCGACGTCGCAATAAGCGTCTATTATGGCGAGTAGCGGCGTTCCCCATTCGCAGGCGGTTTGCCGCAAGACTGACGATTGGCGAATGTCGCCTTCGAGCGGGTCCGCTTTTTCGGCTCCCGCCGCGGCGTACGGACAGGAGACGCCGGCGGCAGGTGCGTTCCGTCGTCGACGAGGACGCGACCTTCGCCTAAACCGCTAGGTCACGCCCGGGTTTCACCGTCTTCTGTTTGGAGCGCCGCCATGATCGACAGCCGTTTTTTCCGCGAGGCGTGCTATGTCGACGGCGCCTGGGTTAAGGGCGGTACGGGCGGGATAGACGTCGCTAATCCCGCCACGGGCGAAACCATTGGGTCGACCCCTCGCTTCGGCCGCGACGAGACGCGCGCCGCAATTGCGGCCGCCGAGCGCGCGTTCAAAGAGTGGCGGCGCGTCCCCGCCGAAGCGCGCGGCGACGCCTGCCGCCTTATCCATGATGCGCTCATGGATAATCAGGACGAACTCGGCCGCCTTCTGACTATAGAGATGGGCAAGCCCCTCGCCGAAGCGAAAGGCGAAGTGGCCTATGCCGCGCGCTTCTTCAAATGGTTCGGCGAGGAAGCCCGGCGCATGTATGGCGACGTCATTCCATCGCCCTTCCCCGACAAGCGGATCATTGTAACGAAGGAGCCGGTCGGCGTCGTCGGGTCGATCACGCCGTGGAACTTCCCGACCGCGATGATCGCCCGCAAGGCGGCCGCCGCCCTCGCCGCGGGATGCTCCATCATCTGCAAGCCGGCGAGCCAGACGCCCTTCTCCGCCCTCGCCTATGGCGTCATCGCCGACGAGGTCGGCCTCCCGAAGGGCCTCATCAATATCGTCACCGGCTCCGCAGCGGCGATCGCGGACGAGTTCTGCGAGAACCCAGCTGTACGCAAGATCACCTTCACCGGGTCCACGGCCGTCGGCAAAGGCCTCGCCGCCAAAGCCGCCGCGCAGATGAAGCGCGTTTCCATGGAGCTTGGCGGCAACGCGCCCTTTATCGTCTTCGACGACGCAGATATCGATCGCGCGGTCGAAGGCGCCATCGCCTGCAAATATCGCAATTCGGGCCAGACCTGCGTGTGCGCCAACCGCATATACGTTCAGTCATCCGTCTACGATACGTTTGTCGAAAAGTTCGCAAAGGCCGCAAGCGGCATGAAAGTCGGCGACGGCCTGGAAGAGGGGGTTATCCAGGGGCCGCTTATCGACGAGGCGGCGGTCGTCAAAGCCGAAGAGCATATCGACGATGCGAAGGCGCATGGCGGCGCGGTGGTCGTTGGGGGGGCGCGCCACGAGAGGGGCCTCACCTTCTTCCAGCCGACAGTCATAAGGGATGCGACGCAGGACATGCTGATCGCGCGGGACGAGACCTTTGGACCCGTTGCGCCCGTCTTCCGGTTCGATACGGAGGAAGAAGCGATCGCCATGGCGAACGCGACGGAGTACGGCCTCGCCTCCTATTTCTACACGAACGATCTCGGTCGCGCGTTTCGCGTCTCCGAAGCGCTCGAATACGGCATGGTGGGCGTCAATGAAGGCGTGCTCTCAACCGAGGTTGCGCCCTTCGGCGGGGTCAAGGACTCAGGCGTTGGCCGCGAAGGCTCAAAGTACGGCCTAGACGACTATGTGAACGTGAAATACGCGCTCATGGGCGGGCTTGGCGGCTGAGGCGCGGCCCGCGCGAGCCAGTATTGCGCGGCGAACCGCAGCGCGTTTACGTTTCATTAACCAAGCTGAAGAGATTCTTTCCCCAACATGCAAACGCGGGGGCGGCTGCTGTGAATGAAACGATGAAAGTCCGGCGCGCGTCGCCGGTGCGTGAACTGTTTGAAACGCTTGGATCGACGCCTGGCACGCGTTCGATGCGGGCGGGGCTATTCTTCCGGCACTTGCGCGACGGGCCGGAAGGCGCCGTGGCGGCGCGCGAGATGATGCGGCGCATCAGGAAAGAAAAGCCGGACACGGCAGGATGACCGACGCGGACGACCGCGCCGGACCGCCTGCTTTGGCGATCGTCCTCGCGCTTGCGTTGGCCGGCGGCTATCTCGCTGGGCAGCTGGGCGTATTCGCCCCGCCCGCTATTGGGCCGATCCCCGCCTGGGCGGCATCCGCCGCGCTTAAGGCGTCCGGAGTCATCGTCCTTGCGCTGACGGCATTCGGCGCGGCGCGCGGCGTCGATCGCCTGCTCGCATTGGCGCTTGGGCTGTCGGCCGTGGGCGACGTAGCCCTGGCCTGGTCGCCGTCGCAGCTCCTTTTCGGCATGGGCGCGTTTGGCGCGGCGCATCTTGCGTATGTCGCGCTGTTCGCGAGGCGCCTGTCGCAATTGGGACCAAGCGCCGGCGGCGCCATCATCGCCGCAACGCTCGTCGCGACGGGCGGCGTTCTCATGGCGTGGCTGTGGCCGGCCATGGGCGCGATGGCCGCTCCATCGCTTGGTTACATGCTGGTGCTGTTCGCCATGGCGGCGCTGGCGCTTTCGACGCGCGGGTTTTGGCTTGCCGCTATCGGCGCCGTCTCTTTCGTCGTCTCCGACGCGATGATCGCCGTCGGCCTCTATCGCCCGGAGATTCCAATCCCGCCGGGCGCGGTCTGGATCACCTATGTCGCCGCGCAGGCGCTCATCCTGATCGGCATGCTGAGGACAGCGCGCCCGACGTAAAAAACGCGGGAGCGTAGGCTCCCGCGTTTTGGAAAAGGGCTTTCGCCGCGGCCTAGCGCTTCGAGAACTGGAAGCTGCGGCGGGCCTTGCGGCGGCCGTACTTCTTGCGTTCGACGACACGCGCGTCGCGGGTGAGAAATCCGCCCTTCTTGAGGACGGCCCGCAGCTCCGGTTCGTAAAAGGTCAGCGCGCGGGCGATGCCGTGGCGCACTGCGCCGGCCTGACCCGACGGGCCGGAGCCCGACACCGTGCAAATAACGTCGTACTGGCCATTGCGCTCCGCCGCGACCAGGGGCTGCTTGATGATCATCTGAAGCACCGGACGGCCGAAATACTCAGCATGGTCCTTTTTGTTTACGGTGATCTTCCCGGAGCCCGGCTTGATCCAGACGCGCGCGACGGCGGTCTTGCGCTTGCCGCTGGCGTAGGCGCGGCCAAGCTCGTCAATCTTCGGTTCCGGCGGGGGCAGCTCCTCCGTCGCTTCGACGACGCCCGCCTCTTCGGCGGCTGATTTCAGGTCTTCAAGGCTTGTGGTGCTCATATCGGTCAGGCTTCCCGCTTGTTCTTGGGATTCATGGCCGCAACGTCGAGCGGCTCAGGGCTTTGCGCCTCATGCGGATGATCGGGGCCCGCATAAACCTTCAGCTTGGTCATCTGCGAACGGGCGAGCGGCGAATCCTTCGGCATCATCCGCTCCACCGCCTTCATCACGACGCGCTCAGGATGCTTGCCGCCGAGGATCTTCTCCATCGTGCGTTCCTTGATCCCGCCGGGATAGCCGGTGTGCCAGTAAAACTTCTTGTCAGTCATCTTCTTGCCGGTGAAGACGACCTTGTCCGCATTGACGACGACGACATGATCGCCGGTGTCGACATGCGGCGTGAAGGCGGGCTTGTGCTTGCCGCGCAGGCGCATGGCGATAAGCGAGGCGAGCCGGCCGACGACGAGGCCGTCGCCGTCGATCAGGATCCATTTGCGCTCCACCTCGCCCGGTTTGGCCGAGTAGGTTTTCATTGTTTTCATTCCGCTTTTTGGGGACGCCGCCCCTAACTCTGGGTAGCGACCCCTATCTTCGGGTCGCGGCCCCGCGAATTCGAAGCGCGCGGGATAGGCCGAGGTCACGGCTTCGTCAACAGGTTTCGAATTTTATCAGCGAAAACAGGCGGGTTTGAGTGTGGTAAAATATTACCTCCCTTGGATCCACGCCATGGCGGGCCATGTCGAGGAACGCGCGGTAATCCAGCGTCACATGCATGTTGGTGAGGATCGCGCGGTCGGGCTTCACGCGGCCTGTCCATTCGAGCGTCGTCTCATAGCGCGCGTGGGAGGCGTGCGGCTTCATGTGCGGGCAGTCGACGATCCAGACCTCGAACCCGTGGAAATCGACCGGCTTTCGTCCTGCCGATCAATGGCATCCGCCAGATGGGCAAGATCGTTTACGCGAAACCCTCAGGCGAGCGCCACGCCGCGCTCCCCGCAGGGTCTCCCTCCTCGACGAGCTTCTCGCCCGGCGATACGGTCTAATGTCGGCCTAACCGTTCCCGGTCGGACCAGTGCGGCGAGGCTAAACCGCCGATCGCCCAATTCGGGGAGATAATCGACTATGTCTGATATATTTATCTCCTACGCCAGCGGAGACCGAGACAAAGCAAAATCGTTGGCATCCGCCCTGCAGAACGCTGGGTTTTCTGTCTGGTGGGACCAACGGATCGATCCGGGGGCAAATTTTTCCGATGATATTCAGCGCGAATTGACGGCGGCGACGGCCATCATCGTCATTTGGACCGAGGAATCGGTGAATTCAAACTGGGTGAAAGATGAAGCAAGTTTTGGCCAGAAAAAAGGGACGCTCGTCCCTTTACAGTTCGACGCGACCGATCCGCCACTCGGATTTCGACAATTTCAGACCATAGACTTCAGACAATGGGACGGGCGGCGTAACCATCCGGCAATTCGAAAAATTACTGACGTTGTGCAATCGAAATCTCGCGAGGAAGGAGCCTATTCGGATACGAACAATACGACAGATTTCAAGTCGCAACGCATAAAGTACTGCAGGTCGGCTGACGGCGTACGCATCGCATACGCCCTGATGGGTAACGGCGTCCCCGTTGTGAAGGCCGGCAATATTATGACCCACATTGAACTCGACGCTCAGTCATTCGCCTGGCGCCATCTGTTTGATGTCTTGTCTGAAAAGAACCAGCTCGTGCGCTATGATCTGCGCGGCATGGGCCTGTCTGACTGGGACGTCGATAGCGTAACGTTCGAAGACTATCTGGCTGATCTGGAGGCGGTCGTCGACGCCGCCGGGCTTGACCGCTTCGCGCTGCTCGGATTCTCACAAGGATGCGCGATATCCATGGCTTACGCATTGCGACATCCCGAGCGGGTGAGCTGTTTGGCTTTGACCGCCGCCTATGCGCGCGGTTGGCGCATTCGCCTTACGCCTCAGGAACAAAAGCGGGAGGAAGCCTTCCTCGACATTATTGAGACGAGTTGGGACGACGAGTCGCTGATTGCGCAGCAGATGTTCACGACCTCCTTTGCGCCAAACGCAAGCCGTGAAGAAGCTAATTCGTTCAATAGGCTATTGCGACGAACAACAACTTCGACAAATTTGGTCCGTAACCTGAACGCCATGTCAAGAGTCGATTTGATGGATCAACTAAAATCAATCGACACTCCGACCATGCTGTTCCATGTCGTCGATGATAGCCTAAATTCTTCGATCAATGAAGCGCGCATCATAGCTAGCGAACTGAGCAATGCCGAGTTGATTCCAATCGAGGGCGCGAGCCATTTGATTTTAGAGGATGACGCGGCATGGCCGCAGTACGAGGATGAATTTCTACAGTTCCTGGACCGTTACAACCACTAGCCTAGAATGGCGCCAATATCCGGTCGAGGAATGCCTCTGGATGAGCGATGGCGCATCTCGCCCGAGAGCGCCGCGTCGACAGGACGACTTGATTTGCATTGAGGCGTGGGAAGCCTCCGATTGAATTGGAATTGGCGCCCAACACCCCTAGCTGACCACATCGAGCCGGCGGCTATGACGACCGCTTTTAAAAGTCGAATTCCACTCGCATCCCGTCAAACGCCGGCGCGACGCCGTCGGGGACCATGTCGAGAAGCGTCTTATAGTCCATCGTCACGTGGAGATTGGTGAGGACCGCGCGGTCGGGCTTCACGCGGTCGATCCATTGCATCGTCTTTTCATAGTGCGCGTGGGAGCCGTGCGGCTTCATCTGCAGGCAGTCGACGATCCAGACCTTGACGCCGTCGAGGATCGCCCAGCTTTCCTCAGGCAAATCAACGACGTCCGCTGAATAAGCAAGATCTTCGATGCGAAACCCGTGGGAGCGCACGCTCCCATGCTCCTGCAGGAACGGAACGAACCGAATCGCGCCTGAGGGCCCCGCGATCTCGAACGCGTCGCCAGCCTCAGGCAACGCAACCTCCTCCAGGATCGGCGGATACCAGCTCCCTTGGGGCTGCTCGAAGCAATAGCCGAAGCGGACGAGCAAATCGCCCGCGGTCTCGCGGCTGAAATGGACGGGCACGCGTGCGCGCTGTTGGATAGCGAGAGCACGGAGGTCGTCGAGGCCATTCGTCTGGTCGGCGTGGTCGTGGGTAATGAGGACCGCGTCGAGACGCTCGACCTCGGCCGCGAGAAGCTGCGCGCGCATGTCGGGCGACGTGTCGATGAGGACGCTCGTCACGCCATCGCGCGGAAACGCGCCGTCCGCGTCGGACAATTCAACGAGTAAAGAGCATCTGGTGCGGCGGTTCTTCGGCTCCGCGGGGTCGCAGGCGCCCCACTCGCCTCGCCCGCCCGGACCGCCAATGCGCGGCACGCCGCCGGAGGAGCCGCAGCCGAGGATTGTCGCGCGCAGGAGCTGCGTCATGCGCCGTCCAATGCGGCGCGGTCGGCCTTCGCGAAAAGACGAAAAAAGTTATCGGTCGTCGCCGCGGCGATTTCCTCCGTACTGACGCCTTTTATCTCGGCGAGCTTCTCCACCACATGGACCAGATGCGCCGGCTCGCAGCGACGGCCGCGATGCGGGACAGGCGCAAGATATGGGCAATCAGTCTCAATGATGACGCGGTCGAGCGGAACCGCCTCGGCGATGGCGCGCACGTCGTCGGCGTTCTTGAAGGTGATGATGCCGGAGAATGAGACGTACCCGCCCATGTCGAGGGCGAGCTTCGCGAGGTCCATGCCGCTGGTGTAGCAGTGCATGAGCGGGACGAACGCCTTGCGGGCATGGGCCGCCGACAGCGCCGCCATCATCTCCGCGTCCGCCTCACGGGTGTGGATAATGAGCGGAAGGCCCGTCTCCTGCGCAGCCTCGATGTGCTTGCGGAAGACGATCTCCTGATCCTCCCGGGGCGAATAATTGTAGTGGAAGTCGAGCCCGCATTCCCCGACGCCCACGACGTCCGGCTCAGCGCAAAGATCGACAAGGAAGTCCGTCGTAAGGTCCGGATGCTCCACGGCGTAGTGGGGATGCGCGCCGACGGACCGCCAGGCGAACGGCAGCGCTGCGGAGATACGCCTGATCTCGTCCGTCGAGGCGATCTTGTCGGAAATCGTTAGCATCCCCGCGACGCCCGCATCGCGCGCGCGGGCGACAACCTCGTCGAGGTCTTCGGCAAACTTCTCCGAGTGCAGATTGACGTGGCTGTCGATCAGCATGAGGCGTCGCGACCTTCCGCGCTATCGGGCGGCCAGCCGGGCGATATCCGCCCGCGCAAGCCGGCGCCACACGGCGCCGGCCACTTCGGCACGATCGAGATTGAGCCCCGCGCCGCGGGAAAACTGTTCGCGCGTCGCGTCATGGGCGTCAATAAGCGCATCGACGTCGTCGCGCGGCAAGTCGGCGCCCGCCGCGTACCGCACGCATTCGGCGAGCCGCTCGGTCAGGAGCGCGACGAAAAGCTCATAGGCGGCCTCGGCCCCTTTCGACGCAATGCGTTGGATGGCGTCCGGCCGGCGCGCCGTCTCGCTTGCGCGCGCGAACGCCTCCACCGCAGACAGGGCGAGCGCCCCGTCATTTGTGGATAGCCGGAGCGCCCGGCCCGGCCGGCCGCGCGCGCCGGAGACGAGGCGGTCGATATCGGCGGCGTCGACATCTTCCTCCCCCGCCAGAAACTCCGCGACATGAGAGTCCGACAAGGGCCGCAGAGTCATGACGCGGCAGCGCGATCGGATTGTCGGCAGAAGGCGGCCCGGTTGCGCGGTCGTCAGCATCAGGACGGCGCGGGCGGGCGGCTCCTCAAGCGACTTCAGAAGCGCGTTCGCAGCGTTGCGGTTCAGCTCATCGGCGCTGTCGACGATCGCCGCGCGCCAGCCGCCCATGGCCGGCGTGCGCGACAGGAAACTGCCGAGCGCTCGCACCGTATCAACTGATATTTCAGTCGCGAACTTCTGGGTTTTCTCGTTCCAGGCGCGCCGGGCGACAAAGAGATCGGGGTGCGCGCCTGCGGCGATCAGCGACGCCGCCCGCCGCGCATCGGCGTCCTCGCCGTCCGCCCCGAGGAGGATGCGCGCCGCCTGGAACGCGAACGTCGCCTTGCCGACCCCGTCAGGCCCCGCGATCAGCCAGCCATTGGAAAACGACCCCTGCTCTATCCGCTCACGAACCGTCCGAAGCGCGTCCCGATGGCCTGCGAGACGCGCGCGCGTCTCCGGCGCCGGGAAGGCCGGCGGCGGAGGGCCGCGCGTCTCATCGATGCTCTTCGGACCTCTAGCCATCGCTTTCCCGCCAGGCGGCGATCAGCGGATCGACGCGCGCCGCAATCTCTTCTTCGATGACGTAGGCGCTCGCGCTTGCGTCGACCAGCATATGGGTGGCGGGCGCGTCCGCGGCTATCTTGCGGAAAGCGGCGCGCACGGCGCGCTGAAACTCAAGCCCCTTGCTCTCGAACCGTGTCTCGCCTGCGCCCGGTCCGGTCCCACGTCCGCTGACGCGCGCCGCCGCAGCCGCTTCGTCAAGGTCGAGAACAATCGTCAGGGTCGGACCATCCGCGCTGACGACTTCGCAGTCCAGCGCGTCGATAAAGTCCGACGAAACAGCGCCAGCCGCGCCCTGATAGGCGCGCGTCGAATCGGAAAACCGGTCGCAAATGACTATCTTCCCGCTTTCACGCGCCGGATTGATCGTCGCGCGCAAATGCTCCGCGCGCGCCGCATACATCATAAGGGCTTCGGCGACAGGCGACCATGCGTCGGCCTCGCCGGCGACCAGAAGCGCGCGAAGACGCTCGGCGCCAGGCGCGCCGCCAGGCTCCCGCGTCAGAAGCGTCGGCGCGCCCATCGTCTCAAGGCGCGTCGCAAGCCGCGCAGCCTGGGTCGACTTGCCGACGCCATCGGCGCCTTCGAAAACGATGAACGGGGCGCGCATCCGGTCCACGTCGGCGGCTCACTCCGGCGCGCCGGCGGCCGCCGGCGTCTCCGGCTTCAACAGCAGCTTGCGCGCGCCGAGGGCGATCTTGCCGAACACGCCAAGTTCGTCCGTCGCTTCGGCCGCGAAAACGGGATAGTCACGGGTCTCGTCGTCGATACGGACGCGCAGATACCCGACCTGCCGCCCCTCGCGCACCGGCGCGGCGAGCGGTCCGTCATAAATCACGCGCGCCTCGATTTCATCAAGCATCGTGCGGTGCAGAATGAGAGACACATCTTCCCCGACCGACAGCGCGACATTCGCCGCTTCGCCGGCGAAGACGTCCGCCGAGCCGACGACGTCCCCCGCCTTGTAAAGCGTGCGCCGCGTGAAGTCGTTGAAGGCGACGCGCATCAGACGCAGGCTCTCGCGGCTGCGCGCGCGCTGGTCCTCAAGGCCGTTGACCACAAGTATCCTGCGGTCGCCATTCCGTTCCGCCGAGCCGACGACGCCAAACCCTGATTCGTCCGTATGCCCTGTCTTCAGGCCATCGGCGCCTTCAAACCCGTCCAGCAGCGGGTTGCGGTTCGGCTGGCGAATCTTCTCCCACGTAAATGACGGTTCGGAGAAAATCCCATAGTAGGGCGCAAAGTCGAGAATGATCTTGCGGGCGAGCGCAGCGAGGTCGCGCGTGCTCATCTTTTGGCCCGGGTCGGGCAAGCCGGTCGCATTCGCGAATGTCGACTCGTTTAGCCCCCACTCCCGCGCCTTGTCGTTCATCAGCTCCGCGAACGCTTCCTCCGAGCCCGCGATATTCTCCGCAATGACGATACACGCGTCATTGCCCGACTGGATAATGGCGCCGCGCAAGAGATCGCCTAGCTTGATCTTCGTATCGACCCGCACCCACATCTTTGATCCGCCCGTCTTCCAGGCCTTCCGGGACACCTTGAACGCGTCGTCGAGCGACAGCTCGCCCGCCTCCAGTTTCTCAAAGACGATGGCCACAGTCATGAGCTTGCTCATCGACGCCGGGGCGGTGGGCGTGTCCGCGTCCTTGCCGAAGAGCACCTCGCCGGTCTCGAAATCCATGATCACCGCAAACGGCGCGTCCGTCTCGATCGGCGGTGAACCGGCCGCGCGCGCCGGGTCAGCCAACGCAACCACCGCGCAGGCGGCGGCCGCGATACGGAAATGATGAAGGACCGATATCTTCATACAGGCACTATCGTAGCAAGGGTGGTCGCGAAGCCATGAAAAGAATTGCGTCCGCCAGGAGCGGCGCTTGCAGGCGCAGGCCGAGCGCCGCCGCCCTAAACAGCAGTGGTCGGCGACGATCGCAAGCCCGTATCAGGCGCGCGGCTTCGCCGGAGCGTCGACAATCGCCGCGTCGCGGTGGCCTGCGCCTCGAACCATCGACAGCGCCGCGCTGGCGGACTGTCGGTCCGGAAAAGGCCCGAGCCTCAGGACGAACGCCTCATCGCCGCTCGGCAGGATCGCGAGATCCGCGGCGTCCCCGAGGACCTTCAGAAGCGCGCCATGGGCCCGATCGACATCGGCGAAACTCCCGTAGGCGCCGACATCGATCCAGGTCTCAAGCGGCGCCGCTGCGGGCGCGTCGTTTTGGGCGGCCCTGGCGACGGCGGCCGCTTCGACAGGCGACGGCGACGGCGCGTCCGCCGGACGCGGCGGCTGCGGCGGCGTCTGCGCCCGCGCGAGTTCGTTGCGGCCCGGCGGCGGCAGCGCGGCTTCGCGCACATATGACACTCGCACCCGCGCCAGCCCCTTTTCGCGGAAGCCGAGCCGGCGCGCGGCCGCCTCGGACAGGTCGATGATGCGGTCATCGACGAAGGGCCCGCGATCATTCACCCGCACGACAATGCGGCGATCGTTTTCAAGATTCTGGACTTCCACCAGCGTCGGCATCGGCAGCGTCTTGTGCGCGGCGGTGAGGAGGTTCCTGTCAAACCGCTCGCCATTGGCGGTCGGCTTGCCCTGAAACGCCGCGCCATACCAGGACGCGAGGCCAACTTCGTTATAGCCGCGATCGACCCGCGGCCGATAGGTGCGCCCACTGATCCGATAGGGCGCGCCAACCTTGTAATGAGGCGAGGCGCCGGCGTGCGTCCCTGAGCCGCCGCTGCCGCCGCCATCCGTCGCGCACGCCGCCAGCATCAGGCCAGCGCCGGCCCACGCTGCGCGTTTCGACCATGCGACGAGACCATCCACCAGGTTGTTCATCAGCGTCTCTCCCGCCGCGCTCTGCGATCGATCAATGGCCGTCAATATTACCAAATTCCTAACGGATCGACGGCGTCTTTCCTAACGGACCTGCGGCGGCGCGCCAATCGGGGCTTTCTCTAAAACGTTTCCAGACTAAGTGCGGAGTCGCTGGGAGCGCTGAGCGGTGGAGCGCGCGCAAACGCGCTGGACCAAAGTCTAATACGCCGTTGCGCTGACCTTGACTCATGACGTCTCCCCAAAGGCCTTCAAAACAAGGTCGACCTTTCAAGCCGAACCGTTGGACGTCAACGCAGCCGGGTATGAAGCAACGCTGCGACCTCGATAAACACGAAGTTGCTTTAGCGCGCGATCGCGGCCAAATAGCCGCCTCCGCGATGTCCCCTTGTGGACCGCGGGGCCCGGATGGGTGGCCGAGTGGTTGAAGGCACCGGTCTTGAAAACCGGCAGGCGGGCGACCGTCTCGTGGGTTCGAATCCCACCCCATCCGCCACCGCTCTATTGCGCGAACTTATGTAGCAAGCGCACCAAACGTTCCTGCTTTATCCCGCTGGAGAACAGCGGTGAGACGTTATTTTATTTTTTGCTTAGCGCTAAGTTTGCACGCTTGCGTGAGTCATATCTTCGACCACCCAGTTGGGTTGGACCGCCCCACTTCGATCAATTTGAGTGCCATCGATGGTCACTTCGAGCAGGTTCGCGGTCTCGCGCACGCTTTCCGAATAAATGTCGTTGTACCGGCATTGAAACCCGATGAAAGCTCGAATTTCTCGCGCATTAAGCCGCTGTACCTGGGCGTCGGTGAGGTACAATTTCGCTTCAAAAGCCTTGGTGTTTGGTGGCGCGGCGAGGACAGGGAAGAACCCCTCATCGTAGACAAGACAGAAAGGCCCCTGAATTTCGTCAGCGGGCAGCAAAATTTGTTGAGCGCGATATGTAATATCAATGGCGGGCGAGCGGCCGAAATTCACACAACTGCATGCCAAACAGAATCCGTCGCTTCGTTCTCCAAAGATAAGCGCATTGGCAAGTGGACGGGGTTCAATGAATTTGGGATTCAGCAGCCAGGCTCGTTCATTTTCGAGCTGTCGTCGAGCCGTCTGCGCAGCATCAACTGCCGCGGACGTAGCTTTTTGAGCCTCGTCAAGCGTAGCATTAGTGACGTTGAGAGTTTGCGCGACATATACGACGCCAACACCAGTGACAAACAACATCAACAGGGCCCACCTCGCCATATCTTGCTGGGCGTTCAGGTCGTATTGATTTCGTTTTTGCTCTTGTTGGGCATCAAGACGCTCGACGATGCACGCGGTATCAGCAGTTCCATTGCCAAGGCGCGTGCAAAGAGAAACGGCCTTTTCATAATCAGTGCCGCTTGCCTGGGCGTGATCATCACTCTGTTGGTCCTCGTATAAGAGGCTTATTACCCAGCCAACAAAGACCAGCACGATGACTGCTGTCGCTAGTCCTTTGTTCGGAGACTCTCGGTCTCTATCGCCATTAGACATTGAACCAAAAACACCGCTGTAAACTTACCCCGGGCAAGCTCGTTCCGAATGTTCGGTTCTGTTTCGCTCACCCCAATATCGGCGAGCTTATCCACGAGCTGCGCATAGGTCACGCCGCGTTTCTTGGTGCGCTTGCTACATAAGTCCGCTATTGCGCGATGCTTCAACGCGAAGCTTTCCGGAACGGCTGGTCGTCGCCGAAACGCGACATTCCCCGGGTGGTTTTTTTGGCGGCAAAGAACAGCGTTCAATACGACCTTAGCCTAGGTTTCGGCGGTGTATTTCGGCCAGCGAAGGCCAAGCCAAAAAATGAGCGCAAGGGCGATAATCTGGAAGCCGACGATCAGCTTGTAGAACGCCGGCGACCCGATCAGGGTTAGGCACGCTATAACGAGATAAATGGGGCCCAAAATTAGGTTTGACGCTCGGCTGAGCCCGGCGGGCAGGATCGAAGATAGGAACACCATGCTGGCGGGTATCGCCATGACAATCGCCACCAGCGCCATTTTCAAGTCAGTTACCTCTCCAAGAGGACCCAATGATCCAGCCGACATCATCTCGATCATGCCCGGCATATAGAGCACGAGGTAATCGTTGTAGATGTAGAGGGACATCAGAGACGCCCACAACAACGAAAGTTTGATCCGTATCGGGATGGGCGCACTCTGCAGGACCTTGCTCGCCATTAACGCGCCTCATCTTCATCTTTCCGCTGGTGGACGGATCGGCACGTCAGCATTTTCAAAAACGCATGACAATTGACTATTTTTGCGGACTGCCTATTCATTTATGAATGGGTCAGCGTGCGATAAGCCTCAACTGGAACCACCTCCGCGCCTTCCTTGTAACAGCGGAGGAAGGCTCTCTCTCCGCGGGCGCGCGTGCTCTCAAGATTTCGCAGCCGACCTTGGGGCGTCAGGTTTCAGCACTCGAACAGGAGATCGGCGTCACTCTGTTCGAGCGAATGGGATCCCGGCTCTCGCTGACGCCGAGCGGCGAGGGCCTCGTCACCTATGCTCGGAGTGTGGGCGAGGCGGCGATGCAGTTCTCGCTTGCCGCATCCGGACAGTCGCAAGCTGTCGAAGGCGCAGTCTGCCTGTCCGTAGGCGAACTTTTTGCAGCGTACGTCATGCCGCCCATCATTCAACGATTGCAGGCGATTGAGCCTGGCGTAAAGATTGTTATGGTCGCCTCGAATCAATCCAGCGACCTGAAACGGCGCGAAGCCGATATCGCCTTTCGAGCCCATCACGCAGACCAGCCTGACCTGACGTCTCTAGAGGTCTGCGAGCTGGCGAGCAGGTTCTACGCATCGTCAGATTATCTCGAGCGCAACGGACATTTGACCGAATCTGAGCACCGTTTCATTGGCTTCGATGACTGTGGCGGATATCTGCAATACTTGAATGGGCTAGGCTTCAGCCTCACCGAGGGCAACTTTCCAATCCGGGCTGAAAAACACTTTGTTCAGTGGGCGATGGCCAAGCAGGGCCTGGGCATTGTCACGGCGCTTGAACTCATCGGCGACGCCGACGCCGACATGGAACGGGTGTGGCCCGACGTGTCCCCCATTATCAGTCCCATGCATTTGGTTGCGCACCGCGAAGTCATGAAAAATCGCCGAGTCCGTGTGGTGTTCGACTTTTTGGAGAGCGAACTGGCATCGCTTGAGGTTAGCGACCGTTCCGGGCCATCGCGGTCGTAGCGAAAAGGCGCGCGGTGGTCCGGCAATTCAACGATTTGCGTCATCGCGGCGACGCCGTATCGTATCGCAATAGCGAAAAAAAGAGTTCGCGTTTCTGTCACGCGTAGCCGGCCGCGAACCAAGTGAATGGGAAGCCTTTGTGATTTGTCTCCGATTTGCCGCGGCAGCCTGTTCTGCATTGTTCGCCGTCGACGCCTACGCCCTGGAAATAGAAATCTCGCCGAAAGACCGCCTGTGGACGGAGGACGTTGAGGTTTTGGTCACGGGCGCCGAACCCGGCGCTGAAGTTGTCCTCACCGCAACGCTTACGGATGAAAATGGCGTCGACTGGTCGTCGAAAGGCGTCTTCTTCGCCGACAGTTCAGGGACCGTCGACCTTTCGCGCGCCGCTTCCATCGCCGGCACCTACCGGGGCGTTGATCCCCATGGTCCGTTCTGGTCGCTTCTTCCGGTTCGCGTGGACAGGGTCGACGGTCTTTCGGCCGGGGACCTCCCGCCGACTGCGCCCCGCGCGCCACGGCTTGATCCAGCGGCGCCGGCGGCAATCACCTTGCGCGCCGCCGATGGCGGGACAGAGTCGGCATCGATCGCAACGCTGCGTTCGGTCGACCCGGCCGTCACCATCAGGAAAGTCAGTGAGGCGGATTTGCGCGGCCTCTATTTCGAGCCCGGGGACGAAGGTCCGCACGCGGCGGTTCTTGTCGTCACCGGGTCCGGCGGCGGCGTCAACTTTCGCGCGGCGGGGGCCCTCGCGTCAAAAGGCTTCGCCGTCCTGGCGCTGGCCCACTTCGGCTACGAAGGGCGACCTGATGAATTGACGAACATTCCGCTGGAGTATTTTGAGACCGCTATCAAGTGGCTACAGGCCGAGACGGGCGTCGACCGGGTTGGGTTGCTTGGGGATTCCCGCGGCGGCGAAGGCGTCTTGTTGATTGCCTCGATCTTTCCGGACCTTGTCGGCGCCGTGTCGGCGGGCGTTCCTTCGAACGTCGTTTGGGGCGGGTGCTGCACCGCTTCCGCGGTGAGAGAGCCGGCCTGGACGCTGAATGACGCGCCGCTTGATTTCAGTCCGTACCCGTTTGACGAGGGCAGATGGGGCTTTGAGTTTCTTGCCGATAAGGTGGGTTTTCGAGACTTCTACCTCCCGGGAATGATGGCGAGCGGCGACG
Source organism: Parvularculaceae bacterium (assembly GCA_028284065.1). Lineage (GTDB taxonomy): Bacteria > Pseudomonadota > Alphaproteobacteria > Caulobacterales > Parvularculaceae > MED-G105. Next base: position 261,153 of record JANQSJ010000007.1, read on the forward strand.
ACAATCCCGCAACCATTCGTGTAGAGAACATCAAAGCGCCTGTGATGCTGCAATCCGGCGCCGCGGATCTGATGTGGCCATCAAGCATTGCAGCGGAAAGGATCGCTAACCGCCTGAAGGCGAACGACTTCCCGCACCCGGTTGAAAATCACATCTATGCGGCGGCGGGCCACGGAGCGACATTCGGCGCGCCTGTTACAAGTCGAACGCCCGAGGTGACGCACCCGGTAACCGGAACGGTGATGTATCTCGGCGGCGATCCGGCGGCGAACGCGAGGGCCGGACGCATGACTTTCAAGCGCGCCGCGGAGTTCTTCGCGACATACCTGGAAGCTGGCGACCGGTAGCCGCTCCCCTCGCCCTATTTCTTCATGTGCCGGTCGAAAAAGGCGAGCATTTTTTCCGGGTTCTTTCCGAAATAGTTGTATCCGTCGAAGCGGCGCGTCGTCCCCTCGATCCAGAACATCTCTTTCTCGTTTGAGCTGATCCGGTCGAAGATCTCCTGCCCGTCGCGGGGGTTGTCCGTCCAGACATCTTCCTTCACCTGAAACTGAAACACCGGCATCGTCACCGCCGGGGCGAAGGGCTTGGGGTCCATTTCCTTGTAGGTGAAGCCGCCAAGCTTGCGCTCCTCAAAGGCGATGGCGTCGAGATAATCCTCAATGCCCTGCATCTTGGCGAAGGTTGTTCGGATCGCCTCCATCGACACCGTCATGGGGCAGAGCATGCAGACGATATCCTCGAATAGCTCCGGCTCCCGATAAATCGCTTCGAACTGGGCGTTGCCGCCAGTGCACTGGCTGTAGAGCGCCTTTTTCATCTTGCTGAAGCGCGGATGCGCATCGACGTAGTTCTTCGCGCCGATGCAGTCGCGCCATTCGTACCGGCCGACGCCGCAGATGCCGCCATTGGCGGCGCCGCTGTTCCCGTGATTGCGCAGATCATAGGTAAGCACGTTGTAGCCCGCCTTCACCAGATGCGCGACGTGGGCGACGAAATCGATCTCGATATCGTCGACGGAGTCCCACGGCGCGCCCCAATGGCCGGTGAAGCCGGACCGGCTCATGGGGAACGGGTGGTTCATAATAATGAGGTTGTCGGTCTCCCCGCCGACCGCCGGGACATACCACGCCTCAAGCGGGACGCCGTCAGCGGACGGAAAATAAAGATCTTCCCATGCATCGACGCCATGATCGGCGGGCGTTTTGTGGATTGGCGTGCGGAACGGGGTCGTGACGGCGAAGGCCGCCAGCGACTTTATCGCCTGCAGCTTGTCTTCGGGGATGGCGCTGATATCGATGTCGTCCATTACAACCTCCGGTTTGAGACCGGCGACACCATATTGAAAATTGCGAAAACGCAAATGCCGAATTCCGTCGTTTGATTGCCTAATTCCATCAAGTCTGAGTGAAACCGTCGACAAATCGCCGGGTTTGACGTCATTTAGTCATTATGACTGCGCACAATCGTGTCCTTATGGATAGCAGCCCCGCCAAAACCCCGGCCCGGCCCGCGGCGCAGATTGCCGGGCGGTTGGGGTTCGACCGGCCCGGCTATTTTGAAACCCCGCTGCCGGGCGTGAAATTTTTTTGGGCGGACGAGCCCGTACCAAGGGCGCCGCTCCTCTACGATTCCGGCTTGGTGATTATTCTCCAGGGCGGCAAGACCATCTTCGTCGACGACAAGGTCTTTGCCTATGACCGGGACCACTATCTCGTTCTCGGCCTGCCGCTGGCGCTTGAATGCGAAACGCGCGCCTCCAGGGAAGAGCCGCTTGTCGGCCTCTTCATTGATGTCGACCTGCCGATGCTGTTCGAGTTGTCCGCCATGACGCCGGCGCGTGAGCGCGCAAGCGAGGAGTCATCCGTATCGGGCGCATTGGGTATCGAGCCCGTTCGCCTCAGCGACGCAATGCGCGATTCTGCGTGGCGACTCCTGACATGCCTGCGCGACCCCGACGAGACGGCGGCGCTTGGTCCGGCAATGGTGCGGGAGGTCTTGTTTCGCGCGCTTCAGGGAGATCACAGCCACGTCTTGCGCTCCATGACGCGGCCGGACGGCCGATGCGCGACCATCGCGCGCATCTTGCGCGGCGTGCAGGCCGACGTGGCGACAAAACGCTCCGTGGCCGACATGGCCCGCGAGGCGGGGATGAGCGAGGCGGGCTTTTATCGGGCGTTTCGCACCGCGACCGGCTCATCGCCCTTGCAATACATCAAGTCGCTGCGCCTGACTCGGGCGCGCAGCCTGATCGTTCATGACAACATGCAGGCCAAAGCTGCGGCCGCCGCTGTAGGATATGAAAGCTCGTCGCAGTTCAGTCGCGAATTTAAAGCCTATTTCGGAGTCACGGCGGCGCAGGCGCGTGAGAGCGCCTATGCGTTTATCAAGTCGTAGATAGAAGAATAAGAGCTATCGGCAATATGGCGCATGGCGATTTCGTCTGGTGCGATCTCTCCGCCTACCGCCCGGCGAAGGCGCGGCGTTTCTATGCGCGGCTTTTGGGCTGGCGGTATCGCCGGGAGCGCCAACAGGACGGATCATCCTACCACGTCGCATCGACCCCCGACGGCGCGGCGGGGGCAATATTCCAGATGCCCGCAAAATTCCGAAAGATCGGTCTGCCGAGTTTCTGGATGCCTTATATTCATGTGGACGACGCCGCAGCGACCTGCGCACGGGCGCGCGGCGCAGGCGGCAAAGTTGAAATTGAGCCAATGGCGTTTCTTCAAAATGAGCGGATCGCGCTCATTCGCGACCCGCTTGGGGCGGGCTTCACCGTCTACGAGGGCACCGGCCTCAGGGGTGCGTCCTTGCGGGGCGCAGGCCGCGCAGCGTGGCGAGGACTTTACGTCTCCAGACCGTCGGCGGTGGCGCGCTTCTACGAAACGCTCTTTGGCTGGCGCATGGCGCCCGACCCGTCTCGCGCGGGCGGCTTTCGGGTTCACAGCGCCGACGGCGCGCAGATCGCGGAGCTTGCGGAGCTAGACGCGTCTGTTCGCGGCTCGTTCGAGTTCTGGGGCGTACACTTCGCAGTTGACGATCTCACCGCCGCAGAGGCGACGGTTCAACGCGGCGGCGGGGCTGTTCGCTATAGGGATGCCGATGGCGACGAACCGGCGGTCCTCGCCCAGGACGCCGACGGCGCGGCGTTCTTCCTTCGAGAAACCGAACCCTGGCGGCGCTAGTCGATCCCGCCCGCGATCGCGCGCCATGACGATCCGGTGAGAAAGCTGGCGCGCGGCGGTAAGGCGGCTTAGGTGGGGCGGCATGTCAAATGGTCTAAATGAGGATAAAGCCATGCTGAAACTGGTTGGCGGGCTCGCGACGGCGGCGGCGCTGGCGGCGGCGGCCGCATTTATTGGACTCCAAGCGCATGGGGCGAACGCCTCCCAGCAGGGCGCTGCGGAGAAATCCGTCGACGCGGCCTCATCAGACGAAACGCGCACCGCGATCTTTGCCGGCGGCTGCTTCTGGTGCGTTGAGGCGGATTTCGAAAAGCTCGACGGCGTCGTGGCGGCGGTGTCCGGCTACACCGGCGGAACGCTTGAGAACCCAACCTATGAACAGGTCACCTATGGCCGCACCGGCCATTACGAGGCGGTCGAGATCACCTATGACCCGGGCGTCGTCAGCTATCGCGAGCTTGTGTCGTTCTTCTTCCGGACGATCGATCCGCTCGACGCTGAAGGTCAGTTCTGCGACCGCGGGTCCTCTTATCGGACGGCGATATTCGCCGAGACGGCGGACGAACGCCTGACGGCCCTGGAGGAAAAGGAGCGGGCTGCGGCCGAACTCAAGGCGGAAGTGGTGACGCCGGTGATCGATCGCACGGCCTTCTACGTCGCGGAGGACTACCACCAGGACTATTATCTGAAGAACAAGATCAAGTACTCGCTCTACCGCACCGGTTGCGGCCGCGATCGGCGGCTCGCGCAGCTGTGGGGCGACAAGGCGTCCTGACCCGCTTGCGCGGCTTGAAAGCGGCGCGATACCGCTCTATTTTGCAATGTGCGGCGCGAAGGCCGCGATATAGATCTTCGGGGCGGGGTGAAAGTCCCCACCGGCGGTGATGCGGAGCGGCCTTGGCCCTTCCGACAAGCCCGCGAGCGGAGAGATGGCGAGGCGCTTCGCGTCTAGTCGTCAGGAAGCAGGATCCGGTGCGATTCCGGAGCCGACGGTTACAGTCCGGATGGTAGAAGATCGGCGAAGCGCCCAGGCGGATTGGGCGCGCTCGGCATGGCGGGCGTGGTGCGCCCGTATCATCGTCGGGCGCGTCCGCGCGTAGGGCGATCGTTCAGATAGCCCCGAAGCTCGACGAGCGACGGGGTTTTTTCGTGCCTGCGGACGACGACGACAGCGCTGTGACCCTTGGCGACCGAGGCCGCGATGGCGGACGGTTGGACGACGCCTTCATGGGCGAGGCGATCGCGCTTGCGCGCCGCGCCGAAGGCGACACATCCCCGAACCCGCTCGTAGGCTGCGTCCTTGTTAAAGACGGCGAGATCGTCGGCCGCGGCTGGCATAAGGGCCCCGGCCTCGCCCACGCCGAGGTCGCCGCCATCGCTGACGCCGGCGAGGCAGGCCGCGGCGCAGTCGCCTATGTGACGTTGGAGCCGTGCGACCACACCGGCCGCACCGGTCCGTGCACCGAGGCCCTCATCGCCGCCGGCGTCCGCGAAGTCGTCTACGCCGTCGCCGACCCGAACCCCCTCGCCGCCGGCGGCGCAAAGCGACTTGAAGCGGCCGGCGTCGCGGTGCGCGCCGGCGTCCGCGAGAGCGAAGCCCGCGAAATGAACCGCGCCTGGGTCCACGCCACGACGTTCGCCCGGCCTTACGTCGTCGCCAAGGCGGCGATGAGCCTCGACGGACGGATCGCCACGCGGACAGGCTCCAGCAAATGGCTCACCGGCCCGGCGGCCCGCCGCGAGGGACATAAAATCCGGGCGCAGAGCGACGCGATCCTGGTCGGCGCGGGGACGATCGCCGCAGACGACCCCGCCCTCACCGCGCGGATCGACGGGGAAATACGATCTCCCTTACGCATCGTCCTTGATTCCACGGGCGCCTCGCCGCTCGGCGCAAAGGCGTTTGAGCGCTCCCGCGCCCCGTCCGAAGCCAGCGCGCTTCTGGCGACCACGGCAAGGTGTCCCGCCGATCGCCAGGCGGCGTTCGAAGCGGCCGGCGTCGACGTTGCGGTTTGCGCCGCGGATGACGACGGCCGCGTCGATCTCGACGAGCTAATGGCGGACCTTCACAAGCGCGAAATTCGTTCGCTGATGATTGAAGGCGGCGGAACCGTCCTCGGCGCATTCCTCGACCGCGACCTTATCGACGAGGTTCGCCTCTTCTATGCGCCGCTTCTGATCGGCGGCGGCAAACCCGCCTTTGACGGCGCCGGCGTCGCGCGAGTCGCCAATGCCGGCGGCTTCGAATTCGACCCGCCCGAAGCGGTGGCCGCTGATTTTCTGGTGCGCGGCCGCCGCCGGAGGGACGGCTGATGTTTACGGGACTTGTTGAAGAGATCGGCCGCGTTGAACGGCTCGGACCCGAGGACGGCGGCTTCCGGCTGACAGTCGCGGCGAAGACCGTTCTTGAGGACGCGCGCGAAGGTGACTCCATTGCGGTGAATGGCGTCTGCCTCACTGTTGAGCGCCGAACCGAAGATACGTTCACCGTCGGCCTTGCGCCGGAAACCCTGTCGCGGACCAATCTCGGCGCGCTGCAGGCGGGCGCGCCCGTCAATCTAGAACGCGCCGCCCTGCCGACGACGCGCCTTGGCGGGCATTACGTGCAGGGCCATGTGGACGGAACCGGCGTCATCAAGGCGTTTCGTCCCGATGCGGACGCATTGTGGATGTCGGTCGCGCTCGACCCCGCGCTGATGCGCTATATCGCCCCCAAGGGCTATGCGGCGATCGACGGCGCCTCGCTTACCGTCGTTAATGTGGGCGAGGACTGGTTCGACGTGACGCTCATCGCCTACAGCCAGGAAAAACTCATCCTGCCCCGGAAGGCGCCGGGCGACAGGGTCAATATCGAAGTCGATATTCTCGCCAAATATGTCGAACGCCTCGCCGCGCCGGCCGTCGCCGGCGCGCAGGCATTGTCGGCCTGACCGCGACGGCAATTGGAAGCGGGATAAAAAGAGGAGCAGCGCGCGAAAATGCCCATCGCCCACATGGAGGACGCCATCGCCGACTTCGGCGCCGGCCGGTTCGTTATCATCGTCGACGATGAGAATCGCGAGAACGAGGGCGACCTCGCCATCGCGGCCGAGTTCGCGGACGCGGCGGCGGTTAATTTCTGCGCCATGCACGGACGCGGGCTGGTTTGCTGCGCCATGGCGGGAGACCTCATAGACCGCTTCAGCCTGCCGATGATGGTGCCGCCCCACCGCAATCGCTCCGGGTTCGGAACGGCGTTCACGATCTCCGTCGAAGCGGCGACGGGCGTGACGACCGGCATTTCAGCCGCGGACCGGGCGCGGACGATTGAAGCGCTGATTGCGCCGGACGCAAAGCCGGAGGATATCGTTACGCCAGGCCACATGTTCCCTTTGCGCGCGCGGCCCGGCGGCGTGCTGGAGCGCGACGGCCAGACGGAGGCGAGCGTCGACCTCGCCATTCTCGCCGACCGCACGCCCGCCGCGATGATCTGCGAGGTGATGAAGGACGACGGCGAGATGGCGCGGCTGCCCGACCTTGAGGCGTTCGCCGAACGCCACGGCATCAACATTATTTCGGTCGAGGCGATCGCCGCCTGGCGCCGCGAGATCGAAGCGCCGGCCGCCGGACGCGCCGTCGCCGGCGCCGGCGCCTAGATGGGAGGATAACGTGCCAAAGTTCGAAGGCATGATGACGGGCGCAGGCCTTAAGGTCGCGATCGTCTCCACGCGGTGGAATGACTTTATCGTCGAACGCCTCGTCGACGGCGCGCGCGACGCCTTGCGCCGCCATGGCGTCGCGCCCGGCGACATCGACGTCGCGGTCGCCCCCGGCGCGTTCGAGACGCCGACCGTCGCCCGCAAGCTCGCTGAATCGCGCCGCTATGACGCCATCGTCGTTCTCGGCTGCGTCATTCGCGGCGCGACGCCGCATTTCGACTATGTCGCCGGCGCCGCGGCGAATGGCGCGGCCGACGTCGCGGCGTCGACCGGCGTGCCGACCACTTTCGGCGTCCTGACGACCGACACCATCGAACAGGCCGTCGAACGCGCCGGAACCAAGGCCGGCAATAAGGGCGCGGAAGCCGCCCTCGCCGCCATCGAACTCGTCAATCTATGCCGGTCGATCGAGGCCGGCGCCGCCGGAGAGTAATCCCATGGACGGACAAGCAGTTGATATAGCCTCCGCCGCGAGCCTCGCGCCGACGCCTGACCGGGCGGCCGCCGAGGAGGCGGTGCGCACGCTCCTCGCCTATTACGGCGAGGACCCGGCGCGCGAAGGCCTTCTCGACACGCCGCGCCGCTTCGTCGACGCATTCGAGGAGTATCTGGCGGGGTACAAGGAGGACCCGGTCGGGCTTCTCTCGCGCACCTTCGAAGAGGTCGAGGGATATGACGATATCGTCCTTCTGCGGAACATTCGCCTGGAAAGCCATTGCGAACACCATATCGCGCCGATCATCGGTACGGCGCATGTGGCGTATCTGCCGTCCGACCGGGTCGTCGGGATATCGAAACTCGCGCGGGTCGTCGAGGCTTACGCCCGCCGCCTGCAAAGCCAGGAAATCCTGACCGAGCAGATCGCCGACGCCATCGAAACGGCGCTGAAGCCGAAAGGCGTCGCGGTGCTGATCGACGCGCAGCATTACTGCATTGCGACCCGAGGCGTGCACAAAACGGAAGTCTCGTGCGTGACGCAAAAGATGACCGGGGCGTTTCGCGACGAGCCGAACCTTGAGGCGCGTTTCCTGCGGCTCATCGGCGCCGATCGCTGAGGCTGGAGCCTTTAGCATTCCTTCCGAATCGCTAAAGCGGCGCGATATTTGTTTTGCCGCGCGTTCGACGTTAAGCGGCGGCGACGCCGGACTTGCCGGACGCATCGGGCCGGTATGCGGGCGCTGACCGACCGGCGCCATCGCGCTCGGCCGCGGGGTTCGACAGATTGAGCGTCGCGATGAGCGAGCGGATTTCAAGCCGCGCCGTGACGTGGCTCATGGTCGACAGGCGTATCGGCGCATTCTTGCCGCCGAGATCAAGCAGCGTCAGCCCTTTCGGAAACAGCTCGCGATAGATCACCCGGTCGCCAAAGCCGCGGGCCAGGCGAAACCCGATGCGCGCGGACAGATCGTCGAGCTTCTCGCCCATGTGCCGCTTGTTATTGGCGCGGGTCGCGGACAGCCTGTTGCGCATGACGATCCAGTCGATGCCGCCCTTGACGCCAGACATCGCGCGGCGCTTGCGCGCCTGCCAGACCATCTCGCTGTAAAGGCTCGGGCCCAGAACGTCGCCGGTCTCCGGATCGATGCGCGCGAGCAGGTCGAAATCGACAAAGCTGTCGTTCAGCGGCGTGACGATCGTATCCGCATGTGCGTGCGCCAGCCGCGACAGGTGCGTATCGGCGCCCGGGCAGTCAATCACCACGAAGTCGCAGTGCGCGAGATTGGAAAAAGCGGTCTGCAGGCGCTCGGTCTCTTCGCGCCACGCCTGCTCCCGGCTATCGAGGCTGGACGGGTCGACGCGCGGGTTTTCCGGAAATACAAGCTCCGAACCCGTCATTTCCGCAAACGCCCGGCGGTTTTCAAGGTACCGAGACAGGCTCCGCTGACGCATGTCGAGGTCGATCGCAGCTACGGACGCGCCGCTCTTCAGGAGCGCGACCACAACATGCATGGCGGCGGTGGACTTTCCGGAACCGCCCTTTTCATTGCCGAGAACGATGACGTGAGTCACGGGCGAGCCGACCTTTCGTTTGGGCGCATCTGGCGGTCTTCGAGCTTTCAAGCCAATACCGCCCATCCCACTTTGGGACGTCGGCCGCTTAACAGCCCGTTAACGCGCTTTCGCTGACATGTCGCTATCGTCAAATTTGTTTGTCGGAGGCTGCCGTGATTCTCAGCTTGCGCGCGCCGGCGCGGCGCCGTCGCGCCGTCTCATGGTGGCGGGCGGCCTGCCTCGGGTCCGCGATCGCGTCAGGCGCCGGCGGCGCGGCCCATGCGCAACTGATCGTTTCGCCCCTGCGCGCCGTCATAACGCGGGATGCGCGGGAGGCGACGATCGAGGTGTCTAATCCGTCGGACCGAATCGTCACCGCGCGCGCGGACTGGATTGATCTTGCCGCCGGCATTGATGGCTATATCGAGGCTGACGCGGAAGCGCGTCAGCATCTCAGCGCGGCGCCCATGCTGAGTCTGGAACCGGCGTCGATTCGCCTTGAGCCCGGCGCGCGCCGGCGCGTGCGGCTTCGCCTGCGCGACGACGCCAAGGTCCCCAAGGGAGAGCGGCGGTCGCACCTCCTCCTTTCCTCTGCGCCGTCGCGCAGCCCGCTGCGGCGAACGAGCGGCGGGCTTCGGGCGGACATCAGCCTGTCAATCTCGCTGCCTGTGCTCGTGCGCGGCGCAGGCCAGATAAAGGAAGTGCGCGCCGCCTTCGAAGCGACGCGGCTCGACAGGGACAAGGCGGGCGACCTGCTGCTTGTCACCGACATTCGCCGCACGGGTCCCTATTCGCCCTATGGCGCGCTCTCGGCGACATTCGACCCGAAGGGCGGCGACGGCCCGATAGAGCTGGCGCGTCTCGACAATGTCGCAGCACCCATAGACGCCCCGACGACGCGACTCCGCCTGCCTTTAGGCCGCGACGCCCTGCCCGCCGGCGCATTGACCCTCGTTTACGAAGGACGCGCGGAGTTCGACGGAACGACATTCGCAGAGCGGCGGTTCGACATCGCCCCGCCGCCCGAATGAGGTCGGCTTAGAGCGAGTTGCGGTGAGAGCTGTTGCAGCGAAAGCGGTTGCGGCGAAAGCGGTTCACCGGTTTCGCGTCGCAAGCCGCGCAATCGAAATTGAGAGCCGTTCGCCTGGCTCGCCTCGGACGCAAACGGCTTAATCCCCGGCGGCGAGGGAAAGCCGCTTGCCCGTGAATGTCACCACGCGGCAATACTGGCTCTTAGCAGTCAACGCCTTGCATAGCTCTTTTGCGGTGCCCTCGGACGCGAAGCCGCCGCCGATCAGGCGAAATATCTCACCGCGGCCTTCTATCTCGACCGTTTCCGTGCGCGGCTCAAGGAGACCCAGTTCATCCGGATACGAACGCTGAAGACGTCGCCAACCCTCCTTGGCGAAGCTCTCACGGCTGTAGCTGTCAAGATGCACGCCCCACAGGACGCTCGATAATGAAAGCGCGTCGCCGCCGGCTTCATTCTCGAAGACGGTCTCCGCCGACGCGAATGTCGGCTGCACAAGCCGCGGCGCAGCCTCCACCGGCGCTTGCTCGCGCGGCAAGTCAATCCCGGGGGCCGGCGCGGAAATCACCGGCGCGGCGGGGGTCGGCTGAGGCTGCGGGGCATCGGCGCTCGGCAGGTCGCGCGGATCAGCTCCGGCGGGGCCGGCTTCAGGCGGCGCGTCCGCTTCGGCCGTATCCGCGATACGCGCCACCAGTTCGGCGATCCGCTGGCGCAAGGTTCGGTTCTCGATTTCGAGCGACGCCACCTTGGTTTCAAGGTCGCTTACGACGCCGGCGGACGCGCCGCCGGGCATGGGGCCAAAACCGATCGACTCGCCGTCCTTGGGACCTCCGGACGCGCAACCGGCGATCGCCAGCGCTGACGCAGCCGCAACCGATTTCATCACCGCCCGACAAGTTTTCGACAGCATCTGCAATTCACTCACCCCGCGCCGGCTCGCCGCCCGCAGGGAAGCAAGCGACTGGCGGACCGCGCGCGCCTGACCAGATCAGCCCCGCTCTTCATAGGTATCCCTTCCGCGCCAAGCGCGCCACATTGGCGGCCCTCCCGGCATTTAACCGGCAGCCGCGCCCTCTCCCAAGCCCGCAACGCCATCCCGGCGCCGCCACGTCTGCGCGCCGGCGGCCTCAAGGCCTTGCGCAAACCCGCGCGGCCTGAAAAACCACGAGCGCCGGGGCCTCCCGCGCGCATATCGTCGTTCGCATTACCCGCGCCGATCATTAACCATACGTAATTGTAATCTATGTCAACGCAACAAAAAACCGCGGAAACGGCGATTCCCGTCGACCAGACAAAAGCGGCGATTCGGACGCGTCTCGCCGACTTGCGGTCTGCGGGGGCCAGTATCGCCCTCGTCCCGACCATGGGGGCGCTGCACGAAGGACACTTGAGCCTCGTCTCGGTCGCGCTCGCCAACGCGGATCGCGTCGTCGCCAGCATCTTCGTCAATCCGAAGCAGTTCGCGCCGGGCGAGGACCTCGACCGGTATCCGCGCACGCTCCACGCCGACCTTCAGCGGCTCGCTGAGGCCGGCGCGCATGCGGCGTTCATCCCCGCGACCGAGCAGATGTATCCCGACGGTTTTCAGACAAGCGTCGAGGTCGGCGAGCTCGCAGCGCCTTTGTGCGGACGCTCGCGGCCGCACTTTTTCGGCGGCGTCGCCACCGTGGTCGCTAAGCTTTTTACGCAGACGCGGCCGGACGTCGCGGTCTTCGGCGAGAAGGACTATCAGCAATTGCTGATCATCAGGCGCATGGCGAGGGACCTTGATCTCGATGTCGAAGTGATTGGCGCGCCGATCATCCGCCACGAGGACGGGCTCGCCATGTCCTCCCGCAACGCCTACCTCTCGGCCGAGGAGCGCGCGCGCGCGAGCGTTCTGTCCCGCGCGATCCGCCAGGCCGCAGAGGCGATAGAAGCGGGCGCAAAGCCGGCAGCGGCGCTTGAAGACGCAAAAGGCATGTTGCGCGCGGCCGGCGTCGCCGACATCGACTATCTCGAAGCGCGGCGGTCCGACGACCTAGCCGCGCTTGCCGACGGAGACGGCGTGGAAGCCCGCGTCTTCGTCGCGGCGCATGTGGGCGGGGCGCGGCTCATCGACAACTGGCCCGTCAGGGCGCGGAGCAAATCATGAGCGAGACGCCTGGGCTCGACCGCTTCTTCGGCGATTGGATTCTCGACCCGGCAAGCTGCCGCTATGAACAGGGCGAGCCGCCGGTCAGCGGCGGCTATACGATTTCGCGTCTGGGCGACGACATCGCGTTCGACATCGCCTGGACGGACGCGGGCGGCGAGGCTCACCGCCACTCTTTTGTCTCGCGGCCCGAAGGCCGGCCGGAACCCTTCAAGGGCGGCGAACTCGCGGACGCGATGACGACCTGCGCGCCGGTGGAGGGCGTCCTTGAAACGCGGGCGTCCTATCAGGGACGCGACCGCATGGTCGTTGTACGAACCTTGTCGGTGGACGGAATGTCCATGGAGGTCGTCCAGACGGTCACCCTGCCCGATCTGACCGAGGTCTCGAACCGCGCGGTCTACGCGCGCGCGCAATGATCCTGACGAAGTAGCCCGTCACAAGAGGCCAAGCGCCGCAAGCTCGGCGCGCAGTTCCGGCGCTACGCCGTCGCCGGCGCCGTCGAGGTCCGGCGGGGCGTCCTCCCCGCGCAGGTATCGCCAACCCTGAAACGCCTTCTTCGGCTGCGGGGCCGTCTCGATGAGCGGCGGGTCGAGCAGGATGGCGCAGCGCGCGACGCCGTCGGTCCCGGTCGCGGGTTCAAGCCCGATGATTTTCTGCCGCACGCGGATGACGCCCTTGATCACCCAGTAAATCGAGCCGCCGTCCAGAAGCTCGTCCCGCCGCTTGGGGAACATGCGCGTCACATGATCGTGAACGCGGCCGAGACCGCCGCGCGCGTTCGCGCCGACGCGGCGCTTCACCCACGCCTCAAGGTCGGCGACGGTTTCCGCGCCGACGCAGAGTTTTACAAGGTGGACGGTCATGATCGGCGATGACTGACTGCAGCTCGGATAATAGCCGACGCGCGCGCTTTCACGCGACGAAAGCTATTGGCTTGTGGAAAGAGAGGCGCGCCGAAGCGGCTACTCCGCCGCCTTCAAGCGCGCGATCTCGCGCACGCGTTCGCGTTTCAGCTCATGGCGCGCCGCCCGCTTTACGAGGATGTAAAGCAGGAAATAGCTGATCGCCGCGCCGAACGCGGCAAGCCAGATCGGGGCGTTCTCAAAGGCGGCGTAGTATTGCTGGCTGAGGTTCATCGCCGCGATGACGCCCGGAAACTGCTGCCCGATGAAAAGCGCCGCGCCAAGGCCAGTCAGGCCGAGCGCAAGAAGGCCGGCGAACGCTGCGCCGACCGTAACGCCGATGTCGGCATGCTCTTCCGCTTTGGAGACGATCATCTTCGTCGGGTCGCCGCCGATCGCCTGGGTCGCCGCAAAAAGCGCGCGCGCCCGCGAAGCCTTCTCCGCGTTCGACAGGGGGATGAGGCCCCTCATCTCCTTCGGATCGAATTCAACGACCGGGCTCGCCTTCAGCTCGCGGTCTGAGACGAAGCCAAGCTCGCACTCCGGCGAGGGGGTTACGTCCGCGGAGGGAACTACAAGCGCGGCGTCGGTCGGCATAAGGAAAAGCGACTTTTCCGCCGCCCGGCGCCGGACAAGCCCGTCAAGGGCGACGAGTTCGCCATTGACGCGCGCCTTCGTCCACATCTCAAACGCGTTCGCCGCGGCGAGGCGGTCGCCCTCGTTCAGCTTGCGCAGCGCCGTCGACCGCTTCCAGTTTTCCACGCCGATATTGAAGACCAGCGATACGAGGGCGTCATGTTCGTTCTGATTGAGCGGCGCGCGGACGGTCTCGGCGAGCACCTGCTCGATCGGCGCAACGTCCTCTCGCAGCAGCCTCTCGGCTTCGGACTCCGATACGCTCATGCCGTGGCGGGCCGAGGCGGTGTGGCCGTAGCCGACGGTCCATTCCTCGTTCGGCGTATAGTACGCCGACATGCGCAGGCCTTCGTACCCCTTGATCAGATTGAGGCCGGTCTCGCCCGTCCGCATCATGATCCCACTTCCCCTTGGCCCGCGCCTGCGGCGCGACATAATCCACTACGGGCGGCGCGCCGCCCCGCCGTCGAGCGCCACCGCACCTTCGAGCATCGCACCGTCGATCATCGTCCCGGAGCGTCCGGCTCAACGCCTGTTTCCGGCCACTGCTCGCGCCGACTACTATGCGTTAGGGTTACCATGTCGCCAACCGGGTTTGTAGCCGCATGGCGGCCGGCGCGCCAATTGCGCCGCCCCTATGTGGCCGCAAGGCCCCATTTTTGGGCAATTCGAGGCATTCCGGCCCCGTCGGCCGGCGACCCGAGACGACGCGGGAATGCTAGCGATTCGAGACAAATTTGGCGCGTAAACGATTTTTGGCGCCTTTAAGGTCTATAAGGTATGGATCTTCGCTCGTCGCCGCGACGGCGACCCGCGGGCCTTCCGTTTTCGGGCGCCGCGGGCTCGTCTGAGGCGGATATGAGCGGTCATGCGATCCCGGGCCGGCGCGCGCGAAACGCCGCGCATCTGGCACGGGAATTGATTGGTTTGCTGCGCGGCGGCGCCCGGCCTGCCGCGAAGTTCGTGGCGCGGCTGGCGCGATCACGGCGAGTCCGCCGGGCGGAGCCTTGGGGTGCCCTATGGTTTTTGGCAACGGAATAGCGAACATCGTCGCCGCGATCATCGTCGCGGCCGCGCTGATTTTCACCGGCGGCGTTCGCGGCGAGGCGCAGAGCGCCGAGCGGGACTATGCTGAGTGGTACGCGCGCGCGGTCGGCGACATCCGCAATGACATTGTGGTGAATTGCGGCTGCTGCGGCGAAGGCGAGACTCAGAAAAGGGCGGGCCGCGAGCCTTTTTAGGAGCCCGCCCCGTTCCGAGGCGCCTCGCCGGCTACAGCCCGGCGGCGCCGAGAGGAGCGTGGCGGGCGCCTGAGACACTGACGCTCGCAGCCGCCCCGGCGTCTTTGCCGCTGACGAACGTTATCGGCGCCGCGCCGGCCTTCCCGCCGCCTGCGCCGGTTATCGGGATACCGGGCATTGGCGGTCCTTTGATCCCTGTGCCGCCGATCATCGGCGTGCCGCCGGTCGTTCCGCCGTGCGACCCGACCACCGATCCGGAATGCCCGCCGCCCGAACCGCCTGTCGAGCCCCCCGTCGAACCGCCTGTGGAGCCGCCCGTGGAGCCGCCGGTCGAACTGCCGGAGCCGGACGTCATCTGGCTGCTGCTGATGGGCGGCATTCTGAGCGGCGGCGTCATGAAAATGCGCCGTCGCGCCTAAAGCAGGCCCCATCTAATCGGATTCAGTTGACGTGCTTTAGGTCTTTGTTTTCGCGCATGTCTTTTGCGCAAAGCCGGTAACCACTTTTGCGCGCCATGCGCTAAAGCGTCGTCGCTTTAATCGGAATCGGGACGACGCTTTAAGTCCATGTTTTCCGCGCGGTCCCGAACGGCCAACCGCACACACTTGGCCTGGCAACGCCGCAAACGGCGCCAACCGACCGCGCCGCCGGATAAACTTCGACGATCAATCCAAATTGACCGCGGCGCACGCGCCGCGGTCGACGGATATGCCCACAGACGCCACGCATCACATCAAGACGAGCGCGGCGAGCCCCAGGAACACCGCAAAACCGACCACATCAGTCACCGTCGTCACGAAAACGGTGGACGAGACGGCCGGGTCATGCCCCGCGCGGTCGAGCGCAATGGGCACAAGAATGCCGGCGAGCGCGGCCGCGATGAGGTTCACCACCATCGCCACGCCGACAACGGCGCCAAGGCGAACTGCGCCTGAGGCGTCGCCGCTGGTCGCGCCGTACCAGACCCAGGCGAGGCCCCCCATGATCAGCGCGAATAGCGCCCCGTTCAGAAAACCGACCTTCGCCTCCCGCCAGACGATGCGCGCCGCGTTTGACGGCGTCAGCGATCTCGTCGCCAAAGCGCGCACGGCGATCGCGAGCGTCTGCGTGCCGGCGTTCCCGCCCATGGAGGCAACGATCGGCATTAGAACGGCGAGCGCGACGACCTGCGCAATCGCCGCATCGAACAGCGAGATGACGAACGAGGCCATAATCGCCGTGCCGAGATTGATGGCGAGCCAGGAGAACCGCGAGCGCACAGTTTCGCGCACAGAATCCGAGAGGCCCGCGTCGGCCTCAACGCCGGCGAGCGCGAACAGGTCTTCCCCGGTCTCCTCCTGAACGATTTCAACCACGTCATCGACGGTGATCATCCCGACCAGTCGGCCGGCGTCGTCGACCACCGGCGTGGAAATGAGATTGTACCGCTCAAAGAGATACCCCACCTCTTCTCGGTCCATCTCCACGGGCACGCAGCGAATGTCGGCGAACATGATCTCTTCGATCGTCGTCTCGCGCGGCGTCTTAAGGAGCGTCGACAGAGGCACCGCCCCAACGGGATGCATGGCCGGGTCAATGACGAATATCTCGTAGAACCGGTCGGGCAGGTCGCTGGCGCCGCGCATACGATCAATGATCTGGCCGACGGTCCAGTAGCCGGGCGCGGCGAAGACGTCGCGCTGCATCAGGCGGCCGGCGGTCTCGTCCGCATAATCGAACGCCTGGTGAAGCGCGATGCGGTCCGCCGCCGGCACTTCGGCGAGGATCTCCGCCCGCTTCGTTTCGTCGAGTTCCTCAAGGATGAAGGCGGCGTCGTCGGTCTCAAGCTCCGAGACGGCCGCTGCGACCGCCTCGGTCTTCAGCGACGTGACGACCTCTTCGGTGAGGTCCGCGTCGAGCTCCGGCAACACCTCCGCAGGCAGACGGCCTTCTAGGAGGGTGATGAGCCCAGCCCGGTGTTCTTCGTCGAACAGCGCGATGAGGTCCGCGACGTCAGCCGGGTGCAGTTCGCCGAGCAGCTCCTTCAGGGCGTCGGCATCCGCCTCGTCGATCGCCTCTTCGACGCGATCGTAATAGGCCTCAGCCAATGAACGCGGGCCTTCCGCCAGCAATTCGCCTTGCGGCTCATCAGGCGGCTCATCGGACGGCTCGTCTGTCGGATCATGGGGCGCCGCGGCTGACGCCTCGGCCGGCGCGTCAACGACGGGAGCGCCTGCCCCGAGGACTTGCGCCTCGCCAGTCCCGCCCGCGCCCGCCAGATCGGCGGGCGTTTTGTCGGGTTCTTTAGCGGGCTCATTTTCAGTCATGCGCGCCTCCTCCCCGCCGGCCGCAATTCGCCCGACCTTGTCCGCCCGAACTCATCCGCTGATGCGCCGTCGCGAAACCAGCCGCACACGCATAAAATTTTCTGGAACGCTGATGGACTTAGCAGGAAATCGCTCATTCCGCAAGCGGAGGAGCGCATCTTTGTCGGTTGCGACCCTGCGGTCAGTCGCGAAAATCAAATACGCCGCTGATGATGACGGCGACGACGACGATCCATATCCCAAAGGCGGCGGCGGTCGTGACGATCGCCTTTTTCTTAAGTTGCGGATCAGCCGGCGCGCCGCGGTCGGCCCCGGCGACGCCGCTGTCGTCGCGCCTGACGCCGAAGGGAAGCGCGGCGAAGAACACGCACCACCAGATAAGAATATAGACGACGATCGCGGCGCCGGGGTTCATGGGCTCAGGTCCAGAGGACGGAGACGACGACCATGGGCCGCTTGCCCCAATGCTCCGTCGTCAGATTGCGCAGCGCGCGGGTGGCGGCGATATCGATCGCCGCCTCGTCCTTGCGCTTTCCGGGCGGCAGGTCACCGACCGCCTCCTCCACTGCTTCGGCGAGGCGGTCCTCGAACGCGCCGTCGCCCGCGTCAAGCTGCGGCGCGCCGAGGAGCCGCACGTCGACGTCGCCGGCGAGCCGCCCGCGCGCGTCCATGGGGATCGACACGAAGGCTGCGCCCGCCCAGCCGAGCTTTTTGCGCTCCCGCAGTCCCTTGTCGCCCTGGGGCGCCAGAATCTTGCCGTCGAGATAGAGACGGCCGGCGGGAACCTCGTCGATCGCCTCGATCGCGCCCGGCGCGATGCGAATGAGGTCGCCATTGCGCGGCGAGATCGACGCCTCGACGCCAAGCTCCTTCGCGAACTCCGCGTGACGCTCCAGGTGGCGCGCCTCGCCATGCACGGGGATCGCATAGCGCGGCCGCGCCCATTCATACATCTGGCGCAGCTCGTCCTGGTTCGGATGGCCGGAGACGTGAATGAACGCATCGCGCTCGGTGACGATCTCCGCGCCGAGATCGACGAGCGCGTTCTGGAGGTTGTAGATGTCCCGCTCATTTCCGGGAATGACCTTGGACGAAAAGATGACCGTATCGCCTTCGTCGATGGCGATGTCCGGATGATCGTCGCGGGCGATTCGGGAGAGCGCGGCCCGCGGCTCCCCCTGGCTGCCGGTGCAGAGATAGAGAATGTGCTCCTTCGGCAGATAGCCGGCGTCGCGCGGCTCCACGAACTCAATGTCCGAGGGCAGAATGTCCACCGCCTGCGCCGCCGCCACAATTCGCAGCATCGACCGCCCAAGGAGGCAGACGCTGCGGTCCGCCGCGCCCGCGGCCCGGCAGATCGACAGAACGCGGCCGACATTGGAGGCGAAGGTGGCGACGAAAACGCGTTTCTTCTGCTGGGCGATAAGGTCGGCGAGGTTTTCCTGCACGCGCATTTCCGACCCGGAAACGCCGGGCGACAGGACGTTGGTCGAGTCGCAGACGATGGCGTGAACGCCCTCCTCGCCGAAGGCCGACAGGCGCGCCGCATCGGTCGGCGGCCCCAGGGACGGTTCGGGGTCGATCTTCCAGTCGCCCGTATGCAGAACATTGCCGAGCGCAGTGCGGATCGCGATCGCGTTCGGTTCGGGAATCGAATGGGTGAGCGTCACATACTCAAGGTGGAACGGCCCCGCCTTCAGCCGCGCGCCCATGTCGACGACATGAAGGTCGATGGCGACGTCCGCCTCCTCCAGTTTCGCCTCGACAAGCTTCGCGGTAAACGGCGTCGCATAGACGGGGCAATCAAGCAGCGGCCCCAGCCGGGCGACAGCGCCGATATGGTCCTCGTGCGCATGCGTCAGAAAGAGCCCGATGAGATCCTCTTTCATGTCGAGGATATAGCCAGGGTCCGGCGTGATGACGTCAATGCCCGGCGTCGTCAGATCGGCGAAGGTCACGCCGCAATCGATCATGATCCATTTGCGCGCGGACGCCGGTCCGTATCCATACAAATTCATGTTCATGCCGATCTCGCCGGACCCGCCGAGCGGCAGAAATACTAACTCGTCTTTGGACATTCACACCTTGCGTGCTGCGGGCGGCGACAACCGCCTCGCGCTGATTTCGGGAGAGATATGGCCGCTCAAGCGGACTTCAACCGGCGATGGATCTCGAACAGGCCGTCAATCGTCAGATCGCCGTCGAAATGGTCGATACTATTCGTCGCGCCCTCGAACAGGGAAGCGACGCCGCCCGTGGCGACGACCTTCATCGGCTGGGGATACTCCGCCTTGATGCGTCCGACGACGCCTTCAATGAGGCTGATATACCCCCAGAAAACGCCGGACTGCATTGCGCCGATCGTATCGACGCCGATGACCTTCGCCGGGCGCTCAATGGCGACGCGCGGCAGCTGCGCCGCGGCGTCGTGCAGCGCCTGCATGGAAAGATTGATGCCCGGAGAGATAACGCCGCCTTCGAACCCGCCATCGGCGCCGACGATGTCGAAGTTCGTCGCCGTGCCGCTGTCGACGATCACGAGCGGGCCGCCATACTTAGCAAACCCGCCGACGGCGTTGACGAGACGATCGGCGCCGGCTTCGGCCGGCTTGGGGATGCGGACCTCAACGCCGGGGATCGTCGCGGCGGTGACGACGAACGGCTCCACCTCAAAATATCGACGCGAGAGATTGCGCAGATGGAAAAGCGACTGCGGCACCACATTGGAGATGACGCACTCGGTCACGTCCTTCAGGGCGTAGCCGGACAGCGCCATGAGTTGCGACAGCCAGGCCGCGTACTCATCCGCCGTGCGCGAGGCGGACGTCGCCGTACGCCAACGGGCCACCGGCTTTTCGCCTTCGAACAGCGCAAAGGCGGAGTTGGTGTTGCCGACATCGAAGGCGAGCAGCATGGGCGGGCCTCTTCCAGTTCCTCGTCTATGCCGGCGGCTCTTCCGCCGCCGGATCGAACCGCAACGACCCCGCCCGCGCCAGTACGATGCGGCCGCCGTCGCGAAGACGCAAGGCGCCGTCGGGCTCAAGCCCCTCGACGACGCCCCTGATCTCGTCGCCGGCGCCGACGATCCGCGCCGGACGCCCAACCCCGAAGGCGGCGGCCGACCAGGCGCGGCGTATCGATTCGAACCCCTCGCGCCGCCACTGGCCGAGGCGCGCGGCGAACGCGTCCTCGATCGCCTCAAGCGCCGCCTCAGGCGCAGGCGGCGGGCCGTCAACGATATCCGCAAGCCGCGCGGCGGCGCGGTCCGGCAGGTCAGGCGCGGAGACGATATTGACGCCGACGCCGAGGCACAGGGCCGGCGGCGCGCCGTCCCGCGTTACCAGCTCTGGCAACAGCCCGCAGATTTTGGCGCCGCCCACGAGCACGTCATTCGGCCATTTAAGGCCCACACCCGCGCCCGGCGCGAGGCGGACAATGGCCTCGCCTACGGCGACTGCGGCCACAAAGGAAATCTGCGCCGCCGGCGGGTCGGTTCCTTCAAGAACGAACAGGCGCGTCGCCATGAGGTCGCCGACGCCCGCCTGCCACGCGTCGCCGCGCCGTCCGTAGCCTGATGTCTGGCTGCGCGCGAGGATCCAAATGGGCCCGTCCTCGCCCGCCGCCGCGCGCTCCTTCGCGGCGATGCTTGTCGACGAAAGCGATTGATGAATTTCAAGCCGCGCCGTCGGCAGGGAAACGATATCGGCCATCCAGAAATCAGAACAGCGACGCGGCCGCCGATGTCGCCGCGCGCTCAAGCGGACCGATGAGGAATAACAGGCCCGGCAACATGATGACGGCGGAGAGGCTGGCCGTCAGGCCGAGCCGCACGCCCGGCCCGGACGCGAAGGCGGGCGCGGCCTCGTCAAACCACATGATCTTGACGATCCTCAGATAATAGAACGCCGCCACCGCGCTCATCAGCACGCCGATTATCGCGAGCCAGACAAGGCCCGCCTCAACCGCCGCGCCGAAGACGAAGAACTTGCCAAAAAACCCGCCCGTCGGCGGGACGCCGGACAAAGAGAAAAGCAGGATGCCGAGAATGAGCGCGAGGCTCTTGTCGGTCTCCGCAAGCCCGGCCAGGTCGGAAACGCTTTCCGTGCGCCCGCCCTGCCGACGCATCAGGAGGACGCACGAGAACGCCCCGATGGTCATGACGATATAGACCGCCATATAGATCAGCACGCTCGAGACGCCGCGCTCCGTACCCGCCGCAAGTCCGACGAGCGCGAAGCCCATATGGCCGATAGAGGAATAGGCGAGAAGCCGTTTCACGTTCGTCTGCACGATCGCCGAGAACGAACCGACCGCCATCGACGCCACGGCGAGCATGGCGATGACAGGCCGCCAGTCTCCAACCGCTTCGGGAAACGCGCCGACAAGCGCGCGCGCGAAGAGCGCCATGGCCGCAACCTTCGGCGCGGCCGCGAAAAAGGCCGTCACCGGCGTCGGCGCGCCTTCATAGACGTCGGGCGTCCACATGTGGAACGGCGCGGCGGAAACCTTGAAGGCGAGCCCGCAGATGAGAAAGACAAGGCCGACCACGAGGCCGGGGTTCGCCTCCTCGCCGGTCGCCACCGCGGCGATCGCGTCAAAGCCTGTGGCGCCCGTAAATCCGTAGATGAGCGACGCGCCATAGAGCAGGAGCCCGGAGGACAACGCGCCGAGCACGAAGTATTTCAGGCCCGCCTCCGTCGACCTGTGGCTGTCGCGATTGATCGCCGCGAGCACATAAAGCGCAAGGCTCTGCGTCTCGATCGCCATATAAAGCGAGATAAGATCGTTCGCCGAGACCATCAGCGCCATGCCGATGGCGGCGAGGAGGATGAGGATCGAGTATTCGAACCGCCTGACGCCGCTGCCCTGCCGCTCCTCGTTCGACATCAGGATCGCAAACGCCGCCGCGCCGAAGATCAGCGCCTTGGAGAATTGCGAGAACGCATCGATGCGGAACGCTCCTGCGAACGCCTCGGCGTCGACGCCGCCCCCGAGCGCCACGAGCGCCGTGGCGGCGAGGAGCAGGCCGATAGCGGCAAGCGGCACGATCTCGTTATCGCCGTCCTCCGTCTCCTGAAAAACGCCATAGATCAGGAGCCCCATCGCGCCGAGGAGCAGCGCAAGCTCAGGCAGGAAAACGCCAAGGGAGCCGAGCACATCCATGCGGATCAGCCTCCGGTCCGGGAGAGAAGCCCGGCGTCGTATGTGTTCATGAGAAGATCCACCGACGGCGACAACACGCTGAGCGCCGGGTGCGGATAAACGCCGAGATAAAGCGCGAAGGCCATCAACAGCACGAGCATGGAAAGCTCTCGCGCGTCGACGTCGGGGATCGTCATCAGCGACTCCTTGGTCAGTTCGCCGAACATCACCTGGCGATAGAGCCTAAGCCCGTAGGCGGCGGAGAGGATCACGCCGAAGGCGGCGAAGAATGCGATCCAGGAGTTCACTTTGAACGCGCCGGCCATGGTCAGGAATTCGCCGACGAACCCTGAGACGCCCGGCAGGCCGACATTCCCCATCGTAAAAAACAGGAAGATGAAGGCGTAGAACGGCATGCGGTGGACGAGCCCGCCATAGGCCGCGATCTCGCGCGTATGCATGCGGTCATAAACGACGCCGACGCACAGGAAGAGCGCGCCGGAGATAAACCCGTGGCTCACCATCTGGAAGAGCGCACCTTCAATCCCCTGCTTGGTGCCGGTGAAGATGCCCATGGTCACGAAACCCATATGGGCGACGGAGGAATAGGCGATGAGCTTTTTCATGTCCTCCTGCGCGAGCGCGACGAGCGAGGCGTAGATGATCGCGACCACGGAGAGGGCGAAGACCACAGGCGCGAAGTCGGCGCTGGCGATCGGGAACATCGGCAGGGAGAAGCGCAAGAATCCGTAGCCGCCCATTTTCAGGAGGATCGCCGCAAGGATAACCGAGCCCGCCGTCGGCGCCTGCACGTGAGCGTCGGGCAGCCAGGTATGGACCGGCCACATCGGCATCTTCACGGCGAACGAGGCGAAGAACGCCCACCAGAGCCAGGTCTGCGCCCCTGGCGGGAACTCCGTCTGCTGCAGAGTGGGCACGTCCGTCGTCCCGGTCTGGGCGAACATCCACAGGATCGCCACCAGCATCAGGACGGAGCCGAGAAAGGTGAAGAGGAAAAACTTTATCGCGGCGTAGACCCTGCTCGGCATGCGGTAGCCCGCAAACTCCTTAACGCCCTTGGAGCCCCATACGCCGATGACCAGAAACATCGGGATGAGGCTGCCCTCGAAGAAGAGATAAAAGACGATGAGGTCGAGCGCGCAGAAGACCCCGATGACGAGGGTCTCCATCACCAGGAACGCGATCATGTAATCGGCGACGCGGGTCGTGATCGAATTCCAGGAGGCGATGACGCAAATCGGGAAAAAGAACGTCGTCAACAGGACGAAGAGGATCGAGATTCCGTCGACGCCCATCTTGTAATTGACGCCGGCGATCCACTCCGACTCCTCGACGAGCTGATAGCCGCCGACAGTCGGGTCGTAATAGGCGACGTATACGAACAGTGAGATCAGGAAGACGCCGAGCGTGAACAGAAGCGCGACGCGCCTGGCGTTGCGATCGACGTCTTCGAGCGCCTCCGGCGCGATGGCGCCGCCGTCGACCCGGCGGGCGGTCGCCCGGCCTAGAATAATGAAGAACGCGCCCGCGAGCGGCGCAAAGGCGATGAGGCTGAGCCAGGGAATAGAAAGCGCGTCACCGAAATCAGTCACTGGCCGCCCCCTGCGCGCGCGATCACATAGGTCAGAAGGACGGCGACCCCGATAAGCATGGCGAAGGCGTAGTGGTACATGTACCCCGTCTGCACCTTCACGAGGCGCCTGGCGCTCGCCGCGACGGTCGCCGCGACCCCGTCGGGACCGAGGCCGTCAATGACCCGGCCGTCCCCGGCCTTCCAGAGGAACCGGCCAATCCGCAGCGCCGGCTGAACGAGGATCGCGTTGTAGATTTCGTCGAAATACCACTTGTTCTTGAGGAACGCGTAGATCATGCCGCCCTCGCGCAGGAGCCCCGGTTTCAACGGGTTGGACCCTGAATAATGCGCGACCGCGCCGGCCGTCCCGAGCAGCATCGCCGCGAACGGCGCCCACAGGACCCAGGTCGGCACATGGTGGCCGCCCTCCCCGCCATGTCCGCCTTCGGCATGCCCGCTTTCGGCGTAAGCTTCTTCGCTATGCCCCGTTGCGGGACCGTGGCCCGCATCTTTCGCGCCATGCGCGTCATCGGCGGCATGCGACGCATCCGCATGGGAACCATCTTTCACGGCGCCCCCATGGCCGGCGTCGTGGCCCTCGCCATGCTCTTCCCCATGCTCGCCCCCATGGCCGCCGCCGTGCTCCGCCATGGCGATTGCGCCGTTCCAGAACGCGGGGGCCTTTGATCCGACGAACTGCGGATAGAACGCCATGCCAGCCGCCAGCGCGCCGACGGCGAGCGGCACGAGCGGGAGAAGCATCGCGTTCGGCACTTCGTGGGGGTGCTTGCGCACATGCTCCGGCGCGCGGCTTGGTCCGTAAAAGGTCAGGAACATGAGGCGCCAGGAGTAAAACGCCGTCATCACCGCGGCGAGGAGCCCCATGACGAAAGCGAACATGCCGAACGCGCGGCCCTCGGTCCCGGCGAGATAGGCGCTCTCGATCACCATGTCCTTGGAGACGAAGCCCGCGAACCCGAGCGGCGCGCCGAAGAGCTTGACCCCCGGCACGCCGATGCCGGTGATGGCGAGGGTGCCGATCAGCATGAAGATATGCGTCAGCGGCAGGAGCGACATGACGCCGCCCATCTTCTTGGTGTCCTGCTCGTGGTGCATGCCGATGATCACCGAGCCTGAACCAAGGAACAAAAGCGCCTTGAAGAAGGCGTGGGTGAAGAGGTGGAACATCGCCGCGCCATAGGCGCCGACGCCGGCGGCGAAGAACATGTAGCCGAGCTGCGAGCAGGTGGAGTAGGCGATGACCTTCTTGATGTCGTCCTGCAGGAGGCCGACGGTCGCCGCGAAGAACGCCGTGACCGACCCGACGAGCGTGACCATCGCCGCCGCGGCGGGCGCCGCCTCATAGATTTCCGACGTCCGGCAGACGAGGAAAACGCCGGCCGTCACCATGGTCGCGGCGTGAATGAGAGCGGAGACCGGCGTCGGGCCTTCCATCGCGTCGGGCAGCCAGGTGTGCAGGAGGAACTGCGCCGACTTTCCCATCGCGCCGATGAAGAGAAGGACGCCGATTATGGTCAGCGCGTGCCAGTCGGCGCCGAAGACGCTTATGGTGAGTTCGCGGATTGGCGCGCCCTCTTCCGCGCCGAAGGGCGTCGCCACCGCGTTCGACCGCACCGCATCCAGGACCGCGTCGAACTGCACCGTCCCAAGAACGTAGAAGATGCAGAAGATGCCAAGCGCGAACCCGAAGTCGCCGACCCGGTTGACGACGAACGCCTTGATCGCCGCATCGTTCGCCGACTTCTTCTTGAACCAGAAGCCGATGAGGAGATAGGACGCGAGCCCGACGCCCTCCCAGCCAAAGAAGAGCTGCACGAAATTGTCCGCCGTGACGAGCGTCAGCATCGCGAACGTGAACAGCGAGAGATAGGCGAAGAAGCGCGGCTGCTCGCCATAATCCTTCATATAGCCCATGGAATAGACATGGACGAGGAAGGACACTGAATTGACGACGATCAGCATCGTCGCCGACAGCGTGTCGAGGCGCACCGCCCAGTCGACGTCAAAGGCGCCGGACTTGATCCACTCAAAGAGGACGACCGTGCGCTGATGGCCGCCGAGGGCGACATCAAAGAACAGGACCCAGGAATAGGCCGCCGCCAGCCCGACGAGCGACGCGGTCAGGATCTCCGAGGCCTGGCGTCCGCCAAGCCGCGAGACCGGCATGGACAGCAGCGCGCCGAAGAGCGGCGCCAGGACGACAAATGACTCCATCGCTTTTTCCGGGCCCCTAGTTCTTCATCAGGTTGGCGGTGTCGACGGAGATGTCGCCGCGATTGCGGAAATACGCCACCAGGATGGCGAGGCCGACGGCGGCCTCGGCCGCCGCGACCGTCAGGATCATGAAGGCGAACACCTGCCCCGTGAGATCGCCGAGGAACTGCGAAAAGGCGACGAAATTGATGTTCACCGAGAGAAGCATCAACTCGATCGACATCAGGATGATGATGACGTTCTTCCGGTTGAGGAAGATGCCCGCCATGCCGGTGGCGAACAGCACCGCCGCCACCGAAAGATAATGCCCTAGCCCGATGTCCATCTAGATTCCCTGCCCCGTCCGGATATTCTTCATCTCAACCGCCGTCGCGCGGTCGCGGGCGACCTGCTCGGCCGGGTCCTGCTTCCGGACGCCCTCGCGCGTCCGGAAGGTGAGGACGATCGCGCCGATCATCGCCACCAGCAGGATGACGCCTGCGATCTGAAAATAGTGAACGTAATCTGTATAAAGAACGAGACCCAGCGCCTCTATGTTGTTCGGCGCCGACGGGTCCGCGCCGGTCTCCGCCGCGGTGGGGACAGGGTGGGCGCGGGCGATAGCATCGTCGTCCGGCAGCGTCCAGGCCGCGACGATGAGCACAAGCTCCACGACGATGACCGTCGCCAGAGCGCCCCCAATAGGCACATAGCGCAGGAACCCCTGCCGCATCTCCACGAAGTCGACGTCGAGCATCATCACGACGAAGAGGAAGAGCACGGCGACCGCGCCGATATAGACGACCAGCAGCAGCATCGCCAGATACTCCGCCCCCATCAGAATGAAGAGGCCCGCCGCGCCGAAAAAGGCGAGGATGAGGAACATCACCGAATGGACGGGGTTGCGCGCGGAAATCGTCATCACGCCCGAAGCGACGACCGTGATGGCGAACACCCAGAACATGAAAGCGGCGAACGTCATACGCGACCCGTTCTTCTTGTCTTCTAGTCGTCCGGTCTTCTGAACTTCATCCGCGTCAGCCCGACGGCCGGATGCGGAAGCGTCCATGGCGCAATCATTCGGCGACGTGAGCTGCGTTGGCCGCCGACCCCCGCGCCCTTTTCGGCCGCGAACCGGCGTTGTCTAGACCGCCGCCCCGCGGGTTGCAAAGCCGGCTCGTCAGCGATGTCGCGCGTTACCGATAGGGCGAGTCGAGTTCCAGGTTCCGGGCGATTTCCCGCTCCCAGCGGTCGCCGTTCTCCAGGAGGCGGTCCTTGTCGTAGAAGAGCTCCTCGCGGGTCTCGGTGGCGAACTCGAAATTCGGCCCCTCGACGATCGCGTCCACCGGGCACGCCTCCTGGCAGAAGCCGCAATAGATGCACTTCGTCATGTCAATGTCATAGCGGGTGGTGCGCCGCGAGCCGTCCTCGCGCGGTTCGGCCTCGATGGTGATGGCCTGGGCCGGGCAAATCGCTTCGCAGAGCTTGCAGGCGATGCAGCGCTCCTCGCCGTTCGGATAGCGCCTCAGCGCATGCTCGCCGCGGAAGCGCGGGGAAAGCGGCCCCTTTTCGAAGGGATAATTGATGGTCGCCTTGGGCCGGAAATAGTAGCGCATGGCGAGGGCGAACGCCTTGACGAAGTCGAGGAGCGCGAAGCCTTTAAGGGCGCGGGCGATATTCGACATCTAGCCCCTCCAGCTTTGGAAATGCTCGGCGAGCGGCGGAAAGGCGAGCAGCAGCCCGCTCACCAGAACCACCCAGGCGAGGGACAGGGGCAGAAATATCTTCCATCCAATGCGCATCAGCTGGTCATAGCGGTACCTCGGCACGATCGCCTTCACCATGGCGAACATGAAAAAGAAAAAGACGGTCTTAATGCCGAACCAGAAGACCGGCAGATTGTCGAGCGGGGTGCCGGGAATGGGCGCATGCCAGCCGCCGAAGAAGAGGATCGTCAGAAGCGCGCACATCAGGACGATGTTGGCGAGCTCGCCGATCATGAACATCAAGAAGAGCGTCGAGGCGTACTCCACCTGATAGCCGGCCACGAGCTCCGATTCGGCTTCCGGCAGGTCGAAGGGCGGCCGGTTGGTTTCCGCGAGCGCGGAGATGAAGAAGACGACGAACATCGGAAAGAGCGGGATGAAATGCCAGTTCAGCATCCCCATCCCCCGGTCCTGGCTCTCGACGATGTCCGACAGGTTCAAAGAGCCCGCCAGCAACAGGACGGTGATGATGACGAAGCCGATGGAGACCTCGTAGGAGACCATTTGCGCGGCCGACCGCAGCGAGCCGAGAAACGGATACTTCGAGTTCGACGCCCAGCCGCCGATGATGACGCCGTAAACGCCGAGCGAGGAAATCGCGAAAAGGTAGAGAATGCCGACATTAATGTCGGCGCCGACCATGCCCGGCCCCACCGGGATCACCGCCCAGCCGACAAGCGCCAGCACGAAGGTCAGGATCGGCGCGATGATGAAGAGCGCCTTGTTGGCGCTCGCCGGGATCATGGTTTCCTTGAAGACGAATTTGAAAAGGTCGGCGAACGACTGCAGCAGGCCGAAAGGCCCCACCACGTTCGGACCCTTGCGCATCTGCACCGCCGCCCAGACCTTGCGGTCGAAATACATCAGGAACGCCTGGGCCACGAGGAGCGACAGGAGCACCGCAAGGGCCTGAATGGTCGTCGGGAGGAGCCAGCCGAGCCAGCCGGCGTCCGTCGGCCGCGTGGAGACGTAGGTCCAGACTGTCGAAAGCAGGTCGTTCATCGGGCTCTGCGCTAACTTTTCGCGGAGCCTTAAGCCGGATCGCAGGTTCCGTCACTACCCCCGCGCGCATTGGCGCGCCTGCGCCGCGGTTGCGACCGGGTTTCGGGAAGGGCCGCGTCCATAGGACGCGCCAGCGCTTTGGCCGATCTGTCGCCCTATTTGACGTCGACCGACCCAAAAAGGCCCGACTTCTTGCGGACGTCATTCGGCGAGCCTTCAACCGAGATCTCGCCCATGCCGGAGACCTCGGCGTCGACGCTGCTGGAGGCGTAAACGCTGGCCTCGCCGACGCCGGACACCTTCACCTTGACGTCGGCGCAGATAAGGTCATCCGCATCCAGTTCGCCGACGCCGGACACGCGCGCATCCAGCGACCCGCAGGTCCCGGCCAGCGTGACGTCGCCGACGCCGGAGAGCTTCGCCGCGAAGGCGTCCGACTGAACGCCCGTCGCGTCGAGCTCGGCGACGCCGGAAATGTCGACGCCATTGAGAACCGGCATGGAAATCATCACGTCGACGCCTTCCCGGTCGCCGCGGCCCTTTTTCCTGCTCTGGTCGAAGACGAGCACGCCCTCTTCGACCGATACCTCGACGCGCGACATTTCCTCTTCGCGGCCTGACAGTTCGATCGAATAGCCGTCCGCGCCCGCTTCGATCTCGACGTCAAAGACGCCCTTGAACGAGACCCGGTCAAAGTCAGTGAAGTCGAAGCTCTGCTCAACGTCGTCAGCCGCGGCCGGACCGCCGAGCGCAAGCGCCAGCGGCATGGCTATCGCGGCGGCGCGTAAAAGATTTGAAGTTCCGGTCACGTGCCTCGCCTCCCATTTATGGAATGGATGCTAGCCGCCCGTCGGCGGCGGCTAAAGCCGGCTCGCCGCGCCGGCCGGGCGGCTCGTCGCTGATCGCCGCTTCGACAAAGCGATTACGCCACCCGCCCGGCGATCATCGCCAGCGGCAAGACCAACCGACGCGGGTCTGCGCCCAATCGCGCGATGGCCGCTTCTTCAGTCTCTCGAAGCGCAGCTTCAAGGCCATCCTCCCGGGCGCGCGCATGGGCCGACCATGTCCGAAGGTATTCAACGAGGCGTGACGCCGGCCAATCGAGCGCAATTTCAAAGGCCGGCTCCGATATCGGATGAAACGGAAAATCAACTTCGTCCCGCGGATAGCCGCGCCAGCTAAGGCGATTGCCGTCGGACCAGTACGGATCAACGATCTCGGCGATCGGCGCCAGGAGCGCTTGTTCAACCTCTTCGTCCGCCAGGATACGATGGTAGGTCCACGCCGCGAAAATCGCGCCGGTCTTTGAGACGCGCGTCACTTCCGGCCAGAACTTTTCGAAATCGAACCAGTGGAGCGCCGTCGCCACGGTTACGGCGTCGACGGAGCTATCCGGCAGGCCGCTCTGATGGGCGGGCGCGACCTTGTATTCTATGCCGGCCGAAGGCGCAGCTTCAGCGACCTGGGCGGCGCTTATGTCCGTCGCAAGCACACGCTGAAATCTTTCGCCGAGCGCCCGCGCGGCTTGTCCATTGCCAGTCGCGACATCCAGCGCACAGCCGCGCGTCGGCGCTTGCGCCGCAATCCAATCAAACAGCGCATCCGGATAGTTGGGCCGTGCGGCGGCGTACGCCGCTGAGCGCTCTCCAAATGTTGCAGCGTTCGCCAGGTGCGGCACGCCTACTCCGCCGCCATCTTGTCCGCGCCGGACATGGCGCGGGCGCATTCGGCCATGGTCTCGCTGGCGCGGGCGATCGGGTTGGTGGCGTAGAAGTTGGCGATCCGCGGCGTAAAGGGCGCAGCGTCAAGCGGGCCCTCCCGGCCGAGCGTCGCAAGCTCTAGCGGCGCATCCCCGGACGGCCCCTCGCCGATGCGCGCAAAATGCGGCGCGTCCTCGATCAGCGCCTGGCGTAATGCGAACAGGTCGTCATAAGGCAGCGGCGCGCCAAGCCTGTCCGACAGCGCCCTTAAAATCGCCCAGTCTTCGCGCGCTTCGCCAAAGGGGAAATGCGCGCGCTGCGCCATCTGAACGCGCCCCTCCGCGTTCGCGAAAATCCCGTTTTGCTCCGTATACGCTGCGCCAGGCAGAATGATGTCGGCCGCCTTCGCGCCCGCGTCGCCATGGTGGCCCTGATAGATGACGAACGCGCCGCCGAGCCGCGTTGCGTCAAATTCGTCGGCCCCAAGATTAAAGACGACGTCGATCTCGCGGTCTTGCGCGCCATTCAAGATGCCGGCGAAGTCGCGGCCGCCCTCACCAGGCGTAAGCCCCAGATCAAGCCCCGCGACGCGCGCCGCGGCGTCGTGGAGAATGTTGAAACCGTTCCACCCCTCGCGGACCACATGCTTGCTGGCGGCGAGAAGCCCGACCGCGCGCAGGACCGCCCGGCCATCGGGGCGCGCGAGCGCGCCCATTCCGACGATGACCATCGGCCGCTCGGCGCCGTCCAGCATCTCAAAGGCTTTCGGCAAATCGCCGGGGCCTGCGCCGAGATGCGCATAGTCGTAGGTGAGATCCGCAGCCTCGCCGACGAGCCCGATCTTCAAAGTCATCGACGCGAGCCAGGCCTTGCGCACGCGCGCGTTCAAAACCGGCGCTTCATGACGCGGGTTCGTCCCGATGAGGAGGATTGCGTCGGCGTCCTCAACGGCGGCGAAGCCGGAATTGAAGAGATATGCGCCCCGCTCGCCCTGCTCGCCGAGCGGCGCGCCGTCCTGGCGGCAGTCGATACTGGCGACGCCAAGCCCCGCCATCAGGTCCTTCAGCGCCTTCATGGCTTCCGCGTTGGCGAGATCGCCGATAAGGGCGCCGACGCGTTCCGCAGGCGTTGTTTTCAGCTTCTCCGCGGCGAGGGACAGCGCCTCCTCCCAGCGGGCGGGCTTCAGCTTGCCGTCGACGCGAATGAAGGGCCGATCAAGGCGCTGACGCTTCAGGCCGTCCCAGATGAACCGCGTCTTATCGGAGATCCACTCCTCGTTCACGTCCTCATTGAGCCGCGGCAGGATGCGCATGACGTCGCGGCCGCGCGCATCAACCCGGATGCTGGCCCCCATGGCGTCCATGACGTCAATCGTCTGGGTCTTGGTCAGCTCCCAAGGGCGCGCATTGAACGCGTACGGACGGGACGTCAGCGCGCCCACCGGGCACACGTCGATAAGATTGCCGGTGAGCTCCGACGCCACCGCCTTCTCAAGATAGGTGGTGATCTCCGCGTTTTCGCCGCGATTGACGAGGCCGAGATCGTCGACGCCTGCGACCTCGGTCGCGAACCGGACGCAGCGGGTGCACTGAATGCAGCGGGTCATGATCGTCTTGATCAGCGGCCCCATGTGCTTTTCTTCGACGGCGCGCTTGTTTTCCTGGTAGCGCGAGCCGTCCCGGCCGTAGGCCATCGCCTGATCCTGAAGGTCGCACTCCCCGCCCTGGTCGCAGATCGGGCAGTCAAGCGGATGGTTGATGAGCAGAAACTCCATCACCCCTTCGCGCGCCTTTTTGACCATCGGCGTGTTGGTGAATAGCTCCGGCGGCGCGCCGTCCGGGCCCGGCCGAAGATCACGAACGTTCTGGGCGCAGGAGGCCACGGGCTTCGGCGGGCCGCCCTTCACCTCGATGAGGCACATGCGGCAATTGCCGGCCACCGACAGGCGCTCATGATAGCAGAAGCGCGGAATTTCCTCGCCGGCCATCTCGCAGGCCTGGAGGAGCGTCAGGTCCGACGGGACCTCGATTTCGTCGCCGTTCACCTTGATGAGGCGGGTGTCGGTCATTGGTGCGGTCTTTTTGCGTGCGTCTATTTCTGGTGGCGGGATAGGCTAATTCCGGCGGCCTTTCCAGTCGGCCAAGCGCCGCGGAGGCCGGCCTCCAACACCATGGCGAGGAGGATATCTCGATGACCTTAAGGATTATCGGCAGCGGCTTCGGTCGCACCGGCACGCTGAGCCTCAAGTTCGCTCTCGAAATGCTTGGATTCTCAAAATGTTATCACATGAAGGATGTATTTGAGCATCCGGACCACATTTCCGCGTGGACGGCGGCGGCGAAGGGCGAGACGCCGGACTGGGGCGCAGTCTTCGAGGGCTATCAGGCGAGCGTAGACTGGCCGGGCTCCGCTGTCTGGCGGGAGCTTTTGGCGGCATATCCGGACGCGAAGATCATTCACAGCGAACGCGACGAAGCGGCGTGGCTGAAGAGCTTCGATGCGACAATCCGCAAAGGCGTCCAGGGCCTCGTTCCGGGGCCGCCGGGATGGCCGGAAATGGCGAATGCGATTGTCAATGAGAGGGTATTCGGGGGCCGCGCGGCCGATGACGACGCGGCGCTAGACGCTTATCGCCGCAACAACGCGGCCGTGCGCGCAGAGGTCCCGCCGGAGAAGCTATTGGTATTCGACCCCGGCGCAGGCTGGGCGCCCCTGTGCGCGTTTCTCGACGTTCCGGTCCCCGATACGCCGTATCCGCACGTCAACAAGAAGGAGCATTTCGGCGCGCCAATGACTGGCGCGACGACATAGCGGCGTTGGCCCAGCGGCAGCGCCTAGGTTCTAAGAGCCTGTTTGAGAACGTCGGCAATCCATTCAGCGACAGATGATCAGACGTTCGTTTCCCCGCGACGATATGGGTCAGGCTCTTGATCTATAAAGAATAGAGCCCGAACCATCCATTGCATCGGTCGGCGTGCGTCTGATTATCCAGTCACGGGGGACTTTGCCGGCTATTTCAAGCGGGCTCTAAGCTCCATAATCCATTCGGGGTCGGCATGGGCGCCGACCATGTACTCGTACTCATGGATTTTACGGAACCCGTGCCGCGCGTAGAGCCGCTGGGCGCCATGGTTCTCGGCGTAGACGCTGAGATAGATGGGATGGAAGCGGGCCCTCATCCAGTCGAGCGCTTCCTCCAACAGCCGGCCGCCAAGCCCGCCGCCTTGCGCCTCTTTCGAAACATAGAGGCGGGCGAGTTCGCCAGCGGTCTCCGGCATGTTGGGCGCCGGCAGCCGGCAGGGCCCCGCAACGGCGTAACCGACTGGCTCGCGTCCCGCCTCCAACAGCCACAATGCGAAGGCGGGATCGGCGAGCAGCCGCTCATTCGTTGCGACCGAGTGCTTTTCAGCCAGGAATGCGTCCAGATCGGCTGGGTCGTAGAGATGTCCGAACGTCTCGATAAATGTGCGCGCGCCTATCGCCGCAAGCGCTCCGGCGTCGCCAGCCCCCGCACGCCTCAACTCGTATTTCAGTGAACCGACCATCTCAGAACGTCAATCACGCGCACCCAACCGCCAAGCGGTCTAGAAATCAGGCGCGACCTTGCCCTCTTCAACGAACTCGATCGCATAGTCGAGACAATCAAGGCAAACGTCGAAATCGGACGTCGAGTGCTTTCGCCACTCCTCGTGCTCCTTCATGGCGTCCCGCGCGTGGTCGCTGGTGATCCTGCCGCGCACAGAGGCGTAGCCTCCCCCCAGCTGCGCCGTCATGATTCGAAAGCTTGTGGCGATATGGCCCGGCGTAAAGATCTCGACAAACCAGAACGGCGGCTGGCTTTTCTTCCTGAGCCAGAGAGGCGCGAGCGCCGCGCCATGAATCGCTACGATTTTCTCGACGGACTGCATCATGGCGAACTGATCGGCGGCGGAGTACTCCTCCGCATACACCTTTCGAAAGCCCAGCTCGGACAGCTTCGCTTCGACATCGTCCTCATTGATAAGTCGGCGGCTGTCTTTTCTTGACAGAAACAGGTTCTTTTCGAGCGGCGCGCCATCCGTTTTCGTCGCGAGGAAATCGCTCAGCCAAGGCTCGGACAGCTCGCCGAACCATTCGCCCCGACGGCTGCGCGCCGCCATCGGCGGGGTGACCTCGTATCGCCCCATAACGCCTTCGACGGGCCGATCCGTCCGCTCGGCGGAAAATCCGAAACCTTCGAATACATCGATCGCTTTGCGCGTCGTCCTTGACGACACAATGATGTGCAACCGCCGACGGTCGCCGCGACCTTCCATTTCCTTACGGATAAAGAGGGCGAGTTGCAGAAAATAGACGCAATGCGCCCAGTTTTCCGGCGTCGCCTGGCGAATGTCGAAGCAGACGAGGTCTTCGCCCAGAACGATCGGCGCGGCGACCGTCCCGAAGAGCCGTTGGCGTCTGCTTCGAGCGCCCTTGCTCACCGACCTCTCTGAGTCGATTTCCACGCGCAATGCGCCGCGCGGCGATTCGTGGCGCGGCATCACAATACGCTCGATCGCCGGCGCAATCCGATCGCTCAATCGCGACTTGGCGCCCAGAAGCAAGGCGGGTGGGATATCAAAAGGGGCGAGCTTTTCTTCAAACTGGTAAGCCACTTAAAGCAACGCCCCTTGGCGCAATCAAAGTGCGCTAGATCGATTCTTTCAGGTCCTTCGCGACACGGAAAGCGACCTTCTTGGAGGCCTTGATCCGGATCTTCTCGCCCGTCGCCGGGTTGCGGCCCCAACGCGCTGGACGCGCCCGGACCTGAAGGATCCCAAGGCCGGCGATGCGGATCTTCTGACCCTTTCTGAGGTTGTCGCCAATGGTGTCGATGAAGTCGCCGAGGAACATTTCCGCGTCCTTCTTGGACATTTCATGTTCTTCAGCGAGGTCCGCCGCAATGTGCTTCAGCGTCATCACCGCGGGCGCTTTCTTGGCCGCCGTCCTGCGGGCCGGCGCCTTGCGCGCGGGGGCCTTTCTCGCAGGGGCCTTCTTCGTCGCGCGCTTGGCCGGCGCCTTGCGGGCGGCTGTCTTGCGCGTGGCGGTTTTCTTGGTTGTCTTGCGCGCGGTTTTCTTCGCCGCGGTTTTCCGTGCAGGGGCCATGTCTTTCTCCGCTTGAATGACGCGGCGCATGGGCGCCCGTTACTGGCACGCCCGTCGCCGCAAGCAATAGTCGCGCGCCCCAACACGTGTTGCGAATGGACGCGCTAACCGCTCCCTTAGCGACGTTCGATGGCGAAACGAAACAGTAATTATCGAAAAAGGCCGAAAAACCGCAGTTTTTTGGGGTCAAACCGCATTTTGACGGGTTCGGAGGATGCGAAGCGCTTATTCCGCGGCGGCGATCGCGACGTGCGGGCGGTCGGCGCGGTAGGCGTTGATTCGCTCTTCGATCTCGCTACGGAAGTGGCGGATGAGCCCCTGGATAGGCCACGCGGCGGCGTCGCCAAGGGCGCAGATGGTGTGCCCCTCCACCTGGCCCGCGACGTCAAGCAACTTGTCAATTTCCCAGGTTTCGGCGTTGCCGTCCGCCATCCGCGTCAGGACGCGCCACATCCAGCCCGTGCCCTCTCGGCAGGGCGTGCACTGGCCGCAGCTTTCATGCTTGTAGAAGTACGAAATCCGCGCGATCGCGCGCACGATATCGGTGGACTTGTCCATGACGATGACCGCCGCGGTGCCGAGGCCGGACTTCACTTCCTTCAGGGCGTCGAAGTCCATCAGGACGTCATCGCAGATCTCGCGCGGCAGGAGCGGCACTGACGAGCCGCCGGGAATGACGGCCTTGAGATTGTCCCAGCCGCCGCGGACGCCGCCGCAGTGCTCCTCAATCAGCGTGCGGAGGGGGATCGACATCTCCTCCTCCACATTGCACGGCCGCTCCACATGGCCGGAAATGCAGAAGACCTTGGTGCCGGAATTGCGTTCGCGTCCGAGGGCGTCAAACCATTCCGCCCCCCGACGGATGATGGTCGGCGCAACCGCGATCGATTCGACGTTGTTGACCGTCGTCGGGCAACCATAGAGCCCCGCGCCCGCCGGAAACGGCGGCTTCAGGCGCGGCTGGCCTTTCTTGCCCTCAAGGCTTTCAAGCAGCGCGGTCTCCTCGCCGCAGATATAGGCGCCGGCGCCATGGTGGACATAGACGTCGAAGTCCCATCCGGACCCGCAGGCGTTGCGCCCGACAAGACCTGCCGCATAGGCTTCGTCGATCGCCTTTTGCAGGGCGATGCGCTCGTCGACATATTCGCCGCGGATATAGATGTAACAGGCGTGCGCCTTCATCGCGAAGGACGCGACGAGACACCCCTCGATGAAGAGGTGCGGGTCGTGTCGCATGATGTCCCGGTCCTTGCAGGTGCCGGGCTCGGATTCATCCGCATTCACCACAAGATAGTGCGGCCGATCCTTCACTTCCTTGGGCATGAAGGACCATTTGAGGCCGGTCGGGAAGCCGGCGCCGCCGCGGCCGCGCAGGCCGCTCGCCTTCACCTGGTCGATGATCCAGTCCGGCCCCATGGCCAGGATGTCTTTCGTGCCGTTCCACGCCCCGCGGGTCTTTGCGCCCTCAAGCCCCGGGTCATGGAGCCCATAGAGGTTCGTGAATATCCGGTCTTTGTCCTCAAGCATCGGCTGCGTCTCTTTCGTTGCCGCCCTCCTAGCGCGTCACGCGGCCCCCGTCAGCCCCGCAAATCGGCGCGGGCCATGGTGAATGCGAAAACGTTTACGGGCTTGGCGGACACCGTTTCGCCGTCCGGAACCGCTTAAAAACAAAGACTTAACGAAATGGACCGATTTGGCGCGAAGCATAGCCGCTTTGACCCCACCCTAGACGCCGAGGCTTAAGCGGCCTGACGTCCGGGCATGACGCGTGAAAAGAACGCGATTCCACTCCGCCGACGCCAGGTTACTTGTAATGGCCCCCCGCGCCGTTGATGGCCTCGCCCGCCGCGGCGAAGGCCCCGCGCAGCAACGTTAGGTCTATCGCTCGACCAGCTCGACCCGCCGGTTCTTGGCGCGCCCGCCGTCCGTCCCATTGGAAAACACCGGGACCAGCGGGCCGACGCCGTGGGACTGCAGCCGGTCAAGGGCGATTCCGTGATCGGCGATCAACGCCGCGCGCACCGCCGCCGCCCGGTCGCCGGAGAGCTTTGCATTGTAGGCGTACGTTCCGGTCGAATCGGTGTGCCCGACCACATAAAAGTCTTTGTCCGTCTGCTTCAGATATTTTGCGATCTCTTTTAGGGCCGGCTCGGACTCAAGCTTGAGGCTCGCCTTGTCAGTGTCGAAATAGAGGCCTTCGAGCACCGTTCGGCCAAGCTCTTCGATATCATTCCCCATAGCCTCCGCATCTGCGGTCACAAGGCCGGTTTCCGCTTCTTTGGTCTCAACGATCGCGATGAGCGCGGCCACCTCCTCTGAGGAATGCTGCTCCAGCGAGATGAGCGCGTAGATCGTATCTTCCGCGCGCTCCTTCTTGCCGAAAACAACGCCCGCGCCGCCGCTGGAAGAGGTCCCCGACACAAGCTTGTTCACGGCGCCCGGCGCGCCGAACGGATTCTCGCGATAGTAGACTTCGAGCCACGACCCGCCGCCGACATCGCGTTTCACGTTCGATTCCGGAAACATGCCCTCCGCAATGACGTCGAACCCGGCGTCGACAAGTGCGTCCTTGAAGTTCTTCCAGACTTCCGCATGGGTGCGCTCGCCCTTCAGCGAATAGAAGTTCCGCGTCACCCTGCCTTCGGCGTCCACCCATTCGCCGATTCGTCGATATCCGGTCACCGGCCCCACGGGTATCCGGTACGGCAGGAAATTATCCGTCTTGCACCATTCGATGACGGAGCCCGGATAGCGCGACACCGCCGGATGATCGGCGCAGCCCTCCGCATCTTGAGCAAATGCTGGCGCTGCAAACACCGTCGCAGCGAAGGCGCAAAGCGCCAAGGCGGCGAAGCGCGTCGTCAAATTGCATAGTTTCGAAGTGATCATCACTCTCCCCTGGTCAGCGATTGCGGAGGGTACCCGCGGACAGACGCTAATGGGAGTCGCGCGGCGGAATTGAAAACAGGCGCTGGGTCTGCACTGCGGCGGCGACGGCGTCGCCCTCCGCGCCATAAAGCGTCGCCTCGGTGAAGGCGGTGGAGCCTGTCATGTGCTTGAGCCGCGCTTCGGCGACGTAAGCGCCCGCCGGCGCGGGTCGTAGAAACTGCGTATGGAGATCGACCGAGGCCGGCGCCTTTTCGCCATTCGTCAGCGCAACGATCATGAACCCCATGGCGTCGTCGAGCATGGCGGTGAGAAAGCCGCCTTGCGTCGTTCCGCGCGGGTTCAGCATTGCGTCGGTCGCCTGAAACTCCGCGCGCATCGCCTGCGCATCGCGGTCGAGCGACAAAAACTTGAACCCCAGCGTCCTTGCGCAGGGGGGCGTTGGAAAAGCGTCAAGCGCGGTGCCGGTCGAAGTCGAAAAATTGTTCATTTCATCGCCGCCTAATAGCAAAATAAATATGCGGCGATCCTATCACCAAGCCGGCGGAAAGTAGATCGAAATCAGCAGCGCCACCTGCAAACGTGATGACGCGCTTGAACGTCGAAAAAGAAATCAAGACGATTGTTGGACGGCTGACCTATTTCAGTCTCGCGGTGAGGTTGGTTCTTTGGCGGAAGCTCCGGCGCCGGGGGCGTTCGGAGCGGCCATTCACCGCCGCCGGCCGGCACGCCCGTATTTATCCGCCCACCGAACGCCGAGAGGGAGCGTCACCGCGCCGGCGACGAAAGCCGCAAGCACAAGATGCACGACGTCATGGGTTCTCAGGAAGATGAAGATCCCGGCGCCGATGATCGCGGCGTGCGCCGCGAGGAGCCTTAGAAGCGCATTGCGTTTTTGATGCGACTTGGACTGATCTTGTGACATTCTCGACGGTCCAAAGCGTCACTTTAGAGTTGTCGGGTTGCCTGTAAGCATAAACTCCATGATTTGCACATTGGGCACAGGAGTGAAATGGGTTGTTGCCCATGCACCCGATCCAATTTTCATGCCGGGTAAGTAGTATGAGACGAATGTACGCTCGACTCTAGGATCAATTGATCGGATTGCCGCCCCGACCTTAAGCAGTTCATCCTCATCCAAGCGCTTGTTAATTCTGACGTCGTAAGATCGCTTTTTCCTCGGAATACCCTCGTTCTCTCTTAGCTCGATCACCTCTGCAAAATCTTCAACTATCTCGTCGGTAAACCGATAACTCTTAGCCGCTGCCGACTCTACCAATACCGCAGCGATTATCGTCATGGTCAGAACCTGAAACAGATATCTCATGATTTTACTCCGCCTGCAGCGATAGCGCCTACGGCGCCGGATCGGAATTCGGGAGCTTGCCGATCGGCTTCGAGCGCGAGCCGTCAAACAGCGACGGATCAACGAGCGTCGTGTTCTCGCCCTCCGGGTCCGACGTATGCCGCCTGGGGTTGGCGGTGCCAATTTTCACGTCCTCGCCGGCGCGCATCTTCGCCAGCATGTCCTCGAACACCTCAGGGGTCAGATCTTCGTAATAGTGATCGCCCTCGCGCGTGGAGACCTGGATCATCGGGGCGTTCACGCACGCGCCGAGGCACTCGACCTCAAGCCAGGAGAGCTTGCCATCCTCGGAGACCGTGTTCTCCGGGCCAATGACCCGCTTGCACACCTCGCGCAGATCGTAGGCGCCGCGGACCATGCAGGGCGTGGTGCCGCAGAGCTGAACGAAGTGCTCACCCACGGGTTCGAGGTTGAACATGGTGTAGAAACTCGCGACCTCATAGACGCGGATGTAGGGCATGGAGAGCTGCGCGGCGATCGCCTCCATCATCGCGATGGAGATCCATCCCTCCTGCTTCTGCCCGCGCCACAGGAACGGAATGACGCAGGACGCCTGACGGCCTTCCGGGTATTTCCGGATCTG
Organism: Parvularculaceae bacterium; assembly: GCA_028284065.1. GTDB lineage: Bacteria > Pseudomonadota > Alphaproteobacteria > Caulobacterales > Parvularculaceae > MED-G105. The sequence continues at coordinate 301,660 of JANQSJ010000007.1, forward strand.
CTCGGCGCACCAGGCCTCGTTCGCTTCGCTCCAGGAGAAATTCTCGGGCTGGTCTTTGGCGGGTCGTCTGACGGCCATGTCTACTCTTCAGTTCGGCTACGCTGTTCAATTCGGTTACGCTGCGCGCCCGGCAGGCGCCGGCTCCGCGATCAGCGATAGGCCTAAACCCGACCGCAGGGATTTTCCAGTCGGCTTATTCGCCGCCGCCGCCGCTCAGCCTGGCGAGGTCCTTTTCGGCCGCCTCGATCGTCCGGCGCAGCTGCGCGCGGCGGAACTGCTTCACCTGCGGGCCCAGAAACGGCAGCCGCCCGACAAGGCCGCGGCGCAGGGAGAACATGGTCAGGAAGACGCCGACCCCGCCAAACGCCGCCACTTGGGGCGGGACGTCGCCGTCGATGAGCGTCACCCGCAGGGGCAGAATCACGAAGGCGATGACGAGGCCAACGACGCAGCCATATATGCCCGCGCCGACCAGCACCCGGGCCAACCCGGAATCGCGGTGGCGCGGTTTCAGGGTCGCCGCCGCCACGGCGACGAAAACCGTGACGATGAACCCGACCACCGCCGCCTCGAACCAGCCGATGTGAAAGAACCCGTTCATGCCGCGGATTTGTCGGCGAATGCGGGCGCTTTGGAAATAGTTATCGAACGCCTCCCGGCCAGGCGCGGCGCGGGCTGGAGGCCTATTTCAAGTTTTTTCATCGAACGCCCCCGCCAGCGCCCCCATACTCGGCCCTGTTCGGAAAAGGCCGCCGCCCGCCACCCGCGGCAACGGCGGACTATTACGGGCCAGGAAGCCGGGCGGACGTACCGGGCCGGAGGAGCAATGGCGGGTCTTGTCCTGCAGGACCTCGCAGCCGACGGCGGCGCGGAGGTAAGCCCGGCGACATTACCCTGAAGCCGGGCGGACGTCCGGCGCCGAAGGAGCAATGGCGGGTCTTGTCTTGCAGGACCTCGCAGCCGTCGACGGCGCGGATGTGAGCCCGGCGACATAAAAAGAGTGGCTCTTTGACAAGTGAATCCCTTTTGGCGGGCTTCTTTTTTGCGACAGCGCCCGGCCCGGCCTTCGTGCGGAGGATGAACGTCTGATTGTCGGTCGCCGCACACGCGGCGCAGACCATCGAAGGCGCTGGTGGTTTTGGCGACGGCGCGCAGCCCGGCCTTCGCGCGGCCGACTAACGTCTGATGATGAGGTTCCGCGCGCGCGGCGCCCACCATCGAAGGCGCTGGTGGTTTTGGCGACAGCGCCCGGCCCGGCCTTCGCGAGGCCGACTAACGTCTGATGATGAGGTTCCGCGCGCGCGGCGCAGACCATCGAAGGCGCTGGTGGTTTTGGCGACGGCGCCCGGACCTATCTTCGTGCGGCGAACGAAGGTCACGCAATGTCGACGCCATTCATGGCGGCGGCGTCGCAGAAGCAGCCAAAGCATAAAGGCGCGATGATGTCCGGGCCCTGCGCCAGAAAGTCCTCTTCGGAGAGGTCATTGCAGGCGGAGCAGATGGCCTCGAAAACGCCATCGTGATTGCCCCACCAAAAGCCGCGCGGCTCCCCGTCCTTGAGCGTCTTAATGATGTGGACGCAGACGAATGTCTCGTCTTGCGCCCCATGAGTCGCGCAGGTGAGCTTGCCGGCCATGGGCGAGGCTTAGGATGCGCCGATGCGGCGGGCAAGCGGTGGTTCGGTCTATGGCGTGAGAATCGGTCTGCAGATGGCCTCAATATCCGCGCGCTTTGAGACAAATTCACGAAGTATAGAGACGCTATTGTTGAAGCCTTCTTCATCAGAAAACGTCTCTAGGTCATGAGGATATCCGACTCTGTCCAACATAAATGATGGAAGCGCGCGGATTGCGTCAAAACCGAGCGCGTCCGACTCATCCTCGGCGAATGATAAGTATCGATAGTCCACAAGATCCGAGAGCTGATAAGCAGATTGGGCGAACTCGCGAAGATATCCAGCACGCACGCTTATTGCTATTGCCACCTCGTCAATCTCATCATCGGTGGAATATTGGGCTTCACGCTCGCGTACGATTTTGACCGTCAACGCAACCCTTTCTTCAACTCCCTCAAGATGTCTCTGCAATTGACCGGTCGCACCCAGCAGTTCGCGGCACGCAACCTGTTTCGAAAACCGCGCATCTCGCGCCCGCTGCCCCGGCGCCGCCTCTGGGTGGAAATGCTCTAGATACGCCTGCGCCCAAAGCGCCGCTGCGCCCAGCAGGACTGCCAGAAAAATCAGAAATCGCATCGCTCCCCTCCATACCCCCGACCGTTCAGGCCGAGGTTGCAGGAGAAGGACAGCACTCGCGAGCCGCGAAGGCAAGTGAGGGGTGTGTCGGGCGAGCGGCCTCGCCCGCTTCCGCGATCAACCGCGCCAACGAAAGGCCCACCGCCCCACGCCTTCCCGTTTCGCAGTTAATGGCGCTAATCGCCAAACCAGTTTTGGCGCTACGGATAGCGCTTCGCTGCCGATTACATCGATCAGAATTCAGCCGGCTATTCCAGGATAAGTGTAATGGTTGTCGGAATGTCAGACCACGTCCGCTCCGACTCCACAAAACGCCACTTTAGCGTTGCAGCGACCGCGGCGTCATTCAAACAAGGATTGGTCGTCGCCATGACCCGCGCCGCGGTCGGAATTCCACTCGGAAGAACGTCGAAAATCAAATCCACAGTATCTGTGGCGTCAGACCGCATCATGCATTTTTTAGGATAGAGCGGCGGGCAACGAAATAGGACGCGCGGCTCCTCGCCTTGAAGCGCCTCAGGCGACTGTTCTTTCGCTGGAAAGCGCATGCGCTCGGGGCACTCAAACTCGCCCTTCGCTTCATACAGCCTAGGTGGAGAATAAACGATTTTTCCACTTGAAGACCCGCCGGGCGCAGCGCATGCCGCCAATACGGCCATTGGGATTGTCAATAGGAACAGCCGCATTTTCAAAATCATCAAATATAGTCCCGCTACCGATCAATCTCGCCGAAGACGATGTCGAGGGAGCCGAGGATCGCCGAGATGTCGGCGAGCATGTGGCCGCGGTTCATCCAGTCCATCGCCTGCAAATGGGCGTAGCCCGGCGCGCGGATCTTACAGCGATAGGGCTTGTTCGTCCCGTCGCTGACGAGATAAACGCCGAACTCGCCCTTCGGCGCTTCGACGGCGGCGTAGACCTCGCCTTTGGGAACGTGAAAGCCCTCCGTATAGAGCTTGAAGTGATGGATGAGGGCCTCCATGGAGCCCTTCATCTCGGCCCGCCGCGGCGGCGATATCTTGCCGTCCGTCGTCATGACGGGGCCCGGCCCCTCCTCGCGGATCTTGGCGATCGCCTGCTTCATAATGAGGATGGACTGGCGCATCTCCTCCATGCGCATGAGATACCGATCCCAGCAGTCGGAATTCTTGCCGACGGGCACTTCGAACTCATATTCCGGATACGTCTCATAGGGCTGGGAGCGGCGAAGGTCCCAGGCCACCCCGGCGCCGCGCAGCATGACGCCGGAAAAACCCCATTGGAACGCCTCCTCCTGCGTGACGACGCCGATATCCACATTGCGCTGCTTAAAGATGCGGTTCTCGGTGATGAGCGCATCGATATCGTCGAGCGTTTTCGGAAACGCGTCGCACCAGTCGTCGATGTCGGTAAGGAGCTGGTCCGGGAGATCCTGATGCACGCCGCCAACCCGGAAGTACGCCGCATGCATGCGGCTGCCGGAGGCGCGCTCATAGAAGACCATCAGCTTTTCGCGGTCTTCAAAGCCCCAAAGCGGCGGGGTGAGCGCGCCGACGTCCATCGCCTGCGTCGTCACGTTCAGAAGATGCGACAGGATGCGGCCGATCTCGCAGAAGAGGACGCGGATGTGCTGCGCCCGGCGCGGCACCTCGACGCCGAGGAGGCGCTCCGCCGCGAGACAGAAGGCGTGCTCCTGGTTCATCGGCGCCACATAGTCGAGCCGGTCGAAATACGGGATCGCCTGCAGGTAGGTCTTGTGCTCGATGAGCTTCTCGGTGCCGCGGTGGAGGAGCCCGATATGCGGGTCGATGCGCTCCACCACCTCGCCGTCAAGCTCCACGACCAGACGAAGCACGCCGTGCGCGGCCGGGTGCTGCGGCCCGAAATTGATCGTGAACTTGCCCTCGGCCGCCGCGTCCGAGGCGGAATCCGTAACGTCTACTACGCGCGTGTTGCCGTCCGCCATTCGAGTTTACGCCTTTCCGGCCCCCGCGCCGCTCGCTGATTCGCCGCTCGCCGTCCCGCCGCCGGCGAAGGCGGCCAAAACCTCGTCGCCAGTCATGCGCTTTCTCTCCCCTGCGAAGTCGTAATAGCCAGGCTTTTCGTCAATGAAGATTTCAAGCGTCAGCTTAGCATCTGACGTGTCGTCGAACGCACCGGCGTTTACCGATGTGAACGAGCCATCGCGCATCCGCCAGAAAAGGTTCGATCCGCATTTCTTGCAAAAGCATCTCTCGGCCCAGTCCGACGATCGATAAACGCCCAAATGGGTTGGGTCTTCGACCGTCACCGGGCCGGCTGTCGTCACCGCCATCAACGGTCCGCCGATCTGGCGGCGGCACATGCCGCAATGGCAGGCGTCCACGTGCACGCCATCGTCATGCGGCGCCGGCGTCGCCTTAAAGACCACCGCCCCGCACAGACACCGCCCCGTTTTCTCCGTCGCCGCAGTCTCCGCCATGCGCCTACTCCTTCCGGTCGGCTCTTTTCGGGTCGCCATTCTTCGGGTCGGCCTTCTCGTCTCCGGGGATCGCGTACTGCGCGCCCTCCCAGGGACTGAGATAGTCGAAATCGCGGTACTCCTGCACGAGGCTCACGGGCTCATAGACGACCTTTTTCAATTCGTCGTCATAGCGGACTTCAGTATAACCCGTAAGCGGAAAGTCCTTACGCAGAGGGTATCCCTCAAAGCCGTAGTCGGTGAGAATCCGCCTGAGGTCGGGATGGCCTGTGAAGACGATGCCGTACATGTCAAACGCTTCGCGCTCGAACCAGTCGGCGCACGGAAAAACCTCGCGCACGCTGGGGATGGCCTGCGTCTCGAGAAGCTCCGCCTTGACGCGCACGCGCACATTATTGTGCAGGCTGAGAAGGTGGTAGACGACGTCGAAGCGCCGCGCGCGCTCCGGATAGTCGACGCCGCAAATGTCGATGAGCTGGATAAAGCGGCATTCCGGATCGTCGCGCAGGAAACTGAGGACGCGGACGATCGCGTCCGGACGAGCCGTCACCGTCGCCTCGCCATGGGCGACCGTCACGCCGAACGTCTCCTCCTCGATCGAGGCGGAGATATGTTCGGCGAGGTCGTTCAGCTCCGCTTCCCTGTCGAAGACGGCGTTCGTCAATTTACGTCTCCGATCACTTTGCGTTCCCGATCATGTCTTTGATCCGCCGTCGCAGGGGCATGTAAAAGGCGATGGCACCGCCGCCGATCGCGCCCCCCAAAAACGACCGTTTCAGATCGGCGGCGAGGGCGGCGTCGGCGCCGAGGCTGCGGTTCAGCACCAGAATGAGCGCGAACAGGATCGCGCCCACCGCCGCGCCGCGGCCGATATCGCCCAGCTTCACCACAGGGACGTCGTCCGTCGCGGGGTCATCGGACGATGGAGCCTTCGCGGCGAATCTTCTTCTGCAGCTGCAATATGCCGTAAATCAGCGCCTCGGCCGTGGGCGGACAGCCGGGGACGTAGATGTCGACGGGGACGACGCGATCGCAGCCGCGCACCACCGCATACGAATAATGATAATAACCGCCGCCGTTTGCGCATGATCCCATGGAGATCACGTAGCGCGGGTTTGGCATCTGGTCGTACACTTTGCGCAGAGCCGGCGCCATCTTGTTGGTGAGCGTGCCGGCGACGATCATCACGTCGGACTGTCGAGGGCTTGCGCGCGGCGCCACCCCGAAGCGCTCGAGGTCCCAGCGCGGCATCGACGCCTGCATCATCTCCACCGCGCAGCAGGCGAGGCCGAACGTCATCCACATGAGCGAGCCGGTGCGCGCCCAGTTGATGAGCGCGTCCGCCGGCGCGGTGAAGAATCCGCGATCGGCGAGTTCATCGGAGAGATCGGAAAAGAACGGGTCCTTGGCGTCCGGGCGATAGACAGGCCCGTCGCCATCAAGCGTCTGGTCGAGCTTCAGTTCGTCGACGCCGCGGCCCTGCTTCATCGCCATTCGAGGGCCCCTTTCTTCCACTCATAAAGGAAACCGACGGCGAACACGGCGATGAAGACGAACATCGACCAGAATGCGAAAATCTGGAACCCGCGGTCCGCGCCCAGCGTCGGATTGAACAGCGTCACCGCCCAGGGAAACAGGAACGCAACGTCCAGATCGACAATGATGAAGAGGATCGCGACGATATAGAACTGGACATCGAACTTGGTCCGGGCGTCGTCGAACGCCTCAAAGCCGCATTCATAGGTGGAGAGCTTCTCAGGGTCCGGGTCGTTCGGGGCGATAATGAGCGGAATGACCGTGAACGCGAGCGCGAGCGCCAATGCGATCCCCAGAAATACAAGGATCGGCAGGTAGTCGAGCAGGAAATCAGAAGTGGCCATTCTCGCCCTCTCGCTGATGAGGGTAAATCTCGTCAATTTGCGCGGAAACTAGGGAGATGCTCGGCGGAAAGCAACGCGATTCGGCGTCGCGGCGCCGACCCGACGAGGCGCGCCGCGCGGCGGGATTCCCTCGTATTTTCACCTTGTTACTCTTGCGAGGCATGCGCAAAACGGGCGGCCCATAGGGCCGCGCCCGCCTCATCGAGCTCGGCCGTCGCGCGGGACTTGCCGACGAGGAGCGCCCGCCGCTGATAGCGGCGAATGAAGCGGCGCAAGTCTGCGTCCGGCAATTGCGCCGCGCGGCGCGCCATCGCGGCGAAATAGCCCTTCATCATGGCGAGCCCGCCCAGGATATAAGGCTTGAACTGCATCCGGAAGATCGCCGTCAGGACAAAATAGAGCGGATCGGACCCCATGAAATACTGCCCGAAGCCGTGCCGCTCCCGACCGACGAAAATGTTCTGCTGGCTGGAGCCCATGGGCCGCAAATGCTCGAACCTGAGGTCTGGTTCGTCCCAGGAACAGGCGATCCAGCCTTTCCGCCGGCAGGCGTGGCAATCGATGCCGTCCCACATCACCTCCGGGACGAAGCCGCCGATATCCTCAAAGCACGCCGCGCGATAGAACTTCGTCATGCCGACGGACATCTCGTCGCCGCGCTTCTCCGAACGCAACTCGCCGTCCTCGCCGCGAAAATAGGGCTTGCCGGAGCAGGTGCCGAGGCGCGGCTCGCCCGCCATGCGATTAAGAAGGATCTCGAAGTATCGCGGCGGCAGATCGAGATCGAGGTCAAGCTTGGAGACGAACTCGAAGTCTTCGAGGGCGACCATCGCGAGGCCGTAGTTGAACGTCTCTACGACGCCGGGACCGACGGCGCGCGCGCCGCGATCCGGTTTCCTGACAACCCGCACCCAATCATGGCTCGCGGCAAAGTCGGCGAGGATCGCGGGCGTTGCGTCTGTCGAGCCGTCGTCGACGATCACCCAGAGGTCCGGCCGCGCGGTCTGCGCCGCCATGCTCGCCAGCGTCGTCTCCATAAAAGCCGCTTCATTGCGGCACGGAGATATGACGACATGCCGGCCGGCGGCCTGCTCCCCGCGCGGCGTCGCCGGCGCGCGGGCCGCATCCTCCGTCGTCGAACTGGCCGCCTGCGCCATCTGGAATCCTATGTGGCGATGCGGACCCAAAACGGTCCGCGAACCGCGAAGGCCGCCCGGGCCGCCAGCGGCCTTGACTTGTTTACCCGCGGTGAACATAGCCGGTCTAAATAGACGCGGTTAGCGAAAACTAAAGCCGCGCCGGGCCTCGCCAGGCGTTTTCGGCCGCCGCGTTAGTCCCTTCGGAGCACGAGTGAGCGAGACATTATCCTCTCCCGGCGCCGGCGGCGGGCGTTCGATAGGCGTCGTCGCAATCGGCCGTAACGAAGGCCCGCGGCTGGAGGCGTGCCTTGCCTCTTTGTCCGCTTTTGACGGGCCGGTGGTTTATGTGGATTCCGGTTCGACCGACGGCAGCGTCAAGGCTGCGCGGGCGGCTGGCGCGAATGTCGTCAATCTCGACATGTCGACGCCGTTCACCGCGGCCCGCGCCCGCAATGAGGGCTTCAGTCGCCTTAAGGAGCTAGGGGGCGATGGACTGCGGTTCGTGCAGTTTATCGACGGCGACTGCGAAATCGCCGATGGCTGGCTCGACCGCGCCGAAGACGCCATGGCCAGCGCGCCGCGCCTTGCGGCGGTCGGCGGACGTCGGCGCGAGAAATTCCGCACGGCGAGCATCTTCAACACGCTTTGCGACATGGAATGGGACACGCCCGTCGGCCCGGCGCGGGCGATCGGCGGCGACGGGCTCTATCGCGCCGACGCGTTTGTCGAGGTCGGCGGCTTTGATGGCGCGTTCATCTGCGGCGAGGAGCCGGAGCTGTGCTACCGCCTGCGAGGCGCAGGGTGGCTGGTTGAGCGCCTCGACGCCGAGATGACGCGGCACGACGCGGACATTACGACGTGGTCGGAATGGGCCAAGCGCAATGTGCGCAGCGGCTGGGCGTTCGCCGAAGGCGCTGACCGGATGGGCGGCGGCGAGGAGCGATACAACGTCAAGCAAGCGCGCAGCATCTTCGTCTGGGGGCTCGGCGCGCCCCTCGCCGTCGCGGCGCTGCTGATTTTTGCGCTCGCCGCGCCTTCGCCGCAGCTCACCCTAGGCGCCCAGTCGCTCGCGGCGCTCGGCGTTGCGGCGTTTTTTGCGATGGCGCTCAAAATCGGCTTTCGCCGGCGCGCGGATCGCGGCGACAGCTGGCGGGACTCCCTGCTTTACGGCGCCATGCTGATGCTCGGAAAATTCCCTCAGGCCGCAGGCGCCCTGAAATACTGGCGCAAGCGGCTCAGCGGCGGGCAGGCGACGATAATCGAATACAAGAAGCCCGCTGCGGACGGCGCGGATGCGTCCCGCGGGGCCGGAGGCGCCTGATGCGGATCGCCTTCCTCGGGTGCGGCTACGTGGCGAACATGTACCGTCTGTCGCTCGCCCTCCACCCCGAGCTTCAGCTTGTCGGCTGCTTCGATCTGGAGCGCTCGCGCATGGAGACGATGGCGGGGGCGACCGGCGCGCGCGCCTATGCCGGGTTCGATGACTTTCTGAACGGCGACTTCGACATCGCCCTCAATCTCACAAACCCTCGCGCCCATTTCGACACGACGCGCGCTCTGCTCGAAGCCGGCAAACATGTCTATACGGAGAAACCGCTCGCCCTTGATTTCTGCGAGGCGGCGGCGCTTGTCGACCTGGCGAAGGCGAAGAACCTTCTTTTGACATCGGCGCCCTGCACGCTTTTCAGCCCGACCGCGCAGACTCTCTGGCGGGCGGTGCGCGAGCGCGCCGTGGGGGACGTGCGCCTCGCCTATGCGGAAATGGATGACGGCATGGTCCCGCGCGCGCCGGTCGCTAAATGGATCAACGAGCTGGGCGTCGCCTGGCCGTACGTGGACGAGTTCGAGACGGGCTGCACGATCGAGCACGCAGGATATGTTCTCACCTGGATGTGCGCGTTCTTCGGGCCTGCGGCCAGCATTTCGGGTTTTTCCGACACGCTGCTCACGGACAAGGTCCCGGGCGAGCGCATCCGGGAAGCGCCCGATTTTTCCGTCGCGTGCGTTAAGTTCGCCGGCGGGCCCGTCCTTAGAATGACCAACGGGCTCTACGCGCCGCACGACCATCGCCTGCGGCTTTTCGCCGACGAGGGCGTCCTCACGGTAGACGATCCGCGCAGCGATCATTCGCCGGTCTTTGCGCAACGCTACCGCACGGTTCGCCGCAAACGCTTCCTGAGCCCGCTGAAACGCAAATTGCCGTTCGCGACGTCGCGGACGCGCCTGGCGCAGTACAGGGGCTCCCAGTCGCGCGACTTCTGCCGTGGGGTCGCCGACATGGCCGCGGCGATCGCGTCCGGCGGAACGCCGCTGATGGACGCGGACTTTGCGCTTCATGTGTGCGAAGCCACCCTCGCCTGCCACAACGCCCTGCACCCCGGCGCGAAAGCGCTCGCCGAGAACGACGTATTTCGCGCGCCCTATACGCCGACATCCCGTTTCGCTCCGATTTCTCCTCGCGACTGAGGCGCAGGGCCCTGAATGACGCACGCTGATACGCATACGCACAACGCCGAACGACGCATTGTCGTCACCGGCGCAGCGGGTTTCATCGGACGACGCGTCGTCGCGGCGCGCCTGGACAATGGCGATGAGGTGGCGGCCATCGTGCGGCCGGGCGGCGCTGCGGACATGGACGCCGGCGCGAGACGCATCGAAGCGGACCTTTCCGAACCGTCGCTAAGCGACGCCGCGTTGGACGCGATCGGGTCCGCGGACACAGTCATCCATCTGGCGGGCCGCATGACCGGCGACGATCGCGACCACGAAAAGGACACCGTCGCGCCTACAAGGCGTGTGATGGAGGCGATCGCCGCGTCGCGCGGCGGAAGTGGCGCGGCCTCGCCCGGCGCCCCTCCGGACCTCGTGCTTGTCAGCTCCCTCAGCGTCTATGGCTATGCGTCGCTGCCGGACGACGGGCCGCTCGACGAGCTGACGCCGCTTGAGCCCGATCCGCAATTCCGCGACGCCTATGCGCGCGCAAAGCTCGCACAGGAGGCGCTTGCAAGGCGCGCCGCGCAGGAGATGGGACTGCGGGTCCGGGTGGTCCGGCCCGGCGCCGTCGTCTCGGACAGCCGTCTGTGGACGGCGCGCCTCGGCGTTAGGGCCGCCGGTCGCCTCTTTCGTATTGGAGATCCGATCGCACCCATCATTCATGTCGACGAATGCGCCGCCGCCATCTGCGCCGCGGCGCAAACGCCGATCGACCGCAATGACATATTGTGCGAGCCGGCCGAAACCGGGCGCACAGGCGCCTTCGACGTCGTCAACCTCATCGGCGATTCGCCCCCGCGCGTGTCGACCCATATCGAGAAGTTGGCGGAAACCGATGAAGCCCCGACGTCAGTCGTCAAAATCCCCTGGCGGATCGCGAAAGTCGCCGGCCAGGCCGGCGCGCTCATAGCCCTCATCGCGCCGGGGATCGCCGCGCGGCTGCCGTCGCTGGCGCGCGCGGAAGCGCTGCACGCGCGCTTCAAGCCGCTGCAATACCACAATCACCGAATGCGCAGCCGACTCATCGGACATTCCCCGCCCGAAGATGCGAAATCGGCGCAGGAGACCATGTCCGTATCATGAGCGATTCCAACGCGCCCGCCGCAAATGCGCCCCTCGGCCCGGTCGCCTATCTGACCGGCCAGTATCCGCGCGCCACCGACACCTTCATTCAACGCGAAGTCGCCGCGCTGCGCGCGCACGGCGTCGACATTAAAACCTACACAATCCGCAAGACCGACGCGACGCACCATGTGGGGCCGGAGCAAAAAGCGGAGTACGCAGCGACCTTCGCGGTTCTGGAGGCGGCGAGAAATCCGCTGACCGCGGCGCGCGCCCATGGGTCGCTCTTGCGCCATTCGCCGAAGGCGTATCTGCGCGCGCTTGCGCTTGCGGCGAAGACATCGTCGCCGGGCGTCCTCGCCAGCCTGACCCAGTGCGCCTACTTCCTTGAGGCGGGCGTCCTCGCCCGCGAGCTAAAGAAGAACAAGACCGCCCATCTGCACAATCATTTCGCCAATTCGAGCTGCTCGGTCGCGATGCTGGCGAGCGCGCTCGCGGACGTTTCCTTCAGCTTCACGATGCACGGGCCCGCAATCTTCTTTGAACCCCGTAAATGGCGGATCGACGAAAAGATCGCCCGCGCCGCCTTCGTCTCATGCATCAGCAATTTCTGCCGCAGCCAGGGCATGATTTTCGCCGACCCTCAGCATTGGGATAAGATGCATATCGTGCATTGCGGCGTAACGCCCGCCCGGTACGCCGCGGCGCGCGATGCGAGGCCCGACGGACCGACGCGCCTCGCGACGGTCTTGCGCCTCGACCCCATCAAGGGCGTTCGTGTGCTGATCGACGCGCTGGCGGCGCTCTCCGATAGCGGACGAGATCTTGAGGCGGTCATCATCGGCGACGGCCCCTTGCGCGCCGAACTGGAGGCGGAGGCCGCCGATCGCGGCCTTGGGGACGCGATCCGGTTCGCAGGGTATTTGTCGCAGGACGCCGTGGCCGAAGAGCTGCGGCGCGCCGACATTTTCGTGTTGCCGAGTTTCGCCGAAGGCGTGCCCGTCGTGCTGATGGAGGCGATGGCGAGCGGACTGCCGGTCGTCGCAACGCAAGTCGGCGGCGTCAGCGAACTCGTCGACCATCAGGAATCCGGATTGCTCACGCCGCCGGGCGACATCGCTGCGCTCATTGACGCCCTCGCCCGCCTTATCGACGATCCCGCCCTGCGCGCGCAGTACGGCGCGCACGGACGACAGGTCGTTGAACGCGCCTTCGACGTCGACAAGGAGGCGCTCAAACTGAAGCGGCTGATTGCGGCGAGCATTGAACGGCGGACATCGCCGGCCGGCGACGGCGCCTGACGCCCGCTCCGCTATTCGGCGGCGGCTTTGACCTGCTCTTGAACGGCCTCGACTGCGCGAGCCTTGACCGGCGTCAGTCGCAACGCCCCGTCCTCAATCTTGCCATAGCGCAGCCCCGCAAGGTCGCGGAAGAAGTCCTGCGGGTGCCGCCACGGCCATTCGCCCTGCTTCGGCAGAATGGCCTCTGCGCGCTTCACATAGCCGGAGGAGAAATCGAGGAACGGCTCGCGCGGCATGGACGGGTCGTCATTGACGGGCGTCGCGACGCTCTTTCCGACGGCCTTCATGCGGTTCAGCAGCCGGCAGGTGAAATCGCTAACGAGATCAGCGCGTAACGTCCACGAAGCATTGGTGTACCCAAAGACGCTGACAAGGTTCGGCACGTCCTCGAACATGAGGCCCTTATAGGTCAGCTTGTCGCCGAAATTGATCCGCTCGCCATCCACATGGACGCTAGCGCCGCCGAGCGCCTCCAGGATGAGCCCCGTCGCCGTCACGATAATGTCCGCCTCCAGAAGGTCGCCGGACTTCAGGCGTATTCCGCCCGCCTCGAACCGCTCGATAGTGTCGGTGACGACCGACGCCTTGCCGGAGTTGATCGCCTCATAAAGGTCGTCGTCCGGCACCAGGCAGACGCGCTGGTCCCAGGGATTATAGGTCGGCGCGAAGTGCTTTTCGATGTCGTAGTCGGGTCCGAGCTTTTCGCGCGCCTGGTCCATCAGCCGCTTGCGCGAACCTTTCGGCGTGGCGCGGGTGAACTTGAACATCAATTGCTGGAAGACAATGCGCTGCCACCGCATGATCGGATAGACGGCGCTCGGCGGCAGGAAGCCGCCAAGGAACTTCGCGATCGGGCTCGTGCCGGGCATCGCGAACATATAGGTCGGCGAACGCTGCAGCATGGTGATGTGCGCGGCGTCGTCCGCCATTGACGGAATAAGCGTCACCGCCGTCGCGCCGGAGCCGATGACGACGACTTTCTTGCCCTTGTAGTCGAGGTCTTCCGGCCAGTCCTGGGGATGGACGATGTCGCCCTTGAAATCCCCGACCCCTTCGAACTCAGGCGTATACCCTTCCGCATACCGATAATATCCGGAACAGTTCCAGACGAAATCGCAGGTAAAGCGCTTCACGTCCGCGCCCTCGCCCGCCGTCACCGTCCAGCGCGCGTCTTCCGACGACCAGGAAAAATCGGTCACCCAGTGATTGAAGCGGATCCTGTCCGTGATGCCGAACGCCTTCGCCGTGCGGATGACATAGTCCTTGATTGAGGGACCGTCAGCGATCGCCTTCGCCTCCGTCCACGGAAAAAACCGATAGCCGAGGGTGAACATGTCGCTGTCGGAGCGCACGCCGGGATATTTGAAAAGATCCCAGGTGCCGCCCATGTCCGCGCGTCCTTCGAGTATCGCATAGGACTTGTCCGGACAGTTTTTCTGAAGGTGATAGGCGGCGCCAACGCCCGACAGCCCCGCCCCGATGATCAGGACGTCGAAATGCGGCGTCTCGCCCGCCGCCTCAAGGGGCGCAAGCGCCGCCGGCCGCGGGTCGGAGGGCGCGGCGTGTGGTTCCGCGGAATTCATATCAGGGGAGGTCGCATCAGAGGAGGTCATATCAGAGGAGGTCATGGGCTTTGGCTCTCCTTAAATCCCGTGCGGCGCAATGCGCGTCTAAGCGAAATTCCCGCAGCGGCGGTTCAATTCGCTCAGCCGCGGCGTCCATAGCGTCGACAATAAGGTAAACCCATCAGTTTACCGTAATGCAAACCTACCTTGCGGCCCGCGCCGCGGTCAAACCGCGCGGGGGCCCAATGGCGCCTTTGACGGACGGTCGGCGCGGCGTAATCGGAAGTTTGTTCTTCGCCCCATCGAAATGGTCACGGCATGGCGTTCGCGCCCTCAATCGGCGTCTTCAGGTATCCGGCCTATCTGAGATACTGGGTGCAGCGGCAGCTCATGAGCTCCTCGCGGCAGATGGCCACCGTCGCCATCGGCTGGCAGGCCTATGAGATCGCCCGCGCAACGCGGACAATCGAAGAGTCGGCGCTCATTCTCGGCCTTATCGGGCTCACCATGTTCGCGCCGGTGCTGCTCCTTTCGCTCGTCGGCGGCCAGGCGGCCGACAGGTTCGACCGAAAGGCGATCCTGATCGTCACCCACCTCGTGAAGGCGGCGGGCCTCGGGATACTCTTCCTTGCGGCGCTGGCGCCTGGCGAACCGCCCCTTTGGACCCTGTTCGTGATTTCGGGCCTCCTGGGGTGCGTCAACGCCTTTATGCCGGCGGCGTCGAACGCGCTCTATCCAACGCTCGTGCCGCGCGAACTCCTGCCGACGGCGATCGGCTGGAACTCCCTCGGCTACCAGACCTCGGCGGTCGCGGGCCCGGCGATCGGCGGGTTCCTCTATCTTGCGGGCGCGCAGGCGGTTTACGGCGTTGCCGCAGCGATGACCCTCCTCGCGGTCGTCGTCATTCTCATGATGAAGACGCCACGCCATGAGCCGGCGAAGAACGCCCGCGGCCTCGCCATGATGCGCGAGGGCCTCGCCTATGTGCGCGACAACAGGCTCGTCCTGGGGGCGATATCGCTCGACCTTGTCGTCGTCTTCTTTGGCGGCGCGGTGGCGCTTCTGCCGGTGTTCGCGAAGGACATTCTCGGCGTCGGCGCAGGCGGGCTCGGGCTGTTGCGGGCCGCCCCGGCGGCGGGGGCGGTCATCGTCGCGGCTGCGCTTGCCGCCGCGCCCCTGAAACGCCGGGTCGGCAGGTGGATGTTCGGCGCAATTGCGGTCTACGGGCTCTCCATGCTCGCCTTCGGCCTCTCGACCATGTTCTGGCTGTCGATGCTGGCGTTAGCGATCAGCGGCGCGGCGGACATGATCTCCGTCTATGTGCGCCAGTCGCTGATTCAGCTCTCGACGCCTGACTACATGAAGGGCCGCGTCGCGTCGGTCTCTTTCATTTTCATTTCCGCGTCGAACGAACTCGGCGAGTTCGAATCCGGCGTCGCCGCGCGGTTTCTCGGCCCCGTCGGCGCAGTGCTTCTCGGCGGCGGCGTCGCCCTCACCGCAGCGGGCCTCTGGACGCGCGTCTTTTCCGAGCTCTGGCGCGCCGACGAAATCGAGCGTACCGAAGAGATCTACGCCTCAAGACCTACCCGAAAGCGGGCTTCGGCCGTCGACAAACCACAAGCTGCGGGCTGAAGCGTCCGCCGCCACGCCGGCCCCGCATGACGAAAGCCGTAGATATGCGCCGATCCGCCATCGTCGCCATGGCCGCCGCGCTGGCCTCCGCCGACGCGCATGCCGCTCAGCACGGCGATCAGCCGCATACCGGCGATGCGGTGTTGGGCGGCAAAGAACATCGCGCCGGACACGGCCGCCATATGTCGATGGAGGCGGTCGACTCCGCCCCAATAGGGCTGATGGGCGATCACCTCATGCACAAGGGGCGTTTCGCCCTGTCCTTTAGGTCAATGCGCATGTCGATGGAGGGCAACCGGATCGGTACGGACGAGGCGACGCCGGAGGAGATCGTCACCACCGTCCCGAACCGATTCTTCGGCGCGCCCATGCAGCCGCCCACCTTGCGCGTCGTCCCGACCGAGATGGACATGGACATGCTGATGATCGGCGCCATCTACGCGCCGACCGACTGGCTGACCCTTATGGCGATGGCCAATATCGTCCGCAAAGAGATGGACCACATCACGTTTCAGGGGCCGATGGGAACGAACCGGCTCGGAACCTTCACGACGGCGTCCTCCGGGTTCGGCGACACCAGGCTGGCGGGCCTTGTGCGGCTCCTGCGGTCCGAGACCGGCGGCGTCAGTCACAACGCCCACCTCAATCTCGGGCTCAGCCTGCCCACCGGTTCGATCACCGAAACCGACCGTATCCTGACGCCCACCGGCGCGACGCCGTCGCCGCGACTGCCCTATCCGATGCAGCTCGGCTCCGGCACGGTCGATTTCGAACCGGGCGCGACCTATACGGGCCGGTCCGGCGCGATCGCGTGGGGCGCGCAGTATCGCGCGACGCTCCGTTCCGGGACGAATGACGAGGGCTACGCCCTCGGCGACGCCCACGAGGCGACCGCCTGGGGGCAATACGGTCCCGCGCCCTGGGTGGCGTTCTCGGTGCGCGGCCGCTTCCGCGCGCAGGCCCCCATTGACGGGATCGACCCGACCATCGTCGCGCCGGCGCAGACCGCAGACCCTGACTTCCAGGGCGGCGATCGCTTCGATGTCGGCGTCGGGGTCAACTTCGTCGGCCGGGCGGGCGCCATCAAGGGCCACCGGCTGGGGGTCGAGGCCTTGCTCCCGACCTATCAGGATCTCAACGGCCCGCAGTTGGAAACCGACTGGACGCTGACCCTCGGCTGGCGGAAAACGTTCTGACCGAAGCAATGCGGCGGCGGTCCGATTGACCATTGGACCGCCGCAAGCCGCCGACGAGATTGCGCTTTGGCGCCGCATCGGGATAACGCCAAGGAATGCCCGTCGCAGCAATTGGAGACGCCCGCCATGCCGACGCCTATCCGCAGCGCCCTCTCCCTCGTCCTGCCTCTCGCCCTTTTCGCGTCGCTATTGGGCTTCGGCGCCGCGCTCGCGGCCGACCTCGCCGAGATCGAAGCCCGCGGCAGCCTGCGGGTCGCCGTCTCGCCGCTGTCGCCGTTCGTCATCAAGTCCGATGACGGCAAGTATACTGGGTTTGAAATCGACGCTGTCGGCGATCTCGCGGCGAGGTTAGGCGTTGATGTCGAGCTGGTGGAGACGCCGTTCTGCGAGCTCGCCGACGCGATCGTCAATGGCGAGGCGGACATCATCGCGTCCGGCTATTCGAACATCGCTTCGCGCCGGGCGATGATCGACTTCACCCTGCCCTACCACGACACGCGCTATATGCTGACCCTGTCGAAGAAGGCGATGAAGCGCGCAAAGACCCTGCGCGGGGTCAATCGCGACGATATTACGATCGGCTATCAGAAGGGCGGCGTCTCGGAAACCGTGGCGACCGGCGAGTTCCCCGGCGCGGCCTTAAAGGCGTTTTCGTCATTTCCGGAAATCGTCGAGGCGCTCCGTGAAGGAACCATCGACGGCGCAATCGTGTTCTCGCCCTATCAGGAGACCGCGCGCAAGATGAAGGACCGCGATTACCGCGTCGTCAACAAGTATCCCCTGACGCGAACGATTGAAGCATTCGGCATGGCGCGGGACGCGGATGATCTGCGCAATGCCATCAACGCCTGGATCATCGAACGCGATTTGAAAGGATACTGGGACGACCTTGAGGAGAAATGGTTCGACCCGGAGAACCTGACCGTCGGCGACGCGCCGGCCGAGGCCTGCAAAGCGCTGACGCCCACGGGCTGAGCCGCGGCCTAAAACCGGCGGTTTATCCCGAACTCCGCTGAATGGAGCCCCAGGGTCGGGTTCGTCGTCGCGCCGAAATACCGGTAGGCGAGTTCGACGCTGAAGCCTTCGCCGAGATAGGCCTCAACCCCGGCGCGGCCCGAATAGGCCACCTGAAAGGAATCGTCGATCGCCTGGAGCAGGACCATTTCCGCTTCGCCCTCTTCGGGCACGGAGACAATCTGCGCCACCGGATCGAAGTAAGCCGGCCCGGCGCCGAATGACGCGAACGGCCGGATATGAGTCGCGACCTCATACTCGACCCGCGCGCCAAAAAGCGCGGCGAAGGCCCAGCGCTGATAGTCAGTCAGGAACCCATTGTCGTTGGACAGATCAATGCGCTGGCGCTGGGCGAGGAATTCGCCCTCGGCGCTGATCGTCAACGGCCCGCGCCGAAGGATCGGCGCCGACCCGCCGATTGCGCCATAGGGCGAGGAGACCGTCGTTTCGGTCCTGACGTCGGCGAAGGAAACCCCGCCGCGCAGAAAGGTCTTGTAGCCGTAGGTCGAATAGATCGACCCGAACGGCTCATCGCCGGCGTGCGCCGGCGCAAGGAGCGCGGCGCCTACGGAAATCGCGCTGGCGAAGAGGGAGCGAATGTGCGGCATCTGGTCAGCCCAATGTCTTCGACCATAAGCCTAGCTCCCGGCGCTCAACGCATGGTTAACGTCGCGTTCACCATGGAGCTGCGCGCAACGACGCCCAAGCGGCTAGCGCCTGATTGGCCCATGCCGGGGGTTCGCCGAGATCGCGCGAGCGTGTTTTTCGAGTTGGATTCAGTCCGACGCGCCGGCTTCCGGATGCAGCAATCTTGAGGCGACAGCCGCCCTCGGCAGACGGCACGTCAGCATGATCCGCGCCTTCCGGGAGGCGTTTGGCGCTGGGGCATGAAGCGCGCGCAGGTCCATAAACCAAACATCGCCAATGTCGCCTGTCAGTTCGACAACCTCTAAATCGACATGTTCATCAGCGCCCACTGTTTCTTCGAGGCATGTAATAGGGTCGCGTTTCGAATCGAAGAGTCGACGAAAGTAGGCTTTCTCGCCCAACAAGCGCTTGAGTTGTTTCGAACGGATAACGTCCGAGCCGTTGAACAGCCGATGAGACCCAGAAACCACAAGCGTCCCGCCGCCTTGAGGCTCGAGGTCGTCGAGACATGCGAACATTTGCAGTCCCGACGGGCCGAGCGGACCAAGCCGGGCCGCATCGATATGCCAAACATCATGTGGGACCGACCACGACGCAGCTCCAGGCGGCGTAAAGAGAATTTGTTGGCCTGGCGGCAACGCCGTCACCGGAGCGCCCACCAACTCTCCGGCGAAGCTCACCAGGGGCTTGCCGATCAGATTCGGAAAGCGGCTTGAGCCGATGAGCGATTTAAGCGCTGCGCGAAACGGCTTATCAACAACGAACCTGCCGTCTGTGGGCCGCCAGCCATTCGATGAATAATGGCCGTGATCTGATGCGATTTCGTAGATCAAATCTCGTGCGAGAAGGACGTCGGACTTGGGGATCAGACTGTCGGCCCGGGTGACGCCACGCGTCTCGAGATCTCTCCTATATTCGATTAGCTCTTTCACGAGGACCGCTGTTCAAAGGCGACAATGGACGTCCGCCACGCCCCCGGAAGTAGAGGAAAGCGCAAACATCAGGAATGTTCGCCTTCGGCAAAAAATCGATCTCCTTTTGATCTCCCGGCCAGACGAGGTCAACCAAGACCGGGACCCCGCGCACGCCGTCAGCGGACGACCTGCATTTCGTCGATCAGCCTCGCCGCGCCGTCGAGCTTTTCCATCACCCACAGCATGTAGCGGGTGTCGACGTGGATAGTGCGCGTCGTACGCGGATCGAAATCCCAGTCGGAATTGACGCTTTCGATGGTGCCGTCGAACAGAAGGCCGACCAGCTCGCCGCGCGCGTTCAACGTGGCCGAGCCTGAATTGCCGCCGGTGGAGTCGAGATCCGACAGGAAATTCACCGGCACCGTCCCAAGCGAGCGCAAGGCGTAGGGGCCGTAGTCTTTCGCGTCGATGAGCTCAAGCTGCCGCTTCGGCGCATTGAACGGCTCCTCGCCCGTGTCCTTTTCGAGGATGCCTTCCAGCCGGGTGAAGGGTTCGTAGATCAGCCCGTCTTTCGGGGAGCCGCCGAACACATTGCCAAACGTTATCCTGAGGGTCGAATTGGCGTCCGGATAGGCCGTATCCCCTTGCGATTTCCGCCAGGCGATGATCGCCTCCATGTATTGCGGTTCAAGCGCGGAACGGCGCCCCTCGCGGGATTTCGCTTCCTCCTCGATGCGCATTTCCGTCTCGTGCAGCGCGACCGCCAGCTTGATGAATGGGTCATCGCTCGCGCGGAACGCGTCCGGCGCGGCCTCCATCAACGCCAACCGCGCGTCGACGTCGCCAAGCGCGGTTTCATCATAAAAGCGATCGAGATCCGACGGCGCGAACCCATCCGCCAGGCTGAGCGCCGCGTCCAGCGCCGGCACGCGTTGCTCAGATGGCTGAGAGACATAGTCGTTCAGGAAAAGAACCCATACCGCCTTATCGACTGCGGCGTCGTAGCGCCTGTCGATCCGGCGCATGCTTTCTGCGAAGAACGTCATGTCGCGTTCCTGGAAGCCGGGCTCGCGGGCGTCATCCGGCTTCTGGCGTTCAAGCGACAGGCGATAGAGCCGCTGCGCGGCGCCCAGGAGCTGCGGGCGCGTCACATTGTTGTAGGCGAAGTCGCGCTTCTGAGCCGCCGCCGTCTCCTCTGACAAAGCGTCGAGGTCGGCGATGGCGGCCGCATAGCCCGCACGCTTGGCGTCCTCGGCGATCCAGGCGTTAAGGGCGGCCTCCCGCTCGCGGCGCCGATCCACAAGACCGACCCGCCGGGCGCCTTCGATCTGCCCGCCGAGGTTCTTTGAGTAGTTGTTAAGGCCCGCCAAAAGCGATTCGTACTTGATCCGCGCGTCCGACCCGTCGGGCGCGGCCTCCTCTATCGTCGCGATCCATTCCGTCATCAGCGCCCGGAACGTCGGATAAAGCCAATCGAACGTATAGGCGACTTCGGCAAGGCGCGCATAACGAGAGGTCGACCCGGGATAGCCCGCCGCCATGACGAAATCGCCATCGTCAAGGCCGGCCGCCGAAACCTTCAGAACGTGCTGCGGCTTGTACGGAACATTTTCCTCGGCAAAGTCCGCGGCCGACCCGTCCGGCGCGACATAGGCGCGGTAGAACGCAAAATCGCCCGTGTGGCGGGGCCAGAGCCAGTTATCGATATCGCCGCCATATTTGCCGACATTGTCGCCCGGCGCGTAGACAAGGCGTACGTCGCGGATTTCAAGACGCTTGATCAACTTGTACTGCAGGCCGCCGAAGAAAGCGGGCGCCTGGCAACGATGGCCCGGGTCCGCTTCGCATTCCTTGACCAACGCCTTCTGCGCGTCCTCTATCGCCTGATACCGCGCGCGCGGCGACATCTCTTCGGTGACGCCGGCCAGCACCCGGTCCGTGACGTCGGCGACGTCAACCGTCACAAAGACCCGCGAACCCGGCGCGGCCGGCAGTTCGCCGCCGAGATCGTCCGCCAGAAAACCGTCTTCGAGATAATTGTCTTCAGGCGTTGAATTGAACTGAACCGAACCGCGCGCGCAGTGGTGATTGGTGACGACGAGCCCCGTCCCGGAGACGAAAGACGCGGTGCAGCCGCCGAGGGAGATGACAGCGCCCATGGGAAAATCGGTGAGATCGGAAAGCGCGCGCGGGTCCAGCCGCAGGCCCGCCTTGCGCAACTCAGAAGCGATCTCCGGCGCCTGCTCCGGCGTGAACATGCCCTCTTTTGCGACTGCCGGCGCGACGGCGAGCGCGGCGACGCCGCCTGCGGCGCGAATGAAATGCTTCACGGCTTTCTCCCAGGTTTCGGTCTTTTGATGTGATTGTGCGGCTGGATTTAAATCTCGAGCGGTTCCATGCGCCATTTGCGACAGTGAATCAAACAAGAGCCGGCGCCGCGCCATGAAATGCGGCGACCCGATGAATAGCGGCGACGAACTGCATATCGCTTGCAGCGGCTGTTCAAGCGGCCGGCGCCGACTTAACGTCACCGCTCATTGAACAAGGGGCGGGCCATGGGCGGCGCAAGAAAACTCATTCTGGGACTGGCGGGATTCCTCGTCCTGGCGCCTGCGGTGGCGTTTGTCGCCCTTCAGATCTGGCTGGCGTCGAGCGTCAATCCTGTCGAACCTTTCCAGCCGACGGAAGCGGAAACCGAGCAGCTTGCGTTTTACGAGCAGCCGGAAAGCTGGTTCCTCGACAACCTGAGCGGCCCGCGCGAGACCATAGACGGCCAGACGCTGGACCCGAAATTCCAATACATGATGGAGGAGGCGCGCGCTGAATCGGAAGGGCCGCCGGGCCTCGCCGCGCTGATGTTCGCAACGCCCTGGGGACGCGGCTACATCCGCAACCAGGTGGACCGCAGCTGGCGGCTCTATTCGAAGGTCACCGCCCCGATGGCCGACGTCGAGGACCGCATCATCGAAGGGCGCGACGGGCCGGTGCCCGTACGGATCTACCGGCCGGACGTTCCGGATGCGGACGGCCCCCTGCCGATCCTCGTCTACCACCATGGCGGCGGCTGGATCTTCTCCAGCATCGCGGCGATGGACCGCGTCACCCGCCTTTTCGCGAACGAAGCGCGGGCGATCGTCATCTCCGTCGACTATCGGCTGGCGCCGGAGCACCCCTACCCCGCCGCCAGCGACGATGGCGAGGACGTATTTCTCTGGGCGCTGGAGAATGCGGCGAGCCTCGGCGGCGATCCCGCGCGCATCGGCGTCGGCGGCGACAGCGCCGGCGGACATGTGGCGATCAATATCGCGCAGCGGCGGCTCGCGGCCGGCGAGCCGGGACCCGCCGCAATGCTGCTCATCTATCCCGGCGCGGGATTTCCGCAGGACGACGACGCTTATCAGCTATTTGGAGAAGGCTATACGCTGAATGCGGATTTTATCGAATTCATCCTGCCCCGCGTCTTTCCAGAGTACTCGACTGACGATGCGAGCAGGGTCGACGCCTTCATGAACCCCGCCAACGCGGAGAGCCTCGTCGGCATGCCGCCGGCCATCATTGCGACGGCGGGCTTCGACCTCTTGCGCGATCGCGGCCGGGCCTTCGCCGAGCAGCTGCGCGCGGATGGCGTGCAGGTATCCTACACGAATTATCCGACGCTGACGCACAGCTATCTTCAGTTTTCGGGCGTCATAGAGGATGCGGAGCGCGCGTCGACGGAAAGCGCACGGGCTTTCGGCGACCTCATCCGGTCGGCGGGGAGTTAGCCCCTCGCAACTGTCACGCGACGGCAATCGCCTCCGTCGTCGCTTCGGCGAAGATTGCGAGCCCCTCATCTAGGGTGGCGTCGGAGATGGTCAGCGGCGTCAGGCATCTGAGGCACTGGGCGTGACTCCCGGCGGTCGTCATCAGAAGGCCTTTTTCGCGCGCCTTGCCAAGGATGGCGCCCGCAAGCGCCCCGTTCGGGCGCATCGGATCATTGTCCTCGACGCACTCCACCGCGATCATGCCGCCGAACTGGCGCACGTCGCCGAAGACGCCCCTGGCGACGCCGCCCTGCAGGTCGCGCCAGCTTGCCGCAACGCGCCGGCCAATCTCCTCCGCGCGCTGAAGAAGCCCCTCCTCCTCGAACGCGTCGAGAACCGCGAGCGCCGCCGCGCAGGCGACCGGATTGCCGCCATAGGTGGACCCCATGCCGCCGGGCGCGATGTCGTCAAGCAGATCCGCCTTGCCGATGACCGCGGCGAGCGGCAGGCCGGCGGCAATCGACTTGGCCGCGCAGATCATGTCCGGCTCGACGCCTGCATGCTCGAATGCGAACATTTTTCCGGTGCGGCCCATGCCGGACTGAATTTCATCCGCGATGAGAATAATGCCGTGCTCGTCGCAGATGGCGCGCAGCGCCTTCAGGAAGCTCGCCGGGGCGGCGTTGAACCCGCCCTCGCCCTGCACCGGCTCAATGATCATCGCGGCGACTTCATTGGCGGGAATGTCGATCTTGAAGATACGGCGGAGGCTCGCGAGGCACTCCTCCTCGGACACGCCGTGATACTCATCAGGGTACGGGGCGTGGAAGACGCCGGGAACCAGCGGCCCGAACCCGACCTTGTAGGGCGTCGCCTTGCCTGTGAGGGTCGTCGCGAGGAGCGTGCGGCCGTGAAATGCGCCCTCGAACGCGATGACGCCCTGACGCCCCGTAATGCGTCGGGCGAACTTGACCGTGTTCTCCACCGCCTCGGCGCCGGAATTGAAAAGCGCCGTCTTCTTCGCCTTCGGCCCGGGCGCGAGCCGGTTCAGCCGTTCGGCGAGCTCCACATAGACCTCGTACTGCGCGATGCCGAAGCAGGTGTGGATAAAGGCGTCCGCCTGCCGCTTGATCGCCTCCACCACCTTCGGGTGACGGTGGCCGACATTCAGGACGCCAATTCCGCCGATGAAGTCGATGTAGCGCTTGTCTTCGACGTCCCACAGCTCTGCGTTTTCCGCTTTCGCCGCATAGACCCCCGACTTTGAGGGCAGCCCCTTGGGCAGCGCCTCGTCGCGGCGCGACTTCAGGGCTTCATTGGAGACGAACTCATTGCTTGCGGCGACTGACATGAGGCTCTGACGATCTCCATTCGGGCGACGATGCGGCGTCCAGGACCGGAATATCACGTCCTCATTCTGATTCCAGTCGCGCTGCGGCGCCGAATTTTTATTGTCAAAGCCGCAAACGCCCCGTTAGGGTTATGACAAGATGATTTCATGTTAGCATAATATCGCAACCGCGTTCGTTGTTCCGCAACTGATGGCGAAAGCCGACTGACCTGGAGCCGACATGCAGCATAATCTTCCAAACCCGGCTGCCGCAGGGAACAACGCCCCCGCTGACGCCGGCGATGGCGCGGGCGCGGCGGAGGTCGAACGTCAGATCCTGAGGTTTCTTCGTCAGATGAACGCCGGCGATGATGATGGCGCGCTGCGAGACCTCGCGATCGCCCGCCACTGGCTTGGCGACGATGGCGCGCCGACGCCGGAGGGCCGCCGCCTGGCGCAAGGGTTTACCGACCTCGACGAAGCGCGCGCCAACGGCGCCTTTTAGCAAGGACTAGAGAGGCCACGCCGCCCGGTCCGCCGCGGGCGGGCAAACCGCCAAATCGGTCCCCCTCCCAGCCGGCGTCGGTTCGCCCACATAACCTTTAGCTCGATTTCCCGGTCGCATCGCATGGCGTCGCCGAAGTCAGGCGGTCGTCTTTTCTGTCTTCCCGGCACCGTTTTCTCAGTCATGAGAGCTTTCCCGGCCTCTTTCGGTGGAAACCGAAAGGTCCTGGTAACGCGTGCATGCATGAATAGACACGCGCAATGGTTGAGGGAATGCAATGAAAACGTTGATCGTCGTCCCCGCGCGGTACGGCTCAAGCCGGTTTCCGGGGAAGCCGCTGGCGGATCTCGCCGGCCGATCCATAGTGGCGCGGGTCGCGATCCGCGCCTGGGGCGCAGCGGCGCGGCTGGAAGATGCGACGGCCGTCGTCGCCACCGACGACCCGCGCATTTTCGATCACTGCAATGACGAAGGCATCGATGTCGTCATGACGCCGATGACGCTTAAGTGCGGGTCCGAACGCGCCCTCGCCGCGGCGGAATCCTTGAAGGCCGAGCCTGAACTCATCGTCAACCTGCAAGCGGACGCGCCGTTCACGCCGGTGCGCTACATCACGTCTTTGATCGACAATCTCAGCTTCGACAAGGAGGCGCACGTCGCGACGCCCGTCATCCGGATGACATGGAGCCAGCTCGACGAGTTTCGCGCCAACAAGCTGTCGACCCCTTTCACAGGCACAACCTGCATCGTCGGGGGCAAGCATCGCGCGATCTGGTTTTCGAAGAACATCATTCCCGCCATTCGCCACGAGTCCGCTCTGCGCAAAGCGGGCCCCCTGTCGCCGGTGCGCCGCCATGTGGGCCTTTACGCTTACCGCGCCGAGACGCTTCGCGAGTTCGTCGACGCGCCGCCGTCGCACTATGAGCTGGTGGAAGACCTGGAGCAGCTTCGGCTTCTGGAGATCGGCCGCCAGATAAGGTGCGTCGAAGTGGAGCCGACAAGCTATCCCCTCGTCAGCGTCGACACGCCGGAAGACCTTGAACGCGCGAGGGCGGTGATTGAAGAGCACGGCGATCCCGACACGGACTTTTTCGCCGTAGGCTGAGCGTCCCCGCCGCGGCGCATCGCTCCGCCCGCCGAGCTCACTCGACCGTCACGGACTTCGCGAGGTTGCGCGGCTGGTCGACGTCCGTGCCCTTCATGACGGCGGTGTGATAGGCGATTAGCTGCATCGGGATGGCGTTAACGAGGGGCGTCAGCATCGGATCGCAATCCGGCATGATGATCTTGCGCGGCGCGCCGCCCGCCGCCGCCGCGCCTTTCGCGTCGGTCACAATCGTCGCGACGCCGCCTCGGGCGACGACTTCCTCGACGTTCGACATCGTCTTCGCGAAATGCCGGTCGGACGGCGCGATGGCGATTACCGGCGTCTCCTCGTCGATTAACGCAATGGGCCCATGCTTGAGCTCGCCTGCGGCATACCCTTCCGCGTGAATATAGCTGATTTCTTTGAGTTTTAGCGCGCCTTCCATAGCCAATGGATAGGATACGCCGCGGCCGATATAGAGAATGTCGCGCGCTTTCGCCATGGTCGCTGCCGCCTCCTCGATCTGGCTGTCCGCAGCGAGCGCCTCGGCGATAAGGCGCGGCAGCGCGAGAAGCCGATCGATCAAGCCGCTTTCGTCGTCGCGGCTCAGAACGCCGCGCTGGCGGCCGGCGGCGATCGCGAGGCACGCGAGCGTCGCAAGCTGGCAGGTGAACGCCTTGGTGGAGGCGACGCCGATTTCAGGTCCCGCGGCGGTGGGAAACACGACGTCCGCCTCCCGGGCAATGGTGGATTCCGGCACATTGACGATCGCCGCTGCGCGTTGCCCGTTGGCTTTCGCATTGGCGAGCGCCGCGAGCGTGTCCGCCGTCTCGCCCGACTGGGACACGAAGATCGCCGCGCCATTGCGCGCGTAGGGCACGTCGCGATAGCGCAGCTCGGACGCGATATCGACGTCCACCGAAAGCCCCGCCCACTTCTCGAACCAATATCGCGCGATGGAGCCGGCGTAGAACGCGGTGCCGCAGGCGGTGATCATCATCCGGTCTATGTTGGCGAACGAAAATTCGTCCGTATCCAATACAATCTGCTTGTCAGTTGCGTCGACATAGCGCGCCAGCGTATGCCCGACCACGTCCGGCTGTTCGGCGATCTCCTTCGCCATGAAGTGGCGATGCCCGCCCTTGTCGACGACGACATCCGCGAGCGTGGACGGCTTTTCCGGGCGCTGCGCAGGCGCGCCATCGCGATCGGAAATCTCAACGCGTCCGCGCCGCAGCACCGCCATGTCGCCCTCGTGGAGATAGGTGACGGCGTTCGTCAGCCCCGCCAGCGCGTAGGCGTCGGAGCCGGCGTAGGCGGTCGCCTCGCCGCGGCCGACGACAAGCGGACTTCCCTTCCGGGCGGCGATCATCAAATCGTCCTCGCCCGCGAACAGAAACGCCAGCGCAAAAGCGCCCCTTATCTGACCAAGGCAGGCGGCGACGGCGGCGTCAGGCCCGAGGTTCTTGCTCTCCATCGCCCATGCGACATAGCGGGCGACGACTTCGGTGTCGGTTTGCGAACTGAACGTTACGCCGTCGGCCTCAAGCCGCGCGCGCAGGTCGCTGTGATTCTCGATGATGCCGTTGTGGACGACCGCGACGCGGCCCGTGGAATGCGGGTGGGCGTTTTCGTCCGTCGGCGGTCCGTGCGTGGCCCAACGCGTATGGCCGATCGCCGACGCGCCGGCGATCGGATCGGCGTCGAGGAGCGCGGCGAGATTCGTCAGCTTGCCGGCGGCGCGGCGGACCCGCAGCTCGCCGCCCACGAGCGTCGCAATGCCGGCTGAGTCATAGCCTCGATATTCAAGCGCCGTTAGCCGCGAAAAGACGGTCGGCGCCACGTTCCCTTGCCCGAGAACTCCTACAATGCCGCACATGGACGATGCCCCTGCTTTCCGCAGCTTCGAAAACCGCGTTTAAGGTCGATCGCGAAACTTACCAATCGCTTGCGCCATCGCAAAGGAACCAAAAAAGAATGATCCTGCGGCCGAAAGGCGGCGCCGAGCCGGCTACATGGCGCCGGCCCGCAGGACGTCATGCATGTGCACGACGCCAACCGGCCGTCCATCCTCGACGATGAAAATCTGCGTGATCTTCCGCTCGTTCATTATGCTGAGAACGCTCGCGGCGAGCGCATCGGGGGGCAACGTCACCGGGGACCGGGTCATCGCCTCCGCTGCGGTCGCCGGCGCCTCGCCAACCAGGAACAGCCGCCTGACGTCGCCGTCCGTGACGATCCCGGTCAACCGTCCGCCGCCGTCGACAACGCCGACGCAGCCAAGCCCCTTCTCAGACAGCTCCGATAGCGCGATCCTGAAATCGTCCGCCTCTTCGGCAAGCGGCGTTTTCGCGCCCGAATGCATGAGGTCGCGCGCCGTCTTCAACATCGCGCCAAGCTTGCCGCCCGGGTGAAAGCGCTTGAACTCCTGCGCGTTAAACCCTCGCCGCTTAAGGAGCGCGACGGCGAGCGCGTCGCCGAGCGCCATCATCATTGTTGTCGACGTCGTTGGCGCATTGGTTTCGGAGCAGGCCTCCGGCGCATCAGGAATCAAGAGCGCCACGTCCGCCTTTTCGCCAAGGGCGCTCTCGCCCACCGCCGTTATCGCCAGAAGAGACGCGCCGAACCGGCGCGAATAGTTGACGAGATCGTCAAGCTCAACGGTGTCGCCGGAGCGCGAGACCGCGAGCACCACGTCAATGTCCTGGATCATGCCGAGATCGCCGTGGCTCGCCTCGGTCGGATGCACGAAATAGGCGGGCGTTCCCGTGGAGGAGAGCGTCGCGGCGATTTTACGCGCGACGTGTCCGGACTTGCCAACGCCAGCGCAGATGACGCGGCCCTTCGCCGATACGATCGCATCGATCGCGGCGATAAACGCATCGCCCAGGCTGTCCGCCAGATCGTTCAGCGCCGCAGCCTCGCGCCGCAAGACTTCCCGGCCCAGCGCGATATCGGTATCTTCCCTGTTCGGCATCGGCTTCCTTTGACCTTCGCGGGATCGCGCCCCGGCGCACGCCCGGCGGCGACAGGCATGTAGCATGAAAACCCTGATCGTTGTCCCCGCCCGGTACGGCTCGACCCGATTTCCCGGCAAGCCCCTCGCGCGGCTTGCGGGCAGAACGCTGATTTCGCGCGTTGCGCTGCGCGCGCGGGCGGCGGCGGCTGCGCTCGACGATGCGACGGCGGCGGTCGCTACGGACGATGAGCGTATCGCGACCCACGCACGGGAACTCGGCATTGAGGCGATCATGACCGATCCCGACCTGCCGAGCGGCTCAGACCGCGCCCTCGCCGCGGCGCGCGGGCTAAACCCGGCGTTTGTCGTCAACCTCCAGGGCGACGCGCCGTTCACGCCAATTGACTATCTAACAAGCCTTATCGCGGCCCTTGAGGCCGGCGACGCCGACGCGGCGACGCCGTGCATACGTTTATCGTGGGCCGCGCTCGACGCATTCCGGGAGGCGAAAAAGACGACGCCGTTCTCGGGCACGACCTGCATTGTCGGCCCCAGCGGACGCGCGCTGTGGTTTTCAAAAAATATCATCCCGGCGATGCGCGATGAAGGGCGGCTCAGGGAGGAAAGCGCCGTTTCGCCGGTTCGCCGCCATGTGGGCGTTTACGCCTACCGGCTCGACGCGTTGCGCAGGATGGCCGCGACGCCGCCCTCAGCCTACGAACGGATTGAAGGTCTGGAGCAGCTGCGGCTGATAGAAGCCGGCGGCGTCATGGCGTGCGTCGACGTGGAGCCGACCGAGCATGCGATCAGCGGCATTGACACGCCGGAGGATCTCGCCGCCGCCGAAGCGCTCGTCCGGCGCCTCGGCGATCCGGACCGTGAGTTATTCCAGTGACGACGCGGCTCGTCATCCTGCGCCACGGCGCAACGTTCGATCCGGGAGACGAGGTCTTGCGGATCGGAGCGCGCACGGACCTGCCTCTGTCGGCCACAGGCCGGGCGCAGGCCGCCGCCGCCGCGGACAGACTGGCCGCAATTGGCTTCGCGTTCGTTCGGGTTTACTCCTCGCCGCTTCGGCGCGCCATCGAGACCGCCGAAACGGTCGCCGCCCGGTGCGCGCCGGGCGTTGTCATCGAAAAGATCCCTATGCTCACCGAAATCGACTACGGCCCCGACGAAGGCGCGCCCGAAACGTCCGTGGTCGACAGGATCGGCGCCGACGCGATCGCCCGCTGGGAAGCCGGGGCAGCAATCCCCCCCGGCTGGCGGGTCGACCCGGGCGCCCTGACGGCTGGCTGGCGGGACATCTTCGACAATGCAGCGGGAACGCGCGGCCCCATGCTCGCCGTCACCAGCAATGGCGTTGCGCGCTTCGCGCTGGACGCGGCCGACGACGCCTCAAGCGCGCCCGCAAGAAAGCTCAGGACCGCCGCCTACGGCCTCGTTGAGATAGACGCCGACGGCGCAACGAAGATCGCGGAATGGAATGTCGGTCCATAGCGCGTCACATCGGCAAGTTCTGAGACTTTCTGAGATCATCGAAGGCTTTGAGGCTCGCAAGGACGCCGGAGAGATCGTCAAGGCGAAGCATGTTCGGTCCGTCCGACGGCGCATTATCGGGGTCCTGATGAACCTCCATAAAGACGCCCGCGACGCCGACCGCCACCGCCGCGCGCGCAAGCACCGGCGCGAGGTCGCGCTCACCGCCTGAAGATGCGCCGCGGCCGCCCGGCTGCTGCACCGAATGGGTCGCATCGAACACCACCGGCGCGCCGTGGCGCTTCAATTCCGGCAGCGCCCGCATGTCGCTGACGAGCGTATTGTACCCAAAGCTTGCGCCGCGCTCGGTCACGATCACGTCGCGCGCGCCGAAGGCGCGCAGCTTGTCGACGACGTGGCGCATATCCCATGGGGCGAGGAACTGGCCTTTCTTTACGTTGACCGCGCGACCGGTCTCAGCGGCCGCCTGAAGAAGGTCCGTCTGCCGGCAGAGAAACGCAGGTATCTGAAGAATGTCGGCGATGTCGGCCGCCTGCTCGCATTGCGCCGGCAGGTGCACGTCGGTCAGGATCGGCGCGCCGACCTTGCGCCGCACTTCGGCGAACGCCTCTCGCGCGAGGTCAATCCCTGCGCCCCGTTCGGCCGTTGCGCTTGTACGGTTCGCCTTGTCGAAAGATGATTTGTAGACGAACTGCACGCCAGCGTCATCGCAGATGGCCGCAATCGAACTCGCCATCTCGACGGCGTGTTCGACGCCCTCAAGGGCGCAAGGACCGAGCATAAAGGCTGCGGGTCCCTCATTTGAGAAGACGGCCTTGCGGCCGGCGTCGCTCCCCACTTCGACGACCGAAGTGGATTCCGTCGCCGGAGGGGTCACGAAGCGCCGTCCAGGGCCGCCAGAAGCGCCGCGACCACGCGCGACTGGGTCTGGCCATCAAGATAGCCGTGCATCGGCAGACTGAGCGCCTCCTGCGCCGCAGCCTCGGTGCGCGGCAGGCCGCCAGGCCCGACCGGATAGCGCCGGTAGGGCGCGTTCATGTGCATCGGGACAGGATAGTAGATAGCCGTTGGAACGCCGGCCTCCCGCATGCGGCGCGCGGTCTCGTCCCGATCGGCAAGCGTGCGGGGAATACGGATTGTATATTGCGCCCAGACGCACCTGGAGCCGTCGGGTGGCATGGCGGGCGGCGATACGCCGCTACCGTCGAGCAAGTCCGCGTAGCGCGCGGCGGCCCGGTCGCGGGCGTCAAGCTCCTGCGGAAAGAGCTTCAGCTTCTCCAACAGGATCGCCGCCTGCAGCGTATCGAGACGACTGTTAAGGCCAATGCGCATGTTCAGATAACGCGGGTCAGCATCCACGCCGGCCGGCGGATTGTCGCCAGGGGCCGGCGCGCCATGATTGCGCAGCGACTTAAGGAGCTCCGATAGACCCTCATCATTGGTCAGCGTCGCGCCGCCATCGCCATAGCATCCGAGCGGCTTGGCGGGATAGAAGCTCGTCGTCATCACATCGGCGAAGTCGACCGGATGGCGTCCGCCAAGAGTGGCGCCAAATCCCTGCGCGCTGTCGGCGATGAGTTTGAGGTCATGCTTGCGCGCGATCGCGGCGATCGCCGGATAGTCTGCGGCGAGGCCGAATAGATCAACTGCGATGATCGCCTTCGGCCGCAGGCGCCCGTCAGCGAGGGTCGCCTCGATCGACGCTTCGAGGTGCGCCGGGTCCATGTTGAACGTGCGCTCATCGATATCGACGAAGACGCATTCCGCGCCGACCCAGGCGACGACTTCGGCGCTCGCGCAGAAAGTGAAGCTTGGGCAGAAGACCGCGTCGCCTGCCCCGAGATCCCACGCCATCAGCGCCAGCGCGAGGGCGTCAGTGCCGTTCGCGCAAGAGATGGCGTGCGCCGAACTCGCATAGCCGGCGATGGCTTCCTCAAAGTCCGCCACTTCCGGCCCGAAGACATAGCGACCGCTCTCCACGACGCGATCGATGGCGTGGGAAAGCGATTCGCCCATGGCGCGCCGCTGCGCCGCCAGATCAATAAAAGGTATGTCCGACACGTAAGTTTATCGCCTTCGCCGCCGCGTTCTTCCTATTTCTAAGATGATCCCGCAACAATTGCACGGGGCGCGCGCGCGCCGCGCCCGATTGACGCCTGAGCCGGCCAGTCTTTGCCTTGCGCTGCAGACGCCCGGAGATGCGCAGTGGAGCGCACCATCCGACTGACCTCATAGAGGCCGGTCGTTTTGTAGACGACTGGCGCCTTCGGCTTCGGCGTCACTAAGCCATGCCTAGTGCCGCGCGGCGAGGTCGACTATCCGTCCACGGACGCCGGGCAAGCCAAGAATTACCCACACGACAGGATTAGACTCTGCGCCCTACAACTTCGGCGGGCAGCGCTCTATCCAAGCTGAGCGACAGGTCCTGCGCGGGCCATGCTCCAGGCCAATCCGGCGACACGGGAGCAGGCGGCGGGGCCTCTTGCGACAGGCCTACGCGTCCTGCTCACGGGCCAAGGGGCGGATCGCGGCGGCGCGCCGGGACACCTTCAATGGCGACCATGAGAGCGCCCGCGCAAGCTCGCCAAGACTGACGCGCCTGGCGCGCTGAACGGCGCGGCGGCGCGGCCAGACGGCGCCGATGCCGCCATAGCCCGCTTTCATCGCTCGCCAGTATGCGGGCCCGATGCCGACGCTGAAGGAACGCGCAAGCAGATAGAGATTGGCGGCCAGCTGCACCGGAAGAAGCGGCCACAAAAGCGGCCCCGGCATGTTCTTGTAGAGCGTCCAGATCCGGTTCCGATTGCCGTGAAACACCGTGAAATCGCTGTAACGCCCGGTTATGCCCGATCCCTCATGGTGGACGACCGCGTCGGCCACCTGGATGCAGCGGCCGCCCGCGAGACGCAACCGAAAGCCAAGGTCGACGTCTTCGCCATAGCAGAAGAACGTTTCGTCAAAGCCGCCGAGGGCGCGGAATGTCTCGGCGCGGTAGAGCGCTGCGGCGGCGCAAGGCGCAAAGCACTCGCCGGTCGGCGGCAACTGATCAGCAGGCCAACCGAAATGCCCGCGATAGGGAACGCCGAGAATGTGATAGACGTCACCCGCGCCATCGATAATCGACGGGTCTTCCTCAACCAGCTGGGTTGACCCGAAGGCGTCGGCGACAGGGTAGCGCTCGCGCGCCGCATTCAGCTTTTCCAGCCAGTCAGGCGCGGCATAGGCGTCCGGGTTCAGGAAGGCGAGCCAGGCGCCCCTCGCCGCTTGGACCGCGCGGTTACTCCCTGCGGCGAAGCCAAGATTGCCGCCCGCCTCCAGGAAACGCACGTCCGTCTCAAGACTTCCCGCAACCGACCGCGCTGACGCCAGGGACTGATCCGACGATGCATTGTCGATGATGACGATTTCGAAGTCCCGAAATGTCTGGGCCGCAAGCGCGCGCAGACATTTTTCGATCCGCGGTCCCGAATTGTAATTGACGATGACGACGGAAACCGCCGGTTCCGGCGCGTCCATTAAAACGGGGTCTTGAAATCAGCGAATTGAGGCGCCGCGGCGTCCTTGTCCGACAGGGTCGCCTTGTCTGCGCCGGCGGGCCAGTCAATCGCGAGCTCAGGCGAATTCCACAGCACCGCGCCGTCGGACGGGCCGTCATAGAAGTCGGTCACCTTGTAAGCGACGAGCGTATCGGGCTCCAGGGTCATGAACCCGTGTAGGAAGCCCTTTGGAACCAGCAATTGACGCAAGTTCTCGGCCGAGAGCTCCTCGCCCACCCACTGGCCATATGTTGGAGATCCCTCCCGAACGTCGACAGCCACATCGAAAATCCGCCCCCTGATAACTCGCACGAGCTTGTCCTGCGCAAATGGCGGCGCCTGATAATGCAGACCACGGACGGTGTATGCGTCGCGCGAGAACGATTCATTGTCCTGCACAAAGGCAAGGCCCGGCGCAAGCAGCTCGAACTTATTCTGGGTGTACGTCTCCATGAAGTAGCCGCGCGCGTCCTCAAACTTGCGCGGCGTGAAGATACTGACGCCTTTGATCGCGGTTTCGCGCATGTCCATGGGGCGCCCCCTTTAATAGATCTTTTCATCAAGAATTTGGTTGAGATAGCGCCCATAGCCGCTCTTCTCCAGCGGTTCGGCCAGCGCGCGAACCTCATCGGCGGTGATATAGCCCATGCGGTAGGCGACTTCCTCAACGCAGCCAATCTTCAGACCCTGACGTTCCTCGACCGTCTGCACGAATTGCGCCGCCTGCAGGAGCGAGGCGTACGTGCCGGTGTCGAGCCAGGCGTAGCCCCGCCCGAGAAGCTTCACATTCAGCGACCCGTCATCGAGATACATCTGGTTGAGGCTGGTGATTTCCAGCTCTCCGCGTGCGGATGGCTTCACTTCTCTCGCTCGCGCGCAGACCGTCTCATCGTAGAAATAAAGCCCGGTCACCGCGTAATTGGACTTCGGCTTTTCCGGCTTTTCTTCAATGCTCACGGCGCGCCAGTCCGCGTCAAAAGCGACCACGCCGTAGCGTTCCGGGTCGAGGACATGGCTGCCAAAGACGACGGCGCCGTCCTGAAGCGCGGCCGCCTCGGTCAGCAGCTCGCCAAGACCGTGGCCGTAAAAGATGTTGTCGCCAAGCACGAGCGCCGCCTTGTCGCCAGCGACAAAGTCCTCGCCGATGATGAAGGCCTGTGCGAGGCCTTCAGGCTTTGGCTGAACCGCGTAGGAAATTGAGACGCCCCACGCCGCGCCGTCGCCGAGCAGGCGCTCGAAAATGTCGCGATCTTCCGGCGTCGTGATGACGAGCACGTCCCTGACGCCCGCCAGCATGAGCGTCGACAGCGGATAGTAGATCATCGGCTTGTCGTAGACCGGCAGAAGCTGTTTGCAGGCCGCCCGCGTAATCGGATAGAGCCGCGTACCCGAACCGCCGGCCAGAATGATCCCCTTCACGACTCTCTCCCCGTTTGACGAACGCCGTCAGGCGCTTCTGGCGGCCACGCCCAGCCGGTCCGCCTTGAAGCCGCGGGCGCGGATCGCTTCCCACCACCAGCGGTTCTGCAGGTACCAGTCGACGGTCCTCTCAAGTCCCGTCTCCACATCGGTCGCAGGGCGCCATCCCAATTCGGTCTCGATCTTGGCGGCGTCAATGGCGTAGCGGAAATCATGCCCCGGCCGGTCGGTGACGAATTCAATCAGGGCGTCGTGAGGCTTCTTTTCCGCCGCGCGGGCGTCCATGAGCGTGCAAATCGTTTGTACAAGGTCGATATTACGGCGCTCGTTTCGCCCGCCAATATTATATGTCTCGCCGAGGCGGCCCTTTTCGATCACCGTCAACAACGCATCGGCGTGATCGTCGACATAAAGCCAGTCGCGAACGTTTTCGCCCCTGCCGTAAACCGGGATCGGCTTTCCCTCCAGCGCCTTCAGGACGACGACGGGAATCAGTTTTTCCGGAAACTGATAGGGGCCGTAATTGTTGGAACAGTTGGTGACGACAATGGGCAGGCCGTAGGTTTCCCCCCAGGCGCGCACCAGGTGGTCTGAAGAGGCTTTCGACGCCGAATACGGAGAATTCGGCTGATAGGCCGTGCATTCGGTGAAAAGGCCGTCCGCGCCGAGGGTGCCGTAAACCTCGTCGGTCGAGACGTGGTGAAAACGGAAACGATCCTTGCGCGCGCCGTCGAGCGCCTCAAAGTAACGCCGCGCCTCTTTCAGCAGCGTAAAGGTCCCGACAATATTCGTTTCGATGAACGCATCCGGGCCGTCGATCGAGCGGTCGACATGGGATTCCGCGGCGAGATGCATGACAGCGTCAGGCTGATGGGCCGCGAACGCGGCGGCGACCGCGTCCCGGTCGCAGATGTCGGCCTCGACAAACGCGTAGCCCGGGCGATCGGCGTGCGATTTCAGATTGTCGAGATTGGCGGCATAGGTGAGTTTGTCGAAGTTGACGATATCGACGCCCCGGTCGAGGCCTAGTCGGATAACCGCCGATCCAATAAACCCCGCCCCGCCTGTGACAAGAATTTTCATACCGTTCCGCGCCCTGCCCGCCTGCCCGCAGCGGTTTTCTTATCGGGCCGTTGCTTTCTGTTTTGCGGCGGAAAGTCAAGGCCCGCCGGCGTTACACCTTCCAACGTTGCAAGCCCGCCGATTCGGTCGCCATGACGCTCACATTTTTTGAAAAATTTCTCTGGCGCGCACGCGGCGCGCTTTTCGCCGCCCCGCTTGGAACGTCAGCGCCGGTCGCCGGGCCGCTGGTCTATGCCGGGCTATTCTCCTCGCCAAGCGGCGTTGGGCGGGCGGCGCGGGACTTCGCCGATGGTTTTGAGGCGGAGGGGATCGATGTCGCGCGATTTGACCTCACGCCCGTTTTCGACCCGGGTCGCGGGCCTGAATTGACAATGGACGCGGCGCGGGCCGCGCTGAAGGCGCCGCAAGGCACGCTGCTTGCGCACGTCAATGCGCCGGAGCTGGACCGGGCGCTCCTCGCCATGCGGTTTTTTCGCCGGCCCGGCTGGCGGGTCATCGGCTACTGGGTCTGGGAGACGACCGCAGCGCCGCCTTCTTGGCGGGCGCCCGCTCGGCGCCTCACCGAGCTATGGACCTGCAGCGCGTTTTCGGCCGAAGCGCTCGTCGCGGCCGCGCCGCGGGACATGGCCGTGCGCATAGTTCCGCACCTCGTCCGCCCGCCGGCGACGGTCGCATCCGACCGGCCCGGATTCGGCCTCAAGCCTGATGATTTCGCCTGCCTGACGCTCGCCGATGCGCGCTCTTCATTCCATCGCAAGAATGTCGAGGGCGCCGTCAGGGCCTTTCGCGACGCCTTCGCCGACGAGCCGCGCGCCCGCCTGATGATCAAGGCGCGCAACCGTGCGGACGACCCGGCGTCATTCGCTTCGGTGGAAGCGGCCGCACGCGCCGATCCGCGCATCAGGCTGCTTGAAGAGACCCTCAGCGAAGAGCGCCAATGGGCTCTCCTGGCGAGCTGCGACGTCTTTCTGTCGCTCCACCGCGCCGAAGGGTTCGGCCTGCCGATCGCGGAGGCGATGGCGCTGGGCCGGGTCGCGGTCGCGACCGGGTGGTCGGGCAATCTTGAATTCATGACACCCGACAACAGCATGCTTGTCGGTTACCGCCAGACAAAGGTTCTCGATCCCGCCGGCCGCTATGCCGAGGACCCGGCCTCCCATTGGGCCGAACCGAAACATGACGAGGCCGTCGCCGCGCTGCGCGCGCTCTTCGCCTCGCCCGACCGTCGGCGGGCCCTAGGGGACGCCGCGCGCGCCGACATGCGCCGCTTCGCCGGCGGGGAGACAGCTTCAGAGGCGCTTCATGCCGCGCCTTCGACGCTTGCGGCCTTCTCGAGCTGATAGCGGTCGTAGAGATCCTCCACATCGCCGAATTCGCGAATGCGGCCGTCATCCATCCAGATCGCGCGATTGCAGTTGTCTATCAGCAATTGCCGGCTATGCGAGGCCAGAACGAGAATCCCCGCCTTGCGCACAAAGGACTGCATCCGCTGGGTCGCCTTGGCGCGGAACGCCGCGTCGCCGGCGCTAAGCCATTCGTCCAGCAAGAGGATCTCCGGCTCAAAGGCCGTGGCGATGGCGAAGTTGAGCCGCATGCGCATGCCGGCCGAATAGGTCTCGATCGGCATGTCGAGGAATTTCCCAAGTTCGCAAAAATCCGCGATATCCTGACGACGCGCTTCGATTTCATTGCGCGGATAGCCGCCGGCGAGCCCACGCAGCGTGATGTTGCGATGGCCGGTCGCCTCCATCTGCATGCCGAGATTGATGTTGATGAGGCTTGTGCATCGACCCTCGATCACGACCTCGCCGCTATCGGGCGGCAGGATGCCTGCGAGAATCTGGAGAAGCGTCGTCTTGCCGGCCCCATTGGAGCCGATCACCGCGAGACGGTCGCCGCCGCTGAGGTCAAAGGAGATGGACTCGAGCGCGCGCACGCCAAGAATGCGGCCGCCTTCGCCCATGATCAGGCGGGAGTCCGCCATTTCCGTATCGGTAAGGCCACTCGATTGCGCTCGCGAATAAAGCGGGAAAACCAGCGATACGCCGTTTACAGACAGCCTGGCCACGGGGCGACTACACCCAGAACGGCAGGCGGCGGCGCATCACGCTGGCCGCGGCGCAGGCAAGGACCCAGCCGAAAATCGTCCAGCCGATCACGATCGGCCAGCTCACCGGGCTCGGCTCAGTGTTCAAAAGCGGCGCGCGAAAGATCGACAGAAAATGCGTAAGCGGATTGATGTCGGCGAACCGTTTGACGAGCCCTGCGCGCTCTTCATAGACCCAAAGGATCGGCGTCGTAAAAAACAGAACGCGCGTCAGCGCCGAAACGAGATGAGAGATATCCCGCCAGCGCGCCGCCAGCAGACCGAAGAACAACTGGATCCATACCGCGTTGAGCAGAAAAATCGCTAGCGCCGGAATGGCCATCAATGCCGTCCAGGTCGGCCGCCAGCCCAGCGCGACCATGATGACCAGCGATGACGCCAACTGGACGGCGAAGGGAAAAAGCGAGCGGGCAATGCTCTTGTAGATGTAGATAGAGTACGGCATGGACGTGCTCTTTATCCAGCTCGCCGACGATCGGAAAACATCGCAGCCGTCTACGAAATTGCCGATAATGAATGTGAAAACCGCGAACCCCACCGCCACATAGATGGTGAAACCGGCCATCCCCGCCGTCGAAAAGCCGCCGAAGAAGATTGATATCGCCCCGACAAAGATCAGATGGGAAATCATGATCCAGGCAAGGCCCAGCGTGCTGCGGCGATAGCGGTTCTGGATTTCGTCCCAGGCGAAGGCGCGCCAGACCGGGCCCATCGCGAGCCCATCGCGCAGATCAACAAGAACGGCGAGAGGGCCGCTGGCCGAACGCGCAGAGAAAACCTGCTCCCGCGGCGGAGCTTCGACGGTGGCGGTAAGGGTCATGAACGGCGTTCTATTGGCAACTTGGACCGCTGTTTATAGCGCCGCGCGCGCCAGCGCAAAACGCCGGGCGCAGGAGGCCGCTCAAGGCCTCGTCTGGTCTCGGGTCTGGTCTAAAGGCGGGAAACTGATTTGTCCGTAAGGCGGTCACGCGCCCTGATTCCTTGTTTCCAGTTCCGCCCAACCGTCTCACCGCAGCCTGCGCCAGCGGGCCTTGCGGCAGGGGACGGCCGATCGGCGCCCGCCAATTCAGCGCTTTAGGCTGACGACCACCTCGATAAACTCGGCGCGGATGCCGGCCCCGATGTCGTCGATCTGCACGACGATGCTAGGCGTTCCGGCGTGCTTCAGAATGAAAGCCCCGATATCATAGCCCCAGTTCATCGTCACCAGCGAGCCCTCAGGATCGACGGGATTGCCGTGATATTCCGGCTCGAAATGATGGATGATCTCGCCTGACGCGGACCGCGCGGCGCGGCGTTCGCTCGCGCGCGTCTTGTTGACCAAAGGCGCAGTGAAAATGTGCGCCCCGCCCGGCCGCAGCACGCGAGCGATCTCTCGAAAGGCGGCGGCAGGATCGAAAACGTGCTCCATCACGTCCTGGGTGATAAACAGATCGAAAGACCCATCCGCGAAGGTCAGGCTTTCCAGATTCTCGCAGCGTTCGCCGCGGTCCGGGTGAAGCTCGCCGGGCGGGACGCCTTCAAAAAAATGCGAGTAGGAAAAGCCGGCGCATTCCCGTGACATCCTCATGGACACTCCCCGCCCGCCGGGAGACGATTCGTGGACGGCGAGTTCTGCGAAATGCGGGTAGAAATCCTTGATGACGCGCATTAGAGCGCGCTCGCGCGGGATCGAACCGCAGTTTGAACATAAAAGATGATCGCGCAACCAATTCGTCTGCGACGAGAACTCCACCGCATTCTCGCAAATCGGACAGACGCCCTCGGCGACAAAATACGGTTCGGCCATGCGCTCAGCTTTCATCAACGCCAAGGCGGTTTTCTGCTATGGTGCGGCGTGGATCGCAATATCGGCCGCGGAGCGGCTTCGCCAACGCCTTTTTGGCGCGCCCGTCGTTTTGGCTTGCCAAGGCGCATGATCCTGCTAAGGCGGCCCGGCCAGAGAAACATGCAAAGCGCGTGCGACTGCGCCGACCATGATCGGGGAGCGAACGGCGATGCCGCGCTATGCATTCGTATCGATCGCGCACGGCCATTCGCCGGCGGACTTCAAGACCTTTCAACACCTGTATGGAGCGGTCGGACAGAACACGGGCAATCTTCTGTTCACCAACGCGGTGTGGCGCCAGATCGCCGGCGACAAGGAACGAATAGGCTTTACGTTTGATCCGGAAAGGGTGAACGAACGCTTCGACGCAGTTATCATCCCGGCAGCGAACTGGGTGAACCCCGGCGTCGATTTCGCGCACATCGCGGACCTTCTGGAAAAACTCACCATACCGATTGTCGTCATCGGACTCGGCGCGCAGAGCCCCGATCATCAGTTGGCGATCGATCTGCCCGAGGGCACGCTGCGCTTTCTGAAGGCCGTATTCGATCGCGCCGAAAGCGTCTCGGTGCGCGGCGCATTCACGCACGACGTCCTTAAGAAGCTGGGGTTCCACAATGTACGCGTGACGGGATGTCCGTCGCTTTATTGCGACTTCAGATCCTTCGAACCGCCGAAGACGAGGGAATTCGAACTTGATCGCTGCCTTCTGAACGCCACGCGATTTTCAGCCGGCCATGCCCCCTTCGCGCGTGATCGGTCGGTCAACCGAAGTATTTTTCGCTTCGCCTATGAAAGGGGCCTCGACATCCTCTACCAGTCGGAGAAGGAGGAATTGGCCCTTCTATTCGGTTTCCCCGAACCGGAGCTATTCGATGACCGGACCAAGTCACTGATGACGCAGATCTACGCTGCCGAAAGCTGGGACGCCGTCGCCGCCTATGTTCAAAAGCACGGACGCGCCTTCCTCGATGTAAACGCATGGAGCGACGCGATGACCGACTACCGCTTCGTATGCGGCACGCGCTTGCACGGGACAATCATGGCGCTGAACAGCGGCGTTCCGGCGATGCTACTCTGGCACGATAGCAGAACGCGCGAGATGGCGGAATTCGCAAAAATTCCGTCGATGGACGCGACCCGCCTTGACATTTCAGAAGGCGGCCTGCGCGCCGCCTATGAGGGTCTTGACCTCGACCATTACTACCGCCGGCGAAGGGAGGCTCATTCTGTATACAACTCTTTTCTAGAAGCGAACCGTTTAGAATACAATTCAGAAAGCCATATCAACACTCCCGACGAAACCGCTGCTGGTTGACACTTGCCTCGATCTGACCGGGGCCGGGCGCGATCGATTCATTGCAACGAACATATGCGGCCAAGTGTACTGCCCATTGTCGATCGCTCAATGCGACGCTGATCGGTAGCCATGTAGGCTTTTCTGAAATAGACATTACGCTTAAAAGAACTGGCGGTCGGCCCCAAAAGGCCTATACCTAAACGACCGTGTTCTCGGAAACCACCTTGATATCAGCTGACTAAGGCAATGAAACAAACGGCAATTCAACACGCAGAGAAAATCCAAAAAGATGGATATACTTTGCTGAAAACGCAGTTTTCAGCTCAAGACGCATATGCCGCGATCCAGGAATACCACGCGTTCACCGATGGCTTGCCAAACGAGGTCAAAGAGCGGCATCGAAAGCCAGACGGCTTCCTTGCTCGTCTTTCGAATTTTCACAGCGTTTCTGACGCGCTTCAACGGATCTACATCGGATCAGAGCTGTACTACAACGTCGCTCGTTTGTTTTTCGGCTGCCGGCCGCCAGCGATAAGCACGAGTCTCTTCTTCGCAAACGGCACCGAGCAACCAATCCACCGAGACTCGCCCGCGTTTTGCACACTCCCCGAGGGAGAATTCCTAGGCTGCTGGTTCGCTCTTGAAGAAGCAACAGAGGAGAACGGCGCGCTTGTGGTAGTCCGGGGCGGCCATCTTCTTACTGAGGATGAGTTCAAGGCCCGACGCGAAATTAGGGAGAGAATTGGCGGGGTAGAAGATGGCGGCCAGAATCGACTGTGGAGTGAGTATCAAAACTTTGTCCAAGAGACTATCGCGCGAAGAGGCCTAGAAGCTAAATCCATTGAAGCGGAAGTTGGCGATGTGATCATATGGCATGGGCATTTGCCCCACGGCGGAGGTAGAATTAAGGACACATCCAAGAGCCGGTATAGCTGCGTTTTTCACGTTACGCCGGTTGGGAATCCTGTGTTTGATCACAAATCATTTTGGTACCCGGATGAGGGTTACTCCGCTCGTTCTCAAGATTTTTGTGAGATTGGGAGTTCTGGACAATTCATGAGACGGTCTCAGCCAGCCTTCCCATCATGACGGCCAGATCGGAGCTGAGTATCATCACCACTCCAGTATCCAAAACAGTTATTCGATACTTTTAATCGCGATTGCGTGCAGGCCGGAGCATTCGATGTCTTCGGCTGGAAGCCATGCGAATTGACGCGTCAGATCTTTCCATGCGAGCTTATTTTCGAATTTTCTTTTTTGTACAAATAGTAAATCGAATCCTTGCTCTACAATCATTTTCAAGTGTTGGCTGGCAGGCAATCTATTAATTGAAAAAGCTTGGCCTTCGGTAATCGAAGCCCATTCGATATCGTCAAGCAACCAGTGACCATTCCATAGTTTTTCGCCATTCCAAGGTTTAAGGTATCCATGGCTTCGAAGGTCAATCGAATGCGACATCATTCCGCCGCTCCGCAATAGCGACCAGAAGGACGAATAGAGGTCCTCGAGTTCATCCACGTGCTCAAGCGTCGCGGTGCTAATGATCAAGTCGGACGACCCGAAGTACCCTTTGATCTGTTCTTTATACGGCGCATGATAAGCAATCTGTTCGCTTTGGTCGCCCTTTGCTAGCGTCTCAACATTCTTTTTTATGTCTTCATAGAAGTCATCGCTCATAGTGTCGACCAGAACACTCTCTGGTATGATATCTCTTGGGAACTCAAAAGCTATTTGCCCATTGTCATTTAGCGCAGGTCCGCGTTCAGCATAGAGAGCTCGAATTCCGTCCAAAATCTTCGACTGCGATTTGAGATCAACGTGCCGTAACAGGTCGAAACCCTGATATTGCTTCGCGCCGGCAAATAAAGCGCAAAAGCAAATCGCCAGGCTAGTTCCAGTTCCGAACTCAGTAAAGGTTCTCACCGGCCAGGTTAAGCCTACCTGATGCGCTTTTCTTAGGTGAGTAAGAAACTGAAAATAGGCGCGCCTGGCGTCGAGCGGCAACACAGGGCCGGCAGACCAATTGTGGGCGTTTACTGCTGAGTCATCTGTCGCCATGTTCCGACGCTCCAAGATCGCGAAATGGGCTCATGCCTACCGTCCCTGAATGCGAAGCCCCTCATTCTCCACGACAATGCCGAAGAGGCGCTCGACGATATGCGCTGTGTTCTTATGGTCCTTGGTCGTAAATTGCGCCGCTTCGAAATCCCCTCGCTTGAGATTGAGACCGGCAATCCGCTCAAAGGGAAAGGCGCGCGCCATGAACATTGAGCCGCCCACATAGTGAACGCCCTGCGTGGCCCCGCATCGTGCGCGCCACTCTCCTAGAGAATAATTGCGCTCCTCATTATTCTCGCGTGTGTCGAATATGTACTGCCCGGCGCCCACGCATCCAAGCTCCGGGTCGTCGCGGAAGGCGGCTAAGACTTCCTCAAAACCTTGCGCCGAGCCGAGGAGCGCGGC
Source organism: Parvularculaceae bacterium (assembly GCA_028284065.1). GTDB lineage: Bacteria > Pseudomonadota > Alphaproteobacteria > Caulobacterales > Parvularculaceae > MED-G105. The sequence goes on from JANQSJ010000007.1 coordinate 346,055, forward strand.
GAGCAGATCGTCGCGCCATTTATAACCCGGAATACTGACGCCATAGACCGTGTCCTGACCGGGAGCGCGCGCGTTCTTTGTGTGAAGCTTCAGGACGAATTCATAGTCCGAGATTCGAACCTGCTGCAGAACGTGCAGAAAGGGAAAGACATCGTAGCCGACATTCGGCGTCTCAAGGAATTTAGCATCATTCCAGGCGCGGCGGATTTCAGCTTCAGCATTCGGATTGCGTTCCGTCATCGTCACGAACAGATCCGCCTCAACGCCGCTAATGCGCGAGAGCGCTTCGAGCATGAGGTCGAGCTGGTCATGATAGAAAAGGTGTAAATGAATGAGCAGTCGCGGCCTGACCGTCTGCCAGCTTTCGTCGTCACCTCGACGGATGACGGTGGAGACCTCGTTTTCCTCGCCGGCGACCTTCTCTAGAATTTCGTCATAGAAGGGCGACCTGACGGCGTAGTCCCAGAATCGGTCGGAGAGCTTCCACCCGATCACGCTTTGCGGCTTTGAAGCGCCGGCATAGTGAATGATCCCCGGCTGCACGCGCCCTCGCGCATAGTCGAAGAAGACCTCGTCCGGGATCGAGCCGCGAAGATAAGAGTATTGCTGCATATACCATACATGGTTCCACCGCGTGGAAAAGAACGCGACATCGCCGTAGAATAGATGATTGTAAATACACTGATCGAAAAACACCGGTTTCTTGATCCGCTTCAGCGCCTCGGTCGCCCGCGAGGGCAAGTCCATTTCGCCAAGTCGGCCCATATCGAGCACGACGACGCCTGCCTGGAAGTACTTGTTCTGGTCTACAACCAGTAATTCGTTCTTGAGATAGTCATCGAAGCGACGCCCCTTGATCGTCTTTTTGCAGTAGGCGGCGTTCACATTCGCAACATTGACGCTGGCTCCGATGGCGCAACCTTGGAGGTCAATGTCATGCAGCTCTTGCACGTCGTCAACAACAAGAATGTCCGAGTCAAGATAAACGCAGCGATCATAACCGGAGAGTATTTCTGTGATGAAGCACTTGTTGTAGGTCTCGACAGGAACATAACCTTCAACGTGGAATAGGCTCTTTGGCAACGAATTTATTAGCGTTTCCGTGTCATAAAGTCTGATCGAAACATTGCCGCGCCCTTCCGCGAGATCGAGGACCTTGTCGAAGGCGGCCTCGGGGATCCCGTTTGCCAAGATGATGATATCGTAGTTTGCCTCAGGGGATGCGTTGGCGATCAGCGAAAAGACCGCTACGCCAAGATATGGAATAAAGTATTCGTTCGTCGAAAATACGACGGCCTTGTTATTGTGATCAAAAGCAGGCTTGAGCGCAAATGATTTGAGGGCGCCGCGTTTAGCGTCGAACATTTCGTGCTTGACGACCCAGAAGTCCTTGTAGTTGATCCGGCAATTCGCGATCAGATGCGGGCGAATGGACAGGTCTTCCTTCCAGAGAACATATACGAGAGACGCTTGGTCGCGCGCGGAATATTTTCGGAAGATCGCCCACCACTTCTCCATAAGACGGACGATAAGTTCGTCATGGTGTTCGCGATAAATGAGATTGTTCTCGCTCAATCCGTAGTCGTCCGGATACTGCTCTTCTCGCAGGAATGCGCGAAGTTCCTCAAGTTGCGCCTTGTCGTCGGCGCCTATGCGCGAGCTCGCGTCAAGCGTACGTATCTCCTGATAGATACAGTTACGGAAAAAATGTTCAGGCAGCAGAAAGGGAAGTCCGCGTGTCTCGATCTGATCGAATATGTACGAACTTATTATGTTGATGTTTGCATCTACATAGAGGCTTTTTTGGCGCTCCGGAAACAACAGGTGCGGATGCATCTTGTGCCAGCGATTCGTTCGGGTTGGCGTTTCAGCCGTGTAAGCGACAGGCCTGACCTCCCAAACGCCGACTTGCCCCGCCTCAATCAATTCCGGATCATCAGTATAGCAAACGTAATCCCATTCCGGCTTGATGTAATAGGGCTGCATTAGCGCATCGTAGCTGTTCAGAAGACACGTGTAGACGACGCCCTCTGTCTGCCGCGCCGGTCTGCCCTTAAGGTATCGGTCGATATCCGACTCGTTCGGTATCCAGACGTTTTCGTCGAACTGATAGCCGTCAAACCGCAAGTGATTGAGGAAGTATTCCAGCTTGCTGCAGCCGACTTGATCCTGATTTATATCAATCGGAAATTTCGCTGAGGGGTCGTGCCCGAGCCTCCAGCCTTCCTGCAGATAGAAATCAATCGGAAAAAAGGGCTCTGATTTTGGCCGGCGCCGCTTGGATTCCCGATAATCGCGGTAATAGTTGGCGAGATACCACTGCTCATCCCACAAGCCGGACTGCAATGCTTCGCTGCGCAAGACCGCATAACCGGGATTCTCACGAACCGCCGCCTTTTCATCCTTCTCGGTTACAACACGCGGGGCCGGCTTGACGCTATCTCGCGGCGGGACCGTGTTGCGCCCTTCATTTGCGCCGACCTGCAAATAGTGAGTGAGCGGATCTATCCCGGCCGGAACATCCTTGTTTACCGAGAGATACCAGGCTCCGTCGAATTCAGGATGAGGGTCCCGACCTTCTTTCCATCCGATATTAAGATAATGAACGAGCGGATTGGCGCCCGCCCTCTCAACGTCGGGGTTTTCGTCGAGATACCAAGCCGCGTCGAACATGGCGTGCGGCTGTCTCCGTTCCAGTGCGCCGCGGTCAAGATAGTGGACAAGCGGGTCGGTTCCGGACGAGGCGACATCCGGATAGCGCTCAAGGTAGCCTCTTGCGTCAAATAGGGGATGTGGGTTCAGGCCTTCAGGTCCGCCCCTCTCCGAATAGTGGCTTAAGGGATCAACGTCCGCTCCGAGACCATTGGTCTTGGCGTACCACGCGCCGTCGAAAAGCGGATTGACGCTTCGTCCCTCTCGCCAGCCGTCGGTCAGATAGTGATACAGGGGATTTACGCCGGCCTCGGAGACGTCGGGGTTCTGCGACAGGTAGTGCTCGACGTCGAACAGCGGGTGGGGTCGGCGCCCTTCTGCAGCGCCTGCGGTGACGTAGTGCGCCAGCGGGTTCATGCCTTCGGCGGCGACTTCCGGATTCGTCTCAAGATACCAGTCAACGCCAAACAGGGCGCACGGGTTCCGCCCCTCGGCCCAGCCGACATCCATAAAGTGGGCGAACGGATCTGCGCCCGAATCGGCAACGTCAGGGTTGGTGCGGAGATAATACGCCCCGTCAAAAACCGCGTCGATCGCCCGCGCCGCCGCGCGGTCTTTCACGCCCGTCTTGCGACGGACGAGCACATCAACTTTTCCCAAGGGGTCGCCCTCCTGCCCAGTTGCCCCGTTTCTAGCGGACCCGCTCGGCGGCGCAAGCGTGGGGGCGCCGGGCGCGTCCCCTTTGGTCGGCCCGCCCGCCCGCCACGCGCCGCGGCGATTTGCAAAGAGGCGCAGCGTTCGGCGAACCTAAGGCGCTTGACCAGATCATCGAGATAGACGGCCTGGAGCGCATACAGTGCGCACGCGCCGCCTGGCGGGCCATCGCCTCAGAGGCTTCGACCAAGTCGTAACGCCCAAAGTCGGCCGGCAGGGCGAGGCTGGTAGTGAGCGTCAAAGGCCCGGCGCGCTGGCCGGACTTTCGTCCACTCGGCGAAGCCCTCGCCTCGCTACGCTTTATTTTCCGCAATCGGATGAAATTGCGGAAGACAAAACGCCAGGGCGCGGGCGCGCGGCCGAAGCAGTGGCGTCGTCGCCACCAGCGGGGCACCATAGTCGATCTCAGGGTCAGCCGCCGGTGCGAACGCGTCAGCGTCTCCGCCCGGCGGCGGCGGAAAACCCGGCCCTTCACGCGCCTCCCGCCATGCCTTGTAGGCGCTGCTCCATCCAAAAAGAAAAGGCGCGACACGGAACAGGGCGCCCGCAAGCTTGCCGCGCGCGCGCGCCGGCATCGGCAGCAGGCGCCAGGCCCGGCGCGCCGCCGCCCCACCGATGCGCCGCACGCCCTCGCCGGGACTACGGATCAGGAGTCCAACCGCGCGGACCGGCGCGGTCAGCCTCCACGACGTCGAGTGACGAATCGCTTTCGCGTCGGCGCGCAATAGAAGAAGGTCGCGGTTCTGCGCCTTTCTCTCCCGGCGCAGTTCCTGAAGCGCGTCGGCCTGACTCTTGACCCTGGCTTGCGACGAACGGAGTTTTTGCTCCATTTCCCTTGATTGATGAAGCCACTTGGCGGCCTCGTCGCGGCTCGCGGCCAGTTCGCTTTCCCGTTCCGAAACCGTCGCCTTCAAGGCGACGACGCGACGATCGGCGCGTTCCCGCGCGGAAGCGAATTCCTCAGTGAACTGACGGCGCATGCGCGTTTCACGAGCCTGCGCCTCTTCAAGTTTCTCTGTCGCCTCAGCCAGCTGGTCGCGCCATGCGGCGAATTCCCGCTCGGCCCGCTCGTTGGCTTCGGCGAACCGGTCACGCCACGCATCGGACTCCCGCTTGGCCTGCTCGCTCGCTTCGGTAAGCCTTTTCTGCAGGGCGTTAGCTTCCCGCTCCGCTTTTTCAGTCGCTTCGGCAAAACGATCACGCAATGCAGAGGACTCTTGTTCGGCCTTCTCAGCCGCTTCGGCCAATTGATTGCGCAATGCAGAGGACTCTTGTTCGGCCTTCTCAGCCGCTTCGGCCAATTGAATGCGCAATGCGTCGGCATTCCGCTCGGCCGCGTCGCGGGCTTCAGCGAGAATGCCGATTTCCGCCGCGTTGCTCCGTTTAAGGGCCTCCAGTTGGTTGCGGACGTCCGTCAACGCTGCGTCGCTTTGCGCGCGCGCTTCTTCCGTCGCCTTCTTTTCCTGCCTGGCCTTTTCAAGAGCGCGTTGGGCGTCTTTCAGCCGCGCCAGATCTTCGCCTCGGCGCCCGTCGATCAGATCGGCGAAGCCCAACACCGGCGCAACGGCGTCAAAGCCGGTTTCTACAGCGCTCAAGTCGATGGGGTCGGCTTCATGTTCGCCTGCGGGCTGCGCCGCACGTTCGTTGACCGCGTCATATAGTTCGATGACGAAGGGCGAGGCCAGCCCGGAGCGCCGCAATTCCTTGTCGCCAACGAGGCTGTGGCGCAGGGCCGGATCGAGGAACTCGTCACAATATTCCCGCACGGCGTCCCCATCCTGGTCCGGAGGCGGCAGGCCAAGCCCGTTGGCTACCCGCTGAAGCTCGGCGACGGGGTTTGACAGGACGCGATCGAATGAAACGAAAAGGCGCTGTTCCTGTTGGGTCGCGCGCACCGCCTCAAGCATATGCTTCGCCCACAGAAGAACGCCCTTCTCAAGCGGAAATCCGTCCCGCTTCTCAAGCGATGCGGCCGTCTCGATAGGATTACGAACCGTAATCAAATAGTGCGTTTCAAGATCGAGATCTTCAAACACGCAACGCCAGAATGGAAGCAATACCGCTGTACGCGGATCCTTGAAGGCGAAGGTCTCGTTCGAGCTGAGCTTATCGGCGAGAAGTTGGGCCGCTTCCCGGCGCTCGCGCGAATAGCTCGGCCCCGCGAACGCCTGCGCTTCCAGCGGCGTCAGTCTGTGCCAGGCGCTGCCGGCGCGCTCCAGAAGGCGCTCGTTCAGCTCGTATATATCAAGGTCTTCGAAAAAACCCTTTTCATTGTTCCCGTCCGCTGGCGGCATCAAATTGTCGCCAAGGCCGACGCCGAGCGCCTCAAGGCCGCGCGCGATCGCGCTTGAGCCGGACCGGTGCATCCCAAGGACGACCACCAGCGTCCGCCGGTTTGACGCGGCGGCGCTTTGATTGTCCTCTTCGAATCCTTGCACGTCCATTCTTTTAATTTTTGCGTCGTTCTCTCGCGGAAACGCCGCTGGTATCGCATCATTCGGAGGCAGGCAACAAGCCGGCCGAATGGTCTGGCGGCAGGTCAACGCGCAACAACGTCATCCGCCGACCGCCGCCGCCTGGGGCGATTGTTCTTGCCGTCATCGGTTGGCCGCTTCGAGGCATTTCACGCGGCCTTTCGATTGCTCGACCAGCGCGGCTTGAATGTCGATGGTCTCGGCAAGCCGAAAGAGTCACGTCCCGCTGGCCCTGGTAAGCCGCCGGATCGCCGGCGTTAAGTGGCCGGAACGAGGCGGCTGAGATTTCTTTCAATTGAGATGATTGTGTATGTCTTGCGGTTAGCTGACTATGGCGCGATCGGTCGCCCGCCGCCAGCTCGTTCCATCGGAAAATGCGATCACGGGGCCGCCTGCTTCGTCGGAAACATAGATCATCTGCCCCGCCGCTGTCGCCGACGGCAACGACGATTTGGCATAGCTCTTTACACGGACTGGACCATCCACATCGAGTTTTGCTGCCGGAGACGTCAGGCCGATTCCAACGTCGCCGGTCGGCGTAATTCTCATCCGCTCCGTTCCGCCGCCGGCGGCTGTGGCGCCGCTCGGCGTCGTTCGGAACGCGATTCGCGTCGGGTGCGAGCTTCCCGCCCACACATCATCCGCGTTGATTTCAATCAGGGCGGCCATTTGCGTTACGAAACTCGAACCGTCGTGCCCGCTTCCGCCAAGGCCAAAAAGTCGGCTGTTTGCCGCTGTCGCGCCCGGCGCGGCGAGCGAGCCGGACGCCCCGCGGCCTTGGAACTGTGGAGCGACGACCGCGCCAACCGAGTGGATCGTGACCCGCTCGGCGTTGCCTTGGCCCTCGATAAGAATGACGTCGCCGCCTGCTGACACGCCGCTTGACCGGACATTCAGAGGGCCCGTCGGAAGAGCGCCGTTCAGACCGACATATCCGGCGTCCTTGTCGATGGTCATCGCATTGGTCCATGCAGAGCCGTCAGCGCTCACCTTGAACTCAAGGTCGTCGCTTCCCGTAAGGCCAATTTCCGCGCGTCCCGAAGCGCCGGTCTGGAACAGGACTGACCCTGTGTCGCCCTCCGCGTCCTTGTCGATCACGACCCTTATGTCGCCCGTTCCGGGCGTTACGTCGTCATGGGCGAAGAGCGCCGCGTCGGATTTTACCGCCAGCCGGTTGGTCGTATCCGCCGTCGTATTCACACCGAACGTCGCCGCTCCGGCGAGCGCTCCGGAAACCGGCGTCCAGCCGGCCTCATCGAAGACGACCAGAGACTGCTGATCGCGCACATAGGCGCGCCATCCCGCCGCCGGCGCGATGGCCGTCCAGGCGCCGTCCTGAAACACCGAGACGGCGTTCTCGGCGAACGCGGACCAGGCGGCCCCGCTCGCGCCGGCCGGCAGAATGTAGGCGTCGCCTTCCGCCGGCGTCGCCGGTTCGATGGCGAGGTCGGCCGAAAGAACCGTCAGCTGAACCAGCGCGTCGAGCCGGCGCAACGCTTCATTGACGGTGACGTGTTTTTGCGCCTGCTGAGGCGCCAGATAGGCGAGCCCCAGCGCGGGTGACGTATCCATGGCGTTGCCCTTTCAAAACCAGAAGTCCGGGCGAATGATAAACGGGCCAGCCAGGTGTTCGATGACGCGGCCGAAAATCGGCCGCAATCCCAGCAATCGTGAGGGCTTCAGCTGTTCGATGGATTTATTTTGTTAAGCAGCGCCCGGCGCCATTTCTCCGGCAGGCGGTTGAGGACTGCGCGGGCGGCGTCGATTGCGAGCCCGACTCCGCCCCCTCGCACCGGGGCCATCAGGTCCCGGTTCGCCTTGGCCTCTTCGGCGCCGTGAAGCAGGAACCACCGCCGAAAGCCGCGCCGGCCTGCGACGGTCGCCAGCGGAAAGGCCGCCTGCAGGTCAGGGCGCATGCGCCAGGCCTCATGCATGAAAACGCTGATCCGGCCCTGACGCTGCTCAATCTCCGGCGAGGGCGCATTGAGCTCGCGCAGGGCCGGCGGCGCGGGGTCGGCTTCGTCGGCGCAGCCGTCGCCGCCGCGCCGACGTGCGTAAACCCGTCGGGCCGCCGGCGTGATTGCGCCGTTGGCCCCGTCGTCGTCAAACGCGTAAGGGACGTGCGACCAGCGTTCATGGCCGGCGGCCTCAAGTTCGCTCAAATAGGTCATGAAAAGCGGCGCCAGCGCGCCGGTCGCCGCCGGGCTGTAGCGCGTCTGGTGCCGGGAAAACACTGACGGATCGCCGGGCGCGACGCCCGAGAAATGGAAGAACCTCAGCCGCTGCCCGCCGGCGGCCCAGGCCCCGTCGGCCATCCGGCCGATCGGGCGTTCATGGAGGTTCCAGTAGGCCGCGTTGTATCCCGGATGCTCGATGATTTCTGTGCGTTTGATCATCTCCGGCGCGCGCTCGACGAATTTCTGATCGACAAAAAGACCGTTCGCCAGGTCGTTGAAACAGCGCACGGCGCATTGCTCCGCCCACCACCAAATAAAGGTCCGCGCGGCTGGTTGATTCGCGAACGCTGCAAACCCCAGATTGAAGCGGCCGCTCGCCGCAATATCTTCCGCTGTCGGTCTTTCGCCGTCGTCCGGCGGAGGCGTTCGGAAATGCGGCGTCAGCACCGCGTCGGCGCCGTTATTGAGCGCCGACGTTACGTGGTCGAGGGGCGCAACAACATAAATATCCGGATCAAGATATATCGCGGCGTCGGCGCCAGCCGCATCAAAGAGCCACTCGAAGCAAAACGGCTTTACGGCTGTATTGAACTCCATTACGCCGTAGCGCAACGCCATGTCGGCAAGGTCCGGCAACCCGATTTGCGCGACCGGAACGATCAGCTCGCATGGGTCGGCGCCGTCGATCGGCGCGTCGGCCAGGAAGATATAAAATGACGTATCAGGCGCGTGGGCGAGAAACGATCGCCGCAGGGTCAGCGCGTAAGCAAGGTAGTTCCGCGAACAGATCGTGAAGGCGACGCGTGTCATCAATTCTGGTTTGACCGGAGGTCTCCATTGAAGTCGAACAGACTATTTGCTCAGCAGGCGGAACCGGCGCAAGAAAAAGCGCCAAAGCGATCCGCGCCCGAAACGAGCCTCTTCCTGCCGGCGGGATACACCGACCGCTACGATAATCAACCCTATCTCGATTTGCCGTCCGACATTGTCTACCAGCCGCACGTCTACGAACTGGCGCTGCGCTGCGCGCGCCTGTCGGGCGCCAAGAAAATAATCGATATCGGCTGTGGTTCCTGTGAAAAACTCTCTGCGGTCGCAGACGCGTTCCAGATTGTCGGCATCGACAATGAGGCGGGCATCGCGCTCGCCCGCGAACGCTTGCCGCAGGGCCGATTTCGCGCGCTTGACCTCGAACAGGGGCTTCCCGGCGTGTCGCCGCACCTGTTTGACGACGCGGTGGTCATCTGCGCGGACGTTATCGAACATCTCGTCTCGCCGGAACCGCTGGCCGCCGCGCTCGCCGAAGCCGCGCAGCGGGCCCGATTCGTCGTCATATCGACGCCCGACCGGGAGCGCGCTCGCGGGCTCGGCGATCTCGGCCCCCCGGCGAACGCGGCCCATGTGCGCGAATGGACCGCCGGCGAATTCCGGCGATTCCTGACCCATACAGGATTCCCGGCGAACACCGCTGTCGGCTACACGGTGAACAACGACGTCAACATGGCCAAGGCGACAATCATCGCGCTGGCGGGGCGCGACGCCGGCCCCACCGCAAAACCAGCGCCAGCGCGAGCCGCGGCCGTCGTCCATACCTACAATGAAGCGGACATCATCGAAGAGACGATCGGCCATCTGATCAGCGAGGGGGTCCAGCCCGTCATCGTCGACAACTGGTCGACGGACGGCACCTTCGAGAAAGTCGAAGCCCTGCGCGCCGCCGGACACAACATCGCCTTACGCCGCTTTCCCGATGAGCCGACCGATCAGTATCTGTGGGCGAGCCAGCTGGCCCTCACCGAAGAGCTTGCCCTTGATCTCGATGCCGATTGGATTCTCCATTACGACGCCGACGAAATCCGCACGTCCCCCTGGCGCGGCGTACGGCTCGCCGAAGCGCTGAGCTTTGTGGAGGCGTGCGGCTACAATGCGATCGACTTCACGGTGATCGAATTTCGTTTTCAGACAAGCCGCCCCGACCCTTCGGCCCCGTTCGAAAAGCAGATGACGCACTTTGAGTTCGCGCTTCGGCCTGGATGCTTCCGGCAGATCAAGGTCTGGCGTCAGGGCGGCGCGCGCGTCGCCCTGGCGAGGAACGCGGGGCACGCTGCGGAGTTCGAGGGGCGAAAGGTTTTCCCGCTCAAGTTTCTCAACAAGCACTACCCGTTGCGCGGCAGAGTGCATGGCGCCCGCAAGGTTCATCGCGACCGTCTGCCGCGCTTCAAGTTCGAGCGCGAGCGGAGCGGCTGGCACAGCCATTACGATCAGTTCGCCGATACGCCGGAGCTGGAGGGTTGGCAGCGGCAGGACCTCGTCGCCTGGAACCCGCACCTCTTCGAGACTGAGTATTTCGTCGAGCGCCTGACCGGAATCGGCCTCATGGATTAACCCGGTCAAGAATCCGCGTTTGGCGTCCCTGTTGATCGTCATCGGCTTCGTGGCCACGCGGCGGCGCGGCGGCGCGGGCAAACTACATCATCCATGAAAGCCCTCGCCGGCGCGCCAGCGGATCCTGTCTCGCACGTCGCGGCAATAGCTGATATTGCCGCCGCGTAATGCGTGACGATCCCCCGCCCCTCGCCAGAACGCCGAACACGAACGCCGCCCGGCTTGGCTTTGGCGTGTCCGGTCCTCACGGCCTCGCCCTGACGTCGCGGAAGTCGACCTTCTCCATTCTGGAAAAGGCCGTTGAGGAGGGCGTTACGCACTTCGATACGGCGCCGTTCTATGGGGACGGCGAAGCTGAACGCCGTCTTGGCCTGTTCTTGCACGCAAGCCGCGTGGAGGCGGTCGTCTCAACCAAGGCTGGCGAGCCGCTCGGCCGTCCGTTCTGGGGCGGCGCGCCGACGGCGAAGGATTTCTCGCCTGAGACGATCCGCCGGAGCGTCGATGACAGCCGGCGACGCCTCCAGCTGGACCGGATCGACGTCCTTTATCTGCACGGGCCCGCCGCGATCCAGATCGACGAGGCCTTGCCGGCGCTCGAGGCGCTGGTCGGGGCCGGCGCGATCGGAAAATGGGGCGTCTGCGGTCGGGGCCCCGAAATCGACGCCGCGCTGGCGCGCGGCGCCGGGGCGATCATGGCCCCCTACAGCATCCTCGACCGCTCAAGGGCGCCCCTGTTCGCCGCCGCGCGCGAGAATGGGATTGAGACCGCCGCGATCGAACCGCTGATCCGGGGGTTCTTTACGGAAAGCCACGAGGCGGTCAGGCGGCCGGCCGACCTATGGGGCCGCGCCCGCGCCTTCCGCGCGCCGCCTCCGCCCGTCGCGCCGGAGGAGATGCGGCGCCGTCTTGGCGTGCTGAACGACGCGGGCCCCGCCCAAGTTGCGCTCGCCTTCGCCCTCGCCAACAGGCGCCTCGATACGGTCTATTTCACGACCACAAAAGCGAAGCATCTTGCGGAGAACCTTGGCTCCGCGGATATCGAACTCGACGACGAAGCGGTTCGTCAGCTCAATGATCTGTTTCCGGAGACGACGTAAGGTCAGAGGCGACCGGCCGGCGCATCTCAGGTCGGCGAGGAAGCCGTCGTCTGTGTAGAGATGAATTCCAGCATGCGCTGGCCGCGCGGGTGCCCCCAGTCGCCAATCCGCCGAATCTCGAGCGGCAGACCTCGGGCGGCATGCCGGAAATCGTCGATGAGATAGTGGTAAGGGTCCGCGTCGCTCTTGGTGACGATGCCGCTAAGATGGGTCGTCAGCGTGAAAGGCGATGCGTCCGCCGGCCCCTCGAAAAAGGTCGCGAAAAGCCGTCCGCCGGGCTTCAACGCTTCGGCGGTCTTCGCAAGGCACCTTCGAATGCGATTGAGATCAAGATGCGTGAACACCGACTGCGCAATCGCGAAATCGAACTGCCGCCCCAGCTTCTCGAATTCGAACTGGTCCGACGCCAGAAGAGCGCTGCGATCGAGCTTGTCTGTGAGGCCGGCTTGCGCGAGCTCCAAGTCGTAGCCCGCCTCCAGCAGCGATGGATTTGAATCGACGCCGGCATACCCGCCAGCATTCAGATAGTCGACGAAGCGGACGCCGCCGCGCAGACAGCCGCAGCCGATGTCGAGCAGGTCATGGTCCGGCCGCAGACCTTGCGAAACGAGAAACCGTAGCTGGAGATCCCCGATCTCGTCCCACATTCCGCCGATCACGTCGCGATGGCGCCCCTCGGCGACGCGCCTCGCGATGCCGCTCTTGTCATAATAACCGCTAGAGATGGCGCGCCTCCATCGCCGCGGTCCGAAGCGCGAAGCGGTCAGCGCCGGGAACTTCCGTGCGCCTGACCGGATCGAGCCGGCAATCGGGCGCCTGGAGCACGAGCGCGCGGCTGCGCCCCGCGCCGTCGCTAATCGTCAACGCGCCGCCAAGGCAAACGCCGTTTTCAAGAAAGGCGATAGGCTCGCCCTCGACAGCCCATCCCTCGGGCAGATCGCCCGAGAGATCGGCGTAGGGCGCCTCGCCAGGAGCTGGGAAGACCAAGTTACGACGCTCAAGGAGCGCACGCGTGCGCAATCCCGTTATGTCGCGCGCGACCGCGTCGGCCTTGGCCGCGAAACCGATCGCGCCGAGGGAGCGCGCGAGCGGGGGCGAAACCACGGCGAGCGCAATCCCCATGATGGCGAGAACCGCCAGCATTTCGAAAATCGAGAAGCCGCGGGCGGACCGGTTCACGCCTCAATGTCCGCATCAAGTCCGACCCCGCCTTCCTCATCGTCGGCGCCGTAAGTGAACACTCTCGGCTTCAGGGCGAACCCGGCATCATCCCTACGCGGCGGTTCATAACGGTAGGGCTGGCCCCAGGGGTCGTTCGGCAGGTCGCCGTCGAGATAGGGACCGAGCCAGGATCCCCGCAGCGTGGGGTCGGCGGGGGGCGAAACGAGCAGAGCAAGCCCTTCCTCCGCAGTCGGATAACGCCCGAGATCGAGGCGCATGGCGTCGAGCGAAGTCTTGATCGAGCGAGCCTGGGCTTTGGCCGCAGTAATCTTGGAGCGATCCACCTGGTTGAAGAGCCGCGGCGCAACGAGCGTTGCGAGAATGCCCATAATGGCGAGCACAACCAGCATCTCTAGAAGCGAAAAGCCGCGCGCGGCCCGCCTTGCCTTCAGAACTTGACCGGATTGTTTCGACATAGGCCTGCTCCAACGCTCAGAGTTCAAATTGGTAGAGACTCGTCATGGCCATCACAATAGCAAGGATGACGGCCCCGACGATCAGCGAAATCGAGAGGATCGCCAGCGGCTCGGTCAGCGCGGTCAGTCGCTTGGCGCGTTCCTTGGCGTCCTTCTCGAAGAGGGTCGCAGCGAACATCAGCATCTCGCCGAGCGCCCCGGCGCCGCGCCCTGTCCGGATGAGGTCGATCACGACCGGATCAATGGTCTCGCATGCCTCCCGCAGCGCCTCGTCGAGCGGACGGCCGGCCCGAACCTCGCGCCGCACCTGCTCAAGGCTTCGCCGGAAGGCCGGCGACCGCGCGCCGGCCTCGCCTAGGCGAAGCGCGTCCACGAGCTGGGCCTTGTTGACAATCGCCACGCCGACGGTGCGCGTCCATGCGGCGACCTCGGCCTGTTGCAGAAACCTTCCGAGAAGCGGCAACCTCTCGAGCCGCGATCGCACCCCTTCTCTCAGCTTTTCATCGCGTCCGGCGGCAATGGCGAGCGCGACAGCCGCTCCGGCCGTCCCGAGCGCGACCAAAGCGTTCTCCCGCAGCCAGACCCCGGCCTCGATCACCGCGCGGGAAAATGCGGGCGCGGCCCCGAGATTTTCGCCGAGCAGCGTGCCGAAGCGCGGAACGACAAAGTAGAACATCAGCAAGACGATCAATCCGCCGACCGTTGCCAGAAAGGTTGGATAGGTGAGCGCCGAGCGCACTTCCGATCGCATCGCCTCTTCATACGCCATGCGATCGGCGGCGTCGGTCAGGGCCTTGGAAAGCGATCCCGTCGCCTCGCCAAGCTCGGCGAGGCGGGCGACGTAAGCGGGCAACTCGGGAAGGTGGGTCTCGATCGCCAGCGACATGCGGCGACCGGCGCGCAGATCGCGCTTCACCAGGGACGTCCGCTCGCTGAGCAGGGGGTGGGCGGTCGATTGCTCGAGCGTCGTCAGGGTTTCGAGAACGCCGACATTCGCCGACAGGAGCGTCGCAAGCTGGCGCACATATCGCTCCAGATCGCGCCGCGTAATGCGCCGCCGCGTCAACGCCGACACCCGACGCGCAGGTCGCGACTTCAGTTCGAAAGGCGACAGCCCGCGCGCCGCCAGCGCTTCGAACGCCGCCCGGTGATCCGCCGCCGACACCACGCCGGCGACCTCGACGCCCGCCTTGTCGAGCGCCTTGTAGGCAAAGGTCAGCGTCGACATCCTACCTCCCTTCGCCGCTCGCGACCGCGCGCCGACGCAGCCGCGCCGGCCGCTCTCGCTGCAGGTTTATCCGTGGCGCCGGTCACGACGCCTCCCCGCCGCACACGCGATAGATCTCGGACAAGGTGGTCAATCCCGCACGCGCCTTCGATAGTCCGTCCTCGAACAGCGTCAGGAACCCCTGCCGCCGCGCGATCCGCTGAAGTTCGCGCAAGGAAGCGCCGGCGCCTATGGCTTCGCGCAGGGGATCGTCCAAGCGCACGATTTCAAAGACGGCGATACGCCCCTTATAGCCGGTTCCGTCGCACTCCGGGCAGCCGACCGCGCGGCGCCATTGCGGCGGGGCTTGCGGGTCGGGACAGATTTCAGCGCCGGCGTCGCGCGCTTCAGCGCAGAGCGCTTCGCCCTCGCTCCCGTCCTCCTCGACGCCGCACGCCGGGCACACCCGCCGAACAAGACGCTGCGCGACAAGGCCGCGCACGCACGCGGAAATGAGGAATCGCTCAAGACCGATATCCTCAAGGCGCGTCACGGCCGCAAGCGCGGAATTGGTGTGCAGAGTCGACAGGACGAGGTGGCCGGTGAGCGCCGCCTGGGCGGCGATCGTCGCGGTTTCCCCGTCTCGGATCTCGCCCACCAGGATCACATCGGGGTCCTGGCGAAGGATGGCTCTCAAGCCGCTGGCGAAGGTGTAGCCGATGTCAGCCTTTACCTGGATCTGGGTGACGCCGGCGATGTCGTATTCGACGGGATCCTCAATCGTGATGATCTTGCGAAAGCCGTCATTGATCCGTTCGAGACCGCGATAGAGGGTCGTCGACTTGCCCGAGCCGGTTGGCCCGGTCACCAGAATGACCCCGTTGGGGCAGGCGATCAGCTCACCAAGGAGATCGCTGCTCCGCCCGGTGAGCCCAAGCCCCTCAAGGTCCGGCAGCTCGGTCTGTTTGCGCAAGAGCCGGATCACGAGGCTTTCGCCCCACGTGCTCGGCACCGTCGAGACGCGCAGGTCGATCTCGCGCCCGGCGAACCGAATGGTGTGCCGCCCGTCCTGCGGCAGGCGGCGCTCGGCGACGTCCATGCCCGCGACCAGCTTAATCCTGCTCGAGACCGCATCGAAGCGCGCGCGCGGTTCGGTCCGCCTTGTGTGAAGGACGCCGTCGATCCGGTAGCGCGCGAGGAAAGTGTGCTCAAAGGCCTCGACGTGAATGTCAGAGGCGTTCTCTTTCAAAGCGCCGGCGAACAGAGCGTTCACGAAATCAATGACCGGCGCTTCTTCAGCCATTTCCCTGAGGCGCGCCGCATCGGCGAACTGGTCTTCGTCCGCGTTTTCCGCCGAGGTTTCGAGGCGTCGAAGGCACACATCGAGCGTCGGCGACGCGGCGAGGTAGTAGATAATGCGCGCCCTATCCAGCGCGCGCCGGACGGCCGCCTCCACCGCCTCGCGCATGCCGGGATCGAGGGGATCGGCGGCGACAACATGGAGAAACGGCGCGGCGTCTTCGGTCTCCGACGACGGGTTTTGGTCTTCGCTCAACCAGGCGGCGCAGCGTCGCACTTCGAACCAGCGCGGCGCCAGCTTGAGCCGGTCCGCCGCGCGCAGGAATGCTTCGGGTTCCGGCGGCAGGTCGGCCGTTTCCGCGATGGGCAGGTCGAGTTGCTCGGAAATGACGGCGAGGAGCTGTTCCTCAGTGATCGCGCCGAGCCGCAGCAGCGCCTGCCCGAGAAGCCCGCCGACCTCCGCCTGCAGGGCGAGGGCCTGCGAGAGATCCCGCGGGGAAACGAGTCCGCGCTCGATCAGAATTTCGCCGATGGGCGAGGCCAGCATACAAAACCGTTCAAGATCTGCGGATGGCGGGAAATACGATCCCACCGTGTAATCCTACCCCGCCCAGGCGATATGCGAAAACCGGGCCGCATCCGCCGCGCGGGCCGCCTGAGGGATCGACCGCAAGGCAATAAAAAGAAAGGGCGGCCCGCAAGGGCCGCCCTTCCCGCTCTGTTAAGTCTAGAGCTTAGTTGTTGCTGCCGACTTGGGCGTTGGTCGAGCAAAGATCGACCAGCTCATTCTTCGCTGCCCTCAGCAGCTTGTTGTCGACATGCGGGCCGAAACGGCCGTCGTCGCAAGACTGCGCTTTCAGCGAGTTGGCGTCGTTGGCGTTGTCGCCGTAGCCCGAAACGATGCCGTTGCGGAGCATCATCCGGTCAACGTCCATTTTCGGCTCGTTGACGTGGAAGGTCATCGTGACGTCGCCACGGCCCCACTCGCCCGAACCGCCAGTGTTCGCCGCGATGCAGTTCGTGAGATCCGTGTTGGAGATCACGAGTTCCTTGTTGTCCTGCTGCGCAGCTTCACATTTCCACGGCCCCGCAAACGGCGACCCGTTCGTCGGCCCCTTGATTTCAAGCTGATACTTGACGGGATCGATGCGATTGCCGTGAGCGTCCGTCACCGGAACATGGGTGACACGGAAGATGTTGGCGGTCCCCATGGAGGCGTCGCCAACCCAGTCAAACGGACCGAACACGATGCCGGTGGACCGCAGCGTGCCAAGCCTTGCCCGCCCAACAAGCGTAACAGGTGCGTCGAACTTGACGAACTTGACGGCGGGAGCGCCAGGGACTTTCTCAGGATCGAAGTCGACCGTGAGGTTAACAAGGAAGACGTCCTGGTGCTTGATCGCGCCGACGCCGGTGATCTCCGTGCCGATCAAAGCGCCTTTGCCGTCGAAGATATCGATCTCTTTCGGGCCGCCCCGCTCGCCTTCAGGGAACGAAATCAGCTTGATCGGGAAGCTGTCGTCTCGGACTTCGGACTTCTCCGGCAGATCCGGTTCGACGAGATCCGGCAACAGCGCGGCGATGTCGCTCTGGTCCAGACGGAAACTGACCACGCCCGAGCGGTATTCGGCGTCCGTCAGACGACGGGGGGCCAGATCACCCAGCATGATTTCTTTGATGCCGATCAGGCTTTCGAACTCGAGGTCGAATTCGACCGCCTCAACGTCGTTCTCGACGTCGAATACCGCTTCCTGCGCATCCGGGTCAGCCTTCAGGTCGACAAGGTTTGCGATGGTCGCAAGGCCAACTTCCCCGATCACGACAGACGGAACCGGGACGTGCGCGCCCGACGAGTCTTCTGCGGAGAAACCCTTGAAGTCCTGACGATAGTCGATTTTGCCGCCGCCGGGAGTATTATTCTGAGCAACTGACGGGTCGCAGCTAAGGACCTGGGTCGACGCAGTCCGCTCGACCGGCGGGAAGCCCGGAACGTTGCTGACGACCGAAAAGTCGACGAACACGTCGTTGCAGTCCGTCATCTGGATCGGCAGGGTGAAGCCGACAGCTTCCTCAACGAGAACCGAATTCTCGGTCTGCGGCGTGAGCACAAACCGCACCTGATCGCCGCCGAGCACGCCGTTGATGACCGGCGTCGCGACCGATGAGAACAGCCCATCGCTGCCCGGACGAACAATTTCCGGGATCGAGAAGTTCTGCTTCCACGTGGCGCCGCGGAGCGAGATTGTCACCGTCGACGGATCTTCGATCGTCGGCGCATTGGTGTCGTCGCGAAGGTTGACTTCAACGTGCGCTTGTATCGGGTGATCCGTCCCGACAAAACGCTCTTCCGCGACCACGGCGTAAGGGACGCCCGGGAACGCCTTCTCGACCGTCGGCTCTTCCGTACAGATCGTAAGGCCAAGAACGCTTTGCGCGTCGCAGAAGGCGCGGAAACCGAAGTTCGTGTCAGTGTGGTTCCCCGGACCTGTGTTGACGTTACGCAGTTCCGCTTCGAGCACGCCAGCGTGCGCCGCGCTCACCGAAACCGCCGCCGCCGATACGGCGGCCAGCAAGAAGTTCTTACGCATTTGGGATCGATCCCCCTTCATCAAAGATGCCGACCAAATCGGCGGGACGTTCCGACAAACCATTCCCCGGAACTAACGATACTCGCTCGGAGCGGCAGAATAAGGCGAGCGAAGCGGACCGAGCCACAAAGCGATCCGTCCAATGTGCGGACCAGTAGCGACAAATATGCGCGTGACCGAAAGATCAGCGTTTACTAATAAACGCCGTCTCGATCCCGGCAACGGGCCGAATCGCGAACGGAACCTGCCGTTCCTGACGACAAGTTATCGAATAATTAAGAAAGCTGTGAGGCGCAAGCATTTATTGAGGTAAACGCCTGTAAGATTATGAAATTGCGCGCTTACTTTCGCGTCTCGCGCGAAAAATCCGCGCCTTGCTTTCCTTATTCGAGCAATCCAATGATTAATCGGGCGACGTACACCAAACTGCCTGTGGCTTATCCCGACCGCCGTCGGCTTTCCCCTTCACAAGCCTTTAGAATGGGATGGATGATTAATCTCGAAACGCGATGATGTCGCCCCGGGACCACGGCGGGACTAGCTATGGCATTTCGAACACACTCTAGCGGCAAAAGTCGCCTGATATGCAGCCGCGCCGCCCAGCGCGGCTTCAGTCTTCTGGAAACCATTGCGGCGCTGGCCATCATCGCGCTTGCCTCCCTCGCGCTGTTCCAGTCCGCCTCGCTATGGTTCCGCTTGTCGGCGTCCGCAGCCGACGCAGCCGACAGCGCGACCAGCGGCGTCATTGCGCTCGAGCGGTTCCAGAGCCTTGTGCGAGGCCTCATCTACGCTTGGCCCGAACAGGCGGACGAAATCTTCGTTGGCGGGCCTGACGGCTTCCGGGGCCTGACGCGGACCCCTCTCCATTTTGCAGACCCCGGACCGGAGCCTGTGGCGGTGCGAATTGAGCCGGGCGAAGAAGGCGATGCGCTTGTCTATCGGTCAGGCTTGCTCGCCTGGACCATCCTTGACGGGCGGCAGGTCAGGAGCGGCGCGCTCGGCTTTTCATATCTCGGGGCCGACGGCGTATGGCGCGCCGCGTGGCCGCCAGAGGCGACCCCGATCGCAAACCCTGGCGATGACCCGTCTCTATTTCGCACACCGCAGCTCCCTCTGGCGATCCGCCTGACGGCGCAGGACGGGACCCCATTCGCATGGATCGCCGACATTGGCGGCGACCGGAGTCCTAGTCCGCGCAATCAGGACATTCTCGATGAATTCGATGGCGCAAATCCCTAACGTCGTTGTCGCGCGCGAAAGACCCGCCCGCGAGGCCGGTTTCGTGATGCCGTTTGTGCTCCTCATGATTGCGGGGCTTTCGCTTATCGCCGCCGCAGCTTTCGCAACGGTCTCCCGCGCCGCGGCGGTAATGCAGGCGCTTGATGACAGCGCGGCGGCGGATACGGCCCTTGCCTCGGCGGAGGCGCAATCGACCTTCGCCTTCCTGACGGCGCGGCCGGCACCCCAAGGCTTCGATCTCGTCGGCGGCGTTCCTTTATTGGACGGCCTCAGTGATCCTGACGTTGCAGGCGCAGCGCCGCCGATATCGTCGCTTTTCTGGCGCGCAGACGGGGCGATAAAGCGCATTCCGGCCGGCTCCCGCGAGGTGATCGTGCAGTTGCGCGACGCCGCAGGGCTTTTTCCGCTGAGGACGGCCAGCGAGGACGACATGGCCAGGTTCTTCAGCTTGCTGGGAATGTCGCCTGACGACGCAGAGCGCATGGCGGCCCGGGTCGGAGATTATCAGGATGCCGACAATATCCGCCGCTTCAAGGGCGCCGAGCGCGCCGACTACCGGCTCTTCGACCGCGATCCGCCCGCCAATGCGCCGCTGCGCGCGCCGGATGAACTGGGGCGGGTCGCGGGCATGGTCGCGGCTGCGCCGCCTCTCTTCTGGCAGGACCTCGCAGACCTTGCCACCATCGAACCCGGCACGCTCATGCGTTATGCTGCGCCGCCGCCATTGGCGCCGTTTGCCGTTTCCCGCACGGCCGACCCTGGCGACATCGACGCGATCGCCGCGAGCGCTGATATTCCGTCAGGACGGGCCCGCTTCTTGCTGACGGTATCGGAGGGGCCTGAACCCGGCTCGCGCGTTCGCCTGCGCGCGGTCGACATTCGTCGTCCGTTTGCGCTTTCACAGGCCCCGATGCAACGCTACTGGGTGTCCGAGAGGACGAGAGATTTTGATCCGCGGATTGATAACAGATCAGACGGCGTCCCGGTTCTTGACGCCGGGGCTGCGCGCGTGCCTCAGTGACGGATCGTTTCGCACGATCCGGCGCGGGTCGCCCCTCGCGCCGACGTTCCTGATCGTCTCTCGCGCCTCCTGCGTTTTCCAGCGCGCCGCTCTCTCCGCCCGCTCCCGCGTCGGGATCAAGGCGGCGACGCTCAAGAGCGAGCAGGATCTAAGCTTTACTGCCCCTCGATCGATCGCCATGCCGGACCCGGAAGGCGCCAAACGCGCCGGCGTCTGGTCCTGGGAGACCGCCCGGGCCGATGGCGCGGGTGCCGATCTGGCGCCGCGGCTTAACGGCGTGCTCACCATTCCCGAGCCGCTGGCGCGCATGCCCGCGGCGGACGGGGTCCGGCTTGTGGGTTGCCTTGAAGGGGTGGAAGGCGAAGTCCGCGTTGACGGGGCCCTCGTCGCCTCGCGCTGGTGGCCGGCGCCGCCCTCCGCCGATGAGTGGGCGTTTTTCCTCCGCGGCGCCGGCGCCGGCCCGCTGGGGGACGGCGTCCGCGCCGACGGCCGCCCTGCGCCGGTCGATCCGGACTGGCGCGCCGGCTGGCCGCCGCTTCAGGTCGACCCGCCGAGCCTCGCCGCGAGCGTATCGCCCTTGCGCCTTGCCGGCGCCCTGGCGGCGGCGGGCCTTGCGTTCGCTGCGTTCGACGGCGTCCGCATCGTCGCGAATAACGCGACGAGCGCATCTCTGGAGGCGCGCCTCACCGCGGGCGGGGACGCAATTGAGGCCGCCGCTCGGCTGCGCCGCAGCGCCCGCGCGCGCAGCGCCGAAGCCGTGGCGCTCGCCTCGGTCGGAGACGAACAGCGGCTTGTCGACACCCTGTTGTCGGCGCTGGCCGCGCTGCCGCCGGAGGATCTCGCATTCCAGCGGGCGACGTTTCTGACCGATGAACTGCGCGTCGAGGCCCGCGTGCGCAACGCGGTGGACGGCCCGGCGCTCGTCGCGCGGCTCGAGGCCGAACCGGGCGTGACTGAGGCCTATGTGGAAAATGCAGGGGTCGGGAATATCCTCAGCATAAGGCTGAAAACCCAGTCGCCGCTCGCGCCTTATGCGAGGTCGGATGGCTGATATGGAGTCGCAATGGACCAGACGCTGGCGGGCCGCATCGCGACGGGAGCAGTATCTGCTCGTCGGGCTCGCTGGCGCGCTTGCGCTCGCCGGTCTGGCGCGGCTGCATGCGGCCGCCGACGCGTCGACGGCGCGCGTGCGCGAGCTCGCCGCCGCGACGGCGCTTGCCGGGGACGGGGTCGACGAAGCGCTCTGGCGCGAGCGCGCGCTTCCCTCCGAGGCGGCGGCCGCCGGGTGGCGAGAGGCGACCTGGCAGGGGTCGAGCTACGGGGTCTTGTCGGCGGAAATTCAGACCCGGCTTATGGCGATCGGCGTTGAAGCCGGGTTCGCCGGCATGATCATCGAGGTGGACCCTGCGCCGCTGGACATCGGAACAACGTCGGTCCTGCGGTTCCGCATGTCAGGGGCGGCGCTTTACGGCGATGCGACGGCGCGCCTTCTGGCTGCGATCGCCGCCAATGAGAAGCGCCTTATTCTTGACGAGGCCTCGATCGCCAACAACCCGAACGGATCAGGCCGGGTGAACCTGTCGGGCGTCGCCCCGATCATCATCGGACAGACGTCCGCCAATTCGGGGGAGACCCCGTCATGATCCGGGCCCTTGTCCTGACGATAGCGGGCGCAGCGCTGGCGGGCGGGTTCGCCTCTTGGCTCGACTTTCACGGGGCCCGCACAGACGCCGGGCGCGAGGCGGACGCCTGGTCGCCCGCGCCCGAACGCGCGCCGTTGGACGCCGACGCGCTGGTCGCCCGGCTCATGGAGACGCGCCAGTTCGCCGGACCGCCCCGACCGGAAGCGTCTGAAGCCCCGCCCGATCCGGCCGCGACCGACGCAAGCGGCTTTCCTAAGATTTTGGCGAGCGCCCGTCTCGACGGACGCATTGTCGTGAACCTGCGCCTGCCCGACGGAACGATCAGCCTGGCCAGCGTCGGCGACGCAGTGGCCGGCGGCTGGACAATCGAAGCGGCTAGTCTCGACCGCGTGACAATCTCCCGCGACAGCGAACGCAAGGAGGTTCACGTATTCCCGGACCATGACGCAAACGCCGAGGGCGAACTCTAGCACGCGTCCCGCAAGGCCGGTCAGCGCATTCCGGAAAGGCTCTGGCGTCCGCGCCCCGGACCGCTATCAAGACCGCAGCGTTAATGGAACGCTAAATGCACATCGACTAGTTTGACACGCTTGAATAGGTTCACAGTTGCAGCCATGGCGTATTCCACCCACCGCCGCATTTCACTCGTTTTGGCCGTTGGACTCGCCGCGCTCGCAAGCGGATGTTCGACCGTCCGCAATGAGCGCGCGTACACAACGCGCGCCTATCAGTCGACGGATATTCCCCGCTCACAGCCTGATGAGGACGCAGAGGGCCAATCGGGGGACGAGGCGGCCGACCAGCGGCGCGCGAGGGCGCAGTCGACATACTCTTCCATTCCGCGCCTTGCGGAGTCCGCCGTCGAGCCCGACGAGGCGGACGCCGGACCGCCGCCGACATTCTCCAATCAAGAAATTGACGCCGTCGTGCCGCCGCTAGAATTGCCGATGTTCGTCGACGTCGTTTTCGGAAAAATGCTCGGCGCGCCCTACGTGACCGGTCAGGGGGTCGCAGCCAAGACAGGCATCGTGCAATTGCGCTCATCAGGCACGATGCCCGCGGAAACATTTCTCGAACTCGTCAAGATCGCGCTCGCCGACTACGGCGTCCGGGTCTCGTACGAAGCCGGCGTCTTTCAGATCGTCGAAGATATTGCCCTTCAGGCGCGCCGGCCGCGCTTCATCCGCTCTCGCGCGCGGCTTGACGCGCCGCTGACGCTGCGTCCGATCGTCCAGTTCGTTGAACTGAACGCGATCAGCGCCAGCGACATGACAGGCATTCTGCAGCAGGCCTTCGGCGTGCGGTCGGAATCGCTGAATTTCGATGCGGATCCGCAGAGCAATTACATCGTCCTCACCGGCCTGCCCGACGACGTCAACGCCGCGCTATCGATAATCTATGAAATGGACGAGCTGCGTTACGCAGGCACGCAGGTGCAGCGATATTCGCCAAGCCACTGGAACGCGTCGGAGCTTGCGAACGAAGTCGAGCGCGTCCTCACCGCGGAGGGCTGGCAGGCGAGCGCGCGCGAGGATGCGCCGCGGCCGGTGCTGCTGTTGCCCATCGCGTACTCGAACGACCTCCTGATCTTCTCACGTTCGCCGCAAGCGCGCTCCCGGGTCAATCTTTGGCTGGCCGAGCTTGACCGCCCTGTGCAAAGGGGCGATGCGCCGCAATTGTTCGTATACAATGTGAAGAATCTCGACGCCCGCACGCTTGCAGAGACGGCGAACGCCGTGCTCGCGGGCGGGCGCGTTCGCGACCCGGTCAGCGCCATTGAGGCGCAGACGCGCGCGGCGCAAGCGCGCGCCGCGGCGCTGGCGGGCGGCGGCGCGGCCGGGCCAGGCGGCGACGAACAGGGCCGCGGCGCAACGGGCGACTTTGTCGTCGATCCTCTCGGCAACCGCCTCATTTTTTCCGGCACCAACAGCGAATACGAACGCGTCTTGCCAATGCTGACCCAGCTCGACGTGGCGCCCCCGGAAGTCCTGATCGAAGTGATGATCGCGCAGGTCACGCTGACGGACTCCTCGCAGGTCGGCGTCGACTGGACCATCCGCAATCTCAGCGACAACAATTTTAACAATCCGTCGGGTTTTGGCGGGGTCTCCGACGTCGCCAGCGGCCTCAGCGGGATTGTGTCACGCGGCGGGTTTGGCGCGACCGGCATCGCATTCGGCATCTTCTCGCCGGATGCGACGGTCAATATCGACGCCTTCGCAGAGAACAACCAGGTGAACATCCTCTCGACGCCGAGGATCGTCGCCCGCTCCGGATCATCCGCGAGCGTCCAGGTCGGCGCCGACGTGCCCATCATCACCTCGCAGCGCGCCGCGCCGAACCAGCCAGGCGCCGGCGAACTGATCGATACGCTGCAGACGGTCGAGTATCGGTCGACGGGCATCATCCTCAACATCGAACCGATCGTCTTCTCCGACGACCGGATCGACATGTCGCTTACGCAAGAGGTCTCCTCGACCTCGGCGCCGGCGGCCGGGGCCATTCCCTCGCCCACCATCAACAACACCAGCGTGCAGACGGTTCTGTCGCTGCAGGACGGCGCGACGGCCGTCATCGGCGGCCTTATTCAGGATCAGGTCACGCGCAACGAGAGCGGCGTTCCGCTCTTCAAGGACTTGCCGGTCATCGGCAATCTCTTTTCGACTGACAGCGTTTCCGTCGATCGCACCGAACTTGTCATTCTCATCACCTCCTATGTTCTGCGCGATCAGGGCGACCGCGACGCGTTCGTCGAACGGTTCTCCCGCGACATCGACGAGACCCTTGCGCGGGACAATCTGGTGACGCTGCGTCCGCGACACTTTTGAGGGGCCATGACGCCGGCCGCGGATCGGGATCACAGCAAGCGGGCGCGCGGCGCGCAGCGCGGCTTCTCGCTGTTGGAAGCCATGGCGGCGGTGGCGCTCATCGCCGTTGCTTTCCTGCCGTTTCTGGCGCTCCAGAGCCGCCTCTCCGAGACCGCCCTAGCCATCGATCGGGCCGAACGGATCGTCGTCGCCAAGAAAAGCGCGCTCGCCTTTCTGCGCGTCATCAATCCGGCCGCGCGTCCTCAGGGGTCGGAACAGGCCGGCGAGGCGATCCTGACCTGGAATGCGTCGCCGGCGGGACCGGAACGTCCGGCTCTCGACAGCGGTGGCGGGGAAAACCGCTTTGTCGTGCAAATCTACCGCATCGATGCGCGTCTCGTCTTCGTCGATGGTCAGGAAAGCCGGTTCACGGTGGACGCGCTCGGCTGGCGCACGGTGCGGCCCGCCGGTGAAGCGCTTTGATCGCGACGCTCAGGGCCCTGACAGGCTCCCGCCGCGTAACCTGCCCTGTCCAACGATTGACCCGGAACGCCGCGAAGGGTCAGGTCAGGGTTGACCCGCCTGCTTTTCTTGCGCGGCGTCTCTCGCTCCTCCTCGCCTATGGCGCGTTTCCTGGCTTGCTCAACGTGGTTTTCGCGCTCGCCTAACCCGCCATCGACGCGGCCTTTACGACGACAAATTGCGCGTCGCATCTGGCGGAAAGGCTTGCGGCGGCGGACAGGACGCTCTCGACTGGGGCGGTCAGTCTCCTCAAATCCGCCATCTCCGGCGCGTAACGAACGATTGACGCGGCGGGCTTAGCCTGGGCCCCGCACATGGCCAGGTCAGGATCGGATCGGCGAATGAAGGTCTTCGTGATCGCAGGAACGCGTCCGGAAGCGATAAAGCTCGCGCCGGTCTACAGGACGCTTGCCGATCGCGCCGGCGTCAGCCCGATCCTCGTGTCGACGGGACAGCACCGGGAGATGCTGACCCCGGTCTTCGACTGGTTCGGGCTCGCGCCGGACCACGACCTCGACCTGATGACGCCGGACCAGACGCTGTCGAGCGTCATGGCGGGGGCGATCGCCGGCATCGATCGGCTGATCGACGCGGAGGCGCCGGACGTCGTGCTCGCACAGGGCGACACCGCGACCGTCTGCGCCGCAGCGCTCGCGGCCTTCAATCAGCGTACGGCCTTCGGACATGTCGAGGCGGGGCTCAGAACCCGCGACCTCGACCAACCGTTCCCCGAGGAAGGCTATCGTCAGATGGCGAGCCGGGTCGCGCGCTGGCACTTCTGCCCGACGGCGCGCGCCGCCGCGGCGTTGCGAAGTGAATCCGTTGACGGAGAAATATGCGTGGTCGGCAACACGGTCGTCGACGCGCTCCTCGACACCGCCGCGCGGACAACGCCCCCGACCCTGCCCCTCGCGCGCGAAAAGCTCGTGCTCATAACGGGCCATCGAAGGGAGAACCACGGCGCGCGGTTCCACGCCGCGTTCGACGCGATCGCGGCCCTCGCGAGCGCCCACCCCGAAGCCGATTTCGTTTACCCCGTCCATCTCAATCCCAATGTCCGCCGCGACGCATTCGAGCGCCTGCGCGCGATCGACAATGTGACGCTGACGGCGCCCGTCGCCTATCCGGAGATGGTCGCGCTGATGCAGCGCGCCGACCTTATTCTCACCGACTCCGGCGGCGTTCAGGAGGAAGCCCCGAGCCTCGGCGCGCCGGTGCTCGTCATGCGCGACGCGACAGAGCGACCGGAAGCCGTCGAAGCGGGGGTCTGCGAACTCGTTGGCGTGGACCGGGAAAAGATCATCGATCGCGCCGGCGCAATCCTCTCCAGCGCGGCGCCGCGCCGGGAAATGGCGAACCCGTTCGGCGACGGACGGGCCGCGGCGCGAATTGCGGCTATCCTTTCGGGCGATCCGTTCGACCCCTTCAACCCGGCCGCCGCATAAGGAGCCGCAGCAATGCACAATGTCAGGACCGTCGCCGTGATCGGGCTCGGATATGTCGGACTGCCGACCGCGGCCCTGCTGGCGCGGGCCGGATTTGACGTACAGGGCGTCGACCGGGATCCTGAAATCATCGCTGAGCTCGAAGCGGGCGAGTGCCGACTCTCCGAACGCGAGGTCGCCGCGATCGTCCGGGACGCTATCGCTTCAGGCCGCCTTAGCGTTGCGGCGAACGCCGAACCGGCGGACGCCTTCATCATCTGCGTGCCGACGCCGGTCACGCCGGGCGGCGGCGCCGACATGTCCATGGTCGAAGCGGCGATAAACGCCGCCGCGCCGGCGATCGCCGCCGGCGCGCTCGTCATCCTCGAATCCACGAGCCCGATCGGGGCGACGCGCGACGTCATCGCGTCTGCGCTCGTGGCGCGCGGCCTCGACCCTGAAGCCGACGTCGACATCGCCTACTGCCCGGAGCGCGTCTTTCCCGGCGCCACGGTGCGGGAAATTCTCCGAAACGATCGCGTCGTTGGCGGCCTCACCGAACGCGCGGCGAGCCGGGCGAAGCTATTCTACAGGAGCTTCTGCGAAGGCGGCGTCGTCACCGCAAGCGCCGAGACGGCCGAATTCGCCAAGCTCATGGAGAACACCTTCCGTGACGTGAATATCGCCCTCGCCAACGCGTTCGCCCTGATCGCCGAAGACGCCGGCGTCGACGTGATGGAGGTGATCGGCGCGGCGAACCGCCATCCGCGGGTCGACGTTCTGTCGCCTGGTCCCGGGGTCGGCGGCCACTGCATTCCGGTCGACCCCTGGTTTCTCATCGACCGCTTCCCGGAGGCCGCATCGCTGATGCGGATGAGCCGGGAGATCAATGACGGTCAGGCGGCGCGTCTGCTTGGCCGGCTTGAAGAGGCGGGATTGCCCAGCGGCTCTACTGTCGCGATCCTCGGCGCGGCGTATCGCGGCAATCTCGACGATGCGCGCGAGTCGCCGACCATTCGCTTGCTGAGCGCCCTCGCCGACCGCGGCTACGCCTGGCGGGTCCACGATCCGCACGTACGGCGCATGTCCGCGCCCGGCGGGATAGACGCAATCCTCTCCGACGACCTCACCGCGACGCTGGCGGGCGCGGACGCCGCCATGATCATGACCGATCACTCCGCCTACCGAATGCTGTCGCCGGACAAGTTCGACGGCATGTCGGGCCGGCTAATAGCCGACGGCAGGCGCGTTCTGCACGTACAGGCGTTTGTCGAAGCCGGGTACACCGTCGTCCCCCTCGGCGCGCCGCTCGCGCGGGCTGGGGTCTAAAGCGTCGTCGCTTCAATCGAAATCGGGACGACGCTTTAAGTCTTTGTTTTTCCGCGTTTCCGAACGGCCAACCGCACACACTTGGCCTGGAAGCGCTTTAGACCGCCCCAGGCGCATCTTCATCACGCCGGAGTTATCATCGATCAGTATCGAGAGGGGCGGAACGGGATTGGCGGCGCCCCGCCGCCTCGCATCGCGACACATCTGCGCGCAAGATAGGCCTGCGGTTCGCGCGTCAGGTCACATGAGCTGGAGCCGCCCTAAAACCGCTCCGGGCGCAGGATCTCGATCGGCGACAGATAGACGACGCCGGAATACTGATTGAAGAAATTCGTCTCAAGGTCGGTGGCGATGGCGCGCGCGGCGTCGTCGCTCGCCAGGATCGCTTCTATCCGGATGATCGAGAAAGCGTTGACGACCGAGGCGCTGTCTTCAATGCGGGTGAAGTGCTCGCCCTTGCCGCCGCCGTCGACGACCGTATAGCCCTTGGCGCCGCCCGCTTCGAGCGCCTTGACGATCTTGTCCTGTAAAAGGCGCTCAGCGATGATCGTGACCTTCGTCGCAGCGTGAAACATGGGGGTCCTCCGTGGCCTGTCGTTTACCTCAGGTCTCGAAAACAAAACCGGCGAGCGCCGTAAACAAGGGGATGCACAGCGCGATCGCGACGGGCGTGCCGATGCTTGTCGACGCGCCGATATAGGATGACGGATTCGCGCCTGGAATGCCGGCGCGCAGCGTCGGCGGACCGGATATGTCAGAGTTCGAAGCGGCGATGACAGCGAGGATAACGACGCCGCCGGGACTGAGCCCGACCGTCTGGTGAGCGATCCATCCAAAAGCGAATCCGATGCCCCCATGCGCGAGCGGCGCGACAAACGCGTAGAGCATGTACCAGTGCGCCACTTTCCTCAGGGCGGCGAGGCGCGACCACGCCTCCATCCCCATAATCAGCATCAGGATTGACAGGAGCCCGCGGAATAGCGGGTCGTAGAATTCCTCCACCACCTGCTCGGGCCGGGCGACGAGGCCGATCGCAAGCCCGAGCAACAACGCCGATAACGCCGAACCGCGCAGGCTGTCGACGACGATGCCGACGACGCTGACCCCCTCCCCGGCGCCGTCGCCTGAGGCTTTGTGCGCGTGGAGGCTCGCCAGCACGATCGCCAGCACCAGCGCCGGAATGTCCATGAACGGGTAGAGCGCCGGCGTCCACGCCTCAAACGGCATTTGCTCCTGATCGAGCACAATCATCGCCGCGGCGAGCGTCGACGCGCTGACCGCGCCGAAGAGGCCCGACGTCGCCAGCGCGTCGTCGCGTTCGATCCCCGGAAGGCGCGCAAGCGTGAACGCCCCGATGAGAACGCACAGGCACCCGACGATAATTGCAAACGCCGCCGGCAGCGCAAGCGCGGCGAGATTCGCCTCCCGGATCTCCATGCCGCCTTCAAGGCCGATGCTCATCAGCAGCACAAAGACGATGAACCGATAGATGGCGTCGGGGATGGTCAGCTTGCTGCCCGTGGCGGCGAGCGCCATGCCGCCAATCAGAAAGGCGAGCGTCGGCGATTGCAGCTGCGTCAGGAAGCTGCCGCCAAATGCGGTAATTAAGTCCATGGGCTTGCTTCAACTTCCTTTGAGAAAGGTCGCGATTCCGGGCGCAACATACTGATTTAAATGATTCAAAGGTCTTTCAACCGAATTTCGGTCAGATCCAGCGCCGCACGCGCGCCTTGTAGGCGAGATACTCCTCGCCGAAGATTTCTTCGAGGGCGCGCTCCTCCGGCTTGATCTGCATTTCGTTGATGAGCCAGACGAAGAGCGCCGGCCCCGCGAAGCCGAGCGGGTGGCCGAGCCAGAGCGCCCAGCCGATCAGCATCAGGAGCATGCCGAGATACATCGGGTTGCGCGTAAACCGATAGAATCCGTCGACGACGAGCCGTTGGGCCTTTTCCGGCGTCATCGGATTGACGGTCGTCTTCTTGCGGAAGAAGGCCGCCACTGAGACGAGATCAATGGCGAGGCCGAGCGCGCCGAAGGCGAAGGCGAGCGGCCGCCAGAAGCTGAGATCGAACCCCATCTCCGGCGTCGCCCACGCCCAGGTCCACATGCCGAGGGCGAGCAGCGCGCCGATCGCCGGCGGCGGAATGACGGGCTTCATGGCGCGCTGCTCCTTTCCGCCCTGTCAACGCCGCTGGGCATTTCGTCGACGCCGCGGACCGCCGGGCCAATGAGGTCGATACGGTTGGTGTAGACCCATCCGGACCAGTCCGTGGGCAGACGGGCGAGTTCGTCAAGGGCGTCTACTGCCCGCGAGCCGTCCGGTTTCAGCGCCGGCCCGATCACCATGACGCCGCCAGGCGTCTCAGCGAACCGAGCAAGCAGCCGGTCCGGCCAACCCCAATAGAGAAACGCGAGATCGATCGGCGCGATAATGCCGTTGGCGCATTTGCGCGGCAGGCGTCCGGTCCAGCCGGTCAGGAGGTAAGACTTTACGCAGGCGCTCGCCTGATGCTTGCCGAACACTGGGACGCCGCCGCCGATCTCCCGCCAGCGGGCCTCGAATAAGGGCGTCGAGTAGATGCTGAGGCGCGACGGATTCGCCGCACCAAGCCCGTCGAGATAACTCCGAAGCGCATCGGCGTCGTCCGCGTCGCCGCCCTTGACGTGCAACTCGAGCTGTTCGCTCGGAAACGCCAAGAGCATTTCGGAGAGGCTCGGCATCGCGCCGATATGCAGGCCCCTGAATGGAAAGGTTCGTCCGTCATCAGAGGTGTAGCCGTAGCCGACATCGAGCAGGCGCAGCTCCTCCATCGTGCGTTCGCGGATTGTGCCGACGCCGTTTGTCCTGCACGCTAGGCCGGCGTCGTGAAACACCGCCCAGTCGCCGTCGCGGGTCGGTTGAATGTCGATTTCCACTCGGTCGGCGCCGAGGGCGAATGCCGCAGCGACGCCGCCAATTGTGTTCTCAAGATACCGATGCCCGCTCGGCGTCATGCGAGCGGCGGTGCACGTCTCGTTCGTCAGGTCGGCGCGTTCGTATTGCTGATGCGGGCCGCGATGCGCGTAGATCATTGCCGGGCCGCCCGTATCCGGCGCAAGCCAAGAGGCGTTGTTGAGATATACACCGATCGCGGCAATGACCGCCGCAGCGCCGATTGTCTTTCCAACGCCCATCCCAACGTTCACTTAGCCGGCGCGCGATAGTCGCGCGTCGCTTCGGCTAGGAGCGCGTCAAGCGACATGGGCGGCGTCTTCCATTTCTTGTCGGCGAAGAGGATCGCCTGGTCGGCATAGTGCGGCGAGGTTTCGTCGAGGGTCGCCGAGCCGAACTGGTGGATGGTCTTGATCGTCTGGGCGCCGTCCGCGTCCCAGCCGATCGCCATGACATAGGTGTCGCCGGCCGCCGCCTTCAGCGGCCCCTCCGACGCGTCGCCCGCGCCATAGACAGCGCGCAGCGTGTCCGGCCCTCCATCGAGCGGCAGCGAAACGTCGCCGCGCACGAGGCGGTTGACGTCGCCCCATTCGGGGTCGATGCGGCCGAACCCGGCGCGCAGATCCTCCGCCGCCTCGCGCACGGCGGCGAGGGAGGTTTCGGCTGTCTCGCCCGCGCCCTCGTCGATGCGATCGAGATAGGCGAGCGTCGCCAGGATCGACAACGCCGCGGCGCGGTTCGCCCGGTCCGACCGGCGGTCCCAGCCTTTGAGGATCGCCGCCTCTTCGACCAACTCAGCGGAAAGGTCGGCGTCGGCTTCGATAGCCGCAACAGCGGTCTTGACGAAAACGTCCGCTTGCGACCCATCTCCATAGGCGTCGTCCATCTTGTAGGCGATGAACTCCTCCTCGGTGATGGAGTCGTCGGAGAGATAGAGGTCAGTGAGGCGCCCGCCGCGATTGGTGGTGCGCCGGTCAATGCCGTAGTGCGGCGGAAAATCCTCGCTCCTCGGCGCGTCTTCCGGCGCCGACGCCTCGAATGGTCCGTTATTGGCGTTGCCCACATAGCCGGACGCCGGGTCCACCACCTGCGGCACCTCGTCAAAGCCGCGCACTCCCGCCCAGACAAGCGATGACGCGTCGCCAGGCGCCGGCCTAGTCCAGTCGATGTCGGGGCTGCGCAAGGGGATCGCCGCATTATAGAAATAGGCGATGCGGCCCGTCCGATCGGCGTAAACGGCGTTCAGGGACGGAATGCCAAGAAGTTCAGCCGCGCCGCGCCAGTCGTCATAGGTTTGCGCCATGTTCATGCGCCGGTACTGCTCAACGGCGCGCACGTCGCCGTCGCCCGCAAAGGAAACCGCCGCCCATCCCGTCGGCGTTTCGAAGACGGGTCCGTGAACGGAGCGTAAGGAGCGCCGCTTCACCGGCAGGCTGAACGGCCCGAAGAGTTTGACGCGGAAGGTCGCCGCGCCCTCTTCGAAGTCGCGCCAGTCGCCGTCGAAGCGGTACTTAGTCGGGCGCTTCTCGTCATCGACGGTCAGCGTGAAGACGTCGACAAGGTCCGGCTTGTTGACCGTGAACGCCCAGCCGAGATTGGGCGTCGTCCCGTGCAGGATAAAGGGCGTGCCCGGAAAGACGCCGCCGATGGCGTCCCAGCCCTCGTCCGACTTCACGCGCGCCTCGTACCAGGCGACGCTGCCCGTATAGGGCTGGTGCGAGTTGACCATCAGCCGGGTCGCGCCGTCTGCGGAGCGTTTCGGCGAGATGGCGATGGCGTTTGAGCCAAACTCATGGCCGTCGACGACGCGGTAGAAATCGCGGACCGCCGACGCAAGGCGCGCGCCTTCGCCCGCCGCCGCCGACGCCTCGCCGGTCTCTTCCGGCGGGCTCAACAGCTTCTGAAGCTCGCCGTCGAGGCCGTAAAAGAACGGCTGGCGCGCGACGAAGCCCTCGACCATCTCCGCCGCCGTCACCGGCGCAATGCCGGGAGAGCAGCGCCCCGCCTTCTCCGCGCAGTAATAATTCGCGCCGGCGGCGTAGCCCTCGAGGATTTCAAGCGTCTCCGGCGACAGGTCCTTCGTCATCTTCTCGGCGACGGTCTCGCGCACGCCCATCGCCTTGACCAGATAGTCGGTAATCGCGCCGCTGCGCCCGGCGACCCGGCCAAGCTCGCCGCGCGAGAAGTTGAGGCGCTCCTCAATTGTCGGCCAGTCGTCTTCGGCGTGGGCGTAGGCGAGGCCGAAGGCGACGTCGGCGTTGCGCGCGCCATAGATGTGCGGCACGCCGAACGCGTCGCGAATAATGCGTGCGTCATAGGCGGCGGCGGCCTCCCGCGCCGCCGCGGCGTCGAACTTGCGCGGCGTCGGCGTCCACAGCCAGGTCGCGGCCGCGAACGCCGCCGCGACCAGAAATGCGAGCGCCGCAATCCCGAAACCCCTCATCCCGCATCTCCTTTGGATCGTCGCAAACCGAACGGCAATCGGCGAGCGCCAGCGCCGCCTGATCGCCCGGACCATGGCCGCGCTTGCGCCGGGCCCGCAAGTCTTTCGCGTAGCTTGCGGGAATTCAACGCAGGCTGCGTCCCGCGGTTTCGCCCGCAGCCTCCGGCGACTATCAAGAGCCGCGTTGGCTCAGTTCCAGGGAGACCCCGTAAATGCCTTTCGCCCGCCGCCTCACCCTATGCGCCTCGTTTCTCGTCGCAAGCGGCGGCGCCGTCGCGGCCGCAGCCGCCGATGGCCCCGCCAAGCGCCCCTTCGAAGCCCTTGACGTTTTTGAACTGGAGTACGCGAGCGACCCGCAAATCTCGCCGGACGGAAGCGATATCGCCTATGTGCGCCGGTCGATGGACGTCATGACCGACACGGCGCGCTCTAACATCTGGCTCCTTTCCGCCGACGGCGCCTCGCAGCGGCCGCTCTTTCCTGAACCCGGCTCCTACGGCTCGCCGCGCTGGTCGCCCGACGGCGACCGCCTCGCCTATGTGGCGAAGGCATCGGGCGAAGGCCGCGGCGCGGAGATATTCGTCCGCTACATGGACGACGGAACGACCGTCGCCATCACCAATCTGCCGGAGAGCCCGGGCGGCCTCGCCTGGTCGCCGGACGGAACGCAGATCGCCTTCGCCATGTTTGTCCAGGATGACGGGCTCACGCTCGCCAAGCCGCCGAAAAAGCCGGAAGGGGCGAAATGGGCCGAGCCGGTGAAGGTCATCGACCAGATGGTCTATCGCCGCGACGGCTCCGGTTATGCGCGGCCGGGCTCGCGGCATGTCTTCGTCGTCTCCGCGGACGGGGGCACACCGCGCCGGCTCACCGACGGCGCCTTTGATCACGGGTCGATAGAGTGGTCAGCTGACGGAGCGTCAATCCTCTTTTCGGCGAACCGCAATGACGATCACGAACTGGACCCGGTGGAAAGCGACATCTTCTCGATGTCGCTCGCCGATAAGTCCGTTACCCGGCTAACCGACCGCGACGGCCCTGACACAGGTCCGACCCTGTCGCCGGACGGCAAGCGCATCGCGTATCTCGGGTTCGACGACAAGCGCCTCGGCTATCATGGCGTCAAGGCCTATGTGATGAATACGGACGGCTCGGGCGTGCGGGACGTATCGGGCGCCTTCGACCGGTCGATCGACGACATCTCCTGGATGGGGAACGAGGCGCTCCTCATCCAGTATGACGATCGCGGCCGGACGCTTCTCGGACGCCTGGACTTTGACGGAAAGGTGACGCCCCTCATCAAGGACATTGGCGGGACGGCCATCGGGCGCCCCTACACCAGCGGCGGCTTCACCGCCACAGATACGGGCGTCGTCGCCTATACGAGCGGGCGCTCTAACCGGCCGGCGGACATCGCCATCCTGCGCGCCGACAAGACCGCTCGCCGGCTGACGCGGCTGAACGATGACCTCGCTGCGGACATCGCCTTCGGCGACGTGGAGGAGCTCACCTGGAAATCGTCCGCGGACGACCTTGAGGTGCAGGGCTGGATCCTAAAGCCGCCCCAGTTCGATCCGTCGACAAAATATCCAATGATACTGGAGATTCATGGCGGGCCATTCGCCGCCTATGGGCCGCAATTCTCCGCGGAGGCGCAGCTCTATGCGGCGGCCGGCTATGTGGTGCTCTATACGAACCCCCGCGGCTCGACGAGCTATGGCGCGGACTTCGCCAATGAGATCCACCATAATTATCCGGGTCAGGATTATGATGACCTCATGTCCGGCGTCGACGCGCTCATCGCCAAGGGCTATGTGGACAAGGATCAGCTCTTCGTCACCGGCGGCTCCGGCGGCGGGGTTCTTTCCGCCTGGATCGTCGGCAAGACCGGCCGCTTCGCCGCGGCCGCGGTCGCCAAGCCGGTCATCAACTGGACGAGCTTCGCACTGACCGCGGACGGCTACCCGTTCTTCTACAAGTACTGGTTCGACAAGCCGCCATGGGAGGACAATGAGGCCTACTGGAAGCGTTCGCCCTTGTCGCTCGTCGGAAACGTCACGACGCCGACAATGCTCATCACCGGCGAGGCGGATTATCGCACGCCAATGTCGGAGACGGAGCAGTTCTACCAGGCGCTGAAACTGCGTGAAGTAGAGACTGCGATGGTGCGCGTGCCGGGCGCGTCGCACCTTATCGCCGGGCGGCCGTCCAACCTCGTCGCCAAGGTCGGGAACATTCTCGGCTGGTTCGACAAATACCGGACGGACGCAGGAGACGCGGACGGCGTCGACGCGGAAGCCGCCGAAAGCGACGAGGCGTCGGCGTCGGAGTAGACTGCGCGCCGGTTTGTCTCGGAAACGTCAAAGTCGGCGGGTAGACGGGCCTTACGTGATTGCCCGTTCCCGCTCCCGCCGCTGACCGCCCGAAAGGCTCTCCCATGCGCCCACGCTTCCCCGCCATCTCGCTTCTTATTTTGTCCGCGGCGGCGGCCTGCGCGAGCGATGACGCGCCGTCCGCAACGGAGACATCGACGATCGCCGCAGCGCCCCGCGGGAAGACGACCCTCGGGGATGTCGCGCGCAACCCCTATTTCATCGCCGCCCGGGAGGCGATCGCGCAGCGCAGGTCGGTCAAGCGAATTGACGGGCCGGCGAAGAACGCGATCATCTTTCTCGCCGACGGCATGGGGCCGACGACCGTCACCGCCGCGCGCATCTATGACGGACAGACGCGCGGCGAAGCGGGCGAAGAGAATTATCTCGCCTTTGAACGGATGCCGCATCTCGCCCTCGCCAAGACCTACAACACCGACGCGCAAACGCCCGATTCCGCCGGCACCATGTCGGCCATCGTCACCGGCGTGAAGACGAAGATCGGCGTCATCTCAGTGACCGACGCCGCCGTTCGCGGGGAGTGCGCCTCGTCGAAGGACGCTAGCGCGCCGACCCTCGTGGAGCTCGCCGAGGAAGCAGGCATGGCGACGGGCGTCATCTCGACGGCGCGCCTTACCCATGCGACCCCCGCCGCGACGTACGCCCACAGCCCTGACCGCAACTGGGAGCGCGACACCACCTTGCCCGACGAGGCCGTGGAAAACGGGTGCAAGGATATCGCAAGCCAACTTATCGATTTTCCGTATGGAGACGGGCTTGAGGTCGCAATGGGCGGCGGACGGTCAAACTTCCTGCCCGCGGACGTCGCCGACCCGGAAGACGAGGGCGCAAGCGGCGGCCGCAAGGACGGCCGACACCTAATTGCGGAATGGACGGCGAAATCCGACGCCCATGTGTCGATTTTCGACAGAAAGGGCTTTGACGCTCTCAATACGGAAGATGCGCCCTTCGTTCTCGGGCTTTTCGAACGCGGCCACATGGAGTACGAAGCCGATCGCGCGAGCGACGCGGGCGGCGAGCCCTCCCTCGCCGAGATGACGCGGTTCGCCATCGAGCGCCTCGCGCGTGAGGACAAGGGTTATGTGCTCGTCGTCGAGGCTGGCCGCGTCGACCACGCGCACCACGCAGGCAACGCCGCGCGCGCCCTGCGCGACGCGCAGGCGTTTTCCGATGCGGTCGCAGTCGCCCTCGACATGACCTCTCCAAAAGAAACGCTCGTCATCGCAACCGCTGACCATGGCCATACGCTGACGTTTGCCGGCTACCCCATCAAGGGCAACAATATTCTTGGACTCGTCCGTACGCCCAAAGGCGCTTTTGGCGGCCCATTCGCGCGGGCGGCTGACGGCAAGCCGTATACGACCCTTGGGTACGCGAACGGTCCGGGGTCGGTCATGCTTGCGCTGAAGAACGCAAAGCGCGCCGCGCCAACGCGCGAAGACGTCGCCGGCATCAGTTATCGCCAGCAAGCGACCATCCCGCTCGGCTCGGAGACCCATGGCGGCCAGGACGTGCCGATCTACGCCTCAGGCCCGAACGCCTACCTCTTCGACGGCACGGTGGAGCAAAACTATATCTTCCACGTCGTCGACGACGCCTTGCGGCTGAGGACCAGGGCGAGCAGGTAATCTTGTCCGGGCATCGCGTCCGCGCCCCTTCTTGGCCTTGGACGACGCATATGAGCAGGCATGCTTGTCCTTGCCGCAGCGTCACGTCCGACGCACGCGGCGAAGCGTCGTCGGGTCAACGCCGCTCAGCTTCGCCGCATGCGCAGTTGCGGTAAGCCGCGTCACGATTGTCCCACATGTTGTCGCCTGCGGACGTCCGTCGACTGCAGCATCGAATTGGCGGGGCCCTGATGAACCATAGAGATCTCGTCGCTTCGGCGACGCACGGCGCTACGGACGCCCGCGAGAGAATTCAGTCGCTCGACTTCATCCGCGGCGTCGCCGTCCTTGGCATGCTCGTCGCTAATGTCCCATGGCTCGCCGGCGATTCGATGTCGCGCGTGTACGACCCCGATCCGACAAGCGTCGCCGCATGGCTGTTGCAGTATCTTGTCTTTGACCAACGGTTTATGCCGCTCTTCGCCATGTTGTTCGGCGCAAGCCTATACCTGCTTTCCGGCAGATACACCAATGACGGAGCGTTTTACCGTTACTTTTTGCGCCGAATGGCCATTTTGTTCTGCTTCGGCGTCGCGCACGCCTATCTATTGTGGCCAGGCGATATTCTGATCACCTATTCAGTATGCGGCCCGATCCTTCTCCTGTTCCGCAGGCGCGATCCATGGACGCTGATAACGTTCGGCGTGCTTCTTAACGTCGTCAATCTGACGTTCGGACAATGGCCTGATCTTTACTACAGCACGATCGACCGCGCCCTGTTTTCCTGGTGGGTGGAAATCGGCGAGCCGCCCTCGACAATCGTTGAAGCCTACGCCGGGAGCTATCTGCAGTTACTGGAATATAACGCCTGGAGAAATCAGTTCATCCAATGGACGGCGCTGCCGCATTTCAGGATCTGGAACTCTTTAGGCTTGATGCTCATTGGGATGGGATTGTTCCGGTTGGGCGTCCTTCAAGGGCTCAAATCAAAAGACTTTTACCGCAGTCTGCTCATCTACAGTCTCACGCTGAGCGCGCCGCTCGTGGCGTATGGCGTCCTTGCGCGGATCGGCATGAACGAGTCCGTCGGTCCCTATTTCGGCTTCACCGCCAAGCTGCCGCTTGAAAACATCACGTTCCGCGCGGGCTGCGCTGTCATGTCTCTCGCGATCATCGCGAGCGTGCATCTTGGCGTCGATCACATTGCCAGCGCGGTAAGGCGGCCCGTCGAAGCTATCGGTCGGATGGCGCTGACGAACTACCTGTTTCATTCCGTTTTCTTTCTGACCGTCTTCCATGGATTGAAACTGTTTCCATACGACTCTCTTGATCACGATGCGCTGCTCATTTTCGTCGTCATCGTCTGGACCATCCAACTTGCGCTTAGCCGCCTATGGCTGAAACGTTTTCGCCAGGGTCCGATCGAGCGCCTGTGGCGATTGCTCTCCGGTTCCAAGCCTTGATCCGCCTAAAACGCTCGCCATCGCATCGGCGCAAAAGCTCGACCATCACGCCACGCCGCGCCGATCCTGCCGCACCGATCCTGACGCCAATACTTAAGCCGACGTCCGTTTGCGCCGCGATTGACGGAACGTGATCGGCGACGAAGAATGCCTCCGGGCCGCGAGAACGCGCCCCGCGGCTTAACTGCCGGGATGGCGATCTTCGAGCATGGCGCCGGCAATGTTATCCGACTATGGAGGCCGAGTGATTATTGCGGGAGGGGAATGATGACCTTTGACAAAGGCAGGGCGGCGCGCGCGCTGCTTATCATCGCAATAGTGCAATTTGCTGTCTTCGCAGTGTTGTTCGCCGGCAA
The DNA here is from genome assembly GCA_028284065.1 of Parvularculaceae bacterium. Taxonomy (GTDB): domain Bacteria; phylum Pseudomonadota; class Alphaproteobacteria; order Caulobacterales; family Parvularculaceae; genus MED-G105. Next base: position 385,464 of record JANQSJ010000007.1, read on the forward strand.
TTTTCCGGCGGCGCCGCGCTATCTCGGCTTCAAGGACTTGGGCGCGGTGTCTCCGACGGCCTGGGGCGCGGCCACCGCGGTCGCCATTCTCTACGTCGCCTGGGCGGCGACGCTCTTGCCCGTCCGCTATTATCTCTTCCGGCTCGATCTCCTGAAAGCGCTTGCGGTGTTCGCGGCGCTACTCGCCGGCGTCGTTGAGGAGGTGGTCTTCCGCAGGCTTGTCATGGACTGGCTGTTCGAGCGGGGCTACGGGATCGCGCCGCAGATCATCGCCTCGGCGGTAGGCTTCGGCGCAGTGCATCTCTTCTGGGGCGTCAGGCGGCTCGCCGCAGGCATCAACGCGTTCCTGTCGACGACCATCCTCGGCGCCGCCCTCGCCTGTGTTTACCTCCTGTCGGACCGCAGTCTTGCGCCGGTCGTCATCGCCCACTGCATCATCAGCGGCCTGATCGAGCCCGGCCTCGTTATCGCCGCGGCGGAGGACCGCCTTGGCGCATGGCGCGAACGGGAGAGCGAGGGCGCCTAGGCGTCAATTCTGTTGAGAGCGCGCCGCTCAATCCCGTCGACAATGGCGATGCCCGGCCAGATCAGGAAGTAGACGGGCCCGAGCAGGACCGCGATTTCGCTCGGCGCGGCCGCAGCGCTGATGACGACCAAAAGCGCGACGATTACGTGGACGCGCGCGCCGTTGATCGCCGACTGGGTGAGGACGCGCTCTTGCGGCGAAAGCTCCATGCGTTCGGCCTGACTGCGGGCATGGCCGTAAAGCATGGCGAAGACCACAAAAATTGAAGCGTAGGCCAACGAATAGAAGATCATGGCGAGGCGCCCTTCCTCCAGCGTCATGACGGCGTAAATCGGCTGCGCCTCGCTGAAGTCGAACGTCGCGAATCTGACGACGAAGCCCATGATGAATTTCAGCGGATAGGCGAGGGAAAAGATCAGGAACAGGAGGACCGAGTTCAGGAACACTGTCTTCCCGTCCATCAAGTCATACCGCCGGAAGAAGACGTAGTGCGTGTTCCAGATCACGAGCATGATCGCAAAACAGAAGCCGGTGGCCAGAACGTCCCGCCAGAGCGCGGCGAGTTCGGAAAACGTCGTCGGCACGACCGGCGCAGCGATAAGGGCGAGCGCCAGGGCGAAAACAATATCCGACAGGTTTTCGATGCGCGACACGTCCGGACTTCGCCAGACGAAGTGCGATTCTCCCTTCTTCGTATCTCTGACAGCGCCCCGCATTGCCTGAAGAGCATCCCACGAATTGCTCGCGATCGGCAATCCGCCGGAGGCGTTGGCTCCTACCCCCCTAGCCCGCCGCGCGGCTTCAGGCCGCGGCGGAGGCGCCAGTAGGGCCACAGGAACGCGACCGCCATCGCGGCCTTAAGCGCGAAATCGGTCGCCATCCAGTTAAGCCACGGGACCGACGAGGACCAATAGGCGACGCCATAAAACAAAGTGACGTGCACGGCGTATCCGGCGAGCAACGCATAGAGCGGCGCGCGCCACCAGTCGGTTCCGCCGCGCAGGACGTCGAAGAGCCCGACCGCCATGTACTGTCCCATCATCGCAGCGAGAACGAAGGCGGCGATGTAACGCGCCGCCGGCAAATCGCCGGGCGCGAGATCCGGCGCCAAATACGCAATCCCGGCGAAGGCGGCGAAGGCGGCGAGCCCCCAGGCCGCGGTAATCGCCCGCGCGGCCTCGTCGCCGCCGAAGCGCCGCGCCATCAGGACCCCCGCCATCGCCCCGAACGCCATGAAGATATCGCCGCGGCTCAGCCAGTTGCCGGGCCGCATCGCCTCCATCGGGAAATAGTGGTCGAGGGCGCGCACCGGAATGTCGACCGTAAGAAATGACGCGATGAGGATCGGCAACATAAGCGCCGTCAGCACCGCTAGCCGCGTGAAGCCCACAAGAAAGCCGCCGATCGCGGCGAGGAGCCGCTGCATCGGCGTGGCGCGTTCGCGATGGGATTCAACGGGCGGCGCGACTTCCATGGAAGAGCCCTCAAGCCTTTGTTTGGCCGGGGCCGCCATGAACCGCTCCGGCGTCAGCCGGCAGCCTTCGCCAGTTCGCGCTTGATTTTCAAGGCCGCCGGCGAAAGCTGCGCTTCCTTCGCCTTCAACAGGAAGGCGTCCAGCCCGCCCATGTGGTCCACCGAGCGCAGCGCCGAGGCCGCGACGCGCATCTTGAAGCCGCGCCCCAGCCGGTCGGAGTGCAACGTGACGTCACACAGGTTCGGCAGCCAGCGCCGCCGGGTCTTGTTATTGGCGTGGGAGACGTTGTTGCCCGCCATCGGGCCAATGCCCGTCAATTCGCACCGGCGCGCCATGGCCGTCGCTCCATCTGGTTAACGGGACGCGCTTGCGTCCCTCATGAATTCGAAGCGCGGTGGGTAATTCGGCAGGGCTGCGGTGTCAATGAAGCTCATTGAATCGCGGGCGTCGCCATATTCCAAAGCTCCATCCGGTCCTCATCCTGAGGAGCAAGCCTTTAGGCTTGCGTCTCGAAGGATGCCAGCGAGCGAATGCGCCTATCGACATCCTTCGAGACGCATCGCTCATACCAAGCTGCGCTGACCTTGACTCATAAAAACTGCCCGAAGCCCTGCAAAACAAGGTCGACCTTTCAAACCGAACCGTTGGACGTCAGCTCAGCTTGGTAATGCGCGATGCTCCTCAGGATGAGGCGGTCGAACAGGGAAAAAAGGCCCTTAGATCGATGAAGGATTTGATGTAGCCGGCCGCCCGCTGCGCTCAGCATTTCCTGCCCCGACCGCCCAAGACTGGCGCTTCGACCAATCGCAACCTAGGTGAAGGACGCGTCCTGCCGTTCGGTCCGGGCGAAAGCGTCTCTAAGGAAAGCGTGGCCATGACCGGCGCGGCCATCCCGGGGAATCTGCGCGCGATGCCTGCAAGTGACGCGGACGACGGCGTCATCGGCGTTATTGGCCCCACCAATACAGGGAAAACCCATTTCGCCATCGAGCGTATGCTCGGCCGGCGGACGGGGATGATCGGCCTGCCGCTGAGGCTCCTGGCGCGGGAGATATACGACAAGCTCGTCCTGCGGGTCGGCTCGCGGGAGGTGGCGCTCATCACCGGCGAGGAAAAGATCGCTCCGCCGAATCCGCGCTACTGGGTCTCAACCGTGGAGGCGATGCCGCTCGACCGGGAGGTGGAATTTCTGGCGGTCGACGAAATTCAGCTCGCCGCCGACCCGGAGCGCGGACGGGTCTTTACGTCCCGCCTTCTGAACGCGCGCGGCGCCGTGGAGACCATGTTCATCGGCTCGGCGACCATGCGGCCGATCCTGCGCAGGCTCTTTCCCCGCATCGAATTCGTCTCGCGCGAGCGCTTCTCCAAGCTTGAATACGCTGGCGCAAAGAAGGTCTCGCGCCTGCCCGGCCGGTCGGCGGTGGTCGGCTTTTCCGTCGACGCGGTCTACGCCATCGCCGAGCTTATCCGGCGTCAGCGCGGCGGCGCGGCGGTCGTGCTCGGCGCACTTTCCCCGCGCACAAGGAACGCTCAGGCGCAGCTCTATCAGGACGGCGAGGTCGACTATCTCGTCGCCACGGACGCCATCGGCATGGGGCTCAACATGGATATCGACCATGTCGCCTTCGCCTCGGCGCGCAAGTTCGACGGCCGCCACATGCGCGGGCTCAGGGCGGACGAACTCGCCCAGATCGCCGGCCGCGCCGGACGGCACATCAGGGACGGGACATTCGGGATCACGGCCGACTGCCGGCCGCTGGACGAGGATATCGTCGCCGCGATCGAGGAGCATGAATTCCCGCCCGTAGAGGCGCTGCAATGGCGGGCCGAGCGGCTCGACTTTTCAAGCCTTCCCGCCCTCAGGCGATCGCTCGACGCGCCCGCCCCCGGCGACCTCTTTCGTCGCGCGCGGCCCGGCGACGACGAGATCGCCCTCGCCCGGCTTGCGGCGAACCCGGAGATCGCCGACCGCGCCGGCGGGCCCGCGGCCGTCGCGCGCCTCTGGGACGTCTGCCAGATACCCGATTTCCGCAAGTCAGCGCCCGACCAGCACGCCCGCCTCCTCGCCGAGATTTACGTGGCGCTGATGGACGGCGGACGGCTCGATGACGCGTTCCTCGCCTCCCGCGTCGAGCCCCTTGACCGCGCAGATGGCGACATCGACGCGATCTCCACCCGGATTTCGTTCGTCCGCACGTGGACCTATCTGTCGAACCGCGCCGCCTGGCTCGAAAATCCAGGCTATTGGCAGGAACGAACCCGCTCGATAGAAGACGCTTTGTCGGATGCGCTGCATGAAAAGCTGACGCAGCGCTTCGTCGATCGGCGCACGTCGGTTCTGTTGCGCAAGCTGCGCGACGACGCGCCGCTCCTCGCCGGCGTTAACGATGACGGAGAGGTGTTCGTGGAAGGCCAGTTCGTCGGCCGCCTCATAGGCTTTCAGTTTATTCTCGACCCCCGCGCCAAAGGCGCGGAGGCGAAGCGCGTGCGTCACGCGGCGGAGAAGGCGCTCTCGCCGCTCCTCGCGGCGCGGGCCGCGGCGCTCGCCAATGCTGCGCCTTCGGAGCTCGACCTCAGGGCCGACGCGACGATCTGGTGGCGGTCCGCGCCCGTGGCGCGCCTTGAAAAAGGGCCGGCGCCGCTGCGCCCCAACCTCAAGATCCTCGACATCGACGCCATCTCGCCCTCCTTGCGCGGACGGGTTCAGGACCGACTGTCGGATTTCCTCGCAGCGCGGATTGAAGCGACGCTCGCCGACCTCGTAAGGCTGCGTCAGGCCGTCGACGCGCCAGCGGCGGAGGGCGACGCGGAGGCCTTTTCCGGCCTCGCCCGGGGGATCGCGTTCCGCCTCGTTGAGAATTTCGGCGCCATGTCGCGCGCGCCAATCGCATCCGAGCTTAAGCAGCTTGAGCAGGCCGAACGCGGCAAGATGCGCAAGCTCGGCGTCCGGTTCGGCGAGATAACGCTGCACATGCCTTCGCTCCTGAAGCCGGCCCCATCGCGACTGTTGACGCTTCTGTGGGCGCTGTGGGCGGACAAGGCGCCGGCCGCGCATGAGCCGCCCAAGGCCGGCCTCGTCTCCTTCCCGCTCAACGCTGATATGCCGCATGCGTACTATTACGCCTGCGGCTATCGCCCCTCCGGCGGCCGCGCGGTCAGGATCGACATGCTGGAGCGGCTCGCCGGGCTCATCCGCTCTGCGCGGGAGGGCGACAAGCAACGCCAGGGCTTTGAGGCGACCCAGCAGATGATGTCCCTCGTCGGCTGCTCGGGCGAGGAATTCGAGGGCATTCTGACCTCCCTCGGCTATCGCAAACACCTGGTCCAGCGGCCGAAACCCGCGGCGCCGGCGACCCCGCAAGCGGAAGAAAAACCCGCACAGGAAGCTCCGGCGACGCCGGCCGCAACAGAGGGCGAGCCTTCTGAAGCGACGCCGGCGACCGCGCCGGAGCGCACTGAGCCGACGGCGGAAACAGGCGAGGCGGATGCCGCGGCCGCCGAAGCGCCGACGACGACATCAGACGACGGCGCCCCAGCGCCCGAATCAACAGCGCTGTCTCAGCAAGACGCGGCGCCTGATCAATCCGCCGCCGATCCCGCGCTCGCCGAAACGCCGGCGCAGGAAGAGGCGGCCGCGGTAAGTGAATCGGCTTCTTCATCCTCCGTCGCAGCCGCCGAACCGGACACAATTGAAGTGGCGCTGTGGCGGCCTGCCCCCCGTCGTCCCGCCAACCGGCCAGGCCATCGCCAGAACGACAAGCGGTCCGGCGACGGGCGCGGCGGAGACAAGCGCGACAAGCGCGCCCATGGGGGCGGCTTCGGCGACGGAGCAAAAAAAGGCGGCAAGCGCCCCGGCGGAGGGCGCAAGGGACCGCGCCATGACGGTCCGCGCGCGCCGCGTCAGTTCACCAGCGGGCCGAAACGAGGACGCGGTCCGGACCCTGATTCGCCTTTCGCCGTCCTCGCCGCGCTTAAAGGCGACAACGACAAGGGACCCGGCGGCGCGTGAGCGACGCACGCCCTGTTGACGACGGCGCGCCAGGCGTCAGCCAGCGGATCGACAAATGGCTCTGGCATGCGCGGTTTTTCAGGACTCGCAGCCTCGCGGCGAAGGCGGTCGCCGAGGGCCGCATGCGGCTGACCCGAGGCGGCGCGACGACCCGCCTTTCCAAGGCGAGCGCGCTCGTACGCGCCGGCGATGACCTGTCGTTTTCGGTTCGCGACCGCCTGTTCGTCCTGCGGATTATCGCCTGCGGGGCGCGCCGGGGGCCGGCAAGCGAGGCGCGCGGCCTCTATGAAGACCTCTCGCCGCCGCCTGACAGAGATGCGGATGCGCGCCGAGGACACGACCGCGTCGGACCCCGGCCGACCAAGCGCGAGCGTCGCGCCCTTGAGGCGGCGCGCGCTGAACGCGGCCAGTCGTGAGCCGAGCTTCAAGTTACGTCACCTTCGATAAGGAGCGCCCCCATGTTCGATCGGATTAAGTCTCTGTTTTCCGCGCCGGAAGGCGCCCCCGGCGAGGGCGACGACGACCATGAGACGGCGATCGCGCTCGCCGCGCTAATGGTTGAGGCTGCGAAGGCGGATGAGACGAAGACCGCCGCGGAGGACGCCCTTATCCGCCGGACGTTGATCGACGCATTCGAGGTCGACGCCGCGGCCGCGGACGGCCTTATCGCAACGGCGGAGGCAAGGCAGGCCGCGGCCAACGACATCCATCAGTTCACCAAGCGGGCGAAGTCGCTGCCGCTCGAGGACCGGATCGCGTTTATTGAGGCGCTGTGGTCGATCGTCCTCAGCGACACAGTCCGCGACCCATATGAGGACATCGTGATCCGCCGGATTTGCGGCCTTATATATGTGGATGACGTGGACAGCGGCGCCGCCCGCCAGCGGGCCCAGGCGCGTCTGAATGAGCAGCGCAGCGCGACGTCCTGAACGCGTCCCACGGCTTGCGCGTTGCGGCATGGCCGCTAAGAAACCCCCTGGGTTCTGTAAAGGAACGTAGACACATGACCTACGTCGTCACTGACGCATGCATTCGGTGCAAGTACACGGACTGCGTCGAGGTTTGCCCCGTGGACTGCTTCTATGAGGGCGAGAATATGCTCGTCATTCACCCGGAAGAGTGCATCGATTGCGGCGTGTGCGAGCCGGAATGTCCGGCGGAGGCGATCGTCCCGGACACGGATCCCAAGGACAAGGACGGCAAGTGGCTGGAGCTCAACACGAAATACGCTGCTGAGTGGCCGAACATCACGCGCAAGATCGACGCGCCCGACGACGCCGACGCCATGGCGGAGGAGACCGGCAAACTCGAAAAGTATTTCAGCCCCAATCCGGGCAAGGGCGACTGACCCGGCCCCGGGGGCGCCTAATCCGCCATCTGGCTTTCGGCGCTCGCGGATATGTGATTGGCGCGCCTTCGCCGAACCGCATCCGCCAGACGCGCGCTTCTTCCGAAGGCGCTGCGCCTCCCGCCGCCTAGCGATGCGGTCTGCAATCGTTCCAGGAATCGCGGCATACTGGTGTTCTTGGCGATTTTATGCTATTGATTCCAAACGTGATACTGTCCGCTAGGCGTTCGAATAAGTTTGGGACGCGGGACTTTGGGCCCCCCAGCGCGCCGCGGCGTGCGGCTGACCGGGGCGCTGAGGGCGGCATGCGCCGCACGGCCGCTTGGCGTGCGGCGTTTTCACCTCGCCGGAGCCAGAAGTGGGAGGCGAGCGACACGTAAAGCGCCCGAAAGGCGCGACCAAAACGGAAAGCGTCTGGAGAGAAAGCGCGGGCGGACCGCCGCCCCGAAAGCAAAAGCGGGCCCCCGCCCCTCGAAAACAAAAACTGGGAACCGCGCCGCGCCTTTGCGCGCGCCGTGAGGCTGGCACTCGGCGGCCCTAGCGCGGTCCCGCAAGGAGTATGAAAGTTCTGGCGATGGCTACAAAATCCGCCTCCACCCGAAAACCGACCAAGAAGACGGCCTCCAAGACGGCGGCCAAGCGCCCGGCCGCCAAGAGCGCCCGAGCCGCGTCAACGCCAAAGAAGCCGGCGACGAAGAAGCCTGCGGCCAAGAAGGCTGCGACGAAGGCCACGCCTGCGAGCGCGGCGCGCAAGGCGACGACGGCGAAGCCGGTCGCGAAGAAAACGGCGGCGCGCAAGACAGCGGCCAAGCCTGCGACCGCAAAGGCGCGCGCGCGGAAAACTGCCGCGCCGCAAACCGCCGCCGCGAAGACTGCCGCTCCGAAGCCCGCGGCGAAGAAATCCGCGACCCGCGCCAAAGCGGTCGCCCGCAAGTCGGCGACGACGTCAAAGGCGGCGCCGGCCGCCAAGAAGCCCGCGGCCAAGAAGGCGGCGCCTGACGCTGCGGCGGCGAAAAAGGCGCCGGCGAAGACTGCGGCCAAGAAACCAGCTGCGAAGGCGGCCGAGCAGGCGAAGACGCCGAAACCGGCGCCGCAGAAGAAGCTGAATGTCGGCCAGAAGCCGCGCGGCGGCGTCTCAGAGCCGACGATCGTTCCCACTGCGCTGCAGAAGGCGGCGAACGAACCCGCGCCCACAGGCGACGCGAAGATAGCCGCCACTCCGGAGGCGAAAGAGGCCAAGCAGACCTACCGGGTCAATGACCACATCGTTTATCCGGCGCATGGCGTCGGGCGGATCGTCACCATCGAAAAACAGGTGATCGCCGGCATCACCAACGAGCTTTTCGTCATCGACTTCGAACAGGAGAAGATGAAGCTGCGCGTGCCGACGGCGAAGGCGGCCGCGGTTGGCATGCGCCCGCTATCTGAGCCGGCGACGATCGACAAGGCGGTGGAGCTTCTGAAAGGCCGCGCCCGGATCAAGCGCACCATGTGGAGCCGCCGGGCGCAGGAATACGAAGCCAAGATAAACTCCGGCGACGTAATGTCGGTGGCCGAGGTCGTGCGCGATCTTTTCCGCGCTGCCGACCAGCCCGAACAGAGCTATTCTGAACGGCAGCTCTTCGAACAGGCGCTCGATCGCTTCGCCCGCGAAGTGGCCGCCGTGCGCAAGTCCGGCCTCGACGCGGCGATCGCCGAGCTCGAAGCGTCCCTGCACCAGAAGAAGGCGGCGTAACCGCCTTTACGCCGTCGGGCTGGCGGCTACGCCGCCGGTCGCGCGAGGATCTGCAAGGGATGTCGCAGGGCGATGGAGGGGCCATTTATCGCCTCGACAAAACCCCTCACCTCGACGCTTCGGCCGGCCAGCGTAGACGCGGCGAGATCGACGCCTGAGATAAGATCGATGTCTTCGGCGCGCCCTTCGAAGGTCGCGGTGAAGTCGCTGCGGTAATCCGCACCGAAATTAAAGTAGATGCGGCGTCCGCGTTTTGCTGCGCCCGACAGCGTCCCGACGGCGATGTGAAAGCCGCCGATCAGCTTGTTCATGCGTCCCCATGACCAGTCTTCCGCCTCGTTGGCGTTGAGCGGCCGGTAGGCGCTCAACCGCCAGAGCCCGGCGCGCGCGCGTCGCGCCGCCAGCTCGGCGTCAAGCAGGGCGCGGATCGAGTCGTGAAACGCAGAGCGCGGATGAACGCGCGCGGCGCCCCCGGCGACGAGGCGTCGCTCCATCGGCGCGCCCGTCTCCATGCTGATGAGACGCCCGACCGGCCGCCGCCAGCGATCACGGCGCGTCTCTTCAAAGGCGCCCTCGCCCGACGCCAGCAACGCCTGCAACGCCGCCGTCGCCTCGCGCGCAAATGGCGCCGACCCGCGCGGCGCGACAATGTCGTCGATAAGACATTCGGTCTCGGCGGTGACGAAACGATCGCCGGCGATCGCCTCAGGCGCCTCGATTGCGCGCGCCCGGGCGCGCAAAACCGCCGCGCCGCATGCGCCGCCAAGCGCCGCGCGCCGCGTCCAGACGGCCGTCACCTTGTTCCTTCGGTTCGCGCGCCGCCAATCGGGCTCGCCACGCCCCCGCTCCTGACGCGCACGGACGCGGTCGCCGTTTCGCCGTCGGCGTCGACCACGGACACCGTGTAGAACCCTGCGCTTTCAGGCCGCCAGGCAGCGGCCCCCGCGCGGCGATCGACCGACGCGCCGTCAACGAACCAGGAAAGGGGCGCCCGACCACCCCTCGCGGCGAGCACAATGCCGCGTCGATCGGGATGAAGCTCCGCGCCGTTCTGCGGGTGAATCAATTGCAGGGGGTCGGCCGGCGCGCGGCGGCGCGCGGCGGCGGCGACCGAGAGCTCAACATCTTCCCGCTGCGGCGCATCGGACGTCAAACGGCCGAGCCGCGCGGCGGCGTCGAAGAGATCAAACAGAACGGGCGCGGCCTCTTTAAGGCCGGTGCGGCCGGGCCGCGGGGCGCCGTCCGCCCGTCCGGCCCAGACGGCGATTGTCAGCCCGCCCGCCGAGCCGACGGCGAGCGCGTCCCGAAAGCCATAGGACGTACCCGTCTTATAGGCGATGATTGGCGCGCCTTCGGCAAGCGCCGCCGGCGCGCGGCCGGGCGGCGGCGGCGCGCCGCGCAGGATCGCCGTCACACGCTGCGCCGACGCCTCGCTCATCAGCCGGTAGCCTCCTTCGGCGACGGCTTCGCCATCAGGCGTTTGCCGGCGCCAGCGCAAGGGAACCGCGACCCCGCCGCGGGCGAGCCCCACATAGAGCTGCGCAAGGTCCTTCAGCCTAAGCCCCGCGCCGCCGAGCGCCGTCGGCAAGCCGGCGCCCTCCTCGCGCGCCTGCATCGGCAGGACGAGACGCGCCCCCGCCTCCTTAAGCGCGGCGCCAAACCTTCGCGGGCCGACCGCATCGAGCGCGGCGACGGCCGGCAGGTTGAGGGAATGGCGCAGCGCATCGCGCACCCGCACCTCGCCGCGGAACGCGCGATCGAAATTCTCCGGCGCATAGCCGCGAAACGCGCGCGGGCCATCGAGAACGACGCTGTCAGGCGCGAGCGCGCCGTCGTCGAAGGCGGCGGCGTATACGAACGGTTTCAACGTCGAGCCGGGCGAGCGCACTGCGCGCGTTAAATCAATCCAGCCGCCGGCGACGTCCCGGCCGCCGGAGCCCACATGGGCGAGGACTTCGCCCGTCGAATTGTCGACGATGAGCGCAGCGGCGGTCGCCCCGTCAGTAGCGGCGAGGCTATGGCGACGAACGACGTCGGCGGCGACGGCCTGCATGGACGCGTAGAGGGTCGACCGCGCCTCGCCCGCGCCGTCGGCCCGCGCAAGCGCCGCCGCATATCTTGCGGCATGATAGGCCCCTTGCGGCAGCGCGCGCCGCCTTGGCGGCGTCGCGGGACGCGCGTCGGAAAACGCCAGCGGCCCGCCATCGAGCTTCGCGGCGATCGCCGCCATGCCCGCCTCAGCGCCGCCGGGACGACGGTCAGGCCGGCGCATCTCCGGCGCCTGCGGCAAGGCGAGGAGGAGCGCCTGTTCGTTATCGGAGAGCTCGTCGGGCTCGCTGCCGAAATAGATGAGGCTCGCCGCGCGAACGCCTTCGATGTTGCCGCCATAGGGCGCGAGCGTCAGGTAGAGCTCGAGTATCTCGCGTTTCGTCAGCCTGCGCTCAATCTGAAGCGCACGGATCATCTCGATCATCTTGGCGGGAATTGTACGCGGCCGCGGCTCAAGGAGGCGCGCCGTCTGCATCGTGATGGTCGACGCGCCGGACGCAATGCGGCCCGACCGAAGGGCGTCCGTCACGGCCCGGACAACAGCGATCGGGTCAACGCCCGGATGGTCGTAAAACCGCTTGTCCTCGATATGGAGGAGCCGATCGACGAAGGCGGGATCAATGGCGTCAAGGTCGGCCGGAAACCGCCACACGCCGCCCTCCGCCGCAAAGGCGTGGAGAAGCGCGCCGTCGCGGTCGTAAACGAGACTTCCTCCTGCGCCAGCCGTCGCGAGCGGCGGCGGCGCAATGCGGTCAAGCGCGAGGATCGCCGCAAGCGCCGCGACGACCGCCGCCGCGACGGCCCCGATGCGCGAAGCGCTTGTCATCCGGCGGCCGCGATCGTCACCCGGGCATCGGCCGTCCGCGCGGCGACGCCGGGCCGGTACATATCCTCGATGACCGCGCCCGGGAAAGCGAAGTCGCCAGGCGTCACCGCCCGAACGAGGTAGGCGGCCGTGAAATTGTCGGCACCGAGATCAATCGCCGCGACGAAGCGGTCGTCGCGCGCCTCAGCGACGTTAAAGCGCGACACGGCCCCGACCCAGGCGTAGGGGCCGTTCCGGACATCCGCCTCTGTCAGCACTGACTCAATCTCAAAGCCCGCCGGCAAAAGGTCCACGATGATGGACGGATTGATCCGCTCCTGCAGCGATTTGCCGGAGACAAGCACGACAAGACGGTCATTCTGCTGAACGCTTGCGAGATCGACCGCCGACCCGTCTCGCGCGGCGATGCGCTTCGTCAGCTCGTACCCCGCCGCATAGGCGCCCGGCGATGCGGCGGGCGCGCCGGACACCGCCAGGGAGGCGAACACCGGCCCGTCGCCGTCATTGGTGAACGCGGCGCCGGCCGCGAGATCGGCCGAGGTGAGGCGCGCTTCGGGCGCCGCGCCGGTCAGGACGTCGCCGTCGTCAGCGACAATCGCCACCTCGCCCGCCGCGCGGATGAGCGCCTGGGCGGCGAGCAGCGTAAACGCTTTTTCCTGCGTATGCAGACTGTCCGGCTCACGCATGAGGTTGAGGAAAGCCTCGCTCGCCGCTTCAACGCCCGGCGCGCCCTGTACTTCGGCGAGGAGCGCCAAAACGCCCGCGGCATCGCGAAGGGGCGTTTGATAGTAGTCGCCGGTATTGTCGTGGCCGATGGCGGCCCGCGCCTCTGCGAAGGCGTTCAGCGCGCGCGCCCGGTCGCCCATCATGGCCAGCGCAGCGCCGAGATGAGCGCGCGCCAGGGGGCTGACCATCGCGCCGAGCTTCGCGTCGTGCAGGTAGCGTGCGTCCGACAAGTTCGCGCGGCCGGCCCGCGCCAGCACATAGGTCGCGTAGGCCGCAGCGCGCAGGCGATACTGCTCAGTTGTGTCGTTCGACCACTCCGCTTCATAAGCCCGCGGGCGATAGGCGACATAGGAAAACCGATCGATGTCGGCGATCCGCGCCATCGCGCCATAGGCGAGATCAAGCGCCGACGCCGGGACAGCGTAGCCTTCGTCCGCCGCGCGCGCGATAAAGTCGGTCACATAGGCGCCGAGCCAGGGCGTCGCGCCGCGATCGTCCACGCGCCAGAGGCCGAACGCGCCGTCCCTCCCCTGACGGTCAAGCAGCTTGTTAATCGCGTCCTGAAGGCGCGCCCGGATCGAGAGGTCATCCTCGCGGCCCGCGGCCGCAGCGACATCGCGCCAATAGATGAGCGGCAGGGCGACGCTGACGAGCTGCTCCGCGCAGCCATAGGGATAGCGCGCCAAGGACTCCAGAAGCGGTCCCGGGGCGACGCCGCGCAACGGCGAAAATGACGCCGTCGCCTCAACGGAGCCCTCGACGAGCCCCGCCGCGGACGAGGCGTCCACCTGCAGCGTCTCCCCCGCCGCCAGGCGCCGCGTCGTCACCCGCGTCGTCGGAAAATAAGGCGTACGCGTCTCAATCGGATAGTCGCGCCGAATGAAAAAGTCGCGCGGCCCCGAAACCGACAGCGTCGCCGCGCCGACGCCGACTGTCCGGCCCTCGACCTCATAGCGCCGCTGCGCCTGTTCATTCGCAGCGAGGCTCAGCGTGTCGCGCTCAGCCGCGGCGAGCGCGCCCTCGCCGGCGATCCGCACCACATAGTCGCCAGGCGCGCCCTCCACATTGTCCACCAGCAGCGTCGTCTCCGCCCGGTCGCCGGGGGCCAGGAAACGCGGCAGCGACAGAAGCGCAGGGACAGGATCGCGCACGGTCAGCGCCTCTGCGCCGGCGCCGAGCTTGGTCGCGCTCCAGGCGACCGCCATCAGCCGCAGTTCGCCATTGAAGTCCGGCATGTCGACGGGGACCGTCGCCCGGCCCTCGTCATTGACGCGGACCACGCCGGAAAAAAGCGCGACCGATTTCGTCGGCACGACGGTAAGGCCTTCGCCGCCGATCTGATCGCCGCCGAAGCGCGCCGGCGCGCCGAGATTGGGATCGAGCACGCGCCCATAGTCGTCGCGGACTTCAACGCCAAGGCGCTTTTTGCCGAAATAGTGCGCGGCGGGATCGGGCGAGGCGAACTTCGTCAGCCGCAAGATGCCTTCGTCGACTGCGGCGACGGTGAGCATCACTTCCTCCCCGCGGCGGGCGCCGTCGATGGCGACGCGCAGCGGCAACTGCGCGCGCGGCCGCGCGACGTCGGGCGCGTCAAACGAGACGCCGAGCGTGCGCGCCGACATGTCGAACGGCACATGGGCGACGCCCATGGCCCGGCGCGGCGTCGGCCTGTCGACAGCGTCGCGCGGCGTCACGAGGCTCGCCAAGACATAAAAGCCCGCGCCCCATTCTTCCTCCGTATCAATCGTAATCTCGCGGGGGCCGGGCTCGACGCGGAAACGCTGAACGGACTTGACGGTGTCGGTGGCGATGACGACGACCGCCTCCCCTGCGTAAGGGGCGTCAAGCGTCAGCCGGGCGCGCGCGCCAGGGGCGACGGACTCGTTCATCAGCGTCATCGCCGCCTGATCGGGCCGTTCGGCGCCCGCCTCATAGCTGCGCCAACCGACATAGAAACGCAGCTCCGCGCTCGCGCCCGCGCCGGGATCAGCGACCGCGAGGCGGTAGGAGCCGGCCGGCAGGCGCTCCGCAATCGCCGCGAGACCGTCCGCATCAGTCGACACCCGGCCTTCGGCGACCGGGACGTCGCGGTAGGACCGCCGCCAGCGCCATTGGCCGCCTGCGCGATACCACTCAAACCAGTAGTCCTCCTCGACAAGGGTCCATTCGAGCTCCGTCGCCGCCGGCGCGCCATCCCGCGTCAGGCTAACAACGTCGATCTCCGCCGGCGCGTCCTCGCCCACCCGGCGCGCGCCGTCTTTCAGAGCGAGGCCCACATAGCGGTCGAGCTCACGCACCGGGATGCGCGCGCTTTCGCGCACGACCCGGCCGCCGGGCTCCACCACGCCGACGACAACTTCGGCGCGCAGGGGCGCGCTCACGGGGTTGTCGATCGCATCAATCAAAAGCTCGCGGCGCGCTGCGCCCTCGGCATCCGTCGCCGCCCCGTCAGCAATCTCGATAAATCGCTCTCGGAACGTTTCGCGTTCGCGGGCGAACCGAAAACGGCGGTAGTCCGCGAACGGATTGGGGTCCACTTTCAGCCGCGCCTCCGCCTCGACGGCCAGCGCGCTCGCCGGCGCGCCGTATAGATAGCGCGCCGACACAGCTATCGGCCGCGCCTCGCCGAGTGGCAGCGGCGTTTCTTCGTCCATGTCGAGCGACACTTCGAGGCGCTGGGGCACGAAGTCCTCGACGCTAAACGTCTCCTCGGCGACGAGCCCTGCGCCGTCCGCCTCGAGGCTCGCGCGCCAGACGCCGCGCGGAGCCGAGCGCGGCAGGTCGTAGGCGCGGGAAAATCCGCCGATGTCGAGGTCCTCAATCCGGTAGCGCTTCGCCTCCACCCCATTCGGACGTCGGATGACGAGCGTCGCGTTGCGGTCGATCGCCGCGCCGCGCGCATCGCGCAGGAGGCTGACCAGGCGCACGGTCTCGCCGGGCCGGTAAATGCCGCGGTCAAAATAGAGATAGCCGTCGACGACCGCGCCCGCCGCCCGTCCGCCGATATCGCGGTCGCTGAGATCGAGCGGCGCGCGCCTGAGGTCGAGCGCGGCGAAGTCAGCCTGCTGCCCGTAGGCCATCACAAAGCCGGGGCGCAAAGGTCCCTCGCCCGCCACGACCGCTTTGCCGAATCTGGCGAAGCCGTCGGCGTCGGTGGTTTCGCGCGCAAGGATGTCGTTATTGACCGCGAGGAGCTGCAGGTCGACGCCCTGCTTCGGTCGGCCTGTCTGGAGCGAGCGGGCGGAGACGGACATGCCCTCCGCGCTTGAATAGGTGGTGAGCGCAATATCCGTGTAGAGCACCCAGCGCCAGGCCTGCGCCGGCCGGTTCTCGTCGGCGCCGGTCGATGCATCGCGCACACGGACGAAATACGCCCCTGGCTGCAGCGCGTCCAGCGCCGCGCCGATCGGAAAGACCGTCGTCGCACGTTCATTGCGCGCGCCGTCAACGGCGATCTTGCCCCTGAACACCGGCGCGCCGACGTCTTCGCCGTCCTCCTCGCCATAGGCGTAGTAATAATCGTTTTCCGCGATGACGCCGCCCGATGCGACGGACTTCGTCACCAGCGCCCGGTCGGAAACGCGCGCGACGCTGACCTCCACCGCCTCCACATTGACGGTTTCAATCGCGAGTCCGTCGGCGTCGAGTCGCGGCAGGATAACGCCCTCGCCGGCGAACCCGACATAGGCGGGTTTGTCGCCGAAGGCGATCGTCACCGTCGCCGGCCGTTGCAGCGACGCGCCGTCGGCCCCCGGCAGGCCCGCGCGCAGGGAAGCGGCGTATTCGCGATTAAACTCAAGGCCCGAAAGGCAAAGCGTGCGGCCGTTGGCGGACGCGACCGGGCGCGCCTCGGGCGTCAGCCGGATATAGTCCGCATACGCAACCGAGCCATCCGTCACGAGCGGCGCGTTGAACCGCAGGCAGGCGCGCGGCGTGTCGGCGTCCGTCTCTATCGACAGGCGCTCGAACGCAAACCCGCTCTGAGCGGCGGGCGGCGCAGTGTCGGCGGCCCGCGGGGCCTCCTCGGCGCGCACCTCCTGGAACGGCTGACGCGGCGCCTCTTCGGCGCGACGGGTGATCGGCGCGACAAGGGAATTGCCTGCGCTGTCGCTGAGGTCCGCATCGCCGCGGTCGATATTGCGCCCAAGGACCAGCCCTAGAGCGAACGCCGCCACGGCTGCGCCAATGACAATCCCCGGATTCGATCGGGCCATGCCGTCCTCCTACACCCTCGTTCCGCGGCGCCGCCGCGGCCCTCCCTTGCGCGCGACGATATGCGAGCGGCGCGCAGAGGTGAACCGCCGGCCACGCACGGAGCGCGGCGGCCGACTATGGCGCAAGGTCACGGGAAGATTGCGGCTGCGATTTGACCCGCGTATGGCCGTCGACGCCGAAATCAGGATGTCGCGCCCTGATCAGAACCCAACGAGGCGTAGTGCGCATGGCGGGCGACCGCGGCTTGCGCGCATGCCGGGGGTGGGCTCGCTGCCGACGCCGTCTATCGCTGATCGAACGTCGCCTGCGCCATCAACCTGCGGACGCCCCAGATCGCCGGGCTTGCAAGGACGCAGGACGCCTCTATCCTCGTGTTACATGTCCCCGTAGCTCAGCAGGATAGAGCATCAGATTCCTAATCTGAGGGCCAGAGGTTCGAATCCTCTCGGGGACGCCACTATCCCGGTTTCGGTCGTTTGCCCTTGTCATGATATCGGCTGGCGTGCGCGGATTGGAATTTCGCTGGAACTGACGACCGGATCTGCGGCCGGCGGCGTCGCCCTGGCTCCGCAATTCGTTCCTTTCTGGACAAAGCGGATACCGGGCGGTACACGGCTGCCTCCCGGACCGAAAGGAACGGGGCGCGCCTCCATCCGGCGTCCAGCGAACTGCTGACGCGCCGCCTTACGGCCGGGCGCTCGCCCAGGTAGCTCAGTTGGTAGAGCAGCGGATTGAAAATCCGCGTGTCGGTGGTTCGATTCCGCCCCTGGGCACCATTTTCAGGCATTTTCAGGTTCGCGGCGAATCGATAGCCGGGCGCGCTGCGCTACCATCAATCCGTGTGCGTATGGCTCCCCCAATCCTGCATAGAGAGGCCCCTGCGGCAGGGAGCTGGCGGAAAGGGTGGACCAGAACCAGCAAGATCGGCCTGCCCGATCCTGCAATCAGTCAGTTATTGCGCGCAGGCTCACGGAACGTCGAAACGCAGAGATGCGCACGTCAGCCTGAGCTGACGTGGCGCACGCGCGTCGGCGGCATGAGGGACGACGCCACTCCAATTGACGGCAATGCTCGACCGACGAAACGGCCGGCTGACGCGCGCGGCGGCTCATCTCTTTCGAACGCGCCGCCGTCTGGCGCGCAGCGGCTTCAAGTTGCGGCGCACGCCCAGAAGGTGATGCAATTACAAAGGCTTAATGGGATATCTTGCGGCGCAGGTGGCAGGCCCTAGGGGAATCGAACCCCTCTTTCCAGGTTGAAAACCTGGCGTCCTAACCGATAGACGAAGGGCCCTCGACGCCAAAGAGACGCGCATATAGGCGAAGCCGTCCGCGCTGCGCAAGGGCCAATCCGCCCCCAGGCGGCCGCGAAGCAGCCAAGGCGCGGCTCAACTCGCCATTCCAAACGCCAATGGTTCCCGCCTGGCGGCGGCCCCCATCAGGCGGGAGCGGCGTCGACAATCTCCACCTGCGCGGCGCGCGGCCCACGCCAGTCATCCGCCCTAATCCGCCCGATCACATGGACGCTGGAGGCGTTCGAGAGGAGATCGCCAAGCGGCTCGCCAAGCGCCCGGAACGCGATGGCGCGCGCCGTCTCGCCCGCCCCGTCCGCAAGCGTCAGCGCCAGGTGCGCCGCCCCCACGGGCCGCGCCGACAGCGGCGCGAGGTTGGCGAACACGAAGACGGGCTCAGGGTTGCCTGGGCCGAACGGCCCGGCGCGGGCAATCTCGTCGACGCTTGCGCGCGACACGGCGGAGAGCGCGACGATGGCGTCGATGTCCCGCCGCCGGTTCAGGCGCGCGCGCGCCACCGGACCGGATAGCATCGTGTGCAGACTATCGGCGAACGCCGGCAGCGCGCCCGCGTCGATGGTGAGCCCCGCCGCCATGGCGTGGCCGCCGCCATTGATAAGGAGGCCGTTTTCGCGCGCCTCCGCCACCGCCGCGCCCAAATCAACGCCGGAGATCGAGCGGCCCGAACCCTTGCCGACGCCCTTATCGTCGAACCCGATGACGATCGCCGGCTTGCCATAGCGGTCCTTCAGGCGTCCGGCGACAATGCCGACGACGCCAGGCGCCCATCCCTCGCCCGCGACGACAATCGCCGGCCCTTTGGCGAGCCCCTCGCGGTCGATCCGCGCGACGGCTTCGGCCTGCACCGCCGCCTCAATCTCCTGGCGCGCCGCGTTCAGCTCATGCAAGCGCTCAGCGCGCGCCGTGCGTTCGGTCGCATCGGCGGTCGTCAAAAGCTGAAACGCCGTATCCGGATGGCCGATGCGGCCGGACGCGTTGATGCGCGGGCCAAGCTGAAAGCCGAGCGCATAGGAACCGTAAGGCGCTTTGGCGCCGGCGGCCTCGGCGAGCGCCAGAAGCCCTTTGTTCGCAGGCCCGGCGGCGCCGGCGGAGAGAACTTTCAGGCCTTGCGCGACTATCGTCCGCGCAAGGCCCGTCATCGGCATCACGTCGCAGACAAGGCCGAGCGCAGCCAGATCAAGGAGCCCGCGCACGTCCGGTTCGGCGCGATCAGCAAAATAACCCGCAGCGCGCAGAGCCCGGTTCAACGCCACGACAAGCAGAAAGGCGAGGCCCGCGGCCGACATGTCGGTCAGCCCCGAGCGGTCGTCCGCGCGATGCGGGTTCACGACCGCCAGCGCCTTTTCCGGCCCTTTCCCGGCGATCTGGTGATGATCGACCACGATGACATCGAGGCCAAGATCAGCCGCCGCAGCGACCGGGCCGTCGGCGGCCGCGCCGCAGTCGACAGTGACGATGAGCGCCGCGCCGCGGTCTTTCAGGCTCTCGAAGGCGGCGACGTTCGGCCCATACCCTTCCGTCATGCGGTCAGGCAGATGCGCGATAAGGCTCGCCCCGACCCAGTCAAAATAGGTTTTGAGGATCGCCGTCGCCGTCGTTCCGTCGACGTCGTAATCGCCAAAGACGCCGACGGTCTCGCCAGCCGATATGGCGGCGGCGAGCCGTTCGACGGCCGCCTCCATGTCTTTGAGGACCGACGGGTCCGGCAGATCGCGCTTCAGGCTCGGGGTCAGATAGTCGCCCGCGTTTTCGACCGTCAGGCCGCGCCCGGCGAGCACTTGCGCCAACAGCGCCGAGGCCCCCGTCGCCTTTGCGATGTCCGCGGCGAGGCCGGCGTCCACCGGCTTCATGCGCCAGGGAGCGCCCGACGCCGGCGCCAGGGCGTCAAGGTCGATATCCGCGCCGGCGCTAAGGCCGTCGGCGATGGTTAGAGCGCTCGCGTGTGGCATGGCGGAAGCATGGCCGAGTCGCGCGCGCGATTCGAGGCGGCCAGGGACGCGTGTGGAAAAGCCGCGCCGCCCTACTCCGCCGCCGCCGGCTCGCCGTCCTCCGCATCAGTCGACGCGCCTTCCTCGCCATCGCCGCGCAGGAATCCGCCCGACTGGCGCGACCACAGATAGGCGTAGAGGCCATCGGCCTTGACGAGATCCTGGTGCGGTCCCTCTTCGATAATCGCGCCCTTGTCGATGACGACGAGCCGGTCGAGGGCGGCGATGGTCGACAGGCGATGGGCGATGGCCACCACCGTCTTGCCCTTCATCAGCTCAAAGAGGTTTTCCTGGATCGCCTGTTCGACTTCGGAATCGAGCGCCGAGGTCGCTTCGTCGAGGACGAGGATCGGCGCATCCTTCAGAAAGATGCGGGCGATGGCGATGCGCTGGCGCTGGCCGCCCGACAGCCGGACGCCGCGCTCGCCCACATGGGCGTCGAGGCCTTCGCGGCCTTCCTTGTCTTTCAGGCCCTCAATGAAGTCGAGCGCGTTCGCGCGCCGCGCCGCCTCTCGGACAGCCTCGTCGCTTGCGTCCGGCCGTCCGTAGGCGATGTTATCGCGGATCGAACGGTGGAGGAGCGCGGTGTCTTGCGTCACCACGCCGATATGCGATCGCAGGGAGTCTTGCGTCACGCCTGCGATGTCCGCGCCGTCAATCGCGATGCGGCCGTTCTCTACGTCGTAGAGCCGCAGGAGCAAGTTGACGATGGTCGACTTGCCGGCGCCGGAGCGCCCGACCATGCCTATCTTTTCGCCGGCCGCGATCGACAGGGAGAAATTCTCGATAACGCCGGCGCCCTTGCCATAGTGGAAGGTGACGCCTTCAAACGCGATATCGCCATTCGGGCGCGGCATCGCCTCAGCGTCCGGGCGGTCGACCACGTCCTGCGCCTTGGTCAGCATGGACATGCCGTCGAAGATGACGCCGACATTCTCGAACAGCGCCGACACCTCCCACATGATCCATTGCGACATGCCGTTGAGGCGCAGCGAAAGTCCGACCGCGGTGGCGATGGCGCCTACGGTGATGAGAGCGTTCGACCACAGATAGATCGATAGCGCGGCCACCGCGAAGATGCCGACGCAATTGTTGAAATAGACCGAGCCCTGGAACCACGTCACGAGGCGCATCTGCGGGTGCACGGTCTCAAGGAAGGCGTCCATGCCGTCACGGGCGTAGGTCTCCTCGCGCTGGGCGTGAGCGAACAGTTTCACCGAGCTGATGTTCGTGTAGCTGTCGACGATGCGGCCGGTCATGGCGGAGCGCGCGTCCGCCTGCTTCTCGGAGATCTTGGCAAGCCGGGGCACAAAGAAGCGCACGAGGCTGAGATAGACGCAGAGCCACACGACGAGCGGGATCGCCAGGCGCCAGTCGGCGAGCGCGACCATGAAGATGGTGGTGACGAAATAGACGCCCACATAGACGAAGACGTCGATCACCTTCAGCACCGCCTCGCGCACGGCGAGCGCGGTCTGCATCACCTTGGTGGAGATGCGGCCAGCGAACTCGTCGGAGAAAAAGGCCATGGACTGGCCGAGCATGCGCCGGTGCATCCGCCAGCGCGCGGACATCGGCAGATTGCCGAGCAGCGACTGGTGGTTGATCATTGAAAAGACGATATCGGCGATGGGCAGGCCGATGACGAGAATCGCCGCCATGAGCGCCAGCGCCAGTCCCCGCTCGTCCAACAGCGTTGCGGGGTCCCCATCGCCCAGCCAGTCGACGAGGTTCCCGAGAAACCGGAAGAGCATGACCTCGCCCACCGCGATCGTCGAAGAGAGGAGGCCGATCGCCACCAGGAGCCACTTCGCGTCCTTCACGAAGTGCCAGCAAAATGCGAATAGCCCCTTGGGCGGCGCCCCGTGGCGGGTCTCCGGAAAAGGCGGCAGGAGACTTTCAAAAAAGGCGAACATCAGGCCCAGTCGCGTGCCATATCGGCGCCGGCTGCGCAATGACGCCTAGGCGGGAAGCCTAACGCGGGCGCGACGCGCAGATTGAAACGGACGAAGATCGGCCCGCGCGCGCCAAGGAGCCCCGGGCCGAGCCGGCCCCCGGAATCGACAATACCGGCGGACGGAGTCTATGCACATCGACGCAGCCGCGTGTGAACGCGCCCGAACGCCAGTATAGAGCAAGTAGCGCAACGCGATGACCGGGAAGACGGCGTGATCGACACCATAGAAAAATGGGCGTTCCGGATGACCCGCCTGTCGACGTCGGCGGCGATCATTGCGTCGTGGCTCGGGGCGTTTTTGATGTTCCTCCTGGGCATCGAACACACGGTCGACGCGTTTTCCGCGTTCCTGCTCCGCGACCCCGGACCCTACGCCGACCTGCCCGTGGGCGATGCGACGGTCGTGCACCTTATCGGCGCCCTCGACCGCTTCCTTATCGGCGTCGTGCTCCTCTATTTCGGGTATGGCCTTTATGGGCTTTTCGTGCGGCCGGACCGCTCGCCGCGCGATCTTGGCCTGCCGGAATGGCTGCACGTGGACAGCATCGGCGAGCTTAAGCAAACCCTCGCCGAAGTGATCATCGTCATCCTGTTCGTTCTCTATTTGCGCGTCGCGCTGGAGACGTTCCACGCGGACGGCCTCGATCTGTCTATCGAAATGGCGCTTAAGCTGCTTATCCTGCCTGTCGCGATTGCGCTCCTGGCGGGGTCGCTGCGGCTTGCCGAGCTGCATCCCAAAAAGGCGTCCGGCGCCCGACAGACCGCCGGCGGACCGCCCCCAAGCCCTTAAAGAGGCGCTTCTCGATTCCGTTCGCCAACTGCTTCAGGTCTTGAACTTTGTCTCATCCGTCCGACTGCTGAGCGCGCGATCAAGCGCGACGATTGCTGTCGGCCTGGGGCGAGCCGCCACGCGTTCCGACGTTTCAGAGTGTCAGGTTTGGGAGCGACTATAGACGTGGCGCGTTGGCATTAACGCGTTGGAAATGGCGCGAGTGACGGGGCTCGAACCCGCGACCTCCGGCGTGACAGGCCGGCACTCTAACCAACTGAGCTACACCCGCGCGCGCCCCTTTCGGGAAGCGCCGGTGCTATCCCGCGGCGCCACGCCCGTCAAGCGGAATCGCCGGCCGGCGGGCGCAGCGCCGGATGCGCCGTCCACTCTCCGTCAGCCGGGCTAGACACGCCTCGTTTCAGAAGACGCAAGGTCCGCGCTCGCCCTTCAGAGCCGGTCTGGCCCGACGCGCACCACCGCCTTGCCAAAATTCTCGCCCTTGAAAAGCCCCGCAAACGCCTCAGGCGCCTTGTCGAGCCCTTCATAGACGCTTTCGCGGAACTTGATTTCGCCGGCGGCGAGCGGCGGGCCCACCTCCGCCAGGAACTCCGACGTCAGGTGCAAGTAGTTGGAGACGATGAAGCCCTTCGCCATGACGCCGCGGCCGATCATGTTGACGAGGTTCGGGGGACCTGCCGGCGGCTCGGTCGCGTTATAGACCGAGATCATGCCGCACAGCGCCATCCGTCCGCGCAGATTGATGACATTTAGCGCCGCCTCCAGATGGTCGCCGCCGACATTCTCAAAGTAGCAATCGACGCCCTTGGGCGCGGCGGCGGCGAGCGCCTTGGTGAACGCGGCTGGTCCGGCATGGTCCTTGTAGTTGATGGCGACGTCGCAGCCGCCTTCAGCTTCCAGCCACGCGCACTTCTCCGCCGAGCCGGCCGAGCCGACCACATGCATGCCACGCCGCTTGCCGAGCTGGCAGACGAGCGAGCCGACCGCGCCGGCCGCTCCGGAAACGAACAGCGTCTCGCCTTCCCTCGGCTCGAGGATCTGGGTGAGGCCCGCCCACGCCGTCATCCCTGGCATGCCGAGGACGCCAAGATACGCCGACAATGGCGCCAGCGACGGGTCGACCTTCGTCATCGCTTCGGCAGGCGCGGTATGGAGCGTCTTCCAGCCGCCGGCGAACCCCACGGCGTAGTCGCCGGGCGCGAAATTCGGGCTGTTGGACTCGACTACCTCGCTTACCGCCCCGCCATCAAGCGGCGCATCAAGCGAGAAAGGCGGAATATAGCTTTTGACGTCCGGCCGCATGCGGCCGCGCATGTAAGGGTCCACCGACATCCAGACCGTCCGCAGCAGGAGCTCTCCCTCCCCCGGCGTCGGACGGTCAACGTCGCGCATCGAGAAATGCTCCGCCTGCGGCGCCCCTTTCGGATACTCGGTCAGGAAGATCGCCTTTGCGTCAACCTCGGCTGCATCGGTCATGGTGGGTCTCCTTCTGCTCGTTCGGCCTGTGCTATCGTTCGGTCGGGCGGCGCGTCATTCTAGCGCTCGATTGCGCTCGCGGGCGGCGCGCAAGCGGGGATGGCCGACGGTTTACTGATCGGATTTATGGATTGCGACCGCCTTTGGCGCCATTGGACTGCTAATCGAACCGGTTTCGCCATATTCTGGTCGTGAAACCGCGGCACGCAAGTATCGCAGGCGAAAGACATCGAGGACGCCGCGGCTGGAATAGAACCTGACGCCCGGACGTCATCGAACCGCTAGCGCAATGAGCGCAGGCGAACCGCCTAGAAGAGATGTCCGGAAACCGGACGGAAACTGGAGAGAGACAATGACGGGAACGATTTCGGTGAAATCCATGGCCGCCGCCGGCGCCCTCGCTTTCGCGGCGGCGGGCTGCACCGCCTCGGGCACCGCGGAACGCGGCGCGCTCGGCGGCGCGGCGGCGGGCGCGGCGGTCGGCGCGATCGCCGGCCAGGTGATCGCCGGACGTCCAGGCGCCGGCGCGGCGGCGGGCGCGGCCCTTGGCGCGCTCGGCGGCGCGGCCGTCGGCTGCCAGCAGGCGCGCGACTGCTTCGGGCGCGCGCGCGACGGCGGCCAGCGTCGATATGACGATTATGTCGGGCGTTACTATTACGTCGACCCGCAGACCGGCGACACCTATTGGGAAAACGGCGAGTTCCGCAGCTATGGCCGCGGGCGCGGGCGTCGATAGACGACAGGCGCCGCAATCGCTGCTTTATCGGCCGCGTTTCCTTAAAGCCTGTTTGAAATTGTCCGCCACCTGTTTGCGCGACAGATGGTCAGACGCTCGTTTCCCCGCAACGATATGGTTCAGGCTCTTTGGCTATGACAAATAGAGCCTGAACCGGCCATCGAATCGGCCGGCGCACGTCTGATTATCCCGTCACGGGGGACTTTGCCGGCTTTTTCAATCGGGCTCTAAGACAGGAATCGCGGCCGGTTCGGTTTTCGGCCGGAACGGCGCATCTGGGTCAGCGCCAGGATCGTCAGCGTCGGCACAAAACCGTCGAGCTGGTCGCTCGGGTCAATCAATTCCCACAAAGCGATGAGGCCAATGGGCCCGAACAGCCAATAGGCGACGACCGTCTGCAGAATATCCGCAAGCAGCCCAAGGCCGAAGAAACGGCCAATCGTGAAGTCGAATAGGTCGACCGCGACGCATATCGTCAGGATCGCCAGCGTCGACTGACGTGATCTGCGCGCCTCGGACATGCCCCTTCTCCCGCTTTCGCCTACGGCGACAGTCGCGCCGCACGGCGGAAACGAGGAGAAACGAAAGAGCGCCGCCGCGCAAGGGGCGCGCGGGGCCTCCTCAGCCGGCGGCGCCCTCAATCGGCGTCGCGCTGGCCGTCGGTCCAGTAGGAAACGCACGGGATGCGCGAGACGTCGCAGCGGTCCTTGTACCGGCGCGCGATGTCGGTCACTTCCTCAAGCAGGCCTTCTTCCAGGGTGATCGGCTCCAGCCCGAGCCCGAGCAGGCGCGCATTCTCCACATGGAGGTCATTCTCCGCGTCTTCCTTACGCGGATTGTTGACGTTCTCGATCTTGCCGCCGGTCTTGTCGGCGATCAGCTTGGCGAGATCGCGCACGCGGTGCGTCTCGGTCATCTGGTTCAGAATGCGCACCCGTTCGCCGCGCTGGGGCGGCGACGCGATGGCAAGCTCGATGCACTTCACCGTGTCTTGGAGGTGAATGAACGCGCGTGTCTGGCCGCCCGTGCCGTGGACCGTCATCGGATAATCCACCGCCACCTGCATCAGGAAGCGGTTCAGCACCGTGCCATAGTCGCCGTCATAGTCGAAACGGTTGATGAGGCGTTCGTCGAGCTTCGTTTCCTCCGTCTGCGTGCCCCAGACGATGCCCTGGTGCAGGTCGGTGATCTTCAGCCCGTCATTCTTGTTGTAGAAGGCGAAGAGCAGCTGATCCTGCGTCTTCGTCATGTGGTAGATCGACCCCGGATTGGCCGGGTACAGAATTTCCTGCCGGACCTCGCGTCCGTCCTCGGTTTCGATCTTCACTGGCAGGTAGCCCTCGGGGATCTTCATGCCCGCAGTGCCGTAGCCGTAAACGCCCATGGTGCCGAGGTGCACGAGATGGACGTCAAGCTCTGACTCGACGATAGCCGCCAAAATGTTGTTCGTGGCGTTGATATTGTTGTCGACCGTGTACCGCTTGTGCCAGCTCGACTTCATCGAATAGGGCGCGGCGCGTTGTTCGGCGAAATGGACGATGACGTCGGGCTGGAACTTCTCCATCAGATAGAGAAGCCGCATGTAGTTGTGGGCGACGTCGCAGTTCTCAAACGCGATGCGCTTGCCGGAAACCTCCTCCCAGGCGTCGAGGCGCACCGACAGGGGACTGATCGGCGTCAGCGAGTCGACTTCCAGCTCGACGTCAATTTTCCGCCGCGAGAGATTGTCGATTATCAGGATCTCATGGCCGAGATTGGACAGGTGAAGGCTGGTCGGCCAGCCGCAAAAGCCGTCGCCGCCGACAATGATGATCTTCATACGCGCCTCTGGATCGTGCGCCCCTTGCGGCGGTCGTCGCCCGCTCGGCCGGCGTTGACGTCGGAGTTAGCGAGCGCGATTAACCTTGGCGAGCGCGCCGCGTCAACCGCCGCGGACGTCAGCGGCTTCAGCCCGATGCGGTCGTTTCGGAAACGAAGGCCACCGTGCGCCGGAGCGCGGCGTTCGCCTCCGGCATCACCGGCGTGAACACCGGCCATATATGGGCGAGGCCAGGCTTCAGAACGAAATCCACCGAAACGCCCTCGCCCCGCGCTTTCTCCACGAGTCGGACGCTGTCATCGCGCAGCACCTCGGCCTCGCTGGCGAAGACGAGAAGCGGCGGCAGCCCCTTCATCGACCCGAACAGCGGCGACGCGCGCGGGTCGTCGAGCGCAAGGCCGCCGGCATAGCGCGGGCCGCCATTCCGAATCGTGTCGGGCATGAACATCACATCGCTGTCGCCGTTCTCCTCTATCGCTTCGCCGCTGGCGGTGAGGTCCGTCCAGGGCGAATAGAGAAACGCGCCCGCTGGCGGGTCCCGGCCTTCGTCCCGGAGCCGCTGCAACAAGGCGAGCGCAAGGCCGCCGCCCGCCGAATCCCCGCCGATGGCGATGTCCTGCGGCCGCCGCCCCTCTGCGACCATCCAGTCAAACGCCGCCGCAGCGTCGTCAATGGCGGCGGGGCATTGGTCCTCGGGCGCCAGGCGGTAATCGAGCGAAAAGACCGGGAGATCGGACCGGCGAGTGAGCGCGAAGGTCAGCGAGCGGTGCGTATGCGGCGATCCAAAAACATAACCGCCGCCATGGAAGTAGAGGATGGCCCGGCGATCGGGGTCGTCGACCTCCACCCCCGGCGCGAGATGCCATTCGCCGGCGACGCGCCCTTTTGCCGTCAGCTCATCCACCGCAATAGCGCGCACGTCCTTCGGCACGAACAGGGACGGCGCATTCTCGAAGATCTCCCGCACGGCGGCCGGCTCCATTTCCGGCAGCGGCAGGGGCTTCATCGTGCGGCGCAGGTGGGAATTGATCGCGTGGGCCTGTAACGACAGCATGGTCCACCCTTCTGTTGACTGATTAAGGAAAAGGGCGCCGGGATCAGGCTGTGATCGCACAGCGGCGCCGGCGCGCGCGCGCCGCTGCGGGTTCCACCGTCGATCTCATGGGCGCAGATCTCATGGGCGCAGGGGTTCCGTGAAAACGCGTAAGTGTTATGAGCGTCTACCCCGCGACAGGCGGCCAAGGCAATCTCAGCCTTTGCGGCGCGTCGTCATTCCGTTTTGTGCGGCCGGACCGCAAGCCCCATGGACCTGCCCTTTTCCGTCCGCTGGAAACTCGCCCGCCAGAACGTCCTCGCGGCGCTCCGCGTCAACGGGAACCGGCGCGTGGCGGTGGCGCAGGACGGCGAGGGGGCAGTCGTCCATGTCGATGGCCGCCGCATCTTCGTCCCCTCGCCGCTCCGCTGGAAGCTCTATCGCAAGGGCTGGTCGGCGCGCCTTGACCGGCTTGCGCGCGAATACGGCGTCGGCCGTCATGCCGCCCTCGGCCCGGAGTCGGTCGTCATCGACATTGGCGCCAACGCCGGCGAGTTCGCCCATGTCGCCGTCGCCGCCGGCGCGCGGATCTATTGTTGTGAACCCGACCCCATTGTCCGCGCCTGCCTTGCGCGCAATGTCGACGGTCTGCCCGGCGTATCTCTCCACGACGTCGCGCTGTGGAAGGAGAACGCCGAGATTGACTTCGGCCTCGCCCCCGAGCGCGCCGACTCCTCGGTCTTCGTTGACGGCGATCGCCGAATTTCCGTGCAGGGCCAGACGCTCGACGCGTTTCTGGAGGCGCATGAGATCCCCCGCGTCGACCTCATCAAGTGCGACGCCGAAGGCGCCGAGCCGGAAGTGCTCGATGGTCTGGATGCGCGCGCCGCCGACGTCGCCGTCATCGCCCTCGACACCGGCGCCGAACGCCGCGGCGAGCGCACCCATGACCCTTGCGCCGAACGGCTGACGGCGAAGGGCTTTGAAGTGGTAGAGGAAAAGATCGGCACACGGTGGATGACATTCGGGCTGCGGCGCTGAAGGCGAGATGGGCTGAAGCGCTATACACGCGTCGCCGGAAAGCCCTTCAATCCCTACCCAGATAGGCGGCGCGGGCGAGATGATCCAGCATGATCATGGTTCCGCTTTCAGCGACGAACGCCTCGGCGGCGTCGGCGTCCTGAATGACCGCGGCGCTTACCTCATGGAAGCCAAGCCCGAGCAGCAGCGGACACAAGGGCGCGCTCGGCCCGACGAACAGGCGGCGCGGCCCGCCTTCGGATGCGCGGCGCAGCGGCTCAAGGCTGGCGTTCATCAGCGTTTGCGCGGTGATGACGAGGGTCCTCGCATTTCGGAAGAAGGGCGCCGCCTCGTCCGCCGGAATGTCGCCGTCGCGCGGCTCCCGCTCGACGATCCGCGCGGCGGGCAGGCGTTTCGCGGCGCCCCTGAAGCCGCCGATGATGATGACGCCCTCTCCCGGCGGATCGATCGCCGACAGCCCGCCCGCAGACCTCAACTCGGGATAGTCCGCATCCGGCCGGTTCCAGTAGGCGTTGACCGCGGCGAGCCCTAGCGAGCGGCTCAGCGGATCGGCGCTTTTGAGATAGGCGGCGAGCGCGCTGAGGTCGCAGCCGGCGAACCCGCCCTCCGGCCTTATGGTCCGCGCGCCCTCGGTCCCGCGCGACGGGCTTCGCGCAACGCCCGCGAGATCGCCGGCGCGGACCATCGTCCAGTTATGGCCGATCAGCACGCGGTCGACCGCGATGCCGGTCGGAACGGAGCCCGCAAGCGCCTCCTCGATCGCCGTCGCGCCCATGGCCGCGAGCATCCTGTAGGCGTCGGCGATGACCGCCCGCGCGTCAGCCGTTTCGCGCAGCGCGATTTTGAAGGGAGCTCCCACGCCGTCCATCCGGTCGATCGCGGCGCCGCTTTCAATCTCGCTGGCTAGCCAGCCAGCGTCGGCGAGCGTGGCGCGGGCTTTCTCCCACGCCCGGCGCGCATCTGGCGCGGAGATGTCGACGATCATGTCAGGCAAGTTCTCGGTCCAGTGTTCGGCGTCGGGTGAACATGGCGGAAGCAGGCAGACTGGCGCCGCCCCGAACGCTTTTTCATCGAACGGCGCAAACCCGCATGGCGCAAGGCCTGGAGGGGGATTTTCAGAAATCTCATCGAACGCCCGCTGCGGCGTAGGTATGCTTGCGCCGCGCGAAGATAGCCAAACGAAGAAAGGTTCGTCTCAGTTGAAGTCTGCTTCGAGGACAATCCGATAGCGCGCCTTGCCGTCATGGAGGTGGGCCATCGCCTCATTGATTTTGGACATCGGAAAGACCTCGATCTTCGGGGCGATTCCGTGGCGGGCGCAGAAGTCGAGCATGCGCGCGGTCACCGCCGGCGCGCCGAGCGGCGACGAGGAATAGGAAAGCTGATTGCTCATGAGTTGCGTCACATGAAGCGGCACCGCGCTTGGCGAGACGCCGACAAGATGCAGCCGACCGCGGGGGCCAAGGGTGCGCACAAGACGCCCCCAGTCGAGGTCGACCGCCACGGTCGACAGCAGCATGTCGAACGTTCCGTAGGCGGCCTTCCAGCTTTCCGGATCGCGGCTGTCGAGCGTCTTGTGGGCGCCGAACGCCTTCGCCTCCTCCGCCTTGTCGGGCGAGGAGGTGAACGCCGTCACTTCGCAACCCCATTTGTTCAGGAACTGGAGCGCCAGGTGGCCGAGCCCGCCAATGCCAAGGACGCCGACCCGGTCGGTCGGCTTCACATCGAACTGGACAAGCGGATTGAAGACCGTGATGCCGCCGCAGAAGAGCGGCCCCGCCTCCTCAACCGACAGCGCGTCCGGCAAGGGAAGCGCCCAGACCGATTGGCAACGGACGACCGACGCGAAGCCGCCATGGCGGCCGATGATGGTGCCTTCATTGCCGGGCGAGAGATTATGGTCTCCGCCGAGGCTTTCGCGGGTCATGAGGTCGGAGCGCGAAAACCAGCCGAGGCCCACCCGCTGGCCCACCTCAAGGCCCTTCGCTTCCGGCCCGAGGGCGCGCACCCGGCCGACGACCTCGTGGCCGCCGACAAAGGGATATGCGGCGACCCCCCATTCGTTCGACCACATGGAGTAGTCGGAATGGCAGAGCCCGCAATACTCTACGTCGATATCCACATCGTCGCCGGCGATCGGCGGCAGTTCGTAGTCGAACGGCTCTATCCTGCCGCCTGCTTCATGGGCCGCGAAGGCGCGGACGGCGGTGGTCCCATTGCTCATATCATGTTCCCGGCTGCGATGAGGCTGATGCTTACCCCTCCGCGCCCGCCGGCGTCGCGTCAAGACGCCGTGAGCGGTCCGCGACCGGCTTGCCCCGGTTTCCGGCGAGGGCCATATGGCGAGCGACCGAACAAGGAGGGGCGCCGATATGAAGACGCGCGTGTTGATTCTGGGCTCCGGCGCGGCCGGACTGACCGCGGCGATTTACGCCGCGCGCGCCGGGCTGAAGCCCGTCGTGGTGCACGGCCTTCAGCCGGGCGGACAGATGACCATCACCACGGATGTGGAAAACTATCCGGGCTTCGCCGACGTTATCCAGGGCCCCTGGCTGATGGAGCAGATGCAGAAGCAGGCCGAGCATGTGGGCGCGGAGTTCATCTCCGACCTCATCACCGACGTCGACCTGACGGCGCGGCCCCTGAGGCTCACCGGCGACAGCGGCGAGACCTATGAAGCGGACGCGCTCATCATCGCCACTGGCGCCCAGGCGAAATGGCTCGGGCTCCCCTCGGAGCAGAAATTCCAGGGCTTCGGCGTCTCGGCCTGCGCCACCTGCGACGGGTTCTTCTACCGCGGCAAAGACGTGGTCGTCATCGGCGGCGGCAATACGGCGGTCGAGGAGGCGCTTTATCTTTCGGGCCTTGCGAAGTCCGTCACCCTCGTCCACCGGCGCGATACGCTGCGTGCGGAGAAAATTCTTCAGGACCGGCTGATGGCGAAGGACAATGTGGAGATCGTCTGGAACGCGACGCTGGAGGAGATTGTCGGCGACAAAGACCCGCTCGGCGTGACCGGCGTGAAACTGAAAGACACCGTCACAGGCGAGGTCACCGAGCGCCTAACGGACGGCGTCTTCGTCGCCATCGGGCACAAGCCGGCGACGGAACTGTTCGTGGGCAAACTTCCCATGAAGGACAATGGCTATCTCATCACCGCGCCGGATTCGACGGCGACGGAGATTGAGGGCGTCTACGCCGCGGGCGACGTGACCGACGACATCTACCGCCAGGCCGTGACGGCGGCGGGCATGGGCTGCATGGCCGCGCTCGAAGCGGAAAAACTTCTCGCGGACCGGGAGTTCGGCGCCTGATGGCGACCCCGTCGCGGCCTTATCGATTTGGCTAGGTCGGTTTGGCTGAATAGGGAAATTCATACGCCTTCCCTGCTTGCCGTCGCCTGAACTGCGGCTTGCGTCGACGTTTGCCGCAGTGCGGTGCAATTGCGAATAATTTGCATTTTGGAAACGACTCGCTATTATCGTTCCTGTCCGCGATGCCGATGAACTTGGCGAAGGAGGGGACGCGATGTCTGCACGGCGTGATGTCTGAGCAAAGGGAGATTCATCAAGTCCCGAGCGCGGCGCCGGATGCCGTCAAGGCCGGAATGTCGCCTGATGCCCCGCCCTGCGAGGTCTCCTACGCCGAGTGGCGTTGGGAGTTCATGCAGGCGGAACGCGCCATGGATGACGGCGACGTTGAGCGGGCGGTCCGCGGCTATGGCGTCGCGGGCGCGATTGCCGAGCGCTTTTTGCGGCTCGCCGACCGCAACAGATTCACCGCCTCCTGCGCCGTGCGCGCATTTCTGGAAGCGAAGCGCGGGCTCGCGAAGGCGCTGCGCGCGCAGGACAGGAAGGACGACGCCCTCGCCATCGCCAACAGCGCGTTTACGCAGATTTGCCTGCGCGCGGCCTGGCCGTGCACGGCGCCGCAACTGCGCGACGCCTGCGAGGCGCGCATCAGCGACGCGCTCGACGATATGTCGTCGGCGCTCGACCGCGCCTTCGCCGCGCCCGCAAAGCACTTGGCGGCAAGGGCGATCGCGGAGCAATCGCGCCGCCAGGCGAATGCGCTGCGACGCGCCGCTTAAAGCGCCGTCGCTTCAATCGGAATCGGCGCGACGCTTTAAGTTCTTGTTTTTGCGCGTTTCCGAACGGACGACCGCACACACTGGGCCTGGAAACGCTTTAGTCCATCCGGCGGCCGAGCATCGAGACGCAATAATCTGCGTAGAGAGTAATTAGACCCTCCGCCCGCACATCCAAATGGTTTGGAGATAGAGCCGCTGCTCATGTCAGTCCGGCGTCAAATACGCGCCATGCGCACAGCCCGCCGATCGCGATCAGCGCCAACCCTGCGGGAATGAAGGCCTGACGGCCCCTCGCCTCCGCCTGCCGCAGAGACATCAGACCAACAGTCGGGAAGATCACGCTGATCGCCACCTTGACCATAAGGAGATGGCCATAGACGGTGATGATGACGCCGGGCCAGGTCCAAACTTGGTGGAACGAGACGATCAGGACAGCCGGCCATAGCTCCAAACTGAAAGTGCGCCACAGAACGCCGGGATTCCCTCGCACGGCAAGCTCGGCGAAGAAGTCGACCCACATCTGTGGCCGGACGATATGGCTGACGCCAAGAAGGATGAGCGGGATCGCGAGCCCCGCCTCCACATAGAGGGCTGTCTGCGGCGCGGAGATGGAGGCGACGTCCAGCCGGCCTATTCGGCCGCAACCGGAGTTATCTTGCGCTCCGGCTCCGCCTGCGTCCGCACGCGCGTCTTGCGCGCTTCGGCTGCGCGGCGCTCGGGCAGCCTCAGCGAAAAGGCGAGAGTCAGGGCGCCGACGACAAGGAGCGACACATCGACAAAGCCGGCGATCTTGTGGCCATCGCCCAGGAGCGAGAGAAAGGAGTAATCCGTGATCGCTGCATTAATAAACGCCGCAGCGCAGAGCGCGCCGCCGGAGAGCGCCAGGGTCTCCCGCGTCACCGCATAGTCGTTCTTGCGCCAGAAGGCGTAACCGATCGGCGCCGCCCAGACGGCGAAATAAGTAAGGCCCGTCCAGAACATCCTCTGCTCTTCCGCGCCCACATAGAGCTTGTCGTGAATAAAGAGCGCGGCCGTCGCCAGGGGCATGCCGACGGTTCCGCCCGTGGCGAGCCGGCCGATGATGAGATAGACGCGGTCGCTGCGCGATCCGGTCGACCCGTGCAGACGCCGTTCGACCCACATCATCAACCCCAGCGCGGTGATGACGGCGAGCGACATGCCGAGGGCGAAGTAAGCGAATTTCAGCGCAATGCCGCCGAACGTGCCGTAGTGAAGCGGCGTCACCGCATTCAAAACGTGGTTCGCCGCCGTAAGTTTCTCAAACTGGCTATCGGCGATCCGCTCGCCCGTGACGCCGTCGATCTGGAAACCCTCGACAATCGTCAGTTCCCGGTCAGGTTCGAAATAGATGTCGAACCGCGCGTTGGCGTCGCCATAATGGTTCATCACCACATACCAGACCGGCGCATCGCCATCCGGCATCTTGAGCGACGCCATGTCGTCGACCGACACCATCTGCGCCGGCTCGCCGGACGCCTCCACCTGCTCGCCGAGGACGGCGGCGAACAGCGCCTCCTGGTCGCCCTTGAAGGTCAGAAGCGCAACGAGCGGTCCGAGAATGGCGACGACGCCGAGGATGGCGCCCGTAAACGCGATCATGCTGTAAAACGGCAGCCCCCAAAGGCCCATGACCTTGTGGGCGTCCTGCCACTTAAGCCGCACCGATCGGAAGAAGCGCAGCGTGAACAGCTCCTCCAGAATCTTTGTGTGCGCGACGACGCCCGTGATGATGGCGAGCATCAGCGCGACGCCGATAATCCCGACGATCGTCCTGCCCGCCGTCCTGCCGCCGAGCCCTTCCGGCCACATGAGATCGCGGTGAAAGTCGAGCAACCACTCGGAGAGCCCCGCTCCCCGCGTCGGCAACGGCGCGCCGGTGGCGGAGTCCCAGCGTTGCTCGGTATATTCAAACTTGCCGTTTTCGTCCTTTATCGTCATGCCGCCGACGAAATATGGCTCATAGGAGGTGGGGTAGGAGAAGCGGACGAACTCCGGCGCCTCTCCGCCCGCGCGCGCGGCGAGCCATTCGGTGAAAATCTCGTTCATCTGCGCCGGTTCTTCGGCCAC
The DNA here is from genome assembly GCA_028284065.1 of Parvularculaceae bacterium. GTDB lineage: Bacteria > Pseudomonadota > Alphaproteobacteria > Caulobacterales > Parvularculaceae > MED-G105. The sequence goes on from JANQSJ010000007.1 coordinate 420,702, forward strand.
CGTCAGACGCTTGGCCGGGTCTTCCCAGGTCAGGATCTCGTGATGAAAGACCGCGACGCTGCCGGTGAAGACAACGACGTACACAAAGAAGCCGAGCGCCAGCCCAGTCCAGGAGTGGAGATCATAGTTCCGCAAATGACGCGCACGATCCATTCGCTGTCTCCTTTTCGCCGGCCGTCACATCGGTCGCCAGCCGTCAATTGGTCGCCGGACCTCAGGTCAGAGGTTCGGAAAGAAATACGATACCCCCGCACAGACAGGTTATCGCGATCAGTCCGGCCGCCGGCCGCCATGGCTTCCCGTCCCAATAGGTCCAGAACTGAAAACCAACCCATATCACAGGCACAGCAAGGGTAATCCATAGCGCCTTTTGCGCAAATGGCCCGGGCGCATGCACGAGCAAGGCGGCGGAAGAGAAAATCGTCGCCGTTAGCGCCCACACTATCGCGCTGGAAAGCCTCGGGGCCTTCCAGGTCGCTGCGGCCAGGCAGACCAGAGCCAAACAAACGATGACGAGCAGGACGGGAGTCACGATCCGACCCTCAGCATTAACGACGCCGCGCCAATGATGGCTAGGGCGACGCTAAAGACGCCGCCGGCGAGGTGCGGTTTCGGAAAAAGCGACGCCGACACGAGGTTCGCTGCGCCCGCAATAGTCAGTCCGCCGAGCCAGATCGGCACGCCCCTCGCCCATCCGGACGCTGCGGCGAACATTACCAGACTGATAATGGCTAGCCCCCAGGAAAGGGCGAGCACGGCGCGGCGTAGCCGCGCGTCCGTCCTCAGCCGCTCAAAGCCGGTGCGCCGCCGGTTCCACTGATAGAAGCCGAAGCAGCTTGCGTACAAAAACGCGGAAGCGACGATGATGGCGAGCATCGCGCCGCCTCCCGGTGATTGCCGCCAGCGCGGACATGCGGCCCCGCCGACGGGGCGTCTCTTAGCCTAAAAGTCAGCGCCTAAAAGTCGGCCACAAGCCGCGCGCCGATCACGCGCGGCGCGCCTGCGATATTCGTCGCGCCGCCGCCGGGGCCAAAATTCACCGAAAGGTAGTCCTCATCAAAGAGGTTATTGGCGAAAATCTCGACGCCGACGTTTTCGCCCTCATAGCCGATAACGACATCCACCAGCACGAACGAGTCATTGATCAGTTCGGAGTTATCCGCGATCGGAAATGACTCGGCGGTGTATCGGGCGCGAAGATTTCCGAATATTCCGTTCGAAAACGTATACCTGCCGCCAAGTCCCGCGGTCCATCTCGGCGCGTACACGAAATCGCGACCAGTCAAGTCATTCACCGCCAGATCCGCGCTCTCCGTGAATTCAGTGTCGGCGAACCCGACATTGGCGAAGAGGTCGAGGTTTTCGAGCGGGTTCGCCACCGTCTCAAACTCGAAACCAAACAGCCTCGACGCGCCGACATTATCCGTCAACGTATCAAGCGGGTTTGTCGACAACTGAACGAGGATCTGCTGGTCGTCATAGTTAATGTAGTAGGCGTTAGCATTAACCGTCAGGCGCTTGTCGAACCACTGTGATCGAAAGGCGAACTCATAGTTGGTCGTAAATTCCGGGTCGAAGCTGTTGACGATCCCCAGCGCCTCCAAATCGTCCTGGGTGATCTGGCCATCACCGTCCGCGTCGGACGCAAGCGCGCCGCGAAACACATTGAACGACAACCCGCCAGCGCGGTAGGCGCGCTGCACGCTGAAGCTGGTCGAGATATCGTCTGTCCAGTCGTATTTAACGACGCCCTTTGGCAAGAAGGCGGTGAATTCATTATCGGCTTCGATGTCAACGGCGCTTGAGAAGGTCGACGCCGCCGTCGAAACAACGATATCCACAAGAAAATTGCCGCTCGGCGGGATCGGCGGCACAAACGTGCTGTCGAAAGCGGTCTGGCTTATGTTCTCGATATCGTAACGCGCGCCGAAGGTCAGGGACAGGCGATCGGTGGCCCGAAACGTCGCTTCGCCGAATACCGCATAGTTCCGGATCTGGTCGAACCCGTCGCGGTCGAAGATAACTGGAAAGTTTGGCGCAAAGTCAATAATCTGGTTACGGATTGATTCCCCGACCGCCACCTGCGACGCATCAGGCATGCCTGTGCCGAACAGGAGACCCGCGAGCGTACCCGCATCCGGAAGCGCGAACGCGGTGTCCACAAGCGACGTGCTGCCGTTCACAAAGTTGCTGTCGCCATTATAGTAGTAACCGCCCAACAGCGCATCAAAACGATCGTCTGTGTACGTGAACCGCACTTCTTGCGTAAAGATTTCGTCCGTGGTTCTTGTAAAGCCGGGCTGATCCGAACCGATCGGCAGATTGTCCGTGTCGAACCTCAAGTCAGTTTCGCTGTCGATATATGCGCTGACGCTGGTTACGCTGAGCCGATCCGTGATTTCGTAATTAAGCTCGGCGGAGAGGATGGTCGCTTGCTGATCGCGTCTATCTTCAATGTTCTGAGCGGAGATTCGTTCTTCAGGGAATCGTTCGAATTCAATGCGGTCTTCGCCGCGATCGCTGTCAATCAGATTCAAGTTAAAGCGGGCGGTGAGGTCCGGAATGGCGTTCGGCGTCACCAGCAGCTTCGCGCGCGCCGTCACCGCCTCGGAGCGGTCGCCGTCGTCCGTGCCGAGGGTAGTGTTTTCATTGAACCCGCGAGATCCGGTTATGTCGCCAGACGCTCGGAACGACACCTGATCCTCGATAATCGGTATCGTCACCGCGCCCGAGCCGCGAATGGTCTCAAAACTCCCGTAAAGGAACTGGCCGGCGGCTGCGAACTCCGAACCCGGGTCGATCGTCCGCGCGACGATTGCGCCAGCAAGCGCATTGCGCCCCTGAACCGTTGACTGGGGTCCACGGAAGATTTCAACGCTCCGCACATCCCAGAGGTTCAGCGCGCTTTGCTCAAACAGGTTTGACGGGATGAATACGCCGTCGAGGTAGACCGTCGAGACATCGCTCGTGGCGTTGCCGCCGACGCCGCTGTTTCTAAGGCCGCGAATTGAAAATCCCTGATCTCCGAAAGCGCCCGCGACGTTGGCGGTCTGATTGATCAAGTCGTAAATGTCGATGAAGTTGTTTTCGTCGATCTCGACCTCGTCGAACACGGCCACAGAAGACGTTGTGTCCTGAAGCGATCGTTCGATCTTCTCGCCGGTGACGATAATCTCGTCGGAGAGGAACGTCGTGGCGCCTGCGCCGTCTTCAATTTCTTGCGCCGAAGCGCCGCCTGCCAGGAGAGCCAGCACGCCTACGCTTGCGTAAGCTTTGCCTTTCATCTGACGACCCCCTCAACCAATGAAATTCGTCGCTTCGCATTTGCATTAATGCGTATCATATGCAACCGGCGTGCGATGATGCGTGACCAGCTGCGCCAGGCGAAACGCGGCGTTTTACTGCGAGTTAGTCGTACTTGCATTCTCACTCGGAGCCAAGTAGACTTTTTGTTTGATTTGCAGGGACACCTGAGCTCGGCGCGCGGCCGCTTACGGCCGCGCGCAGTTGACGCGCCCAAATAGACGACGCGCCGGTGCGGGAAATGGCGGCGGCGACACTTAGGGAGGCAGCCGCCATTCCGAGAGAGCTAAGGTTGGGGAGCGCAGTAAATGTCCAATAGGCTGGAGACGCTTTGCGCCGAAAAGGGCCTGAAAATGACCGGCCAGCGCCGGATACTATGCCGCGTGCTGGCGGAGTCGGATGATCATCCGGACATCATGGAGATTCATCGGCGAAGCCTTGAAGAAGACCCGAAGATATCGGTCGCGACCGTCTACCGAACGATGAAGCTGTTTGAGGATGTCGGGGTCGTTCAACGCCACGAATTCGGCGACGGGCGCGCGCGCTATGAGGAATTGGAGGAGACCCACCACGATCACCTGATTGATCTCACCTCGGGCAAGGTCATCGAATTCGTGAACGACGAAATCGAACGCCTCCAGCATGAGATCGCTGAAAAACTCGGTTACAAGATTCAGTTCCACCGACTGGAACTTTACGGTGTCCCGTTGTCCGAGGCGGAAAAACGAGCGGATGCGGACAAATACGCGGGCGCGGACAAAGAGCAGGCTAAGGCTTAGGAAACGCGGGCTCGGCAAAGCGCAGGCGTTAGCTCAGCGGTCAGGCCCCCTCAACTCAACGCCGGCCGCTTGAAGTCCGACCGCCTGCCTCCGGGCGGCATGGCGTCATTGCCGCGCCGCCTGTCATATCGTCGCAAAGGACGCTAATGACTTTCCAGGGCGGAAACGAAACCTATCCGGGCGCGATGGCGGCGAACGTGTTTATCAGGCGAATAAAGAACTTTGTCGGGAAAAAACCCGGCAGGTCAGCGTTCTGGGCGTGGATCGCCTACCAGTCGATCAAGGGGACGATCACGCTGAGCCTGATCTGGATCCCGCTGCTGCTCCTCTGGCTCGGACGGTCGTGACGGGCGGAATTGGAACGGGCGCAAAGCGAAGACACGGGCTCCGGCGACACTGAGTCCAGGCAACCTGAATGAGGCACCCAATGCGCATCGATAGATTTGTCCCCTTCTTCGCGGCGCTCGCCGCGCTTCTATCGTCCGCGGCCGCGCAGGATCGAATCGTTTCGGTCGGCGGCGACGTGACCGAGATCATTTTTGCGCTCGGCGAGGGCGACAGGCTCGTCGCCGTGGACACGACGAGCGTTTATCCGGCGGACAAGGTGAAAGACCTGCCGAAGGTTGGCTATCTCCGCCAGCTCTCCGCCGAGGGCGTCCTTTCCGCAGAACCAGACCTCATCATTATCAGCGGCGCGGCCGGTCCCGAAACCGCGGTCGAACTGTTGCGCCAGTCCGGCGTGCCGATGGTCGAGATGGAGACCGAATATTCGATTGAATCGATCATCGACAAAACGCGCCGAACCGCGAAAGCGATCGGCAAAGAGGAAGAGGGCGAAGAGCTGATCGCCCAGATCGAGTCCGACTGGGCGGACGCGCAAAAGGTGCTCGATGATCTCGGCTTCTCGCCGTCGGCGCTCTTTGTGGCGGCCACCCAGGACGGCGCGGCGCGCGCAGCGGGGCTCTCAACGGCCGCGAACGGCGTCATCGGCCTGATGCGCGGCAAGAACGTCTTCAGCGATTACAACGGCTATAAGACGCTGTCGCTTGAGGCCGCCGTCGCAGCGGACCCGGACATCATAATGGTCATGGGCTATCAGGCTGACCGGTTCGGCGGCCGGGACGCAGTCGCCGACCATCCGGCGCTGTCGCTAACGTCGGCTGCGCAAAGCGGCAATGTCTATTTCGTCGATCAGGTCGAAGTGATGCAGTTCAGTCCGCGTACCCCCAAAGCCGTCGCGCGGCTGGCGACGGAAATCGCGTCCCAGCGCGAGACGAAAGAATAGCCGCCGCCCTTGGCCGAACGCGCCCTTAAAGACGTCGGAGCCTCCGCTGAAGCAGCGGCCGCAGGCGTCGCCGCGCTTGGTCTGCGGCGCCACCGCAGGGGGCAGGCGATCGTCGCCGCCTGCGCAGGTCTTGCGGCGTTGGGGGTCATACTGACGATTATCGTCGGCCCCCTATCAATAACCCTGGGCGAGACCGGCGCGGTCCTTCTGAAGGCGATCGGCCTCGGCGAAGCGGCGGGCGTTTCGCGCGTCAAGACCGGCGTTATTGAAAACATCCGCGCGCCGCGCGCCGTCATGGGGCTTTTGGTGGGTGCAAGCCTCGGCGCCTCGGGCGCCGTGATGCAGGGCTTTTTCCGCAACCCGCTCGCCGATCCTGGCCTCGTTGGCGTGTCGGCCGGCGGCGCCGTCGCCGCGGTCGCCCTGATCGTCCTCGGCGGCGCCGCGCTCGGACCGCTCTATGACACGCTGGGCCCGTTCGCCCTGCCCGTCGCCGCCTTCGCCGGCGCGCTCGCCACCGTCGCCGCGGTTTATCGCCTCGCCTCGCTCGACGGGCGCGTTGTCGTTGCGACCATGTTGCTCGCCGGCGTCGCCGCAAACGCCCTCGCCGTCTCCGGCATCGGGTATTTCACCTTTATCGCCGACGATGCGCAGCTGCGCGACGTCACGACCTGGACGCTTGGGTCGCTGGGCGGCGCCTCCTGGCCCCGCGTTTGGCCGGCCGGCCTCATGATGGTGACGGCGATCGCCTTTCTCTTTCGCCTTTCCCGGCCGATGAACTGCCTCCTCCTCGGCGAAAGCGACGCCGCGTCGCTCGGCGTCGACGTCGAGCGCGTCAAGCGCGAAGCGGCGATCTTCACCGCGCTCAGCGTCGGCGCCGCCACCGCCGTTTGCGGCGTCGTGACGTTCATCGGCCTTGTGGTGCCGCATCTCGTGCGGCTTTCCGCAGGCCCGGACCACCGCTACGTTCTGCCGGGATCGGCGTTTCTCGGCGCCGCGCTCGTTCTGTTTGCGGACATTGTGGCGCGCACGTCCGTTGCGCCGGCCGAACTGCCGCTTGGGGTCGTCACGGCCGCGATCGGCGCGCCCTTCTTTTTCTGGCTATTGATGCGCGACAAACGGCACAGCGCTCTGCAGTGAGCCCACTGAAATGAACCCCATATAAATGAGCGCTGAGCTGATAGACATTTGCGTCGACCGAGCGAAAAGGCGCGTTCTGACGGATGTGACCCTCGCCTGTCCGCCGGGCCGCATCACCGCCTTTTGCGGCCCGAACGGCGCCGGCAAGACGACCGCGCTCTCAGTGCTCACGGGCGCTCTGGCCGCGACGTCGGGCGACGTGCGCCTCGACGGCGACCGAATTGCAAGCCAACGCCCTGACGCGCTCGCGCGCCGCCGCGCCGTCGTCAATCAGAACTCTGCGCTCAACTTTCCTTTCGAAGTCCACGAAGTGGTCGCAATGGGCCGCACGCCCTATTTCGGCCTTGTCTCGCCGGCCGCTGACGCCGCCGCCATCGACGGCGCAATAGAGGCGACGCAGCTCGGCTCCCTTGCGGAACGCAACTACCTGACCCTGTCCGGGGGAGAGCGTCAGCGAGTCAACATCGCGCGTGCGCTGGCGCAGGCATGGCGCGGCCCGAAAGCCGACAAGGAGGACGCGCATACGCCCTGGCTCTTCCTCGATGAGCCCACAAGCGCTCTGGATTTGAAATACCAGCTCGCGCTGATGGAGCTGTTGGAACGGCTTCGCGATGAGGGCTGGGGCATCGTCATCGTCCTGCATGATCTGCATCTTGTGCGCCGCTATGCCGACAAGGTCGCGCTCTTCAAATCCGGGCGGCTCATCGCCTTCGGTGACTCGGACGACGTGCTCACCGAAACCTCCGTCCAGAATGCGTTCGATCTTGATGCGCCCTATCCGCTCGAGCGGGCGACGGCTTCGCGCAAGGACCAGGTCTCGACGACCTCGCTCTGATCATTGAACTTCACCCGGACGCGTAAATCATCGGCTGCGGCGATTGCGTCCGGCGGCAACGTGACGCGGGCTTCCATTCTCATGCCGCCGAAACGCGTCCTGAATGTCTCGGTCGCCACGCCGGCGGCGACCTCGACGCTGGCGACATTCGGCCGACCGTCGCCGGCGCTAATCAGCACTCTGACCAGCCCCGTTGTCGCGCGGTCCCCACCAAGCGCAATGGCGGGCTTCACGGTCACGCCATCGCCAATCGCGCGCGCCGCAAGACGCCTTTCATCCGCAGGGACTTCGGGCGGCTGAAAGCGGCCCAGCCAGAGCGTGCAGCAATACATGGAGAAGACAAGGATCGGCATCGTCGCAAACTGCGCGCGCGACGGCGACATTGTCTTAAGGCGCCGCCAGGTTAGCCAGACGCCGGTCAGCGAGAGGCCTGTCATCGCCACGCCGAACACGAACCAAATGAGCTTTGTCGGCAGGCCGCCGAAAAAGCCGAAGTGAAGCGGGTCCGCCATTTCGTTCAGGTACGCCATAACGCCGATTTCCTGCGAGCGCTGCACATGCATGACGTCGAGGCTGACGGGATCGAGGTAGACTTTGTTCGCCCGCGATCGCAGCACCGGATTGCCGACCTTGCCGAGCACGGTGAAGGGCTGTCCCGCGGCGGCGGGGATCGACACGCTGGTGACGCGAAGATCGGGGTGAGCGGCGACAGCGGCGGCCACAACTTCGTCGAGCGGCCTGTCCCTGATGACAGGACCGAATTCCTCCACCCGTTCAGCGGCGACGCCGGGCCGCAAAGGCTCAATGCGATTTCCGCCGAGATAGGCGCCGAATTCGGTGAGGTACCAGAGGCTGGTGGCGATGATGACCACAAAGAACCAGATGCCCCACAGGCCCGCCGCCTTGTGGGCGTCGCCGACCATGATGCGCGCGCCCTTATCCATACGTATACGGAAGAGAAGCGTGCGCCAGTTCCGCGTCGTCTTGAGCCCGGTGTAAAGCGAAACGGCAAGAACGAAGGCGAGGCTCGTCACCAGCGGCAGGCCGATGAAGTTCGGCATGTAAAGATAGCGGTGCAAATCCCTGAATACCCGCTGAACCGTCAGCGGATGGGTCTCTCCCGTTACTTCGCCGGTCCACTGGTTGACGTGGACGAACATGCGCTTTCCGTATTCGTCATACATCTGCGCGCGGTAGGCAAAATGATCGCCGCTCATGGAGGCGATGCCGGTAAGCGCATCGCCCGGCCGATAAGCGCGCAGCGACGCCTCCATTTCGCCCCAGGAGACTTTCTCACCGTCCGGGGTGACGCGCATGTCGTGCTGGATGAGCCAGTCGATCTCGTTGCTGATCGTCGCGATCGTGCCGGTCGCGAGGACCAGCGCCATGACGGCGGCGAGGTGGAAGCCGAGCCAGGTATGCAGCGCGTAGAGCTTCTTGCGCGCGCTTTTGGGTTTCTCCGCGCCGGCGGCGCCGGCCTTCTTCGCCGGCTTCAGCCTGGACGCGACCTTACCCAGGCGGGCGGCGGCGTCCCTTACCGTGCGGGCGACCGGCGACGCGCGCCGTGTAAGCGGCGCGACCCCTTTAAGAAAACTCGCCGTCCACGCCGCCGCCCGCGCCATTCCAACCACGTCCGATCAGCTCAAGGATGCCGCCCCGACATGAACGCCTCACGCCGCCCGCGGTCCGAATGAGACAAAACACTCGCCTGCCCTTTTGAGACAAAATGCAAACGCGACGCAAGCGCTATTCCGGCCAGCATCGCTAGTTGGCGATGCGCGCCACCGGGCTCAAAAGGCGAGAGCGATCGACCCGATCACCGTCCTTGGCGCGTTCGTGCCGGTGCGAATGGCCGCGAAGCTGTCGGCGTTCGTGCCGGCCTGGGCGAGGCGATAATCGACGTCGAACACGTTGCTGGCATTTACCTGCAACTTCCAACGGTCACGTTTGTAATAGGCTGCGAGGTCCGTTTGCACCCAGCCGTCAAACTCCGCGTTGTTTTCGGTGCTGATGAATACGTCGCTTTGCGCGAAAATCCCGCCGCCGAGGCCGAAATCGCCATCCGCAACCGGAAATTCGTAGAATGTGAAGAGGTTGAAGTTGTGCTCCGCGATACCCGGGAGCTTCGTTCCTTCGACAAACTGAACGCCAAACTGCCCGGTGCCGCTGGACGTGATTTCGTTGTCGAGATAGGCGTAGCCCGCCTGCACTCGCCATCGGTCGGTGATTTGTCCGACGACTTCGAATTCCGCCCCGCGCGTTCTGGTCTCGCCGACATTGTCGAACCGTATCAGCTCCGGCAGGGTCGGATTGCCCATGTCGTCAAACGGATTGATGACAAAGGGCACATCCCGCAATTCAACGTCGAAGATCGCCGCGGTCAGCAGCAACTGGTCGTCCCGCAAGGAGAGCTTGCCGCCGAGTTCGAACGAGCGTGACGTTTGCGGATCAATCGGCCCGTCATCAATACCGAGAAGACCGCCGGACGGCGTGTAGCCTTGGGAATAACTGAAATAGACGGAGCCATTCTCAACCGGCGTAAGAACCACGCCGCCGCGGAACGCGAAATCCGTGTCCTCGAAGCCGGCGCGTGAGTCCTTAAAGTCGGAGTATCTCCCGCCGACCAGAACCGCCAGCCAGTCGTTTACGGTGATGTAATCCAGGATGTTGACGCCGTGTTCGCGGAAATCCTGGTTGAGGCTTGCGCCGCGGTTGTTCAGCCCAAAGACAACCGTATCGGTGGCCTGAAAAATATCTGCGTCGTCCAATTCGTCCGCGGTGAACTCGGTGAAGTATTCGCCGGTGGCGACGTTGAAGAACACATTGCGATCGCCGCGGAAGCTCGTCGATTCGGTGCTGAAGTCCTCATATGTGTATGAGGCGAGGATCTGATGCTGCAGGCCCGCTGGCCCCTCGAAGTCAATGAAGTTTTTGAACGTAACCTGCTGCGTTTGGCCGGCGCCTATCGTCTGCCTCGGTTGGATAACGACGAGATTGTCGAAACCGGAGCCAATCGGACCAATCACCGCGCCATTTGGGAAGGCGATAAGGGGCGATGAGTCCACATTGGTCTTATCGTTATCCGTACGGGAATAGGTCGCTTCGATGCGCCATCCCTCGACGACGTCCGCCTCGCCAATCGCATAGAAACGCCTGGCTTCCGCCTCGGTGTTCCGGTTCCAGTTCGGAATGCCGTAGAACTGGGTCAGGTCCTGACGGTCGCTATAGAAATAGCCGTTTACGGCGTCGCCATCGAGAACCTGACCCCGGTCCTGCGTGTACTGGTCGTCGATATACTCATACCCGACGGTGAGTCGGAGGCTGTCCGTCGGCTGAAACAACAAGGACGGATTGATCAGCAGACGCTCCCTCTCCACCTCGTCCCTGAAACCCCCGGCATTAACGTAGGCGGCGACAAGACGATAGGCGAGCTTGTCCGATATCAAGGCGCCCGTGGCGTCCCCCTCTACCTTGAAGAAATCGAAGCTGCCGCCGATCAGCTCAAGTCCGTAAGCGTCTTCGAACTGAGGCCGTTTCGTGACGTAATTGATAATGCCGCCCGGCTGCCCCTGGCCGTAAAGAAGCGCCGACGGACCTTTCAGGACCTCAATACGCTCGATATTCGCTGTCTCCGTAGACGGAATGTTCGACGCGTTCAGCGCGTTGTTGATGCGCGCCCCGTCGCGATAGATCGACTGCGACGCATCAAACCCGCGGATCGAAAACTTCTCCTCGCCGCCATTGCCGGTTTTGAACTTCGTGACGCCCGCCACATTGCGCAGCGCATCGTCTACATTATTGACCTGCTGGTCCCGCAACAGATCCTGAGAGATCACGCTGACCGCTGCGGGCGTCTCGAGCGTTGAAAGGTCAAGGCCCACAGCCGTCTTTGATCCGCTGCCCAGATAATCGCGTCGGAACCCCTTGACCGTTATCTCATCAACGACGGCGATCGTCGTTTGCTCGGGCGCTGGCGCTTCCTGCGCCGCAGCGTTTGTCGACAGCGCAGCTGCAAGGGCAATGATGCCCGCCATCGAATTCGGATTGTTCGACACCCCATCCTCCTGAATTCCCCTGAGGAGGTTGGGGATAATCAAGCAATCGCTTTATTGCAAGTGCTTCGCAGATGCATTCGCGTTTTTAAGTCCGGCGGCGGTCTCGCCCGATTTCCGGCATTGCGCGCTGACTTCGGAAACTCGCATCAGGTGGAAGTACGCCAATAGAGCGCTTGCGCGGCGGCGCGCATAAGGGCGCGCCGGCTGACGCGCTCTCGCGCTCTCACTCAACTTGCTATTTGTAGGCAGTCCCTAGCGCGCGAGGCGCGCAACTGAACGATGAGAACCAATCTCTCCGCCGCCATGGGCGACTGGCGTTACGCGTCGTCGAGCGACAGCACCGAGGTGAAGCCCTCAAATTCGGGGTGGCCGTTATAAAGCTCGCGATTGCCGCCGGCGTTTGCGTGCGCCGCGCGGAACGCTTCGGACTTCGTCCAGGCGATGAAGTCGTCTTCCGACTCCCAAACGGTGTGGGACGCATAAAGCGTGTGGTCGTCGCGCTCAGGCCCACGCACGAGGTGGAACGCCTTGAAGCCCGGCACCTCTTTCAGGTGCGAATCCCGCGTCGCCCAGACCTCCTCGAAGGCCTCCTCTTTGCCGTGGAAGATTTTGAACCTGTTCATCGCGAGATACATAGGAATTCGCCTTCGCAAATTGAGACTGCGGCCGACCGCAGTTTCGTCCAAGCAGGCCTGAAACGCAAACCGCCCGCTCGGAAACGTTACGCCTAGAAGCCCTGGCTCCAGCTGATCGTCGCCTTGAAATTGCGGCCGGGCTGGCTGACGCCGGCGGCGACGATGTCAAAGTCCGCATCCGTCACATTGTCAACGCCAAGGTCGACGCGCAGGCCTTCGAGCGCGCCGGCGCCCGGCTGCCACACCGCATATACGTCTGCGAACGTGAAGCCCTCTCGAAAGAGCGTCGGGTCCTCGACCTCGTCGAAGTCGCTCGCCACCGTCACCCGCGACCCAAGGCGGAAGTCGCCCTGGAAGAACTTCACGCCGCCGTCGAGAAAAAGCGTGTTCGGGACAAGCGATCCAACGAACTCGCCGGTGTCCTGGTTCGTGCCGTCGATCGCGTTGAAATTGCCGCGCACGTAGAAGTAGTCCGAATCGTACTGCAGCTCGATTTCGACGCCATTTATGTCGGCATTCGTCACATTGACGTTCTGGCTGGTGTTGCCGAACGGCGCGCCGGAGCCGCAAGGCGGCGCGAACGGCGGCAACTGCCCAGGCGTAAGGAAGCAGGTGAACGGGATCTGGACGTCGAGATTGATCAGATTGTCGACGTCCGAATTATAGTAGGAGCCCTTGGCGATGAAGCTGTCGCCGGCAAACAGGACATCGTTAAAGTCGACGCCGGCGCCAACCTCCCATGTTTGAGACTCTTCCGGCTGGAGGCTGGGATTGGGAACAAAGAAGTTGGCGACGAAGGCAGGCGGCCCGAACGGACCAAACGGTCCGGGAACAGAGAGATTCGGAATCTGGAAGTGGACCCCGTCCGCGTAAAGCTCGTTGAAGGACGGCGCGCGGAAGGATTCGGCCCAGTTGCCGAAGAAAATCAACTCTTCCACCGGTTTGTAGGAAACGCCGATCTTGGGCGAGACGGCGCTGTCGTCGGTCGACGCCTCGCCGACGGCGTCATTCTCAAAACGGTCCCAGCGCACGCCGGGGATGAATGTGAGGACGCCCGGCGCGCCGAGCGGCTGGTTGAGGGCGAGTTCGGCCTGGGCGAATGCGCCGTAAAAGCGCCCCGTGGCGTCCGGCACGCCGCCGCGGGTGCCATCGACGGTGTTGGTGTCAACGCCCACCTGCTCGTCTTCATAGAATTCGCCGCCGTAAGTCAGCGTCAGATCGCCGGCGTCGCCGAGCGAGAACCGCGATCTGTTGTCCGCGACGAAGCCGAAGGTCCTGACTTCCCTCGACACGAAACGCGTCGACTGCACCTCGTCCTCGCCGACTTCGTTGCGCGTGTAATACCCGGTGAAATTGAAGTCGATCAGGTTGTTGGCCGGATTATAATTGAGGCCGCCCTGAATGGTGTTGCTGTCAATGTCGCGATTGACGAGTCCGTTCGCGGCGCTCGCGAGGTTTGCCCCCTGCGGGTTATTGGGGTCCTGGCTGTCGCCGCCAAACCGCATCCAGGAAAGCGATAGCGTCAAATCGTCGGACGGCCGAACCGTCGCCTTGAGCAGCGACGACATGATTTGATCGTCCGCAGGCAATGTATCGCCGCTGCCAAGGTCGATATCGCCGGAATCGCGCCGCGTGAAATTGGCGACGATGTCCGTCACATTGTCTTCGGACCGCCAGACGCCGGTGCCCGACAGGCGAAACTCGTTGTTGACGCTCTGATACCCGCCGAGCGCCTTTACGCCTGCGGTCTCCCCCTCCTCCAGAAAATCCGCCGCCGTAATCGTCCGTAGCGCGATCGTGCCGCCGAGCGCGCCGGAGCCATAAAGCGCCGATGTCGGCCCGCGCACGACCTCGACCGCCTGCACGAGGTCAGGATCGATAAAGAAACGCCCGTCATGGCCGGAAAGAAAACTCTGCCGCGCGCCGTCGAACAGGACCAGCACGCCTGCGCCGCCGACGCCGCGAATCGCCGGCACCTGGCCGCTGCGCCGCGGACCGCCATTGATCTGCGCGCCTGGCACCGCATCGAAAATGTCGAAAATGGAGGACGGGTTGAAATCGTCGATGATCTCGCGATCGATCACGCTGACAGCGCCCGGATAATCGAACGCCGGCAACGGGTTGCGGGTCGCATAGACAGTGATTTCGTCAAGCTGGGCGGCGAGAACGATCCGGCCGTCTTCTTCCGCCTGCTCGTCCGCGGCGTCCTGAGCCATTGCGGCGGACGTCAAGGCGCCGGACACTATAATGAAAGAAAGCGCGGCCCCGCTAATGAGAGTACGGCGTCGGTTTCTCATCAGAGTAAGGCGATGATTTAGTGAGCTGTTCGTATCGATGGTGGCTTTCGTGAACATGGAATCCCCTCCAGGCGCGGCGACAATATGCAAATGACTCGCACTATTATGAGCGATAACACCGGCCAAAACCGCTTGCAACTGGTAATCGCTCGCAATATCACCGGGTGCGACAATTCACTTCCAGGGAATGCTTCGACATGAACACCAACGCCCTTTTTCTCCTTGTCGCTTCGACGTTACTGATCGCCGGCTGCGCGAGCGGCGACGCCGCGCAGCGGGCGGACGCACAAGGGCGCGCCGCCTCCGCGGCGACGGCGCAGTCGAAATTCGACGCCGACCGGCGCGCGATCCTCGACATGGCCGGCAACTACAAGGTGCGGTTTGAGTTCCAGGAAACAGTGGCCTTCACCGACGGCTATGAGCCGAAGGAGCCCTACCTCTCAGGCGCCCATGAAGTCGTTCTCGTGGTCGAGGACCGCGAGGACTTCATCAGCCTTCAGCATATTCTGGTGGTCGGCGGCGAGGAGAAATTCCCGATCAAGCACTGGCGTCAGGACTGGCGCTATGAGCCGTCGGAAGTGCTGACGTTCATCGGCGGCAACGCCTGGGAAATGCGGCCTGTGGACCGCGAGGCGGCGCAGGGGAAATGGTCGCAGACGGTCTACCAGGTGGACGACAGTCCGCGATACGGCGCGCTTGGCGTCTGGTCCCATGGCGGCGGCGTGTCGCAATGGACGCCGCCCGCGGAGTGGCGCCCGCTGCCGCGCCGCGACATGACCACCCGCGACGATTACCATGCCGTCGACGCCGTCAATGTGCACGCGATTACGCCTGACGGCTGGGCCCATGAACAGATGAACTTGAAAGTCGCGCTCGATGGAACCCCGCGCGCGCTCGTTCGAGAAGTCGGCATCAACACGTACGACAAATTCGACGGGTTTGAGTCGGACGTTGCGACGTCCTACTGGTCCGCGACGAAGGACTATTGGGCGGCGGTGCGCGGCATCTGGACCGAGTTTGAGACGCCCGGGTCCGCGTTCGCCATCAAGATAAAGGGCGAGACCGAAGGCCTTTACATGCCGCTGATGACCTATGCGGAGAATGTTCAGGCCGGCGACATGACGTTCGACGACGCGGTCGCCAAAGCGCGCGAAACGATCGCCGCTTACACCACACGCGAGCTGCCGCCCCTGCAGGCGCGGCTTCGCGAACCGGCGGCGGAGCAATCATCCTATTAACAAATAATCGAAGTACCTCAGTGGCCGCGACGGCGGACGCCGATGGTCTCTTGCGGATGAAATGGAAGAAGCGGACAGCCGCGAGGCAAAGACGTGACCCCCCGCCGGGCGGCCTGGCTGGCGGTCGGGTTTTGCGCTCTGGGGCTCGGGGCAATTGGCGCGGCGATGCCACTTTTGCCGACGACGCCATTCATTCTTCTCGCCGCTTTCGCGTTTTCCCGTTCGTCTGATCGTTGGCGCGACTGGTTGATTGGGCACCCGACCTTCGGCCCCTTGATCCAGGACTGGCGCGCCAACGGCGCGATCAGCCCCCGCGCAAAACTTGTCGGAACGCTTTCGATGGGCGGCGTTCTGGTCCTATCGGCGATCATGGGCGCGCGGCCGATCCTCCTCGGCGTTCAGGCGCTCGTCCTCTTGTGCTGCGCAGCCTTCATCCTGACGCGACCGTCGCCGCCGAAGACGCGCGATTGATCTGTGAGCGAAGGCCGCCATTTCTCACGAGGGGGCGCAGCCGGTCGGTGTTAATGTGTGACCAAAAGACGGAAAATCGACCCCTAGAACCGGAGGCCACCTATCATGGAAGCGGTCCTCGCCATGGGCGTTTTCGTCGCGGCGCACGTGGCGGTGGCGCGAACGGCGATTAAGCCGAGCCTTATCAGCCGCGTCGGCGAACGCGGTTATCTGGCGGTTTACTCGGCGCTTTCGCTGCTTCTGCTGGCCTGGGTGATTGTCGCCGTCCTGCGCGCCGATCGCACCGTTCTTTGGGCGCCGCCAGGCGGCGCGTATGCGTTCGCCGCCGTGGCGAGCCTTATCGGCTTTGTCCTTTTGGGCGCGGGCGCCGCCTCGCCTAATCCGCTTTCGGTCACCTTTCGAAAAACGGGCTTTGACGCCGCGCGTCCCGGCGTCATCGGTTGGGTGCGGCATCCAATTATCTGGGGTCTGAGTTTGTGGGGCCTCGCTCATACGCCGGCAAACGGCGAATGGCCGACGCTTGTCCTGTTCGCCGGATCGGCCGCGTTCGGCATTGTCGGCGTCAGAGGCGTCGAACGGCGGGCAAAGCGGCGGCTAGGCGACGCGGAATGGGCGCGCCTTGCCGCCGGCAAGGGCGGCATCGACCGCAACGCCATCGCGGGCGCAGCGCTCGGGCTAACCGCATGGATAGGCCTCCTGCACCTGCACCCTTTCCTTTTTGGCGCGGACCCATTGCGCGTCCTTCGCGGCTCGCTGTGGTGAACGCGGCGTCGAATCGATTTGCAAATTGTTCTCAATTGCGCTAAAAGACTGAAATCGACGATCTTCAGCGCCGTTTGGCGTGCAGATGGAGTTCGTAATGGCGAGCGACCCGAGCGGACCCGCGAAAGCCGAACAGGCCAAAGCCGGAACTGAAGGCGATGGCGCCGGAAAAGCGCGCGGCGGCGCGTGGGCGTTTCAGATTATCTCTACGCTGATTTACTTTGCGCTTGTTGTCGGCGCGGTCTTGCGATGGGAGACGCTCGGCTGGGGTCCCCTTGTCTGGCTGGCGGCGAGCATTCTGGTCGGAGTCATCAGGGGACCTTACGCCAAATCCACACGCCAAAATGTGATCGTCGACGACCGTAAGAACCTGTCGGAAAAACTTCTGCTGGCGGCGATGTTTCTCGCCGGGGGCATATTGCCGGTGCTACATCTGGCGACCGGCGTTTTCTCCTTCGCAGATTACAGTCTGCCGGTTTGGGCGAGCATTGCCGGCGCAGCGCTGCAGGCACCTTTCCTCTGGCTTTTCTGGCGAAGCCACGCCGACCTCGGCAAGAACTGGAGCGTGTCGCTTGAAGTCCGCGAGGATCATGGGCTGGTGACGCGCGGAGTCTATTCAAAAATGCGCCATCCGATGTATGCGGCGATCTGGATCGCTGCGATCGCCCAGCCACTCCTCATCCATAACTGGATCGCCGGCGTCGGCGTGCTGCCGGCGTTCCTCGCAATGTATCTCATCCGTACGCCCCAGGAAGAAAAGATGATGCGGGATCGCTTCGGAGACGCCTATGACCGCTATGCGGCGCGCACCGGCCGCATTTTCCCGCGCTTCGCCGGCGCGCAGACGGAAGCCGCGGCATGACTGCGCCCTTCGCCCCCACTCAGTCATCAGCGGCCGCGGCGCCGAGCGAGCTGTCGACCGTCATTCTGATTTGTCAGGCCGTGCGCGTGTGGACGAAGGCCCGCGCGGAAGGCGCGCCAGCGCAGCGCGCGCTCTTCAGAATGCTGAACGAACGCGGCCAGGGCCTCCTTGCGCCCGTGTTCGACGGTCTCTTCACCTGCGCGGAAATTGTGCGGGAAAAGCCCCTTTTGCCGGGTTCGGGATGCGCCATTTCGCCGGACGAGGCGCGGTTGTGCGTTCTTCTTGAGGCGATGAATGGTCCCGGCGGGCCAAGCTATGGCCGCGTCCGGAATGAGCGCCTCCTAACCGCCGCAGTGGCGTCAGCGCGCACGGCCATGAGGATCGAGACCGCGACCGCCGCCGAGCAGGGTGCGGCTTAGGGCTTAGCTGTCTGCAGGGCGGTCCGCTTACGCCCAAAGCCGTGCAAAAGACGCAAGCCAATGAAAATCTTCGTCGTCGCCGCCTCTGCGCTTTTCGCGTCTTCCATGGTCGCCATTGCGCCGCCTGCATTTGCCGGCGGAACACTGGAACTGGAAACCGCAGGCGCTGGCGAGATCGACCAGGGATCAAAGCCAATGCACCCCCTCATCATCGTCGAAAACGGTCTGCCGATTGACCACATCGGGCTCGGCGTCCCGGATTTTGACGCGGCGGTCGCAATGATCGAAGCGGCGACCGGCGTCCGCCCGCTTGAGCTTGACCGAATCGGCGCGCAACGACGCGCGGTCGGCCGTGTGGGAACAAAGGCGTTTCTCGAGATCATCGGTCCGGCGGCCGACGCCTCAGAGCCGCTCGATCCCGTGACAGAAGCGGCGGCCCGTCTTGACGCGCCGCGGGTGCTCTCCTGGTACGTCGGCGTCAGCGATTTCGACGGCTACGCCGCCCACGCCGAAAAGGCCGGACACGCCCTTATTATGACCCAGCACGTGGCGCGCAATGGTTATGAATACAAAATCGGCGGGCCAGACGGGATCGTCAACGCGCCGGTCATTCCGTGGGCGATCGAATGGGTCGTTCGCGCGCCGGCGATCGCCGACTGGCCGCTACTGGGCCATATCTCAGCATTCGGTCTCGAGCATCCGGAGCCGGAGAAAACGCAGGCGGTCATGGATGCGCTCAACGTCGCCATGACGGTCGCGAAGACGGAGACCGGAGACGCCCGCGCCCTGGTGACGATTGACGGACCGAAAGGCGTACTGTCGTTCCGCTAACCCGAGGCAATAGCGCGAGCCGATTGCTTCAGCCCGAATGACGCGCATGGGACGCGTGCGCGCATCCGACCCTGATGACGTCGCCGCCGCCTTCGCCCTTCCGTCTTTCGCCGAACGTTCTTTCCGTCGCATAGTCGCCGGGCGAGTCTTCAGACCCGTGTGAAAAACCGGCGCCTTCCAGCAACGCCTTGACGTCGGCGACCATTGCCGGCGCCCCGCAAATCATCGCCCGATCATGGTGCGCGTCGAACCCGGGCAGGCGAAGATCGTCGAACATTCTCTCTGACGCGATGAGCTCCGTGATCCGACCGCGCACTGGATAGGGCTCGCGAGTGACGCTCGCGTAATAGTGCGTTTTCGCCGGCGCCCTGTCGCCAACCACAGGGTCGTCCGAAAGCTGATCGATAAGCGCCCTGCCCCAGTCGAGATCGCGCGCTGCGCGACAGGATTGCGTCACCACGACGCACTCGAACCTTTCATAGGTTTCGGGATCGCGCAGCACGCTTGCGAAGGGCGCAAGACCGGCGCCCGATGAAAACAGAAACAACCGACGGCCGGGCTTCAATGCGTCCAGCAACAGGGCGCCGGAGGACTTCCGCGCCACCAGCGCCTGATCGCCTTGGCCAAGCCGCCGCAAACGGCCGCCCAGCACGCAGTCTTCAGCGCAACGCGCAAAGAACTCTAGCTCGTCATCCCAGGCCGGACTCACAATCGAATATGGCCGCATCAACGGCCTGTCGCTGTCCATGACCCCAATCATGACGTGCTCGCCGGACCTGAACCGGAGCCCCTCCGGCCGCGTCAGGCGCAGCGAGAACAGCTCATCCGTCCAGTGACGAACCAAGCAAACGTCTTGGAAGCTTACGATTTTGGCGATCGCCGCGTCGGTCGTTCCACTCACCTTCGCCGGCCCTCTTCAAGCGAAACTTCAGCCGAAAATCCGACCCGGAGACGAAAAAAGAGCGGACGGAAAAGGGAGGGAGCCCGCCCGCTCTTAAGTTCGTAACGCAGCGTGGAGGTGTCTACCGCGCCTCAAATGATAATGCAAGTGCGAATAAGTTGCAGATGTAAACGGATGGCGCCATGATCCCCTCGACGCAGCAGGCATAACGCAGCACCCAAGGGGGAAGACGCATGACACAGACCGACGGCGCCTTGACGCTCAACGATCTCGGCATCGGCGGCGGCCACGCAATTTGGGCGTTCCGCGCGGCGGCGATGAACCACGCGGACTGTCCGACGCTGATCCATGGCTTTGAGAACATCATGTCCGCGTACGGGCGGCCGGCGGTCAGAGCGATCGCGTCGCTGACGCGGGCGCTTGGCCATGACGGTCGGCGCAAGCTCGGAATCGCTTGCCCTGGGTGCGGCTATGTGACCGCCGACGAACTTAGCGTCGTCGCGCTTCTGTCCGCCGCTCAACGCGAGGACGACGATCTTGCGGATGCGCATCTCGCATGGCTGATGGGCGGGTATGGCGAAGACGATGCGAAGCGCGCGGCGCTGCAGGTCGGCGCCCTTTTCAAGGCGGCCCATGTGGCGATCACGCCGCCGCCAATCGAGATTTCCGCGCCGAAACGGCCGCTGCCGGCATCGTCATTCCACAGCGCCGGCTACGCCTGAGATTGGCAGGCTGGGGCCGTGGCTGGCGACGCTCCACGTCGCCGCAGACGTCGATCCGCAAGCGGACGGGCTCACGAGGAAATCCGCCGCCGCCCGGGCGGCGCGGGTCCCCTATCTTTTGCCTTGCTATCGAGAGATAATACGACTGTCAGGCGGCGGCGCGGGGCGATCTGCCAGGCGTCCATCTAGCGGCGACGCGAAGGCGTATCACGCAGGTAAGCGCGGGTCGCGGCCTCGAGTCTGTTGACGAAAAATCCATTTCGCGGACGACCGATTTCGCGGACGACCGATGAAGGAAACCGACGAAGGAATTAAGGCGAATGTTCTATTCGATAGCCAGGAAGCTCGATCAACTTGGCCATGCGACGGCCGCTGAGGCCCACTGCGATATCCCCTGCGGCGTTTATGATCCCGGGCCTGCGCTCGTCGCGGCGGTGTCGGTCGCGCGCATTATGGACATCATGCACGAAGCCGGCGCGAAGACGGACGCGGACCCGGTTTCCCTCGCCAACCTGCTCGCCCGCTGCGCCTTTCAGAAGGAGACCGAAGCGGAAAAAGTGAAGCACGAGATCCGCGTCATCTGGGGCGATTATTTCAAGGCGCCGCTGATCGAAAAGCACCCCGAGGTCCATGCGCTCGTGCATTCGATCATGCAAAAGGCCAGCGCCTGCAAACAGGAAGTGCACCGCGACGACGCGCTTGCGCTCGTTGACCTCGTGAATCAGTTCGCAGAGCTCTTCTGGACCACCAAGGGCAAGAAGATTGAACGCCACCCCGCTCCTTACCCGCCAAACCTCGAAATTGTCGTGCCGGTCCTCGGCTGATGCCATTTGGCGTGCGCCTTGCGCGCATCAGAGGCGACAGCATGCGCCCGCTATTGGCGCCGGGCGGGTATGGCGTATTCGTGCGATCCACGAGATTGGCGGCGGGCGACGTGGTCCTCGCTGACCACCCTGAGTTCGGCGCCATCGTAAAGATGGTGACAGAGGTCAGCGGCCGTCTCGTGCGGCTTGCGGGTCTTGACCCGCGATCGACGCCCTCGGAGCGGCTCGGGCGCATCGACGCATCGCGAATCAAGGGCCGGCTGGTGTGGCGAATTCCGCCGCCACGACGCTAGTTTGAGGCGACCAATTAGATACGCGGCGCGGCATTTGGTCCGGCTTGGCGCGATCCAGTTTTCCATCACATTTTGAACAACTTGCCTTCCTATTTGATAGTTATTATGTCGCGTGTCGATGTGGGAAGGCGCGGGGTCATCGCGCCACGCATTCACGGCGGTCGAAGATCGGCTAATGAGGCGCGCGGCGGGCCTTGCTTGTCGAGGCGTCGAACGTCGATAACCGACTCAAATGGCGGATAGTTAGAAGAACGGGTCTTTAGGAGAAACGCATGAGAGATTTCATCACCAGGCGACTTGTCGTTCTTGCGGCTGCGGCCGCGGCGCTGACGGGCGTCGCGTCGGCCCAAGAGGCTACGGTTCATGAAGTGAAGATGCTGAACGTGAACCCGGACAATCCGCGCCAGCGGATGGTCTTTGTGCCGCGCATTTTGAAAGTTGCGCCTGGCGACACCATAAAGTTCACGTCCACTGACCCGGGCCACAACACTGCGTCGTCGAAGGGGATGATCCCGGAAGGCGCGGAGGCGTGGCGAAGCCAGGCGAACAAGGACTTTGAACTGACGCTGACTAAGCCGGGCGTCTATGGCTACAACTGCACGCCGCACCAGGCGGCCGGCATGGTCGGGCTTATCGTCGTCGAGGGCGAAGGCATGCTCGACAATCTCGAGGCCGCAAAAGCGACCAAGCACGTCGGCTTGGCGACGCGTTCATGGACCGAAATCTGGGCGGAAGCCGAGAAAGAAGGCCTGTTTACGGCCGTCAACTAAACCGGACGGCTACGGACTTATAAGCCGACTGCGCGCCCGCCGCGCAGTCGGCTTTTCTTATGCGAATGTTGACGTCGTCCGCGCGCAAACGCGGCGCTTCCGCTCGCCGGGCGTCTTGCCGCCTCGCTTCGGTTGCATCACCGGCCGGCGAGAAGCGACGCGCCGCCGTCCGCCATGGCGATAAGCTCTGGCGAGGGTTTCAGGGGATCGCCCGGCGCAATGCGGGTCCAAACATATCCCTTGCACAGTCCCGGTCCGACGCAAGCCGTTATCTTCAAATGGTTCGGGTCCAGGAGCTTCATCTTCGACGCGTAGGTCTTGCCGGTGCGGGGATCGTAGAGCGCGCCGCCGCGCCACTTGTTCGCAGACGCTGGGCGCAGCCCCTTCAGGATCGTCGCGCCAATTAGCGAACGCTCGCGCAAGGCCGGATCGGGGTTCAACTCATCGCGCTCGGCGAGGTCGCCATAGGCGTGCCGGGTGAGCGTTGCGCACACGCCCTCCGCACACGGCGCAATCGTAATCGCGGCGTCCATTTTCGGCGGCGTCCATTCCCCGACGATAATCGCCGAGGACGCTTCTTCCAGCGATCCGGCCATAGCCGTCTGCGCCAGGCCGGCAAGCAGACACGCGAGCGCCCCCGCAAGGACGCGCGCGCCCGTTTCGCTGCGTTTCTTGAGCGCCACGTGGCCTCCCATTCTCACCGTCATCGATATTGTCGCCTGCGCCGCAGCCCGCCACCCGCAAACGCGTGAAGCGCGCAATCGTGATGGGCGGCCGATAGCCCGGAGCGGGTTTCGGAAACGCGAATGGTCCGGTAAAAAAGCCAATCAAAATATCTGATTAGGGGGCAGGCCATGGGCCTTCGAAAATTAGTCGCCGCCGCGTTCGGCTCGGTCGCGCTTGTCGCCTGCGCCCAGGATGCGCCGCCAGAAACGCCGCCGGATGCGCCGAGCGAAACTTCGGATGCGCCAAGCACCGAGCCCATGGGGCTCCCTGCGCCGCCGGCGAAGACCGCAGAGGAGTTACAGGCGCGCCTTGCGGCCGGAGAGATCACCAGCGAGGCGGCCGTCGCCGCCTATCTCGCCAGGATCGAGGCGATCGATCGCTCCGGGCCCGCCATCAGGAGCGTCATCTCGCTCAACCCTGATGCGCTTGAGGAGGCGCGCAGGCGCGACGCGGCCCGCGCCGCGGGCGAGCCTCTCGGCGGGCTGCACGGATTGCCGGTGTTGGTGAAGGATAATATCGAAACCCGCGAGCTGCCGACGACGGCGGGCTCCCTCGCCCTTGCAGACAACATGACGGGCCGAGATGCGCCGATCGTCGCGCGCCTCAGGGCGGAAGGCGCGATCATCCTTGGCAAGACGAACCTCTCTGAATGGGCGAACTTTCGCTCCTACGACTCAATCTCCGGCTGGAGCGGCGTCGGCGGCCAGACGCTGAACCCTCACCACACTGCGCATGGCCCCTGCGGTTCCTCATCAGGCTCCGGCGCCGCGGTCGCGGCGATGCTTGCGCCTCTGGCAATCGGCACGGAGACGAATGGCTCCATCGCCTGCCCCGCCGCGATGAACGGCGTCGTCGGCTTTAAACCTACCGTCGGGCTTGTGTCGCGCGCCCGCATCGTTCCGATCTCGCAATCGCAGGATACGGCCGGGCCGATGACGCGCAGCGTCCGCGATGCGGCGACGATGCTCAATGTCCTGGCGGGAACCGATCCCGCCGACCCGGCGACCGCGGCGGCGGAAGATCGCAAGACGGACTATCTCGTCGATATCGAGGCCGGAATCGACGGCATGCGGATCGGCGTCTTCCGCTGGGCGGAAGGCGACGATCCGGCGATCTCCGCAGTTTTCGAAAAAGCGCTTGATGCGCTTGTGGCGGAAGGGGCGATTCTTGTGGACATAGAAGACTTCGAGCCCGATCCTGTCTTCGACGGCGGGCCGCTGAAACTGCTGCTCGCGGAGTTCAAGGCAGGGGTGGACGCGTATCTCGAAACCGCTTCGCCGGGGGTCAAAGCGCGCTCGCTCGACGCGCTCATCGCGTTCAACGACGCGAATGCCGACGCGGAAATGCCGCTCTTTGACCAGTCAATCTTTCTCGATGCGGCGCAGGCCCTGTCCCTCGACGATCCGGCGTATCTCGACCTCAAGGCCGCGCTCAAGGCTGCGGCGGGGCCGAATGGCGTCGACCGTCTGCTTGCGGAGTATGATGTCGAAGTGCTGATAATGCCGGACCGCCGGCCGGCGGAACGCCTCCCGGACCCGGCGGACGCCGTCACGCAAAAAAGCGATGCGGACGAGGGCGCGGACAAGGACGACGAGGATCGCGCGCGCGTCGGCGCCGGCTGGCTCGGCGCGATCGCAGGCTATCCGCTCCTGTCGGTTCCCATGGGCGCGACCGACGGCCTGCCGCTCGGCCTTCTTACCATTGGAACGGCATGGGAAGACGCGAAGGTTCTGCGCGTCGGCCGCGCCTACGAGCGCTCATCAAACGCGATTGTTGAGCCGACTTTTCTAAGCGACGCCGCCGAGGATCACTCTCCGTAGATCGCGACCTCAGGCGCGGCACCGGCGGTCATCACCCCACGGAACATGCCCTTGGAGTTAAACGTCATCGCGTGCGCGCCATCAGGGCCGACTACGATGACGCCGCCATCGCCGCCAAGGTTTTCCAGGCGGTTATGGATGACGTCGTCCGCCGCCGCGGCGACGGTCTTGCCCTGATACTCAACCTGGGCGCAGATCTCGCGGGCGACCGACAGCCTGATGAAGTACTCGCCCCAGCCGGTGGAGGAAACGGCGCACGACGCATCATTTGCATAGACCCCCGCGCCGATAATAGGCACATCGCCGACGCGTCCGTAGCGTTTCATCATCATGCCGCCCGTGGACGTGGCCGCAGCAAGGTCGCCTTCAGCGTCGAGCGCGACGGCGCCGACGGTGCCGTATTTCTCAGCATGCGGCGGACTGTATTGCGGCGCAAGCCGGCCCTGTCGCTCGGCTTTATCCGCTTCTTTCTCGGCCGCCTTCTCCGCCTCCAGCCGGGCCCGATAGGCGTCCCAGCGTTTCTCGGTTCGGAAATATTTCGGGGAAACGAATTCGAGCTCCTGCTCCTCCGCGAATCTCTGCGCGCCGTCGCCGATCAACATGACGTGTTCGGATTTCTCCATGACCGCGCGCGCGAGCTTCACCGGGTTCTTGACGCGCGTGACGCCTGCGACGGCGCCTGCATTCAGCGTGTCGCCGTCCATGATTGAGGCGTCGAGCTCGTTTTTTCCCTCCCGCGTGAAGACGGCGCCCTTGCCGGCATTGAAGAGCGGCGAATCCTCCAAAAGGACGACCGCCGCCGTGACGGCGTCGAGCGCCGCGCCGCCGCCCTCAAGCACGGCGTAGCCGGCTTCGAGCGCCCGCGTCAGCTCCGCCTTGAAGGCCGCTTCTTCGTCGGCCGTGTATTTGCCCCGCGCCATGGCACCGGCCCCGCCGTGCACGAGAATGGTCAGCGGCGCCGGCGACGCGGCGTCGCCGGATTCGGTTTCGGCGAATGCTGCGGACACGAACGCAGGAGCCGCGGCGAAGGCGGCGAGCGCAATACGGATCATGGAATGGCCTCCCAAAGGAATTTCGGGAGACGATGGCGCAAGCGGGCCCGAATGTTAAGCGTTTGGTCCCCGGGGCGACTGCGTTCAGGCGGGCGGCGTCGTTCAGGCGGGCGGCGCCAGGCGCCGCTGCGCGCGCCACTGGTCGACGATCCGCTGCAGGAACGCCCCGTCGGTTATCTCGATCGACCAGGCGTCGGTGAAGTTGGCCGTCAGGCTGCGCGGCACATGGGTGCGCGGGACGGCGTCGAAGCGGATGCGCGTCGGCAAGGGCAGGCTTTCGCCGACGGCCACCGCCTCGCCAAGCCCGAGGGAGGGCAGGCAGGACATGAGGCTCATCGCCGCGTCAGGGATCGCCGCTTTCAACGCTTCCTGGTCGGCCTGATTCGCCAGCCGCATAGCGAAGATCGTATTGCACTGGGACAGCACCATGGGGTCGAGCTCCGTCGGCCGCTGCGACACGATCCAGAGCGACACGCCGGTCTTGCGGCCTTCCTTCGCGATACGGACGAGCGCGCGGCGCGTTGGCGCAAAGCCCATGTCGGGATCGATCGGCGCGAAGCGGTGCGCATCCTCCACGACGAGGGCGATGGGCGCTGCGCCTTCGCTCCACATACCGAACTCGAAAGCGATCCGCGCAATGACGGAGACCACAACCTGAGAGACTTCCGACGGCAACCCGCCAAGCTCCAGAACGCTGACCGGCGCGTCTTCGACCGGAATTCGGAAGAGCTGTCCCAGCAGTTCGGCCATCGTATCCTGCACCGTCAGGCCGCCGAACATGAACGAATAGCGCGCGTCGGTGCTGATCTGCTTCAGGCGGGCGCGCAGCCGCTTGTAGGGCGCGGTGGCGCGGGTGTTGTCGAGGCCGCCCAGCGTCCGGTCGATCAACGTCAGGAGGTCTGAAACGCGATAGGGAATCGGCGTGTCCACATTGATGGCGTTCGGGTCGCCGCGCCGATCTGCGAGGATCGATCCCGCCGCGGCCGCGCCGCCGACATTCATCTTGCGGGCGCTTGGAATGATCTCGAGAAGGATTTCGATCTCCTCCTCGCAGTCGCGCCGGCCGGGATAGAGTATCTCGGTGAATTCCTCGAATGTCAGCATCCAGAAGGGCAGCGTCAGATTCGAGGAATCAAATACGATCGCCTTGTCGCCGAAACAATTCGCGTATTCATTATGGACGTCGACGATCACCACATGTCCATGAGCATATCGTCTGAGTACAGATGACAGCATAAGCGTGACGGCGCAGGACTTGCCGGCGCCCGTCGTGCCGAGAATTGCGCAGTGTCGGGAGAAAAGCTCGTTGACGCTCACCGACGCCGGAATGGAGTCTTCCTGCTTTACGACGCCGACCCGCACGCTCGCCCCGCCATTCGCCATGAAAAGGGCGGAGAGCTCATCCACCGAGGCAAGATGCGCCGTGTCTCCGAGCGCCGGAAACGAAGAGACGCCGCGGCGAAAGCGACCCGGCGCATTAGCGGTCGGCTTCGTGAATTCGCCGACAAGCTCAAGCTCCACAAGAGGCGTTGCGCCGTCTGGCCCCGCCGTCATGGCGGAAGTCAGTCCGAGGACGATGTGTTCGCCCGCATCAATCGACATGATCGCGCCCATGTGCGGACGCTCCTCGCGCGGCGCATTCGCCGCGGAGGGCTCAAGCGCGATCAGCGCATGCGCGCCGTTCACCGACACGACGCGGCCTATCTCAGGCGGGCGTTTCCGGGCCGGTTTCTCAGCCGGCGCATCGGTCCTCGCAAGCTTGCTCGTGCTCATCTTTCCATGCCTATCCGTGTTACGCTTCGACTTCCGCGGCGGGCGGCAATTCCACCTGCGCCAGGAGGCCCCTGCCTTCGCGGCTCTTCACGACGAGCGCGCCTCCTTGCGCCTCGATCAGCCGCCGCGCCATGGCGATCGCTCCGGCCGCGCCGCCGCCCGGCCCACGCAAAGCGCGCCCCAGACCCTGCCGCGGATCGGCGAGCACGCGGGCCGCCGCCTTGATCGCGTCTTCATTTAGTCCGGGACCGTAGTCGCGGACGGAGAAGACGGCGCCGCCGGCATCAGCCGCATCCACTCTCAACAGCACCGCAGCGCCTTCGGGCGAGCGGTCGATCGCGGCGCGCAGGAGGTGCTCGAACGCCTGGGTCGCCATTGTCGCGTCGCCCTGCGCCTCCGCGGACGCGACCGCAGTCCTGTCGTCAATCCTGACCCTGGCGCCCTCCGCCTCGGTCGATGACTTGGAAAGCGCATCTCGCGCCAGCGCCACTACGTCGACTGCGGCGCAGGCGGCCTCGCATGCGCCTGAGTCAATGCTCGCGGTTTCGTTCATGACGCCGATTTGCCGCAGCAGAGAGTCCGCAGACTGAAGAATATAGCGTGCGTATTCGGCCCGCTTGTCGGCTTCGAGATTATAGGCGTCGGCGTCGCGCAACATGGTTGCGAACCCGACGATGGCGTTCAGCGGCGTGCGCAGGCGATGAGACGCGGCGAGAACCGACGCCGCCGCTGCGCCGAGCGCCTCACGCGTTGTAGACGTCGGCGCAGGCGGCAATGGCGGCGACGGTTCGTCGGTTTCGACCAACCGCGCCGACTCAGGCGCGCGCCGCGCCGGCGCCGGCTGAACCGACAGCAAACCGAGATGATCGGCGATGAGGCCGTCGCCGCTGTGGAAATCCTGAAACGCGCGCATGAGCTTCCGCCTTTGGCGCTATTTCTAGGCGGCAAGCGCTAACGCCGGCTTAACCACCTTGCGCGGGCTTGAGACAGCGTCACCCGCCCCCGCCGGCCGCTTTAGCCTTGGGGGCGTCGGCATTAACGGACTCTTCAGCCGGCTTGTCGGTTGAGACTTCAGATGACGCCCCGTCGGACTGGCGTTTCTGCGCCGGATCGGGCTTCGGCGCATAGGCGATGACGAGGTCGCCAATGGCCGGTTTGATCGGCTTCTCCGCCGACGCGATCAACACCGCGCCCTTGCGGATAATGGCGACGATTTCCGCGCCTTCGGCCATATCGCCCGCATAGTCTTCGGGCCCATATTCCTCGGATATCTTGGTCTGCTGAAAGGTCCAGCCCGCGAAATGCCGCCGCAGGAGGTCGTCGAGGGGCGCAGCCGAGTGCAAGAGCGTCATCCCCTGCAGCGTGTAGGAGAGCGCCCGCTTGTCGTCCTCGTCCTTGCCGCGGGCGTTCAGCTGGTAAATTGAGGCGCGGCCAAGCTCCGGCGCGAGGTCGGTGCACACGAGCGCGTTGTGCGCCTCATTGCCGGCGACCGCGAGCAGCGCGCCGAACCGGTTGAGATCGAGATGGTGCTCGGTCACTTCCGACAGAAGCTCGCCATAATAGGTCGGCACGCCCGCCTGGCGCGCCGGCCGCAGGCGACGCCAGCTCGCGTCCGCGACGAGGACCGGCGCCTCCGCTTCCTGCAGCGCTTGCGCAAGCGCCGCCGACCAGGGCGACGCGCCGCTGATGAGGATGCCGGGCCGCTCGGTGGAGGCGAGGCCAAGCGCCTTCGCCAGGGGCGTGATCGTGAAGCCGTGCAGGACGACAGTGGCGAAGACCATGGCGAAAGCGAGCGGGATCATCTTTTCCGCCGACGCCAGCGACGCAGCGAGCGCTTCGCGCGCGGCCAGGTCCGCCGCTGCGTCGAGCGACGCGGCAAGGCCGGCGGCGAGCGCCGCGCCGAAGAAGGACGTCACCGCGACGGCGACAATCCCGCGCGGCGCGATCCAGCCGACGAGCAGGCGCTCCTTCCACGGAAGGCCGGCGCCGATGGTGGAGAGGAAAACGCTGGCGGGCCGAACGAGGAAAAGCATCGCGGCGAGGAAAAGATACGCCCGCCCGTCGAGCGCGGCGAATGTCTCCCAGGTCAGGTTGGCGGTCAGTATAATGAAAACGCCGGAGACAAGCAGGACCGCCACGTTCTCCTTGAAGAGGCGCAGCTCGTTGATGCTGGCGATCTTTGAATTGGCGAGCGTGACGCCCATGGCGGTGACGGCGACGAGTCCGCCCTCCTCCTGAAGGAGATTGGCGACTTCGAAACACACAAGCACAGCCACGAGGAGGATCGGCGGCTTCAGGTATTCCGCCGTCCAGCCACGACGGAATACGACCGCAATCGCGCGGCCCATGACGAAGCCGAAGCCTGCGTCTAGGACAGCCGCGAGCATAAGCGAGGCGACTACCTGCGCGGGCGTGCCGGCGTGGCCGCCGCCGAAGTCGAGCACCGCCACTTCGTAAGCGAGGACGGCAAGGAGCGCGCCCAGGGGATCGTTGACGATCCCTTCCCATTTCAGAAGCGCGGCGGGCCGAGCGGTCAATCGCGACTGGCGCAGAAGGGGGGCGATGACGGTCGGCCCTGTCACCACCATGACGCCCGCGAACAGGATCGCCACGTCAATTGTCAGCCCGCCAATGAAATGGGCCGCCGCGGCGCCAAGCGCCCAGGCGACGAACGCCCCTGGGAAAATCAGCCGGCGCACGCCGGCGCCGATGCCGCGGATCTCCGCGAAGTTGAGGGTAAGGCCGCCTTCGAAAAGAATGACCGCGACGGCGACGCCGATAATCGGCTTATAAAACGCGCCGAAAACCGTCTCCATCGGCGCCGCGGCGGCGCTGGCCGGATCATACTCAGCCGGCCACAACAGGCCTGTCACCGGCCCCGCGACGAGCCCCGCGATCGCCATTACGACAATGGCGGGCAGATTGAATCGCCAGGCGAGCCATTGCGCGCCGACGCCAAGGACGCCGATCAGCGCAAAGACGAGAACGAGATTATCCAAGCGATATCCTCACCGCCGCGACCGCGGGCGCGCGCGCAAACCTAGCGGTTCTTGAAGGAGGGTTTGCGCTTTTCGACAAAGGCGGCCATGCCTTCAGCCTGATCTTCGAAGGCGAAGACCGAATGGAACACGCGCCGCTCGAACCGTACGCCCTCCGCGAGGGTCGTCTCATAAGCGCGGTCTACGGACTCCTTCGTCAACATGACGATCGGCCGCGAATAGTCCGCGATCTGCTTGGCGGTGCGGATCGCTTCGTCGCGCAGATCGCCGACGGGCACGATGCGGGAGACGAGGCCGCAGCGTTCGGCTTCCTCCGCGTCCATCATCCGGCCTGTAAGGCACATCTCCATCGCCTTCGACTTGCCGACGAAGCGCGCCAGGCGCTGAGTGCCGCCGGCGCCGGGCATGGCGCCGATGGTGATCTCCGGCTGGCCGAATTTCGCATTGTCCCCGGCGATGATAAAGTCGCACATAAGCGCCAATTCGCACCCGCCGCCGAGAGCGTAGCCCGCCACCGCCGCGATGATCGGCGTGCGCGCGCGGCCCGTCGCCTCCCAATTGGCGGTGATAAAGTCGTTCATGTAAGCGTCGATATAGGTCTTTTCCGCCATCTCCTTGATGTCGGCGCCGGCGGCGAAGGCTTTTTCCGAACCCGTCACAACAATGCAGCCGATCTCCGGGTCGGCGTCATATTTTTCGATCGCCCCGGAAAGCTCGTCCATCAGCTTGATGTTGAATGCGTTGAGCGCGTCCGGGCGATTAAGCGTCACGACGCCAACCGCGCCGTCCGTCTCCGTCAGGATACAATCATATGCCATCGCTATTTCCGCTTAATTCCTGGCGATTGAACGTGTAGCCGAGGGTCGCGGCGCATCAGCCGCGATCGGCGATTGCGACGACGTCGCGCTGATCCGGGCCCACATAATTCGACAGCGGACGGACAAGCTTGTTGTTCGCCAGCTGCTCCATCACGTGCGCCGTCCATCCGGTGATGCGGCTGACCACAAAGATCGGCGTGAAAGTCGTAATTTCAAAGCCCATGAGATGATAGGCCGGGCCGGTGGGGAAATCGAGATTTGGGTAGATGCCCTTTTCGGCGACCATGGTCTCGTTGAGGATCTTGCTCATCTCCCAATAGGAGGCGGCCTCCTCGCTGCCGATGACGTCAACCATTTTTTCGTAGGCGTCGGTCATGGTGGGCACCCGGCTGTCGCCCGACCGGTATACGCGGTGACCGAAACCCATGATCTTTTTCTTGGTGGCGAGGGCGTCAAGCATCCAGGCGCGCGCATTGTCGGGCGAGCCGACCTCGTTCAGCATGTGCATGACCGCCTCATTGGCGCCGCCATGGAGCGGGCCTTTCAGCGATCCGATCGCGCCGACCACGGCGGAGTAAATGTCAGACGTCGACGAAGCGATGGCGCGCGCAGTGTAGGTGGAGGCGTTAAACGAATGCTCCGCATAGAGCGTCATTGAAATGTCGAAGCACTTGACGATTTCGGGCTTCGGCACCTCGCCAAAGCACATGTTGAAGAAGTTCTCCGAGAAATCGAGATCGGGGTCCGCGGCTATCGGCGCCTGTCCCGTGCGAAGACGATAGTCCGCCGCCACGATCTCAGGGATCTTCGCGAACATGCGAATGGACTTTTCATAAAGCCCAGCAGGCGTTGAGTCGTCGGTCGTGTCGTCCGTCTGCCCCAGAAACGACACCGCCGTACGCAGACGGTCCATCGGGTGCGCATGCTTGCTCAGCATCCCCATGACCCGCAGGACATCGTCCGCAAGGCCTCGCTCTTTCTTCTCGCGCGCGTTGAACGCGTCGAGTTCGGCTTGCGTCGGCAGATCGCCGTTCCAGATGAGGTATGCGACCTCTTCGAACCGGCACTTGGTGGCCAGGTCCTGAACCTTGTAGCCGCGATAAGTCAGCGAGTTGATCTCCGGCATCACCTTGGAGACCGCCGTGTCGTCGGCGATGACGCCCGCAAGCCCGTATTTTACGTCCGTATCCGACATCAGTCGCCATTCTCCTTAAATCGCTCGACGCAGCCCTTGGCGCCGGACGGCGCAACCGCGCCATTAGCTTTCGCGGCTCATAACTGTTTTCGCATCTACGCCAGCGAACAGCCCGATACGCCGGCGACCAACCAGACGACGCGCCCCCGGCGCGCCGCAATTGCGGTCCCGCGCTGCAGCGGCGTCCCAATAGCACACCGTCGCCGCGAAGCCATCCCGCGACGCGTTCCCTCCTTCACAAAACCATTTATACTAAACAATACAACAGGTTAAGCGTTTTCTAGAATTGGCGCGCGGGGGCTAGCGCCGCATCCGATGGCGCGCCACGGCGCTCAAGGGCTAGTTTCCCTTGAGCAACTAGTCCGTTGGCGTATCGCCAACCTGGAAGTTGTAAATGCTCTCATCGAACTTGTTGTAGTCGTGGTACCGCAAGAGATCATAGAGATCGCGGCGGTGCTGCATGTCATCAAGGATGTTGTTCTGGTCGCCGTCTTTAAGGATCGCGTCGAGTCCGCGGTCGCAAGCGCCCATGGCCAGACGAAGCGTCGTGACCGGATAGATGACGACGTTGAACCCAAGCTCCTCAAGCTCCTTCTTGTTCAGCAGGCGACTTTTTCCGAACTCGGTCATGTTGGCGAGGATCGGAACGTCGAGCGCGGCGCGCACCGCCTCGAACTCCTGCAGCGACTTCATCGCTTCAGGAAAGATCATGTCCGCGCCTGCGTCGACATAGGCCTTCATCCGGTCGATGGAGGCGTCGAGGCCCTCGACCGCCCGCGCATCCGACCGGGCGATCAGCACGAAGTTCGGGTCGCGCTTCGCCTCCGCCGCGGCCTTGACGCGCTGAATCATAATCTCCGTGGGAACGATCTCCTTGCCGTCGAGGTGGCCGCACCGCTTCGGCATCACCTGATCCTCGATGTGGCAACCGGACAGCCCCGCCTCCTCCATCGCGCGGATGGTGCGGGCCGCCGCCATCGGTTCTCCGAAACCGGTGTCGATGTCGATGAAGGCCGGCAGGTCAGTGACGTTCGCGATCTGGCGGCCGCGGTCAACGAATTCGGTCATGGTGGCGATGCCGATGTCAGGCAGGCAGAGATCAGCCGCCATCACCGCCCCGGAGATATAGACGCCGTCGAAGCCTTTGCGCTCGATCATCTGCGCGCAGAGCGGATTGAAGGCCCCCGGAAACTGCAACAGCTTTCCGGAAGCAAGGCCCTCGCGGAAGGCCGCGCGCTTCTCCGCGGCGGAATTCCTCGTGAACAGCATGGCTCGCCTCCTTGATTTACGCGTACATGCCCCATAACGCCGCCGCTGCCAAATCGGGGCGCGCGCCTCCAGCCGACATGGTATCCTTGGGGTTTTCAAGCCTTAGTCGGAGAACACAGGGAAATGATCGGTTACGTCACCCTCGGCACCAACGACCTTCAAAAGTCGGCCGAATTTTACGACGCGCTTCTGGGCGAACTCGGCGCCAAGCGCGTGATGGACGAAGAGACCTTCATCGCCTGGAACGCGAGGCCCGGCCAGCCGGCGATCAGCGTAATCAAGCCCAATGACGGTAATGCGGCGACCGTCGGCAACGGCGTGATGGTGGCGATCGCCTGCGACAGTCCGGCGGCCGTTGATAAGATCTATAAGAAAGCCCTGGAACTCGGCGGCGCCTGCGAGGGCCCCTCGGGCGACCGCGGCGGCGGGTTTTACGCCGGCTATTTCCGCGATCTCGACGGCAACAAGCTGAACGCGTTTTGCATGACCGGCGAAGCCTGACTTACGTCGCTTGAGCCGCGTTAGGCTAATGGCGGGCGAAGAAAGCCGCCCTACTCTGCGGCGCAACGCTGCGCCTTGTAGAGCGACGCCTCCTTCAGCCAGTCCCAGCCGAACGCGTCTTCGGTATCGCCGAGGCGTTTGCGAATGTCCAGCCGCGCCAGCGCTTCGTCGAGGCTCGGGCGATGGCCGGGCGCGACCCGCCACATCACAAAGTGCATTTCGCCAAGAATCTCAAACCACGCGCGGCGCCGCTCATAGAATTGCTTGTGGACCGTTCCCCACACGAAGCGCTCAAGGCTTTGCACGTCCTCCCATACGGTGAGGTTGGCGACGAATTGCGGATCGCCGGCAAGGCAATTCTCCGTATTGCCCGTCCCCGGCTCGCCTGAGCCCTCCATCATCCAGACAAAGCCCGGCATGCGGCGCCCGAGGCCGTTGACGAGGTCGAGAGCGTCCATGAACTCCTTGACGCGCGGATCGTCCGTCGGCGCAAGGAGCCGGCCGACATTCAATTCCGCCAGGCGCATCTTCATGGCAGCCTCCAAAAACGCGCTGAATCAGCTTCCCCGGCAGAAGAAGTTGAGCTTGTTGCCGTCGAGATCGCGCACATAGCCGCAAGAAACCATACCGCCGAGACGCGGGCCCGGCTCGCCTTCGCAGGTTGCGCCAAGGGAGATCGCCTTGTCATAGAGCGCCTTCACCTGCTCCGGACCTTTCGCGGCGAAGGCGACCATGGTCCCGTTTCCGGGAACAGCGTCTTCGCCGTCGGCGGGCTTGACGATAGCGAACATCGGCGCGCCGGCATTATTGCCGAAAAAGACGGCGCCGCCATCCGGCCGCACCATCATTTCCTTGGCCCCCATGTCGGCGAGAAGCTCGCCGTAAAACTTCCGCGCACGGTCGAAATCGTTCGACCCGACCATTGAGTATGCGAGCATGCTAAGCCTCTTCCTCTAAACAGTCTTCAATAAAATCTTCGAATTCGTCCTCAGGCAAATCGAGAACTTGCTCCGCATTATCATACCCATCGCCCTTGCCGAATTGATACTCTTTGTGAAGAAGATCGCTCTTTCTAAAGAGATCAAAAAGGCCGGGTTCGCCATCTCGCTCTCTGAAAATGTAAAGAGCCGTCTCGCGCTTCCTCGCCGTCATCAAAAAATGCCCTTCGCCTCGTTTTCGACGAGGTAGCCGGTCGGGGCCACGGGGTTGAGCGCCCGCACTTCGTCAGCGCTGAGGTCCGGCAGGCGCTGGACAAGCTCCAGGAACCGCGCGCTTTCGGCCGGGTCCAGAATATCGTCCGTCAGCGTTTTGAATTTCTTGATGTATTCCGGCCGCGTGAAAGGCCGCGCGCCGGCGGGGTGGGCGTTCGCGACGCCAAGCTCGTCCTCAATGACCGAACCGTCCTCCATGGCGATCACCACGCGAGCGCCGAATGCTTTCTTGTTCGGGTCCGGGTCATGGTAACGCTCGGTCCATTGCGGATCTTCAATCGTCGAGATCTTATGCCAGAGGCGGACTGTGTCTTCGCGCTGGGCGCGTTCCGGCGCGTAGGACTTCACATGGTGCCATTCGCCGTCCTGCAGCGCGACGGCGAAGATGTACATTATCGAGTGATCGAGCGTCTCACGGCTCGCGTGCGGGTCCATTTTCTGCGGGTCGCCGGCGCCGGTGCCGATGACGTAATGCGTATGGTGAGACGTATGCAGAACAATTGACTTGACCTTGTCAAAGTCGTCAATCTTCTGGCCCATCCGGAAGGCGAGATCGATGAGCGCCTGGGACTGATACTCGGCGGAGTGCTCCTTTGTGTACGTCTCAAGGATCGCGCGCTTCGCCTCGCCGGCGGCGGGCAGCGGCACGATATAGGTCGGCGCGAACGGGTCTTCGCCGCGGTCGCGGGCGGTTCGTCCGTTCAGGATGAACGATATGACCGAGTCCTCGCCCTCATAAATAGGGCTTGGGGCGCCCTCGCCGCGCATGCAGCGGTCGACGGCCTCAATGGCGAGCTTGCCGGCGTAGGCGGGCGCGAACGCCTTCCAGGTGGAAATTTCGCCCTTTCGCGACTGGCGCGTCGACACCGTCGTGTGGAGGCCCTGCTGCACTGACTGATAAATAATCTCCGTCGGCAGACCGAGTAGCGCGCCGACGCCGGCCGATGCGGACGGGCCAATATGGGCGATGTGGTCAATCTTGTGCTCGTGCAGGCAGATGCCTTTCACAAGATTGACCTGGATCTCATAGCCCGTCGCGATTCCGCGGATGAGGTCTGCGCCATTCTTGCCGCACTGCTGCGCGACGGCGAGGATTGGCGGGATGTTGTCGCCAGGGTGGGAATAGTCCGCAGCCAGAAAGGTATCGTGAAAGTCAAGCTCGCGCACCGCTGTGCCGTTCGCCCAGGCCGCCCATTCGGCGCACACGGTCACGTCAGCCGGCGCGCCAAAAAGCGTCGCCCCGCCATTGCGCAAATGCGCCTTCGCCATCGCCCGCGCCGACTTGATCGGCCCGCGATTGAGGGAGGCGATCCCGACGCTCGCATTGTCGATGATGCGGTTGATGATCATGTCCGTCGCCTCGGCGTCCACTGCGACGCTGTCGCTCGCGCAGGCGGCGATCTTCCAGGCGAGCTGCTCCTCGCGCGGGAGATTGTCCTTGGAGCGATAGGCTTTGACTTCGTGGTTGATCATCGGCGGAGGGCTCCCTGGCTGGCGGCGGCGCGCTTCGCGGCGCGGCGGTCGGGCGGTTTCTGCCTCACAGCCGAGGCGCCTGTCAAAGCAGGCGTCTCGCGACCGCTCGACGCCTGCAAATGCGCCGACCCGAGCCTCGCGCACGGCGATGCGTCGCTTACCGGCATTGGGCCGCGGTCGGCCGCCCGCTAGACTTTCAACGAACCGAATGGAGGGGCTTGCCGCATGACGGACGCGTATGAGATGGGCCGGCCGCCGCCGGCGGACCGGATGGTCGGTTTCTGGCCATCGCTTTTCCTTGCGATCGACAACTATTTTGCGTTCGACGGGCGGTCCTCGCGCGGCGCGTACTGGTGGTACACGGTCTGGCTCATCCTCTTGGGGATCCTGACCGGCTCCCTGGACCGGATCGTCTTCCCCTATCTTGTCTTCGCGGAGCCGAGCTTTTCGCCGCTTTACTCGCTGACGACCCTGCTTACATTCTTCCCCAGCCTGACGATCGCCGTGCGGCGGCTTCACGATATCGGCAAGAGCGGCTGGTGGCTCCTGCTTATCCTGACCGGGATCGGCGTTCTCCTCATCATCTACTGGGCGGCGCAGCCGGGGGATCGCGAAGAGAACATCTACGGTCCGGACCGGGAGGCGGGCCGTTCCCGGGTCAGGGAAAGAAGATCAGCTTGATCGCCATGGCGACGAGCGCTGCGTAAAGAACTTTCCGGATGAAGGGGGCGCCCCTGTCCACCGCGGCGTTGGCGCCAAGCCAGCCGCCGACCGCGTTGCCGGCGGCAAGCGCCGCGCCCGCCCCCCAGGCGATATCGACTTTCGCGGCGAAAACGGCGAGCGCGACGCAAGAAAACGCGAGCGCCACAAACACCTTGTGCATGTTCACTCGCACAAGATCGAGACCCATCACCCGGTGCAGGATCGGCATCATCACAAAGCCGACGGCGATCTGAATAAAGCCGCCCCAGAACCCCGCCCCCACGAACAGGATATGGCCAAGAACCAGATTTCGCGGGCGGCCGTCGGGCGCGCCTTCGCCGTCGATCTTGTCGCCGCCGGTCGCCATCAGGATCATCACCGCGACGATGATCGCCGCAACAAGCCTGTTGAACCAGACGCCGTCGATTTCGGCGCCGACCTCAGCCCCGAAGAACGCGCCGACGGACGCGCAGGCGGCGAGCGTCAGGCTGAGGCGAAAGTCGGAAAAGCCGCGCCGGAAAAACCCCGCCACGGCGACAAGGTTCTGCGCGATAATGGCGATGCGATTGGTGCCGTTCGCGACGGGGCCCGGCAGCCCGGCGAACAACATGATCGGCACCGTGAGCAGCGACCCGCCGCCAGCGAGCACATTGATCCAGCCCGCGGCCGCGCCGGCGACGAACAGGAGTGACCAGAAAAGAAAGTCCGGCATGGGCGACGTCGACTATGTTTCGGGCGCCCGGATGATAGGCGACAGGATGGAACGGCCGCTCAGGCCGCCTTGTCGCCGACAAAGGCGATGCGCCGCCAGCCGAACGTTTCCTCTGCATACGATGCAAGTCCGACGAGCGCAATCGCAACGCCCGACATCTCCATGACTTCCTCGATGGAGCACAGCGCCTCGTAGACGAATGCCGAACGGCCCATTTCGTCGGCGAGCGCCTCCAGCATTTCAAAGCCGAG
This sequence comes from Parvularculaceae bacterium, assembly GCA_028284065.1. Taxonomy (GTDB): domain Bacteria; phylum Pseudomonadota; class Alphaproteobacteria; order Caulobacterales; family Parvularculaceae; genus MED-G105. Next base: position 459,623 of record JANQSJ010000007.1, read on the forward strand.
CGCGCCGCCGACAAAGAGCGCCGACGCTGCGCCGAAAATCACCCGGTAACGGGTCGGGAAGGACAGGAAGAAGGGCAGGAAAATCACGCTCATAATGAGCGTCAGCCCGCCATAGGCGATGACCCATGGCCAGGCGAGCGCGCCGCTTGGCTCTATCAGCCAGTCAATCCAGCCCGTTTCATCGTCGAGAATCTCATGGATGCGGCCGCCTTCGTCAAAGGCGAGAGCGGCGGCGACGACCGCCAGAGCGCGCCAGCGCCAGATACCGGCCTCTCCCCGCTCCCTTGCGCCTTCGCCGACAAGAAACAGGACGCAGGCGAGCGTGAACAACAGCAATGTGGAGAACACCGTCGGGACATTCCCCTCCATGCTGAGGCGGAACATCGGCACGAAGCCTTTCGCGTAGTCGTGGCCGAAGCCGAACTCCAGCGCAATGCTCGCCGCGTTGAGCGCCGCCAGCGCCGCAATGCCGGCGAACAGCGCGATCGCCAGCTTCCGCGAATTTATGTCAATCAAGGCCGACGTCATCCCAGGGCGATTGAGCATGCCGCAACGCCCCCTACCAACAGCTTATCGAAAGCGCTTAACCGACGGGATTATGCACACGCCGCGCCGGCGCGGGCGCGCCGGCGCGTAACTGCGTCAATCTGTCATGCGCCGGCCCACGCGATGCGCCCGGGCGCTGAGGCCTTCGGGCGCCGGCGCGCGCTCACCGCATCGCCGCAGCGAGGGCGATGACAAACGCGACCTGAACGAGGGCCGTGAGGGGGGCGCGGACGCCAAGATACCAGGCCGGCGCGCCATGCCCGCGGCGCGTCGCGCCGAGGTCGTCGATCAGCAGGATCAGCATCAGCGCCATCAACGCGCCGATGCGCAACGTCGCGTCAAAGCCGGCCAGCAAGGGCATGCCTAGAGCGAACGGCAGGGCGGCGCCGGCGAGGGCGCGCATGGTCGGGCCTTCCGGCCGCATCACCGCCACGCCCCAGCGCACGCCCGCGAAGAACAGGACCAGCGCCGCGCCATAGCTCGCCATCAGCGAAAGGATGACTTCGGCGTTTTCGTAAGGGCGCGCGACAAGCATCACCGCGCCGCCAATGAGCGGCGCCGCCGCAAGATAGGCGATGCTCGCCGCCGCCGCGCCATTGGCGGGCGCGGATACGGCCTGCTTTTCATAGCTATCGGCGGTTTTCATGCGACTGCGCAGCTCACGCTCCAGATCGTTGGCCGCTGCGCTCATCCTCGCCGCGCCGCTCTTATTCATCATTACCGGGGCGCCCATTTCGGGCCTCCTTTCCTTCAGTTCTCCGGATTATCCGTCTGCGACTTTTTCTTCAGGAACGGCCGCAACAGCTCCACCGCCCGCGCGCCCATGCGCAAGAGCCCGGTCGCCGTTTCGCGCGGCATGTCCTTCATCTGCACGTACCAGCCGTCGAGAAGCGCAATCGTCTCGGCGATATCCTCCAGGCGGCGGACGGCGGCCGGGTCGGTCGCCGGATCGCGCGCCGCCTCGTCGAGGCAGGACTTCAGAACCTCCTTGGCCGGATCGATCTCCCGCGCCTTACGGATTGCAACGATCTTCGCCGCCATCTCCCAGGCGTCGCCGTCCGCCGCGTAATGATCGCGGCGATCGCCCATGATCGGCACGCGCTTCACAAGCCCCCAGCCAACGAGCTCCTTCAGGGAGTTCGACACGTTCGACCGCGCCAGGCTGAGCCGCGCCGACACATCTTCCGCGTTCAGCGGCCGGCCGGAAACGATGAGCAGCGCGTGAATCTGCGCCACGGAGCGGTTCACTCCCCAGGCCCCGCCAAGGTCGCCCCAGTGCAGGATGAAGCGATCGATCGCGGCCGGCGCGTCATCCGCGGCGATCTCACCTGCGCCGCGTAGCGTTGTGGTCTTATTCGTAATTTCTGTCATGACAGAAATATATGTTGTTAGCGGACAGACCGCAAGATGCCTAAAGCAGCAATTGATGGCTAGCCGGCCTCATGGCCCCAGCATCGCTTAAGGCTCGCCCCGTTAAGCGGCGATCGGGCCTGCGCCGCCAAAGCGACGTGGGACTAATCCCATTTCAATCCCGGATAAGTGAGTTGACATGAGGCGAACGTGGGAGATATCCCCAGTTAGCAGGGTTGGCGCGAGAATCGCCCGGCCCGGAACACACATCCCGACGTTAAGCCCTTAAACGGGACAGACCGATGCAGGCGCCCGCCATCACGCTCGAAGATCTGATCGCCCGCGCCGAAGCGGTCGCAGCGCGCTCAGGGCTCTCGCTCTCCACGGTCTCGCGAAAGCTCCTGAATGACGGCAAGGGCGTCGCGCGGCTGAAGGCCGGAGGGCAATGCACCGTCAAAACTCTCGCCACGGCCGCCGAGCGCCTCGCCGCGCTTGAAGCCGAAGCCGCCGCCAAAGCCGCACCGACAGCCGAAAGGACTCGCCGAATGGACGCCCTCGACACGATGCAAAACGCGCCGACGGAAGACGCAGGCCCGACGGCGACCCCGCGGGCGATGACCCATCTCGACCGGCTGGAGGCGGAGGCGATCCACATCATGCGCGAGGTGGCGGCGGAGGCGCGCAAGCCCTGCCTTCTCTACTCGGTCGGCAAGGATTCCGCGGTGATGCTGCACCTCGCGCTAAAGGCTTTCTACCCGGCGAAGCCGCCCTTCCCGATCATGAATATCGACACCAACTGGAACTTCAGCGAGATGAACGCATTCCGCGACGCCCTCGCCGAAGAACTTGGCCTCGACCTCATCGTCCACCGCAACGAGGACGGCGTCCGGCAAGGCATTAATCCGTTCACCCACGGCTCCCAGATTCACACGGACGTCATGAACCTTCAGGCGCTGCGCCAGGCGCTCGACATTCACCGCTTCGATGCGGTGTTCGGCGGCGGCAGGCGCGATGAAGAAAAATCCCGGGCGAAGGAGCGAATATTCTCATTCCGCACGGCGCAGCACCGCTGGGACCCAAAAAATCAGCGTCCAGAGCTATGGTCGATTTATAACGCGCGGATCAACAAGGATGAATCCGTGCGGGTCTTTCCTCTGTCGAACTGGACCGAGCTTGACGTCTGGCAGTATATCCACCGCGAGGGCGTCAGGCTGCCATCGCTCTATTTCGCCGCAGAGCGTCCGGTCGTGGAGCGCGACGGAACGCTCATCCTGGTGGATGACGAGCGGCTTCCCCTCGGCGAGGGAGAAAAGCCCCGGCGCGAAATGATCCGTTTCCGGACCCTCGGCTGTTACCCGCTGACAGGTGGCGTCATTTCGAATGCGCGCTCCGTGCCGGACATCATCCAGGAAACGCTCCTCGCCAGCACGTCCGAGCGGCAGAACCGCGTCATCGACGGCGACCAGCCCGCGTCGATGGAGAAGAAAAAGCAGGAAGGCTACTACTAGCCGCCAGCCCCTTGATCCCGATACGCATCAGCATTTCGAAGGCTCCCGCATGACCGCCCTTGCCGATACCGCCGCCAACGATGTCGAAGCCTACCTCGATCGGCACGAAAAAAAGTCGATGCTCCGCTTTATTACGTGCGGCAGCGTCGATGACGGAAAATCGACCCTCATCGGGCGGTTGTTGTATGACTCAAAACTTCTCTATGAAGATCAGATCGCCGATCTCGAAGCCGACTCCAAAAAGGTCGGCACGCAGGGCGGCGAGATCGACTTCGCGCTGCTGGTCGACGGCCTCGCGGCGGAACGCGAGCAGGGCATCACGATTGATGTCGCCTACCGCTTCTTCTCAACCGACAGGCGGAAGTTCATCGTCGCCGATACGCCGGGACATGAGCAGTATACGCGCAATATGGCGACCGGCGCCTCGACCGCCGATCTCGCCATCCTGCTCGTGGACGCGCGCCAGGGCGTTCTCACCCAAACCCGTCGGCACAGCTTCATCGCCAGCCTCCTCGGCATTCGGCGCATCGTGGTGGCCGTCAACAAGATGGACCTCATCGACTATGATCGCGGCCGCTTCGACGCGATCGAGGCGGAGTATCGCGCCTTCGCCGACGGGCTCGGCTTTGACTCAATTGTCTGCATTCCGATTTCCGCGCTGAAGGGCGACAATGTCGCGGAAAAAAGCGCCGCGACGTCGTGGCACCACGGGCCGGCGCTGCTGCCCTATCTCGAAACCGTCGACATCGACCGCGAGGGCGACGAAGCCGCCGATTTCCGCATGCCGGTGCAATGGGTGAACAGACCCAATCTCGACTTTCGCGGCTTCGCCGGCACGATCGCCGCGGGCGTCGCGCGCCCCGGCGACGACATTGTCGTCGTCCCCTCCGGCAAGCGTTCGCGCATCGCGTCGATCGTCTCCATGAACGGGGCGCTCGATGCGGCGGGCAGGGATCAGTCGATCACCTTGACTCTCGAAGACGAAATTGACGTCAGCCGCGGCGACCTCATCTGCGCCGGCGGCGCGCCGGCGCAGCAGACGGACCAGTTCGCCGCCAACCTGATTTGGATGGCTGAAGAAGCGCTCCTGCCCGGGCGGCAATATGTGCTGAAGACGGACAATCAGACGACGACCGCCACCGTTACCGAGCTTAAGCACAAGATCAATGTGAACACGCTTGAACGCCAGCCAGCGAAAACACTCGACCTCAATGAGGTCGCCTTCTGCAATTTCTCGCTCGGCCAGCCAATAGCATTCGACCCTTATAAGGAGAACCGGCGCACGGGGTCGTTCATTTTGATCGACAAGCTGACCAACGCCACCGTCGCGGCGGGCATGATCGACTTCTCCCTGCGCCGCGCCCAGAACGTGCACTGGCAGGATCTCGACATCGACAAGGCGGCCCGCGCGCGCGCCAAGCACCAGCGTCCTTGCATTCTCTGGTTCACCGGGCTTTCCGGCTCCGGCAAGTCGACGATCGCCAATCTGGTCGAAAAACGCCTCGCGGACATCGGCCGGCACACATATATTCTGGATGGGGACAATGTCCGCCATGGCCTCAACAAGGACCTCGGCTTCACGGACGCCGACCGGGTGGAGAATATCAGGCGCGTCGGCGAGACCGCAAGGTTGATGGTCGACGCCGGGATGATTGTCCTTGTCTCTTTCATCTCGCCCTTTACGAGCGAGCGCCGCATGGCGCGAGACCTCGTTGAAGATGGGGAGTTCATCGAGATCCACGTGGAGACGCCGCTCGAGGTGTGCGAAGCGCGGGACGTCAAAGGGCTCTATGCGAGAGCGCGACGCGGCGAGATAAAGAATTTCACCGGCATAGACAGCGCCTACGAGGCGCCCGCAGCCCCGGAGATTCGCGTCGACACGACTGAGCGATCCGCCGAACAGGCGGCCGCCGAAATCGTCGACTTCCTCGATGCGCGCGGCTACCTCGCCGCCCGCTGACGCCGTCAACCGGACCTAGGGTCCATTGACACAGCGATATCAATGAACCCGAGATGAACCAGCGCGGCGCATGTGCCGACGTCGGATTGCCATCGCGCGCGATATCGTGCGACGCTCCCAATCGAGAGACGAGATCGCGGGGGGGCGGAGAAATTTATGGCGTCGTTGGACTGGCCAATTCGGCCGCCCGATCCCCTGCCGGGCGCACGGCTTGATGAGCTAAGGGGCCTCGTCGATGATCGCCTCAGCGCCCTCTTTCCCGAAAATCGCGAACCGCCGCGCCTTATGTGCGCAATCCGGCATGGGCTTTTGTCGCCAGGCAAGCGCTTGCGTCCGGTGATCGCGCTTCTGGCCTGCGAACAGTGGGGCGCGCCGCCTGCGCAGGCGCTTGACGCGGCGTGCGCGGTGGAGATGGTTCATACCGCCTCTCTCATCATGGACGACCTGCCCGCAATGGACGATGCGCGCCTCAGGCGCGGGTGCGTGACGACGCATGTGGTTTTCGGCGAAGGCGCCGCGTTGCTCGCCGCGATAACCCTGCTGAACGAAGCGTATCGCGTGGTCTCGGAGATGAAGGGCGTCCCCGCTGACCGAAAGCTGCGGTGCGTTTCCTATCTCGCCGAAGCGATCGGTCCGGACGGCCTCGCCGGCGGCCAGGACCACGACATCGCCTGCGACGGGCGCACTGACGAAAAGACGCTTGCGGACATGGAGCTGCGCCATCGCCAGAAGACGGGCGCCCTGTTTGCGGCGGCAGCGGCGATGGGCGCGGAGGCGGCGCGCGCCGACGCCGACTATGTGGAGGCGATGCGCTATTATGGCGAGGCGCTTGGCCTCGGCTATCAGGCGTTCGACGACGTGCTCGATTGCGCCGCATCGTCCGACGAGACCGGAAAGGACGAAGGCCAGGACGCGGGCAAATCGACGGTCGTCTCGCTGCTCGGCCGCGATGGCGCCTCCGGCGCCGCCGAGCGCTGGCTGGCGAGGGCCTACAAAATCGCCGAAGACGCCGGCGGCCGCGGGCCCCGCACCCTGCCGGAGCTGTCGCGACGCATCGAGGAGAAATTCGCCGCCCTCACCGGCGCCTGACCGGTGAACGGCGACGCGTCGGCGATCGTATCCATGCGAGGACCTGGAACGATGGCGCACGCGCCAAGGAGCACTTCCCGCTGACGATGGATTTCCGCTGACGATGGATTCGCCGCCTCCGCCGGGCCTGTCAGGGCTATTGATGTCGCCGCTCGGGCTCGTGGCCGTGGCGATCGCGACTGTGCTCGTCATGGAATGCGTCGCATGGCTCAGCCATCGCTACCTGATGCACGGGGCCCTGTGGTCCTTGCACCGTAGCCACCATGAACCGCGCGAGGGCGCGTTCGAACTGAATGACGCTTTTGGCGTTTTCTTCTCGCTGCCGTCCATTCTGCTCATCTATGTCGGCGTGCAGGGCAGCCCCCTCGCCCTCGCCGTCGGCATTGGCATATTCCTGTACGGACTGATTTACTTCCTGCTGCATGACGTCCTCGTCCATAAGCGGATCGATCTTGGGCTGCGCCCGAAGCGGGGCTATCTCGCGCGGATCGTTCAGGCGCATCGCCTTCACCATGCGGTCGAGTCAAAAGAGGGATGCGTGTCGTTCGGCTTCATTTTCGCTCCCTCGCCGCGCCGGCTGAAGGCGATGCTGAAGCGCACCGAGGAGGCCAAGCTGCGCAAGGCCGCGCCACCGCCGCAAGCTTCGATAGCTAACCGGGAACGGCTCGCGCCGCGCTCAGCCTACGCGAAGATAGCCACCGACTGACGCCCGGCGGCGACCGGCTTCAGGTCGGCGTTCCAGATCAACATGTCCTGGCTGGAGTACCCGTCGCGCGCGTGTTCCGCGCGGCTTTGAAGAAGCCACCAGCCATCGGTCGTCGTCGGCGCGTCGACCAGAAAATTCACCATCCAGGTGATCGACGAGATCGGCGCGAATTCCCTGAACATGGGCAACATCGCCGGCGGCGGCATGTCGGCAAGCGCCAACAGCGCGACCATGCCCGCCGGCGGGTCCTCGCGAAAACGGACCCAGAGAAAATGATCGTGCTCGGACGACGCCGTGACCGGCCGCGCGCCCTTCGCCAGCTTCACCTCGAAATGCCGGCTGAAAGCCGGGCCGACATTCTCGCCAGGAAAGAAGGCCGGCGACGCATCCGGCGGCGGCATCTCGGGCGCAGTGATAAAGTCCTTGTCGAATTCGGAGTCCCGCGCCGCGCCGAACGTAAAGACCGAGCGCGCGGCGAGCCCTTTCTCGGCGAAAAGATCGGCGCCTGCGAAAACCGCAGACTTCCCGCGGCGCAAGATTTCAGGAATGACGCGCACCCCGCCGCCCGCCGGCCCGATGAAAGATACTTGCGCGGACCGTAAAGGCGGCAGGCCATCGACCGCCGCCTCGACCGCATTCAGCGACAGCGCCGCCGTCAGCCCGCCATAGGTGGTGCGGCCCTGCATCCAGTCGGGCGGAATGGTCAGCGTGGCGACGCCGTCACGCGCGATGTCGACGGCGCGCAGGAGGTCGGCGAAGCCGGTCGGCGCCGGCTGGTCGCTAGCGGCCGGTTGGTCGTCGGACATCGTCATCTCCTCGAATTCGACCGGGCGATCCCGGCGCGCACCGGCTTGGACAAACGTCCTAAACTATCGCCGGACGCCTGGCGAGACGGCCTGCCGCACATTTCGCAAGGCGGCGGTTTCATGCAATGATGAGGTTCGATGCCGAGGCGCGCCAGTTGGCGGCGGCGTCGACGTATGGGGCGTCCCCGGGGGCCAGGCGTAGATGCGGGATTATCGAAGCGAAGCGGAACGCAGGCGGGACGCCGAGGAGGAGTCTCCTGCCGCAGCGGCCTTCGCCGCGGCCTCACAGCGCGCAAGTCGCCTGTTCGGGGCCGGCAAAGGCGCGCCGCAGATGACCGCGAAATCAGCCGCCAAATCCGCCGGGGGCGACGCCGCGGCGCCAGCGCCGCGCGCGCAACCGCCGGCCGAAGCGCGACCCGCCTTTGACGCTGGCATGTCGGAGGATGCGGAAGCCGCGCTCAGCCCCGGCGGCAGGCGGCTTTGGACGACGCTCCTCGCGAGCGCGAATGGCGTCGCGGAAAGATCGCGGCGCCTGCGCGCCCGCGCGCAAGACGTGGCGATCGCCCTCGACCGCCGGCGCGACGGCGACGCGGTCGGCGTCGCCGTTCTTATCCGCGTCCTCGCCGGCGTCGCTTTCGTGGTTGTCGCCGCCATGATGAGTTCGCAATTTGGAAAGGCCTTTCAATCGCTGCGCATTGAAGAGACGGCGGCGCTCCTCGCCGCCGAGGGCGCATCGACCATCGCTGAGCTTGACCCGGCGGACGTCGCCGCGGCCGAGGCGCGCGCGGTTGATCGCGTTCCGCCGGTAATGGGCGTGGCGCCGGCTGACGTAACAGGCATTACGTCGCTTTTCTTCCTCGTGGGTCTTTGGGCCATCGGGGCTGCGCTTCTGCATTATTTTGCAAGCGGGCTATTCGGGGCGCGATCGAATGCGCCGATCGCGCGCGCGTCGCGGGCCTTTGGGGACGCAATCGCGTCGATGCTCGCGGAAATCGGCGACAGTCTGGAGCAGTCGAGGTCGCGCCTTCAAACGCCTGGCCGCGGCGCCAGCGAAATATCGCGCGACGTCTCCGAAGCGCACCTCGCCGCGGAAGAGGCTGTGCTCCTGTTCCGGGACGTCGATTTTCTTGCCGACGATCCGCACGGCCGCGGCTGGGGCGGCGCCGGCGCAGTTGATCGGTACCGCGAATATCTTGGCCGCGTCGGCGCAAGGCCGACGAGCCGCTGGCTGGAGTATGTCACGATTGGCGTCGTCATCGGCACCCTCTTCGCCGCGTTCGCATTTCCCACTGCGCTGTTTTTTACGCTTGAGCGGTTCTTCGAGATACCGCCCGGCGAGGCGCGTGAAACGATCAGCGCCCAGTTGCCCCAATCTGCGCTCTCGAAATACCCGACATTCGTCACTGGGTTCGCGTGGGGGCTTGGCGTCTTCGCCATGGCGGGCGTTCTCGGCGAAGCCATGTCGCGGCCGATGAATCGCGGCCGTCGCCGCGTCCGCCTTGGCCAGTCGCTCGATACGGTGCGCGGCGCGATCACCAAGGCGGAGGCGCCGGGCGCGCGCGACATCGCCATGCACGTCGAAGCGCTGAGCGCGATTTTCCAGGAACGCCTCGCCGCGTCGAAACCTGGCGCGGCGGCGCCGAGTCGCGCGGCGGCGGCCGGACCGGCTTCGGCCGACTTTACCGGCGCGCGGGAGGGCGATGGATGGCGCCAGGACGGCGATGCGGCGCCCCGATTCGTCGAGCCGCGCTTCGAAAGCGCCCCGAAGCAGTGGCTCGCCGACGACGACGCCGGTCCGCGGCGACTTCTCGGCAGGCGCGCCTCGCCTTCGAAACGAGGCTTCTCCTCATTTGGGTCCGGCGACGACCGATAATCCGCCGCGCGTTTTCCCCGCGCCCCGGGAGAAAAATAGGTTAGCCCCCGGTAACTTTCATGTTGACGGGCTTCGGGAGCGCCATCACTATATCTTGTGTCGGCGGACGTAAGCGGTCCATGATTTAGCGGTCAGACGTTAAATTGCTTCGATGGGCCCTCTATCGTGCGCGCGACGCCGAAGAAGAAGAGCGCTTCGCGAGGGACAAGAAGACGGGGCGGCTGCTTCGACGGCCATCAATGAAAAGCAAGCGTGAGGCAGCCGGACGTCGGCGGAGCATTCCGCCGTGAACGGTTTCTTGCGCCCGGCGCCCGGGGGCTTCGCGCCACGCGCCGGCAGGTGAGAGAAGGGAACGGAGACCAATGTCGCTGCCAACCGACGCCGCCGAAAAGATCGAGACCGCCAACGACATCGCCGCCCCTGAGGTTCAGAGCGACCTAACGCCCGCAGCAAAGCGACCGGCGCTGAAAATCGTCCGCGAGATTGAGGTGGACCATTCGCGCGACGCCCTCCTCACCGATTTCGGCAAGAAGACGATGGAGGATCGCTATCTCCTCCCCGGGGAGTCGTTCCAGGACATGTTCGCCCGGGTCGCGCGCGCCTATGGAGACGACGCCGACCACGCCCAGCGCATTTACGACTACATCTCGAAGCTCTGGTTCATGCCGGCGACGCCCGTCCTGTCGAACGGCGGCGCGGAGCGCGGACTGCCGATCTCGTGCTTTCTGAACGGCGTCGACGATTCGCTCGACGCCATCGTCGGCACCTGGAACGAAAACGTCGCCCTCGCCTCGAACGGCGGCGGCATCGGCACCTATTGGGGCGGCGTGCGCTCCATCGGCGAGAAGGTGAAAGGCTCCGGCCAGACGTCGGGCATTATCCCGTTCATCCGGGTGATGGATTCCCTCACCCTCGCCATCAGCCAGGGCTCGCTCCGCCGCGGGTCGGCCGCCTGCTATCTCGACGTGCACCACCCGGAGATTGAGGAGTTCCTGGAGATCAGGAAACCCTCCGGCGACTTCAACCGCAAATCGCTCAATCTCCACCACGGCATCAACATCACCGACGACTTCATGCAGGCGGTGATGGAGGATGCGGAATTCGGCCTGAAATCGCCGAAGAACGGCGACATCCTCCGCACCGTGAACGCCCGGAAGCTGTGGCAGAAGATCCTGGAGATTCGCCTGCAGACCGGCGAGCCCTATCTTATCTTCTCCGACACGGTGAACCGCCAGATGGCGAAGCACCAGCGCGATCTTGGGTTGAAGGTGTCGACGTCCAATCTCTGCTCGGAGATCATGCTGCACACCGGCAAGGATCATTTGGGCAAGGACCGCACGGCCGTCTGCTGCCTCTCCTCGGTCAACGCCGAGAAGTATTATGAGTGGAAGGACGACGATCGTTTCATCGAGGACGTGATGCGTTTCCTCGACAATGTCCTTCAGGACTTCATCGACAACGCGCCGGAGGAAATGACGAAGGCGCGCTATTCCGCGATGCGCGAGCGCTCGGTGGGCCTGGGGCTCATGGGCTTCCACTCCTTCCTGCAGTCCATGGGCGTGCCGTTCGAAAGCGCCATGGCGAAGTCATGGAACGCGCGGCTTTTCAAGCATATCCGCATGCAGGCCGACGCCGCCTCCGTCGTCCTCGCCGAGGAGCGTGGCCCCTGCCCCGACGCGGAGGAGCGCGGCATCAAGCAGCGCTTCAGCCACAAGATGGCGATCGCGCCGACGGCGTCGATCTCGATCATCTGCGGCGGCGCGAGCCCTTGCATCGAGCCAATCCCTGCGAACGTCTACACCCACAAGACGCTATCCGGCTCATTCACGGTGAAGAACGTGGCGCTTGAAAAGCTGCTCGACCAGAAAGGCGCGAATACGGACGAAACCTGGGCCTCGATCCTGGAGCATGAGGGCTCGGTGCAACACCTCGACTGCCTGACCCAGGACGAGAAGGACATCTTCAAGACCGCGTTCGAGATCGACCAGCGCTGGGTCATCGAACTTGCGGCCGACCGCTCCCCCTACATCTGCCAGGGCCAGTCGGTTAACATCTTCATCCCCGGCGACGTCGATAAGTGGGACCTCCACATGTTGCACTGGACGGCGTGGGAGAAGGGCGTGAAGTCGCTCTATTACTGCCGCTCAAAGTCCGTGCAGCGCGCAAGCTACGCCGGCGGCGACAAGGAAAAGGCCGCGCTCGACGGCGACATCCAGGCGAACCTCGAAAAAGCCGCCGCCCAGAAGACGGACTATGAGGAGTGTCTGAGCTGTCAGTGAATAACGCAGGAATTAAAATAAGTATTTATTGGCATGGAAGGTATCTACATAGCCTACTTGACTGCAATTCATGGTCAGTCCGTTGCCCTCTTTGTCTTGAATCGCGGAACCATAACAGGCGCAGATATTGGAGGTGGAGCTTACGATGGGAAATATGAGGTAGACCGAAAGAGTCAGACCCTACAATTAGATATACAATTCAATCTACCACTTGGCACCACAAGCATCACTGGCGAGACGGCCGAAAAAGATGAAAACAGAATCGAAACAAGTCTAATAATTGACTTCCCTATTGACCGAGACAAAGTGTATGAATTGAGCACTCCGATTGGTGATGTAAACGCAAAGTTCAAACTGCTGAGAAAGCTTTGAGGGCCCTACGATGCTGCAGTGGCTGACCTTGCTTGCAATATTTACTGGGCCAATATTTGCGGTTGCTGCAACTAGATTTGTTGACGTTGAACGGGATAGACGCAGGCTAAAGATCGATGTTTTCAGGTCATTAATGAAAACTCGTCGATCTAGGCTGTCAATTAGCCATGTTGAAGCTCTAAATCTTGTTGAGGTTGAGTTCCATAAGGACAATGTAATTCTGTCGGCCTATAAAAACTATATCCAGCATCTCGAGCAATCTCCGCCTCAAACAGGGAAAGACCAAGCTTTCTTAGCTAAGAGATCGGAGTTATTCGCCGATCTCGTGTCAAAAATTGGCCGACATCTTGGATACAAATACGATAAGATGGACCTAGAAAGGCTTAGCTACTATCCAGAAGGATTGGTTCAGGACGAAGCATTAACAAAACAAAATGCCGTCTTGTTCAATGAACTACTTCGAGGATATCGCTTCATTCCAATTAAGCGCTTCCACTTATGGGAAGATACGCCTTTTCCGCCCGCTCCAAAGAGCGTTAAAGAATAAGCAAGACAGTAAAGTGTAGCTAGCGTGACTCTGAACGTCGCATCGGCGGCGGCCACGGTGCGTCAAGGGTCGACTGCAACCGCAGCGAAGCAACTTCGCCATTGACAGCGTCTCCTTTGTTTTCTGGCGCGCCGATGCAGGCTGTTAGTCGCCTTCTCCCTTCCGCCGGAAAGGCAAGGGAACTTGCTTTCCGGACGGAAGGAGGGGCGCGGAACACGTCAGTTCAACACCAAAGACGTCATCCCGGTAGCGCAGTCCTTCGGGACGCCGCTTTGCGGCTTCTCAGGGTGAGGGCGCTATCCGGGATCTCGTCTCAGTTCATGCGAGATCCCGGCTCAGCGCTTCGCGCCAGCCGGGATGACGGCCAAGGAGCGGAAAGGCGATTTTTCCGGGTACTGAATCTGCGCACCTTACAGCGCTCATCCAGGATGACGGCGGCTTTCTCAAGCAGGGCGAGACTGTTCCGACCATGCCGGCGGCGTTGATGGACGGGAACCGTCAACGGCATCCATTGAGTGATCGGCCAGTCGACTGGATCCCGGCTTTCGCCGGGATTTTCGGAATACCCACACGCAACTTATAAGACCCCGGCTTTCGCCGGAGTTGTCGGGATTTGTGGCGCCTGTAGAAGAAGGCTCGCGCTAAAAATCCACCACCGCGTCGAACCCGCCCATAATCATCCGCTTACCGTCGAACGGCATTTTGGCCCCCTCTTCGGTCGCGCGCGGATCTTTCATCATCTTCTCCATGGCGGCGTCGCGCGTCGCCTTGTCGGGCCATTCGACCCAGGAGAAGACGACCGTCTCATCGTCCTTGGCCTGAACGGCCTTTTTCATGTCGGTGACCTCGCCGTCGGGCACATCGGCGCCCCAGGCTTCAATCACGCGGAGCGCGCCGAACTCCTTGAACATCGCGTCAAACGCGTTCGCATGGTCGATGAACTTCTGTTTGTTCGCCGTCGGCACGGCCATCACAAACCCGTCGATATAAGCCATGGATACGCTCCTTTCGCGTTCTGTGATACGCATCCTACGCCGCCGCGATGCGTCCGCGAAGCGTGGAAGGCGCCAAATCCCCCCGACATTTGGCCCGCCGGCCGACGCGCCCTACCCTTGGCGCCATGCGCGATTCCATCTTCGACATGGTCGGCAATCTGGAGACGCTGCTCGCCGTCGCCCTCGGCGCGGTGCTGGCGACGTCCGGCGCGCTCGTCGCGGAGCTTGTCCAGGACCGCCTCAACCGCCGCCGGCGGGAGCGGGACGCCGCCCGCTTCTTCGGCGAGGTCATGTCGTCCACGGACCGTATCCTGGAGCGGGCGATCAGCACCCAGACAGTCGGCGAGCCCTGGGGGCCGGTGACGCGGCGGCTCTTCAAAATGGCGCTGCGCGAGGCGGCGGTCTATGAGCGCAATCGAGAGCGGCTGTTCGACATTCGCGACGTGGCCTTACGCGGCCGGGTCCACACCCACATGCTGACGACGATGTTCCCGGTGGACGCTATCTGCGACTACGCCGAGGAACTGGACCAGATCGCTGACGCGCTGCGCATGGAGGAGATGAGCGAGACGCGCCGAGAGCGCCTGACCGAGCGGACGGGCGAAGTGCGGAGTTCGCTCAACGCGGCGCTCAATGCGGTGCGCCAGGAGATGAAGAAGACCACAGGTCTGTGCGATCGCCTTGAGCGGATCGCAGGCGTTGAGTTCGACGACAGCTCGAAGGCGGCGGACGAACCGGCGTCGTCCTGAAAAGTTATCGAACGCCTCAACCCTGCGCAGCGCCTGGGGTTGAGGGCGATCGGCGGAAATTTCATCGAACGGCGCGGCGGCGCGGTTATGGTGCGCGCGCCTCGGCGTTCGAGGACGTCCAGTGCAGGCATCCGGGACCGGCACGGCGGCGCCTGATAGCCGATATCGCGCGGATTTACTTGCGGCGGCGCTGGCGATACAACCCGCCTCGACACGCGGAAGCGTCAATCCGGGCGGTCAGCCGGGACATGCGCGCGCGCAGGCCTTTGCCTTGGCGGCTTTTTAAGGCGCCGCCTCAGCTTGCTGGCCTAACGCTCGCGTAATGTGCCTTGGAGAGGCCGAACCTTTATTGTCGTCGCCGCGTTATCTAGGGGCCTCAAATGGGGCGCTGCCCGCCGTCGGGCGATGCCGATGCCGACACCTATTGTCGACTTACCGAGACGGCCGGGGGGAAGAAAAGAAATGGAGACTAGGACTGATGCGTAGAATTCTGAATACGCCCGCGCGCGCCATTCTCGGCGCGTCGGCGCTCGCTCTGGCTGCGGCTTGCGGCGGCGCTGAAGAATCGTCTTCCGCGCCCACCGCGTCGGAAGCCGCTGAGGAGGCCGTCGAAGAGGCCGATAACGCCGTAGAGGAAGCGGCGAGCGACGCCATGGAGGCCACTGACGAGGCGATGGACGCCGCCCAGGATGCTGCGGGCGATGCGATGGATGCGGCGAAGGACGCCGCAGGCGATGCGATGAACGCCGCTGAAGAGGCCGCCGGCGACGCGATGGACGCCGCCGAGGAAGCGGCGGGCGATGCGATGGACGCGGCCGAGGACGCCGTCGATAACGCGAAGGACGCCGCAGAAGAGGTTGCGGAGGAAACCGCCGCCGCCGTTTCCGAAGGCGCGGATAAAGTCGCCAACGTCGCCGCCGGCGCGGCGAGCGCCGCGGGCGCGGCCGTCGCAAACGCCGCCGCCTCGGGTGGAGACGCCGCTGGCGAGGTTGTCGACGCCGCCGCTAGCGCGGTCGAGGACACTGTCGCCGCCGCGGGCGGCGCGCCGACCACCCACGAAGTGCAGATGCTGAACGTCAATCCTGACAACCCGCGCCAGCGGATGGTGTTCGTGCCTCGCGTCCTCAACATCAATCCAGGCGACACGGTCACCTTCCTGTCCAATGACCCTGGCCACAACACCCAGACGACCCAGGGCATGATCCCCGCCGGCGCCGAAGGCTGGAAGAGCAAAGCCGGCCAGGATTTCTCGGTGACGCTGACGGAGCCGGGGATCTACGGCTTTAACTGCGCGCCGCACGTCGCCTCGGGCATGGTGGGGCTGATCGTCGTGAACGGCGACGGCAAGACCGCCAATCTCGAAGAGGCGAAGGGCGTGCGCCATGTCGGCCTCGCGCAACGCGCTTGGACGGAAATCTGGGGCGAAGCCGAAGCGGCGGGCATGCTCTGACGCCCTCTCGGAAGGTCGGCGTCGACGCTTGGACGTCGACGCCTACGACGCGGCGATGAAAGGCGCAGTTTCCGCTTGATGGCGTCCGACCCGGCGGCGCAAAAACGCGCGCGAGTGCGCGCGGCCGCCGAAGCGGGCGACGCCGAGGCCCAGTATCTGCTCGCCGCCGAATTAAGCGCCGAGGGCGACGGGCAAAATGCGGATGCGTGGCTGCGGCGCGCCGCCGAAGCCGGGCTAGGCGATGCGATCTACACGCTCGCCACCAGAGACTGCGGATCGACAGAGGGTATCGCCGGCGTCATCCCGGACCTTCGTCGCGCCGCCGAGGCGGGATCTCTCCCGGCCTCGCGCCTGCTCGGCGTCTGCGCCGCGCGCGGCTGGGGCCTTGCGCCGGACGCCCGGTCGGCCTTAGAAAGCGCGCTCCGCGCCGGCGAAGGGGGCGAGCCCGCCTCTATGGCGGGCCTCGCCATCGCCCTTGATATCAGCGACCCCGCCAATGCCAACATCGTCCCGATGCTCCGCGCCGCGGCGCAAAAAGGGTCGGCGGCCGCGGCGGCCGCCCGCGTGCGGCGCTTTGCTAGCGGGGCCGATGACGATGCGGACGAAATAAGCCGCTTCCTGATGATGCTGGAGCGGGCGAGATACCCGAATGCGACATCCTTGCGCGCGGCCATTGAGGCGCGGCGAAAATCTCAGGAGGGTGCGCAGGACGTCGACGCCACGGGTGAAGACGCCACACGCGAAGACGCCACACGTGAAATCGACTGGCGCGACGTCAGGCTCGCGCTTGCGCAAGAGGCGACTGAGCGTCAGTATACGGAGGAGGCACTGTCGACCACGCCTGACGCGAAGGTCTACCGGACCGCATTTTCGGCCGCCGCTTGCGAGTATGTCATGGCGTCGGCCGTCCGCCTGCTGCAGCCCTCGCGCATTGTCGATCCGACAACCGGCGCGGCGCGGGCCGACCCGTATCGATCATCGCTGACGGCGGTCGTATCCCCGGTTGACTACGACGCCGGGCTGAATTTCATCGCCGAACGGATCGCCGTTCTCGCCGCCGAACCGCTCGGCAACGCTGAGTTCCTGAGCGTCCTACGATATGCGCCGGGCCAGGAGTATCGACCGCATTTCGACTGGCTGCCGGAAGGAGAAGACTTGCAGAGAGGCGGACAGCGGCGAACGACGGCGCTCCTGTATCTGAACGACGAATATGAAGGCGGCGAGACAGCCTTCACCGAAGCGGGGGCGGGCTTTCGCGGCGGGCCGGGCGATCTGCTCGTCTTTCGCAACACCGGGCCGGAGGGCGCGCCGGACATGACGAGCCGCCATGCAAGTTTGCCCGTGAAATCAGGCGCTAAATGGATCGCGTCGCAGTGGTTTAGAATGAACGCGTACAGGTTCTAACGCCTGAAACGCATCGCGCGGGCGCGCGCCAGCCGCCTGCGCCCCTCCGATACCTATGCCCTCGAAGAGCGGGCCGCCGCAATCAGTTGAACGGCGAAACCAGAAAGGAGCCGCCATGCGCACCCTCACCTCCGCACTTGCGATGACCGCCGCCCTCTTCGCCAGCGCGGCCGCGGAACCGACGGACGTCTCCGTCCGCGTCATCGCCAAAGGCGCGAAATTCGTCGGGACAGGCATGGGCGGGGTGCGGATTGTACTGCGCGATGCGCAGACCGACGCCATCCTCGCTGAGGGCGTCACAGCCGGCGGCACGGGCGACACAAGACGGATCATGACCGACGGCCTCAACCGCAAGGACGCCCGCTGGACGCCCGGCGCGGCGCAGTTCACCGCGCGGCTCGACCTTTCGGCGCCGACGAAGGTGCGCGTCGAGGCGACGGGCCCGCTGGCGCAAGCGCAGGCCGCCGTTTCGGTGACAAGCGAACAATGGGTGGTCCCCGGACATCCGATAGTCGGCGGCGACGCATGGCTTCTGGAGCTGCCGGGCTTCGCCGTCGACATTCTCTCGCCCGCCGCCCATTCAGCCGCGTCCGGGGAAATCAAGATCGAGGCCAATGTTGTCCTGATGTGCGGCTGCGGCGTCTCGCCTGGCGGACTGTGGGACGCTGACGGGTATGAGATAAAGGCGCTTATCTATCGGGATGGCGTGGAAGCTGGCGAAGTCCCTCTCGGCTATGCCGGAACGACCAGTCGGTTCGAAGGGGCGTTCGCGCCCGACAAAACAGGGGTCCATCGCATCGTCGTCGTCGCTTATGATGAAGAAACCGGGAATACCGGGCTTGATGAGACAACCGTTATCGTTCGCTGACGGACGAACGGCGCAGTCATCACCACCGGCTTACTTCATCGCGCTCCCGTTTAATCAGCATGATGACGAGCCCGCACGTGACGCCGGCGGCGAGATAGACTTCGCGCAGCCAGTCGACGATCCAGACGGGGTCCATAGTCGCGAGCGACTTCGCGGTCATCGCGCCATCAGCATCATTCGGCATCGCGTCGATTTCTTCGATCAGGCGGATGTAAAAGGTATAGTTATCAAGCTGCGCGGCGTAGTTCATGTACATGAAGGCGGCGTAAGCGCCGAACAGGACGACCCGCTGGATGGTGTTAATGCCCCCGCTCGCAACGAAGATAACGCCCAAAAGCGCGAGATGAACGGTCAGGAAATAGTTCCACGTGTTGGAAATCAGCTCTCGGTTGCCGGAGAGCAGATCGTGCAATTCGTATCCAGTCATGACTTCACCTTCAGCCCCCATGTCGAACGCCGAGGCGCCCCCGGCGAGAATTATAGACAGTCTGCGCGAGGCGAAAACAGGCTTATTGATGCGACGGAGTCCGGCGCCGCGGATCATTGCTCGCGCCGACGATCGAGGCGCGCCGCGTCGCGTCGGATGAGGCAAGCTTGGCGCGCGAGACGTCGAGGGCGCCCGCAAAGAGGAAAGGAGCGAAGGATATGGATGGTCAACGGCTTGGCGCGGCGATTGTCGGCTTCGCCGGGGTCGCGCTTGGCGCTTTCGGCGCGCATGCGCTTGGCGATACGCTTGATGCGCGCGGCCGCGAGTTGTGGGACACGGCGACGCTTTATGCGCTCGTTCACGCCGGGGCTGCGCTCGCCACGCCATCGCAGGCGGCGGGATTGGCGTTCTGCGCCGGCGCGATCATCTTCTGCGGCGCGCTTTATGGACTCGCCCTTGGCGCCCCGTCCGTCCTCGGCGCAATCGCCCCGCTTGGCGGATTGGCGCTGCTTGGCGGCTGGCTTGCGACGGGCCTGGCCGCGCTGCGGCCTAATGCGACAGGCGACGCTAAATGATCGGATCGAAAGCGTCGCCCCGTACGGCGTGAGCGAAGCCGCCGCGAGCGTGATGCTCCGTAAACGTCAGGCCGAGCGTCTCGCCCCAGTTCCTCGCGATTTTCGCATGGGAGGGTCGGTGGGCGTCGTCAAGGAAGATCGCACACCGATCATTGAGGCGGTCTTTCAGCGCCGGGATCGCCGGCGCCCTCGCGAATGGGTTTGCGCCCCCGCTGGCCACAGGGCCGTCCACAAGCAGGAGATCGATCTTGCGGTCCCCGAGCGCGCCCAGGATGGGCGCGAGGTCGTACCATTCGCCAGCATCCCCGAACGGGGCCATCGGCGCATGCACGGGCGTAATGACATCGGCGCAACCGGCTCTCCGGGCGCTCGCCTCAACCTGGGACAGCCAGCCTGCGTGCGCATCTACCGAAATCACCGCAGCGCCTTCACGCGACTGCGCCCGCAACAGGGCGCCGATGTAGACGGAGGAATAGCCGGCGCCGAGTTCCACGATGGTTCGTCTGTCGTTGATGGCGACATCGTTCAGCACCGCCAGCAGCGCCGACGGCGCGAGCGCGTAGCGCGTCGCCGGAAAGAAGGGCAGTCCGAATTTCGCAATCTCAACCGACGCCCGCGCGTCGAACGCCGGCCGCCGCAACCGCCCGATGCCGGCCTTGACCATGTGAAGCGCGTTTATCGCCATTCCGCCCTCAGATTTCGCCGGACCGACCGCCGCCAACTGCGGCGCGGCATGCGGCCGCAAGCCTGTGTGATAGGACGCGCCGTCTCAGAGGGCAAAAGCGGATGAGCGACATCGAACCGTCTCAGCCAACAGCCCCGCAACCGCCAGCGCGGTGGTCGGTCGTCCTGCCGTACTACAACGAGGCTGGATTTCTTGAAGCGACGCTGACGTCACTGGCTGCACAGACGCTGAATGCGGCCTGCATCCTGGTCGACAATGGTTCGACCGACGGATCGCCGGCGATCGCAGAAGCATTCAAATCGCAGCAACCCGGCCTCACTGTAGTCCTATTGACTGAGCCGACGCCGGGGAAGGCGTTCGCATTGGCCGCCGGCATCGCGGCGGTGGAAACGCCGTTCGTCGCAACGGCCGATGCGGATACGTTCTATCCGCCGTCCTATCTTGAGCGCGCCGACCGCCTCTTCGCGGACGCCGGCCCCGATGGCGTCGCGGCGCTCGCCTTCGGCGCGCCGCCCGAGGGCGCGCCCGGCCATGCGGCGACGCTGCGCAAGGGCGCGATAGCCGCCCGCCTGATGCCGCGGCAGACCCACAGCGGGGGATACGGCCAAGCCTTCCGCACGGAGGACCTGAGGGCCGTTGGCGGATTTGATGCGTCGATCTGGCCCTATTGCCTCATGGACCATGAAATCATGCATCGCTTGACGAAGCGAGGCGACGGCGCGGCGCGCCTTCTTTATGCGGAAGACCACTGGTGCGCGCCCTCGCCGCGGCGCGCCGACCGCGCCGGCGTCAGATGGACTCTTCCGGAACGGCTCCTATATCACGCATGCCCCTTCAGCAGGCGCGACTGGTTCTTTTATGAATTCCTGGCGCGCCGATTCGAAGCGCGCGGCCTGTCGCAATTAAACTTGCGCCGTAAGGAGTGGGAGCCGCCGACAGACGCCGCAAACGATGGCAAGCGTGGTCAGCGGCCGGGCTAATAGATTGGCAGCCGACGCATCGAACGCTCCTTAATCCAATTCGTTCGGCTAAGATCCGAAATGCCGACGATCCGTTCCCTGACGGCAAATCCCGGCATGGGAGGGGAAAGGCGCGGTTCAGGCCGCGGAATTCTCCGAAAACTGACCATAACGGCGAAAACGGACCATATAGCTAGGCAGAATAGATTCAACCGACTTGGGATTGATCGCTAGATCCTCGAACCGGCCCACGGCTGAGTCGTCGCTGACGATATTGTCCCTCGCCAATAGCTTTACCTGATCGCGCGTGATCGGCGGGTCAACGAACGGCAGGGCGCCGGCGAGTTCCCCCGAAAGACCGACGATGGGAGCGGCGAAGCCCGGAATCGGGACGAGTATCCGCGGACGCCTGATTTCTTTCAGCATCAGCTGAAGAAGCTCTTTGAACGTATAAATATTCGGTCCGCCAAGTTCGTATGTGCGTCCCGCCGTCTCCGGCCGCGTCAAGACAGCCGCGACGGCGTCCGCGACGTCGTCCACATAGACCGGCTGGAAACGGGTTGCGCCGCCGCCTATGAGCGGCAGCGGCGTAAACGGCGTCGACGCCGCCATCGCCGCGAAGCGGTTGAAGAACTGATCCTCCTGCCCGAACACGATCGACGGCCTCAAAATTCGTGCGCTCGGCGACGCTTCGCGCACCGCAGCTTCACCCTCGCCCTTGCTGCGCGCGTAGTCGCTGTCGCTCATCGGATCGGCCCCGATGGCCGAGATGTGGACGACGTCCTCAATCCCTTCCTCAGCCGCGAACGCCGCGACGCGTCGCGCGCCGTCAGTCTGCAACGCCTGAAACTTCTGCTCGCCATCCTGGAACAGAATGCCGACACAGTTGATGACAGCGTCGGCGCCCGTGAGCGCCTCCCGGACTGAGGCTTCGTTACGCAGGTTTGCCTGAAGCAGCTGAATCTGTCCCACGACGCCGGCAGGCTTCAGGAATTGCGCATGATGCGGCCGACGGACCGCGACCCGAACGCGCCAGCCGCGTTTCGCCAGTTCGCGCACGACATTTCGGCCGACGAAGCCGGAGCCGCCATAGACGACCGCCAATTTGCCAGCGTCTGCCTCAGACATTTTCCGCTTCTCCTTCTTGTCGAGCACGTGGCTCTAGCGGCTTTGAACGCGCCATCTACAACGCAGGTCGCGTCCAGGCGGTTGGGCGCCGCTTACTAGTGAGTTAGGTGCGCCGGCCGACCCTTAAGCGCAAGCCTTGTGTTCTGAGCGCCGCCCGCGGTTGATTGCCGCCGCCGCCAAAGCCGCCCTCATTTACTTTCATGACAAGAGGTACGCCTCGCCGGCGACCAATAGCGCCAGCTCGATTGACACTGGTCGTTCAGCTACCTAAACCGCTGGCTCCCTAGCCCAGGTGGCGGAATTGGTAGACGCGCTGGCTTCAGGTGCCAGTGGCCTTACGGCCGTGGAAGTTCGAGTCTTCTCCTGGGCACCAGACAATACCCGCGATGTTCACTGCGTCAGAGCGGCAGGCAACCGCTAACGTAGATCTGAACCAACGCATGATCCGCAGCGTGCGCGCGGCGCTCAAGTAGATGGACCTTGGCGACGCCTGACGATATAGGGACCGCTTGGGTTGGAAGCCGCCGAATACGCTGGCGGCGCGATAATCCAATGCGGGCGGTTAGCTCAGCTGGAAGAGCGGCTGGTTTACACCCAGTAGGTCGGGAGTTCGAACCTCTCACCGCCCACCATGCAGCCTCGCCGCCCTTGCATCGCACGCTGATGGCCGCCTTGCGCCGCCGTCTTTGGCGACGGACCGGGTCGCGGTCGCCTTACCCGTTTGCGAAATACGCGCTTAAGGCGGAAGACGCTAATCTATCGAGTGTGAGAGTCGCCACGCGAAACCGGCGACCCACGCGCGCTGCAATCGATTCCAGACGCAAGCGGAGGAAATGCGGCGCTATTCAGCGCTTGTCGCTCAATATCCGTAAGCCTGTATTCGATCTAACGGACGCCCTATGTTCTTAATGCGAACTGCTTCGCCCACGAAGCCTCGATTGACTCTGGAGATTCTAAGGTCCTCGGGCGTCAAATCGCATTCTGATGGGGAGGACGTCGGCGCGCCAGATGGAGCGCAGGGGACGCGCCCTGCGCACTAGTCTTGGAGAGGAGCTTTGATCCGACGGAACGACGCGATCACGCCTTAGTCGCTCAGTTGAGCGCTTCCTTCAGTCCTTTGCCCGCCGAAAACTTCGGCTGTATCGACGCCGGAATCTGAATTGTGTCCCCGGTACGCGGATTACGGCCTTCACGCGCCGCACGCTTGGTCGCGGAAAACGTCCCGAAGCCGACAAGTCGCACGTCGTCGCCCTTCTTGAGCGCGTCTGTGATCGCGTCAAACACCGCGTCGACCGCCTTCGCCGCATCCGCCTTGGTCAAATCCGCGATATCGGCGACGCGATCGATGAATTCATTTTTGTTCATTGTCGGACCTTTCAAGCTATGCCCTTCTGTGTGCAGCGATTCTGCACGAGGTTAATATGTCGGACGTCAAACGGCTAGGCGTCTGCGCGACATTGGCAACGGTCGAAGGTGATTCTATTCACGCCGTCGACTGATCGACCGAGGCCGCCCTGTTGCTGAAAGCCGATTCGCCCTCGGGATCATCCGTCACAGGAAGAGGTTGGGGAAGATGAGCCTTCGGCAACGCTCTCAGTCGCCTTCCTCGCCGCGCACGGCGCGCCATACATCGAATTCATGCGCAATCGACCGATCGATCAGCAGTCGCCATACAGGCTCGGCGATAGATGATGGCAACCCCGTCTTTTCCGAAGCTTCAAGAACCTTCTCCACGACATCCTCAATGCGCCACTCCAGCCGCACCGCGTCCACGTCCTGCTTGATGCGGCCGGCCGCCTCAATGTAGCGCGTTCGTTCCGCGACCAAATGGACGAGGATTCGATCAAGCCGGTCTATTTCGGCGCGAACCTCCTCCATTCGTCGACAGTCCTCGGCCTCGACGGCCGCGGTCTGAAAGGCATAGGCGGAGGCCGGCGCAGCGGCGGTCGATTCGTTCATGACCCCTCATCTCCAAGGCCTTGCGCCGCGGCCATCGCCGACGCCGATCCAGAATAGAAGTATGCGCGCCGCAAAGATTTCTATGCGACGCGCTATCGTTTCGAAACGTCGTCCGTTTCTCTTCTAGTGAGCCACAACGCCGGCGCCGTCTTCGCCCGGAGGCGGCGCCGCGGCCGCCGCCGGTTCGGTCCATTCAATCGGCGAAAGCGGCTTCGTTAACGCGTGCCCCAGAACCTCATCGACTGTTCGCACGGGGATGATCGTCAGCGCATCACTTACGTTGTCGGGGATCTCGGCGAGATCCTTCTCGTTTTCCTCCGGGATAAGCACCGTCTTGATGCCGGCGCGCAGCGCGGCGAGAAGCTTTTCCTTCAGACCGCCAATGGCGAGGACCCGGCCGCGGAGGGAAATCTCCCCGGTCATGGCGATATCCTTGTGAATCGCGACGCCCGTCAGCACCGAGACGATCGCTGTCGCCATGGCGACGCCCGCGGACGGTCCGTCCTTCGGCGTTGCGCCCTCTGGCACATGGATATGGATATCAGTCTTGTCGAATTGAGGCGGCTCAATCCCGAACTCGGTTGCGCGGCTGCGCACATAGGATGACGCCGCCGAGACGGATTCCTTCATCACGTCCTTCAGATTGCCCGTAGGCGTCATCTTGCCCTTGCCAGGCATGCGCGCCGCTTCGATCGTCAGGATATCTCCGCCAACGGAGGTCCAGGCGAGCCCGGTGACGACACCCACCTGATCCTCGCCGTCGATCTCCCCATAGCGAAACTTCGGCACGCCCGAATACTCTTCGACGATCGCCGAGTCGACATTCACGTTCTCACGCTTGCCGGTCTCAATATCGCGCACGGCCTTGCGGGCAAGCCGCGCCACTTCGCGCTCCAGGTTGCGCACGCCCGCTTCGCGCGTGTAGCGGCGGATAAGCTCCTGCAGACCGTCGTCAGCGACCGCCCACTCCTCCTCGCTGAGCCCATGGTCCTTGCGCTGCTTCGGAATGAGGTGGCGCTTGGCGATCTCCATTTTTTCATCCTCGGTATAGCCCGGGATACGGATGATTTCCATGCGGTCAAGCAATGGCTGCGGCATGTTGAGGCTGTTGGCCGTCGTCACGAACATAACGTCGGACAGGTCGTAGTCCACCTCAAGATAATGGTCCGCAAACGTCGAATTCTGCTCAGGATCGAGCACTTCGAGAAGCGCGGAGGACGGATCGCCGCGGAAGTCATGGCCCATCTTGTCGATCTCGTCGAGGAGGAACAGAGGGTTCGACTTCTTCGCCTTCTTCATCGACTGGATGATCTTGCCGGGCATCGACCCGATATAGGTCCGCCTGTGGCCTCGAATCTCCGCTTCGTCGCGCACGCCGCCAAGCGATACGCGCACGAACTCGCGCCCCGTCGCAGCGGCGATTGATTTGCCGAGCGACGTCTTGCCAACGCCCGGGGGACCCACGAGGCATAGAATTGGCCCCTTCATCTTCGACATCCGCTTCTGCACGGCGAGATATTCGAGGATGCGCTCCTTGACCTTCTCAAGGCCGTAATGATCGGTATCGAGAATTTCTTCGGCCTTGGCGAGATCAGACTTCACCTTGGACTTGTTGTTCCAGGGAATCGAAAGGATCCAGTCGAGGTAATTCCTGACGACGGTCGATTCGGCGGACATTGGCGACATCTGGCGAAGCTTCTTTAGCTCGGCCTCGGCCTTCTGCTTGGCCTCCTTCGAGAGCTTCGTCTTGGCGATGCGATCTTCGAGCTCGGCAAGCTCATCGCGGCCATCGTCGGTTTCGCCCAGCTCCTTCTGGATCGCCTTCATCTGTTCGTTGAGATAGTACTCGCGCTGCGTCTTCTCCATCTGGCGTTTAACGCGATTGCGAATCTTCTTCTCGACCTGAAGAACGCTCATTTCGCCTTCCATGAGCCCGTAAACTCGCTCAAGGCGCTCCGCGACGCTGAAGATCTCCAGAAGCTCCTGCTTCTCCGAGATCTTGATGTTGAGATGAGAGGCGACAGTATCGGCGAGCTGCGAAGGCTCATCGATCTGGTTGACGGATACGATCACCTCCGGCGGCACGCGTTTATTCAGCTTCACATACTCTTCGAACTTGGAAACGACGGATCGCGACATGGCGTCGGTTTCAGATTCATCCGCGGCAATCTCCAGCGGGGTCTCGACCTGCGCTTCGAAGAATTCTTCCGTACGCACATATTCAGTGATGCGAGCGCGCGATTCCCCCTCGACAAGCACTTTCACGGTGCCGTCGGGAAGTTTCAACAGCTGAAGAACCGATGCGATGACGCCGATCTCGTAGATCTCGTCAGGCTCCGGGTCGTTGTCCCCAGCGTCCTTTTGAGAGACGAGCACGATCTTGCGATCATTCTCCATCACGTTCTCAAGCGCCCGCACGGATTTTTCCCGGCCGACAAAAAGCGGCACCACCATGTTCGGAAAGACGACAATGTCGCGCAGCGGCAGGACGGGAAAGATGAGAGGTTCTGTCATGTACGTTCCTGTTGATTCGCATCCCCGCGAACGCGGGCGATGGAAGATCGCGCCTCGCCCGACGTTAGCCGATGCCGTTTGCCGCGGCGAGCGCTCGCGTAATGTGGCGACTGAGATCGCCTATTCAACCGCCGCGCGCCGCGCCTGGCCCCTCACAATGAGATGCGGGGCAGCGTCCGCGCAGGCATGCTTGCGGCGTTCTGGGGAAAACGAGTCGAAGGCGTAGCGCAGAGGCGAAGAAGGGAAGGCCGGCGACCGACTAGGCGCTGGCGTCAGCCTCCACCGACTTTTCGCTGCGCTCCTCGTAAATCAAAAGCGGCAGAGCGTTGCCATCGACAACCTCCGAATTGACCACGACTTCCACAACGCCTTCCATCGTCGGCAATTCGAACATGGAGTCGAGCAGGATGCCCTCCATAATCGAGCGCAACCCCCTTGCGCCTGTCTTGCGCGCAATCGTCTTACGGGCGATGGCCGCAAGCGCATCCTCAGCGAATGTGAGCTTCACATCCTCCATCTCGAAAAGGCGCTGATACTGCTTTACGAGCGCGTTCTTCGGATTCGTCAGAATTTCGATCAAAGCGCCTTCGTCCAGGTCCTCAAGCGTTGCGATGACCGGAAGACGGCCGACAAATTCCGGAATAAGGCCAAACTTCAAAAGGTCTTCCGGCTCAACGCCACGCAAAACCTCGCCAACCCGACGATCGTCCGGCGCCTTCACATCCGCGCCAAAACCGATCGATGTGCCGACGCCGCGCGCCGCGATGACCTTTTCCAGGCCGGCGAAAGCGCCGCCAACGATGAAAAGGATGTTCGTCGTGTCGACCTGAAGGAACTCCTGTTGCGGATGCTTGCGGCCGCCCTGGGGCGGGACGCTCGCAACAGTGCCTTCCATTATCTTCAAAAGCGCCTGCTGGACGCCTTCGCCTGAGACGTCGCGCGTAATCGAAGGGTTGTCCGACTTGCGGCTGATCTTGTCGACCTCGTCTATATAGACGATGCCGCGCTGGGCCCGTTCTACATTATAGTCTGCGGCCTGAAGCAGCTTCAGGATGATGTTCTCGACGTCCTCGCCCACATAGCCAGCTTCGGTGAGGGTCGTGGCGTCGGCCATGGTGAACGGCACGTCAAGAATACGCGCCAGCGTCTGGGCGAGCAGCGTCTTGCCTGAGCCTGTCGGGCCGACAAGCAGGATGTTCGACTTGGCGAGCTCCACATCGTTGTTTTTCGTCGCGTGGTTGAGTCGCTTGTAGTGATTGTGCACCGCAACAGAAAGCACCCGCTTAGCGTGCTGCTGGCCGATCACATAGTCGTCGAGGACGCCCTGAATGTGCTTTGGCGAGGGCACGCCATCGCCAGCTTTGACCAGCGAAGACTTTGATTCTTCGCGGATAATGTCCATGCAGAGCTCGACGCATTCATCGCAGATGAACACCGTCGGCCCGGCGATGAGCTTGCGCACCTCGTGCTGGCTCTTTCCGCAGAACGAGCAATAGAGGGTGTTCTTGCCGTCACCCCCGCCTTTACCGCCAACCTTGCTCACGCCGTCAAAACTCCTCGTCGATCATATTCGGAAACGCCGCCCGACAATATAGCCAACCTATTTAGCCTTCGTCTTGTCTCGCCATCGTGTGAGCGTCGCATCGCCCGTCGGGTATACGACACCTTTTTGGACGGTCGATCAAATCTCCTCAGCGGCGACGCCTTTTGTTCGTTCGGACCGCCGCCCGGCCGCCGGTTCGCCGGCGTTTTCGAGCTATGGCGAAAGAAGTAGATCTTCTCGCGCCGCAGCGCCATCGCTCCACTTTAGGCGCCTTAGGCAGACCATACTGGCCACGTGCTCCTAATTGGCGCCAAGCGCTGCACGAATTGCGCCAGGCCGGCTAACGCTTCTGACATCTTAGCAAAGAAATCCGCAACCTTATGGGGCGGCGGCCGAAGCCGCCTCGCCTCATTCCTCGTCCGACACGACGCGCTTGTCTATGACCTTGTCTACGAGGCCGAACTCCACTGCCTCGTCCGGGTCCATAAAGTGATCGCGATCGAGGGTCCGCTCGATCAGTTCGTAGGGCTGGCCGGTATGATGAACGTAGATCTCGTTGAGCCGCCGCTTAATCTTAACAATATCTTGCGCGTGCCGCTCAATGTCCGACGCCTGGCCCTGGAAGCCGCCGGACGGCTGATGGACCATGATCCGCGAGTTCGGCAGCGAAAACCTCATGTCTTTCTCGCCGGCGGTCAGCAGCAACGAGCCCATGGACGCGGCCATGCCGGTCACCATCGTCGAGACGGCGGGCCGGATGAACTGCATGGTGTCATACATGGCGAGGCCGGCCGACACCGATCCGCCGGGCGAATTGATGTAAAATGCGATCTCTTTCTTGGGATTATCGGCCTCCAGAAACAGCAGCTGCGCCACGATCAGCGTCGAGACCGCGTCGTTTACCGGTCCCGACAGGAAGATGATCCGCTCTTTCAGCAGCCGGGAGTAGATATCAAATGCGCGCTCGCCACGGCTCGACTGCTCGACCACCATGGGGACGAGGGTGTTCATGTAGATTTCCTGGGGGTCTTTCATCTCTGGCTTTCTGGCTCGCTGTGGACCGCCATCCGAAGTCGGACGGCCATTCTTAAAACGGCGGGGCGTCTGGCGCCTATGGGGATCGGTCGGGGCCGCACTAGCGGATGCGACGCCGGCGCCGCACCGCTCATACCTCGAAGCGGCCTAATCGACTGTTACGCATCTAAGTCCGACGCGCCGGCGCGGACTGGCCACGCCCAGCCGCGCGCCCGCCTCTTGTTCGGCACTTAGGCGGCGTCCCGCGATCGGACAACCCCTCGCGGCCGAACGGGCCGCCAGGCGCATTATAGAACCAGGGCCATAGAACTAGGACCGCCCCTATCACGGGCATCTTCAAAATGGGGCCTGAGACGACGCGCGCCGGAACGGATAGACGCTCCAAGCCGCGTTCTTCTCCTATTCAGGATCGGCGAAAAGCTCGTCCTTGGAAACCGTCTTGTCGGATACGGTCGCCCGCTCGACGATAAAGTCGACGACTTTTTCCTCGTAAAGGGGCGCGCGAATTTGGGCGACAACGTCAGGATTGTTGGCGAAATACTGAAGCACCTGCTGAGGGCTTACTTCTTCGCCACGCATCTGCATGATCTGCGCTTCCTGGAACGCCTGCTGCTGGACGGCCCGCTGCAGTTCGTCCTTAGGCACCTGCACATCGGCTTTCTTGCCGATCTCCGCGAGCACAAGGCCGAGCCGCACCCGACGCTCGGCGATCTTACGGTACTCAGCCTTTAGCTCGTCTTCGGACTTGTCCTTATCCTGTTCATCGAGCTCAGCATTCTGGAGCTGCGCCCAGATCTGCTGGAACTCCATATCGACCATGCTATTCGGCAAGTCGAAATCATGGGCCTCATCGAGCTTGTCGAGAAGCGCGCGTTTCAGATGGTTGCGAGACGCGGATTTGTACTCGGTTTCGACCCGCTCGCGCAGGCTGTCCTTCAGCGCGGCGAGGTCATCGAGGCCGAATTTCTTCGCGAACTCGTCATCGACCGTCGCTTCCTTCGGGGCCTTGACCTCATGCACGTGAACCTCGAACGCAGCTTCCTTGCCGGCGAGGTCGCCGACCCGATATTCCTCAGGGAAGTTAACCGTAACCACGCGGTCCTCGTCGGCTTTGGCGCCGACGAGCTGTTCCTCAAAGCCCGAAATAAAGGCGTCCGACCCAAGCACGAGGTTGTGGCCGTCGCCGCGGCCGCCCTCGAACTCATCGCCGTCGATCCTGCCGACGAAGTCGATCACCAAAAGATCGCCGTCTTCGGCCGCGCGTCCGTCGACCGTCTCGTAGTCCTTTGATTGATCGGCGAGTTTCGTCAGCTCTTCCTCGACCGCTGCGTCCTCGACGTCGGCGGTGAGCCTCGTTAGTTCGAGCCCCTCCACCTCCATGGCATCGAAGGTCGGCAGGACTTCGGCGTGGACGTCATATTCAAGGTCCGACTTGCCGGCGATCACCGCCTCAATATCCCCATGGAACTGCGGGTTCGGCTGTTGCGCCGGCGTGAGGTCGCGATCGGAAAACGCCTTGGCGCTGGTCTCTGAGACAATCTCCTGGACGATCTCGCCCATCACGCCCTTGCCGTACATCTTCTTGAGGAAGGAGATCGGCGCCTTGCCCTTGCGGAAGCCCTTTAGGTGAACGTTCCCCTTCATCGCCTGCAGCTTCTGGGTGAGCTTTTCGTCTAGCTCCGACGCTGGCACCTTGACGGTGAACTTGCGCTCAAGGCCCTCGGCCGTCTGTTCGATCACTTCCATTGAGGGGTCGCCTTCTCGAGTGTCTTAAGGGATCGCGGCCGGCGGCTCCCGCCGCGACCTCGTGAATTCTAGTTCTCGGGCCGTACGGTGGTGCGGATGAGAGGACTCGAACCTCCACGGGTCGCCCCACTGGAACCTAAATCCAGCGCGTCTACCAATTCCGCCACATCCGCATAACCCGACCGCGCAAGGCGTCTCGCTATAAGCGCCTGCGACGAGAATGTCGCAAAATGCGCGCCGCCGCCCGACGAAGCGCGCTCTATAGCAGGTCCGGCGCGGCTGTCGAGAAGCTAGAAGGCGGCAGGAGCAAGGCGCGCTTTGTCATCCTGAAAATGCTGGTCTTTCCACGTTAATCGACCGGAGAGTATCGTTAAGCAAGCGTGACCGCTTGGCTTGTAGCATGACAAGCGCACCATTATGGTCGGGAATTAAGGTGGGGCAAGCGTTTGCTATTGAGCGGCGCTCATTTGGGTAATACTGCAAATGATTGATCTCAGCCAAGTGGCAGCGGCCGCTTTGTCTTTGTTGGGCATGATAGGCGAAAAGTTAGGCGCGCTGCCCGAAAACGTCCAACTGGCCATCGAACTCCTAGGTTCGTTTCTTGCGGGGGGATTCATTGCAATCTCACGAATTGTCGCAAATCCTTCGAGTCCTTTGCGCTACCTATCGCTTAAGACCATCAGGAAGATCTTTGTTCGCAAGTACTTTATTGCTGTTCCAATGCATGCTTTAAAGGAAAGCAGCGATTCGGAGGAATTTCAACAAAAGCTGTATGATGAAATTCGCGAACAGATTATTCTAGTTGAAAAGGATATAAAGAGCTCTCACCGATTTTTTCTTCCTTTAATACGGGTGTATAGTGGCGTTCTTGACAGAAAGTTTCTGTTTAAGAAGAATAGATATCGCGCGAAATTAGACAGTACTTTATTTAGTGAAGAGGCAATGCAGGAGAGCATAACGGAAATCGAAAGTAGCGACCATTTTATTTTAATCAATGCAGACAAAAATTCTTCCAGTGTGATTTTTGAAGCTGGCGTGGCATTTGCCCGCCGAATGCCAACGACCATCTTCGCATTTAATGAAGTCGGCCTGCCAGTCTTAGTCGCTCATTTAGAGAAATATAGGCCAAATAATAATTCAAAGAAAAAATCCAAAGTTAAAATTTACCGCATAGATAGAATGGATGAAATCAACAGAATTATTGAGGAAGGAAGCTGGCGCAAATTCAGCAGCGTAGAGAGAATCGCAGACGTCGCCAGACGCGCTTAACGCTTGTCGACCACGGTTCCCAGTTCATACCACTTCACGTCCCAATAACGGCCAAGCTTCCAGCCAACCTCATTCAAGGTGGCGACATGGCGAAATCCGAAGTCCTGATGGAGGGCCTCGGAGGCATGGTTTGGCGCGACGATAAGGGCGTAGGCGCGGTGCAGGCCGGCGCCCGCAAGGCGCGGCAGGAGATCGGCGTAGAGATGGCGCGCAACGCCTTTCCCTTGGGCCGCCGGCGCGACGAACACGGATGTTTTGACCGAGGTTCGATAGCCCTCGCGCGCATCGAATGGCGCGGCGTAGGCGTAACCGAGAACATCGCCTGATCGCTCTGCGACAAGGAACGGATACCGCGGATCGTCGGTCTGCGCGGCGATCATCTGCGCGCGCGTCTCGGTCGAGTAGGGCTCGGTTTCGAAGGTCGCTGGCGAGGTTTCGATGAGCGGGTTGTAGATCGCGTTGATCGCGGCCGCGTCCGCCGGCGTCGCCGGCCGAATGGTGACGCTCAATTTTTCCCTCCCGCGCCGTCGCCGGCGAGAGCGCGATAAACCGCCGGCATCGCCTCCGGCAGATCCTCCGCAATGAGGCCCCGCCCGGCGATTTGTCCGCAGGCGCCGTGCAGCCAGACGCCCGCCGCCGCCGCCTCGAAGCCGGGCATGCCTTGCGCCAATAGCCCTGCGATGAAGCCTGCGAGCACGTCGCCCGCCCCGGCCGTCGCGAGATGCGGCGGCGCGTTCGCGTTAATGGCGGCGCGTCCATCCGGGGCGGCGATGACCGTATCCGGACCCTTCAGAACCAAGATCGCGCCCGCCCTAGCCGCCGCCGTCCGGGCTGCGCCCAACCGATCCGACGACGCTGTTTCCGCAAGGTCCGGAAAGACGCGGGCGAACTCGCCGAGGTGCGGCGTCAGCACATCGCCGACGCGCAAGAGGCCGAAGAGATCGTCGGCATTGTCGGCGAATGTTGTCAGGGCGTCGGCGTCGAATACCGCCGCGGCGGCGCTCGCCGCGACCGTTCGCGCGAGCTTCTCGGTGCGCTCGCCGACGCCCCCTCCCGGCCCAATGACGGCCGCTTTCGTCTTGCCCTCGCCTAGCGCCCTCGCCAATTCGTCGGGCTCCGCAATTGTGCGCACCATGACGGCGGTCGACTGGGCGGCGCACTCGCTGGCGGCGTCCGGCTCGGCGTAGAGCGTCGCCGCGCCCGCGCCGACCCGCAACGCGCTGCGGGCCGCTAGACGGGCGGCCCCGGTGGCGAGCCTCGGACCGGCGACGACCGCGACGCCGCCTCTTTGGTACTTGTGTTGATCGAAACGGACCTGCGGAAAGACGCCGCCCCATAGCGCGGGTCCGTTCTCAAACGTTTGCGGACGCTGCGCGAGGATCGCCGCGTCGGCGATCCTGACGTCGATGACGATCACCTCGCCGCAGAGCGCCCGCGCTGGGTACAAAAGGTGGCAGGGTTTTTTCGCGCCGAAAGCGAGGGTTATGTCGGCTGAGATAGCCGGCCCCTCAAGCGCGCCCCCGTCCGCGAATGCGCCCGATGGCAAATCAGCGGCGATGACGAAGGCGCCCCTCCCTCGCCGCTCATTGACCGCCTCGACAAGCCTTGCAGGGGCGGCTTCGAGGGGCCGCGAAAGTCCCGCGCCGAAGAGACAGTCGATAATGCATGCCGCGCCGTCGGCGATCCCGGGGTCCGCGGGCGCAACCTCGCCCGCGAATAGGCCCGCCATCATGGCCTGGTCGCCGATAAGCTTTTCCCTGTCGCCGAAAAGGCCGACACGGACCTCCCGGCCGGCCTGGCGCAGGCCCCGCGCCGCCACGAAGCCGTCGCCTCCATTGCCGCCGGGCCCGCAAAAGATCGCCACCGGGCCTTGGGGCGCCTTCTCCATGGCGGCGGCCGCAAGCGCCGCGCCGGCCATCTCCATCATGGCGGCGGTCGGCAGCCCGCCATCTTCGGCGGGCATCGCCGCCGCGGCGAGCTCCGCCGCGCGCATTTCCGCGGCCGTTAGGACGAAAACAGGGACCGACAGTTGACACTCCCTCCCGCGCGCGGGGATTCTTTCGCCGCTCCGCACAAAAAGCCGAGGAGAGCGCCATGAAAAAAATTGAAGCCGTCATCAAACCGTTCAAGCTCGACGACGTCAAAGACGCGCTTCACGAAATCGGCCTGCAGGGCATGACCGTCATCGACGCGCGCGGGTTCGGCCGGCAGAAAGGCCACACCGAGCTTTACCGCGGCGCAGAATATGTCGTCGACTTCCTGCCAAAGGTTAAGATCGAACTCGTCGTCGCGGACGACGCGGCCGAGCGGGCGGTGGAGGCGATCGCCAAGGCCGCGAATTCCGGGCGCATCGGCGACGGCAAGATTTTTGTATCTAATATCGAGGACGCTATCCGCATCCGCACCGGCGAGCGGGGGGAAGACGCCATCTGACGCCAGCGCCATTTCGCGCACGGCGAGCCGGCCTAGGCTCGGCGCGGAAAATCCCCACCTTTCCGGCGCAGTTGAGCGTCGCAAAATAGTCGCCGTCCGGCTTTAGGACGTCGGCCTCAGGTGGAAGTTGAACCCCGTGCCCAGAAGACCGACGCGCCACGCATCGATCGACGCAGCGAACTTCAGCCTTGAAGATCACGACCGCCGGGCCGCGGCGGACGTCGTTTTTCGCGCGCTCCAAGGCGATGATTCGGCTGCCGTTACAGTAGATAGTTTTTTTGAGGCGTTGCGCCGAGCGGGCATTGTGAAGCGCGACCGCCGCCTTGCGGAGACCCGCGCCAAGGCCAAGAAATTGCCGCCGGACGCGCCGCTGTCGCCTGATGACCTGCATGACCTCATCGCGCCGGAGAACACCGCGCTCATCGCCCGGGCGCTCACCGGCGATCTCATCATTCCCGACTTTTTCGACTTCCGAAACCGCATCGAGAACATCTTCGAATACTGCCGCGATTTTAAAGGCGGCGAAGTCGCGAATTACATCCCGCAACTTGTGGCCGTCGACCCGGAAATGTACGCGCTCGGCGTGTGCTCAGTGGACGGGCAGCAATACGCCCTTGGCGACGACGAAGAAACATTCTGCGTCCAGTCGACCTGTAAGCCGGTCAGCTACTCTGTCGCGCTTGATACGGTCGGCGCGCGCACCGTCCACGCACATGTGGGCCGGGAGCCCTCAGGACGATCGTTCAACGAACTGACGCTGAATGACGCTGGACTCCCGCACAATCCAATGATCAACGCCGGCGCCATCGCGTGCGCGTCGCTCATCCGTCCGCACCATCCGCCCTCGGACAGGTTCGACTATATAACGGGCGTCTGGCGCGCCCTGTGCGGCGGTCGA
This sequence comes from Parvularculaceae bacterium, assembly GCA_028284065.1. Taxonomy (GTDB): domain Bacteria; phylum Pseudomonadota; class Alphaproteobacteria; order Caulobacterales; family Parvularculaceae; genus MED-G105. The sequence goes on from JANQSJ010000007.1 coordinate 495,296, forward strand.
AAACCCGGCTTCGACAACTCCGTCTATCTTTCTGAAAAGGACACTGCGGACAGGAATTTCGCCCTCGCCTACTTTATGCGCGAGAACGGCGCATTCCCCGAAAACACCGACATCATCCGCACGCTCGATTTCTACTTCCAGTGCTGCTCAATCACCGTCGACATCCGCCAGATGGCCACCATCGCCGCGACGTTCGCGAATGGCGGCGTTTGTCCGCTGACCAACCAGCGCGTCTTTCAGAGCGAAACCGTCAAGAATTGCCTGTCGCTGATGTATTCGTGCGGCATGTACGACTTTTCCGGCGAGTACGCCTTCACCGTCGGCATTCCGGCGAAGTCGGGCGTGTCGGGCGCGATGATGCTCGTGGTGCCGGGCGTATGCGGCTTTGCGATCTGGAGCCCGCGGCTCGACCGGCTCGGCAACTCGGTCCGCGGCATCGAGTTTTCCAAGCGCCTCGTCGACGTATTTGCGTTTCACACCTACGCCAATCTGGTCGATGACGACCATGGGCGCATCGACCCGACGGTCGGCCCCGCGCATCGCTCCACAGACGAGGCGGCGCGCATGTGCGCTGCGGCCGCACGCGGCGACCTCGGCGAAATCCGGCGGCTCGTCGCCGCGGGGGTTCCCGCCGACATCGCCGATTATGACCGGCGCACGGCGCTTCACCTGGCCGCCTCCGAAGGCCATGAGGCGACGGCGAAATTCCTGCTCCAGCACTGCGCAAACCCGGCGCCCAAGGACCGCTGGGGCGCAACGCCGCTGGACGACGCGCGTCGAGAAGGCCGAGACGCCATCATTGCGCTTCTGGAAGCGGCCGCCGGCGGACCGAATCCTTTCGACCGGAACGCGGCCCAAACCGTTACTCAGGCGGGCGAATAGCGGCTCCTTCGCGTCCTCAAGACGCCCGCTCGCTGTTGCGCTGCAAAAAAAATCTTGATTTCGACCCCCGCGCCTATGCATGATTTTGCTGCGATTGCGGGCGGCGGACGCAGAAACGTGCGCCCAGGGTCGCGAATCCGGCTCTGGCCGGACGGTCGCCCCTCGATGGAGCGCCCACGCGCAGCAAGGTCGACCGATCGCCACAACAGATCGCCAAAAGGGAGATTTAGGACGTGTCCGCCAACAATGTGATGAAACTCATCAAAGACAAAGACATCCGATACGTCGATCTTCGGTTCACCGACCCCCGCGGCAAGCTGCAACATGTCACCTTCGACAAAAGTATGGTGGACGAAGCTTTTTTCGAAGAGGGCCAGATGTTCGACGGCTCATCGATCGCAGGCTGGAAGGCGATCAATGAATCGGACATGAACCTCCGGCCCGATGTCAGCACCGCGCACGTCGACCCCTTCTTTGCGCAGCCGACGCTCGGTCTCTTTTGCGATGTGCTGGAGCCGTCGACCGGCGAACCCTATGGCCGCGATCCACGGACGACGGCGAAGGCGGCCGAGGCTTACCTCGCCCAGAGCGGCATTGGCGATACCGCCTATTTCGGTCCGGAGGCGGAATTCTTCGTCTTCGACGACGTGCGCTACTCGCTAGATCAGCACAATACGGGTTTCGTGCTCGACTCGAATGAGGGGCCTTACAATTCCGGCACCGCCTATGACGACGGCAACCTAGGCCACCGACCGGGGCCAAAAGGCGGTTACTTCCCCGTACCGCCTGTCGATTCGGCGCAAGACATGCGCACCGAGATGCTCACCGTGATGACCGAACTCGGCCTTGAACCGGAAAAGCACCACCACGAAGTCGCCCCCTCGCAGCATGAACTTGGCATGAAGTTCTCGACCCTGACCATCATGGGCGACCGGATGCAGCTATATAAGTACATCGTTCAGCAGGTCGCGAACGCGTACGGTAAAACGGCGACGTTCATGCCCAAGCCGGTTTTCAACGACAATGGCTCCGGCATGCACGTGCACCAGTCGATCTGGCGCGAGGGAAAACCAGCCTTCGCCGGCGATCAGTATTCCGATCTTTCCGAAACCTGCCTCTATTACATCGGCGGCATTATCAAGCATGCGCGCGCCATCAACGCCTTCGCCAATGCGGCGACGAATTCCTACAAGCGTCTCGTGCCAGGCTTTGAGGCGCCGGTGCTGCTCGCCTATTCCTCCCGCAATCGATCAGCGTCGATTCGCATTCCTTGGTGCCAATCGCCGAAGGCCAAGCGCATAGAAACGCGCTTCCCCGACGCGGCCGGCAACCCCTACTACACCTTCGCGTCGCTCCTGATGGCCGGGCTCGACGGCATCGAAAACAAGATCCACCCCGGCGATGCGATGGATCAGGACCTCTACGAGCTCGACAACGCCGCGCTACGCGACGTGCCGACTGTGTGCGCAAGCCTGCGCCAGGCGCTTTCCGCGCTAGACGAAGACCGCGAATTTCTGAAGCGCGGCGACGTCTTCAATGACGACCAGATCGACGCCTATATCGAGTTGAAGACCGAGGAGGTCATGCGGCTCGACATGATGCCCCATCCGGTGGAGTTCGATCTCTACTATTCCTCTTAGATCAGAAGCGGACTTCCAGCGGCGGCGCCGGCCAAGCGCGGCGCGCCGCTGACAGTCGCGGCGTGTTCGCCATGGCGGACGCCGACTTACACGCGCACTCGCAATTCACGTCCTCCCAGAATCACACGGACGGGCCAACATTTGCGCGCGCCGCGCTTCCCATGCGCCGGCCAGTCAGTGCAAACTCCCTGAAAACAAGAGTTCAGGGAAACGCGCAGCATGACCGCCACGGAAATCTTGGACGTCCCCCCACCGGCGCCGCTGGAGGCGATAACCGACCCCGCCGCTTTCGCACGGCCGGAGGAGATCCTCGCGCTTTACGCCCGACTGCGCCGCGACGACCCGGTGGCCCGGGTAAACATCGAAGACTTCCCGCCATTCTGGCTGGTGACGCGGCACGACGACATCAAGGCGATCGAAAATGACGCGCAGACGTTCCTCGCCGGACCGCGCACGGTCCTGCAAAGCCTCGAGCAGGAGCGCGTCAACCTTGAGAATTTCGGCGACGTCAACGGACTGAAGACGCTCGTCCACATGGACGGCGAGGAACATCTGAAGCACCGGATGATCGCGCAGTCGTTCTTTGCCAAGACGAACATCGAAAAGCTCCGACAGCAGACGACAGAGCAGGCCGACCATTTCATCGACACTATGGCGGGGATGAACGGGTCTTGCGACTTCGCCGGCGACGTCGCTTTCTGGTTTCCATTGCGGGTCGTCTTGTCGATCATGGGCGCGCCGGCAGAGGATGATGCGAAGATCCTCGAAATGACGCAGGCGCTTTTCGGATTCATGGACCCGGACCTCGGTGAAGGCCAGACCCTCGGCGAAATGGGCGTCGTCAAGGTGATCGGCGACTTCTCCGCTTACGTCACGGAGCTTATCGCGCGCAAGAAGACCGAGCCAGGCGACGATCTCGCAACCGTGCTCGCCAATGCCGAGATCGACGGCGGGCCGATCGATCCCTTTAAGCAGCTATCCTATTTTATCCTAGTGGTGACGGCCGGCCACGACACGACAAGCGCCTCGATTGCGGAAGGCATGCGGGCGCTCATCGCCCAACCGGACGCCATGGCGCGCCTGCGGGATGACCTTGACCTTTGCGAGACCGCGGCGGATGAGTTTGTCCGCCTCGCCGCGCCGGTGAAGCACTTCCTCCGCACCCCTACGAAAGACGTCGTCATCGCCGGAACCGGGATCAAGGCGGGCGAGACGATCATGCTCGCTTACCCATCCGCCGCCCGCGACGAAGCCATCTTCGATGACCCCGATCGGATTACGGTCGATCGGCCGGTGAACCAGCACCTCGCCTTCGGCCACGGGCCGCATGTCTGCCTTGGCAAACACCTCGCCCGCATGGAGACGGAAATTTTCTTTCGCCGGCTGCTGCCGCGGCTGAAGTCAATCGAACTCGCCGGGCCAGTGGAGTATATGGAGGGCGGCTTCGTCTCAGGCATTAAGCGCATGCCGGTGCGATACGACATGGTTTGAAGCCCCAATCGCGATACGGATCGTAAAGGCGCGAGATTTCGTCGCCGCTCAAGTCGCCGCGCCGTTTAGATACACAAAAGAGGAGAAGAGATGTTCAGCCACGTCATGCTCGGAGCCGACGACCTGGAAGCGTCAAAGACATTTTACGACGCCGCGCTAGGCGCCCTCGGCGTGCGCCCTGGGCGGGTCGATCCGAAAGGCCGTCCGTTTTACGCCCACACAGGCGGGCTCTTCATGCTCACTGCCCCCATCGACGGACAACCGGCGAGTTGCGGAAACGGCAGCACGCTCGGCTTTGCAGCCGAGACGCCGGAGCAGGCGGACGCCTTCCACAAGGCGGGCGTTGAGAACGGCGGCGCGGCCATTGAGGACCCGCCGGGCTGGCGCGAGGGGTTGGGCATGAAGCTTTATCTCGCCTATCTCAGGGACCCGTCCGGCAACAAGATCTGCGCAATGTGCAGAGGCTGAGCCCCTGCGCGCTGGACTAGCCGCCGTCCTCAGACTTTCGCGGCGCGGCGGCTGTGCCGGCCGTCAGCCCGCCGTCGATCACAACTTCCGCCCCCGTCATGTAAGCGGCCTCACTGGAGGCCAGCATGACGGCGACGGCGGCGACTTCCTCCACGGTTCCAAACCGGCGCAGGGGCGTATCGGCGACAAATGCCGCCATGCGCGCCGCGCGATCTGAGCCGGCGCCCAGCATCGGCTCCCACATGGGCGTCAGGATCGCCGCCGGGCTGATGACATTGCATCGGACACTGAGGCCTTGCTCGGCGCAATAGAGCGCCACCGACTTCGTCAGATTGCGGACCGCCGCCTTTGATGCCGCATAGGCCGAGGCGGCCGGGACGCCAACCATGCCGGAGCGCGAGGCGATGTTGACGATCGCGCCCTCGCCTTTCGCACGCATGGCGCGGATCGCATAGCGGCAGCCAAGAAACGCCCCGTCGAGATTGACGCGATGGACATCCCGCCAAGCATCGAGGGTGGCGTTCTCAGGATCATGGGCGGTGTCGGGGTCGTCGAAACCTGTGATCCCGGCATTGTTGACGACGACGTCGACTTCCGGATGCGCGGCCGCCAACGCGGCCCAGTCTTCTTCTTCCGCGACGTCGAGCCGCCTGTGCTGCATGCCAAGGCCATCAGCCATTTCGGCCACGATCGCCTCGTCCTTGTCAGTTAAAAGAACGCGGGCGCCTTCCGCCGCGAAGGCGGCGGAGATCGCCGCGCCGATGCCGCGGCCCGCGCCCGAGACGACGCAGAACTTTCCGTCAAGTCTTTTCATAAGGGGTCTTCCAGAAACGAGAATGCGCGGCGGAGACGCGCCTCCGCCATGGGAACAATTGTTCAGCTTTCAGAGCTTACTTGTTCACCGATCTCTCTCCTGAAGACCCTAATTGGCTGGCCAGAACGGCGCGCCCGAAAGAGCCTGATAGAAGAGGCCCGCGGCGAGCGCAAGCTGCGCCACGCCCGCAGCAATCACCGCCGCCCGGGCCGGCCCGCCAAACCGGTCAAACATGTATCCTATGATCGGCAAGGTCTGCATCACATGCAGCGTCACGAAATGCGCAGGCCGCAGGTCGCCAACCTCTCGCGACCAGGCGAAGAAAGGAATTTCCGCGCCGCCTGGCGGGTGCTCGCCGACCCAGCGCGATCCGCTGATGGACATATAGCCTGCGAACGCGATGGTCGACAGCGCGGCGATGGTCAGGCCAAGGATCGTTCCAAGCCGCAAGCCGGGTAACTCGCGCTGGCCCTTACGCCAGATCTGAATAGCCATTACGATCGCCACAATGACGAGCAGCAACGCCCCGACGCCCATCAGGCTGTACATCAGAGCTTCGATCTCAGTCTCATAGTTGAAATGCGACTTTCGCCCCCGCGCGGCCTGGATGTGCATATAGACCTGCTCCAGCACCATCGACCCAACGGCGAGATAGGCGAACAGGCCCAATGTCGGTCCGGCGCGCACGGGCCGTGGCAATTGCTGCGCGAGGATCGCCAGCGTCATGAAATGGACGACCATCGAGACATTGAACTTTTGCGGCTTCAGCCAGACGGAGACGCCATCGAGGGTGCGCGTATCAATAAGCCAAGGAGGTACCGTGACGACGAAAAGCGCGAACGTAAAAAGGGCGGAGGAAACGAACGCTCGCGTGACGGGATCATCATCGAGAAAGTAGAAGACCGAACGGCGCGTGCGCCTTGCGTCGAGAAACCCGCTCATGCGTCCTTCTCCCGCCAATAGAACGCCCGGATACAGAGGAAAATCACGAGGCCGACAGGCCCCAGCATGAACGTCGCCACCAGGATCGGCGCCTGGATAAGCCGCGGCAAGCCGATTTCGTCCGCGCGCCGCGCAATCCATGCGCCGATGAAGAGATCAAACGCCAGATAGTGAAGCCACCCGCCGGTGAGCGCGGCGTCATCCTGAAAAAGCGTGCGGACATCTTCGATGGAGCCGAAACCGCCGTCCCCTGAAAAAATCCTCGGCAGGATCATCGCGGCGTAAAGAAGCCCGAGCGCAAACGGGATGACGTACTGCGGTATGGCGAACAGCAGGGCGAAGCGGCGCGGAAGGAAGATGAGGACGATCCAGCCGACAAGCGCGGCTGAGCTGCCGGCGCTGAATACGGCGGCTGGCTCAAAAAACCGCATTAAGTCCATGTCGCCCACCCCTTCCCGAGAAAAGAGCTTGGAGCCTAAGTCGCGTCCAACGCAATGCGGAATTCGACGGACCGTGCGATCTGTCGTCTGATCTGTTGTACGGCCGCGACAGGCGACGCGCTCCTACCGCTCGACGGAGAAGTCGCCCTCGCGCAGGCCCCTGGCGTCCTTGTAGAACTCCCGAATGAGGGGAAAGTCCGCCTCGTAATCGCCGCTTGGCGTGACGAGCGCGGCGAGACGGATCGTCCGCGTCCCATAGTCGAGAACGCTTAGAAGGAGGGGCACGCCCGCTTCGCGCGCAATGTGGTAGAAACCGCTCTTCCAGGCGCGGGTCTTGGCGCGCGTGCCTTCCGGCGGGACGGCGAGGATAAGGTCCTCGCGCACTGCGAATTCATCCGCCATCTGGCGCACGATGTCATTGTTCGCGGACCGATCGATCGGCACGCAGCCGAGCCAGCTGACAAACCCGCCGAGCGGGCCTTCTGTCAGCTCCTTCTTCCCCATCCAGCGCAATTTGACGCGGAAATAGCCGGCCGCGGCCAGCATGTAGACGCCGTCCATGTTTGACGTGTGCGGCGCAGCGATGACGACGAGCCTGCGGTCCGGGGGCCAGTCCCCTTCGATGCGCCAGCCGGCGAGCCGGAGGAAGACCCCGCAAAACGCGCTCCAGACGGCGGCGACGGCGCCGCCGGCATTGCGGGGACGTGCGGTCGCGGGATCAATGGGCGCTATATCAGGCGCGGTTGCGCCGGCCTTCAGAACCGGCGGCGGCGTATCAAGAGACATGCGGCCGCTTGTGCGGCATTGATCGGCTGCGCGCCAGCTAATTCACCAGCGCGAGCCGGCGCGCGCGCTTTAGGCCGGGCTCCGCCCAATGGAACGCCTGCGATCGGGACTTGCGCGACCGACGCCGGAAGAGGACCGTTCGTCCATGGCGAATACGGTTCAACTGGAGAAAATCGGGCGCTCGCTCATCGTGACAATCAACCGGCCCGACCGACGCAATGCGGTCGACCGGCAGACGGCGGACGCCCTCGCCAAGGCGTTTCTCGACTTCGATGCGGACGATACGCTCAGCGTCGCCGTTCTGACCGGGGCCGGCGGCTATTTCTGCGCCGGGGCCGACCTCCACGCCATCGCAGAAGGGAATGGCAATCGCATCGAGCCGCCCGAGGGAGCGGACGAACCGACCGGGCCGATGGGTCCCACGCGCCTTGAGCTATCGAAGCCGGTGATCGCCGCGGTGGAGGGACCAGCGGTCGCCGGTGGCCTTGAACTGGCGCTGTGGTGCGACTTGCGCGTCGCGGCGCGCGACTCAGTCTTCGGCGTCTATTGCCGACGCTTCGGCGTGCCCCTGATCGATGGCGGCACGGTGCGGCTGCCGCGGCTCATCGGGGCCTCGCGCGCAAGCGATATGATCCTTACCGGCCGCGGCGTCGGAGCGGAGGAAGCGCACGCCTGGGGCCTCGCCAACCGGCTTGCCGACCCGGGCGGCGCGCTCGCGGCCGCCATCTCGTTGGCCGAAGAGCTGGCCGCCCTGCCCCAGGGCTGCCTGCGCAACGATCGCCGCTCAAGCCTCGAGCAATGGTCCCTTTCGGAAGCCGGCGCCCTCGCCCGCGAATTCGACTATGGCCTGAAAACGCTTTCCTCAGGCGAGACCGCCGACGGCGCCGGCGCGTTCGTCAAAGGCGCAGGCCGCGGCGGCGGCAAACGGAACTGAAAGAACGCCACTTTCCGCGAGACGCGAAAACACGCTAGACCCTGCCTCCCCAAGGCGATGAAGGGACAGGCATGGCGCGGCGCGCGGCGGCCAAGAAGGCCGACTTATTCGACGACGATTATTCCGCCAAGGACATTGAGGTCCTTGAGGGATTGGAGCCCGTGCGCAAGCGGCCGGGCATGTATATCGGCGGCACCGACGAGCGCGCGCTGCATCACCTTTTCGCTGAGGTGCTCGACAATTCCATGGACGAGGCCGTGGCGGGCCATGCGAGCCGCATCGAAATCGAGCTTGAAGACAACGGCTATCTTACCGTTTCCGACAATGGCCGCGGCGTTCCCGTCGACCCGCACCCGAAATTCAAGAAGAAATCCGCCCTCGAAGTGATCATGACGACGCTGCACGCCGGCGGCAAATTCGAAGGCAAGGCGTATCAGACGTCAGGCGGCCTCCATGGCGTCGGCGTGTCGGTCGTGAACGCGCTCTCTGACGACCTGACCGTGGAAGTCGCGCGCGCGAAGACCATGTGGCGGCAGACCTACTCCAAGGGCCTGCCGACGTCGAAGCTCGTCAAGGTCGGTCCGGCGCCTAACAAGCGCGGCACAAGCGTCACGTTTCATCCGGACCCGGAAATCTTCGGCAAGAAAGCCGCGTTCAAGCCGGCGCGGCTTTTCAAGATGGCGCGCTCAAAGGCGTATCTCTTCGGCGGCGTTGAAATCCGCTGGAAGTGCGCGCCGAATGTCATCAAGGACGATACGCCCGCAGAAGCGATCCTCAAATTCGAGCGCGGACTTTCCGACTATCTCGTCAGCCTCACCGAGGGCAAATCGCTCGTCGTCGACGAGATGTTCGCCGGCAAGGTGGAGCGAAAGGAAACGCAAGGCCACGGCAATGTTGAATGGGCGGTCGTCTGGGGCGCAGCCGGCTTCGGTGAAGCGGACGGCTTCGTCAATTCCTATTGCAACACTATTCCTACTCCGGAAGGCGGCACGCACGAGTCGGGCCTTCGCGGCGCGCTGTCAAAGGGCCTGCGCGGCTACGCCGAACTCGCCGGCCACAAGAAAGCGAACGTCATCACCGCCGAAGACGTGATGGGTTCGGCCGGCGCGCTCATGTCCATATTCGTGCGCAACCCGGAGTTTCAGGGCCAGACCAAGGACAAGCTCGCCACGGCCGAAGCGACAAAGCTCGCTGAAAACGCGATCCGCCCCGCATTCGACCACTATCTCGCCTCTAACCCAAAACAGGCGGACGCGCTTGTCGAGTGGGTCGTGGAGCGCGCCGAGGAGCGCCAGCGTCGGCGTCGCGAAAAAGACGTCGCGCGACAGGCGGCGACGCGAAAACTCCGGCTGCCGGGCAAGCTCGCGGACTGCACCCAGAAAGACCGTACGGGAACCGAGATCTTCCTCGTCGAAGGCGACTCCGCCGGCGGCTCCGCAAAACAGGCGCGCGACCGCGCGACGCAGGCGATCCTCCCCTTGCGGGGCAAGATCCTGAACGTCGCCTCCGCGACCCGCGACAAGATCACCGCAAACCAGGAGGTCACGGACATCGCGCTCGCCCTCGGGGTTGGGCTGGGGAGCCGCTTCGACCTGGACGATCTGCGCTACGAAAAGATCATCATCATGACGGACGCCGACGTCGACGGCGCCCACATCGCGGCGCTCCTCATCACCTTCTTCCATCGCGAAATGCCGGAGCTCGTCAAAGCGGGCCGGCTATACCTCGCCCAACCGCCTCTCTTCAGGCTCTCCGCAGGCGGAAAGACAGTCTACGCCATGGACGATGAGGCGCGCGAAGCAAAGCTGAAAGCGGAGTTCAAGTCGAACCAGAAAGTCGACGTCTCGCGCTTCAAGGGCCTCGGCGAGATGAACCCTGGCCAGCTCAAAGAAACGACCATGAACCCTGCGACGCGCTCGCTCGCCCGCGTGATCATCGCCGAAGACCGGGCGGAGGACGCGACCGATCTTGTCGACCGCCTGATGGGCAAGAAGGCCGAAGCGCGCTTCCAGTTCATCCAGGAAAACGCCGAGTTCGCCCAGGACGAGCTGGACATCTAAGTCAAGCGCTACAAAGCGCGGTCGAAGGAAACGCAATTGAGGCCGGGCGCCCTTATTCTTCTTGCGCTTCTCGCCCTCGCCGCCATCCTCTGGGTCGGGTTGCGGCTGCGCCGCAATGCGCGTCGCAAACGCCTAAGGCAAACGCCGTTAGCGCCTGACTTAAAAACAGTTTTGGCGCATGACTTTCCAACCTACTCGAGGCTGCCGAACGACATGCGCGCGCGCCTCGACGGCCTCGTCAATCAGTTCCTTGACGAAGTTCGGATCGTCGGCGCGGAGGACCTAAAGGTGACGGACGGGATGCGCGCCATCATCGCCGCGCAGGCGTGCCTTCTCATCGTGAACCGTCCCGCGGTCTGGTACGATCATCTCTCGACGATATACGTCTATCCGTCAGGGTACGTTGCGAAACAAGTGTCCCGCGACGGCCTTATCGTCAGCGAACGCCGCTCCCACCGCCTCGGGGAGTCCTGGTTCCGCGGGCCGCTTGTTCTCTCGTGGCGCGATGCGGCCGACGGCGCCGCAAATGATCGCGATGGCCGCAATGTCGTCTATCACGAGTTCGCCCACCGCCTTGACGGCCGCAGCGGCGCGATGGACGGCGCGCCGCTAACCGGCGACGAAACGCAGGCGAACGCATGGGCGCGCGCCATGCAGCCGCGATTTGCCCGCCACCAGGCGGACGTCGAAGCCGGCGCGGCGACGTTCCTTGACCCTTACGGCGCGACGAACCCGGCGGAGTTCTTCGCTGTCGCTGTGGAAGCGTTCATTGAACGCGCCGCGGCGTTTCGAGCGGAAGACCCTGAACTCTATGCGTTGTTTGAACGGCAGTTGCAGTTAAGCCCGCACGAGTGGGACTAGAGCCTTCTGCGTTCGGATTGAATCACCCAGAAGGCTCTAAGTTATTGATTTCGCGTCGGGCGACGTCAAACCGGCAATCCACTTTGACTGCCCGACGCTCTAAACTAAAACCGGCCCGACGCGCGCAGGAGCGCCGCAGCGGCGTTTTCAGCCGTACCCTGAGCAGGGCCGGGGCGCGCATTCAATTGATACAGCAAACCCGCCTCGAACGACGCGCCGCCAAAGCCGAAAAGCCTGTAGGCGCCTTCAAAGTCGAGCCGCCGCGGCGCCGCTCCAAAAGCGAAGCGCTGATCCGCGAAGTCAAACCGCTCCGTAAAGGGATCATAGGCGACGGGCGCCGAGAGGTTGACGCCGCCGCCCTCAACCCTCAACGGCTGAAGGATGGACAGCGCAAGCGCGTCGCCTTCGCGGAACGCGCCGCGCCGATAGAGCGATGCGGCGAACTGCGTCGAGATGAGTCGGTCGAAAGCGCCGGCGAAGCCATCGCCGGCCGCTGCGACATCGCTGACGCCGACGGATGCGTTCAGGTAGGCGCGCCAGCCGCCTGCAAGGCCGACATCCGCCCGCGCCGACTGGTAGGTCGTGAGGCTCTCCGCCACGCCGCCGAGGGCGCCGCCAAATGCCGCGCCGAAGATCGCGCCTTCTTCCGCTCTTACGCCAACGTCGAGCGAGAATTGGTCCGAACCGGACGCAAACGACGCCCCGACGCGCATGTTAGAGACGCGCCGCGGCGCGCCAACAGCATCAAAGCGAAATGGATCGTAGTCTGAATCGTCTGGCGACGAGGTCGCGGCGAACGCGTTGATGTGCGCTTCACCCACCTGGAAAGAGAAGGCGCTCGCGATGTCGGCGCTGGCGAAGGCGAGATAGGGATCGTCAAATCCGTCCGCCGTCAGCGACAGCCGGCCAATTTCTCCATTGAAAGGCCGCAGGCCTCCAAATCCGTCGAGTTCGCGTGGCGTAAAGCCCTGCGCCATCGTGAATTCGGCGCGATCAAAAAGCCGATGCGTCGCCGCGAAGCGTAATGCGGGATCGCGCAGTTGCGCCGCTTCGCCGGAGACGGGGTCGCTATCGGCGACGCTTGGCGCGCGGAGCGATGCGGCCGCATCCCCGATCGCCAGATTTAGGTCATCGAGGCGAACCCGCACAGACGCCCCGCCAATCTGCGCATGGCCGGCCCGCGTCGTCATGTCAGCCGGCATGAAGCCCTGAAGACGCGCCGCGCCGTCCGCATTGAGCGTCAGCGCCGTCGACAGCGGCGCAGCGAAGTCGCGGCCAAAACTGTCCAGAAACACGTACTCGCCAGCGGGCGCGAGCGAGGCCCCGAATGCGGGCGAAGACAACGCCGGCGCGGCCGAAAGCGACACGGCGAGGCCGCTCGCCGTCGACGTCCCCAAGGCGCCGGACGGCGCGAGCGCCGCCTCAATGTTGAGGAGGCCATGGCCATAAATCACGTCGACGCCGGGCGCGCCGAGATCAGTCGCCGTCGTCAGCAGGATCTGCACGACGTCCTGCGCGCTGAGCGCCGGCCAGACCGATCTGACGAGCGCCGCCGCGCCGGCGATGATCGGCGTTGACGCGCTTGTGCCGCTGAAGAAGTCGATTGAGTTCGGCGGCGCGTCTTGCTGCGGCACGACGAATAATTCGCCAGGGGCGGTAATGAAGAAATTCCGTCCGTCTCCAGCGCGATTCGAGAAACTAGAAATCTCGTTATTGTCGTCGACCGAACCCGCGATGATCACCGTTCCGTTCGCCTGCGGATCGATCGCTGCAAGCGCGGACGCCTCTGGATCGTCGACGCCTTCATTGCCGGCGGCGATGACGGTGACAATATCGCTCGTCGAAGATCGGCTAAAGAACGACCGGAACGTCGATCGCGCCGCCGGCTCATTCGAACCGAGCGACAGGTTCAGGACGTCGGCGCCGAGATTGCCCGACCGGATGATCCCTTCCCGAATGGCTTCCCCGAGAATGACCAGATCCTCAGGCCCGTCATCATCGCCACGGAAAATGAGAAGCTCCGCCTCCGGCGCGACGCCGTGCATGCCGGTCTCGTCGCGCGCCGCGCCGATGATCGCGGCGATCGCGCCGCCATGGCCGTCTTGGTCGTCGAGTGTCGAAGGTCCCGTGCGCTCGGACGGCGGGACGAGGTCCACGCTGTTCGGATTGATCCGGTTGTTAAACTCATTGGAGCTCGTGTCGTAGCCGGTGTCGATAATCGAGACGAGGGCGCCAGCGCCGAAGACGCCTGCCTCGTAGGCGGGCAAGGCGTTTATCTGTCCGAATGCTTGCGCGTTAAGCTGAAACTCAGCGCCGTTGGCCGGAATGCTCGGCGGGGCCGGCGCGGGAGGCGGCGGGGCCGGCGCAGGCGCGGGCGCAGGCGGCGGCGGAGTGACGGAGGGGGCGCTCGACCCGCCGCCGCCGCTGCAGGCCGCCGCCAGCAGCGCGCACGCGGCGACGCCCGCAGCGCCCCGCGCAGACCCGTCCGAAACTCTCTTGAAGGCCGCCCTCGTCGCCTTCAGAAACGCAAAACCAATAAACGCCGCCATTCGCTCATGTCCCGGACCGCTGACGGCGCCATCGCGCCGCTGATCGTCGCTAACATTACTGCCACCGCGCCCGTTCCCATAAGGTGAAAATTCTTGTCTTCGCCGGAAGTGACGGCGGCCATCGAGGGCGCTTGACGGCGCAGGCGGCGGAGGCTCAATCAATCCTTGAAAGCCGGTGGACCTGCCGGGATGAGACGCCGCGAGGAACGACCTCGCCCAATGAACACATTAGGAGTTCGTCATGCGAAGCGCCTTTTACGAACGGGTAACGGACACGCTCGCCGATATTCGCGACCAGGGCCTGGAGAAGCGCGAGCGGCCGATACTCGGGGCCCAGGGGCCAGTCATTGAGGTGGCGCGCGGCGGCGAACCGCGAAGCGTTTTGAATTTCTGCGCCAATAATTATCTCGGCCTCGCCGACCACCCGGAGATTGTCGCCGCCGCCAAGGCGACCATGGACGACTACGGCTTCGGCATGGCGTCCGTGCGGTTCATCTGCGGCACGGCAGACCTGCACTTGCAAGTCGAGCGGGCGATCGCCGAGTTCCTTGGTTATGACGATGCGATCCTGTTCGCCGCTTGTTTTGACGCCAATGGCGGCGTGTTCGAGCCGCTGCTCGGGTCCGAAGACGCGATAATCTCCGATGCGCTCAATCACGCCTCGATCATCGACGGCGTCCGGTTATGCAAGGCGAAGCGTTTTCGCTACGCGACATCGGACATGGGCGATCTGCGCGCGCAACTAACCGCCGCCGACGAGGCCGGCGCGCGAACGAAACTCGTCGTCACAGATGGCGTTTTCTCCATGGACGGCGCGATCGCGAAGCTCGATGAAATCTGCGCCATCGCCGACGAATTCGACGCGCTCGTTATGGTCGACGACTGCCATGCCACGGGCTTCATGGGCGCGGCCGGCGCCGGCTCCCCTTCCCATTGCGGCGTCGCAGACCGGGTGGACATCCTTACTGGAACGCTTGGCAAGGCGCTCGGCGGCGGCATGGGCGGATACGTATGCGCATCGGCCGACGTCGTTCGCCTCTTGCGCAATAGAGCGCGCCCCTACCTGTTCTCGAACGCCCTTACCCCCGCCCTCCTCGGCGCGACCTTGAAGACTCTGGAGCTCGTGCGCGCTGGCGACGGCTTGCGCGCGCAGCTCTTCCGAAATACGGAGCGCTTCCGCTCGAAGATGGCGGCGGCGGGCTTCGACCTCCTGCCCGGCGAGCACCCGATCATCCCGGTGATGATCGGCGATGCGCGCCTCGCTGGCGAAATGGCCGACGCGCTTCTCGACGAAGGGGTTTATGTCATCGGCTTTTCCTACCCCGTGGTGCCAAAGGGTCAGGCGCGCATCCGCACCCAAATGTGCGCAGGCCATACGGACGACCAGGTGGACGAAGCCGTTGACGCATTCATCCGGGTAGGGAAACGGCTGGAGCTAATTTAATTGGGTGGGCGCACGCGAAACGCCGCGCCACGCGCATCGTTCGTCGGCGGCGTCGCGATCACGTCGCCGCGGCGCGTTTGTCCTTTGACGTGTCGGCGGCCGACTGCGGGAAGAACATCGCCAGCAGCTTATTATAGCTTTGCGGGAGCACGCGCTGAACGAAAGAGATAAGCTTCGCATCGCGGCCAATCATCACCCTGCGTTTTCCTTTCGCCGCGCCGTCCAGGATGATGCGCGCCGCCTCCGCCGGCGTCGTAATGGCGTTTTCCTTGAAGCGGTCTGCGACTTCTTCCTTGGACGCGACCTCCTCCGGCAGCTGATCAATCGTCGCATTATTGACGATATTGGTGTCGACGCCCCCTGGGTGAACGCTAACAACGCTCACGCCCTTGTCTTCAAGTTCGCTGGCGAGCGTTTCGGAAAATCCGCGTACAGCGAATTTCGACGCGCAGTAGTGCGTCTGCCCGCGAAAGCCGATCACGCCGAAAATGCTGGAGATGTTGACGAGGGTTCCCTTAGTCATGACGAGCTGCGGCAGGAAAGCCTTTGACATCCTGACGACACCCCAGAAATTGACGTCGATCACCTGCTCGAAAGCGTCGAGATCGGTTTCCTCAAACGACCCCATACGGGTAAGGCCGGCGACATTCATAACCATATGCGCATCGCCGTAGGTTTCCTTCACCGACGCCGCATACGCCTTGACGGCGTCTGCGTCCGCGACGTCGAGACGGTCGACGCGAACCCTGTTTGACGCGTCGGCCCCAATCAGCCGCTTTGTCTCATCAAGGCCCGCCTCATTGACGTCCGACAACGCGAGCAGCGCGCCCTTCCCGGCGAGATCGAGCGCGAGCGCCCGGCCGATGCCGGATGCGGCGCCGGTTATGACGCATACTTTGCCCTGATAGGTGTTGATCATTCGGCTCTCCGCTTCGGCGCGCCATCCTTGTCCGCATCGGACCGCGCTGCGTCAATGCGGCGCGTCAGGCAAAAAGTCATCGGATCAGCGCCGCGGCGACCGCCGCCCAGTCGCGGCCGGGCCCGACGGCGAGAAGCGGCCGGTCTGCGCTGTCCGCCGGCGCATAATCCGCCGTTTCTTCAGGAACATCGAGATAGGCGACGCGACCGCCCGCCTCGCGCGCCATCAGCGCGCCGGCGGCATGGTCCCAGGCGTGGATCCTGCTTGATATGCAAAAGTCGGCCTCTCCTCGCAGCAGCCGTAAATAGGCGTAGGCGGAGCAATGGCCGGACTCGCTTTGAAGCCGGCTCCTTAGATTGCCGACGATGATCTCACGCCACTCGGACGTAAGCCAACCGACGGAGCGCAATCCCCGCGGCGGGTCGGCGGCGCCTTGCGGCCCGGCAACCGGCGCATCGCCGATAACTGGCGGCGTTCCGGCGACGACCGAAGCGCAGACGTCCTCCGGGCAGGCGTAAATCCAGCCAGCGCGGGTCTCGCCGTCCTCTACATAGGCGAGAATGGTCGCGAATTCGCGCCGACCCTGAACGAAGTTGCGGGTGCCGTCGAGCGGGTCCAGCACCCAGAATCGTCCCGCCCCTTCGAGCGCCTTGACGATGCCGGGATCTTCCGCGGCCGCCTCCTCCCCGATGAAAGAGGCGTCCGGCGCCAGCGCACGCAGCTGTTCCTGCAGGAAGGCTTCCACGGCGACATCGACTTCGGTGACGAAATCCGACGGCGAAGACTTTGTGCGTACTTCATCGTCATTCAGCCTGCCGAACTTCGGCATGATGATGTCATCCGACGCGGCCTTCAGGAGGTTGCGCACGTCGGCCGGGTCGAACCTCATACGGTCAGCGACGCTCACGCCAGGGCCCGGCCTGACGCAGATGCGGGTGTTGCGCCCCCGGCGGGCGCGACAGCGAGGTCCGGAAACGCCTTTCGGAACTGGCCGAGGGATTTCGCCGACAAGCGCACGCGCACGGGGGCGTCCATTGGCGCCTCCGGGGCGTCGGCCGCGACGTCGCCATGGGCGTGCAGCCATGCGCGCGCCGCGCCGTCCGCATCGCCGAGCCAGACGAGGTGCGCGGCGCGGTCGCCGGTAATCGCGTCGTCAATCATCGCGGCGAGGTCGTCGAGGCCTGCGCCGGACATGGCCGAGATGCAGACTTGCGCCGGCTCCTCAATCGTGCTCGCCGCGTGATCGCGAGAGGCGACAGCGATCGCGCGCGCCGCGGCGGCGTCCTCCGCATCAAGCAGGTCGATCTTGTTGAGCGCCTCAATGACGCACGGCCCGCCTACGCCCGCCGCATCGTCGCGCACGCCGAGACTGCGCATGACGTCGATGACGTCTCGCCGCTGGGCGTCGGTATCCGGGTGAGAGGCGTCGCGCACATGAATTATGAGGTCCGCTTCCTGAACCTCCTCCAGCGTTGCGCGAAACGCCGCGATGAGCTGGGTCGGCAAGTCGGAGATGAAGCCGACAGTGTCGGAAAGGATAATGCGCTCGCCGGAGGGAAGCCGGACGGCGCGCATGGTCGGGTCGAGGGTGGCGAAAAGGAGATCCTGAGCGCGCACGTCCGCCTTCGTCAACGCATTAAAGAGCGTCGACTTGCCCGCGTTCGTATAGCCCACAAGCGCCACGACAGGCTGCGGCGCGCGTTTGCGTTTCGCCCGCTGCAAAGTCCGGGTGCGGCGCACTTGTTCGATCTTCGTTTGCAGCCGGTCGATCTTCGACGCAAGTGCGCGCCGGTCGGATTCAATCTGGCGTTCGCCCGGTCCGCCGAGAAAACCGGCGCCGCCGCGCTGTCGCTCCAGGTGCGTCCAGGACCGAACAAGTCGCGAGCGCTGATAGGTGAGGTGCGCAAGGTCGACCTGCAGCCGGCCCTCCGCGGTGCTCGCGCGCGCGCCGAAAATCTCAAGAATGAGCGCCGTTCGGTCGAGGACCTTGACGTCCCATTCCTTCTCGAGATTGCGGTGTTGCACGGGGCTGAGCGCGCCGTCGACAATCACGAGACCGGGCCGCGGGTCGTGCGCGTCAAGAAGCATCCGGATCTCACGCGTCTTTCCGAGCCCGAAAAGCGTCGCCGGGCGCGGCCGCAGCGTCGACGCCACCTCGCTGTAAACACACGCGACGCCGATCGCCGCAGCCAGGCCGATCGCCTCTTCAAGCCGCGCCGACGGCGCTCGCAATCCCCCAATGCCGCCGAGATCCGGATGAATCACGACGGCCGTTTCAGTTGCGGATTCGGATACTGGTTCGGTTACGACGTCACCTTTGGCGTTGACGATGCTTGACCCCGGCGTGAGGCGTGATCCCGAGTGGGCCGGCATCTTAAAGCCGGCGCGTCGCCGTTCAATCAACACCTATCCGGTCAATCGACGCTTATCTAATCATCGACTGGACGACGCGCGAGAGGCGCCGATCACCGCGTCTTACTCCCCGCTCTCCTCTGGCTCTCCATCCCAAAGGCTAATGGGCTGGCCGGGCATGACAGTAGAAATCGCATGCTTGTAAACGAGCTGACTCTGGGAATCGCGTTTCAGGAGCACACAGAAATTGTCGAACCAGGTAACAAAGCCCTGAAGCTTCACGCCGTTCACGAGGAAGATGGTGACAGCGATTTTTTCCTTTCGTACATGGTTTAGAAAAACATCTTGAAGGTTTTGTTTTTTCTCGCTCATTTGCCCTAAATCTCAACCGTGGCGCCATCTCCCGCAGCGCACAAAACCGATAGTGGCGCGCGCGCGACGGGTTTTCAACCGTCAGGAGGGCTCGGAAAGGCGCCTGGAGCGCGACACATAGGCCTCACGCAACCGCAGGGCGATGGGCCCCGGCGCGCCATCGCCGATCTCACCGTCATCGATCCGGACTACCGGCGTCACAAGGTTCGTCGCCGATGTGATGAACGCCTCGCGCGCCGCGCGCGCCTCCTCGACGGAGAACGGGCGCTCAACGACCTGAAGCTGGAGTTCCTCCGCACACGCAATAACCGATGCGCGGGTGATGCCGCCAAGGATCGCGTTTCCCTTTGGATGCGTGACAAGACGCCCCTCGGCGTCGACGATCCAGGCGTTAGATGAGGCGCCTTCGGTGATGTCGCCATCGCGGTGGAGCCATGCCTCCACCGCGCCAGCCCGGCGCGCCGCGTCCTTGGCGATCGCATTTGGCAAGAGCGACGTCGACTTGATATCGACGCGGCCCCAGCGAATGTCCTCGGTAAGGATGACGCCGACGCCTTTCGCCGCCACCCGGTCCGCCGCGGCGAGACTGAAGGGCCGCGCCGTCATCACGATCGACGGCGACGTGGGCGTTGTCGGAAAGGCGTGGTTGCGCACGGCGACGCCGCGCGTCGCCTGCATGTAGACGAGCGCGTCCGAAAGACGGTTGCGACGAACAAGCTTCTTGACGATCGCGCGCATGGCGGGTTCGCCCATCGGCGCGTCGATCGACAACTCCTTCAGCGACCTGCGCCAGCGTTCGAAATGCCCTTCCGCGTCCCACATGCGCCGGCCAATCACCAGCACTACTTCGTAAACGCCGTCCGCGAACTGATAGCCGCGGTCCTCCACAGGAACGCGCGCCTCTCCGATCCGTTCAAATGCGCCATTGACGTATGCAATGCGGGCCATTTGCGACTAGGACCTCCAGAAACTGATATTGATGAGCGCGAGCGCGGCGACCGCTTCAATCCGACCAAGGATCATGCCGACGACAAGCGCAGCGCGCGCAGCGCCGTTTTCGAAAACCGCATAGCCTTCCGCGCCGCCCTCAACAAGCGAAAGGGCCGGCCCGGCGTTGGCGAGCGCGCCGACCGCCGCCGCCGCGGACATGTCGAACTCGCGGCCCGCCGCCGCGCCGAAGAGGGTGAGCGCCGCAAGCAGGAAGGTGAAGACGATGAAGTGCATCCACACGCCCAGTTCCTCCTCCACAAAAGCGCGCCCGAAAACTGCCCGCGGCGACACAAGGCGACCTATCTCTTCGCGCACGCGGCGAAACAGGACAAGCCACCGCAGCACCTTCAGACCGCCAGCCGTCGACACCGCCGACCCGCCGATGACGATCGCGATCAGCGCAACGGGCAGGTTGCCGACCTCCCCAAAGGCGACGCCATTGGTTGAGGCGAGGCTCGCGGCCGTCAAAAGCGGCCCGGCGACGGAGGCGGCCGTCACGCCAGTCTGTGAAGACGCATCGCCGCGCGCGAACAAAAAAAGAGCAACCGCGAGCGTCAGCACGATCGCCACATAGGCGCCCGTCTCGCTGTCGGCGCGGCGCGGCCGCATCGGATCGGCGACGGCGGCGATGACGACGAAATTCGCGCCGCCGACAAGGAGGAGCGGAAACAGCGCGCCCGCCATGGCGAGGGTCGGCGCCGCCGCCAATTCCGGATCGGCGATGAAGCCGCCCGAGGCGGCGAGCGACATCGCCGTCGCAATGCTTGCAAGGGGCCCCGCCCCGGCGACAGCGAGAAGCATCGCGCCCGCCGCCGTCACCACCAAATAAGCAGGCGCAAGATACCGTACGGCGCTTTCGATCGCGGTAAAATAGGAATTGTCTTCTCGCCGTGCGAACTGCGGCGGAACCGTCTCAATGCCGACGAATATCGGCCGCACCAGGACGGCCGACGCAAAGGCGAGCGTTGCGAGGCCGCCTATCCATTGCAAGCTGGCGCGCCAGATAATGCCCGGCGGGCTTGACCGCGCGGCCTCCTCCGATAGCCAGGCGCCCGTGGTCGTCAGCGCTGAAACGGATTCAAAATAGGCGTCGCCCGCGCCTGACCCGCTCGCCATGAAAGCGATTGACGCGAAGGACGGCGCGATGATCCACCAGAGCAGGATGAACAACAGCGCTTCGCGCAGGTCGCCGGCCCGTCGCCGCCCCGCCCCAATGACCGCGAGGCCGCCGCCCGCCAAGAGCGCGGCCGCGCCGCCGAATGCGTAAGCGCCCACAGACGCGGGCGCAACGGCAACCGCCACCGCGATCGGCGCGGCATGGGCGAGCCCGATAATGATCAGGCCGACGCCAAGCGCGCGCAGAATGGTCAGCACCGCCAAGGGTTCCGCCTCTCCCCGCTCGCGCTAGAAGTATTCGATGCTGACGCGGAACATCTGCTCCACGTCGCGGACATATTCGCGCAACGCCAAGAGGACGATCCTGTCGTTCGGCCGGATGATCGTCTGGCTTGTCGGGATGTCGACGACGCCGTCGCGATAAACCGCCCCGATGATGACGCCTTCAGGCAGCTTCGCCTCGCCGAGCGGCTTGTTGACGAGCGGCGATGTTTCGAGCGCAATCGCGTCAATAAGCTCCGCGCGGCCATCGGCGAGACTGAAGACGCCCTTGATCCGGCCCCGCCGGATATGCTGCAGGATCGTCGATATGGTCGTCGACCGCGGGTCGACAAACCTGTCGATGCCCACCGCCTCGCATATTGGCGCGAAACTAACGTCATTGACGAGCGCCAGCGCCCGGCGCGCCCCTTCCCGCTTTGCGATGACTGCCGCGAGCACGTTCACCTGATCATTATTCGTGACGGTGACGACGGTTTCGGCGTCGGCGGCGCCCGCCTCCCGCAGGAGATCGCGGTCAAGCCCGTCGCCCTGCAGGACGACGGTGCGGTCAAGCTGCTCAGCGACGTATTCGGCGCGCTCGCGATCGCCCTCCACCAGTCGCAGCTTCATCGATCCGTACTGCTCAAGGCCGCGCGCCACGTATAGCCCGATGTTCCCGCCGCCGACGATGATGACGCGGCGCGCCTGGCGCTCGTCCTCGCCCATCACTTCGAGCGCGCGCGTGACATGCTCGCGCGCCGAGACAAAGTAGATGTTGTCGCCGACCTCAAGCTGGTCTTCGCCATGGGCGCGCCACAGCCGGTCGCCGCGTTCAATGGCCACAATCGTGATCTTGAGGTCGGGAAAGAGCTCCGCGAGCTGGCGCAGCGGCGTTGCGACGATCGGGCAATCCTCAGGCAGCCGCACGCCGACCGCCCAGACGCGTCCGTCCACAAACGCCTTCGTTTCGATCGCCCCCGGCGTCGACAAGCGCTGCAAGATCGCCTCGCTCACCTCGCGTTCCGGCGAGATGATGACGTCGATCGGCATGTGGTTGCGGCTGAATAGGTCGGAGTATTTCGGATCGAGGTACCCGCTTGCGCGGATGCGGGCGATTTTCGTCGGCACCTTGAACAGGGTGTGCGCGATCTGGCAGGCGATCATGTTGACTTCGTCGGCGTGGGTCACGGCGACGATCATGTCCGCTTCGCGCGCGCCCGCTTCGGCGAGAATATCCGGATACGACCCGTTTCCGACCACGCCGCGGACATCGAGGCGCTCGGAGACCGCTCGGACAAGCGCCCTGTCCTGGTCGATGACCGCCACGTCGCCGCCTTCGGCCGCGAGCCGTCGCGCGATGCCAAATCCGACGCGGCCGGCGCCGCAGACGATGACGCGCATGTCGCGCCCTTTCCAGTTATCCGAGTCTCATCGGACCGAACGAACGCCGGTTACGCTGTCTCCGCGGCGCGCTGCGCGCCATTGACGCCAAGGGCCTTTAACTTCCGGTGAAGCGCGGAGCGCTCCATGCCGATAAAGGCCGCCGTGCGGGAAATGTTGCCGCCAAAACGATTGATCTGCGCAATGAGATACTCCCGCTCGAAGCGTTCGCGCGCATCCCGAAGGGGCAGCGCTATAATCTGTTCAAGGCCGTCGCCGGCGGGGATCGACAGTCCGGCGTCGATGACTTCGGCCGGCAATTGGTCGCAGGCGATGGGCGCGTCGCCGTCGCGGCCGATCAGGATCAACGTGCGCTCGATGACATTGCGAAGCTGGCGGACATTGCCGGGCCAGGCATATGCCTGAAGCGCCGCCATGGCCTCGTCCGTCAGATCGCGCCGCGGCAAACCGAGCGAGGCGGATAGTTTGTCCACGAAGTATTCGGCGAGCGCCGGCACGTCGTCGCGCCGTTCGGCAAGCGAGGGAACCAGGATAGGCACGACATTTAGGCGGTGATAGAGATCCTCTCGAAACGTTCCGTCCTCGGCCGCGGCGAGCAGGTCCCGCGACGTCGTTGAGACGATCCTTACGTCGACGCTGACGTAATTGTCGCCGCCGACCCGCCGAAAGCGCTGATCGACGAGCACTCTCAGGATTTTGCCCTGCGTCTCCAGCGGCATGTCGCCGATTTCGTCGAACATCAGCGTGCCGCCATGGGCGCGCTCAAGCAGGCCGACGCTTTTGGGCGCGCCTTCTTCGCCTTCGACGCCGAAGAGCTCCTCCTCCATCCGGTCGGGCGAAATAGTCGAAGCGCTGACGACCATGAAGGGCCGGTCGGCGCGCGAGGAATTCTGGTGAAGCAGGCGCGCGATCGTCTCCTTGCCGGCCCCCGGCGCGCCGCAGATCAAAACCCGCGAGCGCGCGTCAGCGACTTTCTCGATAACGCCGCGCAAGCCATTGATCGAACTCGAGCCGCCGATGAGGCCCCAGGCCGGCGCCTTGCCGCGCAGCTCCACGTTCTCTCGCTTCAGCCGCGCCGCCTCCATCGCGCGACTGACGGCTAGCACCAGCCTGTCCGCGTTGAACGGCTTCTCAACGAAGTCGTATGCGCCCTTCTTGATCGCCGCGACCGCTGTTTCGATCGTGCCGTGTCCGGATATAACGATAACGGGAAGATCCGGATGCATCTTCTTTAACGCCTCAAGGATTTCGATGCCGTCAAGCGCCGATCCCTGCAGCCAGACATCGAGGATAACGAGTTCGGGCGCGCGCGCGCGCAGCGCCTCAAACGTCTGGTCGGAATCGGCCGCGGCCCGCGGTTCAAATCCCTCATCCTCCAATATTCCGGCGACGAGATCGCGAATGTCCGCCTCATCGTCGACGATCAGAATATCAGCGCTCATCGTCTATCCGGCCTCCTACCCCAACATCCATCCATAGACCTATCGCCACGTCTTATCTTCTGCCTACGTCGCACTGCCCTACTCCGCCGCCGCCGGCCCGACGGCGACCGCATCCGCTCTCGTCGCCGCGGCGTCGCCGCTCGACGCCCCAGATGAGCCGCGCGGAAGCGTCAGCGAGACGCGCGCGCCCGTCGGCCCGAGTTCATCGGCGTCGTCAAACGACAATGCGCCGCCATGCTCCTCGATGACTTTTCTGACGATCGCGAGGCCAAGGCCCGTCCCTTTGGCGCGAGTCGTCATGTAAGGCTCCGTCAGGCGGTGGCGTTCGGCCTTGGGCAGGCCGACGCCATTGTCGACGACGTCGATGCGAACATCATCTTCGAGCACGGTGAGCCGCACGCGGACTTTGCCGCTCGGTTTGGGCGTCGCGACCAGCCGCGCGTCGATCGATTCGCACGCATTCTTGACGATGTTGCCGAGCGCCTGCACGACCAGCCTGCCGTCGCACTGAGCCAACGGAAGGGGGATTTCGCCGCCGACCCCGGCGGCGCCCTCAGGCGTCGCAACGTCCGCCGGCCCCATGATATCGAACTCGACCTCCGGAAACGCAACGCGCTGAGTGAACACCGCCGACTTGACGAGTTCGGCGATGTCCTCAGTGGCGATCACCGGCTCGGGCATCCGCGCGAAGGACGAGAACTCGTCCACCATGCGCCTGATGTCGCTCACGTGGCGGACGATCGTGTCGGTGCATTTATCGAATATCTCCGGCTGCGTCGTAACTTCAGACTTGTATTTGCGGCGCAATCGCTCGGCCGAAAGCTGGATCGGCGTCAGCGGATTCTTGATTTCATGGGCGATGCGGCGGGCGACATCGCCCCAGGCCGCGGAGCGGTGCGCCGCCATCAGTTCGGTCACGTCGTCGAAGGTGGCGACGCACCCGCCCTCGTCGCCAGCGCGATCGCATACGACGCGCACGTTGAGCGTCCGGTCGGCGCCGTCGCGTCCGACCTCTATCTGTCCCGACGCCTCGCCATGGGCGTGCGCGCGCGCCGCATCGACGAGGGGCGCGAGCTCCGGCGCGGCGTCATCGAGGCTGAGGCCGATCGAGCGCGCGCCGCTGACGCCCAGAAGCTCCTCGGCGGAGCGGTTTGCGATTGTAATGCGGCCGTCCTGCGAAATGCCGACGACGCCCGCCGAGACGTTCGAAAGAACGGCTTCGGTGAAACGCCGGCGTCGGTCGAACTGTCGCGTCGTCTCGATAAGGTCGTCGCGCTGGGTCTGAAGCTGGGCCGTCATGTGGTTCATGGAGCGGGCGAGCGCGCCGAGCTCCCCGTCGCGGCGGAAGACGTCGACCCGGGCGGCGAGATCGCCGGCGGAGACACGCTGCGCCATGCGGATAAGCCGGCCGATGGGTTCGACGATGCGCGTCGCGGCGCGCATCGCCGACCAGATCGCGCCAAAGAGAACGATCAGCGCCATGACGATGTAGCCTGCGAAGAAAACCCGTTCGAGACGGTTGCGTTGCGCGCGCACGGCGCGCCAGTCGTCATTGATCGTCCGGATGCCGATGAGGCCGACGCCGATGTCCGGCCGGATGGCGCGGTAAATAACGATATAGCCGCCGTCGATCACCTCGCTTTTCTTGATGCCGCGCAGGAAATCGAGCGCCTCAACGTCGTTTGCGCCATAGCGAATCCACTCGCCCTGCGGCCGCTCCGCCGCGGCGGCCGCGTCGATCGCGTCGAAAAGCGCGCGGTTCGGGAGCGCATAGTCGGCCTCGACGAGTTCGGCCCGGGCGAGAACCCGCCGGTCCTTGTCGAGCACCATGACGGCGGCGAGGCCGCGCCCGAACGCCTGCTCGAACAGACGCTGGCGGAAGACGATCGGCGACGTCTCAGGGTTGACGCCGAGCGCGCGGTCCTGGCTCAGATCAAACTCGATCTGCGCAAGGTGCCGGCCGTCCTCCTGGAATTGCTCCGCGATATAGCCATTGGCGAGCTCTCGCGCGGCGTCGATCGAGGTTTCGATCCGGTCGCCGAAGACATCGTTCATGCTCGAACGCATGATCGTGAAGGCGAAGATGAAAGCGAAAAGCGCCGGCGCCGCGGCGACGAGGCAGAAGAGGCCGACAAGCTGGAGGTGCGCGCCTGCGCCGGCGCGCTTGTTGCGGCGTTCCGACGCCACGTGCCAAAGCCTGAGGCCAATCAGCGTCGCGAACGTGCCGGCGATCAGCACATTGCCGGCAATGAGGGCGATGAGAACGCCACGGCTGACCTGCTCGGCCATGGGCGAGAGGAGGAACCAGGTCGTCGCGAACGCGAATAGCGCGGCGAGCGGGATCCCAAAGGTCGCCGCCGCATCGTTTACGCCGAGACGCCGCCAGCGCCGCGCCTCCGCTTCGGCCGCGCCGGCGAAAGACGCGCCGAATCCGTCATCTTCGAAATCGCCGAGGGACGCGGCGCCGGGCCGAGCCGCCAAAGGCTGCGCCGGGACGCCGTGTCGCTGAGGGGCTGTTTCGTGTTCCGTGTTCGCCATCGACGCCACTTGCGCAAGGGAACCGCCGCGAGCCGGTTACCGCCCCGGGCGTCCTCCCGTCTCGCCGCGCGCCTTCAGCCCCCACGCCGCCCGCGGCCGCAATCCCTTCTCAGGTTCTTCCTACATAGGCCTGCGCCGAAAACGGACCGGCGACCATGCCCCTTTTGCAAATCCCAAGCCCCTAAGTTGCGCCGATTGTTGCGAATCATCAACACCGATGTTGCAGATATGCCGCGTATGCGTTTACGCGGCGGCGCGGCGCGCCCCCGACCGCAGCCCTAGAACCCCCGAAATCACCTTTTCGGGGTCGGTCTCGCGGCAGATTTCCGCCCTGAGGCGTCGGCGGGCCTCCAAGGCGATATCCACCGGGGCGGCGTCTATGAAACCCGCCAGGTGCTTGCGCGCAATGCGATTTCCATGCTCGCGTCCATACCGCTCAAGCGAGGCCTCATACTGCCGGACGATGATGTCGGTCTGCGCAGCAAGGCCCGGTTCGACAATGTCATCGCGGCCCGACTCCAGCGCCTCGGCGATCGCCCCCGGCAGCCAGGGCCGGCCAACCGCCGCGCGGCCGACCATGACCCCGTCCGCGCCGGACCGGGCGAGCGCCGTCCGCGCGGCGGCGACGTCGCCGATATCGCCATTGACGACAAGCGGGATTGAAATCGCCTCGCGCGTCGCCCTTACCGCCGCCCAGTCAGCGACGCCCTTGTAGAACTGGTTCCTGACGCGCCCATGGACGGTGATGAGCCTGACGCCCGCCGCCTCGGCCCGCGCCGCGATCTGCGGCGCATTCAGCGCGTCCCAGTCCCATCCAAGCCGCATTTTCAGCGTCACTGGCCGCGAGGTCGCCGCCACCGTCGCTTCAATAAGCCCGAGCGCATGGTCCGGGTCGCGCATCAGCGCAGAGCCCGACAGGACGCCCGTCACCTGGCGCGCCGGACAGCCCATATTGATGTCGATAATGTCCGCGCCCGCCGCTTCGGCGACGCGCGCGCCCTCCGCCATCCAGTGGGCGTCGCGGCCGGCGAGCTGCACCACGAAGGGCCGCACCGCAGGGTCGTTCTCCGCGCGGGCGACGACGTCCGCCCGGCCGCGCGCGAGCTCCTCGCTGGCGACCATCTCGGAGACGACAAGCCCCGCCCCTGCGCCGTTCCAGCCGTCGAACGCCGCCCGGCGGAACGGCGGGTCGCTGACCCCCGACATGGGCGCCACGAAGACGTTGTTCCTCAAATCTATGTCGCCAATCCGGATGGACATCTGGCGGGTCTACCTGACGCTGGCTCTGTTGTCAGCGGACGTGCCGCGCCGCCGACGGGACGCATCATAAAGCAGCCGCGCAGGCGTTCGATGAAGTTTCTTGAAATCCCCCTGAACGCCCCGCCACGCCTAGCGTTCAGGCGTTCGATAAGAATTCTCCCGCAAGCCAAACAGACGCCAACATCCACTTCCTCAAGAGCGCCCGCCACGCTTGCGTGATGCTCCTCAGGATGAGGGTCATTCAATGCGGCCGAACGCCGAGCAAAACGCCGCTTTGCGCGCCGAAAGGTCTTAGGTGTAAGCCATCTCCCTCGGGCGACTGCTAGAACGACCCGAGGCCACGAACGGGGCCGCCCCTTGGACGACGCTTCTGATGCTGACGATCCGCTCTACGTCTATGATGGCGACTGCGCGCTTTGCTCACGGTTCGTGCGCTTCCTGATAAAGAGAGAACAAACGGGCCGCCTGCGGCTGGCGACGGCCCAGTCGCCAATTGGCCGGCGGGTCTATGACGCTGAAGGGCTCTGCCCTGACGCGATGGAGACCGCTATTCTGCGCGTCGATGGCGAGACGTTCATCAATCTCGACCTCTTCATTGAGGGCCTTGCGCTTTGCGGTTGGCCCTGGAAGGCGGCGCGAGCGTTGCAGGCCCTGCCGCAGCCCCTCTCCGACTGGCTCTATCGGCGCATCGCGAACAATCGAAAGCTCTTCAATCGTGGCGCGTGTCCGGTTCCCACCCCTGAAATGCGCGCCCGCAGCATCGACGCTTAACGCTCGCTGACCTTCGGCAGTTCCAGCGTCATGCCCGCGGACAAGGTCACGTCGTCCACATGGCCGGACCCGGATTTGTCCGCGAGGACCACATGCATATGGGTGCGCCGGCCTTTGTGGGTGTACTGACCGACCGACTGCGGGTCCGCCCACAAGCCAACGATCGACGCCGGCGCGCCGTGCGCCTCGAACGGAATCTTCGCCTTCTTGTGGGCTTCCGGCCCATGGGGTTTGTGGCCTCCGTGATCGGACTTGAAGATCACATGGTATTTTAGGCGCGGCGGCGCGCCGGCGATGCGGAAGGGAAACGACCGGTCCGGATCAATGCTGGCGTCCGCGGCCGCGTCAGCGATGAAAGCTTCAATCGCGTCAAACCCCGCCAGCGGCTCTGAGATGTCGATGCGCCGCCACTCGTCGGCGGCGCCGAAGGCGAGGAAGACCGCCTTTCCTTCCGCGCCCTTCTCAATCACTTGCCGGCCGTCCTCCATGACCGACCGGTAGACCGTTCCCTGGTCAATGGTGATCTCGCCCTGAAGGCCCTCAATCGGCCCGACGCCCACAAGGTTCGACGACGGCGGCAGCTCGCTGAGGGCGATGCGTCCGCTGAGATCGCCGGCGCGCAGCATCTCGCCACGATCCCCAATCGCGCAGACCCAGTAACCGTCCTGCGCCGCCTCGATCTCGCGCCGGCAGTCGGCCAGAAGGTCGCTTTCAACCCCGCCGCCGCTTTCGCCCGAACAGGCGGCGATCGCCAAAAAAAGCGCGCCGCCCGCCGCCGCTGATCCGACTGAAGTTCGCCTCATCGATTGAGCCTCTCCAGCATCTCTTCAGAACCGCGCCTGCGCGCCGATGGTGAAGGCGGCCGGCTCGCCCGGCGCGAAGATCGCATTGTCCATGCCGCCGAGATTGTTCCGCGCGCCGATGACGCTCGATACGTATTCCGCGTCGGTGACGTTGCGCCCTTCGGCGAAGACGAGGAAGCGGCCCGTGTCATAGCTGACCCGGAGGCCGAGGGTCGCATAGCCGTTCGCGCGAACCGTGTTGGCGTAGTCGGCGAAACCGCCGTCAGGCGCGGCGGTGACGAACGCCTCCGCGGCGAGGCCGCCGGAGGCGTAGGACAGCCGCGCCTCGACCAGGTGCTCCACCAGGATGGGCAACTGATTGTCGCCGAAGACGGGATCGTCATCGAAGCTCGCATCCGTATACGTCCAGTCGAGCCCAAGATGCAGCCGGTCGCCGGCGGCGAAGAGATCGTCGACAAGGCGCGCGTTCGCCGACAGCTCGACGCCGAAGCGCCGGGTTTCATCGGCGTTCCCGACGGAGGTGACGTTCTGGGTGACGGCATTGGTGGTCGAGACGATTTCTCCGTCGAGCCAGGCGGCGTAGATGGTGGCGTCGAACGTCACCGGGCCAAGCTCGCCCCGCGCCCCGCCTTCCACGGTGACCGCCGACTGCTCGTCGAGATCGCGAATGAGCGGGCGGCGCGGGTCAGCGCCATTGAGGAGCGCGTTCATCGGCCCCGGCGTTCCTGCGCGGTTGATGAGGAGAACGTCATAGGTCGGCGGTTCGATCACATGGCTGACGCCGGCGAATAGCGTGACGCCCGGCTCCGCCTCCCAGGACAAGAGCGCGAGCCCGTTGAAGCCGTCATAATCGCGGTCGAGCGTCGCGGCGGGGCGTTCGGCGCGAACCCCTGCGAAATTCTCCTCGATCCGCCTTCCGTGCCAGTCCCAGCCGGCGACGAGGTCGAGCGTCAGCGGCTCGGCGAGCGTCACCGCGGCGCGCGCCTGGGCGGTGAGGCGGCTCGCCTCAAGGTCATTATCCGCCCACTGAGCGCCGCGCGCGCCGGTGAAGGTCGGCGGCGTTCCGCCGCCATTGAAGAACTGCTGCTGGCGGCGGTCATTGCGCTGGGCGATGAGGTTAAGCCCCCACGTGAAACGGTCGCCGAGGCTTTCGTCGCGATAGCGCATCGTCAGGGCGACATCCTCATTTTCCTCCACCTGCACGTCGCGGCGGCGGAACTCCACATCATTGGCCATGAACGCGCCATCGATCTCCAGGCTGCGCCGGCCGAAGTCGGCGGCCAGACCGGCGCTGACGCGCGTCCGCTTGGCGAACCGTCGCCAGTCGCCCGCCAGATTGAAGGGCTGGGCCGCGGTCGATCCGGCCTCAACTTGCGCCTGCGTTTGCGGCCCGGGGAGTTCGAGTTCGGAGTCCGAGTACAGAAAAGAGCCGCGCAACGCGACCGCATCGGAGAGGCGATGCTGTCCCTTCGCAAAGGCGCGCGCGGCTTCCTGCTGATTGTGCTCGCGGAAGCCGTCTTGCGAGAACCAGGTCGCCGACGCGAAACCGTTTGTGCGATCCGTCCCGCCGGAGGCCGCGACCTGGCCGCGCAGGAACCCGAAGCTGCCGCCTTCGACCCTGCCCAGAAATTCGCGGCCGCGCTCGCCTGAGCGGCTCGTAAAGTCGACGACGCCGCCAAGCGCCGCACCGCCGGCGAGCGCGCCCCGGCCGCCCCGCAGGACCGTCACCTCGGAGAACAGGAGCGGGTCGATCCATTCAACGAAGTCAAAGCTCGTGTCGGCGTAGGTCATCGGCACGCCATCCAGCCGCAGCTCAATGCCGCGTCCGGCGGGCTGCGTGCCGCGCTGAAGGCCGGAACCGCGGATGGAAAAGCGCGGATGGTCGATGCCGCCGAAGACCGGCTCCACCAGAAGGCCGGGCGTTCCCCGGAAGAGGTCGTCGAGGGTGGCGAGACGGCCTTCCAGGACCGGATCGACGATAAACTCCTCCGGCCGCGCCTCAATCGGCTCGCCGAGAACGATGATGGTGTCGAGCGGGGTTGGAATGTCCGTGGACTGCGCCATCGCCGGCGAAACGACTCCGGGCGCAAAAAAAGTGGACGCAAGCAGGGCGGATGCGCGCCGCGCGCATCCCGGAAACCGGTTTTTCAACATGGCGGATAACTCTCTCAGACGATGCGATGAGACCGGCGAGCCGCGGCGCCGCGCCCCTGCCGGTCAGATGACGGACGAATGTCTGAGATGCGCCGGGGGACCGCGCTGGCCCAGCGGCGGACCGCGGATGGGCGCGGTCGCCGCGGTTCCGGACGGCGTTGAGCGATCCCACGCGGCGTACGCGATCCGGACCGGCGGAGCCGACGCCGGATCGGGCGGCGCGCACGGCGCCGCCGCGACGCACGCAGGGCAGTGGCCGCCTTGCGTCGACTGGCCGCCGTCTTCCTCGCCCGCAATGCTGTTGAGGATTGAGGCGACATCTGCCCTGACCGCCGCCGGCAGGCCGCCGGATGGCGCACATACCGCGCTATGGAGCCAAGCCGCCTCGCCGCCGCGCGCAAGCGACGCCGCAGGCGCAAGCGCCTGAGCAAGGATCGCGACCGCGGCGATCCACCGGACGAGCGAAAGTCGACACATAGCGCCGCGCAGTCTAATCCGTTGCTTGCAAAAGTGACACCCTCAAACGTAAGGCGCGCTTGATGAGCGGCTGGCGCTCGTCTGATTTTTCGAACGCGGGGGGACTTTGCCGGCTTTTTCAAACGGGCTCTAAGGTGTAGGTCAGGCGGTCCCGACGACCGCCCGGAACCGGATCATGGCGCACGCCCAGACCATCGCCCTTATCGTCGCCGCCGGCCGCGGCGCGCGCGCCGGCGCGGACGGCGGGCCGAAGCAGTATCGTCCGCTCGCGGGCGAAGCGGTGATCGCGCATACGCTTCGGGCGTTCCTCGCTCACCCGAAGGTCGACGGCGTCAGGTGCGTTATCCACCGCGACGATCATGATCTCTATGCGGAGGCGACGGCGGCGGTCGCGGGCGACGCAAAACTGCTGCCGCCGGTCGACGGCGGCGCGGAGCGCCAGGATTCGGTGCGCCTCGGCCTGCGAAGCCTTTCCGACGCGGCGCCCGAATGCGTCCTTATCCACGATGCGGCGCGTCCCTTCGTCGCCGCCGATGTGGTGGCGCGCGTCGTCGACGCTCTTGAAGACGCAGACGGCGCGATCGCGGCGCTGCCCGTCTTCGACACCATCAAGAAAGCCGATGGCGCGGACCATCCCTGCATCGCCGACACGGTCCCGCGCGAGCGGCTGTGGCGGGCGCAGACGCCGCAGGGCTTCAGGTTCGACGCGATCCTCGCCGCGCATGAAACGGCCGAGGGGAGCGTCCTGACCGACGACGCGGCCGTGGCGGAGGCCGCAGGACTTGACGTGCGCCTCGTCGCGGGGTCCCCCGACAATATGAAAATCACGCAGGCGGAGGATTTCGGCATGGCCGAAACCCTGCTCGGGAGGCGTATGGTGTCCTTTGAATATCGCTCCGGCCACGGATATGACGTGCACCAGTTCGAGCCGGGCGAAGCGACCATCCTCTGCGGCGTCTCAATACCCCATGACGCGAAGCTGAAAGGCCATTCGGACGCTGACGCCGGCCTTCACGCCCTCACCGACGCCATTCTAGGCGCGATCGGCGAAGGCGATATCGGCGATCACTTCCCGCCGTCCGACCCGCAATGGAAGGGCGCAGCCTCGGATATCTTCCTGAAGAAAGCGCGCGACCTTGTAACTGAACGAGGCGGGGCGATCGTCAATTGCGACGTGACGTTCATCTGCGAGGCGCCGAAGATCGGGCCGCATCGCGCGGCGATGCGCGCGTCGCTCGCCGAAATTCTGAATATCGACGTCGACCGCGTATCGGTGAAAGCGACCACCAGCGAGACACTCGGCTTCACGGGCCGGCGCGAGGGGCTGGCCGCGATCGCCACGGCGAGCGTGCGCCTGCCGGCGGCGACGTCATGACCCTGCCCCACCGACAATGGGCCCTCGCCCGGGCGATCGTCGACAAGGCGGGTGCCGACGGCCTAATGGTCGCGGCGGCGGAAAGCTGCACCGGCGGGCTTGTCGGCGGGGCGATAACCTCCGTCCCGGGATCGTCAGCCGTCTTTGATCGCGGCTTCGTCACCTATTCAAATGAAGCGAAGTCCGAGTTGCTCGGCGTTCCGGCCGACCTCATCGCCCACTACGGCGCGGTCTCGGGCGAGGTGGCGCAGGCGATGGCGGCCGGAGCGTTTGACCGCAGCCGCGCCGACGTCGCCGTTGCGATCACCGGCGTCGCCGGGCCCGGCGGCGGCGCGGCGGAGAAGCCTGTGGGCCTCGTATGGTTCGGCCTCGCCGTCAGCGGCGAAAGCCCCCGCGCCGAGCGCCGCGTCTTCAGCCATGGCGATCGCGACTTCGTCCGTATGCGGGCGACAGACGTCGCGCTTGCCCTTCTGCTGGAAGGGTTGGGTCGCGTCACGCCCTGACGCGCGATTACTCGGCGGCCGCGGCCGCCACATCCTCCGGCATGTCGCCTTCCGGCAATTGCTCCACGCCGATCCACTTGTCCATGACAACGCAAGCGGTGAGATCGCCCGTGACATTCACCGACGTGCGGCACATGTCGAGAATGCGGTCGACGCCGAGGAGGATGGCGACGCCCGAGGCCGGCACGCCCACCGACTGAAGCACCGTCGCGAGGATGACGATCCCGACGCCAGGCGTCGACGGGCTGCCGATGGAGGCGCCGACGACCGTCACCATGAGCATCGCCATGACGTCAGGCGCCAGTTCAATGCCGTAGACTTGGGCGACGAACATCGCCGCGA
This sequence comes from Parvularculaceae bacterium, assembly GCA_028284065.1. Taxonomy (GTDB): domain Bacteria; phylum Pseudomonadota; class Alphaproteobacteria; order Caulobacterales; family Parvularculaceae; genus MED-G105. Next base: position 529,683 of record JANQSJ010000007.1, read on the forward strand.
CCACCTGATAGAGCGCCGTCCCGTCCATATTGATGGTCGCGCCAAGCGGGATGATGAACTTCGCGATCGCCGGCCGCACGCCGAGCTCCTCCTCGGCGATCTTCATGGAGACGGGCATGGTGGCGGCGGAGCTCGACGTTGAAAACGCCAGCACCTGGGCGTCGAGAATGGCGGCGAGGAACGCCTTCACGTCCCGGCCGGCGAGGATCGCGACGATCGCCATATAGACGCAGACGAGGAGCGCGAGCCCGACAATGACGACGGCGATGTAAACCGACATGCCGACGAGGCCGCTGAAGCCGACCTGCAGGATGAAATCCGAGATAAGCCCGAAGACTGCGAGCGGCGCGAGAAGCATCGCCCAGGAGACGATCTTCAGCGCGATGTCCTGGGTCACCTGAAGGAGGTCGCGAAAAGGTTTCGTCTTGGCCCCGCTTAATGTCGACACCGCGACAGCGACGAAAATCGTCGCGACGACGATCTGCAGCATGTTGCGGTTCAACGTCGCCTCGGCGGGATTGGCGGGGATGAGGTCGGCGAGCTGAACCGCCGCGCTCTCCGGCTCTGTCGGCTCCGCTATGACGGGCGCGACGTCCGCTTCGGCCGCGCTTGTCGTCAGCGCCGCCTGATCGACAAAGGCGCCGGGCTTTATCGTCCCGGCGAGGCTCGCGCCAATCAGGACGGCGATGATTGTGGTGCAGACGAAGTAGGGAATGAGCCGCAGCGCGGTCTTGCGCAAGAAATCCGGATCGCCGGCCGTGGCGATCCCGAGGATGATCGACGTTGCGATGAGCGGGATCACCACCATCTGAATCATGTTGAGGAAGATGGAGCCCGGCAGCTTCAGCCATTCGCCGAGGCTCTCGGCGGCCTCGGGACTAAGCGCCAATGGCCCGCCGCCGCTCGGCGCCAGCGTCAGCCCGAACGCCACCCCGAGCGCCATCGCCGCCAGCACCTGCGCCCAAAGCCTCGTCTTTATCAACAGGTGAAGGCCCTGCAGGCCCTTGAAGTCTTTCATACGGCCGCGCTCCCGCCGAAAGGGCGCTGCATTGCAGCGATAGCGCTACCCCTACTCCAAGACTCGATGCGGGCAAACAGCTCCGAATAGGCGGCCTCAGGGCGCGCCGTAGACCTCCGCCGCGCGATCGACGAAGGCTTCGGCCATCTTCCCGAAGGCGTCCTCGAAAACCGCGCTCGCCGCGGTTTGCAGGAGCGGATTGCGCAATTCGAACGCCACCGCGAAATGCACGACGCAGCCCGGGATTTCGCGATGGCCCGCCGCATCAGGCGGGGCGCCATGCGCCGGCAGGTCGTACTCCGCCGGCTCGAACTTCCAGAGATTTTGCATCGACCGCATCGGCCCGCGCACATAGTCCGTGTCGATGCGCATCGCGCCGCGATCCATGCGCACCCGGCTGCGGAAGGTTTCGCGGAACAGGCGATAGCCGACAAGAAGATCGGCGATGACGATCTCGGCGTCGTCGTCGTCCGGCTCGCGCGAAATGACGCGCAGCGCGCGGCACCAGGGAATAAACTCTGGATACCGCTCAATGTCGGCGACGAGATCGTACATTTTTTGAGGCTCGTAGGGCACGAGCGTCGACGTCGCGCGTCGGGGCATCTCTTGCGCCTTAGCGGCTCGCGGCCGCGGCGGCGCGCGCGGCCTTCAGCCGGGCGAAGTCCTCGCCGGCATGGTGGGACGAGCGCGTCAGCGGGCTTGCGGAGACCATGAGAAAACCCTTCGCGCGCGCAAGGGTCTCGTAGGATTTGAACTCCTCAGGCGTCACGAACCGGTCGACGCCCGCGTGCTTGCGCGTCGGCTGCAGGTATTGGCCGATGGTGATGAAGTCGACGCCGGCGCAGCGCATATCGTCCATCACCTGCATGACTTCTTCGCGAGACTCGCCAAGGCCCACCATAATGCCGGACTTCGTGAACATCCCCGGATCGCGTTCCTTGACGCGCTCCAGCAGACGCAACGAATGATAATAGCGCGCGCCCGGCCGAATGGAGAGGTATAGCCGCGGCGTCGTCTCAAGATTGTGGTTGAAAACGTCCGGCTTCGAATCAATCAGGAATTCCGCCGCGCCGTCCTTGCGCAGAAAGTCAGGCGTCAGAATCTCGATTGTCGTCCCGGGGCTCTTCGCGCGGATGGCGCGGACGACCTCAGCGAAATGCGCCGCCCCGCCATCGGCGAGATCGTCGCGGTCGACCGACGTGATCACCACATGGGCAAGGCCCATCTCCGCGACCGCCGCGGCGACGTTTTCCGGCTCCTGAGGGTCGAGCGCCGCCGGCAGTCCGGTCTTGACGTTGCAGAAGGCGCACGCCCGCGTGCAGGTGTCGCCCATAATCATCATGGTCGCGTGCTTCTTCGCCCAGCACTCTCCGATATTCGGGCAGGCCGCCTCTTCGCAGACCGTGTGCAGGCGCTTTTCGCGGACGATCGCGCGGGTCTCGGCAAACCCTTTTGATGTCGGGGCCTTGACGCGAATCCAGTCGGGCTTGCGCTGGATTGGCGCGTCCGGCCGGCTCGCCTTCTCAGGGTGGCGCAATTTGGCCTTCTCGCGAGGCCGATCCAGGGCGTCGATAAGCGTCGTCATGACGCCCATGTAACAGCGGTCAAATGGAAATCAAATGAACGCGCGAAGGCGCCGCAGCGCGCAATCGCCGCCGGGCGGCGCTGCATTTCGGATTTCCCGCGCCGCATCGTTTTGCTAAAGCGCAGGGAACCTCCGGCTCGGGCCCGGAAAGAGGCTCTAAAAGGAGCGCTGCCCATGCGCATCGGCGTACCCAAAGAAATCAAGAACAACGAGTACCGGGTCGGGCTCGTCCCCGCGAGCGTGCGCGAATACGTCGCCCATGGACACGACGTCCTCGTCGAGACGAACGCCGGGGCCGGGATAAAGGCGAGCGACGCCGACTATGTCGCCGCCGGCGCGACCATCGCGCCCGACGCGCAGACGGTTTTCCGCGATGCGGAAATGATCGTGAAGGTCAAAGAACCGCAGCGGTCAGAGTTCGAGCAGTTGCGCGAGGGGCAAATCCTTTACACCTATCTTCACCTCGCGCCCGACCCTGAGCAGACCAAGGGCCTCGTGCAATCCGGGGCGACGGCGATCGCCTATGAAACCGTCACCGACAATCACGGCCGCCTGCCCCTGCTTGCGCCCATGAGCGAGGTCGCAGGCAGGCTCTCGATCCAGGCGGCGGCCTATTCCCTCACCGCGCCGCAGGGCGGCCGCGGGCTTCTGATGGGCGGAGTGCCTGGCGTCCTGCCCGCCCGCGTCCTGGTCATCGGCGGCGGCGTCGTCGGCGCCCACGCAGCGAAGATGGCGGTGGGCCTAGGCGCGGACGTAACCGTTCTCGACCGCGACCAGCGCCGCCTCGCGGAACTCGACGATCTCTTCGGCGGCCGCGTGAAGACGCGGTATTCTACGTTCGAGGCCCTCGACGAGGAAACCGACATGGCCGACGTGGTCGTCGGCGCGGTGCTTATTCCGGGCGCCAGCGCGCCCAAGCTCGTGACCCGAGAAATGCTGAAGGGCATGAAGGACGGCGCGGTCCTCGTCGACGTCTCCATCGACCAGGGCGGCTGCTTCGAGACGTCAAAACCGACAACCCACGCCGAGCCGACCTATGAGGTGGAGGGCGTCGTTCATTATTGCGTCGCAAACATGCCGGGCGCCGTGCCGCTGACGTCGTCCCACGCCCTCAACAACGCTACGTTGCGCCACGGCCTGATGCTCGCGGACATGGGGCTGGAGGCGCTGCGCAAAGACGCGCATTTGCGCGGCGGCCTTAACGTTCATAAAGGCGCGATAACCTACAAGGCGGTGGCGGAGGCGATCGGCGCGCCGTTTGTCGAGCCGCTGGAGGCGCTTGCGGCCTGATGCTTGACCGTCTGACGCTTGCCTGATCATGGCGCGAGAAGGCTCATGGGGCGCAGACTAGCCGAATGTGACGGTTGTCGCATGCTCCGGTTCGGGGTATGATAACTATCAAGTTGCGGGAGAGCGACTCAATGAACGTTCCAAGAACCGCCCGATTGACCGTCCTGGCCGCTTGCATAGCGGCCGGATCTCTGGCCGGCGCATGTGCGGCCGAGCCGGATCGCGCGCGCGACGCGGCGCTCGGCAATGCGCCCGACGCCTCCACCCGCGCCGCCTCTCCGGCTGAAGCGGCCTTTGCGCTTATCTCAAACGGACTTCGTCAGGTGGGCCGGACCGCCGCTGATCTGGCGCTGGATGTTACGACGTCGGCGTTTGATTCCGCGGTCGCGGGCCGTGGGCTGGTGATCGGCGCGTCAATCCAGGCGACGGCCGCCAAGATGTGCGATGAAACGCCTGCGGCGCAGTCTGCGGCCGACCTCGCCATGGCGCTGGATGAAGACGACGCGACTGCGGCCAAGAGCAGCGCTCGTGGCGACGAGCCGAACGAACCGGAAAACAACGGTTCCGGATTAATGCCGCTCTTCTTTTAGAGCGGGTTGCTGCGAACGTGGTTCATCTGCTTCGCGTCGCAACCCGCGCAATCAACGACTTAGAGCCGTTTGCCTGACCCGCCTCGGACGCAAACAGCTTAATCCATACGGATTCTCTAGAGCCTTCTGCGTTCAGATTGAATCACCCCGAAGGCTCTAAGTTATTGATTTCGCGTCGGGCGACGTCAAACCGGTGATCCACTTTGACTGCCCGATGCTCTAGACGACGCTTTCTCATTCCCACTCTA
>JANQSJ010000018.1 GCA_028284065.1 Parvularculaceae bacterium
CGGCGGTCTGGACAGGTGGCCGAGTGGTCGAAGGCGCACGCCTGGAACGCGTGTAGGCGGGCAACCGTCTCGTGGGTTCGAATCCCACCCTGTCCGCCAGTTTTACTTCGCTCGCGCGCCAAAGGCGCTCCGCGAGGGCGGGCTGACCGCCCGGGCCACAGTCGCGGCCTTGATCAGAGTTCGACGTTTCTCCACTCGTTCTCCGCCATTAATTCCCTCACGACGCATCGTTACGCATTCGCCTCTGCGGGCGAGGATGATCGCTTGCCGCGGGGTTGGCCGCCAGGCGCATTTACCCCCTAAAGACGACGGTCAGAGCCGGACGAGCGCGCTGCCCCAGGCGAGGCCGCCGCCGAGCGCGGCGAACGCGACAAGATCGCCGCCGCCAAGGCGGCCGCTTTGCAGGGCGTCGTCGAGCGCGAGCGGGATCGACGCGGACGACGTGTTGGCGTGCCGATCAATCGTCACGATCACCTTCGACATGTCTAGCGAAAGGCGTTTCGCGCAGGCTTCAATGATCCTCAGGTTCGCCTGGTGAGGCACGAACCAATCAATATCGTCAATCCTAACGTCTGAGTTCTTGGCGACCGTAACGACAGCGTTCGAGATTTCCTCCACCGCATGACGAAAGACCTCGCGGCCGTTCATGCGCACCTGGCCGACGGTGTTCGTCGTCGACGGTCCGCCGTCGGAAAAAAGCAGCTCCGTCTGTCGTCCGTCCGCTGACGCATGGACGCCGAGGACGCCTTTGCGCGGCGCATCATCTTCGACCCGCGCCGCTTCCAAAAGGACTGCGCCGCCGCCGTCTCCGAAAAGGACGCAGGTCGCGCGATCTTCCCAGTCCAGGAAACAGGAGAGTTTTTCAGCGCCGATCACGAGGACGCGCGACATGCGCCCGCCCGCGATCAGCGCGTCCGCTGCGTTCAACGCGTAGATAAAACCGGCGCACGCTGCGGAGACGTCGAACGCGACGCCAGGCGGCGCGCCAATCTTAGCCTGAACGTGTACGGCGGTGGACGGAAACGTGCGGTCCGGCGTCACTGTTGCCACGATGATGGCTTCGATCTCGGACGCGGCGACGCCCGCCGCGGCCAGCGCCCGTTCCGCCGCCGCCGCGGCGATGTCCGACGTCGCTTCGTGGTCAGCGGCGATGTGGCGCTGGCCGATGCCGGTTCGGGAGCGAATCCACTGGTCATTGGTGTCGACCCGCAAGGCCAGGTCCGCATTCGTCACTGCATTCGCCGGCAGATACGCCCCAACGCCAGCGAAGCGGCTTTCGATACGCGCCATGATTCTGCTTTGACCCCCGCGTCGTCAGCCGGTCATAACACAAATCGCCGCCACCGGGCGACTAAATCGCGTTTGTGCTGCGGCCTCATACCTCACCGTCGCGCGGTTGGCTGGGCGCCTGAAGTCGGCCCACTGCAAGGGACATTCTGCGTCCACCTTCGCTTCCAAAGTCGTCCAATGATAGGTTGCGCCGCACCATTTCGTCCACAGGCGGGTCGGATGATAATGGGGCTGGACGGCGCTGAATTCTCCGGCGAAGGACGGCGGGGCGTGAGGGAAAGGCGGGTTGCATCGTGCGAACTACAAATCGGGCCATGGTCACCGGCGCGGCGGGCTTCATCGGCTCGCACGTTTGCGCGGCGCTGCTGGACCGCCAGGTCGCCGTCGTAGGCGTCGACAGCCTGAACGCCTATTACGATCCGAAACTGAAGCGCGACCGCCTTGATCGGCTGGCGGGCCGGTCGGGATTCGACTTCGTTGAGGCGGACATCGCCGCCGAAGGCGCGCTTGAAGCGGTTGAAGGTGACGCGGCGCCTGACGTCGTGATTCATTTAGCCGCTCAGGCCGGCGTCAGGCATTCGATCGACGCGCCGATGAGCTACGCCGACGCCAACCTCGTCGGCCATCTGCGCGTTCTGGAGTATGTCCGCCGCGCCGCGTCGCGGCCGTTCCTTGTCTACGCGTCGTCAAGCTCCGTCTATGGCGCCAATGCGAAAACGCCTTACGCGGAGACGGACCGCGTCGACGCGCCTGTATCACTTTATGCCGCGACGAAACGATCCGCGGAGCTTCTCAGCGAGAGTTATGCGCGCCTGTACGGAATCGATCAGGTCGGCCTGCGATTCTTCACGGTCTATGGCCCCTGGGGGCGGCCAGACATGGCGTATTATCTGTTTGCGGACCGGATAGTCGCCGGCGAACCGATAGCCGTCTTCAACAATGGCGACTTGAAGCGCGATTTCACCTATATTGACGATATTATCGGGGGCGTGCTTGCCGTGGCGCTCGGCGCGTTTCGTCCGCGCGAGGATGCGCCTCACCGCATTTACAACATTGGCAACAATAAGCCTGTTCTGTTGATGGACTTCATCGCCACGCTTGAAAAGGCGCTCGGCCGTGAGGCGTTAAAGGCGTTCAAGCCCATGCAGCCTGGCGACGTTTACGCCACCTGCGCGGACATATCCGCCATTGAAGCGGACTACGGATTTCGGCCGACCACCAATCTGGAGGCCGGCCTTGGCCGCTTTGTTGAGTGGTACAAGGAGTATAACGGGCTCGAGTAGAGGCGCCTAAGAGAACGGCGGCGATCAATACCCGATCGCCGCGCCGTCCTTGCGCATCTCGGTCGCGCCCGCATAGACGCCAGTCTCCGGGTCCCGGGCGATCGCCTGATAGCCGCCAAACATGACGCCGTTATCAACAACGCGCACATTGTGGCCCATCGCTTTGAGGCGTGCGATCGTTTCCGCAGGCACGCCCGGCTCGACATTCAGGACGCCGAGCGTGTCGACATCCGCTGCGTTGAGGGCGTCAGTCGGCGCTCTGCCGCCATCGTGGTTTAGGCGCGCCGCGTCTCCCGCCTCCTGCAGGTTCATGCCGTAGTCGACGAGATTGATGAGAATCTGCGCGTGCCCCTGAGGCTGCATGCCGCCGCCCATCAGGCCGAAGCTCATATAAGGCGCGCCGTCGCGCATCAGGAACGCTGGAATAATCGTATGGAACGGACGCTTGCCTGGCGCATAAACGTTAGGATGCTGAGGGTCGAGCGAGAAGAGCTCCCCCCGGTCCTGAAACATGAAGCCGAGCCCATCGGCGACAAGGCCGGCGCCCATGCCTCGATAGTTCGATTGGATAAGGGAGACCATCATGCCGTCCTTGTCCGCAACCGTGAGGTACGTTGTATCGCCTTCCCCTTCGAGTTTCGGCTCGCCGGGCCCAAAATCGGGCGTCGCTTTTTCCGGGTCGATCAGCGCGAACCGCTCCTTGCCGTATGCTTCCGACAAAAGCGCATCCACCGGAACGTCAGCGAAGTCCGGGTCTGCGTAGAAACGCGCGAGGTCTTCGAATGCGAGACGCTTGGCTTCCGTTATATAGTGCAGGACCTCCGCCGAGCCGCGCGGCCATTGTGACAGGTCGACGTTCTTCAGGATGTTCGCCATCTGGAGCGCAGCGAAGCCCTGGCCGTTTGGCGGGAGTTCGCAAATCTCCGTCCCCCGATAGTCGACGCATCCAGGCTCTACCCACTCACTCTTGTGTTCTGCGAAGTCGTCGTAGCGCAAGTCGCCGCCGATGCGCTTGAAGTAGGCGTCGATGGTGCGTGCGATGTCGCCCTTGTAGAAGGCGTCGCGGCCTTTCTTGGCGAGCGTCGCATAGGTATTCGCAAGGTCCGGGTTCCTGAAGAGTTCGCCTTCCTTCGGCGCGCCTTCGGTGAAATAGGTCGCGCGCGCATTGTCAAAGTCGCCGATCATCTCGAGGCGGCTTTCGAAGGCGGCGAGATTGCGTTGGAAGTAATAGGCGATCACAGGCGAGACCGGAAAGCCGCCTTCGGCATAGTCAATCGCCGGCGCAAGTACTTTCTGCATGGGGAGCTTTCCGAAACGTTCGTGCAGTTCGAACCAGCCGTCGACGGCGCCGGGCACGCTCACCGGCAGGTGTCCAAGGGGCGGGATGCTGTCTGCGTCCCCGAGCTGCTCTTTCAGCTGTTCGAGGGATCGCCCCTTGGGGCTGCGTCCCGACGCATTGAGGCCGTAGAGTTTCTTGGTCTTCGGGTCCCAGACAATCGCGAAGAGGTCGCCGCCAATCCCGTTGCCCGTCGGCTCCATCAGGCCGAGCGTCGCATTGGCGGCGATGGCGGCGTCCACCGCCGAGCCGCCGGCCTTGAGGACGTCAACCGCGACCTGACTGGCGAGCGGGTGAGCGGTCGCCGCAATGCCGTTCGCGGCGTAAACCGGGCTGCGCGACCAGGCTGCGCCAACCGGGCGGCCGCCCGGGCCGATGCCCGGGGCGTCGCCGGCGGCCGCGCCGTTGGCGCCTGTCGCCAGGAACAGTGCGCCCGCGCCCATCGCCAGTTTCGCCCAAACACTCATTCGCCCCGCCATAAGCCGCCTCCGGATTCTTCTCGTTTCGGTTTCGATCGCGCCGGAGAATGACCGCCTCACTTCGCCTTGCCAAGGCGTAGGATCGGGAAAGGCCTCATTGGCGAGCGCGCCGCAGTTCGGCTTCTTTTCCTCGCAGCCTCGGAGGACTAGCCTTCCTAACGTCGAAATCAGGGAGACGCGCGACATGGGCGGAAACGGGCCCGGCGGGACGACGCCGCACTACGGCGACTATCAAAACGAGATCTATTTCCGCGGCCTTCAGGGCGTGGCGCCGGCGTATCCCGTCGACTTCGCCGGCCTTGTGGAGCGGGCGAGCGCGGCGCTGCCTCCGCAGGTCCTCAGTTATGTACAAGGCGGTTGCGGAGACGAGAACACCCAAGATCGCAACGCTGCGGCCTTCGGCGAGTGGGGCATGATCCCGCGTATGCTAAGAGATTGTTCCGTACGCAACCTTTCGATTTCGCTTTTTGGCGAGACGCTGCCGAGCCCGGTGTTCATGAGTCCGATCGGCGTCAACGGCATCTGCACCCAGGACCGCCATGGGGACATCGCCGCGGCGAAGGCGTCGGCAATCACCGGCGTTCCATTCATGGCGTCGACTTTGGCGAACGACCCGCTCGAAGACGTCATCAAGCACTGTGGCGGCACGCCCGCCTATTTCCAGCTGTACACGCCGAAGAATCGTGAACTCGCCGAGAGCCTCATTTCCCGCGCGGAGAACGCGGGCTATCGAGCCATCGTGGTCACCCTCGACACCTGGCTGACGGGCTGGCGGCCACGGGACCTTCAAACGGCGAACTTCCCGCAACTTCGCGGCGACGTCCTTGAGAATTACTTCTCCGACCCCGTCTTCCAAAGCCTGCTGCAGGATCCGCCCCATGCAAACCCCGCCATGGCTGTGCAGGTGTGGGCGTCCGTCTTCGGCGAAGTCCTGACGTGGGACCATCTTCCGTGGCTGCGGCAGTCGACGAAGCTGCCCATCGTTCTGAAGGGAATTTGCCATGGGGACGATGCGCGCCGCGCCGCCGATCTGGGCGTCGACGCTGTGTTTTGTTCGAATCATGGAGGCCGGCAAGCGAATGGCGGCGTCGCCGCCATCGACATGCTGCCAGGCGTCGTCGAGGGCTCCGGCGACATGCCAGTCCTGTTCGATTCCGGCGTTCGGTCGGGCACTGATGTTATCAAAGCGATGGCGCTCGGCGCTGCAGCGGTCGGCGTCGGCAGGCCGTACGCATACGGACTGGCGCTTGGCGGCGCGGAAGGCGCAGCGCACGTACTGCGCTGCATTCTTGCAGAGGCGGATCTCTTTATGGCGGTGAACGGCTACCCGACGCTCGCTGACGTGCGGGCCGAAGGCGCCAGAAGGACGAATGTCGGGTGATCGCGCGCCGGCGGGCGCGGCGGCGGTAGCCAATGCGCCTGTTTAACGCGTTCCTCTATTTGATGTTCAGACAGTCCGGGACCCGCGCTCGCTACACGTAGATCAGTAGAAGAGGGCCCGCGAGGCCAGCGAGCGCGAACTGTGCGAACTCGCGAGGGTAGTTGATCGACATGAACGGGCGAGCTGCGATCCAGTTATAGGGCATGGCGATGATTGGCGTCATCGCGGCGTAGACGATGGCTGCGTCGTTCCCGAACCAGCGATGTACAAATGGCGTCCCCACCAATAGCGCAATGCTTGGCAGCACGGTCGCAAGCATAAAGCGGCGGCTGTCGCCGGCCGCCAGGATCACTGTCTGGATGAGGCGTCGTGGGAGAAGCAAGAAGGTGACGGCCAGCAGCTTGGCGTAATGAGCGACGCCGGCGTACTCATCCTTATAAAGAATACCTATCGCGATATCCGAGAACGCGATAACGCTCAGAAAAAGCGCAATCGACGCCGCCTCCACGCCCAGTTGCAGCTTTCCGTAAATGCGGGACATGTCTTCAGGTCTTTCGCGGTGGATTTCCACGAAAACCGGATACGCGACTTGCCGTATCCCAAGCTGCAGAATTCCGCCCGCCGCAAGAATCCAGATTGTCGCGATGGCGTATAGGCTGAACGACGTCTTGTCGAAGAGCCAGCCGAAGATCACTTTGTCGCCCTGCGACCCAATCACGCCAAACGTTGAGGACACCAAGATCCACTTGCCGTAGTTAAAGATCTCCAGAAAATGGCTGCGCTCGAAGCGAAAATGGACTTTCGGTCCATCCAGGATGACAAAGGACGCAGTCGCTTGCCAAGCCGCGGAGACGATGATGCCGGCGATGAGCGAATACGGACCGAAGCCGGCGAAAGCGAACGACAGCATCGCGACCATCGAGGCGATCTGGCTTGTGACTTCGATGCGCGTAATCGGCGCAATGTCGACTTCCCGTTGGTAAAGAGCGAATCTAATGACGCCAAAGCTGCGTATGATTGCGGCGGCGGCGACGCCAACAAGAAACGCCGGCAGCATCGGATCTGCGTAAACCGTATCCGGCTTTAGAATCCCGGCGTCGCGAAGCGGCTCTAGCAGAAGGGCGGCAATGACGAGAATGGCCGCGATCAATACGTTTCTACCGACCTGCGTCCACCAGACCGTCGAATAAAATGCCGGGTCCCTTGGCGACTTCGATCTCATTATCGACCCGTTGAGGCCGAGATCGCTCATCATGTTCAGCCAAATGCTCGCCGCGCTGGCGATCGCCATCAGGCCAAACGCCTCAGGCGCGAGAAGGCGCGTCATCATGAGGTTTGATGCGAGCCTCAAAAGGCTCTGCGCGCCGCGGCCGCTGGCCACCCAAACGCCGCTTTGCATTACGCGCCGACGAAGGGGCGCCCTCTTCTCAGCGGCTTTCAAAAAGGGCGCTCCCTTTGCGTATCCAGGCGACGCCGTCCTGCCGGGCCTCCTCGGCCCGACGCGCAATCAACGGGCGCAAAGTGGGTAGTAACCGATTTTGGGCGCATGTTAACCAGTCACGCCTTAACCCGACTCTTGAGATTGAGCGGGCCTCAGCCTGTTTCAGATTCGGTATCTAGATGATTAATCGGTTCGTTTTCGTCATCGGCGCCATGAAGGCCGGCACCACGTCGCTCGTCGATCATTTGGCGGCGCATCCGGGGGTCGCAGTCGCCGCGGTTAAGGAACCCGCGTTCTTCGCCTATGACGAAGTGTTCGCCAAGGGGCTCGCGTGGTATGAGAGCCTATTCAATTTCGACCCTGAGAAACACGTGTTCGCCCTTGAGGGGAGCACGGACTACGCCAAGCATCCGCACACAATGGCGCCGGAACGGATTCGGGAATTTTCGCAGACGCGGGATGTGCGTCTCATATTCATCATGCGGCACCCCTTGCGTCGAATTGAATCCCACGCTCGCCACGTCCAGGGCACGCGTCGTGAACTCGGAGCGCGCAATTCGCCAAGGCCCGACCACAGCCTCGACTCCGGCGTTTCGGCCGTTTCGCTGGACATCAGCCGCTACGCCCAACAAATCGATCAATATAAGGATTTTTATGAAGATGGACGCCTCTTCCTCTTGACGTTAGAGCGGCTTTCGTCCGGGTCGAACGTTATGGAAGAGATATGCGGATTTCTGGACCTGGATCCGGCGCTTTTGCCAAAGACAATCAAGCAGGCCAATCAAAAACGGGAATTTGTGTACGGTGCGGAATTGCCGGATATCTATAGCGTCGCCGCCTCAATCGCTCCGCTTCGAGCGTTCGCGCTTCGCCTGATACCGAGCGGCCTTCGGCGGCGGATGCGTCTGGAGTTACGTGGGAGGCGGCGCATTCGCGGCCGGTTCGCGTTGACGCCGAACGAAGAAAGCGCGCTTTTGAACGATCTGCGTCCCGACCTTAAGCGGTTGCGGGATGACTACGGCATTGATGCAGAGCGGGAATGGGCAATACCGATTGACTGAGCCGAACGGAGCGTGACGCCGCCACATGCCAGCCTATATCTACGCCTGGATTGTGATCTCAGCTATCGGCGCTGCGGCGTTCTCCGCGGCGCGGCTGGCGTTCGGCGGCCTGATTGAGACGCGGCGTATCGACGCCTACCGGAACGTCTTTCTGGCGCTGACGGCCATCGCCTTTCTCGTGCATAACTATTGGATCGCGATGATCGTCGCCGGCGTCGTCGTCTTGGCCATCGGCGCAAAGGAAGAAGCGCGACCGGCGCTCTGGGCCTCGGCGATATTCGCGCTGCCGGCTGTCCGGCAATCGATACCGGGTTTCGCCGGCATCAATGAGCTCTTTGTGTTGTCGCCTGTGCTCGTGATGACCTGGGCGGTGCTGATCCCCGCCATGGTTTCGCGTTCGAACAAGCTGAACGACCTTCACCGAGTGAGGTGGGCGGATTATTGCGTGATCGCTTACCTTGCGGTCGTGTTCCCCCTTTCGTTTCGCGGCGTCAGCGCGACGGCGGGCCTCAAATCCTGGCTCGACGTGTTTTTTTCAATCGCTCCGGTCTACTTTGTGTTCAGCCGATATGACTGGCGAAATGACCGCCTGAATGCGCTTGCCGTCGCGTTGGTCACCCAATTTCTCGCCATCGCTGTGGTCGCGGTGCTGGAGTCATTGAGCCAGTGGCACCATTACGCCAGGGCGGCTGCGAACTGGGGCATCGATTTGAGATATGTGCAGTTTGAAAGGGCCGGCTTTTTCCGCACCTACGGCCCCACGTTCGGGTCAATCGTATTCGGCGCCTATTTCATCGTAGCGATTAGCTTCGCCGCGCCGCTCTTTACTCAGATGAAACAGAAGGCGTTAGGCGTTGCCGGGCTGGGCCTTCTCGGCGTTGGCCTGTTGAGCACAGCGTCGCGTGGTCCATGGGTCGCAATGGTCCTTTCGCTTGGCGCCAAGGAAGTGACTGCGCCGCGGGCGATCACGCGACTAGCCGTTTATGGCTTCGCAGGGATCGTCGCGCTTGCGGTTGCCTCAGTTACTCCCTTCGGCAGCCGCATCATCAGCCTGCTGCCCATCATCGGCGATTCTGCGACTGAGACTTTTAGTTATCGCAGCGAACTGTTCCGGATCGGCTGGCCAGTCGCAATGGAGACGCCGCTTTTCGGCTCCACCGACTATTTGGAGCATCCAAGGATGCAGGCGTTGATCCAGGGGCAAGGCTTCATCGATATCGTGAACGCTTATCTTCAGATCGTCCTGGACTACGGGCTATTAGGCTTGGGATCTTATGTATTGACGATTTGCTTCTCTATGTGGGCGCTATGGCGATCGATCCTGACGTCGACGGGCGTTGACCCCATTCTGCGCGAGTACATGCGCGCGGCGTTCGGGTGCCTGGTGGGGTTGGTTCTGCTGTTCGCGACGACGACGCAGGTGGTCGCGCAGATCGAGCAGGTTAACTGGATGCTTATTGGCCTATCTGTCGGACTTGCGCGAAAGGGCCGAGAGGCGGCCGCCGCCGCAGCGGTGACGGCCCAATCTTCCCCAATGGAGGATCAGCCTGAAGCGGCTACAAGGGCGGTTGCTGCTGGCGCGCTTGACGGGCCCGAGCTTGACGGGCCCGACACGGACTCGAAGGCGTCCCCGCCGGGCGACGGGGAAGGCGGTGGTCGCGATCCTGATCGCCATCCGCCGCATCTGCGTCAGTATCTGAGGGGGCGGGATTAAACCTGGCGATGGATATAGCTGGCTGAGGGGCTACTCATGGCGCGCGGCATGCTCAGCGCCGTGGCGATTGCGATCACGGCCTCTACAAAAGATCATCCCGGTCGTCTGTCTTTAACTGGTCGACTACTTTCTTGACGTCCTGGCTCGCCTCCCGCTTTGCAACAAGGATCGCGTCAGGCGTTGCGACGATGACGATGTCGTCAAGGCCGATCGCCGCAAGCGTCCGGCCGTCGGACATGGCGAGCGTGTTGCGGCAGTCGATGAGAACCGCTTCCTGTCCGGAAACCGCATTGCCGTCGGGGGGAGAGCTAAGCTCGGCCCAAATCGCCGCCCATGATCCGACATCCGACCATCCCGCGTCGATGGGCGCCACGGCGGCGCGGCTCGTCTTTTCCATAACCGCAAAGTCTATTGACTTATTTACGCACCGACTAAATGCATCATCATCAAGCATGAGGACGCCGTTCAAGCGTTCGGCGCGGTCGACCGCGAGCTGCGCGGGCGCGAAAATATCCGGCGCATGTTTCTCAAATTCCTCAAGCATCACGTCGGTTCGGAACATGAAAATTCCACCGTTCCAGAAATAGTCGCCTGACGACACAAACTCACGCGCTGTCTTTAGATCCGGCTTTTCCTTGAACGCCGCGACCGCCTTAGCGCCCTTGTTCAAAGAGGGCCCCGCCTGAATATATCCGTACCCGGTCTCTGGATGCGTCGGCGTGACGCCAAATGTCACGATCCGTCCCTCAGCCGAGGCGTCCGCCGCTGCGTCTATCGCCGCGATGAATGCCCTTTCGTCAGAGATGTGATGATCCGCTGGCGCAACAAGGACCGTCTCGCCCGGGCGATCGCGCTCAATGGCCGAAGCCATGGCGGCGATGGCGGGACCGGTGTTTCTCGCGTTTGGCTCGAGAATGATGCGTTCCGGGGCGACGCCAATCTCCGCAATCTCTTTACGGAGAAGGTCTTCGTGCGACGCCGCGCCCAAAATGACAGGCGGCGAGAAGGGACCCGTCGCCGGCGAGAATCGCAGGATCGTCTGTTGAAAGAGCGTGCGATCCGACCCGAATGAGTGGAATTGCTTCGGCCGCGCGCGCCGGGAAACGGGCCACAACCGCGTACCCGATCCGCCTGACATGATAACCGGTCGGATAGCGTGTCTCGCCACCATGCGCTCCTAGCCGCCCTCGTGCAGGACCGCGCCGTTTCTATCGGCGATCGAGTTCCTGGGCAATGCGGGCGCCGGAGACATTGTTCAGGCCGTGCGCTCTCGATAGAATCCCGTTGCAATTGTTGCTTGCAGGCGCTGCTCAAGGAGCGGGTATGTCTTTGTCGCCGCTCGCGGAAAGAATGCGCGCATGGATGTTCGGGGCCGCCCTGCCGCTCTGGGCTGAGCGTGGCGTCGATCGGCGTTATGGGGGATTTGTCGAGGCGCTGACGTTCGATGGCGCAGACGCTGCGCTCGACTACAAGAGAGTCCGGGTCGCCTGCCGGCAAATCTATGTTTTCTCCCACGCGAAAATGCTCGGCTGGTCCGACGGCGAGGCGATTGCGGCGGATGGAGCGGCTTACCTCGTAGAGAAAGCCTGGCGTAAAGGTCAGGGCGGGTTCGGCCGTCGCCTCACCCGCGCCGGCGAATTGCATGATCCGACGCCTGACCTTTACGACAACGCCTTCGCTCTCTTTGCTTTCGCCTGGGCGCATCGCGCGACCGGCGACCCGGCCTATCGCGATCTTGCGGCGCGCACGTTCGACTGGATCGACGACACTATGCGCGATCCGGCGGGCAAGGGATTTCTGCATCAGATTCCCCCTGCCGGTTGGCGGACGCAGAATCCGCACATGCACCTTTTGGAGGCATGCCTCGCCGCTTTCGAAGCGACAGCCGATCCGCGCTATAAAAAGGCGGCGATTGAGATCGTTGATCTCTTTGAGACGCGCTTCTTCGATCGCCACGCTGGCGCCCTCGGTGAATTCTTCACGGACGACTGGTCGCGCGCGCCGGGAGACGCAGGCTGGCGGATAGAGCCCGGGCATCAGTTTGAGTGGGCGTGGCTTTTGCAGACGTATCAACGCCGCTTAGGTCCCGAGATCGACTATTCAGCTGAACCTTATTTCAGCATGCTGAGCGACTTTGCCGAGCGCTACGGCATCAATGAGTACGGCGCGGTGATGAATACGGTGTCCCGTGAGGGCGCGCCCATAGATGCCGGGTCGCGCGCCTGGCCCAACACGGAGCGCCTGAAGGCGGCCGTGGCCCGCGCGCGACTTGAGGGACGGAACTGGTCAAACGAAATCGAGAATGTGGCAGGTTTGCTTTTGGACCGGTATCTTTCGTCGACTCAGGAGATAAGCATTCCCGATGGAGCGTGGATTGACGCATTTGATGCGGCCGGCCATCCGACCGCGGCCAACGTTCCCGCATCAACATTCTACCACTTGTTTTTAGCGTTCGCTGAAACGCTGCAGCTAGCCTCATCGGCCGCTAAAGGCGGCGGGACGTGACGGTCAAAGGATGAGGCAATTGCCGTCTAACCGCGCCAGCTATCTTCATCTATGATGCGCTCAACGCATGGCGCGAGGCTCTCGCGCCAGTCGCGCGCGCGGTAGTCGTAGAGTCGGGCGAGCTTTTCGCAGTTCAATCGAGAATTCGTCGGCCGGCGCGCCGGCGTCGGGTAATCGCTAGTGGGTATCGGGTTCACTATGGCCGAGGGCCCGCCGCGCGCGGCGCTGAGGCGGAATATCTCCTCCGCGAATCCCGCCCAACTCGTCTCTCCAGAACCCGCCATGTGGAAGATGCCGAATTCCTCATTTGGCGCGCCGACTGACGCGGCGTTGATGACTTTCAGCACGGCGTCGGCGATGTCGAAGGCGGAGGTAGGCGCGCCAATCTGGTCGGCTACGACATTGAGCTCCTCTCGATCGGCCGCAACGCGAAGCATCGTCTTCACGAAATTCTTGCCGAACGGACTGTAGACCCAGGACGTTCTGAGGATCACATGCTTCTCGGCAAGAGCGGCCACTTCGTTTTCGCCCTCAAGCTTCGTTTGTCCGTAGACGCCTAACGGACCTGTCGGATCGTCCTCGCGCCACGCCTTCGTTCCGGACCCGTCAAATACGTAATCGGTTGAGAGATGAATGATACGAATGCTTGCCGCCGCCGCTGCGCGCGCGAGGTTCGCCGCGCCGTCGCGATTGACCGCTCGCGCCGCCTCGACGTCCGTCTCCGCGCCATCGACCGCCGTATAGGCCGCGGCATTAACGACGACGTCCGGCGCGTGCTTTTTAAAGGCCGCTGCGATTGCGTTGGGGTCGGTTACGTCCATCCGGTCCCGCCCAAGGCTCACCGCCTGGAGACGGGCATCCTTCGCCGCGCCCTCGCGTAGGGCGGACGCTACCTGGCCGGACGCGCCGGCGATGAGAATTCTGGATGTCGCCGTCATGCTCCCCAATCCGGAAAGCCCGATTTTAGGCGGGCTGCTTCGCCCAAAGCGCTCGTTTGCTCCGAGGCCTCTGAATGGCGGCGATTGTTCCGCGCGCCCTAAACCGCTGCGGCGGACGCGCGGCGTCTAGGCGACCATCCGGGCAAGGGCGCATTGCGACCAGATTTCCGACAGGGCTGACACGAGGCGGTCGATATCGTCGTCCGTATGGACCGGCGACGGCGTGATTCGCAGCCGCTCGGCGCCGCGCGCCACGGTCGGATAGTTAATGGGCTGAACATAGATGCCGTGGTTCTCCATAAGCCAGTCGGAGATCCATTTACACTTTACCGCGTCCTTCACCATGACCGGAACGATGTGGCTCGGATTGTCGAGCGTCGGAATGCCGACGCCGTTCAGCCGTTGCCGAACCTTGGCGACCGCCGCGCGCTGGCCCTCTCGCTCCAAATCGCTCGTCTTCAGCCGCCTGACGCTCGCCAGCGCCCCAGCGGCGAGCGCAGGGGGCAGCGCGGTCGTAAAGATAAATCCGGACGCGAACGACCTTACGAAGTCGATCAGCGATCTGGAGCCAGTGATGTAGCCGCCCATGACCCCGAACGCCTTGCCGAGGGTGCCTTCGATAACGGTCAGCCGGTCCATCAATCCGTCGCGCTCGGCGATGCCGCCGCCTCGCGGGCCGTAGAGGCCGACCGCGTGGACCTCGTCGAGATACGTCATTGCGCCATGCCGCTCTGCGACGTCGCAGATCTCGTCGATCGGCGCGATGTCGCCGTCCATGGAGTAGACGCTCTCAAACGCCACAAGCTTCGGCGCGCCCTCCGGAGCGTCCTTCAGAAGCTCTTCGAGGTGCGCCGGGTCATTATGCCGGAAGATATGCCGCTCCGCCCTTGAGTGGCGGATGCCCTCAATCATGGAGGCGTGGTTCATGGCGTCGGAATAGACAATGCACCCCGGCATCCGCGCAGCGAGGGTCGACAGGCTTGTCCAGTTCGAGACGTAGCCAGACGTAAAGAGGAGCGCCGCCTCCTTGCCGTGAAGGTCGGCCAATTCCTCTTCGAGCAAGACATGATAATGATTGGTGCCCGAAATGTTGCGGGTGCCGCCTGCGCCTGCGCCGCACTCGTCTATCGCCTTGTGCATCGCCGCAAGCACGTCCGGATGCTGGCCCATGCCAAGATAGTCGTTCGAGCACCAGACGGTGACGTCCCGCGGACCGATTTCGCCATGGTTGCGCGCCTGCGGAAATGCGCCCGCTTTGCGCTTGATATCGGCGAACACCCGGTATGCGCCTTCCTCGCGGAGCGCGTCGAGTTTGGCTTCAAAAAAGCTCTCGTAGTCCATCGGTCCTCCGACGCCGCCTAATCAGCGACGATGCGTTCTTATATCGGCGGGCTTCCGTTCACCAAGCCTTAACCCGCCGGTCTGGCGTTAGGCGCGCGCGCCTCTCCACCCTGCGGCGTTTCGCCACCATATTGCTCCGTCGCGGCCGCTTCGTTGCTCTAGGTCAAGAAGTCGCCAAGACGCGCCCATTTCGCGTCAGACTACCTTCCCGAACCTTCGCAGGACCAGCGGCCGGGCCATAGATAATGGCAATGTCGGTTATGGAGGAAGCCGATTTAAGGCGGCGGCGCGCCGCGCGACCTTATGCGCCGGCGCGCTCGGCGAAACTCCAGGCGAGACGGGCGAGGGGCTGCACCTGCGCGCCGGTTTTCGCCGCCTCCGGCGACGACGCGTTCCCCTGCAGGCTGCGCGCGTATACGCCTTGGATAATTGCTGCAATGCGGAACATGTTATAGGCGAGGCAGAAGTCAAGGTCCGGCAACCCTTGCCGGCCGGTGCGCGCGCAATAGTGGGCCACCGCGTCGTCAAGTGAGGGGATGCCTAGCGCGCCGAGATCGCGTCCCGCGAGTCCGCCGCGCACCTCCTGCGGGAAAAACCAGGCCATAAGGAAATAGGTGAAATCGGCAAGCGGATGGCCGAGCGTCGATAGCTCCCAGTCGAGGACCGCGAGCGCGCGCGGCTCGGTGGGATGCATGATGACATTGTCGAACCGAAAATCGCCATGGACGATGCTCGACGCCTCGTCATTCGGAATGGCGCTCGGCAACCAGGAGATCAACCGATCCATTTCGTCGATCTTCGAGGTCTCTCCGGCCTTGTATTGCTTCGACCACCGACCGATCTGGCGCTCGAAGTAATTGCCAGGCTTTCCGTAGTCGGACAGACCCGCCTTCTCTATGTCAATGAGGTGAAGATCGGCAAGGGCGTCAATAAGGCCGCGATAAAGCGGCGCGCGCGCTTCCTTGGCGACGTCGGGCAGGCCGGAATCCCAGAAAATCCGTCCCTCAACGAAATCCATGACGAAGAATGTCGTACCGACAACGCTTTCGTCCTCGCACAGCAGCCAGGTTTTCGGGGCCGGATAGCCGAGGCGCCCGAGCGCTGTCATCACGCGGTATTCGCGGTCGACCGCATGGGCGGACGGCAGGAGGTCGCCCGGCGGCTTTCGGCGCAGGACGTATTTTCGGGCTGGCGTCGTCAGCAAATAGGTCGGGTTCGACTGTCCGCCCTTGAACTTCTGGACGGTTAGCGGGCCTTCGAAACCTGGCAGCTGGCTCGCGAGGAACTCTGCGAGCCGAGCCTCGTCGAACCTGAGGTGATCCGGCGTGTCGCCGACGCCAATGAAATCCGGCGCCTCATCTCTCGTCATTATTTGACCTCCCGGGAGGGCCGCAGTCCGCCAGCGTCAGGCGGCGAATGTCTTCAGCCGTTCATGAAACTCGAAAAACGCGGAGAGCGTCTCGTCGGGCGCCTCCGTCTGCGGATAATGGCCGATGTCTGGAAAAAGGACCGCATCGGCGCCCGGCAACTGCTCGATGTAGTAGTGATATAGATGCGAGCCCGACACCGGATCCGCGCCGCCGTCGATCAGCCGTAAGGGGATGCTGGTTTCCTTGAGCGCGCCGACCCACCGGCTGCGGTTCGCCTTTCGCTCAGGTATGTAGCGCAATAGCTTGTGCAGGATCTTGGTGCCGTCATGCTCGCTGATCAACCTCCAGTGGCCATTGATCTCTCCGTCGGAAGCCTTGGTGTCGGGGCCGAAGATTTCGTCGAAGGCTACGCGGAGGCGATCCTTGGTCATGATCGCGCCAAGCAGCGGACCGAGCGGGGTCAGGCCGAGCTTCTGCGACAGGCGCGCCCGGTGCTGCTCAGGAAACAGGCCGCCATTTAGGAACGTGACGGATTTAATCAGAAAGCTGAGCGTTTTGTCTTGCTGGCGCGCGACAAGCTCTTGCGCGACCGTATTGCCGTAGTCGTGGACGAGAAGGTGCGTCTCGCCGACGCCGAGCCGCTCCAGAACGGCCTCCTGTAGGTCCGCCTGCTCCAAAATCGAATAGCGGTGGCCGCGCGGCTTGTCGGAAAGACCAAAGCCGAGCATGTCCGCCGCGACAAGGTGAAAGCGCTCGCTAAGCCGCGGCCAGACTGCGGTCCAGTCCCAACTCGACGTCGGGAATCCGTGGATCAACAGAAGCGAAGGCTTTTCCGCACGCTGATCGCCTGACGACCACCATGCGATATGATAGTCCCCGAAAGGCATGAACTGGGCGGCGTCGCGCCATTCGTCGAGCGGGCGCATGGCTCAGGCGCTCCGGCGGCCTTGGCCGCGCTTCAGGGCGCGGGCGGCGATGTCCGTACGGCAGTATCCCGTCGGCCAGTCAATCGCATCGACGCCTTCATAAGCGCGCCGCACCGCCTGTTCCAATGTGTTCCCGAGCGCAGTGACATTGAGGACGCGCCCGCCATTTGCCCGCAGCACGCCGCCGTCGGATTTCGTGCCTGCGTGGAAGACGACAACGTCCTCAAGCGCGTTCGCGTCGGCGACGCCATTAATGCGGGCGCCCTTATCATAGCCGCCGGGGTAGCCTTCAGCAGCGAGCACTACGCATGCGCAATGCTCGGCCCGCCATTTAACATCGCCCTCCGGCAATGATCCGGTCGCCGCGCCATAGAGTAGGGGCAGGAGGTCGCTCTCCATACGGCGCATTAGCGTCTGGCACTCCGGGTCGCCGAAGCGGACATTGAACTCGACCAGCCGCGGCGCGCCGGCGTCGATCATTAGGCCCGCATAAAGAACGCCTTTGAAAGGCGCGCCGCGGCGCGCCATCTCCGCAAGCGTCGGCTTAAGTATCTTTTCGATCGTTTCTTCGCGAACGACGTCGGTGAACGGCGGCGCCGGGGAGTAGGCGCCCATGCCGCCCGTATTCGGGCCTTTGTCGCCGTCAAACGCCCGTTTGTGGTCCTGCGCGGCGATGAGCGGCGCGATGCGGGTCCCGTCGCAGATCGCAAAAAAGCTCGCTTCTTCGCCTTCCATAAACTCTTCGATGACGACGGACGCGCCGGCGTCCCCGAAGCGGCCGCCGATCATGTCGTCGATCGCGGCGTCTGCTTCGGCCAGCGTCTCGGCGATCACGACGCCCTTGCCGGCGGCGAGGCCATCGGCCTTGACGACATAGGGCGGCGCCTGCCCGCGCAGGAAAGCCTTGGCCGCGTCAGCGCCCGCGAACTGTCCATGGGCGGCCGTCGGCGCGCCTGTGGCGGCGCAGATTTCCTTGGCGAACGCCTTGGAGGTCTCGAGCCGCGCCGCGGCGGCGGTCGGCCCGAAACAGGGAATTCCGGCGGCATCGAGCGCGTCGGCGAGGCCGGCCGCGAGCGGCGCCTCAGGACCGACGATAACGAGATCAACCCCGTTCGCTTCGCAAAACGATTGCGTCGCGCCGGGCGCTTCGCCGTTTACCTCCACCGGCTCCCCGATTTGATTGAGCCCGGGGTTGCCGGCCTGTACATAAAGGGCTGAAAGAAGCGGGCTCTCGGCGACTTTCCAGCCGATGGCGTGTTCGCGGCCCCCGCCGCCGATTAGCAGGACCTTCACTTGGGCCGATCTCCGCTTTGCCGTTCGCGTTCTTGCCCATCGCGTTGCGACTGGTCGCGCCGCGCGCGCCAGCCAGTCGGCGATGCCGAGGAAGCGCTTGGACCCACCGCGTTTAAGCGCTTGGCGCGGGGCGATCAACGGGGCGCCGCATGACGCGGTCCGCGAAGAGATCGGCGAAGAAACGCCGCGGGGAGGCGAAGCCGGCGTCTGAGGCGCACGAACCCGGGGCGGAAAAGCCTTCCGCGCCGGGCGATGCGGCTGCCGCGGCGCGGGCGCGCCGCAAACCTCAGCAGTCGGGCGTGGCGCGGCCGGCGTCCGGCGAGGCGGCGCCGCCCGCTGTGGGCGCCGGCAAAACCAACTTGGTCGAAAGGGCGGTCGCTGACAGCGACAAGCCGCGACGCCAGGCCAAACGTCAAAGCGAGTCGAGCGAAGGCGTTGCGGCGCGCCGACTTGCGCCGCCTGAGGTGGCGACCGGACCGGTGTCGCGCATGGCGCGCGCGGCGGTCGATCGCTTGCCGACGCCGGTGAAGCGCATTGGCCGACGGGTCAATAGGGCGCTTGATAGCGTCGCCGCCGAAGACCGGGGCCGCGCCCGCGCCGCGGTCGCCGGGGCGGCCGTCGTTAATCTTATCGTACTGACGATTCTTGCCGTATACGGACGAGTTACCATATTCGTGCCGAACCGTCCGGCGGATTCGATCAACATCGTCCTCGTGGACGTCAGCCAGGACCCTCTCCCCGTCAACCTGCGCGAATCTGCAATCGACGAGCCCGAACCCGAGCCTGATCCCGAACCCGCGCCCGATCCGGAACCGATCCCTGACCCGGAGCCTGAACCCGAGCCGCCCGCGCCTGAGCCGGAGCCTGAGATTGACGCCCCCGAGCCCGAGCCCGAGCCCGAGCCCGAGCCAGAACCAGCTGCGCCTGAGCCGGAGCCCGAACCTGAGCCCGAACCTGAGCCGGAGGCGCCCGCTCCGGAACCCGAGCCTGAATTGAACCTCGACGTCGATCCGGGCCTTGATGCGCCTGGCGAGCAAAACGAAGTCGAGCCGTTTATCCCCGATCCCGTGACGGCCGACCGCGGCCAGGATGACGTGGATGTCGCTGCTGCGCCGGAGGAGGACCCGTTCGAAGATCTCGACCTTTCCGTGACGCCGCGTCAGGAATTCGTCGCGCGCGATATCGACGCCACTGAGGAGCAGTCGCCTGCCGAATCCGACGCGCCGCTTGTGGCGGCGGAGCCGGACCCCGATACGGCCCCGGCCGTCGAACTCGCCGAAGATATTGGGGCGGCTGACCCGGGCTCATCCGAGGAGGAGGAAGAGGGCGAAGGAGCGGCCGAACCGGCGCCGCCCGGCGAACCGGATTTTTCCGCGCTATTCCCTGAATCTGGGGAAGAGACATCTGGCGATGACGCTTTCGACGAAGACCCACTTGCGTCGCGCCGGTTTGGCCTGCCGGCCGTAAATCTGCCGAACGTCGCCGCCCCGGACCTGCCCGAAGGCCAGCCTGGCGCCCTGCCGGGGCAATCCGGCGTCGTCGCGATTTTCTGTCCCGAGGAATTCCGCAACAACCCCGAAAAGGCGAAGGAGTGCGCCGGCCGACCGGAGATCAGGTCGGGCTGGCGTCCAGGCGCTGGCGAGGACTTCGCGGAGGCGGCGCGGCTCCTTGGCGAAAAGCGCCGCGCGGGCTTTGCGGGCGATGATGTGGGCGGTCAGTTCGGCACGCCCGCAGCGCGCCGCGCAATCGAGGCCCAGCGCCAGCAGGACCTTGAGGATTTCCGCACCTCGCAGCGCGGCATCAACGACCTCGCCACCGAGATCGGCAATCAGGGGGACAACGCCGCCAGCCTGCGTCCGAACATCGGGCCCGTAGCGCCGGAGCCCGGCTGGGCGCGCCGCGACGATCCCAATCTGTCCGACGAGGATTTGGAGCGTTTGCGTCGGCAGCTTGAGCGCAAGGACCGCGAGCGGCGCGGCGAAGAAGATGGCGATCAATAGCGTCGTGCAAAATGGCCCGCAGTCGCGCTGCGTTGCGAGGCGGCGTATAAAGCGGCCATGACGGCGCAGCCGAACCTCAAGGAATATTCAGTCTCGGAGCTTTCCGGCGCTGTGAAGCGCGCGCTGGAAGACGGGTTCGGCTATGTGCGCGTGCGCGGCGAGCTTGGCCGCGTCGTAAAGGCCGGCTCCGGCCACGTCTATCTCGATCTAAAGGACGATCGCGCTGTGTTGTCCGGCGTCATGTGGAAAGGCGTCGCCGCGCGCCAGTCGGTGGCGCCGGAGCAGGGCATGGAGGTGATCGCATCCGGCAAGGTCTCCACGTTTCCGGGCCAGTCGAAGTACCAGATTATCATCGACAGCCTTGAGCCCGCGGGCGCCGGCGCGCTCATGGCGCTTCTGGAGGAGCGCAAGAAAAAGCTGGCGGCCCAAGGCCTGTTCGATCCCGCGCGCAAGCGGGAGCTTCCGTTCCTGCCGCAAACGATCGGCGTCGTGACGTCGCCCTCCGGCGCCGTCATTCGCGATATCCTGCACCGTTTGCGCGACCGGTTTCCGAGCCACGTGGTCGTATGGCCGACCCTGGTGCAGGGGCGCGGCGCCGAAGCGCAAATTGCGGAAGCCATCGACGGTTTCAACGCCTTGCCGTTGGGCGGACGCGTCGCGAGGCCCGACGTCCTGATCGTCGCGCGCGGAGGCGGTTCGCTGGAGGACCTCTGGTGCTTCAACGAGGAGATCGTGGTGCGCGCCGCAGCGAGGAGCCAGATACCGCTCGTTTCGGCGGTCGGCCACGAGACGGATACGACGCTTATCGATTACGCCGCCGACCGGCGCGCGCCGACGCCGACCGCCGCGGCGGAAATGGCGGTTCCGGTGCGTTCGGAACTCCTGGCGGAGACGATAAACAAGGCGCGCCGGCTGGAGACGGCCCTTGCGCGGCTCGCCGAGGCGGCGCGCGGCGAGCTACGCGCAGCCGTCCGCGGCCTTGGCCGGCCGGAGGATCTGCTTGGCCAGACCGCCCAAAGAGTCGATCGCGCGGGGGACCGGCTGGCGGCTGCGCTCGCGGCGCGGCGCGCGGCGGCGGCGGCGCAGTTTGCCGGCCTCGGCGCCAGGCTGGGGCCCCAGGCGCTGCAGCCGGCCGCCGCCCGGATGCGCGATCGTCTCGAGGCGGCTGTGGCCCTTTTTGACCGAGCGCCCACGGCGGATCTCGAAGGGCGCAAGGAGCGGCTCGCCGCCTCTTCAAAGCTGCTTGACGCTTTAAGCCATAAAAGCGCCCTTGATCGGGGTTTTGCGATTGTGCTCGATGCCGCCGGCCGGCTCGTTGCGCGCGCAGCCGACGTGAAGGCGGGAGATCGCGTCCGCCTGTCGTTTGCGGATGCTGAGCGCGCCGCCGCTATCGTCGATGGCGAGACGTCTAAGGCGCGCGGCGGCGATACACCTGAAAAACCGCGGCGCAGGGCTGTGCAGGAAAGCCTCTTCGACTAGATTTCGGGGCGACTGTCGAAGGATATCAAAGGGCGACGCGCGAATCATGAACGAACGCGAAGCGATCATCGAATATCTTGATGCGGATTATTCCGTAGTGCGGCCGGGCGACTTCGTCCGATGCGCTGTCACGGGGGCGAAGATTCCGCTTGAAGCATTGCGGTACTGGAGCGTCGAGCGCCAGGAAGCCTATGTGGACGCCGCCGCCGCCATGGTGGCTTTCGGCCATCCGCCGCGCAAGCAGCCGGCCGATAGCGCGCCGCAATCCTGAACCGCAACGCCTGACCGACCCCAGACGAGACGCGGAGAGCTCATAATGCGCCCACAAATCTTTCTTGTCGCCTCGGCTCTTTTTTCCGCCTCGGGCTGCGTTGCGGCCGGCGGCGCGCCGCCCGCCGCCGCCGGGACGTTCCAGGCCGCTGAGGAGACGCCTGTCGCGCAGTCGAATCGCGTCGTCGCGCCGCCTACTGACCCGGCTCCGCCGCCTGCGTCGGCGCTGCCGGAGGGTGAGCGGCTTTTGCGGCGGGCGGCGTTCGCCGAGGCGATGCAGGATGTCGCCGCGCGCCAGGCGGTGTTCGATGACCCGATGGAGCGCGTCACCCTCGAAGGCCGCTTCGCGCAAGGGGGCCTCGTCTTCGGCCGGACCGAACCCGGCGCCACGGTGCGGCTTGATGGGGATCCGGTCATGGTGGGCGACGAGGGCGAGTTCGTGATCGGCTTCGGCCGCGACAGCGCCCTGTCGTCGCTGCTAGTGGTGGCGCTGCCCGACGGCGATGTTGAGCGCCGCAACCTCTCGATCGAAGACCGCAAATTCAAGATCGAGCGCATCGACGGCCTCGACCAGTCAAAGGTCTCAGGGTTCACCGAGGCCCAACTCGATAAAATCGGCGTCGATCGAGAGAAGAAGGAAGCCGCCCGTCAGGCAACGCATCGCAAGCCGGATTTTCTCGACGGGTTCGACTGGCCCCTGCGCGGCCGGATAAGTGGGGTTTTCGGCTCTCAACGCGTCCTTAACGGCGAACCGAAGCGGCCGCATTCCGGGCTCGACATCGCCGCGCCGACGGGGACGCCGATCCGCGCGCCGGCGGCGGGGATCGTCAGGCTTGCCGAAACGGACATGTATTTTGAGGGCGGGCTTGTCCTTCTCGACCATGGCCATTGGCTCGAAAGCGCCTTTCTCCACATGTCGCGAATTGACGTTGAACCCGGACAGCGTGTGGAAAAAGGCGACGTTATCGGCGCAGTCGGCATGACCGGGCGCGCCACCGGCCCGCATCTCCACTGGTCGGTGAAATGGGTCGGCCGCCTTGTGGACCCGCAACTGCTATTGCCGACAGAAAAACGCGCTGCCGGCGGTGGCATGTAATTGAAACTTAATCTCATCCTTGTTAGTTATGGGGGGCGTAACTGAGAATGAGATTGGATAGCCGCCCCCGTGTATCTGTGCCTTTGCAACGCCATCCGCGATCGTGAATTCGCCGACGCGGCGAAAGACGCGCAGACGGTCGCCGACGTTTTCAAGCGTCGTGGGTGCCGCCCTCAGTGCGGCAAGTGCGTGCCGGACGTCGCCGCCATCATTGACGAGACGCGCGCAGACGCCGATGGCGCGACGGCAATCGCCGCTGAATAATCCGCAACTCGTTCGCCCCCTCCCAAGAACACAGTCTTGCGCGGGGCAATGACGCTCAATCGGCTGTCGTTCGACGGCGGCGCCTGCGGTCATCTCTCACCTATTTTCATCCGAGCGTAACCGACGCGCTGGCGCGGCCCGCCTGTTCCGCGTCAGCGCCAACCGCAAGACCCCGCCGGCGTTATCTCGAATTGCGGTCAAGACCCTCGGGTCCCCAAGCGGCGGAAAAGGCGCCGACGGCGACAATGTGGACGAGGCCGCCAGCGTGCGGGGCGGCCCTTGCTGCTTTTGAAAATAATTCGCCTTCGCCATAATGCGGAAATGCCGCAGGCGAACGATAATCGCTTGCAAAAACTATCCTTGTACTGACGCCGACCGCCAGTATTCTCGCGCGCGCAAAAGCGGAGCGAGACCATGAAGGGCGACCCCAAAGTCATCGAATATCTCAACAAGGCGTTGAAGCTGGAGCTGACAACGGTCAACCAGTACTTTCTGCATGCGCGGATGTTGAAGGACTGGGGGTTCGCGCGGCTCGCCAAGATCGAGTACGACGAATCGATCGATGAAATGAAGCATGCGGACGAGCTGATTTCGCGAATATTGTTTCTAGAAGGCCTGCCGAACGTGCAGGATCTAGACAAGGTATATATCGGCGAATCGGTAAAGGAGATCCTCGATTGCGATCTGCGCGCGGAAAAGCGCGCCCATCCGGTCTATATCGAAGCGATCGCCTATTTTGAGCAAATCAAGGATTACGTCAGCAGACAGCTGATGGAGCGTATCCTTGAGTCGGAGGAGGATCACATTGACCACCTCGAGACGGAGCTTGGCCTGATCGCGAAGATCGGCGAGGAGCTATACATGCAAAGCCAGATCAAAAGCTGCGAGGACTAGTCGCTGCGGCTCGAATTCTCGACTTCTTCCATCGGCCAGCGGCGATGGAACCATAGCCATTGACCCGGATGCGCTTCAATTTCCCTTCCAATGGCGTCGTTTATGAGCTGGGTAAGGCGCGCGACGTCGCGTCCTGTATGGCCGGACGCCTCGAACTCAATTGCGTCGCGCATGAAGACTTCGAACCGCGCGCCGCCCTTGCGCACGATGGCGCTCGGAAACACCGGAACGCCGAACCTCACCGCGAGTCGCGCCGCCGCCGTAGGCGTCATGGCCCTCCGGCCGAGCAGCGTCGCCGGGATGCCGGTATTCAGCTTCTGATCGGCGAGCATCGCAATGCAGCGGCCCGACTTTAACTGCGCCATGGCGTCGCGCGCGCCATCATAGCCTTTCGGGATCATCCGCCGCGACATCACCTCGCCGCGCAAGTTGATGATGTGCCCGTCCACAAGCGGATTGTTCACCGGTCGATAGATGACTGCGTAGTCAATCTTCTCGCTGTGAAGAACGAGGGGCATCACCTCCCAGTTCGCAAAGTGGCCCGAAACGAGGATTGAGGGCAGGCCCTTTTTTCGCCGCTCCTCCGCCTCCTGACAGACTTGCACCTTGACCCGGTCGCCGCGTTCCGGGTCGAACGCGGCAAGGTGAGGATACTCCGCCGCCGTACGGCCGAGATTCTCCCATACGTCTGCAACGGTCTCGCGAACCTTCGTCTCTGACCATTCGGGAAACACATGGCGCATATTGTTTTCGGCGCGGCGGGAAACCGGGCGTATCATGGGGCCAAGCCGCCGCGCGACGCCGCCGGCTAGGTCGGAGGCGGCGTCCGGTCCGAGCGCCCCGAAGAGCGCGAACGCCGCTCGCGTCACGGCGTATTCAATTCGATGGCCAAGCGTCACTGGTCGGTTTGACCGCGCCGCAGGCAGGCTTACCGACTGCTGACGGTCGGCAAGTTCCGCCGCAGAACCCGCCGTTGCGGCGGATTGCGTCGCGTCGGGCCGAGCCGGCCCCGCGCCTTCTGGCCGTCCGCCTCCTGATGAAACGGCGCTCATGCGTCGCGCCATCCCGGGCGACGGCTGTCTAACAGATCGGCGATGTGGGCGATAAGGCCCCGCTCGTTCTCGATCCGCATTTCAACCTCCAGGACGACGACCAGTTCTCGTTGCGCTGGCGTCAGCCGCGCGGCGTCTTTCGAAGTAGTGATTAGCTTCGCGCCCGCGCCCGCCGCCTTTGCGCGCAGCGCCGCGAACGTCGCCTCGGAAATTGGGTGATGGTCCGGAAACGCAATGGCGTCAACCAGCGCCACGTCAAGCGCGCGTAACGTCTCGAAGAAACGCTCCGGGCGCGCGATGCCGCAGAACGCGACATAGTGCGCATGCGCGTCTGGGCGCCCTATTGGCTCAAGTGATGCGCTTGTCAGGAAGGCGTCGCTGCGCGAGGACGCAGGCGCAGCCGATTCAGTCCTTGCTTGGCCGATTGTGACGATCGCATCGGCGCGGGCGGCGGCCCGTTCAACCGGTTCGCGCATTGGCCCCGCGGGAAAAATGGCGTGCGCCGCTTGCGGCGAGGCGTTGAGCAAAAGGATCGATACGTCCTTTTCAATGCTCGGGTTCTGATAGCCATCATCCATTATGATCGCGCGCGCGCCCTCCGCCGCAGCGAGCGCCGCCCCCGCGGGCCGATCTGCGGAGACCGCCGTCGGCCGCCGGGCGGCTAGGAGGAGCGGCTCATCGCCCACATCGTGTGCGGCGTGGGTGGGGTCGACTAGCAATGGCCCCCGCAATCGCCCGCCATAGCCGCGCGTCAAAAAAAAGATGTTCTCAATAAGCGGCGCCAGCGCATCGGCGAGGCGCAGGGCGAACGGCGTCTTGCCGACCCCGCCGACCGTCGCATTGCCGACGCAGATGACGGGAACGGCCGCGCGCGTCGGCTTTGCGGCGAGCGTCCGCCACCGCTGACCGAGATCATAGGCTGCCGACGCCGGCGAAAGCGCCGCGCGCACCGCTTTGGCGGTCAACCCGTTTTCGGCCCAGAACCATGGTTGCTTGAAAGGCATGTCTTCAGGCGGCGGCGCCATCCGCATCGGGGCCGGCGATCGGAGCGTCGGGCAGGTTTTCGGCGATCGCGCCGGCGACGTTCGCCAGCACCTTTTCCGCGCTGGCTTGAGCTGATGTCTTCGCCGCCTGCGCAATAGCGGCGCGCGTCTTTGCGTCGCCAAGCAGACGCCGAATCGCGGTTGCGAGATCGCGTTCATTGCGAACGAGCGCCGCGCCGCCCCCGCTTCGCATCTCCGCATACGTCTCATCGAAGTTAAATGTATGCGGACCATGCAGGATAGCAGCCCCCAGACGCGCAGGCTCAAGCGGATTGTGGCCGCCTTTCGGCACCAGGCTGCCGCCGACGAGCGCGACATTTGAAAGCTGGTAGAAGACCCCGAGCTCTCCGAGCGTGTCCGCGACATATACCTGCGTTTCCGGCGCAAGGTCGCGCGATTGGGAGCGACGCTGGGCCTTAAGCCTTTCCGCCTGCGCCAGGTCGGCGATTTCGGCGCCCCGCGCCGGGTGCCGCGGCGCTATTAGGGTCAGGAGATCCGGGAACTCGCGCGACAAAAGCTTGTGCGCGGCGAGCGCGGTGCGCTCTTCTTCCGGATGGGTGCTTGCGGCCAGCCAGACAGGGCGATCGCCGACGGCTTTAAGCAGCTTCGCGCGCTCTTGTTCATCGCAAGGTAGGGGCGGGGCGGAATTCTTCAGATTGCCAAATGTCGGCGTCTCCCGCCGGGAAAGCTCCGTGAGGCGATCGGCGTTCTTGCGATCCTGCGCAATCATAAGGTCAAACGCCGACAGGAGGTACCGGATAGTCCGTGGGCGTTTTGACCAGGCTTCGTAAGAGCTTGGCGATACGCGTCCGTTCACGAGCGCCATGAAAGGCGTCCGCGCGCGCGCATTCAGGAGAAGGTTGGGCCAGAATTCAGATTCCACAAAGAGGCCGGCATCAGGGCGCCAATGGTCGAGAAAACGCGCCACATAGCCCGGGTGGTCCACTGGCGCGAATTGATGGAAAGCACTGGTCGGCAGGCGCTCCGCCATCAGCCTTGCGGAGGTTATGGTGCCGGTGGTCACGAGGAAGGCGAGGCCAGGCCGGATATCCTGAAGCCTGTCCACAAGCGGCAGGATGGAAAGAGACTCCCCGACGCTGGCGCCGTGGATCCATACCAGTGGACCATCCGGACGCTGAAGGCTCGCCTCGCCGCGG
Source organism: Parvularculaceae bacterium (assembly GCA_028284065.1). GTDB lineage: Bacteria > Pseudomonadota > Alphaproteobacteria > Caulobacterales > Parvularculaceae > MED-G105. The sequence goes on from JANQSJ010000018.1 coordinate 27,614, forward strand.
CGCTCCGCCAGTCGGTCGGGGTCCTCTTTGCCGGCCCGCACGCGCTGGGCGAGGGCGAGCCGCGCAATGGGTCCGGAGGCCTGGCTGATGGAGCGATAGGCGCGCAGACCAAGCGGCGCCTGGCCAAGCGAGTTGCGGGGCTCCGCATCGTCCATCCCGAGTGGCCGGTCGACGCCGTCGCTCATGACGCCGCCGCCTCGGTCGCTGCGGCTTTAGCCTCACTGGCGAACCGTCCGCCGGCGCGCCCGGTCGCTTCGGCCGCTGCATCGTCGAGCGCCGCTTTGATGCGCGCCTTCGCGTCGGCGACGTCGCTATGGCTTTCAATCGCTCCCAGCCGGACCGGCGGCGATACCACAACGTAGACGGATGAAAATGGAAGCGCCAATTGAAACCGATCCCAGGTGCTCAGTTCGCGACGGCGCGACGCGACGCAGGCGAAGCCGAGGATTGGCGCCTCCGTCATTGCCGCAAGCCGCACAATGCCGGCCTGCACGCTCATTGCGGGGCCTCTCGGTCCGTCCGGCGTCACGCCGACCGCGTCTCCTGCGTCGAGCGCGCCGATCATCTGCGCGACCGCTGACGCGCCCTGTTTGTCCTTGTCCGCCTTCTTCTCGTTCGCCGCCGATCCGCGGATAAAGTCAACGCCAAAGCCGGCTACCGCATTGACGATGATCTCGCCGTCGCGGTGCGTCGAAACGAGCATCCGAAGACGCCGGCTCAAATGGTCCCTTACGAGAGGAGCGAGCAGAATATTCGAATGCCAGAATGCAACGATGAATCCGCGGGGCGACGCCGCCTCCAGCGCCTTCGCATGCTCAAGGCCAATCACCTCGATGCGCGACGTGCGCTGGACGAACCGAATGTACGCCCCGAGGAGGCGACTTGCGATCCGGGCCGCTCTTTCGCTCTTTAACGCCTTCTTGAAAATCGCTGTCGCCCTCTGATCTGCTGGGCGGGCCGAAAAACGGACCTTTAACAATCGTTTGCGTCCATGCGCGGAGCGCCTACAACCCACTAAAGGGGCTGCCGCCCGTCGATTCGGTAGAAAGCTGATCACGTGACGTTCCGCAACCCCTCAGGCCCTCGCAAGGCCGGCTCCTTCCGCCTCGCGGTCCGGCTCTGGCGCGACTATCTCAGCCGTTACTGGCCCAAGCTGGCGTTGGCGCTTGTTGCGATGGCGATCTACGCCGGAACCGCGAGCGCCATTCCGGCGGGCGTCGAGGCGATCAACGCAGCGTTCACCGGCGTCGGCGAGGGGCGCGCCAAGGCGCTGGTGGACCTCGATCCGGCGGAGGTCGCGATCTGGGGGCCGGCGATCATTATCATTCTCGGCGGCGGCAATGCCTTATCGCAATACGTTCAGGCACGGCTCACGGCGTCGGCGGCCCTAGCGGCGCTCCGCGACCTGCAGCTCGACGTCTATGCCGCGCTAACGCGAATCGACGACGCTCAACTGCGCGCGCTCGGGTCGGGTCAGGCGGCCGCCCGCCTCACAAATGATTCAATTGTGCTGCGCGACACGCTGACCCGCGCTGCGACGGCGGTCCGCGATGTTCTCACTCTTATCGGCCTGCTCGGCGTTATGCTCTATTACGACTGGGCGCTCTTTCTCGTGGTTTTTCTCGTCTACCCAATACTCGGCTGGCCGGTCGCCTCGATCGGTCGGTACTTGCGCACCCGCTCGCGCCAAGCGCAGGAACAGGCGGGCGAGATCGCCGCGCTCGCCATGGAGACCGTTGGCGGCGGACGGCTCATTCGCGCCTATGGGCTTGAGGAAGCTGTCGCCGGCAAAGCTGCGCGTGCGTTCGACGAGCGGCTTGGGGTGCTGCAGCGCATGGCGCGGCTGCGCGCGCTAAACGAGCCGTTTATCTTCTTCGTCGGTGCGATCGCGATGTCGATCATCGTCGCCGTCGTCGCAATGCGGATCGACGCCGGCGCACTGAACGTGTCCGAACTCGTTTCATTTATCATCGCGCTCCTGCTCCTGTCGCAGCCGGCGCGCGGTCTGTCGACGCTGAATGCCGTGGCGCAGGAGGGGTTTGGCGCGCTGGAGCGGATGACGTCGCTCATCGACCTTGAGCCGCACGTCGTCGATCGCGCGGACGCGGCGCCATTGCGGATCGACCGCGCCGCGGTGTCGTTCCGCGACGTCAGGTTCGCTTATGTCGAGGGCGCGAACGCGCTCAACGGGTTGTCCTTCGAGGCCCGCGGCGGTGAGCGGATCGCGCTTGTCGGCGAATCCGGGGCCGGCAAGTCGACGGTCTTCAATCTCCTTTTGAGGTTCTACGATCCCGCCGGAGGAACGGTGGCGATTGACGGCCAGGACGTGCGCGCGGCGTCGATCCGCTCATTGCGCCGCGCCATCGCAATCGTCAGTCAGGAAACGACGCTGTTCGACGACACCGTCGCGGCGAATATTGGGTTTGGAAAGTTGGACGCTTCGGAGGACGAAATCGTCGAGGCGTCGAAGGCCGCGGCGGCCGACGGATTTATCCGAGAGCTGCCGAACGGCTATGATACGCGGGTCGGCGAGGGCGGGCTCAATCTTTCCGGCGGAGAGCGTCAGCGGATCGCCATTGCGCGCGCGTTTCTCAAGGACGCCCCGATCCTGCTCCTCGATGAGGCGACGTCTGCGCTCGACGCCGAAACCGAGCGCCAGGTGCAGGACGCTCTCAATCGCCTTGCGGAGGGGCGCACGACGATTGTCATCGCCCACCGGCTGGCGACGGTGGTGGGCGCCGACCGTATCCTCCTTATGGACAAGGGCCGCGTCGTCGCCGAAGGCGCGCATGAGACGCTCCTTGAGCGGAATGACTCATATGCGCGCCTTGCGAAGCTTCAATTGAGCGCCTGACCGGGTCTATCGGCGTCCCGTCTATTCGCGGTTCAGGACGCGCTCCGTCAGGAGGTCGCCGAACCAATTGGAGCGAAACCGCGCCTTGGTCGCTTCATGGTCGTAGGGACCGTCGACCCAGTCAAAGAAGGCGTCGACGTCGTCGAGGGCTATCCCGCGTTCGCCCGCAAACCGAAGATATTCCTCAAATGCGGCGTCGATAACGCCGGTCTTGCCGAAGCGAATATGCCCGTAGCGCAACGAAAGTTGCTTTAGCGCCGCAGGCAACGGCTTGCGCGCGACAAAGAAATCATAAAGCGCCGCCATCAGGCCGACGCGGTCCGCGCCGGACTTGCAGTGCATGAGGAAGGGCTTTTCGACCTCTGCGAAAAGCCGCCGCGCGCCATGCAGAATGGCTGGCGACGGCGCCTCGCGGGAATATACCCTGAACGGAATATGATTGAGGCCCAGATTTGCGCAGGCTTCCTCCTCAAGGAAAAGAATGCCGCTTTCGCGGGGACCCCTGAGATTGAGAACGGTCTTAACGCCGCGGTTGCGCCAAGTTGCAAGACGGCCGGGACCGGGCTGCGCGGAGCGATAGACGCCTTGCGCCACCTCGTGCGCATTGTCATAGGCGGCCCGTAAAAAGCCGTGGTCTGACAGAACGAGTTGTCGCCACGCGCGCCGGCGCCCTTGCGGCGTCTCGAATGCTTCGCGCGTCAGCGTATTCGCCATGCCGCGCCGCTTAGAATTTCCCGTCTCCATCGGGGTCGAGGAGTTTATGCATGTGTACGATGAAATAGCGCATATGCGCGTTGTCGACCGTCGCCTGCGCTTTCGCGCGCCACGCCTTTTCAGCCGAGGCGTAGTCGGGAAATATGCCGACAATATCGAGCGCGTTAAGGTCCTTGAATGTCACATCCTGCGGCGTTTCAAGCTCGCCGCCGAAGACCAGATGAAGAAGCTGCTTTTCCATATCAGTCATATCCGATGGGGTGGTGGGGCTTCCGTCAATTGCCGGCGATGGTCATGTCGCCCAGGAGCGCCGTCGGGGCGTTCGTCGCGCCACGGAATTCCAGGTCATTCGCCGGCACGAGGGCGGCGAACATGTCCAGGAGATTGCCGGCGATCGTAATCTCGCTCACCGGATAGGCGAGCGCGCCGCCTTCTATCAGGAGGCCGGAACATCCGACCGAATAATCGCCGGTATTCGGATTAACCTGCGGCCCGAACATGTCCGTAACCAGAAGGCCTTCGCCGACGTTCGCGAATAGCTCTTCCGGCGACGCCGCGCCGGCCGGCAGATAGAGGTTGGTCGACGAAGCGCCGGGGCCGCCGCCGGCGCCCCGCGTCGCGCGCCCGTTCGTTTCAAGGCCGAGCTGACGGGCGTGGGCGGAATTCATGATCCATGTCGTCAGCGCGCCGTCATCGATAATGTTGAGCCTTTCGGCCTTCACGCCCTCGCCGTCGAACGGCCGCGAGCCATGCCCGCGCCGGATGAAGGGGTCGTCAATGACGACTATCCCTTCGGCGAAGATCCGTTCGCCAAGCTTATCCTTCAGAAAGCTGACGCCGCGCGCGATCGCGGCGCCGTTGATCGCGCCCGACAGGTGCCGCAGGATCGACGCCGACACGCGGCTGTCGAAGATCACCGGCGCAGGCCGGCTTTCCGCCTTGCGCGGCGACAGCCGCCGGACGGCCCGTTCGCCCGCGCTGCGGCCGATCGTTTCGACGTCCCGAAGATCTTCCGCATGGGTCTTGGAATCGTAGTCATAGTCCCGCTCCATGCCGTTCGCGTCCTCCGCGAGGACGCTGACGGAAACGGAGTGGCTGGCGCCGCCAGTCTCCCCCATAAAGCCGTCGGAGGTGATGAGCCATTTGCGCCCCTCTCCGTAGCTTGCGCCGGCGCCGGAGGAGTTGACGACGCCCTTGACGGCGAGCGCCGCTTCTTCGCAGGCCGCCGCGCGGCGCCGCAGCTCGTCCGTGCCAGGATCGCTGAAGTCGCCGAGATCGAGATCCGGAAAGGGCGGCCGCGCGAGGCGCTCCTTGGGGGCGAGACCTACGTAAGGGTCCTCCGGCGCGGCCTTCGCCATCGCCGCGCAGCGTTCGACAAGCGCGTCGAGCGCGCTTTTAGAGGTCTCGGTCGTCGACACGCTTGCGGCTCGCCGGCCGACGATGATCCGAAGGCCGAGATCAAGGCTCTCCGAACGCTCGACATCCTCAAGTTTGCCGAGGCGCCAGGACACGCCGTGCGAGACGCTGTTGTAGAGAACCGCATCCGCGGCGTCGGCGCCGGCGGCGCGGGCTTTCGCGATCAACGATTCAAGCAGGTCTCGCGCGTCGGAGTTTTCCATGGCGCGGGAATAAACGGGGGCGGCGGCGTCCGCAAGCTGTCGAGAGTCAGACGCGATAGGCGACATAGGATTTCGGAAAGCCAAAGCTGCGCTCGGTGTAAATGGTCGCATCGGGGAAGAACTCTTGCAGCTCGGCGCGCTTCAGCACCGTCGTTTCCTCGACCATCCTCGCCCATTCCGGAATGCGCCTGCGCCATCGCTCGATGATCGCCCGCCGCAGGCCTTCGGGATAGAAAAACCAGAAGGGCGCCCGGGTATGGGCCTCGATCGGGAACCAGATGGACGGCGTCTGCACCCAGTAGCGCGGCGCCAGGCGCCTCGCCTCTCTGGCGAACGCAGCCTGCCGATCCTCAGGACCCACATGCTCGATGACGGAGTTGCTGAAGACGATATCGAACGCCCCGTCCTCGAACTGCGTCAGGTTGGTTGCGTCCCCCTCGAGGAAATGAAGCTTGTGGATCGGGTTGTCGGGCTTGCCGGTCTTCACCCCGGGCAGGTTTACAATCGTCACCTCAAGCGGCGTCTCAACCAGCCGCCAGAGCGCCGCCGTGCCGCCAAGGTCAAGAATGCGCGCGCCTTCGCCCGGAGAAAAGAGCTCGATGAAGAGGTTCATCCGGCCTTCTCTGGCGGACTGGCCGAAGCCCGCCGCCGTCTGGTGAAGCAAGTCCCTAAGTCTGTCGCGCATACGTCCTGCTACAAATTGTGTGACGTCGTTCCAACGCGCACCCTACATCGCGCGGAGTGAGGAATTCCCTACCCCGACATCAATCAAGGGGCCCGCAGTTCAGCCGCCGCGCCCACGCCCCATTCGCGCATCGCCGGCAGGTCTAGGATCATCTCCATCCACGCGCCGGCGGGCGCGGGCAGGTCCACCGGCCCGTAGGTGCGGAACCTCGATGCGACCGGCGCGTACATGGCGTCGGCGATGGAGAACGCGCCGTAAAGAAAAGGTCCGCCTTGCGGACCGCCGAAGCGTTCGCGCGCTTCGGTCCAGAGCGCCGCGATGCGGGCGATGTCCCGGGCGACGCCGCCGCTCGTCGTGTGGCGCAGTCCCTCGCGCGCGAACATCATCGGCCAGACGGTTCGAAGGTTCGGGAACCCTGAGTGCATTTCCGCCGACGCCGAACGCGCATGAGCGCGCGCGCGCGCGTCGGTCGGCCAAAGGCCTTTTTCAGGAAACCGCTCGTTCAGGTGTTCAAGGATCGCGAGGCTGTCCCAGACCGCCGTTTCGCCATCCTTCAGGCACGGGACGAACCCCGACGGCGACAGCCGACGCAGGCTGTCGCGGGACTCAGGACGGTCAAGCCGGACCATTTCCTCCGTAAAGGGAATGTCCAGGTGACGCATCGCCAGCCACGGGCGCAGCGACCAGCTCGACAGGTTCTTGTCGCCGATCACAAGCGTCATGGTCGTCATGGCGTTCGCCTCCTTGCTCCGACGTTTTTAGGCTCTGGCGTTTCAGGCGATCCGATAAAACGCCGCGATCCACTGGGCGAGCTTTTTGCGGCAGCTCTCCTGGCGCAGGGTCTCCAGCCCGCCGGAGACTTTCTCCTCGGGGATGCGGTCGCTGCGCGCAGCCAACAGGTCCGACGCGAATCCATGATCGAACTCCGGGTGCATCTGGAACGAGACGGCGGGCCCTTGCGCGTAGGATAGCGCGCCATTGGGGCAAAAGTCGGAGCCGGCGAGGACGCGCGCGCCCGCCGGCGCCTCGACCACCTGGTCCTGGTGCGAGACGGCGCAGGTAATCTCTTCGGCGAGCGGGTCCATCCACGCGCGCGTTTCATGCACGCGATAGCGATGGACGCCGACGCCCCACCCCTTGTCGGACTTCTCCACGCGTCCGCCAAGGGCGGCGGCTATGGCCTGATGGCCAAAGCAGATGCCCACCTGGGGCGTCTTTGCGGCGGCTGCGGCGCGGACCGTCTCAAACAGCGGCCCAATCCAGTCGTGGCCGTCATAGACGCCGACGGGGGAGCCGGTGAGGAGATAGCCGTCAACGCCGTCCGCCGGCGGGGCCGCGTCGCCTTCATGGACTTGCGCAACGACGAACGCCGCCCCGGGCATCAAGGGCGACAGCATGTCGACCATCATCTGGCCATAGCCCGGGTGACGCTCGTTTACCGGGCTCGGCGGCGCGCCGGTTTCAAGTATCGCTATCCGCAATTTCCGCCTCCGGCGGACGCGAAATGCGTCGCAGGGCATGGCGACCCGAATCGCGCCGGTTTCAAATCATCTGAAAACGCGCCGCTTCGCGTCCGCAAACCTACTCCGCCGCCGCGCCGGCGGGATGCGTCTTGTCGATTGTGCGGCGGACAATCGGCGGGCAACGGTGGCGGTAGCGCAGGAGCTTTTCGTTGAGGGCGGGGTGGTTCGTCCGCAGCCGCTTCACGATCCGTTGCACGAAAGGCACATAGGGCGCGAGGAGCGTAAAGCCGATCGTGATCATGATGAGGCCGAAGGGGATGGGCAGGGGCAGGACGACAAGTCCCGTCAACACCAGAAATGCGCCCAGCGCCTGATGGAGAATCGGCAGCATCCGCGTTCCGTCTCGCCAGATAACTCAGGCGAACCGAACGCCTGACCCTACTAAACCTACGATATGTGCACGCGACTTGATCGTAAAGTGGGAATGAAAAACGAAAGTTAATTGCGCCGCAGACGCCTGCGCCGCAGAAGAGCGCCCGCGTGGCGCATGGCCGCAGCGGCGGACCGGCGGATGCGCCCTGCGCTGATCGGGCGTAAGCGGGGCCCCGCCCCGGAAAAAAAACCCGCTTTAGAGAAAGCATATGTCCTACCGATCCCTGCGCGACTTTCTTCAGATGCTGGAGGCCGAAGGGGAACTTGTGCGCGTGACGGCCCCCGTGTCGACGGCGCTGGAGATGACGGAGATTCAGACGCGCCTCCTCGCCGAGGGCGGGCCGGCGGTCATTTTTGAAAATCCCGTTTTGGCTGACGGGTCGGCCTCGCCAATCCCCGTGCTGGTTAACCTCTTCGGCACGGTGAGGCGGGTCGCCATGGGCGTGACCATGGGGCTCGCCGACGCCGAAGGCCTCAGCGACGCAGAAAGGCTGCGCGAGGTCGGCAAGACGCTCGCGTTCCTTCGCCAGCCGGAGCCGCCGACGGGCCTCAAGGACGCGCTGGAGCTTCTGCCGCTCGCCAAGACGGTGCTCTCCATGAAGCCGGGGACGAGGGCATTCGGGTCCGCGCCCTGCCAGGAGGTCGTTCAGACCGGCGATGACGTGAACCTCGACGCCTTGCCGATCCAGACCTGCTGGCCCGGCGAGCCGGCGCCGCTCATCACCTGGCCGCTGGTGGTTACGCGTGGCCCGTCGGACGCGCGTGAGGACAGTTTCAATCTCGGCATCTACCGCATGCAGAAGATCGCCAAGAACAAGACCATCATGCGCTGGCTCGCCCATCGCGGCGGCGCGCAACAACACCGGCGCTGGGGAAAAGAGAAGACCGAGCCGATGCCCGTCGCCGCCGTCCTCGGCGCCGATCCGGGCGTCATCATCGCGGCGGTGACGCCCGTGCCCGACACGCTCTCCGAATATCAGTTCGCCGGCCTCGTCCGCGGCCGCAAGGCGGAGCTTGTCGACTGCAAGACCGTGCCTTTGAAAGTTCCGGCCGAAGCGGAGATCGTCCTTGAGGGGCATGTCTCGCTGGAGGAATACGCCGACGAAGGGCCGTATGGAGACCATACCGGCTATTACAACTCGGTGGAGCGTTTCCCCGTCTTCACGGTCTCCGCGATCACCATGCGCAAGGAGCCCATCTATCTCTCGACCTTCACCGGCCGGCCGCCGGACGAGCCCTCCGTCCTCGGAGAAGCGCTGAACGAAGTGTTTATTCCGCTTCTGCAGCAGCAGTTCCCGGAAATCGTCGATTTCTGGCTGCCGCCGGAAGGATGCAGCTACCGCATCGCGGTCATCAGTATGAAGAAGGCATACCCCGGCCACGCCAAGCGCGTGATGATGGGCGCTTGGTCGTACCTGCGCCAGTTCATGTACACAAAGTGGATCATCGTCGTCGACGCCGACGTCAACGCCCGCGACTGGAAGGACGTCATGTGGGCGGTCTCCACCAAGATGGACCCGGCGCGCGACATCACCGTCGTCGAAAACACGCCGATCGACTATCTTGACTTCGCCAGTCCCGAAAGCGGCCTCGGCTCCAAGATCGGCCTTGACGCCACCGACAAGCTGCCGCCCGAGACCCATCGCGAATGGGGCGAGGAAATCCGCATGGACGACGCCGTCATCGACCGGGTCGACGCCATGTGGGCCGACCTCGGCCTGCCGGGGTCGGGGAAGGATATCTGGCGGCGATAAGGCTGCCGGCGAAAACGCCGCGGCGCCGCTATCGCTGAATGACGGTCGAACCTGCATGCCTGCGATAGTAGACGGGGGCAGGAGGCGTTCGATGAGATTCCCTGAAATCGCCTTCAACGCCGCATGGCGCAAGGCCGCGCGCCGTTCGATGAATTTCTGGGCTCGTGGGGTCGGGAGCCAACCTCGATTGGGAAAATCAATCGAATCGCGTTGATCCGAACGAAGCGGCGAAGGGTAGAGCGCATAGTCGCCGTTTTGAGGGGTGCTGTTGTGATTGGATGTTTTTCCGCGGGCCGCGTCGTCGTCCGCGCCGCATGCGCGATGGTCCTTGCGCTCGCCGCGTCGGCGGCCGCCGCGCAACCGCCCCAGCGGGCCGGCGGGCCGCAGCCGCAACGGCCCCAACAGCCGCAAGGCTGGCAGGTGCTTGTCGGCGGCGGCATGCTCTATGCGCCGACCTATCTCGGCGATGACGAGTATCAGCTGCGCGCTCTTCCGAATATTCAGGTCAACTACAGCGACGTCTTTTTCGCCTCGGTGCAGAACGGCGTCGGCGCGAACCTCTGGCGCCAGGACGGCTTCCGCGCCGGGCCGATCGCGCGCATCGCCTTCGCCCGCCAGGAGGACGGCGTGCAGCCGTTCGTCATCGCCGGGCCCGATACGACTGACCTCGAAGGGCTTGGCGACGTCAGCACCACGATCGAACTTGGCGGCTTCGTCGCCTATGAGACGCCGCGGTGGCAGGCGCTTTTCGAAGCGCGCCAGGGCGTCAACGGCCATGAGGGCTTCGTCTTTGACGCATCGCTCAACTATCGCGGCCGCGGCCAGGCGTTCGGCGGCGGATATTCATACGCTATCGGCCCGCGCGTGCGCGTCGTCGACGACAGCTATAACGACGCCTACTTCTCGGTCACCGCGGCGCAATCGGCCGCGTCGGGCCTGCCGACCTTCGACGCCGGCGGCGGCGTCCAGAGCTATGGCGTCGGCGCAAATCTCATTCGGCCGATCGGCGCGAAGCGCAAATTCATCGCCGTCTTCACGGCCGGCTATGACCGGGTGGCGGGCGACGCCGCCGACGCGCCGCTCGTCAGCCTTCGCGGCGACCGCAACCAGGCCAGCGTCGGGTTTTTCCTGAGCTACCGCCTCTGATCGCAGGCGCGCCGGCTCGATCACGCGCGCTCACGAAATCCGTCACGCGAGGGTGGTTTGCTCGTGAGCGCCTGAATGGGGTCTTCTCCTCTGGACACACGGGACACGCCAGACGGGAGAGACCAATGCTGACCTTCATCAAACGCTACGCGCCCCACGGGTTTGCGCTTTTCGCCGCCGCGATCTTCACCGACAGCCTCCGCTTCAAGTTCACAAATCAGCCGGAAACGCAGACGATTTTCGGCAAGCTCGACGCCTGGGCGGCGAGCCTCGGCTCGCCGGGCCTCTTTGCGCAGACGGGGCTCTTCAGCCAGTACGTCATCGGGACCGCCGAGCTGTTCGCCGCGGCGTTTCTTGTCATCGGCATTCTCGGGCGCTTCCGCCGGCTTCAGGCGCTGGGCGCGTTGATCGCTCTTGCGGTGATGACGGGCGCTGTGTCGTTCCATCTCTTCACGCCGCTGGGGATCGATCCGAACAATGACGGCGGCGGACTGTTCATGGTCGCAGTCATTGTGTTGGTGGGATCGATCGCGACGCTCGCCCTCCGGTTTGGCGACGTAAAGGCTATCTTCGGCGGCCTCGCCGGCCTGTTCCACACGCCCCAGTCTGCGTCAAAGGCGAAGTCGCAGTCGAATGAGCGTCTGGCGCCGCTGAGCGCTCAGGCTGCGGAGTAAGTTGCAGGGCGCCCAGGGTAAGCGCGGGCGTCACAAGCTGCGCGTACGTCCGGCGCAACGAAGACATGGCCGATCCTGTTTTGCAGGGACTATCGGCCCGGCGCAGGCGCGGAGGTAAGCGCAGCGTCAAAAAGAATGTCGCCGACGGGCTAAATGTTCGTCGGTCCCTGCCGCCCCGCCATCTCTCCCCCCTGTGTAGGGCGAAAAGGGCGCCCGGGAGCTTTATTCCCGGGCGGACGGGAGGGGGGACGTCAGCCGACGCGATCGATGATCGCCTGCGCCATCGCCTCGGTCGACATCTCGCCGCCGAGATCGCGGGTCGCCGCGCCGCTCTGAAGCGCCTCGCGCGCCGCCGCCTCGATCCGCTGAGCGACGTTTTCCTGTTTCATGGAATAGCGCACAAGCATCGCCGCGGAGAGGATTGCGCCGACGGGGTTGGCGACGCCCTTTCCCGCGATGTCCGGCGCCGAGCCGTGGATGGGTTCATAAAGGCCCTTGCCGTCGCCGAGCGAAGCGGAGGGCGCCATGCCGATCGAGCCGGACAGCACCGAAGCCTCGTCGCTCAGGATGTCGCCGAACATGTTCTCGGTCAGGATGACGTCGAAGCCCACGGGCCGAGTGATGAGATGCATCGCCATGGCGTCGACAAGAACGTGCTCCAGCTCGACATCTGAGTATTCGGCCGCATGCAGCTCCTCGACCGCGGCGCGCCACAGCCGGCTGGTGGCGAGGACGTTCGCCTTGTCGACGCTCGCAAGCCTTCCGCGCCGGCCGCGCGCCGCCTCAAACGCGACGCGCGCAACGCGCGCCACTTCTTCTTTCGTGTAGACGCAAAGGTCGCTGGCGCGCGCCGTTCCTTCCTCGCGGTCGCCGTAATAGACGCCGCCGTTCAGCTCCCGGACAATCAGGAAATCGACGCCGCGCGCGACCTCGGGCCTCAAAGGCGAGCGATCCTCAAAGCCCGGCGCGACGTTGGTGGGGCGCAGATTGGCGTAGACGCCGAGATCGCGGCGCAGATCGAGAAGGCCCTTTTCCGGACGAACCGGCGCATCGTCCCATTTCGGTCCGCCGACGGCGCCGAGAAAGACCGCATCCGCGTCCGCGACCGCCGCCTTCGTTTCCGCCGGATAAGGCGCGCCGGCGGCGTCGATCGCCGCCCCGCCGAAGGGCGCGTCGACAATGGCGATGTCGAGGCGGCAGGCGGCGAGGACGGCGCGCGCTGCGTCCGCAACCTCCGGGCCGACGCCGTCGCCCGGCAGAAAAGCGATCGTGAAGGTCATTGGTCGATCCTGTAACGGGGTTTATCCGTGGACCGCCTCATAGGCGGCGATGTCGGCGTCGCGGGCGAGGATCGCGCCGAGGGGATCGACGCCGTCAAGGAGGCAGCGACGCGCGAACGGCTCCAGCCGGAAGGGCGCGTCAACCCCGCCGTTCGGCGTCGTCACGCGCATCGCCTCAAGGTCGATGGTCAGTTCGACCCCTGGCTGCTCCATCAGGTCCGCATGGGTCGCGGCGTCCACTTCGACGGGAACGAGCCCGTTCTTCAACGCGTTGCCCGTGAAGATGTCAGCGATCTTGGTGCTGATGACGGCGCGAAAGCCAAAATCGAGGAGCGCCCAGGGCGCGTGTTCCCGCGAGGAGCCGCAGCCGAAATTGTGGCCCGCCACCAGAACGCCAAAGTCGTCGCGCGCGTCCTCGCGGAAGAGGCTGTCGGCTTTGAGCGCGCCGTCGTCTTCATACCGCCAATCCGCGAACGCGTGCGCGCCGAGGCCGGCGCGGCTTGTCGTCGTGAGGAACCGCGCAGGGATTATCTGGTCGGTGTCGACGTTTTCGTTTTCCAGCACGACGGTTCGTGTCGTGATTTTCGACATCGCTTGCATTGAGTCACGCCTCCCTAAGATAGGGCCGCGGATCGACGAGGCGGCCGGCGACGGCCGCCGCCGCCGCGGTTGCGGGGCTCGCCAGCACGGTGCGCACGCCGGCGCCCTGGCGGCCGACAAAGTTCCGGTTTGAGGTGGAGACCACGAGCTCGCCCGCCTCGCCCTTATCGCCGTTCATGGCGATGCACATGGAGCAGCCAGGCAGGCGCCATTCCGCGCCCGCGGCCTCGAATACCTGGTGCAGGCCTTCCGCCTCCGCGTCGCGGCGCACCGCCTCCGAGCCCGGCACGACGAGAGCGATGACGTTGTCGCTCACCTTCCGTCCACGCAGCACCTGGGCGGCGGCGCGCAAATCCTCAAGCCGCGAATTGGTGCAACTGCCGATGAAGACGCGGTTCACCTCCACCTCTTGGAAGGCCTGGCCGCGATCGATGCGCATATAGGCGAGCGCTGCGTCGTCCGCGCGCCCGCCGTCCGCGGGCGCGGCGCCGTCGACGGGCGCGGCGGCGTCGGGCGAGGTGCCGAAGGTCGCCATGGGCGCGATGCTCGCCGCGTCGATCGCCACTTCCTCGTCAAACGCCACGCCGTCGTCAGTGGGCAGGCTCATCCAGTCGGCGGCTGCGGCGTCCCAGTCAGCATCCTTCGGGGCGTAATCGCGCCCTCTGAGGTAGGCGAGGGTCGTTTCGTCGGGCGCGACGAGGCCGACGCGCGCCCCCGCCTCGATCGACATGTTGCAGAGGGTCATTCGGCCCTCCATCGACAGCGCGCGGACGGCGGGCCCTGCGAACTCGATCGCTTTGCCTTGCCCTGCGTCCGCGCCGATGCGCGCGATCGCCGCCAGCGCCATGTCCTTGGCCGATACGCCCGGCGCAAGCGCGCCCTCAAACGTGATGCGCATGGTCTTCGGCTTACGGAGCAACAGGCACTGCGTCGCCAGCACATGGCCGACCTCCGTGGTGCCGATGCCGAAAGCGAAGGCGCCGAAGGCGCCATGGGTCGAGGTGTGGCTGTCCCCGCAGACGATGGTCTTGCCGGGCTGGGTGAGGCCAAGCTCCGGCCCGATGACATGGACGATGCCGCGGCGCGGATCATCCAGGCCGAAAAGCGTAATTCCTTGCGCCGCGCAGTTTTTTACCAGCGTGTCGACCTGCTCCGCCGCTGCCTCGGTCGCATAGGGGAGCGCGCCGTCGGGTCCCGGCGGCAGGGTCGGGGTCGAATGGTCAAGGGTCGCAAAGGTGCGGTCCGGCCGGCGGACCGTCAATCCCCGGTCTTTCAGAACCTGAAACGCCTGGGGCGACGTCACCTCATGGATAAGATGCATGTCGATATAGACGATAGCCGGCGCCTCTTCCGTCTCCGGACGGACGATATGACGCTCCCATAGCTTGTCGAACAGCGTTTTCGGCTCGCTCACGCTACGGACTCCGAATCGGCGGCCGCGCGCCGCGGGGCGTTCTCGTCAAGCGCCGCTTCGCTGACAGCGGCCTGGTTCACCGCCGCGACGAAGGCTGCGACGGCCGCGTCGGCGACGTCGGTCTCCCGCGCCTTGCCGGTATACTGACGGCTTGCGACTTCGACGGTCGCTTCGGCGTCGACGCGTGTGTCCTCGCCATCAGCGTCATGGCGCAGGTCCAGCGAGACGATGCGGCCGGCGACGCCGGCGATGGCGCAGACCGCTGCGAACGCCGCGTCGATGGGGCCGCCGCCTTCGCATTGGACCGTCTCGCGGGTGCCGTCGTCGTGTTTCATGGTGACGCGGGCGTAGGGGCGCACCTCGTCCTCGATATCGGTGCGCAGCTCGATCCGGCGGGTGCGCCAGGGGCCGGACCGTCCGTCATCGGAGCCGCGCCCGGTCATCAGCTTGACGACGTCGGCGTCGGTGACTTCCCGGCAGGTGTCGGCGAGGCGTTTAAACTCGGGGAACACCTCTTCGATCTTCTCCGGGCCTGCGTTGAAGCCAAGCGCGCGGGCGCGCGCGGCGAGGGCGTGCTTGCCGGAATGCTTGCCAAGGACGATCGAATTAGAGGGCATGCCGACGGATTCGGCGTCCATGATCTCATAGGTGCGCCGGTCGGCGAGAACGCCGTGCTGGTGGATGCCGGCCTCGTGCGCGAACGCGTTCTTGCCGACGATCGCCTTGTTGCGCGGGATCGGCTGGTGGGTGACGCGCGAGAGCGCGATGCTGGCGGCGTAAATCTTCGTTGTATCGATCTGCGTCTCGACGCCGAAAAGGTCCTTCCGGGTTCTGAGCGCCATGACCGCCTCCTCAAGGGAGCAGTTCCCGGCGCGCTCGCCAATCCCGTTGACGGCGCACTCGATCTGCCGCGCGCCGCCGCGCACAGCCGCGAGGGAATTGGCGACCGCCATGCCGAGATCGTCATGGCAATGGACGGAGAAGACGACATGGGCGGGGCAGGAGCTCGTCAGGAACCGGAAGAGGTCGGTCATTTCCTCCGGCGTCGAATAGCCGACGGTGTCCGGAATATTGATGGTCGTCGCGCCGGCGTCGATCGCCGTCCGGCACACCTCCAGCAGATAATCGCGCTCGGTGCGGATGGCGTCCTCGGGCGAAAACTCCACATCGTCGGCGCGGGAGCAGGCGACCGGCACAAGGCGCGCAACGCGCTCCAGAATCTCTTCTTTCGAGAGCTTCAGCTTCGCGTCACGGTGCGTGGGGCTCGTGCCGATGAAGGTGTGGATGCGCTTGCGGGCGGCGGGTTCGATCGCCCGCGCGGCCGCGTCGAGGTCCTTCTCATTCAGGCGCGCAAGCGAGCAGATAGTCGGGCCGGCGATCGACCGGGCGACCGCCTGCACGGCATTGAAGTCGCCTTCGGACGCCGCGGCGAACCCGGCCTCGACAATGTCCACGTTCAGCGCCTGCAGGGCGCGCGCCACGGCGAGCTTGCCTTCCACGGCCATGGAAAAGCCGGGGGCCTGTTCTCCATCGCGCAGCGTGGTGTCGAAGATCGCGACATGGTCGCCGACGTTTGTCTCTGTCATCCTGGGCGTTCCCGGTCTTTGGCGCCGTTGGTTCGGCGTGTGCGCGTGTTGAGGATCGATTGGGCCTGATTCCCTTGCTACGCAGTTCGTCGTTAGATGTGTCTTCGGTTGGCGATCGGCGCCAAGAAAAAAGCCGCCTCAATCGAGGCGGCTTCGGCGGTCTTCGTTGTGAAGCGGCGGCTTCATCCAGACGAGACCCCCGCCGCCGCCGCAAGGGCGCCGCCGAGGAGCATAAGGAGAAGGAGCAGCGTCCGCGACGCCTCTTGCGTCGTCTGAACGCGCCGGGCGACTGCTCGCCCGTTCAGGCGACCGCCAGCGCGCGCGGCGCTTTCGCTGTTCGGTACCGGTCCGGCTCGGTAAACTGAAAACACGTAACCATCCCCTGCTGTCGCACGGCGGATTAATGCTGGCATATCTCGCTCAATTTGCAAGCAAATTATGTCAGATGCGCCTTCTTAAGGCAAAACGAGCAATTTTTAACCAACATGACGCCGCCAGACACGGGGCCATACGCAGGAATGACGACGCCCCGTCCGGAGTGTCGCCTTGCGGGCCCGGCTTCGTTCAGAATCGTTTAGGTGCTTTTGGCCTCTGTTCTCTCGCTTTTCCGGACGGCAGGCCGTACAGCGCCGGGCTCTCCGGCGCCGCTCAACCGATATGGAAATGCGTTAGGTGATCCCATGTTGACGCTCCTGTCTGAAACGTCTGCGGCGCCGGCGATGCGGCGCGCGCTGCGCGCCATGATAGCGGCCGTCGGCTTTGTTGCGCTTTCCGGGGCGGCGGTTCCGGTCGCCGCCCAGTCGACGACGTCGGACCCTGCGCCGGTCGGCGCGCCGCCTTCCGACGCGCCGACGCCCGAAGGCGCCGCGGACGACCTGGACGTCCTTTACCTGTCGGACGCAGAAGTCGAGGCGATTCGCCGAGGGCTTGCGACGACGACAAAAGCGCTCGCCGCGATGCGCGAGCGTTTTGAATCCGACGCGACCGCTCCGCTCGACGCCCTGGCGCTTGAAGTCTCCGCGATCCGCCCGGACCTTGAGGCCGCGCGAGACCGGCTCTCCGGCGCCGATTCGGCCCTGCGCGCGGCATTGGCAAGGTCCGACTCAGCAAGCGCGGCGCAGCGGGCGGCTGCGGGCGGGGAGGGCGCGGAGGCGCAGCCCGCCGACGAGGCCGCGCTCATGGGCCCGCCGTCACCCACCGCGGCGGCGCCGCTTTCGGATGCGGAACGAGACCAGGTTCTCGCCCGTCTCGCCGCGATCGAACCGGCCGCTGCGGCCTCCCGGGATGCGGTCAGCGAACTGGAGCGGCTCGCCGCCGACATCGCCGAGCGGCGGCGCCTCAATGAGGCGCGCAGCGGCGTCGATGCGCGCCGGGCGGAACTGGAGGGGGTGCGGCTCGCGCTCAGCGAAGATGCAGAGGACCCGGACGCAGAGGAGCCAGACTATGTGGCGCTGCGCGAGACATTGCGGGAATTGCGCGCGCGCGGGCAGGAGGCGATCCGGCCCCTGAAAGAGCGCCGCGATGAGTTCCGCGCCGACCTTGACCGGCTCGGCCCCGCTCCGGAGGACGACCAGCCCGCGGAAGCGGATGAAATCGCCGCCGAGCGGGCCGCGCTGACCGCGGCGCTCGTAAAAGAAGACGCCATCGTCAGGCAGTCCGATCTCAATCTCGCCGAAATTGACCGGCTTCTGGAAGACATCGACGAACGCCGCCGCGAGGAATTTTACAGCCAGATCCTCCGGCGCAGCGCTTCGCCGCTGCAATTGGCGACGCTCGCCCGCGCCGCGGAGACTTTCCTCGCCGGCGTTGACCGCCTCAGCGCCAATGTAGGCGGCTGGCGCGAGCGTAAGGACGCGGAGGGCGGACTTTGGCGCGCCTATGCCGTTATCGCGCTGAGCCTTGTCGTGAGCCTGCTTCTCTTCGGGCCGATAAGGCGCTGGGCCAATCGCAGCATCATCCATCGCCTTCAGGCGAGCGAGCCGACGCAAGGCGCGCGCGCCGGCGTCGCGATCGTGCGCATCCTCGCGCGCGCCGTCCCCGGCGTGATCGCCGGCGGGCTCGTTTATGAAGCGCTTCTCGTTCAGGGGCTCATCCCCGATTACGCGACGCCGTTCGCGCGCAGCATCTGGTTCGGCTTTCTTGCGCTCCTTTCCGCCGACGCAGGCGTCGTCGCCGTCTTCGCGCCCCAGACGCCCGGCTGGCGGCTGGTGCCGCTGGCGACGCGGGGCGTGCGGATTGTGCGCGCGGCGCTCCTGACGACGGTCTTCCTCTACTTCGCCGACCGCTCCCTCACCGAAGGCGCGAAGATCTATGGCGGCGATCAGGAACTGGCGCTTGTGCAGAGCGCGGTCGTCGCCATCGCCATGGCGATCGTGTTCCTTGTCCTCGCGCAGAAGTCCGTATGGAGACTGGCCGAGGGGCGCGGCGAGGCCTTCGGGGAGGACGTGCGGACCCTGTGGAATGCGCTCAGGCGTCTCTTGCGCGTCATTGCGGTCGCAATCATCGCCGCAGCGGCGGTCGGCTACGTTGCGCTTGCGCATTATCTCGCGACGCGCGTGTTCATGCTCGACGGCATTATCGCCGCCGGCCTCTTCATCCGCATCATGAGCCACCAGGCGCTTCGCTCAGCCGATGCGGCCCTGAACGCGCGCCCCGTCGCCAGCGAGGACGGACCGGCTCAGGAGCGCCTCGTCCTCTTCTGGGTCGGCGCAATTCTCGACCTCGTCATCATTCTGGCGCTGACGCCGTTCATCTTTCTCGCCCTCGGCGCGGAATGGGAGGACGTCAGGAACTGGATCGGCGACGCTTTCTTCGGCTTTCAGATCGGCGGCGTGACGATCTCCTTCGCCCAGATATTCGTGGCGATCGGCATCTTTGTATTTATACTGACGTTCACCAAGTTCGTTCAGCGGATCGGCGAAAAGCGCTTCTTCCCGCACACCCGGCTCGACGTCGGCGTGCAGAACTCGCTGAAGACGCTGATCGGCTATGTCGGGCTCGTCATCGCCTTCATGGTCGGCGCAAGCGTCCTCGGTTTCAATCTCTCCAATCTTGCGATTATCGCGGGCGCCTTGTCGGTCGGCATCGGCTTTGGCCTGCAGAGCATCGTCAATAACTTCGTCTCCGGCCTCATTCTCCTCTTTGAACGGCCGATAAAAGTCGGCGACTGGATCGTGACGCCATCGGGCGAAGGCATCGTCAAGCGGATCAGCGTGCGCGCGACGGAGATCGAGACGTTCGACCGGGCGTCGGTCATCGTGCCGAACTCGGAGCTTATCTCCTCGGCGGTGACGAACTGGACCCACAAGAACAAGACCGGACGCGTGATCATTCCGGTCGGCGTTTCGTATGAGTCCGATCCGGAGGAAATCATCCGCCTGCTGGAAGAGGTGGCGCGCGACACGCATTTGATGCTCGCTTATCCGCCGCCCTATGTCTATTTCGTCGGCTTCGGCGATTCCTCGCTCGATTTTGAGTTGCGCGGGCTTATCCGCGACGTGAACTCCAGCCTGTCGACGAAGACGGCGCTGAGGGTCGCGGTGTTCAAGAAGCTGCAGGAGGCGGGCGTCGAGATTCCGTTCCCGCAGCGCGACCTTCACCTGCGCAGCGGCGCGCCGCCGCAGGCCGCTCTTCGCGAACCGGAGGGAAACGCCACCGCGTCGCCGTCAGCGCCGTCCGTGAGCGGCGCGACAATCCCCGAAGGCATGGACTGACCGGAGCGTTAGAAGCTGTACTTCGTCGAGAACTGCACCCGGTTCATATTGCCTTCCTGGCCGTCTTCGAGAGCTCTATTGGCGTAGATGTATTCGACGCCGACTTCGAACTTCTCCACCGGCGAATAAATAAGGTTTGCGTGTACGGAGTAAACTTCATCGGTGACGCCGTCGCCAGTGAGCGAAACCGGGTTGTCCGCCCTGAAATATCCGCCTGTGAGGTTCGAGCGCAGGTTCTTCGTCCAGAAATGCCGGTAGGAGGCGAAGCCGGAATAGGTCGCTATCGTCTGCAATTCGCCATTGGCCCGGATCGCAGCGTCGTTCACGATATTGACGCCGATATAGCGGCCGATGCCCTCGCCATAAGTCGCCATGAACCGGAAATCGTCCCGCTCGCCGACTTTCAGCTTGCCGGACGCGCTGATTCCATAGCCAATCGCCGTGTCTTCGATGGCGCCGGCCGTCATGTCTTCTTCCGAGTGCAGGGCGCGGAAAATGCCCGCAAGCGCGAAATGCCCCCAGTCGCCTCTCTTGTTGTAGCGCAGGACGACGTCCGGCGCGACGTCGTCGCCCGGCAGGAGGCGCTCCCCCGCCGGGCCCGTCACTTCGGTTTCGGGCTGTTCAAGCGCGATTTGGAACGGACCCTTCGTATAGCGGATCATTGGCTGACGGATGAACACTGTGCCTTCCGTCGGGCCGATGAAGTCGAGATTGTCGGGCAATGCGCCGACATCCTGGAAAGTGGTCCAGGCCTGGCCAAGGAGCCAGTTGTCAATCGTGATGTATGCCTGGCGCATGCGCGGCGTGAAGCTGTTCGAGACCCGTTCATTGCCGTCGCTCGTCACCTGGAAGTCGAGTTCGATAAGCCCGCCGATGTCATGGCCGCCGCGCTCCGTGTCCACCGCAAACAGGAAGCGCGTCTCGCGCGGGTTGAAGTCGAAGTCCGCGCCATTGCCTTCGCCGCCGACGGGCACGAGCGCGGGGATATAGAAGTCGCGGCCGATATTACTGGTGGGCAGGTCGCCGTCCGAGAACCGCGTCACCGTCGCATCGAGTTTGACGTAGCCCTTGAAGGTAAAGTCCGCGCCGCCGGCGGAGAAACCGAGGCCCTTGCGCTTCGGCCGCTCCTTGGCGGGGATCGCGTCGCGATCCGCCTGTGACTGCGCCGAGACGCCGCCGGGCGTGTCGAGCTCTGCGAGGATCGGCCGCGGGGCGCCCGTCGCGCCCGGGATATAGGCGGCGTTCTGAGCGTTAGGGGCGTTCGCGCCGGACGCCGTCGCATCGGATACGGCGTAGGCGGCGTCTTTCAACGTCGCCGTCTCAGCGGCGGTGAGGGTCGCGTCCTGCGCCTCAAGCCTGTCGAGGATTCTGTCGAGTTTCGCCTCCAGCGCGTCGACGCGCGCCTCAAGGCCGGCGTCAGCGGCGACGGCGATTGTCGGGAAGATGGCGACAAGCGCGGACGAAGCGAGCAGCGCCGCGATCGGCTTGCCTGGTCGCCTCGCTAAAGGGCGGGGCGTCAAATCGATGCTGGACATGGGGGCGCTCCTCCCGAGAGCTTGTCGTTGAAGTCGCCCCGAGGGTCCGTCTCCGCGCCCCGATTTTCCATTGGCGAATGGTCTATGAGACCAAGGTCGAATGGACGCGCGCGCGGCGATCTCCGACATTCGCGATGCGTATCGTTGCGTCGCCTGCGCGCCGCACCCGCCCCATGGGAGCCGATAGGTCAGCGCCCGCGAGGCCCGGCTCAAGAGAGGGCTACACGCATCAGGATTGACCCCGCTCCCGACGGAGCACAGCGAAGGAGACGACAGATGCCAGACGCATCAGGAACCCCCGCCGCCGGCGAGCAGATCTTTCCGGTATCTGACGAAGTCGCCGCCGCCGCGCGTTATGACGCAGCCGCCTATGAAGAGGCCTACCGCCGCTCCGTCGAGGACCCCGAAGGCTTCTGGGGCGAGGTCGGCAAGCGACTCGACTGGATGACGCCGTACACGAAGGTGAAAGACGTATCCTTCGCCAAGGAGGACTTGCGCATCAGATGGTTCGAGGACGGCGTTTTGAACGCCAGCGTCAACTGCGTTGACCGGCATCTGGCGGCGCGCGGCGACGAAGTGGCGATCCTCTGGGAGGGCGACGACCCGAGCGAAGACCGGGCGATCACCTATCGCCAACTCCACGAAGAAGTCTGCCGCATGGCGAACGTCCTGAAGGCGCGGGGCGTAGAGAAAGGCGACCGCGTCGTTCTTTACATGCCGATGATCCCCGAGGCCGCCTACGCCATGCTCGCCTGCGCGCGCATCGGCGCGGTGCATTCGATCGTGTTTGGCGGTTTCTCGCCCGAGGCGCTGGCGAGCCGCATCGAGGATTGCGGCGCGGTGGCCGTCATAACCGCCGACGAAGGAGTCCGCGGGGGCAGGTCGACGCCGCTGAAGGACAATGTGGACAAGGCGCTGCTTGAGCCGGACCACGACACCGCCTGCGTACGGACGATCCTGACCGTCAAGCGCACTGGCGGGGCCGTCGAGTGGGTGACGAGCCGCGACGTCTGGTGGCATGAGGCGCGAGAGGACGTCGTATCGGACTGTCCGCCGGAGCCGATGAACGCCGAAGACCCGCTCTTCATTCTCTATACGTCCGGCTCGACCGGCAAGCCGAAAGGCGTCCTGCATACCACGGGCGGCTATCTCGTCTACGCCGCCTTCACCCACGAGGCGGTGTTCGACTACCGACCCGGCGAAATCTATTGGTGTACGGCGGATGTCGGATGGGTCACCGGCCACAGCTATATAGTGTACGGCCCCCTCGCCAATGGCGCGACGACGCTGATGTTCGAGGGGGTGCCCACCTATCCGGACGCCTCGCGTTTCTGGCGGGTGTGCGACAAGCACCGGGTGAACATTTTCTACACCGCGCCGACGGCCATCCGCGCGCTGATGCGCGAGGGCGAGGAGCTTGTGGAACAGGCCGATCTTTCGTCTTTGCGGCTGCTCGGCTCCGTCGGCGAACCAATTAACCCGGAAGCGTGGACCTGGTACCACCGGGTCGTCGGCAAGGGACGGTGCCCGATCGTCGACACATGGTGGCAGACCGAAACCGGCGGCGTCCTGATTTCGCCGCTGCCGGGGGCGACGGCGCTAAAGCCCGGCTCCGCCACGAAGCCGCTCTTCGGCGTCAAGCCGGCGCTCGTCGACGCCGACGGCAACGCGTTGGAGGGCGCAACGGACGGCAATCTCGTCCTCACCGACTCCTGGCCGGGACAGATGCGCACCGTCTATGGCGACCATCAGCGCTTCATCGACACCTATTTCTCCACTTATCCGGGAACGTACTTTACCGGCGACGGCGCGCGGCGCGACGCCGACGGCTATTACTGGATCACCGGCCGCGTCGATGACGTTCTCAATGTCTCCGGCCACCGCATGGGCACGGCGGAAATCGAAAGCGCCCTTGTCGCGCACCCAGCGGTCGCGGAAGCGGCTGTGGTCGGCTATCCGCACGAGCTCAAGGGCCAGGGCATTTACTGCTATGTGTTGCTCATGGACGGCGTTGAGGCGAGCGACGAATTGTCGACGGAGCTGACCAAATGGGTGCGCAAGGAGATCGGCCCGATCGCCAAGCCGGACCACATCCACCTGGCGCCCGGCCTGCCGAAGACGCGGTCCGGCAAGATCATGCGCCGAATCCTCCGCAAGATTGCGGAGAACGAGTTCTCGAACCTTGGCGACACCTCGACGCTCGCCGAGCCTGGCGTCGTTGACCTGTTGATCGAAGGGCGCCTTAATCGATAAGCTCCGTATGGACCTCAATCCCGCGAGTGAAGATTGACCGGCAAACCCATTCTGTTGGCGGATGACCACCCCCTGTTCCGCGCGGCCCTGCGCCAGGCGGTGCAGGGGGCCGCGCCCGAGCGGCAGGTGATCGAGACCTCAAGTCTTGGCGAAGCGCGCGCGGCGATTGAGGCGAGGGGGCCGGGCCTTCTCTGCCTCGATTTGCACATGAGCGACAGCGACGGCTTTGCGGGACTGATCGCGCTGCGCCAGGAGTGGCCGGCGCTGCCGGTGGCGATCGTCTCGGGCAGCGAGGAGCCGGGCGTCGCGCGGCGGGCGATCGCGTTCGGCGCGTCGGCCTTCGTGCCCAAGTCTCTCGACGTTGACGACATCCGCGCGGCGATCGCCGCCGTGCTCGACGGCGAGACCTGGACGCCGGCGAACTTCGAGGAAGCGGGCGATGCGGAAGAAGCCGCGCTCGCCGAACGGCTGGCGAGCCTGACGCCCGCGCAATTGAAGGTGCTCCTGCACGTGCGGGCGGGGCTCCTCAACAAGCAGATCGCCTACGAAATGTCGATCAGCGAGGCGACGGTGAAGGCGCACATGACCGCCATCCTGCGCAAGCTCGAAGTGCAGACGCGCACCCAGGCGGTGCTCGCCGCCGGCGCGCTCATCGCCGAGCCCGACGCGCCGAAGGACGACGCATAAGCTAAAACAACTGAAGCGCCTTGGTTGGTCTGTGAGCTTAGTTCGTCAATCCCACTTGTAGCGTAGGTATGCGGGATCGACCCGCCATCCATACTCTCTATGCCAAGTTTCAAATGCGTCCACTTCGCGTTCGTATTCGGCGCTTCGCGTCGTGAGGCGGGATGCGCACTGCTGCATCTGAACGTATTCTCCAAATGTGGGCGAGTTCGCGCTTGTGAAAATCTGATCCATTTCAGGAACGAAGCCGTCGAACCACTCGCGCGGATGCGGGTAGGAAGGCGGCGTTGGAAAATCATACGGCCATGGCGGCGGCTTCGGCGAATGTGCGACCTCAATCTCGTAAAGCAGCTCGGGAGCCGGGCTTACAAAGTCAGCTAAAGCTTTGGCCTGCTGAATGCTTGGCGTTGCAAACGGGAAGAGCATCGCGTTCAGGAAGCTGAGAGAAAGAGCAAGACCGAGAATCAAGGCGCCTTGCAACAGGGTTTCGATGGCGTTGCTGTCGCGCCAAAAGGCGACGAGCCGCATCAGCCAAACGGCGAAGGCGAGCAGAAAAGAGAGCGCAAACAGTTGGAATGGCGATCCGTACCCAAACCAGCCTGAGACCCAGTTTGTCGCGAAATTGCAACTGGTCGACCAGATTATTGTAAATAGATAGTAAGCCCAGAACGTCGACGCGAGTATCAGCAGAAAGACCGTGAAACTGGAAATCGCAACGCGCCGCCGCGCCACAGACCGCGCGAGTCCTTTCTTCCAGTTAGAGGCCCCCTCGTGTTCCAAGTCTTTATCGCCAAAGAGACAGAACTTTCTGTGTTAAGAATAGCATAGATGCCGGCTCTGTGGGAGTCGCTACTCCGCGGCGGCGCGCCTCAATTGCGCGATGAGCGCGCGCAGCTCCGCCGGTTCGATCGGCTTTTCGACGATGGGCACGCCGCGGGCGGCGGCCACCGTTTCCGCGTCGCCGGACGACGAGGCCGTGATCATGATGGTGACGGGCCGCGTCCTCCAATGGGCCTCCAGCGCATCGAGCGCGTCGAACCCCGTTCGTCCGTTATCCAGTTGATAGTCGAGGAGCAGGAGATCCGGCGCCGCGGCTCCGGCGCCAAGGGCTTCGAGCGCGGCGATGTCCGATGCGAACGCGTGAACGTCGATGCCCCATCTGGAGAGGGCGGCGGTCATGGCCTCCCGGACCGCGACGTCATTGTCGATGCATATCGCGGTCAATCCCTCAAGGCCGCTGCGGGAGGGCTGTAGCGTTCGCGGCGTTTGCGTTCCTTCCTCAACGGCGGCGTCGGCCACAGGCGGTTCGGCGCGCGGCGCGCGCAACGAAAATGTCGAGCCTTCGCCTTCGGCGGACTCAAGGTCAATCTCGTGACCGAGGAGGCGCGCAATGCGGTCGACGGTGGCGAGGCCGAGCCCGGCGCCGCCTGCATCGGCGTCGCGTTCGAGCCGCTTGAATTCCTGAAAGATCTCCTTGCGCCTGCGCTCAGGCACGCCGCGTCCGGTGTCGCGCACGTCGATGCGGACGTCGCCATTGACGCGCCGCGCGCCGATGAGCACCCGTCCTTCGTCCGTATACCGTACGGCGTTCGCGACGAGGTTCTGCAACGCAGAGGTCAGGAGCCCTCGGTCGCTCTTCACGTAAAGGCTCGTCGGCGCAACATCGAGGCGCAGGCCCTTCTCCTCGGCGGCCACTTCGAAGGCTGTCTTCAGCTGCTCGAAAACGTCGGCGAGGCGCACCGGGCCGATGTCGGGCGTCACCCCGCCGGCGTCAAGCTTCGAGATGTTGAGGAGCGCCCGCAATAATCCGTCTGCGGAGGCGATCGCGGCGTCGATCTTGCCGGCGAGGTCGCGGGCGTCGGCTGCGTCGCGCGGGTCCTTCAGGGCGGACGCGAAGAGCCGCGCGGCGTTCAAGGGCTGGAGGACGTCATGGCTCGCGGCGGCGAGGAACCGCGTCTTGGAGGCGGTCGCCTCCTCCGCCTGGCGGCGCGCCGCATCGAGCGCGGCGTTGGCGTCGGACAGCTCGCGGGTCCTGTCCTCGACGCGCTCTTCGAGCGTTTCATTGGTCTCCGCAAGCGCGATTTCCGCCGCGCGCCGAGCCGTGACGTCCTGGTAAAGCCCGAAAAAGCCGCGCACGCCGCCGTCGCTGCGAAATTGGGGCACGTAGGCGACCTGCATGTATTGCGGGCCGTCGGCGCCGGTCGTTTCGATATCAAACGTCGCGCGGCGACCGGCGAGCGCCTCTTCGATGTGGGGCTTGCGCGCGGCGTAATCCTCCGGCGAGAGATAGTCCTTCATGAACACCTTGCCGACGGCCGCCGCCTCGACGCCATAGGCCTGCCGGTAGGCGCTGTTGGCGAAGCGCAGGCGTTCCTCGGCGTCCGCGAATGCGACCATTGAGGGAATATTATCCGTATAGAAGCGAATGCTGCGCTGGCTGTCGCGCAGCGCCTTTTCGATGCTCTTGTATTCGGTGACGTCTGTGAACGTCGTCACATAGGCGCCGCTGGGCGATGGCACGCCCTCAATGCGGATGACGCGCCCGTCGGGCCGCGTGCGTTCATAGGAGTGGCGCCAGCCTTTCTTCAGCTTCTCAATCCGTCTCCGGACGTGTTCGTCCACATTGCCGGGACCGCACAGGCCTCTCTTGGCGTTAAAGCGGATCAGGTCTTCCACTGACCGGCCCGTCTGCACCAGGTCGTCGGGATAATCGAAAAGCTCCGTATAGGCGCTGTTCCAGGCGACGAGGTTAAGCTCCGCGTCGATCACCGAAACGCCGTGGCTTGTGTTCTCGAGGGCGGTTTGCAGAAGCTCCTGGCTGAAGCTCACCATGCCTGTCGTCTCGCCGAGGAGCGTCGCCACGTCGTCGATGGCGAGCGAACCGCCGGCGAGGGCGCTGCGCAGGAGGATGCTGGAGGAGGAGGCCCCGATCGCTTTTGACATCTGGCGGTCGGCGAAGTCGATCAGCGCCGGGTCCGCGAGACGGTCGGGGTTGAAGTTACGCCCGCGGCCGCGTTCGAAGGCTTCGAGGGCGAGGCTCGCGGCCTGCGCGCCGAGGCACTGCTCAACTAGGCCGTAGAGATCGCCGGCGGTCACCGTCCGGTCGGCGTTGCGCATCGCGCCGGCCTTGTCCTTGCGCCCGGCGCGCGCCTCGGCCGCGGACACGCCGGCGAGCGCGGCGACATTGACGGCGAAGCTGAGTGCTGCGCCGATGGTGAGGTCGTCGAAGCCGAATGGTCCGAGGGCGGAAATGACGCCTTCCACCGGCGCCGCGACGCCGATGAATGTCGGCGCGAACAGGAAGGCGAACCATATAAGGAAGCCCGCGGCCATGCCGGCGACGGCCCCGTTGCGGCTCGCCGACGGCCAGTAGAGCGCGGCGATCAAGGGCGGGAAAAACTGCGCCACGGCGGCGAAAGAGAGAATGCCGAGGCTCGCCAGCTGTCCGCCTTCGGGCGCGGCGGTCGCAAGCACGGCCGCTAGCAACATGACGGCGCCGACGCCGATCCGCCGCACCAGGAGGAGCCGCCGGCCGATGCCGCGCTCTGCGCCGCTCGCGCCGCCGGCGAGCAGGAAGGGCGCGACGAGTTCGTTCGCGATCATGGTGCTGAGGGCGAGGCTTGCGACGATCACCATGCCGGTCGCCGCGGCGAACCCGCCGACAAAGACAAAGACTGAGAGCCACTCCGCCCCGAACGCCATGGGCAGGGCGATGACATGGAGGTCGCCGGACACCCCGGCGAGCGCCGCGGCGCCGGCGCCGGCGTTGGCGATCGGCGCGACAAAGACGGACACGACGGCGAGGTAAAGGATGAAAATCACGCTCGCAGGCGCCAGCGCCTTCTTGCTCTCGCTTTCGACGACCGTGACGTGGAACTGCCGCGGCAGGCAGAACACAGCCGCGGCTGATAGAAGCGTCAGGGTCAGAAACCGGTCCGCATCCGGCCGTTCGCCGAGTACGGAAATTGCGGGCGCCGCGTCCGGCGCGCCATTGAGAAGCGCCAGCGCGAACGCGCCCACCGCCACGAAGGCCACGAGCTTGACGATCGAGTCGAACGCGATCGCCGCGATCATGCCGCGATTGTGGCGCGTCGCGTCCATATGGCGCGCGCCGAAGCTGATCGCGAAGGCGGCGAGCACGATGGCGACGGCGAAGACGCCGGCGGCGCCGTCCGCGTCGCGGGCCTCGGGCGCGAAGAAGGCGAATGTCGTCGCCACCGACTTTAATTGCAGGGCGATATAGGGCGCGGCGCCGATTACCGCGATAATGGTGACGGTCGCTGCGACGGCGCGAGATTTCTGATAGTTCGCGGACAGAAAATCCGCAATCGACGTGGAGTTAAACTTCTTGCCCGCCGCAACCAGGCGCCGCATCACCGGCAGGCCAAGGCTGAAGGCGAGGGCGGGCCCAAGATATATCGGCAGAAACTCCCAGCCGCGCGTTTCGGCGGTGCCGACCGCGCCGTAAAATGTCCAGGAAGTACAGTAGACCGCGAAGGAAAGACCGTAGACCAACGGAGAACGGTTCGAGAGCCGCGTCGCGGCGTCCCGGCTCTCGGCCCAGTAGGCGATCGCGAACAATAGCCCGGTGTAAACGAGCAAAACGCCGACGATAATCGGCTGGGTCAAGGCGCTCCCTCCCAAAAGAGCGATCGGATTTTCTTTTTCAGGGAGGGTAGCGCGAGCGAGCGCCGGGATCAAAAGGGAAAAGCGGCGGCTCGCTGATGCGGGCCGCCGCTCTTCTGCAGCGGGCGCGGATGGTTAACCTTCCGCGCCCTTGGGGGAGCCTCAATGCTGGTGGGCGACGCCTGCGCCAGTTGGGATGCGGATGTCGTCGACGAGATCCTGCACCTCCACCGGCGTCGGCTTGGTGAACTTCGCCACCGCGATGGCGACGGCGAAGTTGATCGCCATGCCGACCGAGCCGATGCCTTCCGGCGAGATGCCGAAGAACCAGTTGTCGGCGGTGTTCACCGCGCCGAACCAGGGCGACTTGAAGTACACGATGTAGCTGATCGTGAAGGCGAGGCCCGCCAGCATGCCGGCGATCGCGCCTTCCTTGTTCATTCCCTTAAAGAAGATTCCCATCAGGATCGCCGGGAAGAGGGAGCAAGCCGCGAGGCCGAAGGCGAGGGCGACGACCTGAGCGACGAAGCCCGGCGGATTGATGCCGAGATAGCCCGCGACCGAGATCGCCACGATCGCCGCTCCGCGCGCCGCCAACAGCTCTTGCTTGTCAGAGATCGACGGCATGAAGGTCTTCTTCAGAAGGTCATGGCTGATCGAGGCGGAGATGACGAGCAGGAGGCCCGCCGCCGTCGACAGCGCCGCCGCGATGCCGCCCGCCGCGACGAGGGCGATCACCCAGCCGGGCAGCTTGGCGATCTCAGGGTTCGCCAGCACCATGATGTCGCGATCGACATAGACCTCATTTGCGTTCGCCGTCAGTTCGTTGGAGACGAGCCGCTCGCCATGCGAGCCTAATTCTCCGGTGAACTTCGGCTTGCCGACAAACGGCGCGCCTGCGGAGTATTGCATGACGCCGTCGTCATTCTTGTCGACCCAGGTGTCGAGGCCGATGCGTTCGAACGTCTTGAAGAAGGTGGGCGCGCCGCCGTTTTCTTCAGCGTTCTCGTATGTTGCGCCGTTCACCGTTTCAATGAAGTTGATCCGGGCGAATGCGCCGACCGCGGGGGCGGTGGTGTAAAGAAGCGCGATAAAGACAAGCGCATAGCCCGCCGATTTGCGCGCGTCCGAGACCTTCGGCACCGTGAAGAAGCGCACGATGACGTGCGGCAGGCCGGCCGTGCCCACCATCAGCGCGAGCGTGATGGCGAAGACGTCGACCATCGACTTGGAGCCGAGGGTATACGGATTGAAGCCGAGATCGACGAGCGTCGTATCGAGCTTCTGAAGGACGGTCATGCCGGACCCATCCGCCACCATGGAGCCGAGCCCCAGCTGCGGGATCGGGTTTCCGGTGATCAGGATCGAGATAAAGATCGCCGGCACCATATAGGCGAAGATAAGAACGCAGTACTGCGCGACCTGGGTGTAGGTGATGCCCTTCATGCCGCCGAGGACGGCGTAGAAGAAGACGACCGCCATGCCGATGAAGACGCCGATCGTGATCGGCACGTTCAGGAAGTGCGAGAACACGACGCCGACGCCGCGCATCTGCCCGGCGATATAGGTGAAGGAGATCACGATGAGGCAGAGGACGGCGACGACGCGCGCGGTCTTGGAATAGAACCGCTCCCCAATGAAATCCGGCACCGTGAATTGGCCGAATTTTCTGAGGTAAGGCGCAAGCAGAAGCGCCAAAAGGACGTACCCGCCGGTCCAACCCATGAGATAGACCGAGCCGTCATAGCCGGCGAAGGCGATAATGCCCGCCATGGAGATGAACGACGCGGCGCTCATCCAGTCGGCCGCCGTCGCCATGCCGTTGGCGACCGGGTGGACGCCGCCGCCGGCGACGTAAAATTCCTTGGTCGAGCCGGCGCGCGACCAGATGGCGATGCCGATATAGAGGGCGAAGGAAAGCCCGACGGCGAAATATGTGAGGATTTGCGTGCTCATCATGCGCTCCTATTCGCCGTCATCGTCGACGCCGTAACGACGCTCGATGATCTTCATGCGGTGGGAATAGAAAAAGATCAGCGCCACGAAGACGTAGATCGAACCTTGCTGGGCGAACCAGAAGCCGAGCGGGTATCCGCCGAGCTGGAAGTTGTTCAGCTGTTCAACGAACAGGATGCCCGCGCCGAACGACACGGCGAACCAGACGCCAAGCAGGCTGAGGAGCAGGCGGACGTTTTCCGACCAGTACCGATTGACGGTGTATTCGGCCTTGGTGTCTTCGTCATGGCTGGAGTGCGCTGGCTCATTCTCGCCGTCATGGTGATAGGGGGGCGAATGATCGAGCGGCGTCGACCGCCGCGCCGACGCGGCGAGGTCAGGGTCCAGGGACCCGGGGTCTAAGGAAGTTGCGCTCATTTTGGGGTTCCTTTCCCATTTCCCGGCTTTGCAAACCTAGGAGGGACGGAAAAACCCCGCTACGCGACTTTGGTCGTACGACGGAAGGCGGATAGCGGCCCGGGGGCGCCTGAATGGACAACGCCTGAATGGACAACGCATCCATGGCCGGCGAACGCATAAGTCTGGGCGCGATCTAGAGGGCGATCTTGTCGGCTGACACGCCTGCGCCGCCCTCCCTGTCGTATAGGCTGGGCCGGGCAAGCGGCGTCTTCCGGACGCCTTCGCCAGCGCCTCAGCAGGTGGAGAAGACGCCGCCGAGGCTGCCGTTCCGACGGCAGTCTTGTTCTCGGTTCACGTCAGCCTGGTTTTGGTTCGCGCGGCGTCGCGCGCGCTGGGCGGCGGCGGCCTTTGCGCGGGCGATGTCCGCCTCAAGGCGGCGCAATTCGACAGCCATGCTGGAGAAGTTCCGGCGGGAGCTTTCCCATTGCGAGAACGCGCTGCGGCAGTCGCCCTCCTCATAAAAACGGGCGCTCATGCACGCCGCATAGGTTTTGCAGCTCGACGTCATGTCCTGATAGGCGATGTCGAGCTCCGCATCGAAGGCCTTCAGGCGATCGCGCAATTTGTATTTATTGTCGAAGTCTTCGGATCGTATCCGCGTGCCCGAGTAACCGCCGCTTTGGTTGAATTCATAAGCGCCCGCGCCGCTCCGCTGCAGCGGATTGACCCGGACGGTGCCGCCTTCCCGGGACCGGTAGACCTGCAAGGCGAGCGCCGCCTCGTCCGCGCGCCGTCTCATGGTGAGGATCTGCGAATCCAGATTGCGGTTGTCGCAAATGGCCGACGTCGTCTCGCGAAGAGACATGCCAAGCGTCGGCTCCATGATGTCGGGCACCTCAGGCGTTTGGCATGCCCCCACGCTCACTGCGATGACCAGCGACAGGCTTTTCTTGTACATGATCTCCCCTTTCTGGGTTCGTAGAAGGCGAACGCTTTCAAGAAAGCTTCCCAAAAAATTCTTGCGCCCCGTGTTCCGCGCCTCAGTAATCGTTAGTTCGGTCGGCATCCCTCTCCCACCGCCTCCAGGCGGTTCCGATAGAGATCGTTCAACGACAGTTCGGCTTTGATCTTGTCCCATCGATCGCGAGGCGTGAGCGGCCCGAAGAGATCGACAAGGCGTTTCGCCGGCGCATGGCCTTCGCGCGCCGCCTCCACGAGATAAGCATCCGCCTGCTGAATGTTTTCAACAAGTCCGCAGAGCCGGTAGCTGGATGCGATGGTTCCTGTGCCGTAAATGAGCGCGAGGTTGAATTTCGCTTCGGCGTAACCGCGATTTGCGGCCATTTTCAGGAACCTTAGGCCTGCGTCCGTGTTCTGAACGACCCCGAGGCCGGCGACGTACATGACGCCGAGCAGGTTGATGGCGTGAGGGTCGGCGTTCACCTGCGCGGCCGAACAGATAAGATAGACTGTTTCAATTGGCGTCAGATCGCCAGTCTCGCTGAAGCCGATTTCCCGCTGGAACATCCGCGCCGCAGCGCGCGACGCGGGGCCATACCTGCCGTCGATCGCGCCCTCGTAATAGCCCTTCGCCGCGAGGGCGCGCTGGCGGGACTGAAGGTCCACGATTGCGCCGCCTTCGGGATTGTCCTGAAAGTCGCGCGAAATGCGGGCGAGGCTGTCCACCGTGTATTCGCAGGTAAGGTTGAGCGCCGCCAGGCGCTTCGCCGCAAGGTCGCCGTATTCGGACTGGCAGGCGCGGCCGACGGCGATGGCGCGCTCGAACTTGCTGCGCGCGCGCGCGACGCGGCCGACGGCCATGTCCGCTTCGCCGCGGTTGAAGTGATATTTCGACCGGTCGTCGCACGCGAGGGCGCTCTCGCGCGTCTCGCAGTCGCCGGCGGCGTTAAAGACGACGCATGCGTCGGGCAGGCCGTCGCGCGCGGCGGTCGAAATGTTCTCCTCCGCAGCCGCCCCCGGCGCGTTTCGATAGGCCTGGGCGCCGGACTCATTGCGGAACGCGCCCCTATCGGCCCGCGCATCGCCGCCGGGCCAGCGCGGCCCCCCGCGCTCGCCGCGCCCGCGCTGAGCGCCGCCGCGCCCGCCGCCGCGGCGGCCGTTTCTCGCATAGTGCGCCTCAATTGCGATCACCAGGTCGCCCAGAGTGGGCGGTTGGCTGATCCCCTGAATGTCGCCTTCGCGCATCGCCGCCTCGAACGCATCGCAATCCGCGCCGGAAAAGTCGGCGATATCCTCCTCACACGGATTAACAGCGCCGTCCCAGTCCGCGAGTTCGGCTTCGAAACGTATTATTGGGCGCTCGTTCTGGCGTTTGCGAATCTCGCCTAGCGCTTCGCTCAAACCTGTCTTGCCGCAGAATGAATCCTGGTCGCCGCCGAAGCGCGCCGCCAGCAGTTCAAGTTCAGCATTGGCCCGCTGGCGCAGCGCGTTCTCGCGCTGCGCGGTAAAGCGATAATAGTTCGCCGTCTCCGATCGCCAGTCATAGGCGCCCGACAGCCGGCACATCGAGGCCATATGGAAATAGACATAGGCGAGGTCTTCGGCATCGTCCCGTTTCGGCCAGAAATAATCCTTTGGCGGAGTATATCGCAGGGGTCGGCGCATGCGGCGCGCCACCTTCGGCGCATCCTTGCCGAGATAGTGCTGGCCGAGGCGCAATAACCCCGCCTCCCCGTTCACTTCGTGCAGCGCGACGAACTGCGCCTGCGCCGCCCTGTAGTCCTGGAGCGACAGGTCGAGATCCTTGAACAGCCGCGGCGCGTCGGGGTGGCCGTTGGCGCCGGCGAGCAGGAAGTGCAAGCCAGCTTCCGGTCGGCGGAAGGTCACGTCCCGCTCATAAATGCCAAGCAAGACGTGATTTGCCGGATTGCCGATAACTGCGTCGTTCAGAACGACGGAGTCCATTTTCGCCGCGACGACGTGCTTCAGGGTGGAGCTTGCGATCCAGTCGCCCGTGACGCCTTCAGGCGTGACGATCAACGACCCGGCGCCGCCACGGCCGCCCGCCGACTGCCTGTAGTCGGCGTCGCCGGCGTTTTGTCCGAGCTGAAACGTTTGAGACACGATGATGTAGGCGATCGCCAATGCGCCGACGATCACGACGACAAAAAAGGTGAACGCCTGCAGCGCGCCAAGCAGGCCCACAGACCTCTTTGGCTCAGGGGGCCACCAATAGTTGTCGCGGTAGTGGGCCTTCGCGTCGCCGTCGTCTGGAGGCATGCCGCCATGCGCGGCATGTCCGGCTGCTGCGTGTCGTTGCCGAGCCCCTAATCCCACTGCGCTCCCCACAACGCTTCCCCGCTCGATTAATCATAATATCACCGCGCGCCGCGCCACAAGACAGCAACGCGCGCCTGCGGCATTCAGCATGTTTTATGAACAACTGGTAATGCTGCCGCGTCAATCGTCGTGCGGCGCGACGCGATCGTCGTGGCCGCTGCGATTGGAGTGGAAAACCAGCGCCATCAGTCCGACGCCGACGCCGATCGATCCGGCGACGCCAAGAAACAGCGCGAAGGCGATATGCGGCCCGCTGGTGAGCGCCTCGAACTGAAACCCGACAATGAAGATGAGCATCGCCGCGGCGAGGATCGCGCTCGTCGCCGCAACGAAAAGGGCGGTCTTGGATAGGCCGCGCGGCGCTTCATGCGACGGCGCGCCATCTCGGTCTTGCGGCATGGGCGTTCGCGGCCTCAGGGTCAGCGCTGCGTCGAGGGGCCGAGCGGGCATAAGACGCGCGGCGTGAACGCGCAATGGTTCCCCGCGTCGCGATCGCTCGCTTGGCGATCAGACGCCGCGCCGGCCGAGATCGCGCACCCGCAAGAGGTGCTTTTCCGCCGTCTTCGGGTCCATGTCCGGCTCGACGCCGCCAATCAGCGTGTCGCGGACGGGCGAGAACCCGGCCATGCCGAGAATGCTCGACTCGAAGCTTTTGACGCCATGGGCGCCATAGAACATGCGATAGGCGGGCGCGGGCATGCCCATCGTGACGAAGACATGCGCCGATCGGCCCGTCATCATTTTGCGCGGCCAGCCGCCGTCTTCGGATTCGGCGAGGGCGAAATCATTGCGCGCGAAGTGTTCAAAGAACGCCTTGGTGTAGGCGGGCATGGAGCCGAGCCAGATGGGATAAAAGACAGCCAGGTGATCCGCCGCGAGGATCGCCCCTTGCGCGGCGGCGACGTCGGGCGGCGCGTCATGGGCGAAGTCGGCCGGATTGCGGAGGACTTCATACTCCATCTTGGCGAGATCGTGGCGCGCCACCACATGGCCGCCGGCTTCGGCCCCTTCCACATAGGCGTCGGCGAGCGCGCGGCAGAAATGCCCTGGCGCGTCGTGCGGGTGGCCGATAAGGACGACAATGTTCTTCGACATGGATGCGCTTTCCTTCTCCTTCGCGAGGCCGGCTCTTCCATTTATCCGCCCGAACAAGGCCCCTCTTTGATCGGCGTCAAGGGCGCGCGGGGACTCACAGGCGGAAGTCCGGCAGCCACCGGCCGAGATAGGCGGCTTTTCCGCGGAGGTCGGCGAGGGCCTCTTCGCGCGTGCGGAGGAGAAACCGAACGCTTGCGCCGGCGCGAAGCTGGCCGAGGAGGTGCCGATCGCCGCGCGCGACGCTGGCGATCCGCGGGTAGCCGCCGGTCGTCTGCGCATCGCACAGGAGCGCAATGGGCGCGCCATCCTCCGGACACTGAATGACGCCGGGATAGACGGCGCCGCTCTTCATCCGGCCGTCCGTTTCAAGATCGAGGCGCGCGCCGTCGAGCCGCACGCCCATCCGGTCCGTCCGGCGGCTCACCGTAAACGCGGCGCCGAACAGCGCCGCGCGCGCCGCCGCAGTCAGGAGGGACGTTTCCGCCGAAGGACATGCGCGAAGGGCGAAGGCGGCGCCGAAGACGGGACGCTGCGTAAGGGGCGTTTCAATCGTCTCGTCAAACGCGGCGGGTTCGGCGCGGTCGAGGACGTCCCCAGCCTGCAGCGCTCTGCCCTTATGGCCGCCCCAGCCTGCGGGGATATATGTTGACGGCGAGCCGAAGACCTCATCCGCGGCGAAGCCGCCTGCGATCGCCAGATATGTCCGTACGCCAAATTTTGGCGGATCGATGCGCAAGCGCGCGCCTGCGCCCAAATGGAGCGTCCGGTGGAGAGGCGCCGGGCGATCGTCGAGCCAGACGGCGCCCTCGGCGCCGCCGAGGCCGATGGCCAGCGCCGCCATGGTTTCAGCCTCGAAGCCGCCGAGCGTGATTTCGATCGCCGTCGTGTGCGGCGCCTCGCCCACAAGCCGGTTGGCGAGCGCCATGGAGAGCGCGTCCGCTGGACCCGCCATCGGCGCCGCCAGCCTGCGGGCGCCGGCGCGCGGCCGTCCCTGAAGCGTCGCCTGGACGCCTGCGCTGATGACGCGAAGGCTCATGCGGGCGCGAAACGCACCCGGCGGCCGGCCGAAAGGACGAGCGGCGACGCCGATGACGCATCGAAAAGCGGCTCGACGGCGCGGCCGACGAGCGGCCAGCCGCCGGGCGAGGCGAGGGCGTAGGCGCCGGTATAGCCGGCGCTGATTCCGATTGAGCCCGCCGGCACGCGCGCCCGCGGCGTTTTCAGCCGCGCCGCGTCGAGGCGGGCGTCGAGGCCCGACATGTAGGCGAAGCCCGGCATGAACCCGACGAGCTCGACAAGGTGCGCGCGCGCCGTGTGCCGCCGCACAAACTCGTCTTCGGACATGCCGAGCCGGGCGCAGATGTCGGCCAGGTCGGGGCCGTCTTCGCCGCCATAGCGCACGCGCACCGTGATCGGCGGCTGCGCCTTTTCTTCCGGCGACCGGTCGGCGTCGGAGAGGGCGGCCTCGATCGCGGCCGTCACCGTCGCTTCATCCGTCCGCGCCGGATCGAACTGAACGAAGACGCTGTCGAGGCCCTGCGTCGGCTCAAGCGCCGGCGACGTCTCAGTGAGGCGCGCGGCGAGGCGGCGCGCCGCCGCGGCGTCGGCGACCTTCACGCCGATCGCGTCCTCAGCAAGATGGACGAAAGACGGGCGTTGGGCGGTCATGTGTGCGCCCGCACGTCAACGCCCGTCGCGTCGAGGCGGGCGCGAATCTCCCTGGCCGAGGCGAGGGCTCCGGGCGAGTCGCCGTGCAGGCAAATCGTCTCGACCGGAAGGTCGATTTCGCCCCCGCCGTAAATTCGTACGCGTTGCTTGCGCGCGATCATGTCCGCCTGCGCCGCGCGCGCCTCGACGCTCTCGATGATGGCGCCGTCGAGGCGTCTGTCGCGCAAGGCGCCGTCCGCATCATACGCCCTGTCGGCGAAGCCCTCGGCGATGAAGCGCGCGCTTGCGGCGTCCGCCGCCGCCGACAGCTTCGACGCCGGCGGGCCCACAAGCGCGCCCCCCGGCAGGGATGCGCCAACCGCGTCAACGACGAGCATGGCAAGCGCGGCGTCCCTGGCGGCGGCGTTATAGAGCGCCCCGTGGGGCTTCACATGCGTGAGCTTGACGTCGAGCCCATCCGCAATCTCGACCAACGCCGCAATCTGCTTACGGAGCGACGTAGCAAGGTCGCTTCCGGCGATGTCCATCGCCGCGCGGCCGAAATTCGCCCTGTCCGGATAGGACGGGTGCGCCCCGGCCGCGACGCCATGGTCGCGCGCAAGGAGGAGCGCTGCGCGCATGGAGCCCGCGTCGCCTGCATGGCCGCCGCAGGCGATATTGCAGCTCGTCACGACGGCGAGAATTCCGTCATCGTCGCCGCAGCCCTCGCCGATGTCGGCGTTTAGATCAATGCGACGCGTCATGGGGCGAGCCCCGCCGCGCGCAGGATAGACCGTGCGCCGAGCCCGATCGTCACGATAAGGACAACGCCGCCGGCGATGTTGGCGGCGGGGCCGTTGACGTTGTCCCCGAGAAGGGATTTCCGGTTCATTACATAGAGCAGCACCCCGGCTATGACCGGCAGCAGCAGCCCGTTTGCGTATTGCGCCAGAACAATGAGCGCCACCGGCCGCACATTCAGCAAGCTGACGCCCGCGCCGAAGGCGACAATGGCGAGCGCGGTCGCGCGAAAGATGAGCCCGCGGCGATCGTCGCGCGCGTTCAGGATTTCGCTGAGCGCGAAGGCGGCGGCCATCGGCGCAGTTATCGCCGAGGTAAGTCCTGCGCCAAGGAGGCCCGCGCCGATGAGGTATCGCGCGGCGGGGCCGAACGCCGGCTCGATGGCGCGCGCCATGTCGGCAGCCCCCTCGATCGCTACGCGGTCCGGAAAGAGACTCGCCGCTGCAGTCGCGACAATCAGTATGGAAACGAGGCCGCCGAGCCCGATAGATACGCCGGAATCTGCGCGCGCCGCCGCGAGCCCATCGCCTGCGGACCATGTCCGCCGCGCCGCGGCGGCGTGCAGAAAGAGATTATAGGGCACGATCGTCGTGCCGATGAGCGCAATCGTCGTTATCAGGGCGCCGTCTGGCACGCTGGGGACGAGGCCCCTCAAAAGGCCGGCGAGGTCCGGCCGCACGATCGCGGCCGCGATGAGGAACGCCGCGCACATCGCCATGACGAGCCCCACAAGCAGCCGCTCCAGCAGCTTGTATTCGCCGACGAGGAGCGCCGCCGCGGCGACGCCTGCAAGCGCCATGACGACTATCCGCCGATCCGGCGCGGCAGACCCCAGCAGCGCCTCCGCGCCGAGCGCGCCGCCTGCGAGATTGCCGGCTTCGTACGCTGCGGCGCCAAGGCCGAGCGCGGCGAGCGTCAACGCGCCCGCCGCCGCTTTGCCGAACGCGCCCGGCGCGGCCGCCATCAGCGCTTCGCCGAGCCCGAGGCGCGCGCCAACCCCCAGCCGCGCGGCCATGTCCTGAAGGATGATGGTTGCGAGGGTGGCGAAGACGAGCGCCCAGACGAGCGCGTAGCCGAACGACGCGCCGGCCATTGCGCACGTCGTCACGGTGCCGGGTCCGATAAAGGCCGCCGCCACGATCGCGCCCGGACCGAATCGCGGGGTCATCGCGCCACATCCGCCGACGCTTGCGGCCCTTCGTTCATCTGCCGCCCTTGTCCTGAGCGCGGTCTTTGTGCGGTGGCGCCCATGGCGTGTCGGCTAGTCTCGCTTGCTAGTTAACCCTTCGAGAGAGTCGCGCAGCGCCGCCTCGCGATCAAGTCGGATGCGCTTAGCCGGTTCCGGGAATTACCCTCGCGGCCGTCCCCAGGTAGGCTAGGCGCGCCCGTCGCGAGGCGCCGTCCTGACGTTGAGGGTTTTGCGTCACGAGTCGGTAAGCCTTGGTCCATATAACCTTGGTCCGTATAAGGTTAACTCATGTTCGTGCACCTGACAGTCGATACCGAATTCTCCGCCGGGGGCGTCTGGCGGGACAAGTCGCGCGCGCCCGTGACCGACGCGAATGTCTGGTGCGACGTCGATGGCGAGAGCCAGGGGCTCGGCTTCATGCTGGCGGAGCTGAAACGGTCGGGGCTCACGGCGACGTTCTTTGTCGAAGCCGTGCACATCGATATGCTGGGCGAGGAAGCGATGCGTCCGGCTGTCGAGGCGATCATGGCCGACGGGCACGGCGTGGAGCTGCACGCCCATCCGATGTGGCTCGCCGGCGCCGATGGCTGGGACGAAAAAAATCCGCCGCATGACGATTGCGCCGACTGTTCGCCGGAAGACCTCGCCCGCATGATCGCGATCGGCCGGCGCGCTTTCGCCTCCTGGGGCGCGCCCCCGCCGACGGCGTTCCGCGCCGGCGGCCTTTCGGCCGGAGAGGGCGTCTATCGCGCGCTCGCGGATGCGGGGATCGGGGTTGCGTCGAATGTCGGACTGGGCGTGAAGGCGCCGCGGGAACATCGCCTCAGGCGGTCGACCGGGCGGCTTCTGGTGGAAGGCGTCGTCGAGGCGCCGGTGACGAGCTTTCGCGCCATCGATCCGCGCCCGGGGGCGTCGGTCCGGCTCGCCGCCGTCCGCGGCGCGGGCTTTGGCGAACTGACCGCCGTCATCGAAGCGGCGGCCGCGAACGGCGTTGAGGATTTCATCATTCTCGCGCACCCGTTCGACTTCGTTCTGGCGGACGATCCGGAGCTAAAGGGCATACGGATTAATCACGCGGTGCAGCGGCGTTTCTCGCGCCTGTGCGCGTGGCTCGCCGCGCGCCGCGACCGTTTTCCGACGACCACATTCGCCGAGCGGGCGCCGCACTGGACCGCGGCGCCGGAAGCGCCGGACGTCGCGCTGCGCGCGCCGGCGCCGGCGAGCCTGAAGCGTATGGCGGAGAGCGCGATCGAGGGGCCGGACAGGCGGTGAGGGCTCCTGAGTAGGGATGGTCGCTGTCAGGCCGCGCGCGCGCGCGCGCCGAACAGACGCCTCGTCTTGTCCATGACGAGCCCGCCCGCCTTGGCGCCGGCGTATCCCATGTCGGCGAGAAACGGACCGGGGTCTTTCGCAGACCAGATGTAATACCGGGTGCGCGGCGAGACATAACGCGCCGCATAAGCCGCTAGTTCGCGCCACGGATCGGGGCGCGGCGCCGCAGGGGCCCAGTAGCCGCCATCGGCGTTATTCGTCATGACGCCAACCAGTCTGCGCGTTTCCGGAATCCAGAACCGCGCCGTCAGGTCGTCGCGAGTGGGAGTTGATTCAGGGGTTTTGCCGAGCCCGAGGACTGAATACGCCCACCAGCCGAAATGCCGGCCGCAATGGTGCGCCAACGGCTGGCTGCCCCAGAACCGCGGATTGATCTCCAGCCAGACCGCCCGCCGCGTCTCAGGGTCCCAGCGGAACTCAACGCACGCCGGCCCCTCATAGCCGAGATGCGCCAGCATGCGCTCGACGCCGGCCCGCAACTCCTCATGCTCCGAATGCGGAACGGCCTTGACGACGCAGTCGATGCCCTGTTCCGGCGGCCACATGGCGACCTCGACTTCCTGCTGCGTCAGGACGGCCTTGCCCCCGGCCATCAAGACGCTGATCCCGAGATAAATCCCTTTCGCGAACGTCTGGATCATCGGAAACTGCCCGATTGGTTCGTACTTTCGCAGCGTGGCGCCGAGCGCGTCGAATGACTCGACATATTCCGACTTGATGAGCGGCAGGCCGGCGTCTTCGAGCGTCGGCCAGATCGCGCCCTTGTCGCGCCATTTCACGATTGCGGGGAGCCTGAAGCCTTCCGGCGGCGACTGGAGATCGGCGAGGGTCTCGATTTCCCAGGTCACCGGCAGCGGCAGGCCGGCGGCGCGGACCGCCTCCTGCGAGCGCACCTTGTCCATCGCGGAAAGGAACGCCTCGCGCGACGGGCAGAGCGCCCGGGCGGGCAGTTGATCCCTTTCGCGCGCGGTTGACAGAAAGTCGACGAAATCCTCCGATGTCGGAAGGATGAACGCCGCGCCGGTCTCCTTTACGATGCGCCGCAGCTGTTCGAGGCGCGCATCGCCGCCCTCGGCGATCCGCTCCCAGCGCGCGGCGTAGCGGGAGAACCGGCCGACGCCGCGGTCATGGCGCTGCAGGACGGTGACGTCGACGCCGCGCATGCCAAGTTCGCGCACGATCGGCAGGCCGACGGAGGTGTCGCCGCCATAGACGATCGCGGGCGGCAGGTCCTGTGGCATGCGGAGGCTCCAGGTTTCAGGCGCGTTCGCGCCAACCGCGTTTGCTGTTTGAATCTTAAGGTTTTGTTTGCAAGGCTTTCCATGCGGCCGCGGCGCGTTTCGCTCGCGGACGATCGCATGGAAGTTATCAATTTTCCGGGGAATTGCCAGGTGAAGATTCACGCTTTGCGCGTCGTTGCGTCGATAGGCGCTGCTTTCATTTCTTGCGCGGCGTCGGGCGCCGCCATTGCGGCTGAGGAGGCGGCGCCGAACCCTCTGGCGTCGCTGCCGCTGCGCGCCATCGGCCCCGCCTATCCGAGCGGCAGGATTTCCGATTTCGCAGTCTATCCCGGCGGCGCCAACAGGTACCTGGTGGCGACGGCGTCCGGCGGGCTCTGGCGCACGGACGATAATGGGACGAGCTGGGCGCCGCTATTCGACGGCGAAGCGTCCTATGCGATCGGCGTTGTGGAGCTTGCGCCGTCCGATTCCAAAACCATCTGGGTAGGGACGGGCGAGAACAACGCCCAGCGTTCGGTCGCTTATGGCGACGGCGTCTACAAGTCCACTGACGGCGGCAAGACCTGGAGCAATATGGGCCTGAAGGAGTCCGGCCATATCAGCCAGATCTGGGTTCATCCTGACAATGCAGATGTCGTCCTTGTGGCGGCGCAGGGGCCGCTCTGGAGCGATGGCGGCGATCGCGGCCTTTACAAGACGACGGACGGCGGCGCGACCTGGCGGCGTATCCTGTCCATTGACGAGCATACCGGCGTCAACGAATTCGTCGTCCACGCTGAAAATCCGGACGTTATCGTCGCCTCGAGCTATCAGCGCCGGCGCCATGTCTGGACCCTGATCAATGGCGGCCCCGGCTCCGGCGTCCATCGCTCCGTCGACGGCGGCGAGACCTGGGAGGAGATTTCCGCCGGCCTGCCGTCCGACCATATGGGCCGCATCGGCATCGCCGCCGCGCCCTCCGCGCCATCAACCGTCTATGCGATTATCGAGGCGAATGATGAGGATAAGGGCGTCTACCGCTCGACGGATTTCGGCCAGAACTGGGAGAAGCGCTCCGGCCACATGACGACGAGCCCGCAATACTACAATGAAATCGTCGTCGACCCGGATAACGCTAATCG
This sequence comes from Parvularculaceae bacterium, assembly GCA_028284065.1. Lineage (GTDB taxonomy): Bacteria > Pseudomonadota > Alphaproteobacteria > Caulobacterales > Parvularculaceae > MED-G105. Next base: position 70,727 of record JANQSJ010000018.1, read on the forward strand.
CCTCTATTCGCTCGACACCTTTTCCAAGGTCTCCGAGGACGGCGGTAAGACGTTTACGAACCTTTCCGCCGAACACCGCCATGTGGACGACCATGCGCTGTGGATCGACCCGGCGAACGTAAAGCACCTGCTAATGGGCGGCGACGGCGGGGTCTATGAAAGCTGGGATGGCGGGACGCGCTGGCGGCACATGGACAATCTGCCGATTGTGCAGTTCTACCGCATCCAGCCGGACAATGACGCACCGTTCTACAATGTATGCGGCGGCACGCAGGACAATAACTCCTTATGCGGTCCATCGCGCACGGCGGTGACGCACGGGATCGTCAATTCGGACTGGAAGATTATTCTGGGCGGCGACGGCTATAAGCCGCAGATCGATCCCACCGACCCGAACATCATCTATACGCAGTATCAGTATGGCGGCCTCGCCCGCTATGACCGACGCACCCAGGAGCGGCTCTATATCACGCCGCAGCCGCCGAACGGCGAGAACGACTATAAATGGAACTGGAACACGCCGCTCCTCATAAGCCCGCACGATCCGAAGACGATCTATTACGCAGCAGAGAAGGTCTTTCGCTCAAAGGATCGCGGCGACAGCTGGGAGATCATCAGCCCCGACCTGACGCGGCAAATCGATCGTAACGCCCTTGAGGTGATGGGCCGCGTGTGGAGCGTCGACGCCATCGCCAAGAACGATTCGACGTCGATGTACGGCTCCATCATCGCCTTCTCGGAAAGCCCCGTTCGCAAGGGCCTTCTTTATGTGGGTACGGATGATGGCGTCATCAGCGTCTCAGAAGACAATGGCGGGTCCTGGCGGTCCGTCTCTCTGTTCCCCGGCGTTCCGGAAATGTCGCTTGTCGAGGATATCATCGCGTCCGTAAACGATGAGAACGTCGCATATGCGGTTTTCGACAATCACAAGCGGGGCGACTACAAGCCTTACGTCTACAAGACCATGGACAAGGGCCAAACATGGGCGGCGATCACGGGCGATCTGCCCGAACGCGGATCGGCGCACACCATCGCCGAGGACCATGTCAATCCGGACCTTCTCTTTGTAGGAACGGAATTTGGGCTCTTCGCCACCCAGGACGGCGGCGGCGCGTGGACGCGGATGAAATCCGGCCTGCCGACGATCGCCGTCAGGGACCTTGAGATTCAGCGTCGCGAGAACGATCTCGTCGTCGGCACGTTCGGCCGCGGCGCCTATGTCGTCGACGACTACACGCCCTTGCGCACGCCGGCCGCCGAAGTGGCCGAGGCCGAAGCGACCCTCTTCGCCGTGCGCGATCCGTGGCTTTACATTGAGGGCGACTATTGGGGGACCTGGGGCGGCGCCCAGGCGTCGAACGGCGACAATTTCTATTTCGAGGAGAACCCGCCCTATGGCGCTGTCTTCACCTATCATCTGAACGAGGGCCTCGAGACGAAGCGCGCAGCGCGGCGCAAGGCGGAGATCGAGATTGAGAAGGCGGGCGGCGATACGCCGTATCCGAGCTGGGACGATCTGAGGGCGGAAGACCGCGAGGACGCGCCGGAGATCATCCTGACCGTTCGCGACGCAGGCGGCGCCGTCGTCCGACGCCTGAAGGGCGCGACGGGCAAGGGGCTTCACCGGACCGCCTGGGATTTCCGCCACGAAAAGCCTGACGCGGTCTCGCTCAACGAGGGCGGCTCCTATTTCGGCGGCGCGAGCGTCGGCCCGTTGGCGACGCCCGGCGTTTACACGGTGAGCCTTGCAAAGCGGGTCGACGGCGTTGAGACGACGCTTGGCGAGCCTCGATCCTTCACCGTGAAGCCGCTCAACCGGAGCCCCGAAGCCACCGACGACCGCGGCGCGCTGCTCGCATTCCAGACCCGCACGAGCGATCTCATCCGAAAGGCGGACGGCGCGGCGGGTCGGCTTGAGGCGGTCGGGACCCGCATTGCGCATCTGAAGGCGGCGGTCGACCGCACGCCCGCCGCAACAAGGCGTCATCGCGCGATGCTGAATGCGCTTGAGACGCGCCATGACGATCTTGTCGAGGCGATGCAAGGGGACCGGACGATTGGAGGGCGGAATGAACCGACGCCGCCATCGATCCAAGGGCGGCTTGGCGCGGTGCGGTTCGGATCCTGGGGCTCCCAGGCGCCTGTCGCCGCTGTTCATGAGGCGGCGGTTGACGCTGCGGCCGTGGCTTTCGCGTCCGCGGCTAATGAGCTTAAGGGCCTTGAGGCGGATCTTTCAGAGTTTGAATCGTCGCTCGCAGCCATCGGCGCGCCCTGGACGCCGGGACAGGCCCCGCCCGCCGAGCAGTAAGCTCGCGGGGGCCCGCCCGCCTTGCGGGCGCGTCTTCAGAAGTTAACGAAATATTGGTCCTACGTTGAAAAGATGAGAGCGTCGCCGGTCGCCGGCGGCGCTCTTTTTCCGCCTTCTCGTCGTCGCCTGCGGGCGACGCCGCAGCTGAAGTGTCGAAACATGTCCGATCACGCCGTCACGCCCAACCGCGCCAGAAGCATCTACGTGCCGCAGGGCGATTTCGGCGTCACGGGCGAGGCGGACGCCTATTTCACGACCGTACTCGGATCATGCGTTTCCACCTGCCTGCGGGACCCGGCCGTCGGCGTCGGCGGCATCAATCACTTCATGCTGCCGGGCGGGGACGGCGACGGCGCCGACATCATGTTCGGCGTCAATTCAATGGAGCTCTTGATTAACGGGCTCCTTCGCATCGGCGCGGACCGCGGGCGGCTGGAGGCGAAAGTGTTCGGCGGCGCGGGGCTTCTGGGCATCTCCAAACAGATCGGGGAAGCGAACGCCGCCGTCGCCCGCGAGTTCTTGTCGAACGAGGGCATTCCGATCCGCAGCATCAGCGTCGGCGGCGGCGAGGCGCGCCGCATTCAGTATTGGCCCGCCACCGGCCGCGCGCGCCAGCAACTTATCGACGCGTCAAGGGCGCCGAAGGAGCTGCCGCCGCCACGCAAGCCCGCCAAGCCCGCCGCCGAAGACATGGAATTTTTCTAGATACGTTTCGAGGCGGCGCGACATTGAGCGCGGCATACTGAACGATTTTGCGCCGAAACCGGTCCTAGAGCCTTCCGCGTTCAGGTTGAATCACCCAGAGGGTTCTAAGCTATTGACTTCGCATCGGGCGACGTCAAACCGCTAGTCCACTTTGACCGCCCGACGCTTTAGAACAGATCGACGTCGCCAGGGTCGCCCGACGGCGGCTGGGGGGAGACGACCCGGTCGGCGCGCAGGCGGATGGCGAGCTCCTTCAGCGTCACGCGTTTGATCGTTTCCTCAAGGTTTTCGAATTGAATGTCCGCCGGCTCCAGCGCGTCCATGAACGTCGAAAGATTGTCGAGCGTCTGGGCGACCAGATCGAACGCCTGAAGTTCACGGATCATCTCGCCTTCGTCCACAGGCTGACCGACGCATGCGCGGTCGATGCAAAGCTGGAGCCTGTTGACGGCGTAAACGAGGCCGGCGAGCTCCGCGGCCACCTGCCGAAAAACGCTGACGGCGGAATCGTCCGCGATTTCGGCGTCAATTAAGCTGTCGTGCGCGTGCGCCATCCATTCTCGCCTATTGGTCATGCCCGCGCTGTACAGATTAGGCGCGGAGCGTCATCCGTATACGCCAAAGGCGGCGTCCTGCTCGCGAAAGCGCGCCATTCATTCATTTGCATAGGGGTCGTCAGGCTGCTTTGCTGCGCGTCGGCGGCATGACCTTCACGAGGTCGATGTACCGGATCATTTCCTCTTCCATCGCGATGACGCCGCGAACGAAGCCGTTTTCAGCCTCCGAAGCGACCTCCGGCGTCGGCTGCACGCTCTGCCCGCCAATGCTCAATATGTCGGATACGGATTCGACGAGAACGCCGACGAGCTGGTGCTCCACCTGCACGACGATGATGGCGTGCCGCGCAGTCGGTTCGGTCGCGTCGAGGCCGAGCCGGGCGGCGAGGTCGACAATCGGCAACACCGCGCCACGCAGGTTAATGACGCCGCGCACAAAAGGCGGCGCATGCGGTATCGGCGTCGCCGGCGTCCAGCCCCGGATCTCCCGGACGGACATTATGTCGACGCAGTATTTCTGGCCGGAGACGCGAAAGGAGACCAGTTCGCGCGCGGCGGACATATCGTCGGTTTCTTGCTCCGTCATCTTTCCGGCCTTTCGCTTACTCTACTGACTTTGCGTCGGCGTCGGGTCCGCTGCGGCGTCATCGCGCCAGGCCTCTATCCGCAGCGCGCACTCGCCTTCGACGAATTCAAACAGCTCCTCGACCTCCGATCTCGGCGCTGATGTCGACAATTGGATCGTCCAACTGAGATAGGCGCCTGCGGCGTCAATGTTGTCGAATGGCGGCAATGCGCTTGCGTCGCATGCGACGCGGACCTCGCCCAGGTCCTCAAGGCTGCCAATAATCGCGCTTGCGTCATTGCCGAGGTCATAGAGGTCCGGATACGGCGTAAACTCGATGACATATCCAAGCGCGTCGTCGGCGGTTCCGTGCGCGTCCGCGTCAATCTTGATGGCGGCGGGCGCGAAGTCGAGGATCTCTTCCTCCTCCGCTTCGCCGGCGTTCGCGCCGCGCAGCGCGTTAAGCTCGCGCATCTGCGCTTTCCGCGCCTCGCCCATGCGCGGTTCGCGGCCTTCGCGGGCGTCGTCCACAAGGCCGGACAGCGTCGCGCTCGCCTGGGTGAAGAGGCTCAAGGAGTGTTCGTCGAGGCTGACGCCGCCTTCGCAGACTTCCTTCAGCGTTTTTTCGAACGCATAGGCGAAACCGGAAAGGGCGTCGAAGCCGAAGGCGGCTGCGCCGCCCTTCATGGAATGGACCGCGCGGTGGACCGTGCGCACGGTTTCGCCGTCGCATGCGTCGTCCTTAAGAGCGCCGAGGCCGGCGGCCGTCGCCTCAAGCAGCTCGTCGCACTCCGCGAAGAACGTCTCGCGAATGTCGTCCATTCCGTCCACTGAATTGGCCGTCCTTTTTTCAGGCGGCGACCCGATGGATCGCTGAAATGAGCTTGTCCTTGTCGAATGGCTTGACGATCCAGCCCGAGGCGCCGGCGTCGCGCGCCCGTTTCCTGAGCTCGCCCGCCTTCTCTGTCGTCAGTACAAGGATTGGCGTCGACTTGTGTTCGGCCCGCGCGCGCACGCCCCTGATAAAGCCGAACCCGTCGACATTCGGCATGTTGATGTCCGTAATGATGACGTGCGGGACGATATCCTTCAGGACTTCGAGCCCGATCGCGCCGTCCTCGGCGAGATGGACGTCGATTTCCGCGGAGCTGAGCGCAAGCCGCACCATCTCCCTTATGGTCCGGGAATCGTCGACGGCGAGAACGGTAAGGGTCATGCGGACTTCTCCAGGTCTTCTTCGAAATGCGCCGCGGCGCCGAGCCGAACGAGCATCTTGGTGAAACTGTCGGATGGACGGACGATTGACAGCGCGCCGCCGCGTTCTGCGACGCTTGCGCGCGCAGCGAGGAGGAGCTGCAGGCACCTTCCGCCGAGGAACGCGACCTCGGACGCGTCGAGGACGAGGTTGGGCCCGGCGGCCGATCTAAGGTCCGCCTCAAGCTTCGGCGCGGCGGTGGAATCAAGGCGCGCCGCGAGCGCGATTGTCGTTGTCAAACTGGCTGACATTTCGGCTTTCCTGTTGACCGCCAGTCGCTTCTCGACGGCGGGCTTTGGCGTTGCGCATCGGCGCGCCGCCCTCCTGCCTTTAAGGCCAACCGCCTTAAGATACCGTTTCGCGTACCTTCGCTGATGCTGATTAAGGAAGAATTATCCTGCGTGAAATTTGGCGCGCGCCGGGGGCGCGCTATCGCGCTCGTTCCCGAAAAGTGGCGTCGTCGACGTGGCGCGCCGCCTCGGCCGGCGTGGCCGCACGGTGAGCGGCCGCACGGTGAGCGGCCGCATGGTGAGGTGGGGCGAAGCGAAGGGGCGAACCGCCAGGTCCTTGGCGTAGCGTGCTCACCGCATTTTGCGTCAGCCCGGATTTGGCGGGTCCATCGGCCGTATCTGCGGGAGTTTACCATCAGCACACCCCGCAAAAACAACAGGACTGAGGGCGCTGGAAGGCTCAGCCGCCGATGCGGCGCGCGCATTGGCGCTGAGCTCAAAATTCTGATGGTCGGAGTGGGGTGATTCGAACACCCGGCCCCTGCTGTCTTGCCCCCTTATTGTCCAGTCCCACCGTTATATACAAAAATCTGACATAGTTTCAGGAACCGGCGGACGCATGTTGAGAGCTTGATGCGGGCGGATGTGATTGTATTGCTTCAGCCATTTGGCAATGACGGTTCTAGCTTGTTCGATTGAGATGAACCATTCCGCATTGAGCAGCTCTCGGCGCAGCGTTCCGTTGAAGCGCTCGTTGTATCGATTCTCCCACGGGCTGCCCGGATAGATGCGGATAGGTTTGACACCAACCTTTTTAAGCCACGCCTGGAAGCCTTCGGATGTGAACTCTGGGCCGTTGTCAGAACGAATGAACTCAGGTTGTCCATGCTTGAGAAACAGCGGGTAAAGCGCCTCCAAAACGCCCACCGATCCCATCCTGGGCGCTACGGCGACGCAGAGTGCTTCGCGTGTGTATTCATCAATGACGGTGAGCATTTTTTATTTGCGACCATTGCTTAGTCGGTCATGAACAAAATCGACATTCCAGATGTGGTTACGATATTTGGATCGCAGGCGGATGATGGAGCCGTTCTTGTGATAAAGGCGTTTGCGTTGCTTATGACGCTGCGGCAGTTGCAGGCCTTCTTCATTCCGTGATCGAATTCGATCACCCGTTCAACCTTCTTGTGATTAACCTCCCAGCCCTCAATGCTGAGCAACTGAGCGATCTTCCGATAACCGTAGCGACCATACTGCTTAGCCAAACGAACCAGGGCCGGCCGAAGGCTGTCGTCACCTTTTGGTTCGGCGGCTTTGTAGCGCTGTGTTGATCGGGAAACGCCCAACGTCTTGCATGTCTGGCGTTCCGATGAGCCGATCTTCTGACGCGCATGAATGACGGCCGGACGCTAATTATCAACAGTCAGACCTTGGGTTTTAAAAAACCCAGGCTCTCTTTTAGGATCAGTTTATCCAACTCGAGTGAGGCGACGATCTTTTTTCAGCTGAGCGTTCTGTTTCTCAAGCTCCTTCATCTCGCGGAGTTTGGACTTCCCCATGCCGCCGTACTTTTTACGCCAGGCGTAATACGTCGCATCGCTCACACCAGCGGATCGACGCGCGCCCGACACGTCAGAACCAGACGCAAAGGCTCAACTCTATCTGACGCAAAATATCCAATATCTGCTCTTCGTTGAGACGCTTCCTCGCCATCCCAAAACCTCGCCACTTTTGTAGAGAAATTCAAAATCTGTGGCTCAGTTATAAGGGGGCAAGACAAACCCGCCGACGGATAACGACTTCACACGAAACGGTCTCGCCATGAAGCTGAAAAACGTTCTTGGCCAAATCAACGCCGAGATACTTCACATCCATTATGCTCTCCTTTGTTCATGAGGCCCCAGCCTCAGGCGATGAGGGAGAGCCGTCCATCCCATTAACTGGTGCTCGAAGTTCAGCGGCATGGAGGTCTCTGACGCGAAGAAGCTGAAGGGGCTGGAGGCCGAGAACGCAAAGCTGAAGAAGCTGCTGGCGGAGTCAGCGCTCGACAATGCGACGCTGAAGGAAATGCTGGGAAAAACTTCTGACGCCCGGCGCGCGGAGGAAAGCCGTGATCTGGGCGATGGAAGAGAAAGACTATTCGCAGCGCAAGGCCTGTGCGCTCGTCGGGATCGATCCAAAGACGTACCGGTATCGGTCGACCCGGCCTGACGATGCCGCCTTGCGCAAAAGGCTGCGGGAACTGGCGTCTGAACGCCGCCGGTTCGGCTATCGGCGTCTGCACGTCCTGCTGAAACGGGAAGGCGCCGTCATCAATCACAAAAAAGTCTATCGGCTTTACAAGGAGGAACGTTTGACGGTGAGGAAACGCGGCGGGCGGAAACGGGCGCTCGGGACGAGACGGCCCATGGCGATCCCGCAGGGACCGAACCAGCGACGGTCGCTCGACTTCGTATCGGACGTGTCGAACGATGGCAGGCGGTTCCGCATTCTTGCCGTCACTGACGACTTCACACGCGAATGCCTCGCCTGCGTCATCGACAACTCGCTGTCAGGCGTGCGCACGGCCCGCGAACTCGACCGCATCGCCGACCGGCGCGGTGATCTGTGCATGATCGTCTCAGACATCGGCACGGAGCGGACGTTAAACGCCATTCTTCAGTGGCAGGAAGAGCGCCAGGTCGAATGGCATTACATTCAGCCGGGCAAGCCCATGCAGAACGGCTTTGTCGATAGCTTCAACAGCCGCCTGCGCGACGAATGCTTGAATGGGCATCTCTTCCGTAGCTTCGCCCCCGCCCGCGAAACCATCGAAACATGGAGATGCGATCACAACCGTTTGAGACCACACACGAGCCTCGACGCGCTCACGCCGAAGGAATTTGCAACCCGGTCCAGCAAGGACCATAACCAGAACAGGCCGAGCCTATAAACGAGGGCAATCACGGGGCAAGGTCAAAACAATCTCGTCTTTGGGTGTGTTCCCAGATTTTGCGCTAGGCCGCTTAGCAGTTATGACCTGAATTTAGCAGGTGGGGAGGTGTTCAGCCTTGTATAGGTTCGACCCTTGGCGTTACGATCGGATCGGGGATGAGTGTTGGGGATATGCCACTACAACTTTTAGGCAAGGTCAGCCATTTTCTGGGCATGTTTCGACGCTGGTTATTGCGGGCGGGTAGTTTTATACGGGCCGCCATAACTCTTACGTGGCGATTAGCGACGAACTTGCGCTCTCTGGTAATTTTGGCGCTTCTCGCCAGTGTTGCCCTCTTTTCGCAGCTGCTTGATTATCAAGAAAAGGTGCTGAACAGAAACCGAGGGCTACTCACCGACCAAGCCTTGAGTGAACTTCAGTCGTCAAACTACGAAACTGCGGCCAAGTTGGCGTTTGCTTCAATGCCGAGGCGAAATTTATTTGGTATGACGCATGAGGCATCCTCTCTCTCTAAAGATATACTAACAAGCACTATTCTGCGTCAAATCTATTATTATAACCTTCAGTCAATAAGTAAATATGAAGTCAATAAAAACAAAGATTGGATATCTATTGAGGATGTTGAATTAAAAAATGGCTTAAAAGTAATCACAGGAGTGGAGGGCTTCCAAGCCACGCCGGAGGAGCGGGAGAATGAAGAGTTCACACCGTTTATTTTGAGGTCTTCATCTCTAGGCGATCAGCCCAAATATTTCAGGCCTAGTCCGATATTTAAACCGGAAAGCACGGTCAATGTCACTAATTCGCTTTGGTTCCAACAAAAGTCCTTAAAGCACTGCCCTGGTTTTGATTTGAACTCCAATGCCGGCTTTGGCGACGCACAATTTTTTCCTGGGAAGCTCAACCATATCATTTACTATTTTGAGAGGGAAGGGCGCGGCTATCTTGGTGTGTGCGCGGTTGATGCGCAAGGTGAGGCAATAAAGAAGGCCGATAATTCAGGTCAAGCAGAGGTTTTCAAACAGGAAATACATCTGGATTTCATTCGTCCGGGTGAATCTCTGAAGATTATACACATCCCAGAGACGTCTGTGGTCGCGCTTTCTGGTTGGTCTGGATCGATGTTTCTGGACACAAAGACCAGTCAATGCGCTTTGGCCAATAGACATCAGGACTCGTCGCCGACGATTTCAACTCAGCCGACACGTCCGCCGGCTTTGGTAGGGGGGCCGAATGATGTCATGACATGGGTGTCCCCTGGTATTCCGGCAGTTGCGATCCATATGCGGGCGGACAACCGTGACCGCATACAGATATTCTATGTCTCTGATGCGCGGAGGGAGGCGAAGGATGGTCAAGCGGTCAAAATAGGGTTCGGAGTCTTTGATCCTTTTGTGACGGAACCAAACGATGCCGATCCGGAAAAAGAGCGGAGTCGGCTGCCAGAGAAAATTGAGGCGGGTGCCGGCGCTATTGGGTTGATACAGAACGGAGGCGCTCAAGACCTGTTATTCACTGTGCTTGACAGGAATGGCGACGCACACCTTTCGCACCTCACATTTGATGAAAACAGTACTCTTGATTGGAGTGAGTGCGGGAGCACTTTGATGCTAAACCCCCCTAATGGGGACGCTGCAAATGTACTCCGCAATCAAACAAAGCAAAGTTCTGAACGTCCAGCAAAGCGTATTGCTTTCGTAAAGAAGTGGGATCGTCTGGTATTTGGTGATTTCATTGGAGACGTCATATCTCGCAAATTTGAATTGATGTCCGTCGCAACCGACGCAGAGGTCGTTCGCGCCCCGTCGCGCCCGACAAGTCAATCCAACAGCGAAATCGCTGAAGGCGACAATACGGGTTTCGGGGTCACCCAAGAAATTAAATTGATGGAAAACGAAAGCTTCTCGATACAGAGCAGGGGCGTTGAGGGTGTCGAGAAACTAGCCATTGGACCGACCGGCAACCTCGCTGTCCTGGATACTGGAGGAAACCTCGAGATATGGCGCAGGCCACGTTCGTCCTTTTCGCGTGAGGTCAGGCTGCCGGCGTCGCGGTTAGGTGAGGATGGAGCCCGACCTTCAGATATTGGGTTTTTCAAGAATGGAACGATTATCATCACTTCGGACGATGGTAATTTGTTTACTTGGGACAAGAGGCTTTCAAATCGACACCGCCTTCTCGATGGGTCGGATTTCGAAAGTATTAGTCGTCAAAATGATGAAATGTCATTTACTGGTACTAGTTTTTCAGCATTAGAATATGATGATAAAGGAAGGCTTTTTGCTTCGTTATCGCATGGATTTTTGCTGCGCATCACCCCTCGGGATGATGCGATCGAACATGGCGTCCTCTCCGCCTGGTTTGAGCGGGGCTCTAAGCCCGATGCAACCATTTTTGACTTCGAAGGCGCCTCCGATGCCGGTGATGACCGCGGTAATGCGGTACTGGGCGCAGTCTCCCGATTGCCGGGCCAAAACGGTGTAATTGTCGGCGACAGTAAGGGGCGCATTTACATTATTGGCGACCCGCCGGCCGATAAAAACGGCGTGGATAATTGCGCGAAATTTCTTGAAATGCCCGCGACGCCAATCGGCAGCTCGACTGAGCGCATGAATAGATCGAGTGGCGGAGTGGGTTCCGTCTTCAATAGCGTAATCGAGCGTTTGCGGAAAGGTGAAGGAGACGGGTCTCTAGCGGCCTGCGAGATCGTATTGGATTTTGACATCGGCGGCGTGTTGGGCGTTGAGCTGCCGGAACAAACGATCCTGCTGAACACGAGCAAATTTCGCTTCGAAGAAAGCGGCCGTACGAGTGATATACGTGATGACCCTCGGCGGGGTGAACGGAAGAACCGGACACTTTCTTTCTCGCCAAACGGTCGAACCCGCGAGGTCGACATAAAGCTCGGAAAAATTAATCCGTTAGTCAAGCCATTGCCCAATTCCAGCTTGTCCGTATTGGCGGATGACCGAGAACACAAAATGTTGATAGCCTCCGTCGCAGGCGCCAGCGCCCAAGAACCGGAAAACGGTCTTTTAAAGATTTCCTACGATCTCGCGGCCTCGAACGACGACGCGCAGGGCGCTTCGACGCAAGCGACGGTCTATTCAATTGACGAGACAATGGAAGACGGATGGGTCGCATTTGCGACGCAAACGTCAGGCGTCGCCCTTTGGCGCACTGATGCGTTGGTTCCCGAAAGCTCAGTGGGCGAAATGACGCCCGACATCATAAACCCACTGCCGTCGGAAGGGGCCGCGCTATCGCTCGTGTTTGATCATTCCGGTGGCTATGGCCTGCGGCTCGCTGTCGGTGCAAATGATGGGTCAGTCTATATTTATCGGTTCAGTCAAGAAACCAAAAAATGGGAGCACAAATTAACGGGTAAAACCGAATCGGCGATCATCAGCCTGAGTTTTCTTCAGAATGGAAAATTCCTCTTGGCACGGTCCCGAGGCGGGCAAGTGTCGTTATTCTCCGCGGACCCGGAAAGCGCCGAGGAACTCCGTGCGCTGGCGCCCGAAGGTGAAGCAGGCCGGACTGACGGTGAGATTTTGTCGATGTTCGAGGTTTATCGCTTCGACCCGGATCAAACGGAAACATCTGGCTGGGCGGATTGGCGGTTCGCTGTGCATCCCAACGAGCTGGAGTTTTCGCTTATAAATAAACGCGACGAGTTGATGCGATTTCCGATCCCCGACGTCACTGGGGACGGCCGGCAGCTCGCGAAAGCTTATTGTCTTTTCATGCCGTATCGATATCGAGAATTGTCGGAAGATGAAGAAGAAAAATATCATATCATACCGCCTGCGCCTTTGTCGATGAGCGGTGTATTCATTACACTGATAAAAAATATTCGCGAATGGAGCGCGAAGAACATTGGATCGGACGACGAGCAAAAAAAACGGCTCGGCCTTGATGATTTGCAGTCGTCCCAAGACAGTCGAGATTTATGTGCCGAGCGCGGGCTCCCCTCTTATAGCTTTGATGCCTATGCCCCTGATCCCAGGCCTTACAAGGCTTTTAAAGACTTTTTGTCGAAGGGTTTTCAATTCATCAGAGACACTACTGGCGACAAGGCCGCTCAGTTTTCTGCATGGTGGTCGTCGAATTTTGGCGAAGAATCAACGCCTGCGGCCGAGAGCTAGGGGCGAGAGGCTATGTTTCTGCAACTATCACGCGCTGCTCTCTTTTTGCTGCTCTGTTCAATTATTCTGATTTCATTGCGCGAACGGACCCTCGGTGCCGGCGCGCGCCTCAACGAAGGTCAGGCTCATAGCCATCACTCAAGCGATGAGGTCGCGCATCTTATCGAACACCTGGAAATCTGGGGTAATGCGGACTTGCAAGCGGCAGGTCTGGAAATTGCGCTGGGCGCTGCAAGCGGCGGCGCATTGAGTATAAACCGAATGGCGGCGAAAGCGGCCATCAACGACATGTCTCGGGCCGGAACCGCCGCGGGAAGTACCGTCTGCCTTGACCATTCAAGAGCCAATTTCTTTGAATCGGCTTTGGCGGCTTTGCCGAGGAGCCTGCAAGTTGGCGGCGGGCGGCATGCCAGCTGCAACGCGGAAGTCATTCTTGATTCAGCGCCCGAGAGCGGGGTTATCGCGGTCAAGGGAATTTCGTCCGCCCAGGAAGCGGTTTTCGTCGCGCGGGAGCTTGGCGGGTGCGGCAACATTGCGGATCGGTGGAGTTGCGCCGAGGAAATCGCCGCCCTCAACAACCTTACTGGCGTTGAAGATATCAACGCTTATGTTGAGGTCTATGCTGAACTTTCGGTACCGGCCTCCATGCGGCGCTTGGAGGTCAGGATCAAGCGGGATTTGTTTGCGGACAAGGGGCTTGCCGTCAATATCATCAGCAATGCGGACATGCCAACGGAAGTGCCGTCTTTGACGCTACCTGTGCCCACACATTTGATCAAACGGGCGTCAGATAGTGATGGTCGGGACGGCGTTCATTCATCCTTGCTAGCAAACTCGGTGATACGGCAAGCGGGCGACGTGTCGCCGTGCGCCGCTCTCAATGAAAAAGATGATTGCGCGCATATAAACGAAAAAGCCCTCGAATTTATTGGCGCTGATGCAAATCAGCTTGCAAAAATCAACAAAACTAAAAAGTTATTTTCTGTTGGGCTTATTGATGAAGACATCGATCCCTGGCATCGGGTTTTTTATACAGGTAAACGCGCTTTCGATGCCGACATCGACTGTGAGGACTTGAACTTGCTTCGTGTTTCCCAAATCCTAGGCCCGAATGACGCCGCCGGTGACCCAAAGCAGATAGTGGACCTGAATTGTCCGTCTCAAAATTCAGAGGAAGAGTCTCCAACTAGTTATGTCAATGGCGGGTCGTCCGCGCCTGAGGAAAAGCCCAAGGCGGGTGAAATTTGGCACGAAACCAAAGGAGCATCGAGCAATCCACGATGGAAGGAGAATGCCCCAGAACACAGAAAGAAGGCGCATGCCACCATTATTGCGGGATTGCTCGCGTCTTCAAGTCCGTCCGATGCGACAATAGACGCTGGCCTGTTGCCGGCTGCGAGGCTGGGCTTTGGCAAAATCGACGATGACAAAGACGATAGTGCCTTTGTCGGCGAGTTGAAACGTGTCCGAAATCGATATCAGGTTGCGGGAGCTTCTGCAAATCCGGAGAATTTGTTCCAAGACGATTGGGATCCGCTTGTCTGGAATATAAGCATGGAAGAGTTTCGGTCGCCAAAATGGAATTATTTGGAATCTCAAGGCCAGCCGCCTGAAGTTAAATGTAAAGATAACGATTATGCGTATAAGGATGCTTCTGGACGGATTTCATCAGGGCTTAAAGAAAGAGAAACAGGGCCTGTGACTGCCAGAAGCGTGATCGTCGCGGCCGCGGGAAATTCCGGACGGATCGTGCACTGCCCGGCAAAGTGCAAAGTGCAGCCTGGTTGCGGGTTGGGTCTTGGTAATAATAATGGAAGTGCCTCCGAGCCATCTGATATTTCTGTTGCGGCGCTCGCAAATGTGTCTCTGGGTGACCCAGAATTGGGCGAAAGGCGGCTGGTTCCGCTAAACTGTCTCGACCTGTATGAAGTGCAAGATCGCTTTTTTGCAGACGACCCCGACCAGGACATGCCTAGACACTTGGGGTGCGGTCGCAAATTAGGCTGGGACTATACACCGCCGAATCCTGGTGGGTCAGGCGGCGAGGAGTTTAGCGGCGAGGATAGCGCCGACGTTGAGGAGAAAACAGACTGGAAGAAAAACAAACTTCAAAAATATCAAGAGACAATCCAAGAGAATAGTCCACGTATTTATTTGCCCGACGAGTTGCTTATTTCAAATATCGGGCCTGTTTTTGATGTCGCGGCACCGGGTGTCCTGGTTGGGCCTGGGCCGGGCGGGGCCTATATGATGGGTGTGGGCACGTCTTTTGCTGCGCCGTACGTTTCTCTCCTCGCGGCCAAACTTTACGAACGAGCTGGTGAGACAGCCTTCAAAGGCGCCTATGAGGAAAAGTTCACGAATGGGTCGTGCAAAGGAAACAGCGAATCGACCGATAAGCTGCCCAAAAGGCCTAGAAAATTTGATTACACGAGTGATCAAATTAAAGAACGGCATTATGATCAGCAGAGTTACAGGCGTCTTGTTAAAGACCGTGTTCTCTATACATCCGATCTCGACGGCGACGCTTACTATGAGTGGTTGATATCGGAAAAATTTGATGATCAAAGTGACGCCGACGAGCAGATCTGGAAAACAAACCTGTTGAGTCAGTTTGGGGTCGTCAACTTTTCAAAGGCTCTGGCTCCCACGACTTCTCTGACTAAAGATCATTTATGCGTGCGCGACGGCGCGAGCGGTCGGGCAGAGTGCTTTAAGCCTGGCGAATTCGAGGCAGTATCGATGGCGCGCGGAAAGATACGCCGCCGCGGCGAGCGTAAACCCCAATATCCAGTTCTGATCTTTGAAGACGGGCGTCTGACGTCGATGGAGGCCCTTGCCAGAGCCAAAAAAAATAGTGGCGTAAACTATATCCCTAAATCCGCGGACGGGGAACAAAGGGCGTGGGAGCCTTTTGAATTATCGCCTGTGACAACTGAGGGCTGGTTGCATGGTCACTTCCTCATAATGTTGAGAGACCTTCGCCGTATCCGATGGATGGGCGTTGATGATGACGGTGCTAACCGTTTTCGGCTTGTATTCGTTGATCCGATGAATGAAGGGCGGCTTACCCAGGTTCTTGGTGCGAAACTGATTGACCCTGATGACCTCAACCCAGGGCAGCAGGAATTCATAAAGGAAAAATTGGGTGCGTGGGACGCAGATGAAACAGAAGGGGAAAAACAGTCCGATTATTGGCCGATCGATGGATTCCCGCTGCTCAACGATGCAGGTAATCATATTAAAGCGACTTTGGCATTCTCGCAATTGGGGGATTTCATTTCAAGCATGGATGCGGGGTGCGAGGTGTCACACGTGAATTAGTATGTCGTGGAAAGGTTTGGCGTTGGGGGTCGGGCGAGAATACGCAGGGAGAGACGTTCATGTTTTTAGCGAATAAGAGGCTTCTGGCGGTTGCATCTTTGGCCGCCATATCGTCTTGGACCGGACTTCTTGCCGAAGCGCGGGCTGAAGAAAATTACTCGGCCTTGAATAGTGATTCTTTGCTTTTTCCCTTGGCCGCCCCGCAAGCCGAGCGGGAGTTTCCGGGAGGCAGTATTCGAAACGACGCGTTTTGGGACGAGGGTCGGCGTTTCCTTACCAGACAGGCGCGGATAAATTTTCACATTGAAGATTCAGCTGATGTAGCCTGCCCTAACGTTGATTCGGTGAAAAATCTGCGGGTCGCTTTTGAAGTCCTTGAACCGCCGGGGCCAGGCGTGAAAATGCTGATCCGTGGCGAGGATGGCAACAGTGAGCGGTCCTCTGACGAACTAGCGTCGGGCGAAAAAATTCTCGGTGATCGTGTAAGCGGCTCGTGGTTGGATATTGTTACGTATAGAGACGATGGCGAACGACCGGCTGACACTGACCTTCCAAGAATCGCTTTAGTGGATGCAACGACATACGTACAAGCCGGTGAATGTGAGGATTCAATTAGACAGGCTTCGTCAGGAAGCAGTATGATTTACGCGGAGTATTTCCCAAACGGGACGCTGAAACAAAAGTCGACATTTGCGCCTGATGCATTCAAGAGGGTGGCGCGCCTCGAAATCCCGAGTCGGTATAAGGGCCAGGCGGCTTATTCGTGCACTGGGTTCCTTGTCGGCAAGGATTTGTTGCTGACCGCCGCTCATTGCATAATGGGTGGAAAGATTAATCGTTCGGGCGATGTTGGGGCGTGCGGGGAAATTGAGATTGCTTTTGATGTCTTGATAGACGCCAAAGAGTTGCGACCGCCACCGTCGGGTCCGGTCAAATGTGAGCGAGTGCTCTTTCTCGGATGGCCTTATCCTGGCGCCGCTTCTGACAGAAATACTGTAAGCCCGTTTAGAACGTCAGCCGGTTCCCTAACGTCCTTTGTAAGGGAGCGAAAGGCGGTTGACATCGCGCTGCTCCGCATTGAGACGCCGCCCCGATTTAAGGGAGAGGAGCGTGGTTTTTTCGCTATTAGGCGAGGAATGTTAAATGACAAAGATGACGTATTTATGGTCCACCACGGAACGGGCCTGGTTGCGCAATGGCAAAGTCATCAGGCCACGACTGTCAACTGTGCGATCGAGCGAGACTGGACGCATCCGGATACTGGTCAAGAGATCAAAAATACCGAAGTGTATAATCGATGGAATATGGCGTACAGGCCTGATGTAATGTTTGGTCATCGATGTGACACCACAGGCGGTAGTTCAGGTGCGCCGATCCTGCTGGATCCCGATACCGTCGCCGGTATCCACACAAATGGAACGTGGCCCAGCATTGTGCTCAAGGGTTGTGAGCTCGAGGGGCGGACTTTGCCCTGCGAGGGGGATCAGGCAAAATGGGCGCGCAGAGACAAAACCGATTTTGAGCAACGCGAAAAGAAATTCGCGAGTATGAATGATGGCTTCGACTCAGACGTAAATCGGGGGTATGATCTCCAGCCAGTTGCGCAACTTGTAAATAGTTTCGTCGATCACGCCAATTAGTTGTTAAGCGTCATGCCGTTTTTCCGTATGCGGAAAGAATGGGGGGGGGGTGTTTTCGACTTTCCGAAAAAATAGCAGGGAGAGGCTTAAAATGAAGAGACTGCTTTTGACGACCGCGCTTGGACTTGTCCTGTGTTCGTGCGAAGCGAACCCGGGGAAACAAGTTGGTAAAACGCTGAAGGAGCGGGAAGAAATTCTTGAAGCGCAGCAGATAGATAAAGGCTTTCACTGTGATTTTGCGCCAAATGCGAGAGAAAATGTTGGCAGAGTTTATCATATCTATGAAACAGAAAACGGGAGAGTGACGGATTCATTTCAGAACTGGAACTCCAAGTACACAATCGACGAGAACTTCCGGGTGGATACGGGTCGCGTTGCGGGAACTTACACGGGGTCTCTGACGGCGGGCGGGTTGCTCAATATGCTGAGCGTGGTTCCGGCGAACCTGGGCGTAAATGTGGATCGGTCGATGGCGACGACCGTGGTGTTGGAAGCAACCAACGAAAAAGCTGACGCCATGGAAAATACGAGTGAGATCCTCACCAGAGCGGTCGCAGAGGGGATGCCGTTAAAAGAGTGGTTGCTGTCGGTAGATGATAAAGAGCCCGGGACCTATGCTGTCGTAACGGAGTTTCGAAAAGCGGATGCGATCGAGTTGAAGATCAGTCGCGATATCAGTCGTGCATTTGGCGGTGACGCAAATTTCGAAAAGGTGGTAAAGGCAAGCGCGCAGTTCGAACTAAAGGGAACGAGTGAGACTGACTTTTCAATGGGTTCCGAAAGTTGGGGTGAGCCGCTCGCTTATTGCCGAAAACTCAAAGTCCTTGTGGAAACGGAATCAGGCGAAGTAAACGAAAGCGGTGTCCCGTCGATGACGACTGAACTCGGGGACGATCTGCCAGGCGGCACGTTTACGTTTGTCCCCGAGACTGAATAGTAAAATTCAGTTGGCGCGAACCGAGGCGGTTTGCCCGTCAGCTTGTATCAGAATTTCTTTTGCGTTTTGAGTAATGATGATTGCAAAAAGGGATGGCGAAAGACGGCAAGCTGTTACCTGTGCCGTGGAAACCAGACGTTGTTGCTTCAAATTGTGGCTTAGCGTGAGACCGGCTTGTCGGGTCGCAACGCATTAGCGGCGTTAAACAGAACATCGGGCGGAGAACTCCCATCTCCCAGATCCTCGATGAGAACAAACACAGCAGGAGCGAAAATCACGGCCGCCCAGTGCTTCGTCGCCGCCCTAGTCGCCGTCTACAAAAGCTGCAACACCGGAGACCGTCCCGTCTCACAGTCTTCCTTTAAGACCACTCGTGCGCCTAGGCTTTCCAAGATTCGGCGATCGCGTCACAGTCAGTATGAAAAATTCGGCTGGCCGGTGTTCCTTCGACTAAGCCTAGTAAACGGGTCGGTACAAATGAGCGAGACAAAAATGAGACAACGGCTACCGTTTGCGCTGTAAGCCCTTGAAAGTATTGGTCGGAGTGGGGTGATTCGAACACCCGGCCCCTGCCTCCCGAAGACAGTGCTCTACCAGGCTGAGCTACACTCCGACGTCGGCCGGGGCTATAGCCTCAAGGCGTCCGCATTGCAATCTGCGTGAGGGTTGAGCGCGGGTCGGCGCCATGGCGAGGGGGCTTGCGATCCATGAGGCGGCGCGGCTTCTCTCCGTGGGGAAACTAGATCGTCGCGCGGTCGCATCGGCTTTCGCGGCAAGTCTTGCTTGCCAAATGTTGCGTGCGGTCGCGCGCCTGCAAGGCGGGGCCCGTCCAGCCTGGTTTGCGCGCTCCGCGCGCCTCGAGCGCGAGCCGTGCGCAGTCGCATGCCGGCCTGATGAAGGCCCGTTGCGCCGGCGCCTCGAATTCGCTAGACCCCCGCCCTTCTTGGGGCGTCGCCAAGTGGTAAGGCAGCGGTTTTTGGTACCGCCATTCCCAGGTTCGAATCCTGGCGCCCCAGCCAACCCGCTTTCCATCGGGCTCAGACCGCTGCAACAACAGGGCGTCGCAGCGCTCCGGCGCCCGCTAACTGGCTGCCCCCGCCAACATCTTCAAACGCGCCATAGCGCTCTCCTTGAGGGCGCCTAGTCTCAGGAGCGCTTACCCGATCATGCCGCGTTTGAGCGCGTGAAGTGGCGCGACGCTGAGCGGCCGGGGCGTTGGACAAAGCCAAATCGTCCGGATGGCGAACCTTTTTCGCGTTTCGCACCGATCCGCGTGAAGAGAAGCTGTCGTGGAAACGCCAATTTGGTTGAGCGCCGCGTTTTCGCCGAGGCGACGGCTAAAGCAGGCGTCTTCAAATATTCGCGCCGCAATCAAAGTCGACTACTGAACTCGAGTTGTTTGCAGCGCCCCATGGCCCGAAATCGGCGGTCGACGCCGGCTCGACGGCAAAAAGTAACATAATGTGGCCTGAATCTCCGATCGGCCCGTTGCAATGGCCGTTCGTTTCATCCAATCATTGGCCAGGGGTTGCATTCGGGGGTCTTGCGCGTCGCGACGGTGGCCGGCGCTAGCCGTATCCTTGACACTTGCGATTCCGCCTATTGCTCTTGCGTGCGAGGGGTCAAACCCTTGCGCGTCTAATGCGGCGAAGAGTTGAAGCCGAAGGAAACCGTTAGGTGAGGCAATGATGAAAAGTGTGAAGATCATGGCGTCAGCAGCGGCGCTTGGCGTCGCGTTGGGCGGTATCGCCATGGCGCAATTCAAGCCGGCGTTGAACGAAAGTCGCCAGATCGCGAATTCGGCTAAGGCCTCCCAGCAGCGGATCGACCAGCTTGATGACGAGAGAGCGGCTCTGCTCAATGATTACAGGGCGCAGCTCAAGCAGCTTGAGTCGCTTCAGCGTTATAATGCGTCGCTGCAGCGCAACGTCGCCGCCCAGGAAGCGCAGATCGAGCGGCTTCGCGCGGACATCGACAATGTCGCGGGCCTCCAACGGGCGGTTCAGCCGCTGATGGAGGATATGCTGGCTGGACTAGGCCGGATCGTCGACGCCGACCTGCCTTTCTTGATTTCAGAGCGCCGCTCGCGCGTGGAGCGCCTCGCTGCGGCGATGGAAAACCCGAGCATCTCCGCCGCTCAGCGCTATCGCCTGATTGTCGAGGCCTACCAGATCGAGAACGAGTACGGCCGCACCATCGGCGCCTATGACGGCGTGATAGATAACGACGGGGAATCGCTCTCGGGCGAGTTTCTGCGCATTGGGCGCGTCGCGCTGGTGTTCAAGACCTCCGATGATTCTGTCCTGAAGATTTTTGACAAAGACGCCGGCGGCTGGGTCGACCTGCCGAAAGGCGCCTATCTCGCCGACGTGAAACTCGGCCTGCGCATGGCTAAGGAGCAGACCGCCCCCAGCCTGTTGCCGATCCCCGTAAAAGCGCCTGTCGCGACCCAGTAAGCCAACCGGCGACGTCGAATGAATAAGGAACTGAATGCCATGAAGTTCATGAAACTTGTCGGCCTGTCGGTCGCCGCCGGGATCGCCGCCGTCATCGCGCCCGTTGGCGGCGTCGCGTCCGCCCAGGAACAATTGACGCTTGACCAGGTTTTGCAGGCGATCCGCCGCGAAGGGTCCGAAGTCAGCGCGGAAAACCGCCAGCGCGAGCAGCGCTTCCTCGCGGACCGCAACAATCAGCGCGCCGAACTGGCGCGGGTGCGCGGCCAGGTCGCCGCGGCCGAAACGGAGAGCGTTCGGCTTGAGGGTTTGCGCGACACCAACGCCGAAACGATCGCCCAGCTTGACGCCGAACTCGCCGACAAGCAGGGCGAGTTTCAGGAACTCTTCGGCGCTGCGCGCTCGGCGGCGGCGGAGCTGACCGCCGAAGTCAGGAATTCTCAGATCAGCGCCCAGTTCCCGGGGCGCGCCTCGGAGCTTCAGGAGGTTGCGCAAACTGAAACGCTGCCGACTGAAGAACAGTTGCGGTTCCTTTGGACCACCTACGTCCAGCAGATCGCTGAACAGGGCAATGTCTCGAAATTCACCGCGCAGGTCGCGCAGGCCGACGGCTCGAGCCAGGCCACCGAGATCACGCGCATCGGGCCGTTCGTGTCGTTCTCAGGCCGCAGGTTCCTGACCTATGACGCCGGACAGGGGCAGCTTGAGTTTCTCGCCCGGCAGCCGGCCGGCAACATCACCGCGCTCGCGGGCGCCGTGGAGCGCGCGTCCGGCTCCGGTTTCACGCGGGGCGTCATCGACCCGTCGCTCGGCACGCTATTGAGCCTGGTCGTTGAAACCCCGTCGCCGCTTGAGCGTCTCGCCCAGGGCCGCCAGGTCGGCTACGCGATCGTCATTATCGCGATCCTGGGGTCGCTTCTCGGCGTTTATAAGTGGATCACGCTGTCGATGACCGCGTCCGCCGTGAAGGGGCAGGTTCGCAAGCAGCGCGCCTCCAAGGGCAATCCTCTGGGCCGCGTCATGCTCGCCTATGAAGCCGCGCAATCCAAAGACGTGGACACCGTCGCGCTGAAGCTCGACGACGCGATCTTGAAGGAAATTCCGCGGCTTGAGGGCGGCCTAAACCTCATCAAGGTCTTTGCCGCGGTCGCCCCCCTTATGGGCCTTCTCGGCACCGTCATCGGCATGATCAACACCTTCCAGGCGATTACGCTCTTCGGCACCGGCGATCCGCAGATTATGGCGGGCGGCATTTCCGAAGCGCTTGTCACGACGGTCCTCGGCCTCATCGCCGCGATACCGCTTCTTCTGCTGCACGCGTTCGCGAGCGGCGCCTCGAAGCGGGTCGCGCAGATCCTCGAAGAGCAGGCCGCCGGCATTGTCGCGGAGCATGCGGAGGGTCGGGCGTAAGCGCCTGTCCTCGCCGCTCTTCGGGAGATCGAATAGATGCTCGAATTTCTGAACCCCCAGGTCGCTTATGACGCCCTACGCGAGTTCATCGCTGCGGGCGGGCCGGTCCTGATGGCGATCGGCGTCGTCACCTTCATCATGTGGGCGATGATCCTCGAACGGCTGATGTACTGGGGTCTGGCACATGGCGGCGTCGTCGCCCGCGCCAAGCGCGCCTGGGCGGCGCGTTCCGACCACAGCTCCTGGTACGCCGCGGCGGTGCGCGAGCGCATCCTGTCCGAGGCGAAAGAACAGGCGAGCCAGTTCAATGGGCTTATCCGCGCGCTCGTCGCGGTGACGCCGTTGCTTGGCCTCTTAGGCACGGTGACGGGCATGGTCTTCGTCTTTGACGTGATGGCCGTGACGGGCTCATCGAACGCCCGCCTCATGGCGGCCGGCATTACGCGCGCGACGATCCCGACCATGGCGGGCCTCGTTGCCTCCCTGTCGGGCCTCATCTTCATCAACGGCTTTGAACAGTCGGTGAAAAAGGCGGTCGCGTCGCTTGGCGACGACCTGACCTTCGGCGAGTAACGGAGGTTACGCCCATGTCGATGCGCCGACGCGGCACGCGCCAGGATGAAGCGGCGGACGTCAATGTGACGCCGCTCCTCGATATCGTCTTCATCATGCTGATCTTCTTCATCGTGACGGCGACGTTTCTGCGCGAAGAAGGCATAGACGTGCGTACGCCTGAAGACACCCCTGAAGAGCCCGAGACGCAGCCGCCCCCGGCGCTTCTTCTGTCGGTTCAGGAAGATGGCCTTGTGCGCGTCAATAATGTGAGGGTCATCGATCCCTTGTCAGTGACGCCGGTGGTGGAGGAGTTCATCGCGCGCGAACCCCAGGGCGTCGTTCTGGTGAATGCGGCGCCGGAGGCGGAAGCAGGCGTTTCCGTGACGGTGATGGACCAGGCCTACGCCGGCAACGCCGCGGCCGTGTCAATCGCGCTTCAGCAGGGCGCCGAATGATCGCAACGCCGTCCGCGCCACGCGCGTAGGCGGTAGGCGGACAATGCATGCAAGCCGGCGGACCGGCGTCTCAGCGGCCTGAGTTTGTGCCGCGACCAAGTAGCGGAGCGACGACATGCCGAGATCACGGTACGGAAGCGGAGGCGGAGACGAGGAAGACGTCAATGTGACGCCGCTCCTCGACATCGTCTTCATCATGCTGATCTTCTTTATCGTGACGTCGACATTCGTGAAGGAGCCGGGCGTCGAGATTGAGCGTCCGGAGGCGCAGACCGCGACCCAGCGAAAGCTAGCCTCCATTCTGGTGGCGATCACCGCCGAAAACGAGATCTGGATCAACAAGGACGAGGTCGAGCTCGATCAGGTGCGGCTCGCCGTCGAGGCGCTTAAGCGCGAAAACCCGAAGGGCACGGCCGCAATCCAGGTCGATGCCGCCGCGGACACGCGATATCTTGTCGAAGTCGCCAATCAGATCCGCGCCGCCGGCGTTTCGGAAATCGCCGTTTCGACGGAAGACTCGTAGGGTCAGGAGCGTATCATGGGATCGGTTTTTCGACTTCTGATCGGGCTGCCCGGCGCCGCCGCGGTGACGATATTCCTTTTTCTGTTCATGAAGTTCGCGATTACCGGTGAAACGCGGATTGAAGATGAAAAAGCCGCGATAAACATCGACATCACGGCGCAAATGCAGGACACGGATATAAATAATCTGAACCAGGACATTAAGCGGCCGACGCTTGACACGCCGCCGCCGCCGCCGCCCGCCGTCACCGACCCGTCCAACCGGCCGGCGCTCGACGGCGTCCAGGCGGCCGTGCCGGAACTGAATGCCAACCTCAATATCGGCACCGGCTTCAACCCGGACAGGGACGCCCAGCCGCTGGTCCGCATTCCGCCTCAGTATCCTGAGCGCTGCATGTCGCGGGCAAAGGCGAGGGAGACGGTGTTCGTCGAGTTTGACGTGACGCCGGATGGCGCGGTGACAAATGTGCGGGTCATCGACTCAACGAATTCCTGTCTCAATCGAGCCGCCGTTCGTTCGGTGGAGCGTTGGAAATATCAGCCGAAGATCGTCGACAACGCCGCGCAGCCGCGCCGTGGCGTGCAGACGGCCATAACCTTCGAGCTTGCTGAATAGGTGTTTGCCGCGCCGACGGCGCCGGAGACAGAATATAGCGTAGGGCGACGACAGATGTTGAAGAAGCCAATTGCCAGCCTGATGACCGGGTGCGCCATCCTTCTCGGGGCGGGCGTTGCTCTCGTCGGCGCGTCGGCGCCGGCCGCCGCCCAGGAGGAAGGCGAGGAAAGCCGGTCCAGTCGGCGATCGGAGACGCTTTCACCGGCGACGGGCCGGGTTCTTCAATCGGTGTTCGAAAAGATTCAGGCGGAGCAGTTTCGCGAGGCGCTCGCCGAGATCAACG
Source organism: Parvularculaceae bacterium (assembly GCA_028284065.1). Lineage (GTDB taxonomy): Bacteria > Pseudomonadota > Alphaproteobacteria > Caulobacterales > Parvularculaceae > MED-G105. Next base: position 95,625 of record JANQSJ010000018.1, read on the forward strand.
AGTTCATTAATGGCGGCCGCTTCCAGAGCGCCAAGGCCTATGACAAGGCGCAAAGCTTGGAGATACGCGGGCAGATTTACATTAATCTGGAGAATTACCGCGCCGCGCTCAATGACTTCCAGGCCGCGGTTCAGAGCGGCGGTTTTCCGCCGGATCGCAATAACCAGCTGCGCTACAACATCGCCCAGATCCATTTTCAGCTTGAGCAGTACCAACAGGCGATCAACGGGCTTAACGCGTGGATTCAATCAAACCAGCAATCGGGCGGGACGGTTGATCCGAACGCATACTACTTGCTGGCGGCCGCTTATACGCAGATTTCGCCGCCGAACTACCGCGCCGCCGTCGGGCCTGCGGAAAGAGTGATTCAGGCGCGCGGAAGCTCCGATCCAAAAAAATCTGACTACGATCTTTTGAACCTGATTTATTCCGAACTGGGAGAGAGCGCCAAGCGGGCGTCCCTCCTTGAGCAAATGATCAATTATTTCCCGGATCAGCAGTCGTACTGGGCGCAGCTCTCGGGGCTGTATTCACAGACCGGGCGCGACCAGGAAGCCTTCGCGGTGCTTGAGGTCGCTTACCGCGCCGGCCTCATCGAGCGGGAAGGCCAGATCGTTACGCTCGTGAATTACTATTCGTTTTTCGACAATCCCTGGCGCGGCGCTAAGCTCCTCGAACGCGAAATTGAGGCCGGCCGCGTCGAGCGCGACCTTCAAAACCTGATCCTCTTGTCACAGCTCTACAGCCAGTCGCGCGAACAGAAGCGGGCGATCCCCGTTCTTCGCGAAGCGTCGCAAATGTCCGACCGCGGAGAGCTTTCTTATCGACTGGGGCAGGTGTTGCTGGCGGACGAGCAGTATGTGCAGTCCGAGCGGGCCCTTCGTCGGGCGCTGAACAAGGGGGGCATGAACCGCCGCCAAACCGGCGACGCCTGGCTTCTGCTTGGGACGGCGCAATTCAGCCAGGCGGGACCTGGCGATCGCGCGATACGCGCGCGCGCGCGGCGGTCGTTCGTAAATGCGACGAGGTATGAGGGCTCGCGTCGTCAGGCGGGCGAGTGGGTCTCGTACATCGACGCTATCACGCAGACCGAAGAGGCGCAGGACGAGCTTGAGCGTCAGCAGCGCATTCAGGCCGTTAGGGACAATATCGAACGTCTGCGCACGCAGCTTCAGGTGTGCCGGCTGCAGGGCGGTGAGGACTGCGGCGCCTTCGAGCAGCGCATCGAGGAGGCTCGCGCGCAGCTTGCTGAGCTTGAAAATGCGCCGCGGGACGAGGAAGAGGCGGCGACGTCCGATGATGCGGATGAAGGCGATGCCGCTGCCGCTGAAGCCGATGGTGAAGACGGCGACGACGACGCCGACGAATAGCCATACGGACGCCGGCGCGAAGACCGGACGCCCGCGCGCTTGTAAACCGGCCGCGCGGCTCAAGGAAAACGCTTGCATCGCGTCGCCGGCGCTATGCCGTTACTTCCCTCACGCGCTCGTTCTGAAGCCTATTGCCTGAATAGCGGTCAGCCGAAATGACGCTCTCCGGACGTCGGAGCCTTGCTTGACCCGCGCCCCCGCGGCGCCCAAATTCCACCCGCGTCGGATGGCCGGACGGCCGCGGGGGGCGCTTCTCGCGCCCCTTGAGGAAAGTCCGGGCTCCACGGAGACGAGGCGCCGGGTAACGCCCGGCCGGCGGCGGGGTCGCAAGAACCCGTTAGTCGAGGGAAAGCGCCGCAGAAAACAGACCGCCTTCGGTTCGGCGACGGATTGAGGGTAAGGGTGAAAAGGTGCGGTAAGAGCGCACCGCCGGACCAGCGATGGGACGGGCATGGCAAGCCCCGCCTGGAGCAAGACCGAATAGGGACGGCGCGGGGAGGCCTTTCGGGGCCGATCCGGGGGCGTCTTCGACCCCAGTCGTCCGGGTAGGTTGCTAGAGGCCGCCCGTAAGGGCGGTCCCAGATGGATGGCCGTCCTCTCCTCCTCTCATAAGGAGGGCGTATGTCCTTCGGGGCTGCGCTGGAGAGACAGAACCCGGCTTACATGGCCGTCCGACGCGCTCGGTTTTTTTGCGGGGAAAGTCAATCCGTCAGGGTCATGACGACGTCGGCGTACCACACCGTGTTGAGCCCGAGCGCTTCGTCCTGGGCGGGATCGCGCGTGGGCGAATCGAGCCGCGCCGAATGGACGCCGAGCAGGCGCCAGCTTCGCACGGCGTTTGGCTCTTGCGGAGCGAAACCCTCCCCTGCGCTTATCGCCACCGGCGCGCCGCTGACGCCGCGGTGGGTTCGCGAATCGACGAGGAAATATCCCTGGCCGCCGAAGCGCAGGCCAAATGACGAAGCAAGGCTTCCCTGCCGGGCGACAGGCAGTTTGTGAAGCGCGTCTTCGAACGCCATCGGGTAGCCGACGGTGAGCAAACTTGTTCCGATCGCCACTATTTCTCCCGGCGCAACAAGATGCGCAGGCGTGAACGTCGCGTATCGCGCCGTTTCCGGTAGCAAGGCCGCATCGATCTCAATGGCGGCGACGTCAACGCCCCCGGCGTCGTCCACCGCCCCGCGCCACAGCGCGGCGCCGCCGTCGGCCAACAGCGGCACGAATACCAATGCGGTCTCGGCGACGTTGGTTTCGGAGGTATGGATGGCGAGGCCGATCCGGTCGGGTTCATGGCCGTTCTGCGGGTCGGATACGACATGTCGGGCCGTGATCAGAAAGAGCTGTCCGGCGCGTTCGAACAGAAAACCGCTTGCGGTCGTCAACGCCCTGTCGCCAGCATAGGTGTAGACCCTTGGGCAGGTGAGCAGTAATGGGTCGATCATGGACGCTATCGTTCTCCTCGCGGCGCAAGTCTCGCTTACTGCTGACAGGCGCACGCCGCCATTGAAAACCGAATTTCATTTCAACTTGTCAATGACGAGCTGGGCGCCGCGGGATGCGTGAAATCATGCTCCCACACAGAGGGCATTTTCCCTCTGGCCTCATCGAAGAGGCGGAACGCCGCCTCCAGCGCCGCCGGGCGGGCTTTGCAGCAAAGGGAAGACAAGAATGCTCTTGAGGCTGATCTTGGCGGTCGGCGTCGTGTTCGGCGTCTCGCCGTTGACAGCGCTTGCGGACGATCGCGACGTAGTGTCGGAGACGACGTCGCGCGATGGCGGCCCATCAATCTACTGGACCCTGAATGGGCCGGCCCAAGGCGCGCGTCCGATCCTGTATATTGGACAGGGATCGGGGTGCGCGCCGGCGCGATCAAGTGAAGCGGTTGTGACGCTGGCCGCGCTTGCGACCGGCTACGCGGCGTTGACGGTGGAGAAATACGGCGTTGCGCCGGACGACGAGGCGCGCGGCGTAGGCGACACTTCCGCCTGCAGCGACGCGTTTCGCCGAGGCCATACGGTCAGCCAGCGTGTTGCGGATATTGAGGCCGTGCTTGCCGACTTGAAATCAAGAAAGCTATGGAACGGGCGGTTAGCGTTGTTCGGCGGTTCGGAAGGCGGCGCCGTTGTTTCTATCCTCAGCGGACGGTTGGAAGGAATCGACAGTGTGGCGGTGTTTTCAACGGGCGTTGGGATGACGCTTGCTGAAATGCTGCCCATTACGGCGCCGCCGGATGCGCAACAGGGCATCGCCGTGATGCTGGACGAAATCCGCGCCAATCCTGACAGGGACGGCGATGCGTTCGGGAACTCCATAAGGTGGTGGGCGGATATAATGGATCGCAGGCTGAGCGATGATTTGCTCAAGGGCGATGGGCCCGTCCTGCTTGTGCAGGGCGTCGATGACCAATTCGCCCCGGCGGCGGCAGCGCGGAAGGCTCGCGACGCCTTCGTCGCCGCCGGCGAAGAAGGCAGACTGACCTATTGGGAGTTGGCCGATCGCGACCATGGCATGGTTGACGGTGAGGGGCGCTCTCATATGCAGGAGACGCTGGGGCGCGTTGCGGCATGGATCGCGGAGCGGCGCAGCGATGAGTAAGGCTGATTTCCATTGGCCCGTCGTCGACCCGTTCGTCCGCTCTCTGACGGTTGCGGCGGACGACATCGACGAGTTCGGCCACGCGAATAATGTGCGCTATGTCGCCTGGGCGATGGACATCGCCTGGGCGCACTCAAAGGCGGTCGGGCTTGACTTCGCCGCCTATCGCCGGATTGGCGCAGGGGTCGTCGTCCACCGCCATGATTTTCAGTATCTGAAGCCGGCTCTTGTCGGGGAGGAAATCGCGGCGGCCACCTGGATCGCCGCCAATGACGGCCGGGTCAGGATTGAGCGGGCGTATGAGTTCCGCCGCGCCGCGGACGGCGTTGTTCTCTTCCGCGGATCGTCCCACATGGTGTGCATTGAGTTGGCGGGCGGCCGGCCGACCCGCATGCCGCCGGAATTCGTCAGCGCCTATGCGCCGTCGCCCAAGACCTGAGAGATAGAGGAGCCGCGCCATGCCGTCATTCGACATCGTCTCGGAGGTCGAGGTCGCCGAAGCCGACAACGCCGTCCAGAACGTGATGCGCGAGATCGGAACCCGGTTTGACTTCAAGGGCTCGAAATCGACTGTGGAGATGAAGGACGCCGTCATCACCATCAACGCCGACGACGACATGAAGCTGCGCCAGATGCATGAAATCCTGCAGGGCAATATGCAGAAGCGCGGGATTGAGCCGGGCTCCCTCGACTATCAGAAAGTCGAGCAGGCGGCGGGCCAGTCAGTGCGCCAGCAGGTCTTGCTGCGTCAGGGAATCGACAAGGAGACGGCGAAAAAGATCGTCAAGGAGATCAAGGGCGCGAAATTCAAGGTTCAGGCGGCGATCCAGGGCGAGGAGCTGAGGATCACCGGCAAAAAGCGCGACGATCTCCAGGACGTGATCGCATTCGTGAAGGGCCTGAAAATCGAGCAACCGCTGCAATTCAAGAACTTTCGCGACTAGTCAGCGGTTCGTCGTCCTGCGGCTCGCGCGAGGCGCCGTTTTCAAAAGCCGCAGGACGCGCTAAGCGCTTGTTTCAAGAGAGCCAAGCGGCGGCCCTCGGGGCGGCGGCGCTAGCGGCGTGCAGCTTGGGGGAAGATGCAACAGATGGGAGTCGTGCACGTGGCGGAAATCGAAAGCGCGCTGTTGGAGATCATCAAGGAGAACGCCGTCGGCCTCACCGGCGACCCGACCCGCGAGACTGCGATCACCGATCTTGGGATAGACAGCTTCGCCGTGGTGGAGATCATCTATGAGGTCGAAGAAAAGCTCGGCATCGAGGTGCCGTTCAACGCCAATGAAAACCCCCTCGCCAACATGAAGACCGTCGGCGATCTTATCGACGCCGTCAAAGACATGAGCGGCCAGTCATAGGGCTGGCGAGCCCAAGGGAGCGGCGGTTTGAGCGTGGTTGACGCGAACAGGGGCGGACGCCGGGTTGTCGTTACCGGCATGGGCGCTGTTTGCGCGACCGGCAAGAGCGTCGACGAATTCTGGTCGAACGCCGTCAATGGCGTCTGCGGCACCGAGATCCGCACGATCAAGGCGAATGACGGGTCGCAGATCACCGTGCCCGTGGCGCAGATGGACGGGTTTGAGCCGTTCGCCAAAGAGCTCGGCCGCGATCTCGGCCGCGCCGACGACTTTTCGAAATTCGCCGCCTTCGCCGCCGACCAGGCGGTCGCCGCGTCTGGGCTCGACTTCGCCGAGGGCGACCTCGGCGGCCGGACGGCGACAATCATGGGCACCGGGATCGGCGGCCAGTCCTCGCTGGAGGACACCTATATCAGCATGCTGTGCTTCGAAAAGCGGCCGCATCCTTTGACGATCCTCCGCCTCATTCCGAATGCCGCGGCGAGCCACCTGTCGATCCGCTATGGCTTGCGCGGGCCGGCGTTCGCGATTTCCTCCGCCTGCGCATCGGGCGCCCACGCGATCGGCGTCGCGGCGGACCTCATCCGCGCCGGGACGAGCGACGCGGCGGTCGCCGGCGCCTCCGAAGCGATCATCAACAAGGGCGCGCTGCACGCCTGGAAGCAAATGCACATCCTGTCGGACGAATTCTGCCGGCCGTTCTCGAAGAACCGCAAAGGGCTCATCATCGGCGAAGGCGCGGGCGTCCTGGTGCTGGAGGAGTACGAGCGGGCGAAGGCGCGCGGCGCGGAAATCCATGCCGAGATTGTCGGCTTCGGCATGAACGCCGACGGCAAGGACATGATCAACCCCGCCGTGGAAGGCGCGGCCGGCGCCATGAAGGCCGCGCTTGAGGGCGTCCGACTGCCGGCGGGCGAGCGGATTTACGTCAACGCCCACGGCACCGGCACGTTGATGAACGATCCGACCGAAACGAAGGCGATCCGCGAAACGCTGGGCGCCGAGGCGGACAGGATTTCGGTGTCGTCGACCAAGGCGATGCACGGGCACCTTCTGGGCGCGGCCGGCGGCGTTGAATCCGTCATGTCGATCAAGGCGCTTCAGACGGGCGTCATTCCGCCTACGATCAATTATGACGAGCCAGACCCTGAATGCGATCTTGATGTGACGCCGAACGAAGCGCGCGAGCGGCCGGTCAACCTCGCGATCTCGAACTCCTTCGCGTTCGGCGGCTTAAATGCGGTGGTGGCGTTCGGGCGGGTCTGACCTCTTCGTTGGTCAAGGGATGATTGCGCAATGCCGGCGAAGTCAAACGACAACAAGCCGAAGCTCCTTTCCGGCGGCAACCCGCAGATCCCGAAGGCCGATGGAGATGCTCCGGTCCAGTCGTATATCGCCGCAATGCCGGGCTGGAAGTCTGACGTTGGCCGGTTGCTTGACGAAATCATCTGCGACGTTGTTCCCGACGTTCGCAAAGCGGTCAAATGGAACTCGCCGTTTTACGGCGCGGCGGATCGCGAAGGTTGGTTCGCGAGCTACCACTGCTTTACGAAGTATATAAAGGTCGCGTTTTTTGACGGCGCATCGTTGACGCCGCCGCCTCCTGAGCCGTCCAAGCACGAAAAAGTTCGGTACTTCCACGTTTTTGAAGCCAAGCCGTTTGACGAATCGCAATTCGCCGACTGGGTTCGTCAGGCCGCCGCCTTGCCGGGCGAGAAATTGTGAGGTCGAGCCGCAAGTCCCGCGGCTGACAAAAAACGCCCCGGCCGGAGCCGGAGCGTTTTCCTCAGTCGACAGCGCAAAAGTCGATCGAAAGGAACGTCGCGTCAGGCCGCGACCTTTTTCGGCGGCGCGATCTGATGCAGCCGCGTGCGGAATTCAGAGAACATGCCAATCAGCACGGTAAGCCCGAAATACCGGACGACATAGACGCCAAGGTCGTCGACAAATGTCGCTGCGATGCCTTCCATCGAGCCGGTGACTTCCTCAAGGCCGGCGCCGGCGATCGCCTGGGTGGTCAGCGGCCAGACGAGCTTGTCGATGAAAAGGGCCGCGACGCCGAGCTTCCACATGGAGTGCTGCGGGGCGAACAGCATCGCCATGAAGAAGGCGATGATGAGGGCGCGGTAGACGTCGGCGCCGGAGAAGCCAAGGCCGACGATGTAGCTGAGGTCTTCCATCGAAGTCTCCCTCGGGCGTGTTTCAATTCTTCCTCGCCCCATTAGGTCTTTGGTAGGGTTAAGGCCGGGTAAAGCCGCGAAAAATGAATTGCGAGGCGGCGAGGCGGCCTTCGACGCGCCGTTCGGCGGGCGCAGGAATCGGGTGGGCGCGCGCCCGCTAAGAGCCTATTGCGCATGGAGAAACGCCAGAGGGAGGGCCCGGCCGGCATGACCATGACTTATCAAGACGTTTCCACTCCCGGCGGGGCGTCGCCCGCGGTCGCTGCGGCCCCGACGGTGCGTTTTGCGGGGCCGGAGCCGCGGCTCGACGCTTATGAGCCGGTGGCCGCGGCGGTGGACTACCTCGTCGCCCGCCGGGAGGAGCAGCCGAGCCTTGACGACGTCGCCGCCCATGTGGGGCTGAGCCCCGCGCATTTTCAGCGGGTTTTCAAGGCGGGGGCCGGGCTGTCGCCGAAGCGGTTCCTGCAGCACCTCGCCGCCGCGGACGCCCGCCGCGCGCTTGTGGAGGGCGGCGCGGTCCTCGACGCGGCGCTTGCGGCGGGCCTCTCCGGCCCGTCGCGTCTGCATGACCTTTTCCTCGTCGCAGAAGCGATGACCCCGGGCGCCTTTCGCCGCAAGGGCGAAGGCGAAACGATCCGCTACGCCACCGCCGCCGGGCCGTTCGGCGAAACCCTGATCGGCGCTACGGACAAGGGCGTCTGCTGGCTCAGCTTTCCGTCCTGCGACGGGCTTCAGCGCTCGATCGCGGAGATGAAGGCCGACTGGCCCGCCGCTGCGTTCGAGCCTGACGCGGACTTCATCGCGCCGCTGGCCGCGCAGGCCTTCGCCTTCGCCTCGGGCGCGCGCGGCGGCGATCCGCTGCGGCTGCACGTGCAGGGCACGAATTTCCAGTTGAAAGTCTGGGAGGCGCTCTTGCGCATCCCTAAGGGCCGGTTCGCCACCTATGGCCATGTGGCTGAAGCGATCGGCAAGAAAAGCGCGTCCCGGGCCGTCGGCGCGGCGGTCGGCGCGAACGCTATCTCGTTGCTAATCCCCTGCCACCGGGTCATCCGCGCATCCGGGGCGATCCATAACTATCGTTGGGGCGCTGCGCGCAAACGCGCGCTCATCGCTTATGAGACGGCTGCGGCGGGGCCTGGTTAAGGCCGGCAGGCCTTTCCGGGCGAACTCCCGCATCTGTCGAGGCAGGCGCTGTACCTGGAATAGTCGCTGTCGCCGCCCAGGGTGGCGTCGCACTCGCGCCGACAGGCGTTCTCCCACGCCCCGCAGGCCGAGCCCACCGCGAGGTCGGCCGCAACCTCTTCGGGCGAAGAGCCCGCGCATGCGGCGAGGGACGCTGCGGCGAGAATGCCGGCTAAGGGCTGGAAAACGGATTTCATGACGCCGAACTGCTCCGAACGAGGGTCCCCGCAGTTTCTCAGCTAGCGCATAAATCCCTGTGGCGCGCGCGCAAATCGACCAGCCGAACGAAATCAGGGGCCGCACGGCGAGGTTAGCCAGCGCGGCCGCCCCGCCGCCGATCATTGCAACACGCTGATCCGCGTCTATATTCCGCCGCGCCCGGCCGCGCCTTTGCGCGCGGCCCGCCGGAATTTTATCGGGAGTCCCCTAGAGCCCATGCTGATTTCAACCGCCTACGCGCAGGCCGGCGCCGCCGCGCCCCAGGCGCCTAGCCCGCTTCTGCAACTTGCGCCGCTCGTGTTCCTGTTCGTTGTATTCTACTTCCTGCTCATCAGGCCCCAGGCCCAGGCGCGCAAGAAGCACATGGAGATGGTCGCCGCCGTGAAGCGCGGCGATCAGGTGGTCACCGCCGGCGGCGTGCACGGCAAGGTGTCCAAAGTGCTCGACGACGAGAATGTCATGGTCGACATCGCCGACGGCGTCGCGATCAAGGTCGTGAAGTCGACGCTGTCCAATGTCGTCACCAAGACCGCGCCGGCGGCCAATGACGGCTGACGCCCGCGCGGCGTAAGGGCGGCGTCGGCAAGGGAGGCTCGTGAATGCTTCAGTTCAATCGCTGGCAGGTGGGCGGCATTGCGTTGCTCCTTTTTTTCGGCGCTCTTTTCGCGTTCCCGAATTTCCTGTCCGAGGATCAATCTGCGTCGATGCCGGGCTTCGTGCCGAAGACGCGGGTCAATCTCGGACTCGACCTGCGCGGCGGCTCCTATCTCCTTTTGAAGGTCGAGACCGATGAGGTGATCGATAACCGCATGGCGGGGCTTCGGCGCGAACTACAGCGGGAGATGCGTCCGCGGGGCGACCGGCCGCGCATCGCGCTTGAGTCGCTGCCGACTTATGACGCCGAGACGACGACCGTCAGCTTGCGCGTGCGCGACGAGGCGCAGGTTGAGGACGCCGCGGACCGCGTCCGCGACCTCACGCGCCAGGGCGGGATCGCCGTCGGTCCTGTCCTTCGGCCCTATACGGTGGAGGTGACGGGGCCGCGTATCGACGTGGGGATGACGGCGGAGGCGAAGCGCTATTACGGCGACGAGGCGGTGAAGGATTCCATCGAGGTCGTCCGCAGGCGCATCGACCCTGTCGGCAACAAGGAAGTCGCCATCCAGCCGCAAGGGACCGACCGGATCATCGTCCAGGCGCCGGGGGACAATGACCCCGAGCGCCTGAAGGCGCTGATTAACCGCACCGGCCAGCTGAACTTCCACCATGTGGACCGTTCGATCAGCCCGCAGGAGGCGGAGGCCGGCGCTCTGCCGCCAGGCCGCGCCGTCTTTCCGTTTGCGGAATATGAAGGGCCGGGCTCGCTAGTCGTCTATGAGGAGCCTGAGGTCACCGGCGACATGGTGGAGAATGCGAGCGCCGAACCGAACCCGGACGGCGGCTTTCAGATCTCGTTCCAGTTCGATGGGCGCGGCGCGCGCCGTTTCGGCGATTTCACCCGCGAGAATGTGGGCGAGCTTTTCGCCATCGTCCTTGACGGCGAGATCATCTCCGCGCCGCGAATCCAGTCGCCGATCACCGGCGGTTCGGGCCGCATCACGGGCCAGTTCACGCCGGAGGAGGTCTCGCGCACGGCGACGCTTATTCGCTCCGGCGCGCTTCCGGCGACGCTGACGACCATCGAGCAGCGCTCGGTGGGCGCCGAGCTCGGCGCGGATTCGGTGCGCGCTGGGGCGATCGCGCTCATCGTCGGATTTATCGGCGTCATCATCTATATGGTGGTGAGTTATGGCCGCTTCGGCGTCTACGCCGACCTGGCGCTCCTCGCCAATGTCGTGCTGATCGCCGGAGCGTTGTCGCTTTTCGGCTCGACCCTGACGCTGCCTGGAATCGCCGGCATCGTCTTGACGATCGGCATGGCGGTCGACGCCAATGTCCTTATTTTTGAGCGCATCCGCGAGGAGCTGTCCGGCGGCAAGTCCCCGATCGTCGCCGTCGAGACAGGCTATCGCAAAGCGTGGTCTGCTATTCTTGACGCCAATGTGACGACCTTCCTAGCCGCGCTCATCATGTTCCAGCTTGGCGCTGGACCGGTGCGCGGCTTCGCCGTAACCCTCGCCGTCGGCGTCGTCACGTCCGTCTTCACCGCGTTCGTGCTGACGCGCCTCCTAGCCGGCTCTTACCTCCTCGGCTCGAGGCCCAAGGCGATCGCTCTTTAAAGGACGCCCGCGCTCAAATTGACCCAATCATTTGACCATAGCCCCTGCAACATAAGGCCGGCCTTTGAGTTGCGCCGCCGGACGTTCGCGCGGGCGGGCGATGGAGATCTGGAGAAAGGCGCGAAATGGCGCTCTTGAAACTCGTTCCGGAACGAACCGCAATACCGTTCACGTCGATGCGGCTGGTGGCGGCGGTGGCGTCGGCGCTGCTGGTCGTCGCGTCGATCGTGGCTGTCTCAACCGTCGGCCTAAATTTCGGCGTCGACTTTCGCGGCGGCGTGACGCTTGAGGTGTCCGACGATGAACCGATCGATCTCGGACAGGTGCGGCGGACCGTCAGCGCGCTCGGCCTTGGCGAGGCCAAGGTCCAGGCGATCGCGGATTCCACCGGCGAGGGCGGCGGCGTTGTCGTCTTCATCGAACAGCAGGCGGCGAGCGAAGAAGCCGACGGCGAGGCGGCGCAGTTTGCGGCGCTCGTGAAGGTCAAGGACGCGCTTGCCGAGCTTCTAGGCGACGGCGTCGATTTTCCCCGCGAGGAAGTTGTGGGACCGACCGTGTCCGGCGAACTCATCCAAAAAGGCGTTATCGCCGTCGTGCTCGCGATCGGCATGATGCTCGCCTATATCTGGTTTCGCTTCGAATGGCAGTTTTCGATCGGCGCGATCATCGCGCTTGTCCATGACGTCATCATCACGCTCGGCATGTTCGCTGTGACGCAGCTTGACTTCACGCTGTCGATCATCGCCGCGATCCTGACCATCGTCGGCTATTCCATGAACGACACCGTGGTCGTCTATGACCGCGTGCGGGAGAACCTGCGGAAATATAAGAAGAAAGAACTGCCGGCGCTTATTGATCTCTCCATTAACGAGACCCTGTCGCGGACGGTCATGACCTCGCTGACGACCCTTATCGCGCTCGGCTCGCTCTATCTCCTCGGCGGGGAGGTGCTGAGAGGCTTCACCTTCGCGATGATCTGGGGCGTCCTTATCGGCACTTATTCGTCCGTGTTTGTCGCCGCGCCGCTGCTGTTGGCGACGGGCGTGAAGCGCGATTGGTCCACGGCGACGCCGGCCGCCGCGACGCCGTAAACGCCGCGGAACGCCTTCGCAATCCAAGTTTCGTGGCGTTCCGGCTGGTTGCGATCAGAAATTTAATGGATGCAGGCGGCCGCGAATCCGCGATTTGTTGACCTCAGTGGTCTACCGCTTTGGCTTCCGGGCCGTTAACCTCTCGCGCCGTAGGGTCGGGGGTTTGGCGACCGCCGGGGTTGAACTGGGCTGACTGACTGGGAGTTTGAGCGATGAGGGGAGCGTCTCTTCGTTTTGCCATCGGCGCGCTCGCGGCGCTGGCCGCCGCCACCGGCGCGCTTGCAGGGGATGAGGCGCCCTGCGCTGAGCAATACTCCCTTGAAGAACATTTGATGCTTGAGTGGGCGGCGCTCGCCGGCGACCCCCATGCGCAATTCGCCGTGGCGCAATGCGCGCTGCCGGAAGGCTCCCGCGACTTGACCCCGGCCCAGACGGCCTACGCGCTGAAATGGGTAACGCTCGCGGCCTGCGACGCCACCGGCGCGGATGATATCGGCGCGCGCGATCGCCGCAGCCGCCGGCTCAAGGCCAAGGGCGACATCTCGTTCCGGAGGTTCCATGAGATTGATCAGGACGAGAGCCTCAGCCGGAAAGAGCGCCGGTTCGTGGAGTATCGTGAGCACAAGACGAAGGAGCTGATGAAGCGCCTCAAGCGTCTCAACAAGCTCGCGACGCCGACCGAGTTCGATTTCGCGCGCGCGGAGATCGCTGAGGAGCTTTCCCGTTTCGGCGCGCGCGGCCAGGTGCGCCTCGCCTCTCTTTCGAGCTGCAAGCATCTCAACGCGCCGGCCTCGTTCATCGCCGCCGCCTGGGCCGCCGCCGCCGACGCCTGGGACCGCGAATGGTCGCGGGGCGGCGTCGTTTATGGCTCCTCGGAGCGGTCGGACTGGTCCTTCCGCGAGGAAGCGGAAACCCGCGCAGCGGATCTGTCCGGAAAGGAACTTGCTCAGTACCAGTATCAGCTTGAATGGCTGAAGCGGTTCGAACCCTCGCGTCTTGAGGCGCTTGAGGCGGAGGCGGCGCTCGCGCGGCTCGGCGAACTTCGCACCCTCCAGACGGTTGAGTTCGCGCCTCCCGCCGAAGATGACGCGGCCGCGGCCGGCGATTTAGGAATGGCCGACGCTGATGCGGCTGATGCGGAAAAGGCTCGCGACCTGCTGCTCGTTGCGGCCGGCCTTGAAGCAGCCGATATCGCCCCCAGTGAAATGCGCCGCGCGAATTTCGCCGGCCCATCGGTCACCATTGCCACCCAGTATGCGCTTGAGGCGCTGGGTTTCATGGAGTTCGTTAATGGTCCGGACAATGACTATGGACCCTCTACGATAGAGGCCGTCGCAAAGGCGCAGCGGGAGGAGGGCCACGTCCCGACCCGGTGGGCGTCGCATCGCGAGGTGCGCGACATGGTGTGCCGCGCCGCGACGGAAGCTGAGGACCCTGTGTCGTACTTTAATCTCGCCACCATGTTTCTGCGCGGGCAGGGCTATCCGCGGCAGCTTGCGAAGTCGCAATACGCGCTCGATCAGGCCGAGGCGCTGATTGAGGTGAAGCTCATTGACGCGGACGCTTTGCCTGAGTGGAAGGCGGACCAGTATCCGACGATCAGGGCCGAGATAAAGGCGGCGCGCAGCGAGCTTGAAGAAGCGTGGCGCGCCTTGCCGCCTGCGGTCAGAGCTGAGATGTCGTCCTGGCGTCCGATCGACGAACCTCTTTGCCGCTGACCCGGTTCGTTCGTCCCGGCGGCGCGCGTCCGCGCCCCAGGCGGCGCCTCAGGTCGCGCCAAACATGAAGGACGATCCCGCCGGCGCGCGCCGGAAAGGGGCAGGCCCGCCTTCGGGCGCGCGGTCGGACGTCGTCAACTCGGACATCCTAAACTCGGACGAAGACCTTCAATTGACGCTTGGCTATGTCGAAGAGGCGGATCGCCCCCGCGTCGCGGCCGCCTACGCGTTGGCGCTTGAACTGCGGCGCGTGCCGGAGGCGGTGAGCGAACCGCCGATAGGCGAGATCCGCCTGCAATGGTGGCGCGAACGGCTGGACGAACTGGCGTCGGGCGGACCGCCGCGAGTGGGCCATCCGACCCTGGAGGCGCTCGCCGGCGCCGGGCTGGTCACCGCAGCGGCGCGCGCGACTCTCGAAACGGCGATCGACGCCCGAGCGCGACTTCTTTACCCAGATCCGTTCGCGACGCCTGACGATTTCATTGTCGCCATTGAGGCGGCCGAATCGTCGCTACTGCTGGCGGCCCCGCCCGACGCGCCGGCGTCGGCGCTCGCCCTCATCCGCAAGCGGATCGGCCGGTACGCGGCCGCGCGCTGGGGGAAGGCGCTTGCGCCGGCGGCGTGGCCGGGCATCAAGAGCGCGCTGGAAGCGGCGCCTGATCGGCCTGCCGACGCATCTGCGCCGTCCGCGCAAGGACTTGATCCCGCGCCTTTCCTTTTCGTTGCGCTGTCGAAAGGGTACCTTAAAAAAGATGGCGACCAGCGATGGCCTGTGGGCAAGCGTCTGGCGCTGTTGCGGGCGATGGCGATTGGCCATTGAGCGACGCGTTCGGCGCCGCAGCGTTCCGGTCGACGACTTGGTCTTCTTTTTGCTTAGTCGTCTGCGTCTAGGGCGACGTCGCGCAACCAGGGCGGCTGGCCTGTTTTAGAAAGAGTTCGGGGTTAACACTATGTCCGAGACCAAATCGCCTAGCCAGTTGCGCCTTGTGCTGGCGCAATTCCTGTTCGCCCACAAGGTCGACATCGAAGGCCTCTACAACGCCCTCGGCGCAGACATCGCCGAATGCGACGGCGAGGCCGTGTCGCACATGGCGGGCGTCATCGACGGCGTCAACCTCGCCGCAGCCAAGATCCGCAGCCATGGCATCGACGAATGGGCGCGCCACATGTAAGGCGGGCGGCGGCGCGTGTCTAACGCGCCGCTCCGTGATAGGTCTTGGCGATGATCAAGCGATCCATCGCCATCGACGGCCACCGCACCAGCATTGCTCTGGAGGCGGAATACTGGCGTGTTGTTGAGGCGATGGCGACGGCGCGGGGCGAGAGCCTCGCCCGGTTCGTCGCCAGGCTCGATGCGGAAAGAGTGGCGGAAGGCCCCGTACGCGGCCTTGCCTCCTATCTCCGCCTCGCCGCGCTCGCGGCGGCGCTCCAGGGCGAACCAGCTCTACAAGGACTGGCGGTCGATCCGCAGCCGAGCGCGCCTGATTAGACGGAAACGCGTTCGCGTTGGCGTACGCGGATGATCGTGCGCCTTCGGCTTGCCGTGTCCGTCTAAAGCGCCGACTGCAATTCGGGCAGCGCCTTGAAGAGATCGGCGACAAGCCCGTAGTCGGCCACCTGGAATATCGGCGCTTCTTCGTCCTTGTTGATGGCGACGATCACCTTTGAATCCTTCATGCCGGCGAGATGCTGGATCGCCCCGGAGATGCCGACGGCGATGTAAAGCTCCGGCGCGACGACCTTGCCGGTCTGGCCGACCTGATAGTCATTCGGCATGTAGCCCGCGTCAACCGCGGCGCGGCTCGCGCCGATCGCGGCGCCGAGCTTGTCCGCGAGCGGATAGATGTATTCCTCGAACGCCTCCGACGAGCCGAGGGCGCGGCCGCCGGAAACGACGATCTTCGCAGAGGACAGCTCCGGCCGGTCCGATTTCGTCAGCTCTTCGCCGACAAATTCCGACACGCCCGGTTTGTCGCCGGCGGCGATCGTCTCCACGGACGCCGAACCGGTCATCTCGGCGGCCTTGAACGACGCAGTGCGCACCGTGACGACCTTCTTTGCGTCTGTCGACTGGACGGTTGAGATCGCGTTGCCGGCGTAAATCGGCCGAACGAAGGTATCGGCCCCATCAATTGAGATGACGTCGGAAATCTGCATCACGTCTAGAAGCGCGGCGACGCGCGGCATGATGTTCTTCCCGTTTGCGGTCGCGGGCGCGAGGAGCGCGTCATAATCGCCGGCGAGGCCGACGATGAGCGCGGCGGTCGGCTCCGCCAGTAACTTGCCATAGACCGGGTCATCCGCATGCAGAACTTTGCGCACGCCGTCGATTTTGGCCGCTTCCGCCGCCGCCGCGCCGGCATTGTCGCCGGCGACGAGCACGTCGATATCGCCGCCAATGGCCTTGGCGGCGGTGACTGTCTTCGCGACCGCGTCGGCGAGCGCGGAATTCACATGGTCTGCGACAACTAGAACGGCCATCAGAGGACCCCCGCTTCATTCTTGAGCTTGTCGATGAGATCGGCGACGGTTTCGACCTTGACGCCGGCTTCGCGTCCGGCGGGCTCAGCCACCTTCAAAGTCTTCAGCCGCGGCGTCAGGTCGACGCCGTAGTCCTCCGGCGCCTTGACGTCGAGCGGCTTTTTCTTCGCCTTCATGATGTTCGGCAGCGACGCATAGCGCGGCTCGTTGAGGCGCAGGTCCGCCGTCACGACCGCCGGGACGCTAAG
>JANQSJ010000019.1 GCA_028284065.1 Parvularculaceae bacterium
TTCGGTCAGCGGCACCAGATCGCCGGACGGGGCGGTCAGCATCATGGCGCGCAGCGCCGCCGTCCCCTGACCGTCCATGTCCTGGGTGACGCGAATGGCAACTTCGTCGTTTCCGCGCGCAAAACGCCGCGGCACCATGCCCTCGACAGAATTGCGGACCTGCGTTCCCACTTCGTCGAGGGTGAAGCCCAGCGCCGCCGCGCGCGGCGTCAGCGTCATGATCAGTTCGGGCTTGCCATAGGGCAAATCGTCCTCGACGCCGGTGACGCCGGGGATCGCGGCGACGATGGCGGTCACCTCGACGGCGGCCTCCTTGAGGACGGCGATCGACGAGCCCCTCAATTCGACATCGATGTCGGCGCCGGGCGGGCCGCCGCGCGACTGGCGCACGGCAAAGCGGCGGACGGAGGGAAGCTGCGGCGCCTCGGCGCGCCAAGCGCGCACGATCTCCGGTGTCCGGATGGTCCGCCGTTCGGAAATGGTGAGCTGCACCTTGATGCGGGCGAGATTATCACCCTGCGACCGGCCCGACGAGCCGAGCGTGACGAAGACCGCCTCGATCAGTTCCTCGCCATTGTCTTCGGTGAGGCTGGCCTCGGCGCGGCGCAGTGCGTTTTCGAACTCGCGCACGGCCATGATCGCCTCACTTTCCGGCGTGCCCGGATGCAGGATGATCGAGCCGGAAATGTTCTCGGACTCGGGCGAGGGGAAGAAGACGAAGCCGACATGTTCGCCGGCGCGCAGACCCCATGCGAAGACCATGACGAGACCGACCGCGATCGCCATGGACACATAGCGCCAATTGTAGGCCAGCCGCACGAGCCAGGCGAACGGGCCCTGCCGGATCCAGTTGAAGCCGGCATCGAAATTGCGCCGG
This sequence comes from Parvularculaceae bacterium, assembly GCA_028284065.1. GTDB lineage: Bacteria > Pseudomonadota > Alphaproteobacteria > Caulobacterales > Parvularculaceae > MED-G105. The sequence continues at coordinate 878 of JANQSJ010000019.1, forward strand.
AACCAGCCATCCTCGGGCAACTCGTCTGTGTCGAATGTGCGCCGGTTGCGCCCGAAACCGACCCGCGTCGCGTAAAGGATGAACTCGACCAGAACCGCGATGATGAGCGCTGCCGCCGCTGCGACGGTTCCGAACATGAACGGAGTGACGGTCTGCCGCCAGGCATCGAAGGCGGCGATGAAGGGCAGCGATTGCGCGACGCCGCCCTCGCCGCCGGCACGCGTGAAGAACGCCGCCATGAACAGGACGATGACCAGCCCGACAAAGAAGACCCGCCAGTGCGACCAGCGCGGACCTCTCCGGCCTTGCAGC
>JANQSJ010000001.1 GCA_028284065.1 Parvularculaceae bacterium
CACGGCCTCGATGAAGGCCAGAAGGTCAACTACGAAGTGGTTCAGGACCAGCGTTCGGGCAAGAGCTCGGCCGACAATCTGTCGGCGGCTTGATCCACGCGATCCCTGTCGCGAAAAAGAAAATGAAGACGGGCCTTTGCGGCCCGTTTTTTATGCGATCACGCCGAAACTTCCGACTGCGTCCGGCTCGCGCGAAGCGTATCCGCCGACTGCCGGACGAGATCGGCGATTTGCGTCAACTGCTTGGCGAGCGGGCTCGTCCGACGCCAGATCATGCCCACGGTGCGCGAGGGCTGCGGCGCGTCGAAGCGGGCGACCGAGACGGACGCCGAGCGCGTTTCCACCGGCACCGCCATTTCGGGGATCAGCGTCACGCCGATGCCCGCGCCGACCATCTGCACCAGCGTCGACAGGGAACTGCCGTCGAGCAATTCGCGCGGCAGCGGTGACCGCAGGCTGCAGAACGACAGCGCCTGATCGCGGAAGCAGTGGCCCTCTTCGAGCAAAAGGAGCCGCATCTCGCGCAGCTTTTCGGGGCTTGGCACCGGCTTTCCGGCATCGGCCCCGGGCCGCACGAAGACGAAATCCTCCACAAACAGCGCCGTCTCGGTGAAGGCGGGTTCGGAGACGGGCAGGGCGACGATGGCGGTGTCGAGCCGGCCTTCGGTCAGTTCGCGCATGAGCTTTGGCGTCACGGTCTCGCGCACCCTTATGTCGAGATCGCCATGGGTCCGCGCCAGATCGCCGATGATGGTCGGCAAAAGATAGGGCGCAATGGTGGGAATGACGCCGATGCGCAGCCGCCCGGCCAACTGGTCTCGCGAGGCGCGGGCAAGGTCTCCCAGCTCGTCGACGGACCTAAGGATCGTCCGCGCCCGTTCGGCGAATGCGTCGCCAAATCCGGTCAGCCGCACCTGCCGCGCGCCACGTTCGAACAGCGCCGTGCCGAGCGCATCCTCCAACTCCCTGATCTGCATGGACAGGGCCGGCTGCGAAATCGCGCAGGCTTCCGCGGCCCGGCCGAAATGGCCATGGCGGGCGAGCGCCTCGAAATAGCGCAGCTGTTTCAATGTCAGGCTGTTCATAAGCTG
>JANQSJ010000008.1 GCA_028284065.1 Parvularculaceae bacterium
TGGCGGACAGGGTGGGATTCGAACCCACGAGACGGTTGCCCGCCTACACGCGTTCCAGGCGTGCGCCTTCGACCACTCGGCCACCTGTCCAGACCGCCGGGCGACTCTGGTTCGTCCCGCTGCGGAGCCGGCCAGATACACCCTACGCCGCGGCGGACGCAAGCGACCCCAGGCGGCGCGTTCGATTTGGTTAACGGGCGCATTGTTTAGCGGGGCCGCGCTGCGGCGGCGGCGCGCAACGGTCCTGCTCCGCCCGGGATTTCGGGGGCCGGTGTGACCGATTGAAAATGTGTGCTAAATTGCTTTCGTGGGGCAACAAGGTTTGGTGGTATGGTGGTTTTCAGGTTCTTGGCGTGGGTTCTCATTGCGCTTGCGATCGCGCTTCTGGGCGCAGACGCGGTGACGGCTATTGAAACGGGCGCGCCTGACATTCGTACGACCGCGGAAATCCTCGAAAGCATCGGCATGGGCGGCGCGGCGGGCGCCGCGGAGACCGCGCCGAAGGCGGTTGCGGACGCCCTCGGCGCGCTTCTGGATTTGCCGCTCTGGGCCGTCTTCGGCCTTATTGGCGTGGTGATGGCGCTTATCTTCCGCCCAATCAACTGATCGGACGGGCGCAGCCGCCACCATCGATCCGACAACAAACGAGGCGAAGAATGGGTCGAATACTCGCCATCCTGGCGGTGGTTTTAGTTGTGACCGCCCTTGTCGCCCAAAACCGTTTATCGCCGATCGCCCGCGTCGGCGCAGGGTACAAGGCGAAGATCGCATGTTCGGAGATTTTCGTCGCAGGGCGAACCGAAGCGGACGTCGTCGCAAGCGAATTCGACGGGATAGACGACGCGCTCCAATACATCTCTTTGGCCATAGACCGCAGCGCCCGAACGGCGCAGGCGTCGCTCGGGCCAATCGGTCGGGCGCGCGCGGCGTACCGCGAAGGCTATGGCTGCACCCTGACGAAAGGCCCCCTCGCCGACCTGCCGCCCCTTGAGCAGCCGCCGGCGCAAGCCTGGCGGGAGGCGACCGCAGCTGAGGCCGGTTTCGATGTAGCGAATCTAAATGGCGCGCTTGACCAGGCGATGGGCGATGCGGCGGCCGGTCACCGCGCTTTCCTGGTCGCCGTCGATGACGCCGTCATCGCGGAGAGGTATGCGGACGGCTTCTCGTCCGACACCCCGATGCTGAGCTGGTCAATGGGGAAGAGCGTCACCGCCACCATGATCGGCATCGCGGTCAAGGATGGCCTCATCGACATCAATGAAACGCCGCCAATACAGGAATGGTTGGGCGACGGAGATCCGCGCAGCGCAATCACCTGGCGTGACCTTCTCCGTATGCAGAGCGGTCTTGAATTCGTTGAGGACTACGGAGACCCAACCTCGACGGTAAACCAGATGCTGTTCAACGCCGCCGAAGTGGCGAAACCGGCCATCGAGAGCGCGCTCAAGCACGAACCCGACCAACACTGGTCTTATTCCAGCGGCACAACGAACCTTTTGCAGAAGGCGCTCAAGACCACGCTGGAATCCGCGGGGGTCAATTATCATTCCTTCGCGCGCGATCGCCTCTTTGCGCCCCTTGGCGCGTCTAGCGCAGTTCTGGAGCCCGATTCATCCGGCGTGTTCATAGGCTCCTCCTATATGTACGCCACGGCGCGGGACTGGGCGAAACTCGGACGCCTTTATCTCAATGACGGCGTCTGGAATGGCGAACGACTATTGCCGGAGGGCTGGGCCAAGTTTGTGGCGACGCCGTCGGGACAGTCAGACCGTCAGTATGGAGCGCAGTTCTGGCTGAACGCGGAAGGACGCAATGGACGACCTAGGTTCATGCCAGGGCTGCCGGATAGTGCTTATTACTTCGCGGGCCATGAAGGCCAGTATGTGGTCATTCTGCCGGACGACGGCATGGTGCTGGTGCGCCTCGGGCGGACGCGCGGCGCCTCGCCCATCAAGGTTGCGGGCGACGTCTTTGCGGACATATTCGCCGCCCGCGCCAATGTGGCCACCGCGCAAGGCGGCAGCGCTGACAGCGGAACGACCGATACCGGCGCAATGCCGGAATGACGCCGGACGCGCGCGGCTGGGGCAACGCCTGCGCGCCGGACCTCGACACTGTTGACGCCCTCGCCAGAGACGCATTCGCCAAGCTGCCGGACGTCTTTAGGACACTTTGCGGCGATGTGACGCTCCACGTCAGCGAAGTCGCGGACGAGGATATGCTGCGCGCGCTCAACATTCATGACCCGCTTGAGCTTACCGGGCTCTATGAAGGCGTATCCCTCGCCGACGGCGGAGCAAACGATCCTCCGCCTGGTGGCGCGCACGTCTTCCTTTTTCGCATGCCGATCTTGTTTGAGTGGGCCGTGCGCGGCGATGCAACGCTCGGCGCGCTTGTCACCCACATTCTCGTCCACGAAATCGGTCACCATTTCGGCCTAAGCGACGCCGACATGGATGCGATTGAAGCCGCCTCGGAAACGAGCTAGCTCGTCTGTGTGCTGCTTTTATCGGTCTCGAAGTCGCGATGCAGGAGATCCATGCCCGCCTCCGGGCCATAGTCCATCTGCGCGAACAGCCGTTCGCGATCGCGCGCGCGGAATTGCTCGATGAAGTCGTCGATGAGGCCGTCAGGCGTGTTCACTATTCGCAATGCTTCTCTCGCCAGGCAGAGGCTAGATTCGAGCGTCTCCCGCACAACGTAAGTTGGCCCTAACGGGCGCAGATCCATTTCATGGGTCCGGTCGTGCGCGACCGCCATGATGACCGCGTTTGGCGCGCGGGCGCGCAACGACTCAACTGCATGGTTGACCGCGCCGGGCTCATCCATCGTCAGGATTACCGCCTGCGCGTCTTCCGCCCCGGCGGTCAGCAGCACGTCGAGCCGCGACGCGTCGCCGTAATAAACCTTGAATCCGAAGCGCTCCGCATTCTGAATGTGCTTCGGATCGCTGTCGATTGCGGTGACGTCAAAGCCCGCGGACAACAGGATCTGCGAGATAATCTGCCCCATGCGGCCGAAGCCGGCGATAATCACGTGTCCTCGTCCGGACGGCGGCGCATCGAGCCCATCCGCCGAAATGTCGGCCTCAGACCCGCCCGCGAACCTGGAGGCGAGCATCATCGCAAACGGCGTAGCCGCCATCGACAGCGTCACGATCGCTGACATGATTGTCGCGTCGCGGCTCTCAAAAAGCGCGGTCTCAGCGCCCAAAGTGAAAACAACGAACGCGAACTCGCCGCCCTGGCTCAGCACCGCGCCGGTCTTGAGCGCCTCAGGCCGATCGGCGCCGAAGAGCCGCGCCAGGATGGTCAGGATACCACATTTCACGACCATCAGGGCGACCGCTGCGCCGATCACCAGGGGCCAGGCGGCGGCAATCGCGCCAAGGTCAAGCCGCATGCCGATGGAAATGAAAAACAGCCCCAGCAGGAGGCCCCGAAACGGCTCCAGATCGGTCTGGATCTGGTGGCGATAGGCGGACTCAGCGAGGAGCACGCCAGCGAGAAACGCGCCGAGCGCCATTGACAGTCCGGCCCAAGCCACGGCGGCGGCGACGCCCGAAACGACGAATAGCGCCGTCGCCGCAAACGCTTCACGCGAGCCGGAAGACGCGACATACCGCAAGGCGGGATCAAGACCGAAGCGGCTGACGGCAACGACGCCGATAATCACGCCCACGCCTTTCGCAGCGTCAGCCCAACCTGCGCCCGCGCCCGCCTCCGCGCCGCCAGCAAGAAAAGGCAGCGCCGCAAGGAGCGGCACGACGGCGAGGTCCTGAAACAAAAGCACTGGAAAGGCGCGCTTGCCATAGGGCTCATTTAGCTCGCCTCGGTCGCGCATGAACTGCAAGGCGAACGCCGTTGAAGAGAACGCGAGCGCTGACGCCGCGACCGCCGCCGCCGCCGGCCGATCAAGCAGGCCGAACGCAGTCACCGCGACATAGATAGCCGCTGCGGTCACGACCATCTGGGCGGCGCCGAGGCCGAATATATCGCGCCTTAGGGTCCAAAGACGCGCGAGCGAAATCTCGAGGCCGACAAGGAACAGAAACAGGACGACGCCAAGTTCGGCGACATGAAAGACGCCCTCCTCCTGATCCAATAGGTTGAGTCCAAACGGTCCGATTACGACGCCAGCGGAAAGAAACCCGAGGATCGATCCGAGCTTCATTCGGTTGAAGATCGGAACCGCGACCGCCGCCGCGCCTAGATAAATGGCCGCTTCAACAAGGAAATCGCCTTCGCCGCCCGACGCCATGCCGCCCTGTCTCCATCCTAAAGCCGCCGCGAGCGACGCGCCGCCGCAACGAGTGCGAGAGGTGGGAGATAGGCGTGTCACGCGTCGCGGGCAATGCGCCCCGTTCGAACGCGTGAACCGTCGCGGCATTTTGCAAGATCATTTCGATCCCTGTATCTTCAAGTCTGTGGGCGGCGTACGGGGTGTGTAATGTGGCGTTTTCTACTTCTTACGGTAATCGCGCTGGTTGCTTTCGCATTCTACTTGTCTGAGTTCGGGCTCCCGCAAGCGTGGAAAGATGAGCTTCCTGCGCCGGCGGCAGGGGCAGTTGAATACGTGGAATCCCTCGAGCTTGTCGCCGCCGCCAAAGGCCTGATCGCACGGTTTCAAGGCGCGTCCGACCCGGTCGAAGAAGCTTTGTCGGACGGCGCGGACAACGAAAGCAGCGGCCCGATAGCGGCGAACCAGTCACTTCGGATCAACGAAGCAGGGCTTGCGATCATCAAGCGGAGCGAGGGCCTTCGCCTTGAAGCCTATGAGGCCGGCGGTCGGCTTTACATAGGCTACGGACATCAAATGGCGCCGGGCGAACCGCGCAAGATCGACGAGGCGGAGGCCGATCGCCTGCTGAGGGCGGACGTTCGCGAATCCGAAGACGGCGTAAGGCGGCGACTTCGCCGACGCGCCAATGAAAACGAATTCTCCGCGATGGTGTCTCTCGCCAAGAACCTCGGCGTCGGCGGTTTTGGTCGGTCTCAAGTGTTGACCGCGTTTAACGCCGGCGACAAGAGGGCGGCGGCGGATGCGTTTCGCACGCATGTGAGAGCGGGCGGCGAAGTGTTGCCCCACCTGGTCGAACGGCGGGAGCTAGAGCGACAGCTCTTCCTTAAGCCGGTATAGGCGGCCAGAGCCGGCCCTGATCGGCGCAAGCAGACATTAAATTGAATTAATCTCCACCGACCGCTTTAGGCGGGCGAAAAGACGCCTTGTGCTTCGTTCGCCCTCATTGAGTTGGTATTCGCGACAGAAGGACCGACGGCCCATGTCGATCGATCGCCTGCATCCGCATGCGCAAGTATTGGTGTTCGCCTCCCAAAAGGGCGGCTCCGGCAAGACGACGTTATCCGGTCATATCGCCGTAGCGGCGGAGAACGCCGGCGCCGGCCCCGTGGCCCTGGTGGATGCGGACCCGCAAGGCAGCCTCGCCAAATGGTGGAACGCGCGCGCCGCAGATACGCCGGCGTTCGCCGCGACTTCGGTGGCTGACCTCGGCAAGGACATCGACGCGCTGAAGCGAAACGGCGTCCGTCTTATTGTGATAGACACGCCCCCCGCAGTGACGACGCAGATTACGGAGATCATTTCCTTCGCGGATCTTGTCGTCGTGCCGACCCGGCCGAGCCCGCATGATCTGCGCGCCGTCGGCCTGACCGTCGACCTCGTCGAGCGCCAGGGAAAACCGCTCGTGTTCGTCGTGAATTCCGCGACCGCGCGCGCGCGCATCACCAGCGACACCGCCGTCACCCTTTCGCAGCACGGCACCGTCGCGCCTGTCATGGTGCACCACCGCGTCGACTTCGCCGCCAGCATGATAGACGGCCGCACGGTCGGCGAAATCAACGCCAAGTCACGCTCGGGGCAGGAAATTGCGACTCTCTGGCGCTACCTTGAGGAACGATTGCGCCGCCTACGGACGGAGGCGCCGTCCTCAGCGCGGCTGGAGCGCGCGTTCGAGGTCGAACTCCTGACGCCGATGCGCGCCGCCGCCGATGCCGGCTCCGTCGCGGCAGGCCGGGCGCGGACGCCAGAGCTCGCCGCCGTCGGCGCACCGGCTGCTGCCGCGCCCGGTCAATCGCAAGGAGGGCAAGTGGCAGAGTTTGACGATGATCCTCCGCCCACTGAATCGCGCCCTTGGCATGGCGTTGAAAGGCGCAGCCGGGATGTCGGCCCGCCGCCAGGCGCCGTCGACCGCCGCCGCCCGCCGACCTTCGGCCGCCGCACGTCCTGAGGGGTAGTCATATGTCGATCACTGACGCCGGCCCGCGCCTCGCGAACCTGTTTGCGCGGAAGGGCGAGGCCGCGCCCGCTGCGGCTCATCCACTGTCCGCCGCAACGCCGGATGCCGCCGCCTCGTCCGCGAACACACATGCGCACACGGCCATTAACTGGCGCGACGTAATCGCCAACAGTCGCATGCTGGATCTGCCCGCCCAAACCGATGGGAACGTGGACAGGGAAAGCGTCGGACGCGTCCCGACCGCCCGGACGTCTGAGCGCCAAGATCAAACGCCGGCGCCGCATCGCGACAAGCAATGCGTCACGCCCCTGCCTTACCCGCGGAATCGCCGCTCGAAAGAGCCGCCGCTCGCGTATAAGGCCGTTGTCCGAGTGACGGCCCGACAGCGGCGTCTCCTACGGATCGCCGCGGCCGCCCTCGACGTTCCGCAGCAGGCTCTGCTGCGCGACGCGCTCGATTCGTTTCTTGAGCGATTGCGTCGCACCAGATTGAGCGACTGCAGGTGTTTCGCCGAACAGCATGCCGCCTGTTCGACATCAGAACCGACCAGCGCGCGTTAGGCTTCGGCCCCGATCAGCTTCTGAAGGTTCATGGCTGCGGGCATCGCCGCCACCTTGAGCCGGGCGAGAACATCGGCGACGTCCGGATCGGAGCGATCGGCATCCCGCACCGTCTTGCCGAACCCGTCAAGACGACAATCCGTGATCCAAGCGCGCAGGTCCTGCTCCTGGCTCCAGGCGAGCTGGTTCGTCATGTTGCCGAGCGTCGCCGCAGGCCAGTCCTCCGGCATGTCGGGCAATGGTACGGGTACGCAGAGGCGGTTTCTTTCCGCATCGTCCGTATAATGTGTTTCTACATAGGCGGCGAGCGCCGCCGAAAAGGTGGGATTTGGCAACCGCGTCATCTGCAAGGTGATGCGCCCATCCTCGAAAATCGACTGCGGCGGCCGCTTTGCGACGGCGCTTGCCGTACAGTCGACGCAAAGCGCGCCGTCTCCGATTTCAACCTCTTCGCCCGTCGAAAGGACCATACGGCGAGGTTCGATCTTCGCCACATGGGCGCCGCGAACGACGCGTTCGATCTTTTTCAGAAGATCAACCTCGCCGATCGAGATCGTCGCAAAGTGGAACATTTCAGGCCGGATCGACGGATCGATCCGCAGCATAAGCCCTGCCGCCTCGAGCCGATCGAAGAGATCATCTACCGACGTCGCCGCCTTGATCGCCTCCATCTGCAGCGCCATGCCGCCAACCGACTGATTGAAGAATCTCGTCGTCGGCTGGGTTGTTTCACGATTAATGAGCCATGAATCGCGCGGCCGCGCCCAAGTGATCTTCCCCGGGTCGGCGCCGTTCTCGATGAGCCAGACGCCGGCGTCCATCGCCGTCTTGCCGCCGCCCAGAATGACATACTCAGCATGCGCCGGCGCGCGGCGCGGCAACTCGTTCGGCGCAATGCACTCAACGCCTTCAGCGACCTCGAATTTACGCTCATGGGTGACGGGGATCGCCGTATCAAAAAACGTCGAATCGACAATCCGCTTGCGGACTCTGATGCGCGCCGCGCCGCCGCCGAGCAGCGGCGTCGCGTCGACCTCGAGCTTGCCCTTTTCTTCAGCGTCATGCATCGGAAGGTATTTGACCCGGCCGGAGGGGAGGAACCGCTCCCGCATCACGCGTTCAAAATACGCCGCCACCTCCGCGCCGGAGGCCAGCTCGAAATAGCCTGCGTTCGACCCTCTTTCGTCAATGCGGTCGGCGCCAAGCGAGGTCGAGGAAACGCCGTAGAAAGCCGATGGCTGGTGAAGCCGGACAAAAGGATAAGCGTCAACCCAGTGACCGCCCGGCGCATGGCGTCGATCGACCATTACGATATCCGCGTCGCTCTCTGTCAGCATTGTGTCCGCGAACGACATGCCCACCGCGCCTGCGCCGATGATGAGATAGTCTGTTTCGATCGTTTCGGGCATTGACGTCTCCACATTCCAGTTCGGTCAGAATTTTGGCGTGAACTTTTCCCGCATGGTGACGAGTTCTTCGGCGGCGGTCGGATGCAGGGCGCAGGTCGCATCGAAATCCGCCTTCGTCACGCCTGCCTTCACGGCGATAGCGAGGCATTGAATCATCTCCGGTCCGTGCTCCCCGACGATATGAACGCCGACGACCTTGTCGCTCGCCGCGTCGACGACGATTTTCATCAGTGTTCGTTGCTCATCGCCGGTGAGCATGTGCTTCATCTGGCGAAAATCTGTCTTGTAGACGTCGACGGCGCCGAACTTGCGGCGCGCTTCCGCCTCCGTATACCCGACCGAGCCGACTGGCGGGTTCGAAAACACGGCTTTCGAGATGAAGGCGTAGTCCATTTTTTGCGGGTTGTCGTTGAATTGGGTTTCGGCGAACGCCGCGCCCTCGCGTATCGCGACCGGCGTCAGATTCACTCTGTCGGTAACGTCGCCGACGGCGAAAACACTCTCCACGGACGAGCGCGACCATTCGTCGACCTTGACGGCGCCATTTTTCCCAAGCTCAACCCCCGCCTTCTCAAGGCCTAGCCCCTCCGTCGCCGGCCGCCGCCCCACCGCCCAAAAGACGAGGTCAGCGTCGAGCTTCGTTCCATTCGACAAATGCACCCGCCGCGCGCCATTTCCGAGATCCTCAATCCCGTCGAACACAGCCTGAGTGACAACGCGAATTCCCTGACGTTTCAGCTCCGCATGGACCTGCACGGAGATATCGCTGTCGAAGTAGCGCAGGATATCCTCGCCTCGGTAAACGAGGCAGACATCGGCGCCGAGCCCTTTGAAGATGCAAGCGAATTCCACGGCGATGTAGCCGCCGCCGGCGACCACGACGTGGTCCGGAAATCTCTCCAGATGAAAGGCTTCATTCGACGTGACGCCGAGTTCGTGCCCAGGCACAGTCTCGTCCACCCAGGGCGCGCCGCCGGTCGAAATGAGTATCTTTTCCGCGGTGACGTCCCGCCCCTCGCCGACGAGATGAACCGTATGAGGATCCTTCACGATCGCGCGCGTCTCGAAGATCTCCGCGCCGGCATTCTTCAGGTTACGGATGTAAATGCCATTCAAGCGATCAATCTCATTGTCCTTGTTCTCGATCAGCTTCGGCCAGCTGAATTGCGGCGCGCCGCTCGTCCAGCCATACCCTTTCGCTTCGTGGAACATTCGCCCGAATTCGCTTGCGTAGACGAAAAACTTCTTCGGCACACATCCGCGAATGACGCACGTGCCGCCGACGCGGTGCTCTTCCGCCACGCCGACCCGCGCGCCATAACGCGCGGCTAGGCGCGACGCGCGCACGCCGCCGGAGCCGGCGCCAATGGTGAACAGATCAAAATCGTATGAGGCCATGGCCATTTATCCCGCAACTGTCGTCAAACCGGCAAAAAACCGATCCCGGTGGAAAATCGCACGTCGTTGAATTCGTTGACTTCGCGCGTAAAGGTCTCAAGAAACTCGCGATGGATGCGCTCGAAGACGGGACCGAGAGCGCCTTCGAACTGAAGCGGCGTCCTGACGCGCGGGCGCGCGGCGACATAGACGTCAAATGCCTCGGCCGTCATCTCAACCGCAATCGCCGTGCGCAGCCACAATGCGCCGGTGTCTTCGGCGTTGCCGACGATTAGCGAGAGGCCGAATCGAACCGGCTCCAGCGCGACGACCGGACGCGCCGAATAGCTGAACGCAGCCTCGCCGTAATCCTTGCGCGGATCAAACTCGCCCGCGGCCGGCACCGCGCTCACCGCGGCTCTAGGGCACCCCTCGTAATCGGCGAAGCCGTCGACAATCTCGCGCGCCAACGCCCGGCACCGCACGAGGTTCTGGAACGCCGCCTCGCCATATTCGTGCACGGCGCGGCGTAATTCGGCGTAGCGGGCGCCATCCTCTTGTTCGGGTCCGGCTTTCAGTCGGGCGACCTTCGGTTCGTCTTGCACTCGTTCCATCCTGACGACGGCGTCTACAGCCGCCATCAAATCCCGCAACCGCAATCAAAGCCTGCGGACGCCGTCGGCCCCTGCGATCAACGCGCCGTCGGCGAGTCCGATAAAGAGGCCCGTCTCGACCACGCCAGCGACAGATCCGAGAGCGGCGTTCAGCGACGATGCATCGTCAATAACGCCCAATTCCACGTCGACTATATATCGTCCGCCATCTGTGAGGAATGCGCCGGCAGCGCCGGGACGCAGCCGAACCGGGGCGCCGCCAAGGCCCGCCTCCGCAAGAACGCCTTTTAGCCGCGACATCGTCAGTCCCCACAGCGCCGGCTCCACCTCCAAGGGTAGGGGAAACGCGCCGAGCCTGCGAACGATTTTGCTGTCGTCGGCGATCACAATGAACTGTTCGGCCGCCTCAGCGACGATTTTCTCACGCAAAAGCGCGCCGCCCCCGCCCTTGATCAGCGTCAGGTCAGGTCCGACTTCGTCCGCGCCATCAACCGCGAGATCAATCCTTGTCGTTTCATCAGGGTCGATGACCTTCAGTCCCGCCGTTTCCGCCGCCTTTCGGGTCGCTTCAGACGTGGGAACGCATCGAAGGTCGCCGGCCGCTCCAAAACGTTCCGCGGTGAGCGCAATGAAATGCGCCGCGGTGGACCCGGTGCCGAGGCCAAGCGTCATGCCCGGCTGGACAAGCTCCAAGGCGGCGGCCGCCGCCGCGCGCTTCAACTCATCGGCGCTCGCCATGGGCGCTCCCTCATGTGCGGCGCAGCGGCCGACCCTACATCTTTTTCTTGCCGCCGCGCAGTTTGGCCGCCCAGCCGGGCACATCCCGCTGTCGCCCGCGGGCGACAGCGAGCGCGTCCGACGGCACATCGCGCGTGATGACGGAACCGGAGCCCACATAGGCCCCGCCGCCGATCGTTACCGGCGCGACCAGGGCCGAATTCGATCCAACAAATGCGCCGGCGCCGATGTCGGTAAAGTGCTTCGCATACCCATCATAATTGCAGGTGATGACGCCGGCGCCGATATTCGCCGCGACGCCGACGCGCGCGTCGCCCACATAGCTGAGGTGGGACGCTTTTGCGCCCGCCTCGAACCGGGCGTTTTTCACCTCAACGAAGTTGCCGATCTTGACGTCCGCGTCGAGGTCGGCGCCAGGACGCAGCCGCGCAAAAGGCCCGACATGGGCGTCGGGGCCGATGTCACAGCCCTCTAGGTGGCAGTACGCCTTAATCCGCGCGCCGCGCGCGATCCTGACGCCTGGACCGATGAATACGCCGGGTTCAATAACGACGTCTTGGTCGATTTCTGCGTCAAAGGAAAAATACACTGTCTGCGGATCGATAAGAGTAACCCCAGCCTCCATCGTCTCCGCGCGGCGTCGCGCCTGATACGCCGCCTCAGCGGCGGCAAGATCAGCCCTTGAATTGACGCCCATGACTTCGGTTGGGTCGGCTTCGATCGCCGCGCAACAAAGCTCCTCGGCGCGCGCGATAGCGACAAGGTCGGTTAGGTAAAATTCGCCCTTCGCATTGTTGTCAGTCAGCTGCGGCAGGCCGCGGCGCAGGAAAGCGGAGTCGATCGCCATGACGCCGGAATTGACGAGCCCAATCTCCAGCTCCTCGGGGCTTGCGTCCTTCGCCTCAACTATCGCGGCAAGCGCGCCGTCGGCGTCGCGCTTAAGACGGCCATAAGCGCCCGGGTCGCGGGGCCGAAAGCCCAAAACGGCCACGGCGGCGCCATCTCCTATGCATTCCACGAGCCGGCGCATCGTCGTGGGCGAGACAAAAGGCGTGTCCGCATAAAGAACGATCACCACGCCCTCGAAGCCTTCGAGCGCCGGCGCCGCCTTCATTACCGCATCGCCTGTCCCGCGAGGCGGGGCCTGAACGGCGACCACGATATTCTTGTCAATTCCTTGCGCAACGTCGCCCACTTCCGACGCGTGATCGCCGATGACGACGGCCTTGCGGGCGGGCCTCAGCGCGCCTGCGGCGGCCATGACATGGCCGAGCATGGAACGGCCGGCGATCTCGTGCAGCACTTTGGGCGTCGCCGACCGCATGCGCGTTCCATGGCCCGCCGCCAGAATCACCGTCGCAACAGAAGCCGCCGCCATAGGTCGTTTCCGCCTCCGCCCCGCAGGTATCGCCGCCTTAATTTCACGATCCTCGCCGGCGTTCAAATGTTCCGGCGTGACCGCAGCTCAGAACGAGCCGACGGCGGTAAAGGAAACGTCGCGGAAGAGAGACGGCGGCGCAATAGCGATGGCGCCGCAATGACCACCGCGCCAAGGGGGCGTGAAACCCCGCCTGCTGAACGGTCATCTGAAGACCGGACAGTCAATATCGCAAGCTAGGAGGAACAATCGCGCGACAATGCGCGACTTGTCGTCCAGCCCAACCGAAACCCACAAACGCTCGGCGGCTTGGCCCCTGAACTTATGCGTCCGCCATGGCGTTTCGGCGCGGCATACCATTGACCATATCGCTTCGAACGTCCGTCCGCGCGGACCGCATTGTCGATACGAAACCTTCTGGCCTCATTTCGACATCCACTTCGAAGCCTTTTTTACGCCAAAACTCGCGAATCTTAGCAGCTAAACGAGCTGCGCCGTCTTCATCGCAAAGGTCCGACATCCATTCACCCCAGTCGCGTGCAGTGCGTCACATCGCGGGAAAGATTAAAAGCGGGACTGATTTTTTCAAGGGAAAAATGATCCAAAACATAATGCATCGCCATAGAAAACCTTTCAAAAATAAGGCGCTATGCTGCATCGCAGCATCGCTCGGCGACGTGGATTTGTTCCTGGCGCCGCCCAAAATTGAGTCGTTCCACGCACTTAAAATGATTGAAGTCAGTTCGCTTCATTCGGAATCCAGCTAGCCTAAATCAGCACGGTCTTTATGCGCCTATGACCGAAGATATTTATTCTGTACAGGTACAAAACCCGCCGTCAGGCCCGCCAATGCCGTATCGACACTCTTATGCGGCGTCTCTTCGCAGCGCGTTTCGCAGCGCCGGCAAGCCCGCATGGGTCGCGGTAAACGCCGCACGCAGCTCGCGCATCAGATCTGCGGCGTCCTCACCCTCCGAGGCGACCGCTTCGATCTCCTTGCAGATATCCGCAAGCTTGCGGGCGCCGAGGTTAAGGCTCATCGACTTTAAAGCGTGCGCGGCGCTCGCGGTTTCTGCGCGATCATCGCCCTGAAGCGACTTCGCGACGCGCAGCATCGCTGGCTTGGAGTGTTCTTCAAAGAGGTTCACAGCACGCTGAACGAGGTCGCCGCTACCGCTGTCCATTTCCTTCAACTGGTCCAAAGCCGTCATATCAAAAACACCGTCCGTCACCGGATCGGCTTCATCCGCATCGGCGGCGGGGTCCTCATCTTCCTTATTTTCAAGGGGCGGCGCGCCAGCCATTTCCCGTTCATGGTCCTTTATCTCTATATTGGCGGCCTGAAGGGCGCTTTCCTCCGCGGCCGTCCGCGGCGTCGCCTCGCCGACGGGCGCGAGATGGCCGCGAATCGCGTTGGCAAGCATGGAAATAGTGAACGGCTTCGTCAGATAGTCATCCATCCCGGCGGCCCGCCACTCCTCGCTACCGCCAGCGACATGCGCAGTCAGGGCGAGGATCGGCAATCGCTCGCGTCCTTCTTCCTGCTCGCGCTTGCGGATTGCGCGTGTCGCCTCAAACCCGTCCATGACCGGCATTGAGCAATCCATCAGCACCAAAGCGAAATCCCCTGCCGCGATCGCCTCGGTCGCCTCGCGTCCGTCGTTCACGACCGTCGGAGACAGGCCGAGACGCGTCAGCGCCTCCTTGACGACCTCGCGGTTCACGGGGCTGTCATCCGCGGCGAGGACCTTGTCGCCATCGAAAACCGGAAGAGCGGCGCCTGACTCGCCGCCCGCCCGAACCGCCGAGCGCCCGCGCAGACGGCCCTGCAGCGCACGCTCGATCAGGGCAATCACGTCGGAACGGGAAAACGGCTTAATCAACAAGTCGTCTGCGGCCCCGCGTTCAAGAAGCCGGTCCGGCGCGGCGTCGCCAAGCTCGCTGACGCATATGCGCGCCGGCACCCAGCCGTCGCCGGCGGGAGCCTCTTCGGCGTGCCCTTTAAGAAAATCGGCGGAGGCGAAGACAAGATCGGCGTACGCGACCTGCGCCGCGAGCCCGCCCATTTTCTCGTCCTCGACAATCTGCGCTGTGAACCCGGCCTCTTCCAGATAGCGGGAGATCATCACCGCGCTCGCCCGCCCCGGCATCGACACGATCGCCTTCTTGCCGCGCGGCGCCTCGATCATCCGGGCAGGCGGCGCAATGACATTAGTTGGTATCGTGATGAAAAATCGAGAACCTTTTCCATGGCGGGAATTAACGCCAATTTCGCCGCCCATTCGTTCAACCAGCTTCTGACAGATGGCAAGTCCCAGCCCGGTGCCGCCGAACTTCCGCGTCGTCGTCTGGTCAACCTGTGAAAACGCTTCGAATATCGCCTTTTGCTTTTCGATCGGAATGCCAACGCCGGTATCGGCGACGGAGAATTCCACAAGGCACTCGCCGTCGCTGGACGGCAACCGTTTCGCCGTGACGATAACGCTGCCGTCATGGGTGAACTTCAGCGCGTTGTTCACGAGGTTCGACAGGATCTGGTTGAGGCGGACCGGGTCTCCCTCAATCACTTCCGGCACGTCCGGCGCGACGTATGACGCAAGATCAACGCCCGCTGAACTCGCCCGTTCCCAGAAAAGGCCAATCACGTCGTTTATGAGTTCAGCTGGCTTAACCGGAATCCGCTCAAGCTCAAGCCGACCGGCTTCGATTTTCGAAAAGTCGAGAATATCATTGATAATCGTCAGCAGACTCTGGCCCGACTTGACGATAACATCCGCGTAGCGCTTTTGGCGAGGCGGCAACTGAGCATTGCTCAAGAGCTCCGCCATCACCAGCATTCCATTCATTGGCGTACGAATTTCGTGGCTCATCGTCGCCAGAAACTCTGATTTCGCCTGACTGGCGTCCTCAGCGGCCTCCTTCGCCACTTTCAACTCATTGGTGCGTTTACGAACTATTTTTTGCAGGTTCTGCTGATGCGCGAGCAGTTTGGCGTCCCGCTCCTGGATTTCGTTCAGCATCTCATTGAAAGTATCGACGAGGTAGCCGGTCTCATCCTCGCTGATGCGGACCGCTCGCCGGCCAAAATCTCCTGTTCGGCGCACTGCCGTCATGACGCGCGCAAGATCGAAAATAGGCCGCGTGACCGCACGCTGCATTCGCAATGCGACCAGCAGCCCGAGCGCGGTCGAAAAGACAGCGGCGAACATCGCGTCCCACAAGAGGTCGCGCACCGCATCGAACATCGGCGTCGCCTGCGCGGTCATGGTCAGCCAGCCGACGCGGCGCCCATCCTTGACAATATCTATACGGACCTGCGGCCCGTCGTGCGGATTGGACTGCGCGGATGCCTGGGGCATTTGTCCCACGGTGCGTTCGGCGAGAACACGGCCGTCAACGTCCTCGACCCTGACAAACACAATCCGCGGCAGCCGTCCGGCGGCCGCAATCGCATCGTTCGTCAGGCTTGCATTGCGGGCGTTGACAGGCTCGGCGAGCGCAGTCGCGAATAGCGCTGCGGTCGTGTTGAGTTTCGCGGCCTCGTCGACGCGAAACTGACGCATCTCGCGCCATACAGAAGATCCGCTCGCCACGACGACCGCGCCGAGAATCGCGACCACGACGAGCAGCGTCAATCGCCCGCGCAATGACTCCTTGGGACGCGCCACCACCGTTCGCATCCTCCCCGCGTGAAATGCCAACAAACTCTTTAAGCATCTTCCGAATAACTTGCGATTTCATTGCTTTGATCCACGCAGAATTCGGCCGCCAAAGCTGACGCGCGAAAAGGCCCTGTTAACTCCAAGTTCAGTAGGTTGCAGGCGTTCGGTCGCGTGCTCGCCGCGGGAAAGCCGCGAGGGGGAGAACTGGCCGGCGGCGGAAAAGGCGATGACGCGCGCAACCAGAATTCTGATAGTCGACGACGATCCGCTGATGCGGGAGATCGCCAGCGCCAAGCTTGCCGACGCCGGCTACGCCACCTTGACGGCGGAAAACGGCCGTGACGCCCTCGGCAAGCTCAAAGGCGCGCAGGTCGAACTCGTCATCGCGGATCTCGATATGCCGGTCATGACCGGTTACGCGCTCACGGAGGCGATGCGTCGATCGAAGGATCTGCGCACGACGCCGGTTATCGTCATCACTGGCAGCGAACACGCCGAAGCGGTGGAGCGGGCGTTCGCGGTGGGCGCCACGTCCTTTGTCGCTAAGCCCGTCAACTGGACGCTCCTCAGCCATGCCGTCAAATTCGTTCTGAAGGCGGCGCGCGACCAGCGCGCGCTGCGTATCGCGCGAGACCAGGCTGAGGCCGGCGCGCGCTTTCGCGATAGCTTGATGTCGCTCATGAGCCATGAGCTGCGCACGCCGCTTAATGCGATTATCGGTTTCGGCCAGATCCTCGGCGAACAGTTCGAGCGCAATCACGACCACGTGCACAGAGAATACGCCGACTACATCGTCGACGGCGGGCGCCGGCTCTTAAACTCAGTGTCGGATATGTTGCTCGCCTCAGACGCGCGCTCCGGGCCAATCGCCATCAACGACGTCGATTGCGTGCTCCACGATATCTTCGATCTCGCCCTCACCCAAACGGAAAAATCCACCGCCGCAATGGATGCGAAGATCCGGCTCGCCGTGCACGATCCCGATCTCGAAGTGCGCTGCGACAGGCAGCTCATCGCGCGCGCGATCTCCAAGCTTATCGACAACTCGCTGAAGTTCGGCGAACGCGGCGTGGAGATTATCGTCGCATCGATGCGCTCGGACGCAGGCGACCTCGTTATCGTCGTCAAGGACAACGGCCCTGGCATCGCGCCGGAAAAACTGCGGGCGGCGACGCAGCCATTCACGCAACTGGATATGTCGCTGCGTCGCTCAAAAGAAGGGCTGGGTCTTGGCCTTCCATTGGTGCGCGCGATCGCGTCGGCGCACGGCGCGCGGTTCCGGCTCGATGCAAATCCGGGAAAAGGGGCCTGCGCCGCAATCATCTTCCCCGCGGCCCGCGTCGGCGTGAAGTCCGTCGCGCGTGATGTTGAGCCGGAGCAAGCGATGATGGGCCGGGCCTCCTGAGGCATTTCAGGCGACGCGGCATGAAGCATGGAGTGCTGCTGGACGCTTCTCTGCCTGGAAACGCCTCAACACGAAAATCTGGCGCAAATAGGCGGTTCCAACTGGAGCGGAAACGGTTTGGATATGCATCGTCCGAGGCCGACCGGGACTTCAAGGCTAAAGGCCTTCTGAGCCATTCCTTACGTGCCGCAGCGAGGCCGTTCATATGACCAATTCCGCGGCCGGGCGACCGCCATGCGCAAAAGCGTCATCATTGATCTTGACCCAGCGCCGCCATTCGCTAGTGACGTGCGGCTGGTCGATGCAGGCTGCCGTTCGGGTCATGCATGGGCTCATTCAGGGCGCGTAGCTCAGCGGGAGAGCACTACGTTCACACCGTAGGGGTCGCTGGTTCAATCCCAGCCGCGCCCACCACTTTAGATGTCTCGCGGCGGTTCGCTTCGCCCGCTCCGATGGGGCGGCATCAACGATGAAGCTGAAGTCAGGGTTCGAATGACGCGCAGGCGCCGCCTTTAGAAAGTTGCAGCGAATCTGGACGACAGGCCTCGCGCAGCAACACGCGCAAAGAACCGCTTGGAGCTGTTTGCCCGACGCGCCTTAAGCGCAAACGACTCTCTCCCCGCCCGATACCGCCTAGAGCTTCTCGCGGCTATCGACCGCCAGCCCCAGCGTCTCTTCAACGCCGAGCGCAAGATTGACGTTTTGAATGGCCTGAACCGCCGCGCCCTTCAACAGATTGTCGAGGGCGCACACGACGGCGAGATGGCGGCCATCCTCAGATGTCGCCGCGCCGCCGACAAGGGCGCCCAGCAGCTTGGCGCCGTCCTTCAGCGACGGCGGCGGGCCTTGGACTTCAATCAGGCATTCATCCCCGTACGCATTTTCATAAAGGACCCTTGCGTCTTCCGGGGAAAGAGGGCTTGAGAGCGGCGCATGGGCGGTGACAATAAGCCCCTGAAACGCCGGATGCACGTGCGGCGTCAACCGCACCGGCATGCCGAACCTGTGCGCAACCTCGCGCTCATGTTTGTGGCCCACAAGCGCGTAGGGCAGGAGGTTGTCGGCGAGCGCGGCGACGTCATTGCGCGCGTTGGGCGTCGACCCGGCGCCGGAATATCCGGATACGCCGAATACGGACGGCGCGCCGGCAAGCCGATCGACAACCGGCGCAAGCGCCAACTGGGCCGCAGTCGCATAACACCCAGGGTTCGCGATACGGCGGGCGCCCCGCAGGGCCGCGCGGTTGAGTTCCGGCAGGCCGTACGCCCAATCGTCGTCGAACCGTCGGTCCGCGGATAAATCGATCAAGACGCGTTGCGGCGCGAGGCGCTCGAACGCCTCGACAAAAGGCGCCCCGGCGCCGTCGGGCAGGGCGAGGAATACCGCATCCGCTCGCCTCTTCGCCGCTTCTTCCGGCGTGAGGTTTTCAAACCGGCACTCGTCCTTGTCTTCCGGCGCGATGTCCGAAACAGGCCGACCAGCGAATTCGCGGCTCGACGCGTAGGCGAGCATCAGTTGCGGGTGGCCGGCGATCAACCGGATGAGCTCTCGGCCAGTGTGCCCTCGCGCGCCGATCAATCCGATGAGAAATGGTTCACTCATACGCCATCGCCCTCACCTGTCCTCTTGAAAGGAGGACGGCAGCGCCGCAATCCTCTCAACATTCGGACCGATCTTGGCGAAATCCTCTTCGCCGATCCAGAAAACCGTCCAGTCCCCACGGCGCGCCGAGCCAGCGGCGACCTCATGATAGAAAGCGTTAAAGCCATTCGATGTGCGGGACCGCCAATAGAATGCCGGCGTGCGCTTCGTGAACTGGCGCCATACCGTCCGCGACAGGCCCTCCCCGCGCGCGTCGTCGGTCACGGCGAACTTGTCCAGATAAATAAACCCGTCAATCTTCGACAGGATCGCCCCGGCGCGGTAACTCTCCGACAGATGCGCCTCATGAAGGCTTACGAGGTCCCACCAGTCGGGCTTCAAGGCGCGACCGAAACCGTCCTCGACGAGCGCCACCAAACGCCGCTCATCGATCTCCGGTTTGTCCGTCAGTATCTGGATCTCTTCGCCCTTACGCACGAGCGTTCCCGAACCGCCATGGGTGAATAGCTCGCGAATAAGGCCTGCAGGGTTGGTCAGGGAGACAGATGACGAGAGCGGCAGATCCTCCAGAAGGCGTTTGACCTCCTGCAGCTTCAGCCGCATGCCCCCTTGCACCCATTCGGCGGCCATCAGACGATCATAATCCGTGGCGAGATTGATGGAGTGCATCACCTGCCCCTGCCGGTCGAGGAGCCCGCCGACGCCGGTAAGAAATATCACCTTCATGGGTTGCAGGGCGGCGACGACGGCCCTGGTCGCGGCGTCGCCATTGACGTTCAGGAGTTGGCCGCCCGGCGCGACGCCGATGCAGGTGAGAATTGGCACCGCCCCGGATTGCACCGCCGAGGCCAGCATGCCTTGGCGCACCTTGGTGGGCTCGCCCACAAGGCCGAATTTATCCCTGTCCAGATAGTCCGCCTCTATTGCGCCCCAGACGAGGCCGTCGGCGGCGACGCCCTGCGCGCGCACCGCCTCGACAAGGCTGATATTGGCGCCGACGAACACATCGCGGGCGACGTCCATCGCCTCGGCGCTGGTTGCGCGCAGCCCCTCGATCTTCGGCGCGTCGATATTCCGTTCGGCGAGCGCGTCATCGAGCTGTGGTCCGCCGCCATGGATCACGACGGGCGTCAGGCCCACCGTGTGCAGGAACGCGATCGCGGCCGCGGTTTCCTCCAATTGGTCGCGGATGATCGCGCCGCCGATCTTGATGACGGCAAAGCGCGTCTCTCCGACCTCGGCGAAGCGCTGGAGATAGGAACGTATCTCTTTCCCATCCGCCATGTTGGACAGGAGCTTGACGATTGTCGCGCGGGTGGATGTGGCGGTCATGGATTGTTCATCGGGTTAACTCGCCAGCGCCTTCATGATCGCCTTTTGCACGTGCAGGCGGTTTTCCGCCTCGTCGTAAGCGACGCAATTCGGCCCATCAAAGACGGCGTCGGTTATCTTGACGTTGCGGCGCATGGGCAAGCAGTGAGAGACCAGCGCATCGTTCGTGCGCCGCATTTTCTCTTCATCGACGATGAAATGCCTGTAGCGGTCCCGGATATCCTTCTCCGGGGCCCATTCGCCGAAGTAAGGTAGCGCGCCCCAGCTCTTCGCGTAGACGACCTCCGCGCCGTCATAGGCCTCATCAATGTCGTGGGTGACCCGCAACTTAAGCCCGTTCGCTTTGCAGTCGGCGGCTGCGAGCTCCATGTAGCGGCGATCGAGGACATATTCTTCCGTCGGACAGAGGAGCGTTACGTCCATGCCGAACTTCGCCGCGATGATGAGGCCGGAATTTGCGACGGCGGTGTTGAGCGGCTTGGGGTGATAGGTCCAGGTGAGGACGTACTTCTTCCCGTCAAGCCCGCCTCGGCCGTCGCGTTCGAACCGATCCTGGAGCGCCATCACATGGGCGAGCTCCTGGCATGGATGGGTGATCGTCTCCATATTTATAACCGGTACGGAGGAATACTTGGCGAACGCCGTGATGACCTTGTCCTTGCGGTCCTCCGACCAGTCGACGAATTTCGGGAAGGCGCGCACGCCGATCAGATCGACATATCGCGAAAGCACCGCCGCCGCTTCGCGCACATGCTCCTCCGCATCGCCGTCCATGACGACGCCGTCCTCGAACTCCAGCGGCCACATGCCGCCGGATGGCGACAGCACGATCGCATGGCCGCCGAGCTGCTGGACTCCCACATCAAAAGATGTGCGCGTGCGCAGCGAATTATTTAGAAAGAGGAGCGCGACGGTCTTGTCCTTCAGCGCGCCGCCGATTGGCGAGGCCTGCATGGCGCGGGCGTCGTCGATGAGCGCCTGTAGCTCGCGACGCGTCCAATCCGCAGTCGTTAAGAAGTGTCTCATGTCGGCTCCTCTGGCGCCAAGCGGCGGCGCGCCCGGCTTAACGCGGCTCGACGGCGCGTCGAGAGATGTCGATAGGAGGTCGCGTGACGGGGTTCAAGTCCGCCGAAACGCGGGCGGACACGCTGGCGCTTGGAGGCGCGAGCCGGATGCGTTACCCGTGGCGCTTTCGATCGCTCGCAAGCGACGCCGCGCCTGAGCCCGGAGCCCGGAAACCCGAAACAAGGAGATCACCCATGCGGACCGACGTCGCGCCGCCGCCCACTCGCCTCGCCGACTACCGGCCGACGGACTACGCCGTCGATGCGGTATCGCTTGACGTAAGGCTCGACCCCGCACGGACGATCGTCCGTTCCGAACTGAAAGTGCGCCGACGCGAAGGCGTGGAGGATGGCGCATCGCTGCGGCTCGACGGGGAGGCGCTGGAGCTTGTTGCCATCGCCATTGACGGAGTAGCGCTGTCCTCCGATCAGTATTCGCTCGATGAAAAGTATCTGACGCTGAAGACCCCGCCGGCTGTATTCACGCTATCGGTTGAAACGGCGTGCGCGCCCGAGGCGAACACCGCGCTCTCAGGCCTCTATCTTTCGAACGGCATGTTCTGCACCCAATGCGAGGCGGAAGGCTTTCGGCGCATTACCTATTATCTCGACCGGCCGGACATTCTCTCGGTCTTCACGGTGCGGATCGAGGCCGACAAGGACGCTTATCCGGTCCTGCTCGCTAATGGCGACAAGATCAACAGCGGCGACCTCGATGGCGGCCGCCACTTCGCAGTATGGCGCGATCCCCACCCGAAACCGGCTTACCTCTTTGCCCTGGTGGGCGGCGATCTTGTCGCCGTAGAGGACGGTTTCACGACGCGATCGGGGCACGATGTCGCGCTGAAGGTCTTTGTTCAGGCCGAAAACGCGGACAAATGCGCCTATACCCTCGATTCCCTGAAGCGCGCGATGAAATGGGACGAGGAAGCGTTCGGCCGCGAGTACGATCTCGACACGTTCATGATCGTCGCAGTAGACCATTTCAACTTCGGCGCGATGGAGAACAAGGGCCTAAACATCTTTAACTCCGCCTACGTCCTCGCCTCGCCCGAGACCGCGACGGATCAGGACTATGAGAACATCGAATCCATCGTCGCCCATGAATACTTCCACAATTGGTCCGGCAACCGCGTCACCCTGCGCGACTGGTTTCAGCTGTGCCTCAAGGAAGGCTTCACCGTGTTCCGCGACCAGGAGTTTTCGGCTGACATGCGCGACCGATCGGTCCAACGCATAAAGGACGTACGCAGGCTGTTGAGTCATCAGTTTCCGGAGGACGCAGGACCGCTGTCCCATCCGCCGCGCCCGGATCAGTTTATCACGATTGACAACTTCTACACCGCGACTGTCTACGAAAAAGGCGCAGAAATAGTCCGCATGCTCAAGACGATGCTCGGACCGGAGACATTTCGCAAGGCGAGCGACCTTTACTTCGAACGCCATGACGGCGAGGCGGCGACGGTGGAGGACTTCGCCAGGGCGATGGCCGACGCGTCCGGCCTTGACCTGTCGCAATTCAGCCTGTGGTGGACGCAAGCCGGGGCGCCGCGGGTAGAGGCGTCGATCGCTCCGAGCGGCGACGGCCGGCTTGTCGCCACGCTGTCGCAGGACACCGATCCGCCACGCGCGATACCAGTCGGATACGCTGTGGTCGGCGCCGCAAGTGGGCGGGTGATGCGCGAAGGGCTCGTGACTCTCGACCAGACGTCACAGCGTTTCGATCTCACGCCCGAGCCCCATGAAGGGGAACCCGGAGATACGCGGGAAGGCGCAACTGAACGGCCGCTCGCCTCGCTGTTCACGCATTTCTCGGCTCCTGTGGTGGTCGACATCGACCGCCCGCTCGACGAGAGGGCTGCGCTCGCGAAGTCGGACCCCGACCCATTCAACCGCTGGTCGGCGGTCGACGGCCTATGGCGTGACGCCTGTCTTGCAGAGGCGGGACGACGCAAAGAAGTGGAAGCCGACGAGGCGGTCGCAGGGCTCGGCGCGGCGCTGCACGCGGCGCTCGCCGACCAAGCGCTTGCCCCGGCGTTCACAGCGCAGCTTCTCATGGCGCCAAGCCCCGGCGACCTGACGCAAGGCCTTGACGAACTCGACCCGCCCCGCCTCGTCAGAGCGCGCGCGACGATCCGCGGCCGCATCGCCGCGCTGCTGGAGACGCCGCTCACAGAAGCGTTCGAACGCTCGCAGACGCCGGGCCCCTTCGATCCGTCATCCGGGCAAGCCGGCAAACGCGCGCTTAAGAATGCAGCGCTTTCGCTGCTCGTCGAAGCGGGACACGACACGCGCGCCGTCCGCCAGGCTGAGGCAGGCAGGAATATGACCGACGTCGCTGCGGCGGCGTCCATTCTGGCGCAAAGCGCGAGCGAGGCCCGCGACGATGTCCTAGAGAGATTTTACGATCGCTGGCGGACGAACGCCCTCGTCGTCAACAAATGGCTGGCATGGCGCGCGCTGCGCCCCGACGGCGAGGCCCTAAATGACGTCCGCAGCCTCCTCGAACACCCCGCCTATGACGAAGGGACGCCCAACAAAGTTCGCGCGCTCGTCGGAACCTTCGCCAATCTCAATCTCTCAAACTTTCACGCCGTCGACGGGTCGGGATACAATTTCCTTGCGGACCAGCTCATCCGGATCGACGGCCGCAATCCGCAGCTCGCGGCGCGGCTTGCCGGGGCGTTCGAAGTCTGGCGGCGCCTCGAATCGGGCCGTCGCTCTATCGCCCGCCATGCGCTGAGGCGCGTTGCCAATGCGGAGAAAACGTCGATGAACCTCAAGGAGATGGCCGCACGCCTGTTGGCTGGAGACTGATCGGCGCGGCGGCGCGTGACAGCGCCTGCCGAATAAGAATAGTTTACAAAACGTGAAGAAGATCCCGATAAGGGAGAGCCCTGCGCGGCGCGTCGGGAGACTGTCGTCGATCGCCGCAGGCCTGGCTACCGCATTGGATACTATTGCTCGATGGCCAGTTGGCGAAACCCCGCACACGCCGAGACGCTTCGCGATACCTTGTCGCCGCGCAGGTTGTCCGCGCTGGCGGGGCTGTTCGTCCTGGCGCTCGGGGCGGTATTCTTAAGCAAAGCCAGCGAAGAAGCGTCGCTTCGCGCGACGGAAACCGCTTTGCGGACCTCGCAGGCGGCGGACGCATGCGCCAAGACGCTCAACCTCGCGGCGGTCACCGGACAGGATGGGCCGGCGCAGATCGCCGGGTGCCGTCCCGCCGCATCCGCCACCGCATATCTTGTCTCCAGCGGCGGCGACGTGTTGAGCCTCGCGGCGAGCGATGGCGCAGTCGGCCTCAGCGGCGCGGCGATCGCCGGGCTCGATTTCAGTCGGCGCGGCGACGAGAAGATTTCATATGATGGCGCGCGGCGCGTCTCCTGGCGGCCGCTCGATCGCGGCGGCGCGATCCTCATCGTCAGCCCAAACGGAGACATGTTTCGCCGCGCATCGCCCTATCTAACCTATTTCGTTCTCCTCGCCGCGATTTCGCTGGTGACGGCGTCGCTGATGATGGCGTTCTTACGGCAGAGTCGGGCGACGGCGCGGACGGCTGGGGCGCTTGAAACCCTGCGTCTGTCGAACGAAGCGATGGCTGCGGGACGCGCATCCCCGTGGCGGTTCGACCCCAAGATCCGAGCGGTTAGCTTCTCCAGGTCGCTGCTTGAACCGCTTGGACTCGGGGCCCGTGATCGGGCCTTTACGCTGCGCGAGATCAGCGCGCTGACCCATCCTGAGGACTTGCGCGCCGCAATCGCGATATTTAGCGGCAATGGCGCAGGAACAGTTGATGGCGTCATACGCCTACGCGATCCGTCGGGCGGATGGTCGCGCGTTTACTTCCGCACTTCACGGGACGCGACCCGACTGAAGCGATCCGGCGTCGCGATCGACCTCGCCGGAACGGACGCCGTCGCGCCGGCCGCCGCCATCGCCCAGTTACGGCTGAAGGACGCGATCGAGAGCATCACCGAGGCGTTTGTTCTTTGGGACGGGCGCGGCCGCCTCGCTGTTTGGAACCGACGGTTCGCGAACATCTTTCGCTTTTCCCCCGACGCGCTGAAGCCTGGCCTTTCCGCGGAGGAGGTCGCAGCCCGCGCCAGGGTGGGACGCGAGATCATGGTCGAGCACTTTTCGCCGGCCGCTGCGGACGCCGAGGAAACAGCCGAGATCGCGCTGCCGCGCAGTCGCTGGATCAGCGTTTCGAGACGGCGCACAGCCGAGGGCGGCCTCGTCTGCGTCGCCGCCAATGTCACAGACGCCAAGCGCCGCGCGATTGCGCAGCGCCGGCGCGAAGACGAGTTAAAGTCGCTCGTCGCAGATCTGGAAGCGTCACGCGCTGAACTTGCCGAGACGATGCGCAATTACCAGCTTGAAAAGCGCCGGGCGGAAGAAGCAAACCACGCCAAAAGCGAGTTCCTGGCCAATATGAGTCATGAGCTGCGGACGCCGCTCAACGCCATCAATGGATTTTCCGAAATCATGCAGGCGGAAATCTATGGGCCCCTCGGCAATCCGAAGTACAAGGAATATGTCACGGATATTCTATCGAGCGGTCGCCATCTTCTCGAGCTCATCGACGACGTCCTAGACATGTCTAAGATCGAGGCCGGCAAGGTGCGCCTTGAACTCGGCCGGGTGGAGCTTGAAAAATCGCTCGAGGAATGCGCGCGCCTCGTCGCGAAGCGCGCATCGGATGCTGGCGTTCGCCTTGAAACGAGCGTCGCGCATGCGCCCGCCGCCTACGCAGATCCGCGCGCCGTGAAGCAGGTGATTCTCAACCTGCTCGTCAACGCAATCAAGTTCACGCCGGCCGGCGGAGAGATCACGCTTACCGTTGAGGCCGACCTTAACTGCGTATCCATCATAGTCGCTGACAGCGGCGTCGGGATCGCGCCGGAGCACCTCACGCGTCTAGGCGCGCCCTTCGAGCTTGCGCGCGAAGAGTTCTCAAAGTCGCGCCGGGGTTCGGGCCTCGGCCTTGCCTTGTCAACCTCGCTTATGCGGCTGCAGAGCGGGCTGCTGGCGATTTCTTCCGAGGCTGGGCGCGGGACCGTCGCCTGCGTCGTCTTTCCGCGACGCGTCGGCGCAAAGACGCGCCTGCCAAGGTATCTCCGGGGCAAGGCGCGCATTCTCACCGCCACGCCGTCGGCGCTCAAACCAGCGATTTCAGAAGCGCCGGCAGCCCCGGCGCCGCGCAAGACGTCGGGCCGACCGCGTCTGCGCCGACAACAGGCGGCCGAATAGTCGCGGACGCTGGGGTAGAGCTGTTCCGCCTACAGCATTAATGCGGCGGCTTCGTAGCGCGTTCTTCGTCACGCCTGAACCGTCGTCCTCTGCGTCGGGTCTGCCTGTCCGAGAAGGCGGCGACAATCTCCTTGCGTTCATCAGGGGGCAGGGATTCGAAAACGGTCAGCAGAAGATCCGTCCGCCGCTCTTCCCGTGATGAATGAAATTCCATCATTTCCTGAAGAGCCGCGCGCGCCTCCTCGCGATCAAAAGGCTCTGCGGACAGCGCATCTCGGACCGCGCGGCGCAATTCCAGGCTCCTGCGTCGATCGCGACGAATCTCACCCATGTCCGGCCGTATCGCCTCGCGAACCGCGGCGCGCGCATTGTCGGACAAGGACAACGCCTGTCCCAACGCGCGGCTTGGCGGACCGCCGCCGGCGCGACGCGGCGCGCCCGGACCTCCGAAATCGCGCTCGATCGTGTCGCCAGTCGTCAGCCGACCCGCCACAAATCCGCCGAAGAACACATTAGCGGCGAGGGACGCAGCGAGCGCGATTGTCACTCCGCGTCCCATAACCCCTCCAGGCCGTCATCAACCCCCGCCGCGAGCGCCGATTCGAAATAGGCGACCGCCATGTCCTCCTCGGCCCCGCCACCCGCCGAAGCGGCGCCGGTCATAAATCCGACGACGCCGAAAAGGGCGAGCGCGCCGCCCTTTGCGAACCGTCCGACCAGGGACGCGCCGTCGACGATGCGGCCGAAAACCTTCTGCAACGGACGTGGCGCGCCGCCAGCCGTCTCGGCCGCACTTACCACGCGATCAAAATCCGAAAGCATCCGCGCCTGAAGCGCCTCGCCGGCCGCAGGGGCCGCAGCCACATCCAGGATTTGGGACAGAACCGCATCGGAGTCGCCTGCGGATGAACTCTCCGCCGCGCCATCGCCCGCAGGCGCGCCCCTGAGATCGTCATTGCTCGTCATTTAAGGCCCCCGCCTTCCATCAATTCGTCCCGTACTGGCGCAAGCGAGCGCCTCAGCGTCCGTCGCGCGCGACCGAGCAGGGATTCCACCGCCTCAACCGTCGTCTCCATAACCGCCGCCGCCTCAATGTTTGACAGCTCCTGATAATGGCAAAGCGCAATCGCTAGGCGCTGACGCTCCGGAAGCTTCGCGATCGCCTCATTCACGGCTGCGGCGCGGTCCGCCGACATAAGCCGCTCCTCCGCATGAGGACTTTCATCAGCCATCTCCGGCGCGGCGTCTTCTTGGACCTCGCGGCCGCTGCGTCGGAGCCTGTCGAGACAGGTGTTGGCCGCCACGCGATAGAGCCATGTGGAGAACTTCGCGCCCTGCGGTCGCCACTTCGCGGCGTTGCGCCAGAGCTTCAGAAATGTCTCCTGCGCTGCGTCCTCCGCCGCTGCGCGATCGCCGAGCATGCGAAAGCAGACGCCCATCACGCGGTCGGAATGCCGCAGGATAAGCTGACCCGCCGCAGTTCTATCGCCGCGCCCGGCCCGCGCGACCAGCGCCTCGTCAGTCTCAGCGTCGATCCGCACGCCGCCCCTCGCGCCCCTTTCACCGGCTCCAGACCGGGCCGAGGCGCGATCATCTGACGCCGGACCATCATGTCCTCGCCACAGCCCGACGCGGGCGACCATAACCACGAGCCGCTCCGCGTCGCGGCGTCCTCATTACCGCTCGCCGCCGCGCCCCCGGCGACGCCGAGGCCGCTCTGGCATCTCGTCCTTCGACAGAACGCCATCCTCATTTGCGTCAAGGCGCGCAAACCGCGCCCGCGCCGCGTCGACGAATTCCGTTTCGCTCACGACGCCGTCATCATTGGCGTCAGGGAAGCGTTTCTCCTCCATCTTGGCCCGCTGCTTCTCTCGATGCGCCTTCATTTCTTCCTGCGTGACGACGCCATCGCCATTGGCGTCCAGTTCGGCCGCCCGCGCCTCGGCGGCCTCCGCAAAAGCGGAAACGGGCACCTCTCCATCGGCCTTCAGCCTCTTCATCAGGCTCCTGTCGTCCGCAAGACCAGCCGAACCGACGCCAAGCGCCGCAAGCGCCAGAGCGCAAACCCCAAGTTTTGAGCCAAGCGAGAGATTGTTCATGTTCATTGTTCCTTTGCGACTTCGCACAGTTGACGGTTCAGCTGTTAAACGGCCGCCCGCTCTGATTCCGTCGCGGAAAGGCGCGCCCGATAGCCTTGCGCAAGCCGGCTCTCATGGGTCTCAAGCGCGCTTGCGCCGACCAGGGCCCCGCCTTCCCCGTCGACCAGCCACTCAGCGCCGGTCGCAGGCTTCAGCGGGGACCCAGGCGCGCGCTTATCCACTTGGTCGAACTCAACCATTGCGATGGCGCCCCGGAAATGAGGCGAGTAGGCTGTTGTCTTTACCGTTCCAATACGCGTCGGCGTGGCGTCGCCCCTGCGAACGCGCTGGGCCCGCGACAGCATCCTGCCTCCCGCGACGGCCGCATCCGCATCGACAAGCACGACGGCAAGCGCTTTTTCGCCCGGGCGACCGCGCAGGGCCCGCCGCCCCGTAAACCAGGCGCGGTCCAGCGGCGCGAGGTGCGGCAAGCCGATTTCCGCGGGGGAACGGCCGCCGCCCGACCGGCCTTCATCAGCGCGCGGAAAATCATTTCCGGGCCTCGGCGTGCCGCCTTCAAGGCGCACAACTTCGCAGGCGTCGAGCCCCACGGCGGTCGGTTTCGCCGCGCGCCGAACCCGCTCCCATATCGCCAGCGCCTCATCCGCCGGAAAAATCAGCTCGACCCCGACCGCGCGGCCAAGCGAGGTCGGTCGCGCAAAACTCTCAACGCCGCGTACGCGCACCTGCGCGGCAGCGCCATTGACGTCAACCTCAAACCCTGCGGCTTCCGCCCCACGGCGGGCCTCCGGGCCAAAAAGACCGAGTGCGGCGACGCCGTCCGTTATATCCTCAGCATGCGCCGCAAGTCCGCGCGCAGCGACCGCCAGTCGGCGGTTGCAGGGCGCCGACGTCGTCAGCAGGAAGAGCTCCGGCGCAAGCCGCGTCACCTCGCACAGGTCTATGACCCCGCCTGAAGCGTCGATCACAAGGCCGCGGCCGCTCTCGCCGGCCGAAAGCTCCTCCGTCGGCGCGCTCGTCAACCGGGCGAGGGCCGCCGCAGCATCCGTCCCGCGAACGCTGTACCGCTTCAAAACGCCGAGATCGACCACTGCGCAGCCGGCGGTCAGCGCCTCGTACTCAATCGAGACGTCGGTAAATCGGCGCGCAAAGGCGCAGCCGTTCAATGTCGTCCACACATTTGCGGCGCTCATTTCGGCAAACGCGCCGTAAAGCGGCGTCGGGCGGGCATCCCGAACGTCTTCGGTTTCATCGCCGAAAATCATCGTCGCCGCTCCTTGGCGAACGCGATGGCGCGCGCGGCCGCAAGGCGCCCTGCGCGGCCCGACATCGCGACGCCCAATTGCGCCTCACGGCCGCAGAAGTAATGGCCTATCACGCCGCTGCCGGCCGACGCGAGACGCGCGTTTGCGGCCTCAATTGCGGCGGGATCGGCGAGCGGCGTCCAGTCATAGGCCATGCCTGCAACCCGACCTGGAAGCGATGGATCGATCCGCCCGAGGGCCTCCTTGATGGCTCGTTCGGCGGCCGATCGCCACGCCTCGTCCGCTTCCTCGCCCGGGCGCGGGAACGGCGCGCATCGCACTGTGATCGCCGCGCCGCCTTTTGGCGCCGAGCCCGCGATTCGATCATTTACGAATAACGCCTCGGCAACGGTCTGGCGCGCTTCTTTGCCGCCTGCGACCGCAGCGTGGGCGGCCAAGGTCTCGCTAAGCGTTGGCGCGACGACGTATCGGGGACGCTCATCAACGCCGCCGCGGCGCGCATCTCCATCGTTCGGATTGAACGCAACGCTCGCCCTAAGGGCGCCAATGGACGGGGACTGGCGCTCCCAACGAAATCCGCAATCTATGTCGAGCGCGCGCCGCCCGACATGGTCAAGGAAGGCCTGGCGCGCCGAAGACGCGTCGACCACGACTGGCGCACGTATCTGTCCGCCATCGGAGAATGAAACGCCTTCGATCCGATCGCGTTCGATCAGCAGTCGGTCGATCGCGCCCACAGGGCGGATGTCGACGCCCGCCGCCTGGGCCGACCGCCGCAGCGCCGCCGAGAGCCCTCTTACGCCGCCTTTTGGAAACGCCAGGGCCCCGCGCCGGCCAAGACTGACGCCGAACAGCCTGAGCGCTAGCGCGCCGGCCGATAAAGGCGCATCGGGCCGCGTTGCGGACACCAGAGACGCCTCCGCCGCCAGCACATCGCGAAAAACTGAGTGCAGCCCGCCTGATGCGAGATACTCCTCCAGCGAAGCGGTCAGCAGCCGCGCACCGTCATCGCTCGCATGGGCGCGCGGTTGGGAGCGCGCCTTCTCGGGCGCGTCGCCCGCGACGATAGCTTCGGCGGCGGCCGCCGCATCCACAAGCCGCTCCATGAACGCAGCGCAGGTCCGCCGATCTTCCGCCGATAGCGCGCTCCCAGTCCGCGGCGCCTCCTCGCCCTCGACTGGCGCGCCGCCCTCCTGAGCGTCTTGACGTTCGGCAGCCGTCGTTTCCGCGTCCGCTTCGGCGGAGGCCGTCAACTCTAGGTCGGCGAGGCCGGGCAGATCGCCATCGGAGCGGTAGGCCGCACCGTCGCTGAGCAGATAGACGGTCTGCAATCGTCTGTCAGCGAACGAAAGGCCGCGGCGCGACAGTCCGAGGTCCTTGACGAGGTGAGGGTCGAGGTTCGACAGAGGCGCGTCTTCAAGATCCTGGGCGAACCCGGACGCGGGCACGCGCGGTTCATTGGGGACAAGCCGCAGGTCGTTCTCGACAAGGACCACGTCGACGCCAGCCTTCGCCATCAGAATTGCCGCGGCGAAGCCGTCGATTGTCGCGCCGATCACCACCGCCTCGCGGCCGCCCTCGATCATGGGGCCGCGCGGACGATCGTCGCTATCGTCTCGCGTGTCGGCGGCATCGCCTGGCGGCGTAGCGTCGGTCGCCTCTCCGGGGCCGGCCGACGCTGGCGGCGCATCAGCGTTTTCAACCTCAGGCATTGCGCGCCGCCTCCAATGCGAAGGACACTGCCGCGCCGACTTCGTCATGGGACGGCGGCGGCGCCGCGACAACGCTTGCGCCCGCGGAAGGCGTCGTCAGAGGATCAACCCTAACGTCAACGGACAATGGCAACGCCTTCAGCCGAAAGGTCTTCTTCATCCGATCAAGGACCGACCTGCCGAAGGCCTGGCGATCTTGTCCGGTCCATTCGCGCGGCGTCTCAGCATCCGCGAGAAAAGCCGGACAGAAAGGCGCATAGGCGGCGATTACCCTGTCCTGCACATCCACGACCAGTGGGCTGGATCGCGGCAAGCGGCCAATGGCGGCATCGTCGCGTGCGGCCCTTATCTCGCGCCGATCGGTCGCGATAATATATGTCGCGTCGGACTGGAGATAATCGGTTTGAGGATCTTCCGCGAACGTCACGCGGACGAAAGCGCGCCCGCCGCGGGACTGCGCCAGCGGTGAGACGCCTGCGTCGGGCCGCAGTCCGAGGGCGAGCGCATGCGCGATACTGGACGCCATGACCGCACGCGTGGCGACTTCCTCTCCGTTGGCGAGGTTCAGCATGACCGCGCGCCCCTTCAGACGCGTCGCTTCAAGGATCGCGGCGTCGGCGATCCGAACACCATACTCTTCGCAGGCCCCCTCCAGAAGCTCCGAGAGCTGAGCGGTCGAGAGGGAGCTCGGCCAGCCATCGGCGGCGAGCAGCCGCAGCGCGCCGGCCGAAGCCGGCTCATCGCCGGCGAATCGGAATGGCGCAAGCGCGGCGGCTGAAAGATGCGCCTTCAGAAGTTCGCTGTCGAAGAAATCGTCGAGCGCCTCATCAGCGCTGGCGAAGGGCGAAGGGTCTAGGCCAGTTCCAGTCGCATCCAGTAGCGCAGTCACCGAATCGTAGTTGGCGGATAAGCGTTTCGTCGCCGCCTCAAAGTCGGGCCAGGCGGATCGCGCCTGCTCCGCCGCGTCGCCAAGAGCGGCGTCCTCTGTGACCCCGAGTTCAGTGGTTTCAAGTAATAAAGGCTCTCCGCCTTCGGCCTGCGCCCAAGTTCGCCTCGCCCGCGCACGGGCGGGCGATGCGCCGCCGGCGGCATAAAGACCGAGCCGCCGCCATACATGGTTTGGCGTTCGCGGGGCGGCGAATTCCGAAGGCGGCTCCTTCCCGGTTCGGATCAACACCACGCGGAATCCTGACGCCGCCGCGCACGCGGCGGCGGCGAGCCCCGCAGGCTCCCCGCCAAGGACCGCAAGGTCAAACTGAGCCACGCTCACAGTCGCTCGCCCCAGTAACGCGGAGAGCGGCGCGAAGCGGATCGATCGACGACAGGCGCCATCCTCGCCTCCTTGGCCATGCGCCCCGCCCGCACAAGAAGCTTAGCCGAACTGGCGCGGCGCAATCCACACCAGGCGCGCCGCGACTTGCGCCCGCGCGGTCCAGCAGACCTAACAGCCGGCGGCGGATTTCAACGCCGCGCCGGGACGAAACTTCAGGCCCTTCGACGCCTTGATCTTTATTTCTTCGCCGGTGCGCGGATTGCGGCCTTTGCGAGCGGGCCGCTGGGTGATG
This sequence comes from Parvularculaceae bacterium, assembly GCA_028284065.1. Classification (GTDB taxonomy): domain Bacteria; phylum Pseudomonadota; class Alphaproteobacteria; order Caulobacterales; family Parvularculaceae; genus MED-G105. The sequence continues at coordinate 33,292 of JANQSJ010000008.1, forward strand.
GTGAACGTGCCTAACGTCCCGATCGTGTAGCGCCCATCCTTACGCGAGCGCTTGAGGCCATTTTCGATCTCTCCGAACACCAGCTCCACAACCCGTTTCGCCTCCGCGTTTGAAAGTTCCCCGGCTTCGGCGACATTTGCGATAAACTCAGCTTTGCTCATCTCTATCCCAATTGACTGTTTACGGTCGTCCACACTCACGCCGAAGCGACAATACGGATGCCGCGCAAGCGCGAACCAACAAGAGGACGAAGCGGTGATTTTAAGATATTGGCAAGCGGACGGCGGTCATCGCCCTCCCGCAGTTTCGTCTGTGAGGATCTCTGAGGCGCCGAAGCAGATCTGCCTCCGCAGATAAGCGCATTCACCGTATAAAGTTGGACTATTCTTGTTTGCGCGCATGGGTTGCAAACGCGCCCGACGGAGCGCCCCATTAACTCGAGATCCGTCAGGTCCCTGAGACTCAAAGCCTTGCGGAGATCAGCCTAAGTCTTCGGCCGCCGAGAACACCAATGATATGCGAAGGCCCGGTCGCTCGCCCGATTCCGCACTACGCTTCGCATCCGACAGCCGCAGCGCCGCTCGGTGCGCACGCGCGACCGCCGCGACAAGGCTGAGCCCAAGGCCGCTGCCCTCGCTCGTTCGGCTCCGCTCCAGGCGTACGAAGCGTTTCAGGACGCTGCTTCGCTCCGCTTTGGGAATCCCCGGGCCATCGTCCGCGACCGCGAGAACAATACGCCCGTCAGGCGACGGCGCGGCTTCAATGGAGATGGTTCCGCCGCCTTCGGCGTATTTCAGGGCGTTGTCGAGCATGTTTGCGAGCGCCTGACCGATGAGCGGGCGCGAGCCGAGCACGGTCGGACAAGGACGCAAGCGCCGCACTAGCTTGAAGCCGGCATCCTGAACGGCTGGCTCGTAAAGCTCAGCCATCTCCTCGGCGAGCGAAACAATGTCGAGCGGCTCCATCGCGCCGGCGCCCTCGCCAGATTCGATGCGCGCAATGGAAAGCAATTCATTGAAGGTGACAATCATCCCCTCGGCGTCCCTCAGGGTCGCGCGCAGGGCTTCGTCTTTCTGCTGATGGTCCGCTTTCAAAGCGTCATTGAGCCGCGCGCGAATGCGGGTCAGCGGCGAGCGCAGATCATGGGCGATGTTGTCGGAAACTTCCCGCATGCCGCTCATCAGCCGCTCAATCTGATCGAGCATGACATTGAGATTAGCGGACAGATGGTCGAGTTCGTCTTCGGAGCCCGTCAGCTTAATGCGGCGGGAAAGGTCGCCCTGGCGGATCGCGCGCGCGGTGCGGTTGACCGCTTCGACCCGGTTGAGGAGCGAGCGGGAAGACACAAGGCCGATCAAGAGGCCAAGGCCGATCGTCGCCGCGCCAATGCGCGTAATCTGCTCCTGGGAGCGCTCGCGCAGGTCCTCGTGACTGGTGATGTCGCGCGCGACGAAGACCAGGAAGGACGAGTCCGACTGCGGCGAGGCCTGGAATCTCCTAAGCTTGCCCCGGCCGCGGCGCGTCTCCTCGCCAACGGACCGGCCCGCCGCGTCGATCGCCGCACGTTCATACGAGAAGTCGAAAAAGCCTTCGTCCGCGCCGAGCGCCTCTTCCGGCAGCGCCGTCAGATTGCCGGCGAGCACCGCGCCGGAAGGCGAGGCGATCATGATATAGACGCCGTCGTCGCGCCACGCGGCGCGCTCGCGCAGGACGCGCCTGAGGGTGCCAGGCCCGTCATTTCTGAAGACGTCCGCAAGCACGACGAGATCCTGATTGATGATTTCATCTGTCTGCCGATCGACGACGGCGAAAGTCGAATTATAAAAAAATGCGCCAAGCGCGCTGACGGCGACAGCAAACACCAGAACGTAAAGGAAAGTGAATCGGAAAGCGGTCGTCCGCACAAGGCGGTTCAAGGTGAGCTTTCCGCCGACGCGCCGCCTGTCGCGCGCACGACGTCTCGCCCGGGCGGTTTTCGGCGCAGCCTCTTCTTTCGACTTGTCCGCCGGCCAGCCGCCATCGACCTCCGCCGTCTCGGCGCGCGCATTCTCGGGGGGGCCGGGCGCGGACTCTTCCCCACCGCGGGCCGCCGGCTCACCCGCGGGGGCGGACGCGTTTGCAGGGGCGGTCGCGGCGACGTTCACCGCATCCGCCGACGCTTCGGCGTCCTGCGGCCGCAGCGCCGCCGGTTCGCGCAATCCCGTCAATCGGCCTCGGTGATCGTGTAGCCGGCGCCCCTGATGGTTTTCAGCAGCGGCTTGTCGAAGTCCTTATCGATCTTGGCGCGCAGCCGCGAGACATGGACGTCAATCACATTCGTCTGCGGATCGAAATGATACTCCCACACGTTCTCCAGAAGCATCGTGCGAGTCACCACCTGATCGGCATGGCGCATAAGGTATTCCAGGAGGCGGAATTCGCGCGGCTGCAGCTCTATCTTGCGACCCGCCCTGCGCGCCGTCCGGGTGAGCACATCGATTTCGAGATCGCCGACCTCGTACCGCGTCGTTACATTCGCCGGCGCCGCGCGCCGCTTGCCTAGCGCCTCGACGCGAGCAAGAAGCTCAGGGAACGCATAGGGCTTGACGAGATAGTCATCGCCGCCGGCCTTGAACCCCTTAACGCGGTCGTCAACTTCGCCGAGCGCGGAAAGGAAAAGGGCAGGCGTCTCATCGCCCGCCTCCCGGCGCCGGTTGAGAATCGAAATGCCGTCGAGTTTCGGCAGCATCCGGTCGATTACATAAGCGTCATAATCGCCCGCGCCCGCCATATTGGCGCCCACCTCGCCATCGACCGCATGATCGACCACATGGCCGGCGTCGCGAAGGTTCTTGGCCAGATGCGCGGCCGCATCAGCGTCGTCCTCGATCAGCAGAATACGCATATCGCCTCATTCTCGCCGGTTGGCGCCTGGTCACGGGGAAAGATTATAGCAGACACCGTGAACCGTTCGATAAACGAAAGCGGCTTATCGAACGGCGCGGGAGTGAGCGCAACTTAGCATCCGGCAAGCCCGACGAGACGCCTGGGACGCCGGCGAGGGTCAGCCGTCAACGCCGATCGGCAGCGCCGCAAACTGCTTCGAGCCGCCGATCTGAATGCGTAGCAGGATGGCGTCCTTGCCGTCCTCGAGCGCCGCGTCGACCTTGGCTTCCAGCGCCGCCGGACTTGTCACCGGCTCGCCATCCGCTTCCAGAATGACCGCGCCCTCGCGCAGTCCCGCATCAGCCGCCACGCCGCCGCGTCGGACGCCCGTTACGACGACGCCCGCGACGTCGTTCGGCAGTCGATACTGCGCACGCGCTTCATCGTCGAGGCGGCTCACGCGAAGGCCGAGTTCGGCCGCCATGTCGCCTTCGCCTCGCGGCGCATCATTGTCATTGGAGGCGATCTGGTCCTCGCCGCCGCGCTCGCCGAGCGTCACTGTCAGCGCACGCTCTTTCCCGTCGCGCACGAATGCGACGCGCACGCGCTCGCCCGGCGGATAGGAAGAAATCGTCCGTGAAAGGTCGATTGTGTTCTTGATCGGCTCGTCGTCAACCTTGAGGATCAAATCCCCGGCTTTAAGGCCCGCCTTTTCCGCCGGCGTGCCATCAAGCACGTCTTCGATAAAGGCGCCGTCCGTGGAGTCGCGTCCAATGGCGGCGGCGAAGGTTGAATCGAGCTCCCGCAGCGACACGCCGAGCCAGCCGCGTGTCACCGCGCCGTCAGCGATGAGCTGCTCGACTGTGGCGCTCGCGACGCGCGCCGGAATGGCGAAACCGATGCCGACGCTGCCGCCGTTCGGCGAATAGATCGCGGTATTAACGCCGACCACGCGGCCCTTAAGATCAAAAGTCGGCCCGCCGGAATTTCCCCTGTTTATCGGCGCGTCGATCTGAATGTAGTCGAGAAACTGGCCCTGGCGGTTCTCGCCGCCGATCGCCGACACGATGCCGCTCGTGACCGTGCCGCCGAGGCCGAACGGATTGCCGACCGCGACAACGGTCTCGCCGACGCGCAGGTTCACGTCGTCCGCGAACTCGACAATCTTCTGTCCCTTTGGCGGATCGACCTTGACGACGGCTAGGTCTGTAAGCGGATCGGTTCCAACGAGCGTCGCCTCCAGCTCATCGCCGGTGGCGAGCCTGATGCGGATCTCATCGGAGCCTTCAACGACGTGGTTGTTGGTGACGATGTGGCCGGCCCCGTCGATGAAGAACCCGGACCCCAGCGCCGCCATGCGCCGCGTTTCGCTCTCGTCCTCGCGCCCGCCGCCGCGCGGATCCTCGAAAGGGTCGCCGAACCGGAAGCGGAAGAATTCCTGGAAGGGGTCCATGCCGCGCGGGCGCTCGACCTCGCGCTCGACAAGCACGCTGACGACCGCCGGAGACACGTCTTCGACAAGGTCGGGGATGGACACCACGCCGCCTGCGCCAGCGCCTGGCGCGAGCAGCCTCGGCGCCTGCGCGCGGACGTCCGGCGCCAATGCGTTTGTCGCAACGGCGCCCGCAGCCGCGCCGATCGCGGCAGCGCCGAGAAGCGCCGAGCGGACCGAAGACTTCGCCAAGGGCTTGCCCGCCATCTTGTCCGAATTCATGCGTATCACTTTCCTACTATCTCCAAGTTCATGCGCCGCCGTCCCGATCGAGAACCCCGATGTATGCACGCCGTGGATGGCGGAAACCCGGCGCCTAATCTTAAAAAATGGTAATATAAGCGATCAAGCGCCCCTCGCCAACGATGAAGCGATCTCGACGCCGCTACTGAGCATCCGATGCACCGGGCATTTGTCGGCGATCTCCAAAAGGCGGGCGCGCTGATCGTGGTCGAGATCGCCCTCAAGTCGGACTGTCTTAACAAGGCTTGTCGACACATGGGCGTCCGCATCCGCCGCCCGGACGACCTCCACCGTGGCGCGGCGGAGGTCCCATTTCTTCCGCCGCGCATACATCCGCATGGTCATGACGGCGCAGGCGGCGAGGGCCGCCTCCACCGTGCGGGTCGGGTTCGGGCCAAGGTCTGAGCCGCCGTCCGCCGCGCCCGCGTCAATTGTCATCTGGTGGCCGTCGACGGAAAGACCGACGGCGAGCGGCGCATCGCTTCTGGAAACGGCGCGGGCGCCGCCCTCGAACGGCTGAACCGCAGGCGCAGCGGACGCAGCCTCATCCCCCGCCGCGGGCGCGTCGACGAAACGCGACGCCCAAGCGGCGATCGTCTCGGCGGCGTAGCGCGCATCCTTCGGGTCCGACAGGAGGTGGTCGGCGGTGTCTAGGCTAACGAAGCTCTTCGGGTGTTTCGCCGCAACGAAAAGCTCGGTCGCGTTGTCAACGCCCACAGTCTCGTCGAACGGGGCGTGCAGGATCAGCAACGGTTTGCGCAGCTTCCCGAGCGCGTCCTTCACCTTCGCGCCTTCAATGTCGTCAATGAATTGCTTCTTGATCGTGAACGGACGGCCGGCGAGCTGAACGGTCGCCTCGCCGTTTTTTTCGATGTCATCGCGCCGTTCCGCGAATTGATGCGCCACATGAGCGGCCTCAGATGGCGCGCCTATGGTCACGATCCCTTTCGTCTCAGGAATTCGGGCCGCCGCCCCGATCACCGCCGCACCGCCAAGCGAATGGCCTATCAGCAAGGACGGCGCTTCATGCTCCGCCCGCAAATAATCGGCCGCCTTCACAAGGTCGTCGACGTTCGAGGAGAAATTTGTATTCGCGAAGTCGCCCTCCGACGCGCCGAGACCGGTGAAGTCAAATCGCAAGACCGCATAGCCGCAGCCCCTCAACGCGCGGGCGATCTCGCGCGCGGCCTTGATGTCCTTCGAACAGGAAAAACAATGGGCGAACAGCGCAAACGCCCGCGGACGGGCCGCCGGCGAGTCGAGCGCCGCCGCAAGCGAATCGCCCTGCGCGCCGGTGAACGTCGTTCTGGTCGTCGTCTCTTTTGTCGCCGCTCTCGTCATTGTCTCGCCCATCGCCAAATCCTCCGGCGCCATCCGCGGCGGCCCCGCCGCGAAGCGCAAATTCGCCTTTTGTTGGGTGGGAAAGTCTCCATCCGCCGCGGACGAATCAAGAGCGCGGGGCCGCGACGGCGCCTCTCGAACGGTCAATACCGCGCGATTTGGCCCGCCCTTTCCCGTCCGCTATCCGGCGAGCGCCGCCGCAGCGGCGCGCTCCTTCAGGAGCGCGCCCGCATCCGCGTCGATAAGCGGCGCGGCGGCATTCATCAGGCGGTCCATGCGCTCCCGCGCCTGCGCCCGCAACACGCCTTCGGCGGCGCGAATCTCCCGCACGAGGTCATTGGCGTACCGATCAAGCTGGCTCGCCGCGTCGTCGGCGGCCTCTCCCGCCCAGGCGCGCTCCAGCGCGCGCGCAAGGCGCGAGGCTTCGGCGAGGAAAGCCGCGGACGACGCCGCGCCGCGCAACTGCGTTTCGCAAAGCGGCGCTTCATAATCCGGACGCAGCGCGACAAGGCGCGTCGAACCCTTCGCGCCCCGGAAGGGCGTCACCGATCGCAGCGCCGCCTTCGCCTTTTCCACAGCCCGCGCAAGCGCCGTGGCGCTCAGATCGCGGCATGCTTCGACGCGCGCGATTGTCGCGCCGTCCGCGTTTGCGCCGGCGACGCCGGCGATCCCGCCCGCAAAGTCGGCGACGCGCTCAAACCGCGCGACCGCATCGCGGAGGCCGTCGACGTCGACCGCGTCGCGTTCGAGGCGACGGACAATGTCCTCCAGATCGTCAAAGACAATATCCAGAAGCGCGTCCGCGCCAGGCGCGCCCCGCAACCGATAATAAAGCGGCAAAGCGGACCAGGGCGTCGCCATTCGTCCGGCGAAGAACATAAGGATGTAAGACGCATCCTGAGGATGGTCGCTGACGGCGTCAAAGAAGAGCGCCTCGGCGTCACGCACGCCAGCGTCGGAAAGCGACTTCATGCCAAGGGGAAACCGCGAACGCGCCTGCGAAAGGGCGGGAACAAGCGGGAGGAGACGCGCAATCTCCATCATGTCCTCGAATATCGGACCGCCCGCGTCTGCGCCATCCCGACCGCCGAGGAAGGCTGCGTAAAGGCGCTGTTGGGCGGGATCCGCGTTGGCGCGGCGGGCTACTGCGCCGAGGTCGCCGGAGACCGCGCGCCGCAATTCCGCATCCGCTTCGGCGCGTTCGCGCTCCGTCGCCGCCTTCGACTTGCGCGCGCCCTCAGCATCGGAAGCGGCGAGCGCCGCCTCCAGACGCTTTGCCGCGGCGGCGCTCGCCGCGCAGTCCTCCCGCCGGGTCAGGAACCGCCAGATCGGCGCAAGGCTGGCCCGCGGGATGCGCGCCGGCCGCTTCCGCCCGCCGCGCGTATGGACGAAGAACGCGTCGAAGGGCGTGAAGAAATGCCGACGCGCATCAATGCGGCGGGTCGGAAAATGCTCAGATGACGGAAGGCGGCGGCGCAGGAGCGCGAGCAGTCGATTGCGCGGCAGAGAGTCGAGCGCGTCGTTCTCCGCAGCTGCGACGGCCGCCGATGCGCCGTCCGCGTCGTCCTGTGCGCCGCCATCGTTGGGCGTCGGCAGGGGCCGCCGCTCGACCGCCGCGAACAATTTCGTGGACGCGGAAAGCGGCACGGTGTCGAGAAATCGGTCAAGCCGATCCAGCACCTCCGACATGCGGTCAGCGTCGGCCGGCCCGGATTTTTCATCCGTATGCGTAGTAGACGCTTTGGTGTCGCCCCTGATCATTCACCCCAGTCGTCGGCGGCATGTCGCTAGCGTTCAATCGCGGGCGGCGGCGCCTAACGCCAAACGGCTAGTCTCCCTGACGCAAGACGCCCGCCGTCGCGAGGGTAGTGCGGGCCGTCGTCAAACGCCAGCGAAATGCTTGCGCGGCGCGTCCTGCTCGCCGCCGCTCCAGCTCCTGACGAAGTCCTCAAGCTCAGCATCGCCGCCCTCCGGCAAGACAATCCGAAGCTTCACGAACTGGTCGCCCGGCGGGGCGTCCTTCGCCGCGACGCCGCGGCCGCGCAGCCGCAGCACCGTGCCGGAATTCGCGCCGCGCGGCACGGTGACAGAGACGTCGCCGTCGACGGTCGGCACAGTGATCTTTCCGCCCAAGACCGCCTCCTTGAGCGTCACCGGGGCCTCCAGATGAATGTCGACGCCATCGCGTTCGAAGATGCGATGGGGACGGACGGAAACTTCCACATAAACGTCGCCCGCCGGGCCGCCGCCGGGTCCCGGCTCGCCCTGGCCGCGCAGGCGCAGCGTCTGGCCGTCGTCGAGCCCCGACGGAATCGTAACGTCGAGGCTGCGGCCGTCCGGCATCGTCACCCGCTTGCGCGCGCCGCGGACCGCCTCGATGAAATCCACCTCAAGGCGGTAGCGCAAATCGCGTCCGCGGATCGGCGCGCCGCGGAAACCGCCGCCGGCCCCGCGCCCGCCAGCGGCCTCGCGCGAACGCGCGCCGAAAAGATCGGCGAATAGATCGCTGAGATCGGAAAAGTCGCCCGGGCCCTCCGACGCGCCGAACGGCCCGTCGCGGCCGGCGCCGGGCCGAAACCCGCCGGCGCGCCCCCGTTCGCGCCCGTCAGCGTCGATTTCGCCGCGATCGAACCGCCGCCGGCGCTCCGGATCGCCGAGAATGTCAAACGCGGCGGAGACCTCCTTGAACTTCTCTTCCGCGCGGCGATCGCCCGGATTGCGGTCAGGGTGGTGTTCCTTGGCCAGACGCCGGAACGACGCGCGGATTTCGGAATCCGACGCCGACGGGGAAAGGCCCAAAACTGTGTACGGATCGCGCGCCAACGCCGCCGTCTCCGGATTTCTCAAACAACAACTTCAACCAACGCGACATAAGATGCGCGTTCGTCGCGAAAATTAAAGCCCCGCCTGGAAACGCCCCTTACGACGCCGCCCCGCGCGCTCACCCAAGCCCCTTGCGCCGCGCGAACGCCTCGGCGAGCGGGTCCGCCGCCTGCGCCTCCGACGCTTCGTCCTCGAACGCGACGTCGCGGAGCGCCGCCGCATCGATAATCTCCTCCATCGCGCCCCAGACAAACCGATCGAGCATCTCTATCAGCTCGCCGGCGCGCACCGGCTTGGCCAGCATCCCGTCCACCCCGGCCTCAAGGCAAGCGGCCCTGTCCTCCTGGGCGACGGCAGCCGTCAGCGCGACAATCGGCGTGCGCGACCAGGCCTCCGACGACCCGCGGATTTTGCGCGTCGCGGTGAGGCCGTCCATCACGGGCATATGGATGTCCATCAACACCATGTCGAATCGTCGCTCAGCGAGATTCTCAAGCGCGACGGCGCCGTTCTCCGCTTCGACGATCGTCATTTTGTGCTTCGCCAGCAAGGCGCAGACAACCTTTCGGTTGACGAGATTGTCCTCCACGAGAAGCACCGAGCCGCCCGAGCGGACGAGCTCCTCCGAGACGACGCCAAGATCGTCCTCCGCCGGCGCCTCGCCGATTTCCGCTTCAAACTCGATCCTGAAGGTCGAGCCTGCGCCCGGCTTTGACGCCACGGTGATGTCGCCGCCCATTGCGCGCACCACCGCGCGGCTGACGGAAAGGCCAAGGCCGGTGCCGCCGAACCGCCTTGTGATCGAATTGTCGGCCTGTTCGAAGGCGTCGAAGACGCGGAGGGACTGCTCCGCCGACATGCCGATTCCGCTGTCGGCGACTTCTATGACGACCTTCGCGCGTCCGGGCGCATCGTCTCCGCCGCCCTCTTCGGCCGCATCCTTTCCCGCCGAGTCCCGGGCGGCCGCCGCGACGCCAGCGAGCGCTTCGGCGTCATCGGCGGGCGGGCCGCCCTTCAGCTTGGCTTCGATCCTCGCGAGCGCCGCCGCAACCCGGTCGGCGCGCTCATTCGCCGGCGGCGCGGGGGTCATCGCCGTCGCCGTCGCGCGCACCTGTATCGCGCCCTCGTCGGTGAACTTCACCGCATTGGACAGAAGATTGTTGACGCACTGGCGCAGGCGCCGGCCATCGAGCTTGAGGTACGGGATCTCAACGCCGCCCATGTCGTAAGTCAGCGAGACCTGCTTGCGGATCGCGCCGGGACGGAACAGCGTCGTTGACTGGGCGACGATGTCGCGCAGGTCCTCGTCGGCGATCTCAAGCTCAAGATGGTCGGCCTCGATCTTCGCGTGATCAAGAATATCATTCAGTAGCCAGAGCAGCGTGTCGCTGGATTTCAGAACGATGTCGAGCTTTTCGCGCTGGTCAAAGTTCATGTCGCTTTCGCGCAAGACCTCGGCCATGCCGATGATGCCGTTCAGCGGCGTGCGCAGCTCATGGCTCATTTTCGCGAGGAAGCGCGACTTGGCGACTGACGCCTCCTCAGCGGCCTCCTGCTGGGCGCGCGCGAGCGACGTCGCCTCCTGAAGGCGCCGGATATAATCCGTACGCGCAAGATAAGCGGCGACGAGCGCGCCGACGAACGCCATCGCCGCAACGAGAGGTATTGGCGAGCGCGCCTCAAAGGACAGGATCGCGCCGGAGGCGATGAAGCTGAGCGCCATCGGCGATACGGACGCTGCGTAAATCAGGTGCGAGGCCGCGTTGTGGACGGTGAGGTGGATGAGCGTTCCCGCCATCATTGCGACGGCGGCGTAAATCGCCCACGGCGAGCCGTCGGCCACCAATATCCACGCCGGCGCGCTGTAGGCCGTCGCCGCGATCATCGAAACGGCGCTGAAGCCCGCCCGCATCGAGACCGGTATGTGCGTCCGCTCAATGCTGAAATACCGGCGATAGGCGATCACCTCGGCGCCGAGGAACGCGCCCATGGCGAGCCACCAGGCGAAGGCCGCCGGGACGCCGGCGACCACGCCGACGACGATGGCGACGATGACGCTGACGCCCATCCGGAACGGATATTCGCGCGCCATCGCCTCGCCCGATTCGCGGTACGCGAAGACGTTGTTGTCCGGCCGTTCCATGATCGCGTCGCAACGATTCCAGCTAGCGCGGCGCAGGGTGTTCGCCGAGGGCAAGTTTTAAGCCTGCGGCGTTGACGCAGCGTTAATCTTGCCGGCCGCGGAGCGGTCAAGGAGAGGCGAGACAAAACGCGAACACGCCCGTCCCCGCAAGGTCGGAAATCTGAGCCGCGCGAACCTCGAACGGGGCCGACGGACCGCCCGGGCCAAAGTCGGCCTCGGCGTCCGCCGCAGCGTAGACGAACGCCGGCGCCGCCACGTCGACGGCGCGCGCGACGGCCCCGCCATTAAGGATTTCGACGCGATAGCGCTCGAACGCCTCGCCAAGCGGCGCATCTTCGCCGGCCCAGCTATCTCCGCCGATGCGCGTGCGGCGAACCCATGAAAACGACCAGCCTTCATCTGTCCTTTCGCAGCGGAAATGAACCGGCGACAAGGGCTTTAGGGCGCGCGATGTCGGCGTCATCGCGCGCTCGGCGTATGCGTCGCTCGTCGCCGGCGCCGCGCCCGCCGGCCCCGCGCGCCAGACCTGTTCGACGCCGCGCGCATTTAGCGGCAGGGCGGCGACGCCAAGCCGCCGGTCGATGAGCGCGACGCGCGCGCCAGCGGCGGCCCCGAGCGCCGCCAGGTCTTCGGTTCCCGCCTGGCCGCGCAAAAGGCGCGACAGGGTCCACACGCCGTCGGGCCCGAGCGTCGCGTCCTGAAACTGAACCACCTCCACCCCGCCTGCGCCCGCATCGGTTTCGACGAAAAGCCCGTTTGCGCCGGCAAGGACGGCCTCCGCCTCAGCGGACGAAAACGCGCCGTTGAAGAGCCGCACGCGCAATGCTTCCTCGCGCCAGCGGCCGCTCCCGCCCGCAGGCAGGGGCGCAAGCGGCGCATCGAGCACGCCAAGGCCTGCGCGCGACGTCGCAGCCCCCGCCCAAACCCCGTCGCCGGCGACGCCGGCCGGCCGTCGATAGAAGGCGACCTCGCCCGGCCAGGGCGCGGCGTAGGCGGCGATGCGCACGGCGGCCGGCTCGTCATCTTCCTTTAGGAGCGGCGCATCAAAAATCGCGAAGGCGGGCGGCCCGAACACCGGCGGCGCGGCGGGCGCCGAAGGGGGAACGAACTCCGCCGGCGCGTCGAACACGTCCCGGGAGACGCGCACCGCCTCAATGTCGCGCGCGCGCCCGTCGACGATCTCCGCAATGCGGTAGCGGCGGGCGACGCCGTCCGCCTCAAGATCAATTGCGTCTCCGGGCTGCAGCGCAAGCCGCGAGGCGGGCAGGCGGAAGCGGGCGGTCTCGCGCGCCACATGCGCGTCGGCGAGCATGGCCCTCGCCCGCGCGGCCGCCGCGCCTGCGTCGATGACAAGCGGCAGCTCAACGCCCGCCCCGCGCGCGTCGGCCCGTCCCGGCTCGCTCGCCTCGGCGACGGCGGGCTGATAGTCCGCGCCTTCATCGATAAAGCCGAGCCGCAGACGCGAGGGGGCGTCGCCGAGCTGCTCCGTACGCGTTGTGAGGCGCGGCGCATCGTCGTCCATGACGAGGTCGTCCGCCGACAGCGAGGCGACGGAGCTTTGCGCGCGCGGCTGGAACCTCAGCGCGCCGCCAATATCGATTGCGTCGAACTGATAGACCTCGGCCAGCGGCTCGATGCTGGCGCGCGGGCTCATCGGCCGATCGAGGACATAACCCGTGAGGACGCCTTCAAGGCGCGCCGCATCAGCCTCAACGGCGCCCGCCTCGCCCGCGAGCGCGGCGACAAGAAGGTCAAGCGGCGCGCGGCCGAGCCGCCCGTTCAGCCAGTGGCCGAGCGACCAGTTCGCCGCATCGCCCCAGACGTCGGCGAGCGCCGGAAAGAACGGAAACGGCCGCGCGTCGATGGCGTAGACATAGAACTTGTCCGCCGCCACCATGGGTCCGCCGTACACCGACGACGCCGGATTATTCGCCGGGTCCGCCCAGAATTTCAGGTGCGCCTCCAGGAATCGCCGCTGGGCGAGGTCGTCGCGCGCCCCGGTGGAGAAATAGGGCGTCGCGCTTTCCGCGCTTTTCGGGTCGACGAAGACGTTCGGCTGGTTCGCGCCCTTGTCGACCGCGGGACAGCCAAGCTCGGTAAAGTGGAATGGCTTGGAGCCCGGAACCCACGCCGTCGGGCTCGCCGACCGAACGCCGCCCGGCCGGTCATGGTGGGCGTTCGACCACCAGCCCCAGAAATCCTTCGGCCGGAAAATCCAGTCCTCGCCATAGGCCCCGTCGGCGATAGGCGAGCGGATTTGCGCCGCGCGGTCCGCCTCGCTGGCGTAATGCCAGTCATAGCGCTCGCCGGCGGCGATGTTGCCGGCGAGATAGTCTAGATCATGCTGGCTCCGCGCGCCGGCGAGGGCGTCCACATGGTCCGCCTCGTCGCGCCAGTCGGCGAGCGGAAGATAATTGTCGACGCCGATAAAATCGACGTTCGGGTCGCTCCAGAACGGGTCAAGGTGGAAGAAGACGTCGCCGGAGCCGTCGGCGGGCTGATGGCCGAAATACTCAGACCAGTCCGCGCCATAGGATATCTTGACGTCGGGCCCGAGGACCGACCGCACCTCCGCTGCGAGGGACTTCAACGCCGCGACGGCGGGATAGGCGCCGCCGGCGTCGCGCGTCGTCGTAAGCCCGCGAAGCTCCGAACCCAGAATAAACGACTCAATCCCGCCGGCTAGCGCGCACAGGTGCGCGTAATGCAGAATGAACCTTCGGAACGACCATTCGTTCGGCCCATGATATGAGACGCCGCCTGCGGCGGTCGAGAAATCCGCCGCGCCGGCCGTCCCGAAGAACGCCGCGACGTCCGCGGCGGCGCCTGCGGTTCCGTCGGACGGGCTGACGATGCGCCCGCGCCAGGGGAACGCCGCCTGCTCCGCGCCGCCATAGGGGTCCGGCAGGGCGTTGCCGGACGGCACGTCCATCAGGATGAAGGGGTGGAAGAGAACGTCGAGGCCACGCGCCTTCATGTCCGCGATCGCTTCAAGGACGGCCCTGTCCGCCGGCGTGCCGCCATAGACCGCCGCGCCGTCGGCTTGCGAGACGAGGAACGCGTCCGCGCGCGATACGCCGCCTGCGGACCATTCATAAGGCGCGCTCGCCTTCACCGGCGTCTCGACGCCCGGCCGCAGGCGGCAGGCCCCGGCGCGCAGATCATCGCCGAACCAGGCGACGATGAGCGCCGCGGAAGAGACGTTCGGCGCGACGCCCTGAAGGTTGTCCATGGCGACGGTGAAATCCGTACCCGGCCCGCCGGCGCGCTTGTTCTCGGTGATCGAAACGCCTTCGCCCTCGGTCCGGCGCACCGGCGTCACGCCGTAGACGAACTCACCCGAGGACGGAATGACGCTCACCGCGGTCAGCGCGTTCTCCAGCGCATCCGGGTCCTCGGAGATGAGCGAGCGCTCCACCTCAAAGGCGAGCTGCGGGATGCGATTGCCGAAATCGGCGAGCGGCAGGTCCTCAAAGACCACATAGGCGAGGCCGCGGAAAGCCGGCGCGGCGCCTTCGACCGCCAGGATGAGATCGTCCGGCGTCTGGTCCTCCGTCCCATGATACATCCGCATGGTGAGCTTCGAAAGATCAAGCGGCCGGCCGTCGGCCCAGACGCGGCCGATGCGGTCGATCGGCCCCTCGCAGAGCCCGACCGCAAAGGAGATGGAATAGGCGTACTCCGTCGCCGTCGTTTCGACGGACGGGCCGCCCTTGCCGCCGGCGGTTTCGGTGGTGGTCTCGCTCGTCTCCTTGAAACGGGCCGCCCAGATGATCTGTCCGGCGACGCGCGCCCGGCCCCAGACGCGCAAGACGCCGGCGCCTTCGGTGGAGGCCTGAACAGAGAATGTCTCAAGACGCGGGCCTTCAGCCTCGCGTTTGCGCGGGCCCAGGATGACGTTCGTCAGCCCTTGCGCGGCGAAGCCGGCCGCGGTGGCGGCGGCCGTGCGCGCGATGATCGTCCCGACGCCGATCTTGCCGATGGCGCCGACAAGGCCGGAGGCGGCGGTGAGCACTAGCTGCGCCATGGCGCGCTCCCTGGATAGCGAAAGACCCCGGCGAGACGCCCACGCCACCAGCGATTGAGCCAGCTCTCGATGACCCGCCGGCCGGCGTAGGCGTGGATGAAACGGTCCGTTCCCGACATAACGCCGCAATGCTTCACCGGCCCGCCGCGGACGATGCGGAACATCAGGACGTCGCCGGGCGCGGGCGTGGCCAACGGCGCTTCAATCAGATGCCGGCGCGCGGCCGACAGAAGCGGCTCCTCGGCGGCGCGGCGTTCGTTGAAATCCGGCGCATAGGGGGGCGGCGCTTCGGGCTCCGCGCCGAAAAGATCGCGGTAGACCCCGCGCACAAGGCCGAGGCAGTCGGCCCCTGCGCCCCTGGCGCTCGCCTGATGCAGATAGGGCGTGCCAAGCCATTCGCGCGCCGCGGCGACGACGATCTCCGCATCCACCGTATCGGGACGATCG
Source organism: Parvularculaceae bacterium (assembly GCA_028284065.1). Lineage (GTDB taxonomy): Bacteria > Pseudomonadota > Alphaproteobacteria > Caulobacterales > Parvularculaceae > MED-G105. Next base: position 48,673 of record JANQSJ010000008.1, read on the forward strand.
GGTTCGGCGCTCATCTCTTGCCTCCGTCATTATTGTCCGCGCGCACCGGATAGCTGACCGCCACGTCATTGCCGGGCATCAGGTGGAAGCCGCGGAAATTGACGAGATTGGCGAACTTGGCGGCGCACGTGTCGGCGTCACGCCGGCAGCCCGCGGTGACCGTGAAGTCATCGCCGACCGCGATGGCGCCGCCCGCGGGCAGCCACAGTCCGATCCGGGCGAGGCCGTCGGCCTTGGCGCCGTGCGCCTTCACATGCGCCTTCAGCCCGGCATTGGCGCCGCTTGTCCAGGTCAAAATCCCGTGTACGAACCAATCAGTCGCGAAGGCCGACAGTCCGCTGACGTCAAAGCCGTGCTCGTCGACCGTCGCGACAACGGCTCCCTCGCCCTTGTAGGCGGGCGCATCGAGATTGACGCCGCAGCGCGCGTCGCCGACGACCGCGTCGCACGAACGCTGGTAGACCCGGCCCGCCTGGCGGGAAAGCTGGTGCGCGGCGCCGCGCAGCTCGGCGCGAAAGCCGCCATCCTCGCGCGTCGTCTCGCCGATCGTCGCGACTGAAAGGAGGACGCGCCGGGCGGGATCGCGCCAGTCGACCCGCCACATCTCAACGCGGGCGTCGTCGAAGCGGCCTGCGCCAAGGTCCGCCGCCGTCACGCGCGTCGAGGCGAACGCGCCGACAATCTCACTATTGTCGATGGCGAGGTCGGCCGCGGCGGAGACCGCTGCTCCGTCCGCGCCGCCGTCGGGATCAAACATCGTTCCGTCGAACGTCAGAACACGGTCATGGTTAGTGAAGCCAAAGACGACGCCGTCGGCGCGCGTCACCCGCCAACAGGCGCAGAGCGTCGTCGCGCCGCCGTCAAGCTCCGCCTGGAGCGCGGGGTCTAGCGCCCTCACGACAACACCTCGATCAGCGGCACGGAGGGGATGTCGCCCGCCTCGAAGGCGGCGAGGTTAATCCGTAAACTGTCGGTATCGAAGCGTACCGGCGTGTCGAAGTGGAAACCGGCGGTGACGGCGGCGCCCGCCGACGGCGCAACGTCGAGCGTCACCGCGCCGATCGCATCATCCAATGTAAAGCCGCCCGCCAGCGCGCCGTCGACCGCCAGAAGGACCGTTCCCGCAACGGGCTTCGCGATCGCCCGCTCATAGGCGCGCGCGCCGCTTTCATAGCGTTTCTTTAATTGAAACGTCCGCGTCGCGCCGTCTCCGACGCCAATCTGCTGGTCGGTCGCGGCGGGCGCGGTTCCGACCGGCGCGGAGGAATGATCAAACGGATCGCGAAACCGGAAACCGTAAAGCCGCCCGTGGCGCGCCTCGAAAAAGGCGATCACCTGTTCGATGTCGGCGAGGGATTTAACGCCATAACCGGCGTTATAGCTGCGCCTTGAGCCCGCCCAGGGGCTGTTGCGTTCCTCGCGGCCGGAGGCGAGGACGACGATGTCCGTACGCCGCGTTGGTCCGCCCTCGGAGTTCAGCGAAATGCCGAGCGGGAAGAGGGTTTCGTCGAAGCCGCTCATTGGTTGCGGCTCCCGCGGGCGAGCGCGCGGGCGAGGCCGGCGGCGATCTGGCTTTCCGACGCCCGGAAGCTCGTGGCGTCGGTGACGCCCGGCAGGGTGATCGAGACATTGAAGGGCGCGCGGCCGACGCCGCCGACCTGACCTGCAATTCCGGGGGTGAATATCTCCGGCCCGCGTTCGCCGACGAGATAGCGCGCGCCCGGCGCCACAAAGCCGCCCTCGGCGCGCCCGCCCGCAACGCCGCCCGTAAATGCGTTCGTCAACAGGTTTTCAATCGGCCTGCGGACGAGATTGTCGGCGAGCCCGACGCTCAGGTTCTGAACGATCGCGCGGCCGAGCCGCTTCATGGAGATTTCGCCCGTGCGCGCGGCGCGGATGAGCTCGCGCTCGATGGCGCGCGAGGCGCCTGCGAAGGCGTCCTCGACGACTTCCGCCGCTGGCGCGATGTTCTCCTCGGCGAGGCGCTGGAACGCCGCGCCGGCCTCCCCGAGGGAGGTCTGCAACTCGCTCGTGTCAAAGGTTACTTTTACCGTCATTGGTTCCTATCCGGATAGCATCGCATCAGGTCTTCAAGCTCCTTGGCGCTCATGGGCGCCGGCGCGCCCCGCGCGGCCGCGTCGACGGCGAGCCAGCGCCATTCGGCGACGCCGAGGCGCCAGAATTCGGAAGGGGAAAGACCGAACTCCCTCACGGCGCGGACGAAGGCGTCGCGCCAGAAGGCGCCCCCGCCGTTTCTCGGTCCGCTTGCGCCCCCGCGTCGCGCTTTCCCGGCGCCCCCGTTTGGGCCGTGTCCTCTTCCTCCGCATCCGGCGCCAAGCCGCCGAACGCGGCCGCGATCGCCTGCGCCGCGGTCGCAAGGTCAATGTCGCTCGCCATCAGCGCCTCGCGCGAGAGCCCCGCGCCGCCGCCGCGCAGGAGCGCCTCCAGAATGATGAGAATGTCGCCCGCGCCCGGCGCCTTCAGGCGCGCGACGATGGCGTCAAAACCCTGACCGCCGAAGGCGGCCTCTATCTCGGCGAGGGCGCCGAGGGTGAGGCGCAAAGGTCTGGGCGCGCCATCAATGACGATATGGGCCGTATGGGGATGAACGTCTTCCGTCATGGCGCGCCTCACGCAGGCTCGAAGCTGAGCGCGCCCGCAGACGCGAGGGAGACCGACATCGTCGCCTCGCCGTCATAGTCGCCGGCATAGTCAAGATTGGCCAGGGCGAATGGGCCGACGATCGCGCCGAGGCCCGGGATTTCAAGCCGCCAGTTGCGCGTCTCCCCGGCGAAGAATAGCGTCCTTATGGACATCGCGATCGCGTCGTCGACGAAGACGCCGGAGCCGGAGACGCTGGCCGCGCGCACGCCGGCGCCGGCGAGAATTTCCCGCCAGCGGCCGGGGCTGCCGGCATGGGTGGCGTCCACCGTCTCGGCGTTCAACGAAAGCGACGTCGCGCGAAGCCCCGCGACCGAGGTAAAGCTTTCCGGGCTCCCGGCGTCGCCGAGCTTTAGTAGGACGTCTAGTCCGCGTTGCGCTGGCATGGCGCGCTCCTCCGTCTGGTGATGAAACTGTGTCCGCTCATGGCGATGGGGCGTCGACGGCGCGAAACCGCATGACGCCGCTCCATGTGGCGCCGTCGCCGCGCAGGAAAACGTCGGAAAAGACGAATCGCAGGGAGACGAGCGTGCGGCCGTCGGGCGCCAGCTCCGCGTCCTGCAGGGCGTCGTGCAGCGCGGCCATGATCGCGCGGGTCTCGCGTCGCCCCTCATAGCGGGAGAAGACGCGTATCCTGATGTCGTGCTCCAGCCCCCCGGCGATCCCCGCATAGGCGGTCGCGCGCCACTGGCCATAGGTCGCGAACGGAAATACCGGCCGCCGCGGCGCTACGTCATAGATGCGGGGCGGGTCGCCGAGAAGCGCGGCAAGGCCTGCGTCAGCTGAAATCGCGCCGTGCACCGCCTTTTGCAGCGCCCAGCCCTGATCGCTTATCGCGGCGCTCATGATGCGGCCTCTTCGCCGATGAGCGTCACCCGCGGCGGGCGCGCGTCATCGCTTTCTATGGAGACGATGTCGAAGTCTGCGCCGTCGAACCGGAACCGCCCGCCAAGCGTCACGCCCTCGCGGGGCCTGATGACCGCGGCGACGCGCCGGAGCGGCGGCGTGCGGTCGCCAACGCCGCCGCGGACGGCGGACAAGGCCTCCACCCGCGCCCAGACGCTGGCGCCGACATTCCAGGAGACGCTGGCGCCGCCGCCGGCGTCGGCGACGCGCGTCTCCTCCAATATGTCAATCTGGGTGCGGAGCGCGCCGATCATACCCGCACCCTCCGCCACGGCCCCATCAATGCGTTGAGGCTCTGGGGCGAGGTGTGGAACCGGTCGACCCCCGCCTCCTCGCGAAACTCATAGTAATGCGCAGCGAGCGCCTTGACCGCGAGGGCCATGGGCGCCGGCACGGCTGCGGCGGTCGCATGGCCGGCGGTGAAGTCGATGACGACGGCGCCAAATTTCCGGGTCGCGCCTGGCGCCGCCCCGAAGGCCACCCTGCCGGCGCCGCCGACAGTCGCCTCATAGGCGTCCGGCGCCAGCGCCTCTTCGCCGCTCGGTCCCATACGGACGACCGCGTCAATCGAGATGACGGGACCGATAGGCAACTCCACCGCGCACGGAACCGGCGCGTCAAGCGCGAGGCGCCAGCCCTGCGCGACCATGGCGACGCCGAAGCGCGCCTCGATGGAGCGGCGGGCGGCGACGCCGAGGCCGGCGATGAGCGCATCCTCGGCCGGGCCGTCGACCCGCAAATGGGCTTTGAGGTCGGCGAGGCTCACCGGCTCTTCGGCCGGCGGCGCCGTCAGGGTGAGGGACATAACGCAACGCTCCCTTGGTGAACTCGAAAACATGGCCGCCGCCCCGCCCCGCGCGGCGCCTCTAATGAATGCGCCTCGGGACGGGACGAGCGTCAACCATCAAGTGACGGAGAACTTCAGCAGCTTGATGGCGTCGAAGTCCTGGACGCCGCCGCCGACGCGCTTCGTCGTGTAAAACAAGACATAAGGCTTCGCCGTGTACGGATCGCGGAGGATCTGAAGCCCCTGGCGGTCGACGATAAGATAACCGCGGCGGAAGTCGCCGAAGGCGATGGGGTAGGCGTCCGCCCCGATCGAGGCCATGTCCTCAATCTCCGTAACCGGATAGCCAAGGAGCGTCGATGGACCTCCCGCCTCGACGCTCGGCTGCCAGATATAATTGCCGTCGGCGTCCTTGAACTTGCGCACCGTCGCGACGGTGGACTTGTTCATGACGAACCGGCCATTAGCGCGGTAGGACTGCTTCGGCGTGTAGATGAGGTCGATGAGGACGTCGCTCGGGTCCGTCTCGGGGAACCCGCCTGCGACGCCGGTCGCCACGTATCCGATCTCGCTCGCCCCGCGGGTCGCTTCCGGGGACTTCGTCGGGTGCAGGAAACCGGTCGGCTTGTTGGTCCCGTTCCCGGTGACGAACGCGGTCGTCTCCTGCGCGGCGAACTCGCCCTGCACTTCGTCGGCGAGCCATTGCTCCACATCGACGACGCCGTCGTCCAGAAGCGCCTGCGTCGCGGCGGGCATGGCGTAGAGCTCGGCGGTTGCGAAATCGATCGCCTGCAGGCTGGACGTCGGCGTCTGCTCACGATCTCCGCCGTCGCCGACCCAGCTTGCGACGAGGCCGCCAAGGCTCGTCGGCTTGCGATAGACGTTGGCGCCTATCTCGCGGACGCTGGCGATCCGGCGCATGGGCGAGGCGGCCGTGACGGCGGCGGCCACCGCCGCGGCGGTTTCCTCCGGCGCGAGGTAGCCGCCCTCAGCGCCTGTCCCTGTACTGAGCGCTTTTGACTCCAGCCGCGACGCGTCGCCTGAACGCATATAGGAGAGAAACGCCGCTTTGCGTTCGTCCACAGGCGCGGCCGCGCGGGCGAGCGCCGGCCGGCGCGCATCGAGCGCCATGCGGTCAATCGCCGCCTTCTGCTCGGTCAGCGCCGCATTGATGCGCTCGACCTTCTCCGCGAGGACGACGTCTTCGCCCGCCTTCGCCTCCAGCTCGCCAAGGCGTTCGTCATTGGCGTCCTTGAAGGCTTCGAACGCCTCCAGGAATTCCGTCATCGCGGCCTTGATCTCGCCGCCGCCGGCCACGGCCGGGGTCTCGGGCTCCATTGCTTTATCGTGCATCCTCGCTACTCCTTATACTGATGCATGTCGAATTCTGGCGGAACGCTGCGGACCGGCCGCGGCGAGCGTCCCCATGCCGATGGTCGAGGTCGCCGCGCGAATGGCGTCAAGCGCCCGAGCGCGGCCAGGGTCTGCCGCCGCTTCGGGCGCGCCGACGCGCACGACGCGCGCGCCCGGCGCCATCGGGAACGTCACCACCGACACCTCCCACAACTCCGCGGCGCGGATGACGCGGCCGCCGCGACGGCGGCCCGCCAGTTTCGTGCGGTAGCCCACCGACAATCCGTCGAGCGCGCCGGCGGCGAGGAGGCCGTAGATTTCCTCCTGCCGGGCGGCGACAAGGTCAATTTCTCCAACCGCGTAGAGCCCTTTCGGGCGGTCCTCGAACCGCAGCCAGCGGCCGATCGGCGCATCGGCCGCATGCTGATAAAGCATGCGCACGGCCGACGCCCGCGAGAGCGCGGCGCGAAACGCGCCCGGCGCGACGACGTCGCCCGACATGTCGGGAACGTTATAGATAGCTGCGTAGCCTTCTATCCTGGCGATACGGCCCATCAGCGCGCCTCCCCATCGCCACGGTCCAGCTTCGCCTCAATGCGGATGAGGCTCGCGCGCGCGGCGTCCATCTGCGCCTCCAGGCGCGCGGTGCGCTCGATGATGACGCCGACGCCGTCGGCCTTGCGTTCGAGCTCGGCCAACCGCTCCGCCGCGCCGCCCGCCCAGATGAGCGCGAGCGCCGTCTGCACGAACAGCGCCGCGCCGAGGCCGATGAGAGCGCGCGCATCGGCGCGCGGCCCGCGATTGACGGGAACAAGGGCGGTAGAGGCCTCAGACATCATCCGCCCCCCCGCTCTTTTTCCGCCGGCAGCCCGAGAAGCCGGCGCTTCTCGGCGTCGGTCAGGAATGTCGCCTCCGAGACACGCCGCCAGTCGGCGTCGCGTTCGGCGGAAAGCGCCTCAATCGCGCCGGCGTCGCAGACGAGCCGCACCTCATCTCCCTGGGACGGGCCCTCGAACTGGCCGGATAGCCATCCCGACAGCGCCGCGGCGGTCTTCTTCACCAGCGGAATGACGGTCTGCTTCCAGAAGGCGAGGTTCGCCTCTCGATAGTTCGCATAGGTATTGTCGCCCGGAATGCCGAGCAGCATGGGCGGCACGCCGAAGGCGAGCGCGATTTCCCGGGCGGCCGCGTTCTTGGCTTCCTGGAAGTCCATGTCGTGGGGGGAGAGCGACATGGACTTCCAGTCGAGGCCGCCGTCCAGCACGAGGGGTCTTCCTGCGTTCGACGGTCCCGAATAGGTTTCGGAGAGCTCCGCCTTCAGGCGTTCGAACTGCTCCGAGGTGAGATTTTCGGCCCCTTGGGGCCCCTTGTAGACGAGCGCGCCAGAGGGCCGCGCGGCGTTGTCGAGAAGCGCCTTGTTCCAGGCGAGCGAGGCGTTGTGGAGGTCGACCGGCGCGGCGGCGGCCTCCAGCGGCGACAGGCCGAAATGATCGTTCGTCGGATGAAAGAGCTTCAGGTGCAGGATGGGCGAAAACCCGTCCTCGTCCGGCATGAACGCCGTCCTGCGGTCGCCGACGGCGTACTCATAGCCCGCAATCCAGCCATCGCGCCCAAGGCGCGGCTTCATCCGGTCCGGCCGCAGCGCGTAAAGCTCGCGCGGGACCCCGTCGAGGCGCACCGCCTCCACATAGGCGTTGCCCGCGGTCTGAAGAAAGCCATAGACGCGTTCGAGGAGCGCCGCGCCGGTTTCGTCCCGGTTCGGACGGGCGATGAGGTCAAGGATGGGATGCGCGGCGAGCACCTCGACCCGGCCTTTCGCGATCAATGGCGCGGACGCCGCCGCCTCGGCGATCAACCGCACGCAACGATAGGCGATGACATTGCGCTCATATCCCTCTCGCGCGAGCGCCGCGTAATTGCGCGGCGTCCACACCGGCCCGCCGGGCCGCGTCACCGCGACCACCGCCGCGGAGGCCTTCGTCTCCCGCTTCCAGATATGCCGTAGACGGTCCATCATGCCCGCTCGCCTTTCAGGATTGCTTGTCGCGCTCATGTGAGCCGCCTCACGCTTGGGGCGCCGACGGGCGCCAACATCAGGTCGGCGAGCGCCCAGACGAGGGCGTCAAGCCGGTCCGGGCTGCCGCCGGCGACGGACGCCGACGCGCCGGTGTAAGCGGTCATCTGGTCCTCCAGCTTCGGAAACGCGCCCGCATGGCGCACGCGTCCCTGCTCGTAGAGCGCGGCGACGGGCTCGGCGCGCAGGCGTTTGCCGCGGGTCGCGCGCACCGACTTCACCGGCGCCGAGGGGTCGACCTGCGCGATCACCGCGCGGGCCATCTCGCCGCCCTGGTTCACTTCGACGACGATGCGGTCGGCCTCGAACTCATGCAGCGCGGCGACGGCGCGCTCGCCCCAGCCCCTCGGGCTCAGCCGGCCTGCGGACCAGTCGGCGAGAACGATGGCCTCGCGCGCGCGGTCCGGCAGCTCACGCGCGCCGGCGACGATGATGCCGCATTCATCCGCATCCGGACCGGACGTCGCCGGCGGGTCCACCGCGACGACGACGCGGGAGAGCGCGCTGGCGAGGTCGGGGGCGTGCAAGATGCGCGCGCGCTCAATCATCTCCCAGGTCCACAAGGCGCCCGCCGCATCCTCGACCATTTCGCCCAGCAGCTCCTGCCGGCCAAGGGCGGTCCCCTCATAGACCGCGGCGATCTCGGTCAGGAACGCCGGGGCCAGGTTCTCCGCATTGTCATAGGTCGTGGAGCGGGCGACGACGACGCCGTCCTGCGCCATCAGCCGCTTCAGGAGCGCCGTCGGCCGCGGGGTGGTCGTCACCGCCTGGCGCGGCCGCTCGCCGAGCCGCAGCGCCAGTTGAAGATTGCTCCAGGTTTCCTCCGGGTACCGCCATTTGCAAAGTTCATCCGACCAGGCGGCGTCAAACTGGTGCCCGCGCAGGCCGTCCGGGTCTTCCGCGGAAAAGCAGTAGCCGATGGAGCCGTTCGGCCAGACAAGCCGACGGCGCGAGGCTTCGAACGTCGGCCGCGCGTTCTCCGGGCCGATCCGGCCGACGCCTGACGGTCCTTCAATCATGACTTCCCTCGCATCGGCGTAGGCTTCGGCCACAAGGGCGACGCGGACGGGCGCCGCGCCGCGGCGGCCGGCGACGCGCCTAATCCACTCCGCGCCCGCGCGGGTCTTGCCCGCCCCGCGGCCGCCGAGAAGAAGCCAGGTCGACCAGTCGCGCCGGTCGTCGCATTCGTCCGCATGCCATGGAACGAAGCCGGGCCAGCGCTGGTCCGCGCGCGCAAGAATGCGCCAGGCGTTGTCGAGACCGCCCTCATGCGCGACCTCCTTCAGGAACCGCCGTCGCAGAACCGTCTCGAAGGCGTCTGAGCTCGGCGTCGAATGTGTCGGCGAGCCGCCGGGCGGCGTCTTCGTCGACGGACGCGCCGGCGTCGGCGGTCTCGGAGGCGTCATGGGCGGCGTCCTTCTGAAGCTTTCCACGCAGAGTTTCCGCGGTGGCGGCGACGCGCATCAGGCATTCGACGCTGCGCGCGCCCCGGTCATGGTCGCCATCGTCCTCGCGCCGCGGCAGCGTCTCCAGACAGGAGAGCGCCTGGCGCACCGAGGCTTCGGCGAGCACGCCGAGAAGCCGGGTCATATCGTCCGTCGTCGATTGATCGCCCATCGCGGCGCCGCCATTCGTTCCGTGAACGGCGCTCATTCGCCGTCCATCGCCGGCAAGCATGGGGGCGCTGCGGGGGGTGTTCGATGAAATCGTCGAAAAAAAATTCTTAACTATATAAGCCGCTGTATCGGCTTATGTTTTTGGGCGTCCCGGGCGTTCGATAACAATGCGCGATTCAAGGTCCTCGGGCGCGATATCCGCTTCGCTCAGAAGGTTTTTCGACGCCGCCGCGCCGGCCCGCGCGGTGGACTTGGGGTCGCCCGTGAGCAGCGGGTGCCAATCGGGCAGCCCCTCCCCGCGCGCCAGCCGTCCGTAGGCGCATGTCCGGGGCATCCAGTGGAGCGCGCCGGCGTTTTCGGGCGTCACGCGCACGCAGTCCGGGACGCGGGCAAGACGATTGGCGTAATCGCCGCAGCGGCGCGCCTCCGGGTCGTAAAGCCGGCAGGCGACGTCAGTCTCGAACACGCCGCCCGTCTCCTCGTCGACGAGGAGGACGAGGCAGCACTTGCCGCAACCGTCGCAGAGCGATTCCCACTCCGCGTCGGTCATCTCATCGAGGCGCTTCGTCTCCCAGAATCGGTCGGCCATGCCCGACTTTAGCCCACTTTGGCGCCAGTCCCACATTTGCGCCGCCGCTTTGGCTTGGACGACGGCGCAGCCGCCCCTGTCATGGCGGCGGCAAAAGACGTAGAAGGGCGCAAAAGCGGCGCAAGCCCGCGAAACGACTGAGTGGTCTTGATGGCGAAGCGGCCGGAAACAGACAAAGAGGCCTTGAAGGCCCGCCCGGAGGAGCCGAGCGGCGCGCGCGGCGGCGCGGCCGGCCATGCCGCCGCCAAGGCCGCCTCCAATCCTGCGCCCAAATCATCCGCCGGCGCCGCAGGCGACCTGGCGCGGGGGCTCGGCGCAACGTTCGGCCATCTCCTGCGCGAGCTTGGCGCGGACCTGAAAGCCGGCGTGAAGAGCCTCATTCCCGCCGGGAAGGCTTCCGCCGACAAAGCCGCGCCGCCCGAAACGCCGCCCGAGACGGAGGCGCGCGCGACGCGGCTCGCGCGCCCGGCGCCGGGCGCCGCCCCGCGCTACCGCCGGAAGCCGGAAAAGAAAACGGACGCGAGCCCCACCGGCACGCATGTCGCGCCGAGGATCGTCGCGCGGCCGACGCCTCCGACAAGAACCAAAGCGCGGCGCGGCGGGATCGGCCGCCTTATCGGCTCCGCGTTCCTGAACGCGGTTTCGGTCGGCTTCGTCGTCGCCGGCGCCGCGCTCTACGTCATCTTTATAAAGATCGCCCCGGCGGCGCCGGACACAACGGACCTGTGGGCCGTCAACCGGCTGCCCTCGGTCGTCATGCTCGACCGCAATGGCCAGGAGATCGCCGCGCGCGGCGCGCGCTATGGCGAGGCGATCGCGGTGGACGAATTGCCGGACTATTTCATCGAGGCGTTCCTCGCGACCGAGGATCGCCGCTTCTACTCTCACCATGGCGTCGACGCGCGCGGCATCGCGCGCGCGGCCTTCGCGAACTTCCGTAGCGGGACGATATCCGAAGGCGGCTCGACGATCACCCAGCAGCTTGCGAAGAACCTCTTTCTGTCGCCGGAGCAGAGTTACCTCAGGAAGGCGAAAGAGGCGCTTATCGCCATGTGGATCGAGGGCCGGTACGAGAAGGACGAGATTCTCTCGCTTTATCTCAACCGCATCTATATGGGGGCCGGCGCCTTTGGCGTCGAAAGCGCGGCGCTCACTTATTTCGGCAAGTCGGCGCGCGACGTCACCCTCGCCGAAGCGGTGATGCTCGCCGGCCTGCCCAAGGCGCCGTCGGCCCTGTCGCCGACCTCGAACCCGTTCGGCGCGCAGGACCGCGCCCTGGAAGTCCTAGACAATATGCGCGAGACGGGCGCCATCACCGAGGAGGCCGCCCGCGCCGCGCGCCTCAACCCGCCGCGCGTCGTCGCTTCGGAAACGGATGGGGAGCTCGGCTATTTCTTCGACATGGCCGCGGAACGCGCGCGGGCGCTCGCGCCGCCGGGCGCGAAGGACCTCATTATTCAGACGACGATCGATCTCGATCTTCAGCGCAAGGCCGAAGCGGCCCTGAAAGCCGCGCTGACGACCGACGCGAAGCTCGCCGGCGCCACCCAGGGCGCGATTGTCGTCTTTGACAACCAGACCGGCGCCATGCGCGCCATGGTCGGCGGCCGGTCCTACGTGGAGAGCCAGTTCAACCGCGCGACAAAGGCGCGGCGCCAGCCGGGCTCCGCCTTCAAGCCGTTCGTCTACGCCGCGGCGCTGGAGAACGGCATGACGCCGGCGACGCGCATGGTCGACCAGCCGATCGACATCGCCGGCTGGCGGCCGAAAAACTACGCCAACCGCTATGACGGGCCGATGCGGCTCACCGAAGCGGTGGCGCGCTCGGTCAACACCGTCGCCGTTCAGGTGTCGGAGGAGATCGGCCGCGACAAGGTCATCGAGATGGCGCGCCGCCTCGGCGTCAAGGCGGAGATCCCCGAGGGCGAGGCCGGCGTCGCGCTTGGCGCATTCAACCTGTCGCTCGACGAACTTACCGCCGCCTACATGCCGTTCGCGCGCAGCGGGCGCAGCGTCGCCCCGCATGCGGTCGTCCGTATAGAGGACAAGGACGGGGGCGAGCTTTACCTTCACGATCCGGGGGATACGGAGCGCCTCGTCTCAGCCGACGTCGCCCGCGACATGACGCACCTCCTCTACCAGGTGATGGCGTACGGCACCGGCGCGCGGGCGCGGCTTCCCGGCGGGCGCCAGGCGGTCGGCAAGACGGGCACGACGAACGATTGGCGCGACGCCTGGTTCGTCGGCTACACGGGCCAGCTCACCGCGGGCGTGTGGATCGGCAATGACGACTACCAGCCCATGAACAAGGTGACGGGCGGCGCCCTGCCCGCCATGGTCTGGCGCGACTTTATGACGGCGGCGCATAAAGGACTGCGCAATGCGCGTCTCGACGGCGCCTATCCGGCCGAGAACTTCGCCGACGAGGAGGAGATGCGCCGCTTCTACTTCACCGTGGAGCAGGACCTCCTGCGCGTCGCGCGCGGCCGCACGGCCCGCTCCCGCGGCGGCTTCCTCGGCGAACCGGACTATCGCGACAGGCGGTAGGGGGCCTCGCACACTGCGCCGGGCGCTTTCCCGTCCGCGCGCTATCCCCCATGCTTGCGCCAAGGCGCGCAGGAGATGACTCATCCGCGCATCCGGCGCATAGGCGCCGACGCGCAGTCGCGCTTGCCTTGCGCTGCATGGATCGCTCCCGATCGACGCAGCTTGGTAGTAGAGCATCGGGCGATAAATCCGCATCGCCTCGTCCTGAGGGATTTTTCTCCTCGCCCTTCGGGACGGTTGACTGGGGTTGGGGCCCCAATCAACCCTGACGGCTGGCTCCTCAGGAAGAGGAGAAAAATCGTCTCGAAGGACGGTGATTCGGATTTATCGTCCCGACGCCAACAGGGGAACGCCTTCCATGCGCCACCGATTTTCATCCGTCCTCGTTCTTTTCACCGCTGTCTTCGCGGCGCCCGCTCTTGCGGAGACGCGCGCCTATGACTGGCTGACCATTGGCGAGAAGTCGGGCGAGCTTATCGTCGAAGAGGGCGAGGCGGGCGCCCTTTCCTATCGCTTTTCCTTCAACGACCGCGGCCGCGGTCCGGAGATCGAGGCGACATACCGGCTCGACGCGGCGGGGGTCCCCACCTCAATCGAGATTACCGGCAAGAACTATCGCAAGGGCGACGCGGCCGAGACATTTACGCTGGAAGACGGCGTCGCCAAATGGAAATCCGGCCCCACCGAGGGCGAATCGCGCATTGAGGAACCGGCGCTCTACCGCATCATCGGCGCCGGCTCGCCGGAGCACACCGCTATCCTCGCGCGCGCGCTCCTCGCCGACGCCGACGGCCGCATGCCGACCCTTCCGGCGGGGGAGCTGTCGATCGCGGCGGTGGAGACCGCCGAGTTCAAGGGACCGGGCGGGCCCGTGACCGCGACGCTTTACGGCCTTACCGCGGCGTCGCCCTACCCGGACTATATCTGGCTCGATCAGGACAGGAAGCTTTTCGGCGCCGACTTCGGCTGGTTCGCGATCGCGCCCGCCGGCATGGCCGACGCCATGACGATCATGAAGGCGCGCCAGGACGCGGCCCGCACCGCTCGCATTGAGGAATTGTCCGCGTCGTTCGCGGAGGACGCGGGCGGCCTTGTCGTCATTCGCGGCGCGAAGCTGTTCGACAGCCTGACCGGCGAGACCCATGCGCAATCGACCGTCTTCGTTCAGGACGGCGTCATTTCCGCCGTATACGACAAAACGCTGAAAGCGCCCGACGATGCGAAGGTGATCGACGGGCGCGGCAAGACGCTCCTGCCTGCGCTCTGGGACATGCACGCCCATATCGGCGCTGACGACTATTTCAGCTATATCGCCGCCGGCGTCCTCAACGTGCGCGACATGGCGAACGACCCGGACTATCTCATCAGGCTGCGCGCCGACACGGCGGCCGGAAAGATCGCCGCGCCGGACGTCTGGCCCATGGGCTTCATCGACAAGCGCTCGCCCTTCGCCGCGCCGACGGGCATGCTCGCCGATGACCTCGACGAGGCGCTTCAGTTCGTCGAATGGTACGCCCAGAGAGGATTTCGCGGCGTCAAGCTCTATTCCTCGATAGAGCCCGAATGGGTCGCGCCCATCGCCGAGGCCGCCCACGCGCGCGGCCTTATGGTGCTCGGCCACATCCCCGCCGGCATGGTCGCCGAGGAGGCGATCCGCGCAGGCTATGACGAGATTACGCACATCAACATGCTGTTCCTCAATTTCGCGGCCGGCGGCATTGAGGGCGGCGCGAAGAAGATCGACACCCGCACGCCGCAGCGTTTCATCGTTCCGATCCGCGAGGGCGGCGAGCTTGACCCCGAGGGGGCCGAATTCACTGCGCTCCTTGAGCTGATGAAGGAGCGCGGCGTCGCGCACGATCCGACCTACACGATCTTTCAGGACATGTTCCTGAACGAACCGGGCGAATACCTGACCAACGCCGTGCGGTTCGCGGACAATCTTCCCGAGGCGGCCCGCACGGGGCTCATCGCCGGCGAAAGCTTCAACAAGGGCCTTGAGGCCGAGGGCCGCGCGACGTCAGACGCGGCGAAAGCGATCGTCAAGAAGCTTCACGAGGAAGGCGTGCGCATCCTGCCCGGCACCGACAGCTCCTACGCCGGCTTCGTCCTATTGCGCGATCTGGAGCTCCTCGCGGACGCAGGCATTCCGTCTAATGAGGTTCTTCAGCTCGCCACAATCGAATCCGCCCGCCACCTCAACCTCGATCAGTCGCTCGGCTCCGTGACGCCCGGCAAAAAGGCGCATCTCATTCTCGTCGACGGCGACCCGACGACGGATTTACAAGACCTCCTCAAGGTCGAACGGGTGATGAAGGACACGAGCCTCTACCGCCCGGCGGATATCCACGCGGCGTTCGGGATTGAGCCGTTTTGAGGATAGGCGGCGGATTGCCCGGATTCAGGCGCGTTTTCGCCGGAAGCGGCCATCGTCCTTACTCCGACCAATATCTTATCTGTGGCAGGTTTTGGAGATCCCGATCGGTCGATAATCTTAATTTTCGGATCTTCGCTGGGCCGCCGGCGGCATTGCTTGTGCTCAATGGCCTCGCTCTACTATTGTCCACAGGATTATTTCTGGGATTAGCCTCGCTGAATTGCCGCAATCGCTGAATCGTCCCATCGTTTTCGGATGGGGCTTTCATGCTAATCAGCGACTTCACATCAAAGCTCACCGCCAAAGGCTATCAGGTCGAATTCCATAGCCATGCGGAAGCCATATTGGGGACTGACTTCCCCGACGCGGTGAACGAGCTGTTTTCTGTTCTCGACCCATTCTCGATCGACGTAAAAGACCTCGTGGCCGGAGGCGGCGGCGAAACCTTATCGACGCAAGTCCTCCGACGTTCGCTCAGCGCGCTGAACTGGAACAAGCATAACTTCGAGATCAAGAAGCTTATCGACGGACGCGAGCGGGAATCTATCTCCCATGAAATTGATCACGTTCGGGAGATGAAGGCGGGTAAAATCGGATTGGAGATCGAGTGGAACAACAAGGATCCCTTCTACGATCGCGATCTCGAAAACTTCAAACGCCTTCACGCTGAAGGGGCAATCAGCGTCGGCGTGATCTTGACCCGTGGCAGCTCGCTCCAAGCCGACATTCGCGAACTTGTGGCGGCGTTCGCACGCAAAGAAAAAATTTCAAGTTACGACGATCTCGCGCCATTCGGCGTCGCCCCGACACAACGCCAGAAGACAATGGTTAAAGGGCGCATGACGCGTAACGGCGAAGACTTCATTGCGGCGTGGGCGCATGTTTTTTGTCAGGACAAATATGGGCAGGCCACGACGCATTGGCGAAAACTTGAGGACCGGGTTCATAGGGGTGTGGGCAATCCCTGCCCCTTGTTGATGCTCGGGATGCCGTCTTCGATCGTGGTTGTCTGATTTATTCCGCTGCTTGGATTGCGGTCGAGTTGTATTTATATGTCGCCCAATCTGGCTCGTAATCGTCCTCGGCCTGATTCCCCCACGAGTCCCAACCATCGCGAACGCCGCGCGCAAAAAGCTCCAAGTAGGGACCTGGGCTGCACGCTTCGATGATCTCGAATTGTTCATCCGGCTTGCGGGAATGCTCCCGCTTCCGCGTCGCGAGCAAGTTCACTTGGCGACGTCCCGGCGCTAGGGTCCGCGCGTTCTTTCCACGCACGCCAAATAAGATCATCTCGGTCACGTTCCGAAAGTAGAAGCCGACGCCGCGTCCGTCGGATCCGCCATCTTTCCGGACCTTGTGCCAAATGATGTTGGTCTTATAGGTGAACCCCCACGCCTCCATGACCCTCAGTCCGTCCATGAGAAGCGCATTGGGCACCCAGAGATACAAGTGCGCCGTCGGTTTGAGATGTTCATCGACGGGAAGAGCGCAAATGTCGTCCGTCGTCATCGTTTCATAGCGCGTAAGTCGTCGGTGCTCTGGGGCCATTTTCCCGGTTCGGTTCGTGAACCGCCACGGCGGATCCGCCAGAATTGTTGAATAAGATCTGCCTGACAAAGTGGACCGTAAATCTGCGGCGGCCACATCAACAATTGGATCTTGGCGTAGCGGTTCTTTATTGCTCGACATCGCCATGCCTCCTCTCTGAGCACAATTCGGCGATGCGTCGCGTCACGAACGCCCGGATTTCATCGTTCATTTTGAGGTTATGCTCTGCGCACAATGCCTTGAACCGCGAATGCACCGGCGCCGGCATATCCACGGTCAGTCGTTTTGTGTCGATCGTACGATGCGGCTTGTCCATAATGACATCATGCCCGATTCGGGCAAACACAGAAATGCGGTTTTCTGTGCAGCTGACCGGTTTTCCAGGTCTTTTCGGCGTCAGCTCATAATACGCCGCTGAAAACTAAATGTCGCCCAATTAAGGTTGTCACAAACTCCAATGGAGTGCGATTTTACTACGTCCGATAACTCGCACTATCGGCGTCATCGAATATCGAATGTTCTCTGTTCAATTGCCGCTCGATGATTTCGCGCCAACGGCAAAAAGTAGCCAACCTCGGACGCCCGCCCGGGCGCCCCGCCCCTACTCCGCAGCCACAGGCGTAAACTCTGCGCGCCATTCCGCCATGAGGTCGCGATTGTCGTGGTCCCAGGGATGGAAGCCCGGCCGGAACCACGCGGCCCAATACTTCCAGCCGCGGCCGAAAAACGCCGGATCCTTCCAGAGGAATTTCTTGACCGCCTTTTTCGCCTCCGCCGGCGCGTAGCCGTCCGCCTCCAGGAGCCAGGCGGCGTAATTCGTAATGTTATGCGTAAAGTTCAGCGTAATGAGAATCATCAGGAGGGAGCGGCGGAACCAGCGCGCGAAAGACGGCCAGCCTTTCGTCGCCTCAAGGAACACATCATAGGCGACGGCCTTGTGCTCCGCCTCCTCCATGGCGTGCCAGCGCCATAGATCGCGTAAGGCCGGGTCCGTCTTCGTGAACATCTTGTCCTCGGCGGCGAAAAGGTCCGCCAGCATGGCGGTGAAATGCTCAAGGCATATCGTGCCGACCAGCATCCGCATCGGCCCGGCGCTGCGGGCGAACGCGATCCGTTCGCCAATTTGCTCCTGGATGCGGGCGACCGGGTATTTCTCAGGGTCGATCATCTGGTTGAGCAAGTGATGCTCACGCGAGTGGATCGCCTCCTGGGCGATAAAATCCTTCGCATCCTGCGCGAGCTTGCCCGAAAGCTCGCCCTTGTAGGCGCGCACCGCATCCATGAAGAGCCGCTCGCCGTCCGGGAACGTCAGCGACAGCGCGTTCATCACGGCGGTCGCGACCGGGTCTCCGTCGAGCCAATAGCGGCCTTGGGCGGTCGCCACGTCAAAATGCAGGTCGCGCGGAACAATCGTCACGTCTTCAGGAGATCGCTTGTCGGTCATCGTCTCGCATCCTCCGTCTGGCGCCGGCGTTCCGGCGCAGCTTCTGGCGCTTGCGGGCGGCGGCGCATAATCTGCGCCGTTCAGCTGATGGATAAACGCTACTGACAATTATGTCAATAAAGTCGACATCGAAACCGCGGGTGCGGCGCACGCCAGAGGCGTCCCGCGAGAACATCCTGGCGGCCGCGGAACGGCTCCTGGTCAAGCTGGGGCCCCAATCGCTCAGGCTGGCGGACGTCGCCGCGGAGGCGGACGTCGCCAATGCGACAGTGCTGCACCATTTCGGCTCGATCGATCGGCTCCAGACAGGGCTGATGGAAAAGATGATCGCGGAGCTCGTCACCGAGATTCTCGGAACGCCCCTCGATGACGATCCGGCCGCGGCGCGCCGCGAGGCGCTCCATCGCGTCTTCAACGCGTTTGAAAAGAAGGGCGCGGCGCGCCTCGCCGCCTGGCTGGAGCTGACGGATGAATCCAGACGGCTCGTCAGCGTGCGCGAGGCGGTGCAGACGGTCATCCGTCAACGGACGTCGAAACTGCACGACGCCGACCCCGAGGAAATGGAGGACGCGATCCTGATCGGCCTCGTCGTGGCCGTCGGCGTCGGACTGTTCGGGCCGACGATCAGTTCGCTGCTTGGCAAGGAGCCGGCGCGCGCGCGCGCGCTGGCGCTCGCATTGCTGGAGGCCAACGATCCGGCGTTCTAGAGCGTTTTCAGTTAGAGCCTTTCCAGGCGAAGCGTGTGCGGTTGGCCGTTCGGGAACGCGCAAAGACAAAGACTTAAAGCGCCGTCCCGATTCCGAATGAAGCGACGAAGCTTTGATCCTTTTTGCGGCCTGAATGGCGTGCGCCTAGAGCCCCCGCCGGAAATCGTTGGCGAGATCTATGCCGTTGGCGTCGCGGCAGCGGGGCCCGAGGAGCGCCTCCGCCGCGGGCGCGAAAGGCGGCGCGGTCGGGTCCGGCACGTTGTGGCCGCCGCCGCGCGCTTCATAGTATGTGACGGCCGGCCCGCCGCCGGGCGCGCGATAGCGGGTTTCGAAAATCTCGCAGCCATCGCCCGGTGCCGCGTCGATGAGCTGGCGGGTCGCCGTCAGCGAAGGGTCCGGCGTCGTTGCGTCGATGAAGTAATCGACCGTCGCGGGGACGGATCTTGTCGGCGCGCCATCGCCCGCCACCGGTCCGCCCCCGAATAATATGAGCTGGTCCAGCGTGCCATTAAGCAGCATGACCGGCGTCGGCGCGACCGGGTCGGGGATCGTCTCCCGCGGCAACGAAGCGATAAAGGCGGCCGCGCCCTCAAACCGCGCCGGCGTCTCGATGAGGAGGGTCATCGCCATGATGCCGCCGTTCGATGAGCCCGTCACGAACACCTCGTTCGGATCATAGTCGCGGCCCGCATCGACCGCGTCGAGCACGGACAAAAGAAAGCCGACATCGTCTTCAAGCGACGTGCGGCCGGTATCGTCGTCGCGAATGTCGTTCCAGCTCTGCTCGTCCCCGAGCCCGTCAAGGTTCGCCTCGTTGAACCCGTTCGGCGCGATCAGGAGAAAGCCGTCGCGGTCGGCGAGATCGAGCCAGCGGCTGGTCGTTCGCTGAGGAAGCAACACCTCCCGCATGCTCCCGCCGCTGCCATGGAGCAGCAGAACGGCCGGGTCGCCGCGCTCATAGTCAGTAGGCGTATAGACAGAGAACGCCCGCTCAATCCCGTCGAACTCCGTCCTAACTTCGACGATCTCCTCGTCAGGCGCCTGGTTGACCTCAAGGTCCACCATGTCGGTGTCGCGCGCGCCGTCGTCATCCGTCACCGTGACCGAGAAGGTCAGCGTCTCGGCGCCGTCGACCAGCGGCGGCTCGATAATGGCGGCGGCGGCGTCGGCGTCCAGGATGAGCGCGGTCGGGCCGCTCACCTGCCGCCACTCGAACGAGACGATCGACCCGTCGGCGTCGGCGCTGCCGCCGGCGTCAAGGGTGATGGCGTTTCCCTCAATCAATGTCGCGTCAGCGCCGGCGTCGGCGACGGGACTTTCGTTCGGCGCGGGCGGATCGGCATCATTGTCGCTGCACGCAGAGAGGATCGCCGCTATCCCCGCAATCGCAATCCGCGCCGTCATGTCACGCACAACTCCCTACGTCCGCAGCCACTCTAGATAATCGGGCGATTAATCGAAATCGCCCGATGATCTATTTTCATTGTTGTCGCGCCGGGTTATGCGAAAAACCGGATTCCACTTTTTCGCCCGGCGCTCTAACGCGCGGCGCCCGCATTTCCGTCGACGGCCGCCAGAAGAAATCCTGATCGGACGGCGATCAAGGCGTCAGGGGGTCCGCGCTCGCCGCCAGAAGCGCGCGCAGATGGCTCTCCCAGATCGCAGCGCTCGTGTGCGTGCCGTGGCCGGAGGTATCCGGCGTGATCGGCAAGATGACCGCTTTCGCGCCAGGGATTTTCTCTACCTCGCGCTCCAGAATGCCAAGCTCGGGCGGATTGACCTGATCGTCCGCGGAGTTCACCGCGACGAGCGGCGCGGCGATCTTCGACAGATGCGGCGCGGGATCATAGTCCCGCGAGGCGTCAAACGCGTAGATCGTGTCATTGGGATCGAGGCGCTCCGCATACCGCGTCGCCAGCTCGTCGAGATAGGCTTCGGCCGCTTCGCGCGTCGGCGCGCGCTCCTGATAACGGTATGGGCTCGACACCATGAAGATCAGCGGAAATGTCGCCATCCGCATGCCGCGCATCGGTTTGTCCGCATAGTCGCCGTCCTTCCAGTCCGGATCGGACATAATGGCGTCAATGATCATCTTGCGCTGCATGCGATTGCGGCCGGCGATCTCCACCGGCAGGCTCGCCAGCGGCATCAGGGCGTCGACAAAATCCGGATACGCGTATCCCCAGACCCAGGCGTGCATGCCGCCCATTGAGGTTCCCATCATCAGCCGCAGCCGGTTGACGCCAAGGCCCTCCGTCAGGAGTCGGTATTGCGCCCTGATCATGTCGTCATAGGTGTATTTCGGGAACTTCATCCGCAGGCCGTCGGACGGCTTCGACGAGGCGCCGTGGCCGATCCCGTCGGGAAGGATGATGAAATGCTCGCGCGCATCGAGCGCGCCGCCCGGCGCGAACAGGACATTAGCGAACCGCTCCTGGAGAAATCCGGCGCCGGAGCCCGTCGTGCCGTGCATGATGAGGACGGCGTTCGTCGCGCGGCCTTCGGCGTCTTTCTTCAGGGTCCCAATTGTCCGGTAATGCTGGCTGAGGCGGGGCAACGTCTCGCCGCTCCCGAAACGGAAGTCTTCGATGACGTAGTCGCCCTCCGCCGGCGCCGGATAGGGCGCATCGGCCGCCATGGCGCAGCCGATCGAAGCGGCCGCGAACGCCAGAACCGTCCTGGCCGCGCGCATCAGCGCGGCGCCGTTTTTCATCATGCCTCGGGCCATCCTCCGTTCCGCCTGCGCCCGCCCTCGCCGCCGCGCGCTTCCTATTCCGCCTTGTAGCCCGGCCCCTTGACGAAGCGCCCCGGCGTCGCGCCCGTCGGCTCCCCTTCGGCGAGGACGCGCTCGCCATTGACGAAGACGTGCTCGACGCCGACGGACAATTGATGCGGCTCGGCGAAGGTCGCGCGGTCGGCGATCCCGTCAGGATCGAACACGACGACATCGGCGAAATAGCCGGGCGCGAGACGCCCGCGCCCGTCCAGGCTCAGCCTTTCCGCCGGCAAGGACGTCAGCTTGCGGATCGCCTCCTCCATCGGGATGACCTTCTCGTCGCGAACGTATTTGCCGAGCAGGCGCGCAAACGTGCCATAGGCGCGCGGATGGGTGGAGGACTGAAGGAAGACGCCCTCGGGCGCGGGCGCGCCGGCGTCCGAGCCGAACGACACCCAGGGCCGCGCGACTTTCCGGACCACATTGTCCTCCGACATGGTGAAATAGACGACGTCAATGCGATGGTCGTCCTCGATCACGAGATCGATCATCGCGTCCTCCGGACTGACGCCGCGCATCTCGGCCACTTCAGCGAGCGTCTTGCCGATGAGCGGCTTAAGCCGCTCGGTCCGGAAGCCGACCAGCAAAACGCCATCCGCGCCGCCGGCCTGGGAAATTCCGGGCTGCCAGTCGGGCGGCGGATTGCGGATCTCCTGGATGACGCGGGCGCGGATCTGCGGGTCCTTCAGACGCTCCACCCAGGCGTCGTGGCCGCCCTCCTGAACCCAGGTGGGCATCGACGAGTTGAGGCCGGTGGAGCTCGCCGGGTAGGTGTACATGTTGGCGCGGATGTCGAGGCCTTCCCCTTGCGCCGCTTCGACCTTCTCGAACACCTCGTCGAGCTTGCTCCAGTTGTCTTCGCCCGACGCCTTCAGGTGATAAATCTCCGCCGCCGCGCCGGACCGCCGCGCAATGTCGATGAGTTCATCCACGCCCTCCAGCAGGCGGACGCTTTCGGAGCGCAAGTGGGAGATATAGGAGCCGCCATATTCGCCGGCGGCGGCGGCGAGGGCGACGAGTTCGTCCGTGCCCGCATAAAAGGCCGGGGCGTAGATGAGCGACGAGCCGACGCCGAGCGCGCCCTCCTCCATCGCCTCGCGCACGAGGGCCTGCATGCGCCCAAGCTCTTCGTCCGTCGGCGGCCGGTCGTCATAGCCGACCTCGTGGATGCGCACCGTCGTCGCGCCCACGAACGACGCGACGTTCGGCGCGACGCCCCGGTCCTCAAGATACTGAAGATACTCCCCCAGCGTCGTCCATTCGACGTCGAACTTGATGTCGCGCTGGCGGGCGACGTTCTCCGCTTTCATCTCCTCGGTCCATGGCCCCATGGACCAGCCCTCGCCCATGACTTCGAGGGTGACGCCCTGCGAGACGTCGCTGAGGCCCCGCGGGTCCTCGATGAGCGAATGCGTCGCCCAGCTCAGCATGTTGATGAAGCCCGGCGCCACGGCGCGGCCCGAGGCGTCGACCTCAAGGGCGGCGCTCGCGGAAGAGAGATCGCCTATCTCGGCGATGCGATCGCCCTCGATGGCGACATCGGCGACGCGGCCCGCCGCGCCGGAGCCGTCATAAACCGTCCCGCCACGGATGATGGCGTCGAAGTCGAGCGCTTCACCGCCAGCGGCGTCGGGGCCCGCGTCCGAGGCGACGTCCGAAGCGGCGTCCGCCGTCGCCTCGCCGGCGCCGCCCGTCCCCCCGCACGCCGCCAGGAGCGCCGCCGCGCCCGCGGCGATGAAAGATCTCCGGCCAAAGCTCCGACCAATTTTAAAGCC
Organism: Parvularculaceae bacterium; assembly: GCA_028284065.1. GTDB lineage: Bacteria > Pseudomonadota > Alphaproteobacteria > Caulobacterales > Parvularculaceae > MED-G105. The sequence continues at coordinate 71,833 of JANQSJ010000008.1, forward strand.
TGGTTTCACGCCAGTTTTCAGGCCAGTCTTCAGGCCAGTTTTCAGGTCCGCCAACGCCCCCATGTATCGCCTCCTTCTGTCGCCGCCAGGGTAGAAACGACCAGAAATCGCGGCGCGCCACAACAAGATCGGACGGTTGCGCGCCGCCGCGGGCGGTTGAACCGGCCCGCGGAGGCGCCTAGTTGGAGCCGACCGCGGTCGCGTCGGACCGCCTGACCAGAATTTTGAGGGACCTCCTTATGATCTCCGCCAGCCGCATCGCCGTTTCGGGGTTCGCCCTCGCCGCCGCCTCCATCGCCGCATTCGCCGCCGCGTTTGGCGGCGCCGCCCTCGCCGCCGATGCGCCCGCATGGACGATTGACGCCGAGAAAAGCCGCCTCGGCTTCGTCGCGACCCAAAGCGGCGCCGAATTCGACGGCGCGTTCAGCGACTGGACGGCGGATATCAAGTTTGACCCCGACAATCTCGCCGGCTCGTCGATTTCCGCCACGGTGACCCTGAAGAGCGCCAAGACCGGCGACAAGGAGCGCGATTCCGCGCTGCCTGGCCGCGACTGGTTCAATGTGAAGAAGACCCCCACCGCGACGTTCGCCGCGGACGAGATCATCGCTGCGCCGGACGGCGAGGGCTACGTCGCCAAAGGCGCCCTGACGCTGCGCGGAGTTGAAAAGCCCCTCGATCTCGCCTTCGACGTCGACATCGCAGACGGCCGCGCAACGGCGCGCGGCGAGGCGGTGATCGCGCGCGGCGAATTCGGCGTCGGCCAGGGCGAATTCGCGAGCGGCAAATGGGTCGGCCTCGACGTCAAGGTGCAGCTGAACGTCGTCGCGGCGCGCTGACCGCGCGCGTCGGCTGGGTTGTCTTCCGCCGGCCGAAGTCAGGCCGCGGCCATCTTGCGCCAAGAGCCCGTTTGCGAACGGTCGCGATCCATCAATCGACAATAATCCGGCGCCCGTATCCCCGCGGCGATAGGATTCAGGCTCTTGGTCCGCAACGAATGGACGCCGACCCGGTTATTGCGCCGGCCCGCGCGCGTCTGATTATCCCCCCAAGGTGGACCTTGCCGGCTTTTTCAAACAGACTCCAAGGAGATTTTGCTATCGGCGCCCGGCGAAGGGGCGCGCCCGCCTGAGCCGACGCGTATAGATGGGCGCGGAGGCGCGGAGCCCGGACGAAGGGGCGCCGGCGAGGGGGCGCGGGCGAGGGGACGCGGGCAAGATAGCGCGGTCAGGGGGACGGCCTTTTATGGCTCAACGACGGAAAGGCCGGAGCGAAGCTTGGCCGACCGCCCGTGAACGCGGGCGGGCCGCCATGGCCGCGCTCGCGCTGCTCGCCCCGGCCGCCTGTTCGTCGATCCCCGACAATGTCCGCGCGCAATTGCCGTTCGGCATCGGCGGCCGATCGGAGCCCTCGCAGTCCGTGTCCGCCGTTGACGCCACGGGGCCCGATGCGGCGACGCCGCAAACCGCGAAGGCGCAGCCAGACGGCGAGACGTCTTCCGGGGCGGATTTGTTCGATCTTTACGAAGACGATCCAATCGCGCTTGCGATTATCGCCGCGGGCGCCGGGCCTGATCCTCATGCGGGCTTCGACCTCGCCGCGGAAGAACGGCCCTTCGAAGCCGCTGCGTCAATATCGGCGCAAACGCCTTCTCAATCATCCGGTTCAACAAGCAACGCCGGCGGCGCGCAGGCGGATAACGCCCGCCCCACCCCGACGCGATATCAACCGGCGCAGCCGCCGCGCCTCTCCGCCGCGGACGCGCCGCTCGCCGTCGCCGTGACGCCGGTTACGGATGATCCTGCTCCAGCAGAAACGGCGGCGCCGACGCCCTCAACGCCGCTTCCGGCATTCCGCGCGACGGACCTCGACATCGTTCCCATGCGGCGGACGCAGCGAACCCTCGCCGGCGCGCAAGGCATCGCACAGCCGGACGAAGCCAGGGACGAAACGCCGGCCGGAGAGCCAAGTTTCGACTTCGCGCCGGCGCCGATTTTTGATGCAGGCGATCCGGAGCCTGAGCTGGAGCCACAGCCGGCGCCGGAGCCGCAAATCACGACGGACGCTGCGACGGGCGACGATCAGCCGACCGTAGCCGCAACGGATGCGGCGTCCGCCGACGACGAGGCGCCGCCTACGGACGAAGGAACGCCGGAACAGACGCCGACTGCTCGGATCGCTGTCGCCGATGCCGGCCGCGAACCGCTCGCGGCCTCAAAGGCTGCTCCGATGCCAACCTCTCCTGATGCGGAAGACCGCCCAATGCCGCCTCCGTCCGAAACAGGCGACGAGACGGCGGCGGGGCCCCGCGGCGCGCCGGCGCTGTGGCGCATCGCCGACGCGGACTCCGCCGTCTATCTCTTCGGGTCGCTCCACGCGCTGCCAAAAGGCGCGACCTGGCGCACGCGCGCATTCGACCAGGCGATGGCCGACTCCGAGGTGACCGTGTTCGAGGCGGACGCCGCCTCGCCGCAAGGACTCGCCGACATCGAACGCGCCTTGCGAACCTGGGGCTTCAATCCGGCGGGCGTGACGCTTGCGGATGAAATCGGCGAGCGGCGATTCGAGAGGGCCGCGGCGCTCGCCGACGGCCTTGGCCTGACGGCGAGCGCGCTTGCGCCGATGCGCCCCTGGCTCGCCCTCGTTTCCTTAAGTCAGGCGGTGTTCCTGAGCTATGGCTTCGACCCCGCCGCCGGCGTCGAGGCGACAGTGCTCGCGCAGGGCAAGCGCGAGGGCGACGCCTTCCGCCACCTGGAAACGCCGGAGGAACAAGTGCGCGCCCTCGCCGAACTCTCGCGCGAGGACATGCTGGCGAATTTCGACGCGACCCTTGAGCAGTTGTCCGATATACAAGCGACCACCGACCGTATGCTGACGGCATGGCGGACGGGCGACCTCGCCGAGCTTGAGGCGGTGACGCTCGCGCCCCTTAAGTCCGGAAGCCCAAGCGCCTATGACGCGCTCTTCACGCGGCGCAATGTCGCCTGGACGGGCCGCATTGCGGAGATGCTGGGCGAAGACGACGATTACTTCGTCACGATCGGCGTCGGCCATCTTGTCGGCGAGGACAGCGTCATTCGCCTCCTCGAAGCGCGCGGATTGCGCGCTGAGCGGATTCAGTAGGCGCGCCGACCATAGCGGTCCGCCGCCTGCGCGTCGCGATTGCGTTTCCCGCCGCGAGCGTCGAGTGTCATCGCCTTATCAAAAAATGCGGAGGAGACGCCGTCATGCCCGACATCTCGCCGGACCAGAAACCTATCGGTTCAGGGTTCCCCGCCCGCTCCGAACCCGCCGAAATTCTCGCCGGGATCGACCTATCCGGAAAAACCGCCCTCGTCACCGGCGGCTATTCCGGCATCGGCCTTGAGACGACGCGCGCGCTCGCCGGCGCAGGCGCAAAGGTCGTCGTGCCCGCCCGGCGGCCGGATGCGGCGCGGGACGCACTCGCCGATCTCGACGGAGAGGTGTCCACGGGCGCGCTCGATCTCGCGGACCTTTCGTCCGTACGCGCCTTCGCGGACGATTTCCTTCGCGGCAATGACGCCCTCCACCTTCTTATCAACAATGCCGGCATCATGGCGTGTCCGGAAACGCGCGTCGGTCCCGGCTGGGAGGCGCAGTTCGCCACCAACCATCTCGGCCACGCCGCGCTTTATCAGAAGCTCGAACCCGCCATCCGCAAGGCCGGCGACGGCGCGCGCGTCGTCGCGCTTTCCTCCACCGGCCACAAGCGTTCGCCCGTGCGCTTTGACGATCCCTTTTTTGAACGCGACCCTTACGAGAAATGGGCCGCCTACGGACAGGCGAAGACCGCCAATAGCCTCTTCGCCATCGGCGTCGATGCGCGCCTGAAGTCGGAGGGCGTGCGCGCCTATGCAGTGCATCCCGGCGGCATCGAGACGCCATTGCAAAGGCACCTCGAAGAAGAAGAGATGGTCGCCTTGGGCTGGAAATCGCCGGAGGGCGGATTGTCCGAGGCCGCGAAGATGCTCTTCAAGACGCCGACGCAAGGCGCGACCACGACGCTCTGGGCCGCGACAAGCCCCCAGCTCGCCGACATCGGCGGCGTTTATTGCGAGGATTGCGACATCGCCAAGGTGGGCGCGCCCGACGGGCCGCGCTACATGGAGGTCCTGCCGCACGCCGTCGATCGCGAGGCGGCGGAAAAGCTCTGGACCATGACGGACAAGCTTCTGGCGGAGGCTTGAGGCTTATCGCCTAGGATTTGTTGGTGGGCAGGTTGCCCCGGACGCTGACTGTTTCAGGCCTTTTAAGGGCTGCAAGCCGCTCTGCGGCTTGCAGCCCTAAATTGAAAAGGGATCGGCGCGCCACCGCCGCCGCGCGGTTTAGAGCGGGTTGCAGCAAAAGCGGTTCACCGGTTTTGCGTCCGCAACCCGCGCAAACAAAAGCTTAGAGCCGTTTGCATACGTCAAACTGAATGACGTCGAACGCAAACGGCTCTAAGGGGCGACCTCGTGAAAGCGCGCATCTACCCCGCCGCCAGGACCGCGAGCTCGCGGGCCGCGCGATCTAGGGAGGCGGGCGACAGGTCCGAAAGCTCGATGACGGCCAGGGCGGCGTCCCTGCGCTTGCGGCGGGAGCGCTCATAGAGCGGATCATAATGTTCGGTGAGGAGCGTGCGGATCAATCCGGCGATATCGCCGTCCCATGCGAGCGCCCGCCAGGCGTCTACCTTCGCCGCGCCGTGGCGCTTCACGAGAAGGTCGAGCGCCGCGTCGATGCGGGCGATGTCGGCGGCCGTTTCCGCATAGGCTGACGCCAGGAATTCCACCCGCGCGGGAAGGGGCGCGGCGATCTCAACGCGCGGCGCCGCCTTCATCGATCGCCACAGGCGCGCAGGGACGCGTAGAGGCCCGATGCGCGAGGATTCCGCCTCCACGAGATAGCGCCCGCTTTGGTTTAAGCCCGGCGCGCCGGCCGCCAGCGCCGCAAAAATGAGGCTTTCAAAACGCTTCTGGCTGTTGGGCGGGGCCGCGCCCATGGCGCCGAAGGCGGAGCCGCGATGGTTCGCGGCGGCTTCGATATCGATCGCCGGCGCGCCGGCGGCGCCCGCGCGCGCGAGAATCTCCGTCTTGGCGCAGCCCGTCTGTCCGTCCACCAACAAAATCGGCGCGTCGGCGCCGTCGCCCTGCGTCGCCCTCACAACCGCCCGCCGCCAGGCGCGCCAGCCGCCGTCGAGGACCGTCACCCGCCAGCCGACCGCCGAAAGCACCGTCGCGACGCCGCCCGACCGGTCGCCGCCGCGCCAGCAATAGACGAGCGGACGCCAGGACGGCGGCATATCCGCGAGCGGGCCGGCAAGATGCGCCGCCACATTGCGCGCCACACAGGCCGCGCCCAGGCGCCGCGCCTCGAACGGCGAACGCTGGACATAAATCGTTCCGACCTCGGCGCGCTCCTCGTTCGTCAGCGCCGGCAGGTTTACGGCGCCGGGCAGGCGATCCTCGGCGAACTCCGCCGGCGAGCGCACATCGATGATGGCGTCGAAGGCGGCAAGCGCCGCCGGCGAGATATCGTCCGTCCTTTCAATCGCCGCTCTTTGAGGTGTCGCTTCGGCCATCGCCGGACCATGCCCCCGCGCCGGTCCTTTGGTCAAAGCGCGCCGCAGAATGCCGGCGCGCCAAAGCATGCTCGACTTGGCCGCGAGCAGCGACCATATTGCGACGCCTGCGCTTACCTGGACTTTGGAGAGCCGCGGCGGGGTCCCTGCGGAACAGGGTCGGCCTCGTCGGCGCGCCGCCGGACGCCCTCGCAGCTTGGTGCGCGCAGCCCGGTATAGGACACGCCCGCGAAGGGGATCAGGCGAAGACGATGACGGCGAAAGAGGCAGCGCGGCTGACGAGCCTCGCCCATGGCGGCGGGTGCGGATGCAAGATTGCGCCGGCGACGCTTGACCGGCTGCTCGCCGCCATCGGGGACGCGCCGGTCGCGCCGTCGCCCGACCTGCTCGTCGACGCTGGCAAGCGCGACGACGCCGCCGTTTACCGACTATCCGACGACGAGGCGATCGTCGCGACGACGGACTTCTTCACGCCAATCGTCGATGACCCTTACGAGTTCGGGCGTATCGCCGCGACGAACGCGCTCTCCGATGTCTACGCCATGGGCGCGGCGCCGATTTTCTGCCTGGCGATCCTCGGCATGCCGATCGACAAGCTGTCCCCGGAGACGATCGGCGAGATCATCCGCGGCGGGCGCGACGTCGCCGCGGCGGCGGGGGCGCCGGTCGCCGGCGGCCATTCGATTGACGCCGCGGAGCCAATTTATGGCCTCGTCGCCATCGGCCGCGGCCATCCGGACCGTATCCTGACGAACGCCGGCGCGCGCGCAGGCGACGTACTCATCCTGGGAAAGCCGCTCGGCGTCGGCGTCTTCTCCGCAGCCTTCAAGCGGGGGATCCTGCCGCCTGCGGACTATGAGGCGATGATCGCCTCCACGACCCTCCTCAACCTACCCGGCGCGGACCTCGCCGCCCTTAAGGGCGTACACGCCATGACCGACGTCACCGGCTTCGGCCTTCTCGGCCACGGGCTGGAAATGGCGCGCGGGGCAAACGTCTCTATAGAGATTGACCTGGCGGCCGTCCCGGCGTTCGACGGGGCAAAAGCGCTTCTCGGCGAAGGCGTCCGGACCGGCGCCTCAACGCGCAACTGGGAAAGCGTAAAGGGCGAAGTGGAGACCCACGCCTTAAGCGACGCGGACCGCGATCTCCTCACTGACCCGCAGACTTCGGGCGGGCTTCTCGTCGCGGCCGCGCCCGAAGCCGCAGGCGCCGTCCTCGACGTTTTCCGCGCCGCCGGCCACGAGCGCGCCGCCCTCATCGGCCGTGTCGCCGACGGACCCGCCCGCGTACGTGTCGCCTAATGCGCTGGCCGATACATCCGCATCGCCTGGATTCTGAATTCCGCCAATGGAGCCCGCCATGGACCGACGCCTCATCCTGATGCGGCACGCGAAATCGAGCTGGGAGGCGCCGGCGTCAAAGGATTTCGACCGCCCCCTGAACAGGCGCGGCCGCGACGCCGCGCCGCTTGTCGGCGCCGCGCTCGCCGCGCGCTGGCTTGTCCCGGACCTCGTGCTTTGCTCGCCGGCCGCGCGCACGCGTGAGACGCTGTCCCTCATCCTGCCGTCGCTGAGCCCGCGGCCGGAGACAGTGTTCCGTGAACGGCTTTATCTCGCCGACGTCGATCGACTGCTGGGGGAGATCGCCGAAGTCGCTCCACCTGTGCGCAAGCTCCTGGTGCTCGGGCATAATCCGGGCATGCAGGAGCTGGCGCTGCATCTCGCGGACCCGTCCGCCAGCGATGCGCAGGCGTTGCGCCAAATGGAAGAGAAGTACCCGACCGCCGCCGTCGCCGCCTTTTCCTTTAGCGCGGATGACTGGCGCGACCTCTCGCCCGGAACGGGCGCGCTCCTCGCCTATCTGACGCCAAAGGCCCTTGCGGCGCCCGGCGGCGCCTGACCCGCCGCTCGCGAACGCGCCTTTCCGGACGCCCGCGCGCGCGCCTTTCCGGACGCCCGCGCGCGCGTCAAAGCTGCGCTGACGCAGGAGACCTCATCCGTCATCGACAAGGCCCGGGTCATCGCGCCGCAATGCGCGCTGTTCATAGGTCCATCCGACTGCGCCGAGCGCCAACAGGATTGCCGTGACGCCAATCAGATGTTTCATACGCCCCCGCCCGGCAGATGCGCCGGATTATCGGAAAAGCCGGACCCTGCTGTTTCGCCCAGCGCTCTAATATAGAAACGTCAATATAGAAACGTCGGGCCTTCCGCGCGCGCCGGCTCGACAGCCCAGCGTCCGTCTGTCTCGCAGGCGACGCCGGCCCAGCGGTCCGTCCGTCCCCGGAAGGAAAGGCGCTGTTCGAACGCGCGGCAGCGCTTCGGCGTCCGCGTCGGACCGCCAGCGAGTTCAAGCTCGGCGCCCGGCGCGCGAATCATCAGGTTCTCATGCACATAGCCGCGCACGCGGCCGTCGACGGCGACGAGATTCCACGGCTTGCCGACGACGCGTCCGACGACGTCAACGCCGGTCCCGACATCGAGCGTCTCAAGCGCCGGATAGGACGTCCCCGGACCGCGCCGCACGTTTGAGTTCCTGGTGAGCGCGTGCAGGCCGAGATCAGTCTCCAGCCGCTCGCCGAGAAAAAGGCTCGGCGGCATCGGCGGCGGATCGCCGTCAAGCCCGAGCCCGCCGAGGACATAGCGACCAGGCGTCACTTCTCCGCGCGCCGCCTCGCCGCGCCAGTTTCGCGGGTCGGTCCCTGGCGCGCTTAGCGCCGCCGCGAGCGCGCCCTCAAGCGCCTTGCGATCGCCGCCGGTCAAGCCCGCCGCCAGCCGCGATCCCGCGCCGGCATTGGCGACGGCGCCCGCTTCGCGGCCGCCCGGCCCGCTCGCGCAGGCCGCCAACGCGGCGAGCGCCAACCCTGCGCCGCACGCGCGCGCAATGCTCTCTACTCTGACCGTCTTCACTCGCATTCCCATAACTCTGTCGCCTGATGGCGCGAGGCTACTGCGAAGGCGCGCCGCGGTCCAACACCGAGAACGTTAACTATCGTCTTGGTTGCGCGCGCGCCCAAAACGCGAAAAACCGTCCGGCGGCCTTGTCGGCGCGCCGAACGGCGAGGCTTTGGGTTCGCTCGCGCCCCATGCGGCGAGGCGCGATCTCGCGGATCAGGCGCGGATCCTGATCCGCGCGCGCCGGGAGCAACTGCGCGCCGCGACGCGCTCCAGCCGGCGATAGCGAATGAGGTCGGCGTCGACGCCCACCGGCGTCACCGTGCACACGCGACGCGGTCCGCGACGGCGATAGACAATCTCCTCGGTGACGATAATCCGCGCGCGGCCCCGCGCCGGAATGACGTCACGAAAGACAAGCTGGCGGCCGCCGCGCCGGGCGCGATTGGCGCCGCGATACCCAACCCTCGAAACATCGCCGCGAACGACGACAGTCCGGTTGGGACCTGCGCGGTAGAACCGATCGCCGGCGACGCAGCCGCGCGGCGTGAACGCGCGTCCGCGATCGTCATAAACGACGTCGCAAGGCGCGGCGCGATTGCGCGCCTCAGCGGGCGCGATTCCGATAAAGGCGAAAGTCAGCGCAGCGGAGATAGCGGCGCGGACGGCTGGTTGTGCAAGGACTGCACGCATGACAGACCCTCCTCAAGGTTGCGGCGCCCCAGCCGCTGACACAACGGATACCGACTAATTTGGGCGACAATGAGTTGCGCGCGCGGGGATTTGTTCGCGCAGGAGCCGGCGCCGGCGCCGTTTCGCCCCAATTTGATTTCGCCGCGCGTTCGGCGTGGGGCGGGAAGCGCGGCTGTGACGCTTAATGCATCGGACGATAAATCCCCATCGCCGTCCTTCGAGACGATTTTTCTCCTCATTTTGAGGAGCCAGCCTTTTGAGTGGATTGGGGCCCCAAGCCCAGTCAACCGTCTCGAAGGACGAGGAGAAAAACCCCTCAGGATGAGGCAATGGGGATGTATCGCGCGAAGCGCTCTAAAGCAGAAACGCGCGGCCCAGCGGGTCCTCGATCTCGATCACCCAGAGGTCAGGATCGCGATCGACCTCGCGCGCGATGAACGCGTCGATGTCGGCTTCGGACGCGACGCCGCCGAGCGCCTGGCGCCAGCCGCGCGCGCCGTCCTCAAGAACCGCTTCATAATGGGCGAGCGCCGCCGGTCCGCTGATCGCCGCGGCGACGTCTTCAGGCATCCCGGGGGCGTCGCGGCCGAGAAAGACCTTCACGATCACCGCGCCGGCGTCGTCGTCGCCATGGCGCGCAATCGCAGCGAAGGCGCCGCCGGCCTGCGCGCGGCGCAGATGCGCGCTGACGCGTACGGATGTTTTAAGACGCGGTTCGGACTCCACCAGGAGTTAAGCGGCGGCGCGGGCGCGGCGCCGGGCCGCCTCGCGCCTGCGCGCCTCAATGCGCTCAAGCTGGGTAGGCGCAAAGGGGGCGGGCGCCGAGGGGATGCGGCGCTCGGGCGCGCGCGCGGCGCCGCTGCGGTCGAGGGGCAGCTCCAGACGCGCGGTCACGCCTTCGCCGGGGGCGGACGCGATCTTCAGGGCGCCGCCATGCAGCTCGGCGAGCTTGAAGGCGAGCGACAGGCCAAGGCCCGCCCCGTCCGCGCCGCGCACGCCGGCGCCTTGCGCGTCGGTAAAGCGGGGGCCCAGTTTCTCAAGCGCGGCGGCGTCCATGCCGATGCCGGTGTCGGCGACGGTGAAGACAAGATACTCGTCCGTACCGGCGCCATCGTCTCCGCCAAGCTCATCCCGCCCATTTGCGCCGCGCGACGTTGAGACGCTGACGCGCACTTCGCCGTCGCTCGTGAATTTCACTGCGTTCGCAAGGAGGTTGACCAGTATCTGGCGCACCGCGCGCGGATCGAACGCGCATTCCGGCGTCGCCGTGTCGAGGTCGACGACAAGCGTAAGGCCGTTTTTCTCCGCCGTCTGGCGCACCATCGCGGCGCATTCCTCCGCGATCCGGTTCGGGTCGGCGATGACCGGCGCGAGCGTCAGGCGGTCCGCCTCAATGCGCGCAAGATCGAGGATCGATTTGACGAGATCGAGAAGATGCGCGCCCGACGCATGGATATGGTCGGCGTATTCCGCGTAGCGCGGGTGGCCGAGCGGCCCGAAGGTCTCCTCGCGCAGCGCGTCAGCGAAGCCGATGACCGCGTTCAGCGGCGTTTTCATTTCGTGGCTCAGGTCCGCCAGCGCCGCCGCGCCGGAGCGCGATTCGGACCGCGCCGCGTCGAGGCTGCGGGCGAGGCGTTCCTGCGAGCGCGTCTCTTCGGTGCGGTCGAGGATGAGGACAGACGCAGGCGCCCTCTCCCGCGGCGCCATGATGATCTCGAATGCGCCCACCGAGCCGTCGGGCCGGCGGCCATGGGCGATGAGCCGCGACGGCCCGCCGGCCGCGCACGCCGCAGCGACGCGGCCGCGATCCTCCGGCATGAACCAGTCCGGGAAGCTCGGCGCGCGATTTCCGCATTCGGCGTCATGCTCCGCCGCAGCGGACAGCATCGCCGCCGCCCCGGCCCCGGCGTCGGCGACCGCGCCGTCCGGTCCGACCGACACGCCGACGCAGCCTGCGCCGTCAAAGAGCCCAGCGCCCGCCGCAGCCGCAGGCGCGGCCGAGGCGTCCTCGACGCGGCGTTTGCGGAAGATGCGGCTAAAGAGAGTCACGTCGCGCCCTTTGACAACTCGCGAGACAATTCGCCGAATTATTCGCCAAACCGATCGCCAAACCGCTTGTTGGACCGAGCAAGGGCCCGCCCGCGCGGTCATGCTTAACTGATATTAAGAGTCTGACCGCTTCCTTAACAAATAATGAAGGGCGGAAAAACGAAGGGTTTTTGCGGCCGAAACGAAAATGCGTCCGCTCAGCGCAAATGAATTCCTGACGCGCGCGTCTAAACTCGTCTCGAATTTGGCGATAAAGGCGCTAGTATATATGACAGGAAGTTAAAGTGGGCGTGCGTAGGGTGGTCTCCAGGCGGCGGCGCATTGGCCGCGTCTCTTTCATGTGGGTGGACGGCCGAATAGGCCAGCGGAACGTCTGACGGACTCTTTCGAAATTTCTGAGGCGATCGCCAATGGATCGGCCGGTCGGCGCGGCGTTGAGCGGCGGCGAGAAATTTCTGTCGGGCGGTCCGCCGGCGGTAGAACCGAAGCGCCAGATCCCGCAGTAGAAAGACACGGTCGGTCCGCATGGCGCGGAACGTCGCGACGCCGGTGGAGAAGCGCCGAGTTAGGCGCCGAGTGTGAAGCGCCATTAGTGGTTCTGGAGCAGTAGATGACGAGTAAAACGATCTTCAGCGCGGCCATCCCGCGCGCAACGATCTCACGCTTAACAGTCTCGCGCATTAAGAAACGCATTGGCTCGGCGGCCCGTATCGCGTGCTGGGGCGCGGCCTCGCTCACCGCGTTTGCGGCGACCACCGGCGCGGGCGCCGATTCCCTCGCCCAGCCGGCCCAGCCGGCGCTCGAACGCCAGGCCGCCGCCTATGTGCAGTTCCGCCAGGACGTCGCCAAGATTGAGGGCATACCGTTCACCAGCGCCGAAACGACCCGCGAAGCGCATCGCCTCCTCTCCGCCCATAACGCGCAGGACCTGACCTCCGGCTGGATGGCTTACGCCGCGCTCCTCGCGGCGGAGACCGAAGAGTTCGGCGACGCCATCGAAGCCTATGTGAAGTCGAACAAGCGCAAGAAAGGCACCCGCCTGAAAGGCCGCGACGCGCTCCTCGCCGAGCTTGGCGAGAACCCCCGTTTCGCCCGCAAGCTGAAAGGCTCCGAGGCCGCCATCGACCGCATCCTGAAGACCACCGTCGCCGACGGCGCGCGGATCGTCACCCTCGGCGAGGCGTTCAAGCAGCAGGCCTACGCCATGCAGAAGACCCGGTGGGGCAAGGTGAAGCTCTCCCCGGCGCAAAAGCGCCTCTCAGAAGCCCATAGTTTCGCCGCAAGCCGGCCCTACCCGTCGACGCCGGACATCCCGAAGCGCGAAGGCGGCAAGGGCGTCATTGCGCCGTCCCTGACGGGCCTTGCCGGCGAGTGGTCGCCGAACTGGGGCGCGCGCGAGGCGCCGGGCGACGCGGATTCAACATCGGACGCGGTGATGGACCGCATCCTCAACCTCGCCGTGCGCTACTCGATCGGCGGCCTCAATCCGAAAATCGTCGAGGTCTACTCGCGCAATCGAAAGTCGAACCAGTGCCTTTCCATGGCGACGCTGACCCTCAACCAGTGCATCGCGGCGACGCGCACGCCCTATGAGGAGGCCTTCTGCCTTGGCGAGCACGCCCTCAACGACGTCGCCGGCTGCATCGGCTGGGTGGCGGCGCCGAACGCGAGCTAACGCGCGCCCTTCAAAGCTGGCTAGACTAAGCCGTCGGCCCCGCGCCGGCGGCTTTTTCTGTTTAGCTATCTTGAGGGGACCCCATGACCGCCTGGATTTTACTGTTGACCGCCGTCGGGTTTGAAGTGGCGGGCACGACGCTTCTGAAGCTCTCGGACGGGTTTGAGAAACCGCTTATCGGCCTCGCCGCGCTCGCCGCCTATTCGACGTCGTTCTGGTTTTTCGCCCCGGCGATAAAGGTCATACCCGTCGGGGTGGCGTACGCGGTCTGGGCCGGCCTCGGCATTCTCGCCGCAGCGATCATCGGGCTTTTCCTGTTCGGACAGAGGCTCGGCGGGCCGCAAGTTATCTTTATCGCGCTCATTCTCATCGGCGCGGTGGGCCTCAGGCTGACGACGCCGGACTAGCAAAACTCCCGGCCCTACCCGCGGCCCTACTTTTGAACGCCCGCGACCGCCGGGCGCGTTGCGTTTCGACGCTGCGACGCCTAACTCGCACGCCATGCCGAGCTTTGACGACATCGTGGCGGACTTCGCGTTCCTTGACGACTGGGACGATCGCTACAAATACCTCATCGACCTTGGGCGATCCCTGCCCGCCTATCCGGAAGACGCCCGCGACGAGGCCCGCAAGGTGAAGGGATGCGCCAGCCAGGTATGGTTGAACCCGTCCATCGACGGCGCCGGACCTAAGGCGGTCGTTTCCTTCGAGGGCGATTCCGACGCGCATATCGTCAAGGGGCTCGTGGCGGTGCTGCTGGCGCTCTATTCCGGCCGGACCGCGGCGGAGATCGCCAAGACCGACGCCGGCGCGGCGCTTGCGCCGCTCGACCTCGGCGGACACCTGACCCCGCAGCGCTCCAACGGCCTTGCGGCGATGGCGACGCGCATCCGCGAGATCGCCGCCGACGCGGCGGCGGTCTGAACCCTCAGGCGATGCGGACGCGCCCGAAATCGAAGGATTTCTTTTCCGGCGCGCCGTCCCGCGACGGCGTGGCCGCGCCGCCCTCATAGCCCTCATACATGTCCGGCGAAATTCGTTCCTCGAGGCGCAGGCTCAGCGCATCCTCCAGAACCGCGAGCTGCTTTTCGAACACCGCAACGTCGCGGCGATCCTCTATCGCGTGGCAGGCGTGGCTGACCGTCGACGGTTCGCGCCCGAACTCAATCGACACGTCGCGCACCGACAGACCGCCCACCACATGACACAGGTACATCGCCATCTGCCGCGCGAAGGCGACATTGCCGCGCTGCCGGCTGGCGGTGGACAGCCGCGCGAGCGGCACGTTGAACGCTTCGGACATCACCTCCAGCGCAGCCAGCGAAATGGCGGCGCGCAGGCGCGGCGGCGCGGACCCTGACGGCGGCGGCGTTGCCATATGGAACTCCCTCGTCGAACGCCCTGTGGCGCGCGGCCCATCTCAAGGCGGGCCGTGCAACCATAAGTGCGCGACAAAGGTGTTCGAAAAGTATGCCGTGTTTGGCGAATCTTTTGTCGCCGCTACGCCAAATCGACTAGTCGAAACGCCGTGGCAAAATGCAATGGGCGACGGTCCCGCCCCCGCGCGCCGCCTACACCGCAAGGGCGAAGACGAGCGCAAGCGCGAGCGTCGCGGCGACGCTGAGCGCCATGAAGCCGATGGGCCAGGCGCGGGCGAGCTGCCCCTCCGGTCCGTGGACGGCGTAAATCCGCGCCATGGCGTCATTGAAGCGCACGCGCATGCCCTCCCAGGCGATGCTCCATACGGCCTTTGTCGCGTCCACCGCCCAGAAGAGGAGCCCTCGGCCCGGAATGCGGTAGAACCAGTCCGTATCGAGATTGGTGGACGGGATTTCCGCCGGGTACCATTTCATGACTTTCAGCACGCCAAAAGCGATGGTCGCCCAGACGAGGAGCTGCAACTGCTCAATGACGTGATAGGGCGTATAGGAATGATAATCGGCGAGCGCTTCCGGCTCCGGCATCAGCGCATAGAGATATTGCGGCTGCACGCCGAAGAAGATGCACAGGAAAGCGGCGAGCCCCATGGCGATCAGCATGTGCGTCGGCGCTTCTTGCGGGCGCTTGCCGCTGTCATGGGCGAAGAACGTGAAGAACGGGATCTTGATGCCGGCATGCTCCAGAACGCCGGCGCTGGCGAACAGGAGCACGAGCCAGATCCAGAGATTATGGCTCTCCGCCGCGGCGTCTATGATGAGGCCCTTGGCGACGAAGCCGAGCGTGCCCGGGAACGCGGATATCGACAGCGCCCCGACAATGCAAAGGCCCATGGTCAGCGGCATGGTGCGGTAAAGCCCGCCAAGCTCCGTCGCCATGGACGTGCCGGTGCGGAAGACCGCCGCGCCGAGCGCCATCATCAAGAGGCCCTCAAAGATGATGTTGCCGAAGGCGTAGCCGGCCGCGCCGTTGATCGTGCCGAAGCCGATGGCGCAGACCATGAACCCAACCTGGTTGTTGATCGAATAACAAAGGACCTTCCTGAGATCGTTTTCGATGAGCGCGAAGAAGATCGGGAAGATCGTCATCACCGCGCCGATATAGATGAGCGCCGGTTCGGCTGCGAACCCGCGGGCGAGCGAGGCGACGGCGAGCTTGGTCGTGAAGATGGAAAGGACGATCGTGCCCGTAAGGGTCGACTTCGGATAGGCGTCCTGCACCCAGTTGTGGAGGAGCGGGAACGCCGCCTTGACGCCGAACGCCACGAACATGGCGAGGCCCGACGCCTTGATGGCGCCCGTCTCGTCGGTGAGGCCGATCTCGTTAAACGCGAGCGAGCCGGTCTCGCGATAGGTGAGGACGACGCCGGCGAGGAGGAGCGTGCCCGAGAACACCTGGATCATGAGATAGCGCATGCCGGAGAGGAACGTTGAACGCGTGCCCGGCGCCCAGATGAGGAACACGGACGTTATCGCCGCCACCTCCCACCACACGAAGAGGGTGACGAGGTCGCCGGACGTGACCCCGCCAAGCGCGGCTGCGGGATAGGCGAGCGTCGCGAAGTCCTGCGCCCGGTCGCGCACATGCCAGCCATAGATGATCAAGAGCGCAGCGGCGATGTGGAAGACGACCGCGAACATGCGCGCCAGGGGATCGATGCGGAGCATCGTCACCGGCTCGCCGAAGATGACGAGATCGCCCCAGGTCCCGAGGCCGAGCCGCGTGAGCTGGAACGCGGAAATCGCGACGACGGCGAGCATCAATGGCCGGCGCAGTTGCGCCTGCGCGTTCGGCACCAGCGCGATGAGCGCAGCGCCAATGCTCAGGATCACCGCCGGATTGATGGCGAGAGCGGCGAAGAGATCAGACGCGCCCATCTATTCGCGCTCCTCGTAATAGTCCGGCGCCCGGCCGACGAGCTTCCTCAGATGCTGGCCGGCGAGGACGATGAACATGAAGGCGGCGAACCCCCAGACGGCGAAGAAGACCGGGATCTGCTCAATTGCGAAATGCGGGTGCTTCTTTTGCCAGTCGGGCACGAAGCCGGCGAGCGCGGCGACGACGCCGAATGCGATCAGGCCCCGGAAGAACCATTTCTGGAAAGCGGGGCGGTCGGCCCAGCCTGGGTCTTCTGTGTGGTGGTCATGGTCGGTCATGTTCGGTAGCCTCTCGCACAGCTCGCTTCCCCCCTTGAAAAGGAGGGATTGAGGGGGGATCGCCAACCGCAGAAAAGCGGCTCAAGCCCGGATACGATCCCCACCCTACCCCTCCCCTTTCCAAGGGGAGGGAACGTCGCCGCGGCGCGCCGCGGCCTCCGCTTTCAACTCCTGCGCGCGAACGAGAATCGCATCTGCGACGCCGTTGAGATTGTCTTTCGCCTCATGATTCCAGAAACGAATGACGTCAACGCCCCGCGCCTCAAGAATCGCGGTCCGGCGCGCATCCTTGACGGCTACGCCATCGGTCCCGTGCTGATCGCCGTCCAGTTCGACGGCTAACCTGACCTCCGGGCAATAGAAGTCCACCACATAGGAGCCGATCGGATGCTGGCGGCGAAACTTGAATCCGCCGAGTTGCGCTCTCGACAGGCGCGACCAGAGCAATCGCTCGGCCCATGTCGCCTTGCGCCGCAGCTTTTGCGCCAAACCCGTCTGGGCGCGCGTCCGGGAAAACCTCGACGCTCGTTCCTTCCCCCCTTGAAAAGGGGGGACTGAGGGGGGATCGCCTTCGTGCGCCGCCATCACCCCGCCTCCGTGATCGGCAAGAGATAATCGTAAAGCCCGTTAGCGAAGAAGAAGAGGATGAGCGCGCCCGTCGCCGTCAGCATGGGCGGGATGACGGTGAGGATCGGCGCTTCTTTCAGGGCGCCCCATTTGATCCCGAGGCGGCTCGCCTCGCCGGGCGCAATGTCGTCGTCGAGGCCCTTGGCGCGGCCATCGTCCGTCGTCTCGTCGGGCGAGAGGTAGAACGCCATGATGGGGATCGACAGGAGATACGCGACGTTCATCAGCGACGACAAGATCAGCACGCCGATGATCGCCAGTTGGCCCGCGTCGGCCGCGCCGATCATCAGAAGGAATTTCGGCCAGGACCCGCCGAGCGGCGGCAGCCCGACAATCGACATCGCGCCGACGAAAAACGCGCCGAACGTGAACGGCATCACGCGGCCGAGGCCCCTAAGCTCCGAAACGAGCGTTTTGTGCGCGCCCACGTAAATCGCCCCGGCGCACATGAAGAGCGTCATCTTGCCGAGCGCATGCATGGCGATCTGCATCGCCCCGCCCATAACGCCCATCGACGTCGCCAGCATCGCGCCGAGCGTCACATAGGATAATTGGGACACGGTGGAATAGGCGAGCCGCGCCTTCAGATTGTCCTTGTTCATGGCGATGGCGGAGGCGAGGAGGATCGAAAGTCCGGCGATCCACATATAGCCGGTCCCGGCCCCGGAACTCGCCAGCAGGTCTACGCCGAAGACATAGACGACCACCTTCAGGAGCGAGAAGACGCCCGCCTTCACGACCGCGACGGCGTGCAGGAAGGCGGAGACCGGCGTCGGCGCAACCATGGCGTTCGGCAGCCAGGGATGGATCGGCATCAGCGCCGCCTTGCCGATGCCGAAGGCGTAAAGCCCCAAGAGCACCGGCAGGATGTAGCTCGCTTCATCGACCTTGCCGGCGAGAATGCCGCCGGGCGTGAAATCGGCGTCGCCGGCGATGGCGAAGGTCCACACGACCGCCGGCAGGAGAAGCCCGATCGACGTGCCCATCAGGATGCCGAGATAGACCCGGCCGCCGTTCCGCGCCGTCTCATCGCCCTTGTGGGTGACGAGCGGGAAGGTCGAGAGCGTCAGAACCTCGTAGAAAACGAACAGCGTAAAGAGGTTCGCCGAATAGGCGACGCCGATCGCCGAGGCGATGGCGATGGTGAAGCACATATAGAACCGCGTCTGATGCGGCTCATTGTGCCCGCGCATATAGCCGATTGAGTAAAGCGAATTGACGATCCAAAGGCCCGCCGCAAGGACGGCGAACATCGCCCCCAGCGGCTCGACGCGGAACGCGATGGGGAGGCCAGCGACGACATCGAAGATCTCCACCTCCGGCCGCGCGCCCGTCCCTACCGACTGAAAAACAATCAGGGTGCAGACAAGCGCCGCGCCGCCCGAGACGAGCGTCGCCGCCTCGCGCAGGTTCGGCGACTTGTCGAAGAGATAAACGCCGAGGAAGCCGACCAGCGGCGCGCCCATGGCGAGGAGGATGGCGAGGTCGGCGGTCATGCTGCCCCTCGCACGGCGGCTCTCAATGCCGACCATCCCGACGAACGCCGCGATCCATTGGCGCCTGACGTCGTTGACTGGATTCCGGCTTTCGCCGGAATAATCGGAATGATGAAAAACGGAATCATCACTGCCCGCCCCCCACAAGGGCGCTCGCCGCGCGCCCCGCAAGGCCAGCCGTCACGTCCGTCCGGAGGCCGAAATAGACATTGGCGGCGACGAGAAGCCACATTGGGATGAGCATGGAGAGCGGCGCCTCGCGCACCGGCTCGCCATTGACGTCGGCCGACAGCGGCCCCTCCTCAGGCGGCGCGCGCAAGAGAATTAGCTCGACGACGCGGCCCACATAGACGACGGCGATAAGCGAGGACGCGACGATGAGGAAACCCGCCCAGGCGCGCCCCACCTCGAACGCGGCCTGCAACAGGTACCATTTCGACACGAACCCGACCGTCAACGGCACGCCGATGAGCGAGAGCCCCGCAAAGATGAACGCCGCCGCCGTGAACGGCATCCGCTTCGTCAGCCCATGGAAGCCGGCGCAGTCATGGACGCCGAGGCGCAGCATCACGCACGCCACCGACATGAAGAGCGCCGCCTTCATCAGGCCGTGATTGAAGAGGTGGATAAGGCTCGCCTGCACGCCCGCTTCGGTGCCGAAGCTCAGGCCAAGGAGCATATACCCGATCTGTCCCACCGACGAATAGGCGAGCATCCGCTTCACGCTCGACTGGAAGACCGCGACGAGCGAGCCGAAAAACATGCCGGCGAGCGCGACCGTCGTCAGGATGTAGGTCATCATCGCCTGGATGAATTCAAAGTCCGTCCCGAACACCGTGAACGTGAACCGGATAAGGACGTAGACGGCGGCCTTCGTCGACGCCGCGGCGATGAACGCCGACACCGCCGAGGGCGCGTAGGTGTAGGCGTTCGGCATCCATAGGTGCATCGGGAAGGCGGCGGCCTTCAGCCCCATGCCGACGACGATGAAGGCGAACGAGGCCTCAACCATCGAGTTCGACGGGCTTCCCTCAAGCTGCGCCCTGATGTCGGCCATGTTGAGGGTGCCCGTCGCCTGGTAGATGAGGCCGAGGCCGATGACGAAGAAGGTCGCGCCGAGCGTGCCCATGACGAGGTAGTTGTACGACGCGGTCAGCGCCCGCCGGTCGAGGCGCCCGCCAAGCGCCACGAGGGCGTAGGTCGACAACGACGATATCTCCAGGAAGACGAAGACATTGAACGCATCGCCCGTAACGACGACGCCGAGCAGCCCCAGCATGCAGATCTGGAACGCCGTATAGAACATCGGCAACTGGCGGTCGTCGATTTCCGTACGGATGCTCTCATAGGAGAACGGCGCGACGAGCGCGGCGACGCCGGAGATCAGCAGCATGACGAGCGCGTTCGCGAGATCGACCCTGTATTCGATGCCGAGCGGCGGCGCCCAGTCGCCAAGCTGGTAGGAGATGACGCCGACCTCGGCGACCTGCGCCAGCAGCATCGCGCAGAAGAGGAAGCTCAGCCCCGTTACCGCCATCGCCCAGAGGTGGGCGGCGCGCCCGTTCGGCATCAGGAGCGTGAACGGCGCCAGCGCAAGCGGCGTGATGATCGGCAGGACGGGAAGCTGATCGGCGATAATCATGCCGCGCCTCCGCCATTCTCGGAACCCGCGCCGCGCCCTAGCCGCTCGCCGAGCCGGTCGCCCGCAAGCTTGGCGCCGCGCCCGCGGGTTCCGCTCACCTGCGGCGCCTGTCCGCCGCCGGCGGGGGCGGATTGCGCATCGGCGCGCTCGCGCGGATCGGCGACGCCGAACTCGGCGATATTGTCGGCGTCCTCAAGCTCGTCCTCTTCAATCGTTCCGTAGGCCTCGCGAATCCGGACGGCGAGGGCGAGGCCGACGGCCGTCGTCGCGATGCCGACGACGATGGCGGTGAGGATGAGGACGTGCGGCAGGGGGTTGGAATAGATCGGCTCGACGAAGTCCGCCGCCGCGCCATAGGCGTCGGCGCCGTGGGCATCTCCCCCTTGCGTCGCGCCGCCGTGATCCGCCTCGCCGGAGGCGACATTCGCCGCGCCGCCATGGAGATCCGCCGCGGGCGCGTGGCCCGCCTCCTCGCCGCCGCCGGCGTAGAGCGCATTGGACGCGTTCGCGTCGCCGGCATGAAGCGCCTCGGCGTCGCCATGGCTCTTCTCTTCGCCATGCTCAACGCCATGAACCTCTTCGGCGCCATGACCATCGCCGCCATGGTCGTCGCCGCCATGGCCATCGCCCCCATGACCCTCTCCATGGTCCATACGGCGATACATGTCGCCCGGCAGGTAAATCGGCGCGGTGCCGCCGGCGATCTTGCCGATCGAGATGTAATAGATGAAGACCGAGGTCTGAAAGATATTCAGTCCAATGATTTTCTTGACGAGATTGCCGCGCGCGATGACGGTGTAAAGGCCGATCATCATCAGGACGATGAAGATCCAGTAGTTATACCGCTCGACGATGAACTGAAAGGGATCCATGCCGCCTACCAGTCCTCGTCGCGGATTTCCGGCTCGCGCCCCGCGAAGTGATAGAAAATCGTCAGCATGGTCGCCGCCACCGCCATGCCGACGCCGAATTCGACAACAAGAATGCCGTAATGCTGGCCGGCGTGGTGGGTGGAGTTCGGGACAAGCGCGTCATAGGCGAGAAGATTCCGCCCAAGGAGCATCGTTACGGCGCCCGTGCCGGCGTAGAGAAAGACCCCGACCGCCATCATCGCGGTCAGCGCGCCCTGCGGCAGCGCGCGCCGCGTCGCTCCGACGCCATAGATAAGCCCGTGCAGAATAAATGCGACCGCAAAGATGACGCCGGCCTGAAAGCCGCCGCCGGGCCCATAGTCGCCGTGGAACTGAACGTAGAACGCGAACAGGATGATGGGCGCGAACAGCACCTTCATCATGACGCGCAGGATTAAGTGTTCGTCTCGCATCGGGACCGCCCCACTCGCCGCCGGTTACGCGTCGCGCTCGGGGCGCGCGCCGCCCTGCGCCTGACCGCCCTCTAATTGGTTTCCGGCGTCCGGATCGCTGACGGCGCGGCCGCCGCGCGGACTGCCGACGCCCAGAAGCAGCATCACCGCGACGCCGGCCGTGAAGACGACGAGCGTCTCGCCCAGCGTATCGAAGCCGCGATAGCTCGCGAGGACCGCGGTGACGATGTTCGGCACCCCGATCTCATTCGGCGTCCGGTCCACATAGGCCTGCCCCACATAGGCGTTCGCCGGCGCGTTCGGATCGCCGAAGGCGGGCATGTCGATCGACGCGTAAAAGAGCGCCGCCCCGACGATCAGCACGGCAATCAGTCCCACCGGCGCGCGGCCCACCTTCAGCGGCTTTTCGCGGCGCGCGGTCAGCAGCATCGCCGACAGCATCAGGACAGTTGAGATGCCGGCGCCGACCGCCGCCTCGGTGAAGGCGACGTCGACGGCGTCGAGCGAGACAAAGAACGCAGCGGACAGAAGCGAATAAATGCCGGACAGCATGACGACGGCGAACAGTTGCCGGCTTTGCAGCATCTGCCAGGCGACGACGAGCAAAAGCGTCAGAAGCGCAAGGTCCACCGCCGCCACGGCGACGATGGCGAAGCCGGGATCGACGATCATTCGATGTCTCCGCGTTCAAGCTCCGGCCCCAGCATCGGCCTGACGCCGCCGACCCAGGCCGCGTGCGCGACCGCGTGCGTCGCCACCGGGCTCGTCATGAAGAGAAAGAAACTTATGAAGGCGAGCTTGGCGAAGACCATCCAGGACGGCGCCTGCAGCATCATGCCGAAGACGATAAGCTCCGCCCCCGCCGTATCGGTTACGCCGGCTGCGTGCAGTCGCGTATAAAAGTCGGGAAACCGCACGATCCCGATGGCGCCCGTGACGATGGCGATGCAGCCAAGGCCAAAGAGCAGGATTGACAGCGCGTCGCGAACGAAGTGCAGAACGTCAGCCATTGGCGCCTCCCTTGGACGCCGGGCCGGTCTTGACGGCGCCGGCGCTCCCGACCGCGACGGCTTCGCCGGCGGGCGCGGCGGCCGGCTCGGCGAACGCCGGCTCGTCCAGCACGTCCATCGCGGCGGTGAGCGTGCGATAGCGGAAGAATTTCAGGATCGCGATCGTCGCGGCGAAATTGATCAGCGCGTACAAAAGGGCGATGTCGAGGAAGTCCGGCCGGTTGGTGAGATATCCGAACACGCCGAGCAGCACGACCGTCTTGGTGCCGAAGGAATTGCCCGCCAGCACGCGGTCGTAAAGCGTCGGCCCGGCGAAGGCGCGCACCAGCGCCAGCGCCATGGCGATGATGACGGCCGCGGCGGCGGTTGCGTACATCATGTGACGCGCCCTCCGATTTCGCCGTCATGGGCGTCCGGGTTCTCCAGCGCGGCGACGCGGCGGCCCATGTCGAGGATCGCCTCCTCGTCGGCGAGGTCGCGGGTCAGCGCATGGACGACGAAGTAGGATGGCTCCAGATCGACGGTCACTGTGCCCGGCGTCAGCGTCACCGAATTGCAGAACGTCGCATAGCCTGCGTTCGTCCGCGTCGGCGTCTTTATCTTCACAAGCGTCGGCGACAGCTTCATGTCGATGGCGAGCGCGCGCCGCGCGACCTCGATGTTGGACTTGCCGATCTCCGCCGCCAGCCAGCCCCAGTAGAGGAACACCCGCGGCATCAGCCCGCTTGGAACGCCTTCGGCGTCGATGACTTCGGAGCGGCGGGCGAGGTAGATCGACATCGCGACCGACGCTGCGCCGAAGATGAGGAGGAGCGGCTTGTCGAAGTAGCCCGAAAGGAGAAGCCAGAGGCCGCCAAGGGCGATCGCAAGTATCAGGGTGCGCGCCATGCGACTTCCGTTCCGCCTTCCCGCCGCGCGTCCTAAAGCGTTGAAGCGCCTTGGCGGGCCCGGTCGGCCCGCGACGCCACGCGCGTTGATCCGCGAGCTGTCCGATTCCCGCCGCGTCTCGCCGCCTCGTGGAGGCTCGGAGCGCTTGAGGGCCGGCGACGCGGCGACGCGAAGAGCGCGCGCCGCGGTCTTCCCCGCCAGCGGGGCGCAACCTGCACGAATTTTTTGAGAAATCAACGCGCCGACAGCAGCCAAGATACGCATGGCCGCCGCCGACGCGGAGGGGACTATGCCGGCGGCCTCCTACGCTGGCGCTAAGGCGCCCGGTTCGATTAGTCGCAAGCGGGAAAGGTTTCGTAAGGATTCGCAAGTCGCGCGCCGTCCGGCGGCCGCCAGGTCGGGGCGCGACGCCGCGACGCCGGCTTATCCGTCCTCGGACAAGCCGAGAAGGCGCGTGATCTGGGCGATGCGCGGGTTTCCGTCCCAGTCCCAGTAGCGCAGGATCGCGCGGGCGTAGTCGCGCGCAAGGCTGTCGAACACGGCCGTCAGCGCCTCCCGGCGCTCCATTTCGAACGGCGCGATCGCGCTTGGCCGGGCGATGATATCCCTGAACTTCTCCCGCGGCAGGCCGACGCCCTTGCACAGGACCGCGAACGCCTCGCCGCCGGGATCGCGCAGGATGCGCGCCGCAAGCTCCCGCGAGACGCCGGCGATGCGCCCGATGGGATCGGCGAACCGCTGCGGCTCGCCGCCTCGCGACGCGGCCATGGTGCGCGCCACGAAGTCGACCGAGGCCGGCTCGCCCTTCGCGCCGCGCGGGCGAAAGCGCCGGTCGAGCACTGTGAGGATGTCCTTCACCATGGGGTCCGCGCCGGCGCCGCGGAACACATCGCCGTAAAGATCGTCCACCGCGTCCTGAATGGTCGCGCGGTTGACGGCGAACCGCTGCAGGATGCGCCAGCGCCGCTCGGCGTCGCTCCACCAGAACATGATGAAGCCGTGTGCGGGCTCTATGTCCGACCGCTGCAGCAGGAGCGCCTGAAGCTCGGGGCTCGCGGCGCTGCGGGCGAGCAACAGGTCGAGAGCGAAGGGCGACAGCGCGCACTCGGTCCGCTTCAGGATGAGCGCGGTCACTTCCGGCTCGTCGTGTTCCAAAAGCGCGTCGGCGACATGGGGCGAGAGGTCATGCCGGCGCGCGATGGCGAGCCGGTGGGCGGTGGCGCCGCGTCGCGCGCATTCGGCGAGCAGCACCGCCGGCGCGACCTCGGCGCTGCGCAGATAGGTTCCGGCGACGTCCGGCTCGTCGAGCAGGATCTCGCGGACGAGCGCGGCCGGCGCCTCGCGCACCCGCGCCACGCGAAGCGCCACGTCGATCCGGAGCGCCGGCTCCACGAGCGCGAAGATCTCAAGCAGCATGTCCGCGACAAGGGCGCGCTCATTGGCGGAAATCCGCCGCGCCGGCAGCACGACGAGATCGGTAAGCGCGCGCACGAGATGGGCGCGCTGGGCGCGCGCGCGCGCGCCGTCATCGGCCGCCGCTTCCGAAAGGCCTGCGGTTTCCGCAGGCGCGTCAGCCGACGCATCAGACAGCGGATTGGACATCGGATTGGCCAACGCGCCGTCAAGCGAATTTGCGAGCGGCGCAGCGAGCGGATCAGCGCGGACGCCAGGCGCGCCTGCTTCGCCCGATTGCGGGGCGGTCGGCGCGGCTGCGCCCGGATGCGCATCGCGGCGGGCTTCCCGCGCGGGCGCGGCATCCTTCGGCGCGGCGCCGAAAGGGACATTTGATGCGGGCGAGCGGCTCATGGCGGGGTCTGGACGTCCGGGTCTTGAGCGCCGAAACGGCGCGAAGGGCGCGGCGCGCGGCATGGCGCGCCTGACATCCCGGTCTTAGGGCCGAACGCTTTAACGCCTTGCTAATCGTCCACGGGTCCCAGCGCGCCATCGCAGACCCATGCTGAAACAGCGCCGAAACCGGATCGCCCCTTTCAGGGACAAACGGCCGCAGCAATCGCCACGCGGCGCTGAAGTCCGACGGTTTGGTATGAAAGGCCGACCTTGTTTGGCGGGGCTTGGGGGAGACGTCATGAGGCAAGGTCGGCGCAGCGGCGCGTCATGCTAATCTGCGCGGATAATGCCTCATCCGCGCATCCTGCGCATAAGCGCCGGCGCGCAGTCGCGTTTGCCGCGCGCTGCATTGGATCGACGCCGATCCATGCGGCGCGGCATAATGCGTTCCGGAGTTCTTATGAAAACGTCACCCGCGCCAGGGAGACCTGCGCAACCTCAGGTGCTAGCCTGGCCACGAAGTTTCGGGGTCCCTCCACATGCATATCGCCCATCGCCTGCCGCCGGCGTTTCGCCTCCGGAATGAGCGTCGCAGCGCCAAAGGCAAGAGCGCCCGGGCCCTCGCGCTCGTCCTTGCGGCGGTCGCCCTGCCCGCCTGCGTGACCGAGGAGACCCTGGCGCTGAAGGAGGACCCGGCTTTCATGCGCGGGTTCGGCGACGGCTGCTCGACGGCGAGCGAGCGCGAGAAGAGCTTTTCCACCACCGTCAAGCGCGACGAATACGAGTTCGAGAACTCGCGCGCCTATCGCGCCGGCTGGCGCCAGGGCTTCTCCCAGTGCAAGGACCCGATCCCTGAAGCGGAGACCGGCGGGCGCATCCTCGGCGAGGAAGGCGAGTTTTAGCTCTTCCCCGGAGCGCTCGGCGGCCGAAGCTCCCAAATCGGCAAGAAAAGCTGGCGCGGCGACGCGCTGCGCATCAGGCGCAATCCGACGCCGCGCCAAACCTTCCCCCTTGGGCGTGGGACGTAATTCAATACGTAAACGGACTTTAGACGAAATTCTCTCTCAACCGCCGGCCTTGCCCCTCCCGGAACTCAAGAGCGGCGACGGCGGCTGGCCCCGACAACGCCGCCAAGCCCCATCAGGAACAGCGGAAACGCGGCGGGGAGCGGGATCGGATTCGGATCGGGATCAATGACAACGCTTCCGTCGCCAAGGCTGATGCGCAGGATGCCGCTCATCTGCGGACCGCCATTCAGTCCGGCGAACTGGGCGAAGACCCCGAGGAAGCCGGTGTCAGATAAAGATTCCGCGGCGATCTGGAAGCTGAGGATTTCCCGAATGTCGCCGCCGCCAATGTCGATCATGTCCCCATCGCGGAAGATCAGCGAGAAATCGTCCACCGTTCCGGCGTAGAGGCCACGGCCATCGGCGGTCGTCGCGCCCGGGCCCTGCAATTGCGTTACGAAGGCGATGAGCCCTTCGTCAGCGATGGAGGAACTCAGCACATTGACGATTTCATCGCCAGTGCCTGGCGCGATGTCGCCAAACCGCGCAATCAGGCTGGTGTCGGTTCCGTCATTAACGAAGAGGCCGTCGTCGAAGCCGCCTGGCCCAACGACACGCCCGCGGAAGGACACCGTTCCGTCATTGGATAATGATTGAGGCTCAAATCCAAAGAACCGAGCGCCCGCCCCAAAGCCCGGCGCCACGGCGGTTGTGTCCAACCGCTCCGTCAGCGCGCCCGGCGCGCCCGTCAGCAAGACTGAATTGTTGAACGCCGGCCCCAGGAAGGCCGCCCGAACCGCGATTTCCCCATTCGCGTTCGCCGCAGGCGCGCCGACGCCCGCAATGTTCTGCGGCGTGGTCGGGAACGGATCGCCGCGCTGTAGGACGACTCCAAGGTTTCCGTTATCCTCTCCAAATACCGTAGCGAAATTAGCGTTGTCGATATCCCCGAGGAACGTAATGTCGCCGTCGTCCGCAATGCTGAGGCGGCTAGTATTAAAGGAGACGATCACGCCTCCAGCTTCCTGGTCGCCTGCCCGGGACACCAGTCGAATGGGCGCCCCCTGAGTGGCGAAGACGCCGCGATTGTTGGACACGCCGGAGGTGTCGCCGCCTGTCAAGCCGCCGAAGAACGCGACATCGCCGGCAGCGTTGATGGTAGGCGATTGAAACGAAGAGAACCGCGCCCCCGCCGTTCCTGGCGCGCTGTCCCCCTCCCGCACGACGAATGACGCCGCCCCCGGCGTCGCCCTTATCAGAGCCTGATCGAAGCCGGACGCCGTAGCGCCGGCGAAAACAATTTCGCCGGCGTCATTGATCGCCGGGGGGGTCCCGGACACGCGCACCTCTTCGCCCTCAATCAGCTGATCGTCGAGAAACACCGTCTCGACCGTCACCGGCGCGGCCATCGCCGTACCCGGAAAGACGCCAAGCGCGCCAATAAAACCCGCACTCAACAGTTTACGCATATCAATACCCCTCAAGAATCCGCCTGCTTAAACACTCGACTGGACTTAAAAGGTCTCTACCCGCTTCAGCAGCGTCCGCCCATCACCCTAAAGGGTGAATGCGCACGTCACGCCGCTGAAAACGCCTGTCAGGAGCCAAGGCGGATGAGTTCAGCGTGGCTGCTTACGCCACACTTATGGAATATTGCGCGTTTGTGCGATCGAACCGTCTCGCGGGACACGCCGATGACTTTTGCGATCTCATCGACCGTCCTCGCCTTGAGGAGCTCCCGAACGATTTGCGTTTCCCGCTCGGTCAGGCTGTTGGCCTGCGCCAAATTCATGGCGGCATCGCCAATCTCCGCATCAACATCGCGCAAGGTGATCATGGCGCGCGCAGGCTTTGACGCGGGTATGGGCATGGATGGCGCGCGCGTCACCGCCAGCTGGTAGGGTTCCCTCCCGGAAGGCCGCCGGACCGGCCTTGATGACGGCGCGGACATGCCGCCCGACGTCACCTCAGCCAAATCCCGCTCGACAAGGGGCCGCGCGAAATCATCGGCGATCTGAATTCTTCCCGATGCTGCATCGATGCCGTCGCCGCTGGAGGACATCCGGGTAAATGCTTGATCCATGAACAGAATTCGACCCGTCGCGTCGACGAGACACATCCCCGTATCTGGCCGGCGCGCCGCCCCGGCGAGGCCCAGCATAAACGACACTTTAAGCGCGCGTTGAAGGTGCTTGCCGATTAAGGCCGCCTCGGCGATTTCCGCCGCCGAGGCATGCCCTATCTTCTGGCTTCGATTGATAGATAAAGCGGCGAAGTGCGACCTTGTGGGCTGTGAGGCGAGGCCCAAATAATAGGATATGCCGGCGTTCTCCTTATAGAGGTTGTAGACTTCGTCGCGCGCGATACGCTCGTCATCTGTATGGAGATAGTCATAGTAGACTGGAAGGCCGGGATGCGCCTTCAGAAAGGCCGTTCTTTCGCACCTGTCAGAAATAACTTCGCGATATCCGTCCAGCGCCGCCTGGTCGAAATTGTGCGCCAATTCAAACGGCATGGAGTTGTCGTCAACGCCGACAAAGTACAGATGCGACCCCACCGCATCGAAGTGCTCAGTTACTGACGCAAGCGCGTCCGCCCAGGAAGCTTCGTCCGCGCCGGCGGCGTAGAGTTTTTCGATCACGTTCACAATGTTCTTACGCATCGCGCCAACTCCAAAAAAAGTGGTAGAGATGAAGTAAGAAATGCCGAAAACCAGAAATCAAGCAAATAATCATGGTCAAAGAACGTCGCTAGCGCCCTTGACTTGCGCCATCGTCTGCTATGCCAGGACGGGCGCGTGATTGTCGTCTCTCCTTCGCGCGGCGCCCGGCTCCTCCCGGCAAGACGCGGCCTCGCCGCCGTCGAAGGCCAGAGGGAAGGGGAGGATTCACACATGTCTGCGCATTGCGGCGGGCGCGCAAAACAAGCCGTACCTCAACGATTATTCGACGAACACACCCGACAGCGGCAGCATCCGATTCCCTTCTTTATGCGCACTATTTGCCGCGCCCGCGACGGCGTCGAGTGGTTTCAAAGAGGTTTTGCCGGGGTCCGCCCCTGTCGCAGGGTGGGATCAGGCAAAGCGTGACTACGCTTTCTTTTCCCGGCGCAGAAAGCCAAATAGCCTGAGCGCGAGCGCGAAAGCCGGCACCCCCGGCGTCGTCACGAAAATCGAAAGAATGAGGAACCATCCGGCGTGTTCGCCAGAGCCGCCGCTATCGACATAGCCCGCAAACAGCCAAAAGGCGAGGAGCCCGTAGAGTAGTCCGTAGGCGGCGACGACTTCCTTGTTCGTGGCGCGGACAATGCCCTTGGCGATCCCGACCGGAGCAAGAACGTAGATCAGCAGGAAATATAACCAGACCATGCGTTTCTTCCAATCATCCGTAAACGACAAGAGCGGGTTGCAGCAAAAGCGGCTCCCCGGTTTTGCGCTCGCAACCCGCGCAGCCAACGAACCAGAGTCGTTTGCGGCCTTCAGGCCGGATCGCGTAAGCGGCAAACGGCTCTAGCGCCAAAGCCTTACGAATTTCCCCAATATGATCGGCAGACGCATGGAGTTAACGAAGTATTCCGGCGACGCGCAGAATGAGAGAAATAATCGGAACGCAAGGAACCGCCGCATATGAAGACAGCAAAGCGTACGTCTCTAAAAATCCTACCGCAGCATAGTTTCCGCCGCCGCCGCCGATATAGGACGCGACCATGCATGCCGCGACAACGGCGCAAACAATGGCGTATGCGGCCAGAACTTCGACGAACTTCGCGCCGAGAAGGCCCATCGCCATGCCGGTCGGGGCCAAAATGAGGACGAAGTAATAAGTCAACCAGGCCATTGCCGAAATCCACGCTCTCGGCCGCCGTCCTAGCGTCAAAGACTTAGCATTTTGCATAGGTTGAAACGCGAAGCCCCGCGTCTCTACGACTTCAGGGCTCGCACGCTACCGATAACCCTCGTTACCGATAACGGACCCTACCGGCAAAACGTCGTCTCGCCGCCATCGAAGGCCCAAGGGAAGGGAAGGCCCGATCAGGTCTGCGCGCCCCCGCGCGCCTCGACGGTGAAGGTCGCCGGCCGATCCTCGTCACCATCGGCGACGCGCAGGAGGATAACGCCATTCATCCGTTAGCCGATGGTGTTCGCGCGTCCATCGCGCCGGCTGACGCCAGGGCGTCTCGCAGCGCCAAGACCCGATCCCCGAAGCGGAGACAGGCGGGCGCAGCCTCTGCAAAGAGTGCGCGTTTTGGGCTGCCGGCGGATCGTCGCCGATAATGAAGTTTATCGGACAATTCTGTGCAAAGATAATACGTGCACCATTTTATTCCCGAAGCTCGGCGTCGTTCGCTAGTTTGAGCGCCGCAATTGTCAAAGCGTTGAAAGCACGGGGACGAAATACACTATCGAGATGGCGCGACCGGAGAAACTTCTCTCGAACGATCTGCAGCTCACGAACAAGCTTCGACGTTTCAGCAAAATCGACAGGCCGGTCCCGGTTCTCAAAGTTGTCGAGGACACCATTGACTATGCCGCTTTGTGCGTTCCTATGAATGATAGGGTCTATCCCATTCAAATCGCTGAGTGTTATTTGAAGGCGATAAGCCTTTTCCTCCATAACTATATAGCTGTGCTTTGACGGATCTTCCATGTGTGCTGCACAAGCTAATCCTAGCTCGAATGGCATATTGAAACGAACGGGCGTTCCCACTCGACTCACGTCATGAATCGAAAACTGACACTCTCGAATTAGGTCGCGCAATCTTGCCAACCGGCCAGCGCCACGTTCTGGCAACTCTAAAACGCAGCGTGGCCTTAATCCGACTGCAATTAACGATCCTATCAGTGCAACAAAGAGTTTCTCATATTGTTTGTCGAAAGGTACATTCAGAAATACAGAGATCGGCTTCAATTTGGCTGCCATCAGTGAAAGCTCAGCGTTTAAGCTTATGGGGGGCTTTCCGTTTTGCGGCGGTCTTTTTGGAAGCTGCCTTCTTCTTGACAGCAACTTTCTTCGCGGAAGCGCGCTTGGCTTTCCTTTTTGCTCCCGATTTACGACGTGGACGCACTTTTTTCTTAACTGCGGAACTTTCGTCTTCAAGCTCTTTTAGGATCTTGTCCAAAAAGGCCCGGTCGTTGCGACTCAGCGTGATCAGTTTTCGCGTCTCGGCTACTGGCGCAGGAGTAACCTGATACACCGACCGCCCTCTCACCCTCTTTTCCGCCACTTGTGAACCGCTAGCGTATCGTGGGACCGGTTTTGTTGATGCATGTGCCATGGAAATGAAGGATATACACGCTTATCGCTAAAGGACAAAGTATGGCCTAGCTTCATGCATCGTTAAAGTCGCAAAATTCATAGATCGAAGCCCAAAATTTAGCGCACCTAAAGAACGTTATGGCGCGCAATCTGGCCCACCAACGCCTACCAAGCGAACCTCGCCGAAGCGTCTTCAACGCGTGTGGTCTCGCCGTTAGCGCGGCCTGACGCCGGGCGCGCTCGCGTCTCAACGCGCCGCCCCAGCCCCCTACCGATAAAACGTCGTCTCGCCGCCGTCGAAGGCCCAGGGGAGGGGAAGATCCGCGCAGGCCTGCGCGGTCCCGCGCGCCTCGACGGTCATGGTCGCCGGCGCGTCTTCGGCCCCATCAGCGACCTGGAGGAGGATGACGCCATTAATCCGGGGGCCGACGAAATTCGCGCGCAGGCCCTCATAACAGTATATCGGGCCGGCCGTCGTCTCGGCGAAGGGGCGGTTGACGTAGGGCGTCACGCTTTCGGCGTGGATGCTGTCCGCGCCAAGGCCGGCGGGCGCGGTCGAAAGGGGGTCATGCGACGCCCGCGTCACGGCGTCCGGCGCAGCGGCGTCAAACGAGAAGAAATCCTTCGCCGCGGCGGCCCGCGCGGCGGTCTGCTTCGGCGTCAGCGCCACCATGTCCGGCGTCAGCGAGCGCAGCCGCCCGTGCAGCGCGAAGATGTGCCGGCCGGGATCAATCGCGTCGGGCGCAAGCGCCACGGCGCTCACCTTCGCCGCGACGCCATTGTTCGCCGCGTCGGTGAACCACGCCCCCTGCGCCGTGCCCGGCGCGTCTTGCACCGCGGCGTTGCAAGGGTTGTCGCCCTTCGCCTTGCGCATGCCGAAGGCGCCGCCGAGAAGCTCCGTCCACGCCGCCTCCATCGCCCGCGGCATATAGTCAAGCGGACATTGCGCGCGGGTATGGTCAAGGGCGATCGCCTTCAGAAGATCGCTCGGCGCATTTAGGATGCGCGCCTCCAGATAGGGATTTGATTCGTACCGCTCCGGGCGCACCAGATCCTTCGCCGGGGCGCGCGCGTCTTCGAGCGCCACATCGAACCCGTCGGCGACGCCAACCACCGTTCCCGCGCGCAGCCGCAGGCGCGCGGTCGCCGCGGTATGGTCCGGACCCTTCACTTCAGCGAATGCCGCGACGCCGCCGATGCGGCGAATAATGTCAGCGTCGATACGGTCGATATCGCCGAGCTGAAACGTCACGTCCTCGCAGGCGACGAAATGCGCCGTCCAGGACTGGCCGACCGCGGCGCCGTCCCCGTCGCGGACGATGCGCCGCTCCACCGCCACAAGGTCGGCCTTCGCCGGCAAGAGGACCTCCGTCATGCGGCGCTCAAAGGCGGTCGCGCCGCTTTTCGTGTTCACGCGCACGAACGGCGCCGGCAACGGCTCGCCGGGCGCGGTGACGCCGCCGAGCGGCGAAATCGAGATGACATCGTCGATATCGGCGAAAGCCGCCGTGAAGACGGGCGAGGAGACCGGGCACGAAGCTGCGTCGAGGCCCGCCGCCTCGGGCGCGAGCTCAATCGCGCGGGTCGCCAGCCGGCGCGGCGCGGCGGGGTTGAAGACGATGAACGCCAGCGCCCCCGCCACCGCAATCGCCGCCGTCAGACGCGCAAAATACATGCCCGGAAACGAGCCCCCTTCACCTTACCGCCGCCGAAAATCGGCCTCGGGCGCGCCGGCGTCAAGCTGCGCCCGCCCTCATCGGCGCGGCATGTCGGCCGGTGTTGCCCATCGGCGTCGGTCAGGCGCCGGCGAACGCAAGGGGCCCGCCGCCTCGACAGGCCCGCCGCGGGCGGGCGATAGTGCGTCGGGGAGGCGAAACGGGGATTTTCCACATGGTGCGTTGGCGGGGTCGGCGGAAAAGCGACAATCTGGAGGACCGCCGCGGCGGGGCGGGCGCCGCCGGCATGGGCGCGCTCGGGTTCCTCATCCTGCGGCTTGTATTCAACCGTTTCGGGATTTTCGGCGTCGTCGTTCTCGTAGGCGGCTATTTTGCGCTGCGGCAGGTCGGCATTGACCCGCTGCAGATGATCAACGCCCAGACCGCGGCGATCGGCGGCGCGCAGCAGACGCAGCTGACCGAGGCGGACCGCGAGGCGGGCGATTTCGTCGCCGTGATCCTCGCCGAGACGGAAGACACCTGGTCGCGCCGCTTCGCCGCCGCGGGGCGCCAGTACGACCCGCCGGGGCTCGTTCTCTTCTCGCGCAACACCGTTTCGGGGTGCGGGCCGGCGTCCGCCGCCATGGGCCCGTTTTACTGCCCCGCCGACGGTAAGGCCTATCTCGATACGAATTTCTTCGCCGAGCTGTCGCGACGCTTCGGCGCGCCGGGGGATTTCGCCGCCGCCTATGTGATCGCGCATGAGGTCGGCCACCATGTGCAGACGGTGACCGGAATCACCCAGCGCGCGCGCCAGGCGCAGGCGGCCGCCGGCGGCGTTGAAAGCAACGCCATTCAGGTGCGCATGGAGCTGCAGGCGGACTGTTACGCCGGGATATGGGCGCACGACGCCGACCGCACCGCGGGCATTCTGGAGCCAGGCGACATCGACGAGGGCCTGCGCGCCGCCGCCGCGATCGGCGACGACAATCTCCAGCGACAGGCCGGCAGGCGGGTGCGCCAGGAGACCTTCACCCACGGCTCCTCCGAACAACGGGCGCGCTGGTTCACCATCGGCTACCGCGAGGGAAGCGTCGAGGCCTGCGACGCGTTCGCGGCGGACCGTTTGTAGACGGAGGAAAAGCCGGCGAGCTGACGCCGGCCGTTGCGAACGGCGGATAAAAATTCCCGCGCCTCGATATTCGAAGCGCTGAAACGGCGTTACGCAACTCGGCTTTCGGCCGACGACCTCGAAAAAATCAGCGCAAGGCCAACCGCGAAAAACCACACAATGAAGCCGAGGCCGAAGATCATGGTCGCCTCGGAGAGGGCCGGGATGGTGGAGGCGATCCCCGCGCCGCCGACCAGAAGCCCGATGAGATTGACGGCGAGCGGTATCCCTTTCGAGCTCAGACCGGCGAGGCTGAGGAGGAAGATCCACATGCCGCCGGTGATCTCGTTGCCGCCGCCAAGCGCGGCGCCCGCGACCGACGTCGAACGCCACAGCGTCACCGCCGCCTCCATGTCGCTCGCGGCGAGGCGCACGATCTGGGTGAGGCTGATGTTCTCCAGCATCCCTGCGGCGAGGATGAGCCCCGCCCAGATGACGCCAAAGGCCGAAGCCGCCTGCGCCAGCGCTTCCGGGCCGTCTTTCACGCGCCGGTGCAGCCCGACGACGATGAACACCATCAGGACGGCGTTCAGGACATAGATGACGAGGTTCCAGGCGTTCATCAGCTCCTGATTGTCGACGAGGAACTGAACGTGCTGCGTCGCCGGCGCGTCGGGCGCGCCATACTGCGCCGGGCCGAGGATCGCGAAATAGACCCAGAAGCCGATGATGTATGTCGCGCCTGCGGCGATGGCCGCGAGGCCGCTGATGCGTTGAAACGCCATATCTCGGAACCCTCTTCACACGCTGATCTGGCCGGCAGGTGGCATGTCGCCGTGCGGCGGACCAGCGTACGGGTGTATCCGCCGGCAGGCGCGGACAGTCGGCGACAACGTGGACAGGGCGGCGGCCTGTCTTCGGGCGGCGGAGTCGAACGGAAAACCGCTCACACTTTTCCGGAATGCGCCCTACACGTCGGTCCATGCAGGGCGAGAAAATGATAGCGCTCTCGGCGCTGGCGGTCGGCGTCGCCATCGCCGGCGCCATTGCGGCGCTGCGCGGCGGCGCGGACAGCCGGCGCGCTCGGTTCTATCTCGTTGCGACCTTCGCCATCGTCGCAGGGGTCGCCGGCATTCCCCTCGTCGTCGCGTTCGCCCGGCCGCTCTATGTCTTCTACATGCCCGCGGCGCTGCCGATGCTGATGACGCTGCCGGCGGCGATCCACCGCTACGCCAGGGCGCGGACGGGCGACGCGAAGGGGCCGCGCGCCGATGCGCGCGATGCGCTCCTGCCGGCGGCGGGGCTTATCCTGACCCTCGGCTATTGGAGCCTGCCCGCCTCCGCCAGAGATGCGATGTTCGTCGACGGCGAGCTGCCGCCCGGCGCGGCGGCGAATACCCTCGCGTCCCTGACCCTCGTCCTCATCTTCCTCTGGTCCATCGCCTCTTTCGCCTACCTCGTCGCGACGATGAGAGCGCTTCACGCGCATCGCGAGCGGCTGAAGTCGCTCTATTCGAATACGGAGAAGTTTGAACTGCGCTGGATCGATGGGTTGCTGGCGTTGCTGGCCGCGCTATGGGCCGCCGCGGCCGCATCGCTCCTCAGCGATAATTTCGGGCCGGGCCTTCCCTTTCCCGGCGAAATCGTCTTCGCGCTCGCGGGCGCGGCCCTCCTCTTTCTGATCGCGTTCGCGCTGGCGCCTGCGC
Source organism: Parvularculaceae bacterium (assembly GCA_028284065.1). Classification (GTDB taxonomy): domain Bacteria; phylum Pseudomonadota; class Alphaproteobacteria; order Caulobacterales; family Parvularculaceae; genus MED-G105. Next base: position 107,830 of record JANQSJ010000008.1, read on the forward strand.
CGTCCGCAAATGATCAGGCGGGCGCCGATGCGCCGACGGATAGCCCTGAGCAATCATCCGATGGGCAGTCGCCGGAAAAATACGCCCGCTCCGCCCTGACGCCGGAGCGCGCGGGCCAGATCGCCGAGCGCATCGAGGCGGCGATGCGCCGCGACCAGCTTCATCTCGACGCGAATTTATCTTTACGGAAACTATCGCGCCATGTCGGCGCGCCGCAGAACATCGTCTCGCAAACGCTGAACGAAAGGCTCGGCGCGACCTTCTTCGACTATGTCGCCCATTGGCGCATCGAGACGGCGAAACCGATGATCGAGGCGGGCGACGCGTCCGTGCTCGCCATCGCCCTGGAGGTCGGCTTCAACTCCCGCTCCACCTTCTACAAGGCCTTCAAGCGCGAGACGGGCCTGACGCCGAAAGCCTATCGCGACAGCCGACGTGGCGGTCCGTGACGAACGCTTGACCGCGAGCCGGCGCGCGGCGGCCAATCCGCGGGAGGAAGGCCGGCGTGCGCTTCTTGTACGCGCGATAGTCATCGCCGAGCGCTTCTATCAGGTCCGCCTCCTCAAACGGCGTCGCCGCCATGGTGTAAAGGAAGGTCGACAGCGCGAAAACGACGTGCCCAACGGTAAGGTGCGGCGTGATCCAGGGCGTCACCATCCAGCCGAGGCTGATCGGGTGGCGGACAAGCGCATAGAGATACCGCGCGGTCAGTTTCCCTGATCTCGGCGGCGTGTTCCGGAAGCGGGCCCAGGCCTGCGCCAGGCCAAAAAATCCGAAGTGGCCGAAATGGAACGTCGCGGAAAACATCATCGTCCACACGCCGAGATACAGCGCGTAAATGGCGGCCTGCGCCCAGACCGCATCGACGGACCAGATTGTCGCGGGGATCGGCCGCCAGAAAACGACGAGCAGGCCGGTCGCAGCTGCGGTCATGTAGAGATAGGTGGCGCGCTCAATCGGCGCCGGGACAATCTTCGTCCACCAGCGCTTGAAAGACGTCCGCGCCGTGATGGAATGGTGCAGTCCGAAGCCGAGGACAAGGCCCGCATCGACGGCGACCGCCGTCCAGAATGGCGCAACCGCGCCATCGCCAATGCCCTTCGGAACGAGGGCGTCCGCCAGAAACCCCACCAGGTAGGCGATGGCGGCAAGGCCGACCACATAGGCGCCGATGGCGTAGACCAGATAAAACGCGCCGCGCATGTCTTTCTCCCTCATGTTCAGTTGAACCAAGGGCGGGCCTACCGCGCCCGGGGCGGCGGCGCTTGAGATCGCCATGAGAAATGGATGAGAATCGCGGAGGACTGGCGCGGCTGCGCCGAGTGGGACTGGCGCGGCTGCGCCGTGAGGGCGGCGTCAGTCCCAGCCGGCGAAACGATAGCCATGTCCCTTGACGGTTTCGATCGCCGCGGCGTGCGCGCCCATTTTCCGACGCAGCGCGCGTATCAATGAGTCGATGCGGTTCGACCCCTCATAGGGTTGGCCCCACACCGCGGCGAGAAGGCGATCGCGCGTGACGACCCGTCCCTCCGCCGCCGTCAGTTCACTGACGACGCCGAACTCCAGCGGCGTCAGCGCGACCGGCGCGCCCGCCAGCATGAGACGCCGGTTCTCCTTGTCGAAGAACGTCCCTTCAGGCGCCGGACGAGGCGCGGCCGCCTCCTCATCGATCCGCCCTCTAAAGAACGCATTCGCCGCCCGCGCCACGGACGCTCCGTCCACCCAGGGAACGTGCGCGCTTCCCTCCAGCACGGTCAGGCGGGCCCCCGTTATTCCCTTGGCGAGATCGCGCGCGGACTCGAACGGCACAGCGCGATCCTTGCGGCGGTGAAGAACCAGCGTTTCAGCCTTGACCTCGCCCAGCCGGTCAGCGGCGTTCATGTCGTATGTCAGTCTGAGGAAGTCGAGGGCGGCGTCCACGTCGGCCGCGTTCCGCTGATAGCGGGCGAACTCGGCAAGCGCTTCCCTGTCCTCATCCGGCAGAAAGACGTCGGCCATGGCGCGCGACCCGAGCCCCCAATGCGCCTTGATCGTCGTCTGAACGGCGCGTTGCACATCCGCCGGGCAAATCGTCTGACCGTTCGCATAGGAACCAAAGAAGCAAAGGCGCCCAACGCGGTCGGGGCGATCGGCCGCATGGACAATCGCCGGCGGACCGCCGGATGAGATCGCGAAGAGGCCGTAGCTTGTCGCGCCTAGCTCATCGGCGAGATCCGATAGAAGCGCGGCTTCGTCGCCGAGCGTTCGCCCGCTGGCCGAACCGTCGCTGAGGCCGACGCCCGGCTTGTCGTAACGAACGACGCGAAGCCCCTCGCCTAACGCCTCAAAGAACGCCCGAAAACTCTCCTGCCCCCAGTCGCTCTCCACATGGCTGACCCACCAGGCGGGGCAGATAACCAGCGCGCCCTCGCCCCTCGCGGAATAGGCGATGCTGTTTCCATCGCGGTCTTCGAAGAAGCGGACTTCCGGAACGCGTGGCATCAATGCGGGACCTTGCGTCTACTCCGCGAGCTTCAGGCGCTTTTTGTCAAAGACGCGCAAGACCTGTCCGAGGTCGTGGCCGCGTTTCAGAATCGCGCCGGTCATGGCGACGACCGCCCAGGCACCCTGGCGGCGGGCGAGGTCGGGGCGCTTTTCGATGCGATAAAGCGGCGCTTCGCTCGCGCGGCGAAAGACGGAGAAGACGGCGGCGTCGCGCAAATGGTCTATGGCGTAATCGCGCCACTCGCCGGCGGCGACAAACTGTCCGTAGACATTGAGAATGCGGTTCAGCTCCGCGCGGTTGAACGAGACGGGATCGACGGCCTTGCGCCTGCCCACGCCGCCTCCCTGGCCGGGCGCGTCCGCCGTTGAAAAGCGCGCGGCGTGCTCTGATCGCGTCATATTGGCAGTGTGCTTCCCCGCAAGCCGGCTTGGCAAGGGGCGGCGACGCTTCACAAACCTGTCAGGCGAAGCGCGATCCACAAAATCGCCTCATTCGGCCATCAACCGGCCCGAATTTCCCTGAAACCTCAACGCGTCCGAACAGGGCGGCCAAGTCGGCCAGTCTACCGGTTTCCCATCGCCCCCAGCCCCCGGGCGTCTGGTCGGGAACGCCGCCCTGTCCGGCGCTATTTCCCTCGAAACGATCCGCACGGCCAAACGCGTTCGCGCGCGGTTCGCACGCGCTTCGCGCCCTGCGGCTTGCGTCGGCGCGCGCAATCGGCGAAGGCGGGTCAGGGCCGGCGCCGCTTCGCGGGGGCCCTCCGCCAAATGCACGCGTCAGGGTTAGCGCAAGCGCTCAATATGTCAGCCGTCCTCGCCGTCGCCCTGCCCGTTTTCGCCGTCATCGCCGCAGGCCTCATCGCCGGGCGGCGCCGGATATTGCCGGCGGACGACGTCGCGGCGCTGAACCGGTTCGTCTTCCGTCTCGCGATGCCGACGGCGCTCTTCGGCCTCGTCGCCGGCGCTGATCCGCTGGGCGCTGAGACGGCGATCCTCGCCGGCGTCTACGCCGTCGCCGCGGCCGCCGCGCTCGCCGCCGGGTACGCGATCGGCCGCGCGGCGTTCGGTCTGTCCCCGCCGGAAGCCGGCGCCCACGCCTTCGCCTCGACGCTGGGGAACGCTGTCTTTCTCGGCTTGCCAATTGCGCTCTCCATCGAGGGTTGGGCGCCGGCCTTCGTCTCGCTGATGCTGGTGGAGGGCGTCCTCGTCATCGCCGCGGGCGCGGCGCTGATGGATGCGAATCCCGATAAGCGGCTGACGGACTATTTCGCCGCGCCGCTGCGCAATCCGCTGGTGGTGGCGATGATCGCCGGCGCCGCGGTTTCGGCGGCCCGCGCAGGGCTGGCGGCCGCCGGCGCGCCGAACGCGATCCCTCAGCCCGTGGAGGCGTTCCTGTCGATCCTCGGCCGCGCGGCCGGGCCGACCGCGCTTATCTCGCTCGGGCTTTTCCTGGCGACGACCCCGCGCCCGCCCCTCAGCGAAGTGGGCGGCAAGGTCGCTGCGGTGTTCGCGGTGAAGCTCATCGCCTTGCCGGCGATGATGTTCGCAGGGCTCGCGCTGACCGGCCTTGGGGGACGGCCCGAGTTCGCAGGGCCGGCGATGCTGTTCGCGCTTGTGCCCTCCGGCGTCGGATCATTCGTCATGGCGAGCCAGTACGGCGTCTACGCCCGGGAGGCCGCCGCCGCGATCGCCGTAACGACGGCGGCGTCCGTCTTCACGGTCGCCGCCGCCCTCGCTCTTTATGTGCGGTGACGCGGCCCGCTTTGCCGGCCGCGGGCAACCGACCTAAACTCTACGCATGGACGACGAAATTGAACGCCTGCGCCTCGCGACGACGGAATTGCTGCGCATCCTGAAGGTCATGGAGCCGGCGATCCCCAACATGCACAGCCGGTTCCGCGAGCATCCGACCGATATCGCGGCCCTGCGCTTCATCGCCGATAACCCCGGCGCGCCGGCCAAAGCCGTCGCCGCCTATCTCGGCGCGGCCCCAACGACCGCGACGAGCGTTATCGACCGGCTCGCGCGCGCCGGCCTTGTCGATCGCGCCCGCGCCGACGACGACCGGCGGTCGGTGGAGCTCAAGCTGACCGACGATGGCGCGGCGGCCTTCGGGCAAATCATAAATGAAGAGCGCGACAACATGCGCCGCATGCTGGAGGCCCTGCCCGAGCGCAGCCGCGGTCCGTTCGTACGGTATATGGCGGAAATCGCGTCGCGACTGTCCGAAGACGCGGACCGAGGCTGACCGTCGCCGGCCCAAAATACGATGTCAGAAGTACGATGGTTGAATAATACGAATATCGTATTAATGTGTGCGGCGTCCCGAAAGGTATCGGAGCGCCTTAAGAATGACCTCTGCACGCAGACCTCTAACCGCCGCGCCGGCGCTCATCGCATGGGCGGCCGCGTTGTCCATCGCGCCCGAAGCCGCCGCGCAGCAAATCGACGGGTGGACGGGATCGCGGCTCCTCGCCATCGCCGACGCGGACATGGCGGCGACCGCGTACGCCAATGGCGTTCTCTATCCGATTCCTGGGCGTACGGATGAAGCGTTTCTGCTTGACCCCGCGGACGGCGCCGAAACGGCGCGCGCGCCGGCGTCGAACACGGTCATGGGATGGCCGGGCTCCCTCGCGACGTCGCCGGACGGGCGCTACGCCTATGTGGCCACCAGCCGAGGGCAGGTCGACCGGGCGATTGAGCGCGTTGACAGCGTGTTCGAAGAGTTCCCCATCGCCGGCGACCTGACGACGATAGACGTCGCGTCGGGGTCGGTCGCCTCGGTCACAACCGCCTGCGACAAGGCGATGTCGGTGGATGTCGCGCCGTCAGGCGGCTGGCTTCTGGTCGCCTGCGGCCGCGCGGACGCTGAGGTCGCCGTCATTCCGCTGACGGACGGCCTGCCTGGCGCGCCGCGCCTCTTCGACCTTGACGTCCCGGCCTACGCTGATCGCGACATCGACGCCGGCGCCACTTATGGCGTCGCGCATCCGGACGGCGCGGCGGCGGGCGTCATCTTCAACAATCGCGCCGTCGGCCTCGTTCGCTTTGACCTTGACGCGGACGGCGTTCCCGTCGGCGCGAAAGTTGAAGCGCCGACGCCGACCGCGCGCTGGCTTTCCGTCGCGCGCTGGACGCGGGCCGGCGGCCACCTCATCGTGTCGGACGTCGCCTGGGGTCCGCGGCCGACCGATGCGGTTTTCAACGGAGCTGGCGAAATCCTGTCGTTTGCGCTGTCGCCTGACGATAACGCGCGCGGAATAGTCTCCGCCGCGACAGTCTCGAAAAGCCCGGAAGCGATGGAGCTCAACCGCGCCGGCGACCTTATCGCCGTCGTCAATATGGAGCGGACCTATCTGCCGGGCGGCCTCTTGTCGATTGTCCCGGGGCGGAGCGCCTCGTCGCTGTCGCTCGTCGCCGTTGACGACGCCACTGGCGCGTTGAAGACGCTGGGGACGCCGTTGAAATTCAGGGGCGTCCTGCCCGAAGACGCCGTCTTCGACGCGGACGGCGATCGCCTCGCCGTCGCCGTCTTTCAGGATCATGACGCCCCGACGAGCGACGGCTGGGTCGCGTTTTTTCGCGTGGTCGGCGCCGGCGACGCGCGTCGGCTTGACGCCATGGACCGAAAAATCATGCTCCCCCGCGGCGTCCACGACCTCGCGCCCATCGACTGACGACGTCAGGCGGCTGCGTCCGCGCGACGGGCCGACCGGCCGCGCGCGTGACCGGAACGCGGCGAGGCGCTATCCTGACGCGCGCCGGTTCTTGTGGAGAGTTATCAGCGAATGATCAGACGATTGCTGGGCGCGGCGCTCGCCGCGGGCGCCGCCGCCTGCGCGAAAACGAGCGGTGAAGCCGCCGCCTACGAAAATCCCGTGACGGAATATATCGGCGGCCGCGTCTTCGACGGCGAACGCTTCGTCGAGCGCGCTCTTTACGTCAGTGAGGGGAGCTTCGTCGCAGAGCCGCCGCGCGAGGCCGTCGCGGAAACGATTGACCTTGCCGGCCTCTACGTGACGCCGCCCTTTTCCGATGCCCACAATCACGTCACCGCCCCCATCAAGATGGCGAGCGACTACTTCATGAAGCAGGGCGTTTTCTATGTGGTGAACCCGACCACCATCGTTGGCCCGTTCAAAGGGAAGCTCGATTTCTTCGACCGCCCGGAGACCTATGACGTCGTCGTCTCCATGGGCGGGATTACCGCCCCCGGAGGCCATCCGGAAAAACTCTATGTGGATGTGCTGACGAAGTTCGCCTATCCGGGACGCACGCGCGAGAGCTTCATCGGCGACGCGTTTCACTATGTGACGAGCGAGGCGGAGATCGCGCCTGTCCTCGACCGCCTCACGAGCCAGGGCGCCGAAATCGTCAAGACGTATCTTCTGTCTTCGGAGGAATTCGAGACGCGTAACGGCAACCCGGACTATTACGGCAATACCGGCCTTGACCCCGCCCTCTACCCGAAGATCGTCTCGGCGATCCACGACCGCGGGCTGCGGGCGTTCGTGCATGTGGAGAGCGATTATGACGCGCGCGTCGCGGCGGAGGCGGGCGTGGACTGGCTGGCGCACCTCCCCGCCTATGGCGCGAGCAGCGACGAGGCCGAGCTCGCGGCTGCGTCGCTTAGCGACGCGACGGTCGAGGCGATCGTCGCCGCCGACATGATCGTCACTCCCACCTATCTCCTGTCAGCGACGCGGTACGCGCGATCGGATGCGGACGATCCGCGCCTTCAGATGCGCGACGCGACCGAGGCGACGCAGCGGGCGAACCTCAAGAAACTGAAAGCCGCAAACGTCCGCTTCGCGATCGGCACCGACGGCGCAGGCCCGCCCCAGGCCGAAGCGGAAAACCTCGTCCGGCTCGGCGCGTTCACGCGCGCCGAAGCGCTGCGCCTTCTGACCGGGACGGCGGCGCTTATCTATCCGGAGCGAGACGTGTCGTGCTTTGATCCCGGCTGCGAGGCGAGCTTCCTGGCGTTCGACGCGGACCCACTGGCGGCGCCGCTGACCGCGGCGACGCCCGTCCGCTATCTGAAGCAGGGCGTCGCCCTCAGCTTCCCGGGAAAGGCGGCGGAGGGCGGAGCGGCCGACGACGCGGAGTAGGCGGAACGCCGGACTTCCATGACCCTATTCCGCCGCGCGCTGGTACAGCGTTTGCGTCGGATACGGAATGGAGACGCCCTCGGCGTCGAACCGCTCCTTGAAGGCCTTGGTGAGGTCGAATTTGAGCCCCCAGTAATCAGCGGACGCGCACCAGACGCGGACGATAATGTCGACCGAGCTGTCGCCGAGATTGCCGACGACGACCTGGCGGGCCGGTTCGGCGAGGGCGCGGGCGTCCGCATCGATGACGGCGTTGAGGCTCGCCATCGCCTTGTTGATGTCGTCCTCATAGGAAATGCCCATGACGAAATCGACGCGGCGCGTGTCGTGTGCGGAATAGTTCATGATGGCGCCGCCATATACGTCGCCATTCGGCACGATGATCTTCACATTGTCAGGCGTCGCAAGCTCCGTCGTGAAGAGCCCAATCTCCTTCACCGTGCCGGCATGGCCCGCCACTTCAACGTAATCGCCGATGCGGAAGGGCCGGAAAGCGAGCAGCATGACGCCCGACGCCACATGGCCGAGCGTCCCCTGGAGCGCGAGGCCGACCGCGAGGCCGGCGGCGCCGATAAGCGCGGCGAGCCCGGTCGTCTGAATGCCGAACATCGACAGGACGGCGATGACGACGAAGGCGACGACGAGGTAATAGACGATTGACCCGAAAAAACGCGCCAGCGTCTCATCGAGATTGGGCGCGCGATTGACGGCGTTGATGGTGACTTTCTTCAGGCGCCCGGCGACGAAGAGGCCGAGGATCAGGACAACAAGCGCGCCTAGCGCCGTGAGGCCCCAGTTCACCCCCATTTCGACGAGACCGCCGACCGTCTCGGGGCTCAGCAAGTTCTCCGCATTCGCCGCCAAATCGCCCACGCCGGGGCTTGCACCGTCCTGCATCGCGTCCGCTCCTCTATCCGACGCTGCGCTCACCCTGACGTGTCCGGCTAGGCCAAGACCCTGCAAAACAGGAGCGACCTAAGGCCTGCGTCAGCGGACGTTCGCGCAGCTTGGCTTCATACCGCAACGCGGCAAGCGACGCGCTGGTTCGGCGGCGACGTCAAGAGCGGGAAGGCGATTGGGCAGGACGACGCTGGAGCGCCCGCTAAATATCAAGCTCGGCGGAAAGCGCATTGTCCTGAATGAACTCACGGCGCGGCTCCACGACGTCGCCCATGAGGCGGGAGAAAATCTCGTCGGCGCCGTCGGCCTCCTTGATCTTCACCTGCAGCAGGGTGCGGACGTTCTCATCGAGCGTCGTCTCCCAGAGTTGCTCCGGGTTCATCTCGCCAAGGCCCTTATAGCGCTGGATCTTTACGCCCTTCTCGCCGGCCGCGCGCACCTCGCGCAGGAGGCTGTTCGGCCCGGTGACCATGGCGGCGGCGTCTTTCTTGCGCCAGGTCGCCGGCGCGGCGAAGACCTCCGTCAGCTTTTCCATGCGCTGCTGCACGGCGCGCGCGTCGGCCGACATCAACACGTCCCGCGGCAGGGCGTGGCGTTCAGCCACCCCGCGCACGTCGCGTTCGAAGACGAAGCCGCCTTCGCCATCCGGGCGCCCGGCCCAGCCGCGTTCAAATTCATCCGAGATAAGATCAAGCCGGCCGGCGATTTTGTCGGCGAGCGCCTGCGCGGCCGTCTCTTCCGACGGCGCCTCGCGCAGGCCGTCCGCGAGAGCGGCCTGGGTGATGACGTTACGGTCGAGCCAGGCGGGCAGCGCGTCGATCGCCGCGCGGGCGAGGCGCGCCTTGGCCACGACGTCGGCGAGATCGTTCTGGGCGATCGTCTCGCCGGTGGAGAGCTCCAGCGCGGCGCCCTCCGCGCCCTCCCGGTAGAGATAATCCTCCAGCGCCGCATCGTCGATGAGGTACTGTTCGGACTTGCCGCGCTCAATCTTGTAGAGCGGCGGCTGGGCGATATAGAGATGCCCGCGCCGGATAAGCTCCGGCATCTGACGGAAAAAGAAGGTCAGCAGCAGGGTGCGGATGTGCGCGCCGTCGACGTCGGCATCCGTCATGATGACGATCTTGTGGTAGCGCAGCTTCTCCACGTCGAAATCGTCGCGGCCGATGCCGGCGCCGAGCGCGGTGATCAGCGTCCCAATCTCCTGGCTCGACAGCATCTTGTCGAAACGCGCGCGCTCCACGTTCAGGATCTTGCCGCGCAGAGGCAAGACAGCCTGATTCTCGCGATTGCGCGCCTGCTTCGCCGAGCCGCCCGCCGAATCGCCCTCGACGATGAAAAGCTCCGACTTCGCCGGGTCGCGCTCCTGGCAGTCGGCAAGCTTGCCGGGAAGCGAGGCGACGTCGAGCGCCGACTTGCGGCGGGTCAGTTCGCGCGCCTTGCGCGCCGCCTCGCGGGCCATGGCGGCTTCGGCGATTTTCTGGACGATTTTCTTCGCCTCGCCCGGGTTCTCCTCGAACCACTGGCCGAGCTTCTCCGCGACGAGGCTCTCGACTACGGGGCGCACTTCGGAGGAGACAAGCTTGTCTTTCGTCTGAGAGCTGAATTTCGGGTCGGGCACCTTCACCGACAGAACGCAGGTGAGCCCTTCGCGCGCATCATCGCCGGTGATCGAGACTTTCTCGCGCTTGGCGATCCCGCTTTCCGCCGCATAGGAATTGATGATGCGGGTGAGAGCGCCGCGGAAGCCGGCGAGGTGCGTGCCGCCGTCCCGCTGCGGAATATTATTCGTAAAGCAAAGCACGCGCTCGTGATAGCTGTCGTTCCACCACATGGCGACGTCGACGGTGACGCCGTCCTTCTCCGCCGCGAAAGAGATGGGCGCGTCGATGAGGTTCTTCTTCGCGCCGTCGAGATAGCGCACGAACATCTCAAGCCCGCCATCATAGAGCATGCGCTCCTCGCGCGCGTCCACATGGCGACGGTCGATGAGATTGATGGCGACGCCGGAATTCAGAAACGCCAGCTCGCGCAGGCGCCGCTCAAGCGTATCATAGTCGAACTCCGTGCCGGTGAAGATCTCCTTCGACGGCAGGAACGATACCTCCGTACCCGTCTCTTCGGTTTTGCCGACGACGGCGAGCGGCGCGTCGGGCTCGCCCAAATGGAAGCGCATGGCGTGCTCCTCGCCGCCGCGCTTGATCTTCAGATCGAGCCATTCGGACAACGCGTTCACGACCGAGACGCCGACGCCGTGGAGGCCGCCGGAGACTTTATAGGAGTTCTGGTCGAACTTCCCGCCGGCGTGGAGCTGGGTCATGATGACCTGCGCGGCGGAGACGCCCTCTTCGAGATGGATTTCCGTCGGCACGCCGCGGCCATTGTCGCGCACCGTCGCCGAGCCGTCCTCATTGAGAATAACGTCGACCGTATCGCAATAGCCGGCGAGCGCCTCGTCGATGGCGTTGTCGACGACCTCATAGACCATGTGGTGCAGGCCCGAGCCGTCATCGGTGTCGCCGATATACATGCCCGGCCGCTTGCGCACGGCGTCGAGGCCCTTCAGCACCTTGATCGACTGGGCGCCGTAGTCCGCATCCCCATTGGCGATGTCGTCGTCTTCCGTACGCGCTGCTTCCGTCATATCTTTTTCGTCTTCTTTCCAGTATTGCGGCCTGACGCGAAAACGCGGAGCCGCGGCGGGCTTCTTCTCCCGGCGCCCGTCAGCCTTCCCCCGAAATCGCTTCAACCGCGCCGGCGTCGACGCGGAACCCCTGCGCGCGGCCGCCCCACGCCTCGAACAGGTTTTCATCCGTACCGGTCATGAAACACTGAAAGCCGACCCCGTCGATGACGTCGAACAACGCCGCCCGGCGGCCGGGGTCGAGGTGCGCGGCGATCTCGTCAAAGAGGAGGATGAGCGGCGCGGCCCTCGGGCCCTTGGCGAGCGCGCAGGCATTGGCGAGGACAAGGCCGATGAGGAGCGCCTTCTGCTCGCCGGTGGAGCACAGGCGCGCAAGCGTTCCCTTGGCGCGGTGGCGGACGATCATGTCCGAGCGGTGCGGCCCCATGGTGGCGCGGCCCGCCTCCGCATCAAGACGCCGGCGGGCCTTCAGCTCACTGATGTAGTCGTCTTCAACGTCGGCGGCAGGCGCCGCGTCCAGCGCGGCTTCGAGATCGCCTTCGAGCGCGATTTCGGCCGCCGGAAACGCGCCGCCCGCAAGGCCGGACGCGTCATGGGCGGCGAGCGCGGCCGACGCTTCGCGCCGGGCGGCGGCGACCGCGACGCCGGCCTCGGCCATGGACGTCTCTAGCGCCGTCAGCCAGCCATCGTCGAAACGGCGCTCATCAAGGAGGCGCTGTCGCTGGCGGGCGACGGCCTCGAAGTCGCCGGCGGCGCGGGCGTGGCTGGCGTCCCGGGTCTGGGCGATGCGGTCGAGGAACTTGCGCCGCTCGCCCGCCGCCGCGGTGAAGAGCCCGTCCTGCGCCGGCGTCAGCCAGGAGAACCGCAAAAGGTCGGCGAATGCGATCGGCCCGCGCGCGGACGCGCCGTCAATCCGGCAGACGCGAGACGCGCCGCCGGCGCCTCTTTGCGCCGCGCCCGCCCCAAGGCCGACCCCGAGCCGGCGCAGATCGTCGTCGCAATTCGTTTCGCCGTCGGCCTCGTCAAACTCAGCGGCGACCGCCCAGGACGCGGACCCGCCCTCGCGTCCGAGGTCGTCGAGCCGCGCGCCGCGCAGGCCCCGGCCGGGACCGAACAGCGACAGCGCCTCAAGGAGGTTGGTCTTCCCCGCCCCATTCGCGCCGACGAAATAGGCGGGCCGGCCGTCAAACGCCACGTCGAGACGCGGATAGGACCGAAACTCCGTTAACTGAAGACGCCGGAATGCGGCGCGGCGGCGCGCATCGACGCCGGGCGCGGCCGATTCGACGTCAGCCGCCGCCGTCGAGATCGCCTCCGCCGGAGCGGCGAGCGTCGAAGCCGTCATTGCCGAGGCCGTCATTACCGAGATCGTATTTCCTTTCCGCGGACGCCCTTCGGCGCCGTCGCGAGACGAGTGAGGACGCGCGCCCAGGGGGGGCGAGGCATGCCGCCAAGATCAAACGCGCAGAGGCATCAGCACGTAGAGCGCGCGCACGTCGGCGTCGTCCATTATCACCGTCGGCGAGGAAGGGTCGGCGAGACGCGCGGTCATGCCGTCGCCCTCAATCTGGGCGGCGACGTCGAGGAGGTAGCGGGCGTTGAAGCCTATCTCCAGGGGATCGCCGGCGAAGTCGACCGAGACCTCCTCAAGCGCGCTGCCCGCCTCAGGATTGTTGACCGTGAGGCGCATCCGATCGCGGTCGAGGGCGAGCTTGACCGAGCGGGTGCGGTCGGCGGAGACGGTGGCCACGCGATCGACGGCCTTGGCGAATTCGCCGGCGTCGACCTGCAGACGGTTCGGATTGTCCTTCGGGATGACGCGCTCATAGTCCGGGAACGTCCCATCGACGAGCTTCGAGGTCAGCCGGCCGGCGCCGAAGTCGAACCGTATCTTGGTTTCCGAGACCGACACCTCGACGGTTTCGTCCGCATCCTCCAGAAGCCGCCCAAGCTCCAGCACCGCCTTTCGGGGAACGATGACGCCGGGCGCGGACGCCGCCCCGTCGGGCAGGGCTGCGTCGATACGGGCGAGGCGGTGGCCGTCGGTCGCCGCCGCGCGGTAGACGCCGCCGTCGCCGCTTTCCACCGGGTGCAGATAAACGCCGTTCAGATAATAGCGCGTCTCCTCCTGCGACATGGCGAACTTCGCCTTCGCCAGGAGCCGGCGCAGATCCTCCGTGGGCATCTTGAAGCGCGTCGCGAGGTCGTCGGCGGCGAGGGTCGGGAAATCATCGTCCGGCAGGACCGCGAGCGAAAACTCCGAGCGCCCCGCCGCGACGAGCAGGCGCCCGTCCTCGCCCGACAGCTCAAGGCGCACCTGCGCGCCGTCGGGCAACTTGCGCACAATGTCGTAAAGCGTCAGCGCCGAGGCGGTCGTCGCGCCCGGACGGTCGACCTCCGCGGGCGCCGATTCAGACGCCTCGATGTCGAGGTCCGTCGCCGTCAGGGTCAGCGCGCCGCCGTCAGCCTGCAACAGAACATTCGCCAGTATGGGGATCGTGTTGCGCCGCTCGACGACGCTCTGCACGTGGCCGAGCGCCTTGGCGAACGCGGATTTTTCAATCGTGACCTTCATAGCTTTCCGATTATTCCCACCGTCAATTCTTTGTCGGCTCTCAATTCCGTGTCGGCTCTCCGTCGACCAGTTGCTCGCCGGCCGGTTCTCCGTCGGCCAGCGCTTCGTCGGCCAGCGCTTCGTCGGCCAGCGCTTCGTCGGCCATAGTCTAAAGGCCCAGCGCGCCCGAAACGCCGACGACAGTCGGACGGCCGCTCCAACCTAGCCGCAGCGAACGATTCGCGCAGGAGACGCCATCATCCGGGCGCCGCCATCCGGCCGCTGGCATCCGGACGACCCCACGCGAACAACGCCGCCTTAACGCCGCCATTCGGAACGCCGCCATTCGGCGCGACGCCATTTGGAACGACGCCATTTGGAACGCCTATGGCCTCCCCCGCCCGGACGCCGGCCGCCTAAATGGCGCGCCGGCGAAGCGACGATGTCGGCCTTTGGGTGGGCGCGGGAAAGCACCGGAACCGCCGGCTTTCAGAGCCGCGGCGCGGCGCGCGCCGACCCTGCCGGAACGGCGCTTCGGTCGGGGTCGGAAAATAGCATTCTATGCGCCGCTCCGCCAGTGCGCAGGCGGCCGGAAACAGGGCCGCGCGCAGGTTCAAATGCGCGGCCGGGCGATGGGTTGGATTAGATTGTCAAGCGCGGCGAAGGGCGCGCCGACGCGCCCGCATTCATCGGTGCGCCGCAAGGGCCTCAGCCCCAGCCATCCGCCGCCGCGCCGTCGAATTCGACGCCATAGGTGCCGCCCCGCCGCGACACGACCCGGCCGCTGGCGACGCCGAGCCCCACTTCGTCGCCGATCCGCAAGCGCTCCGCTGTGATGACGGATGCGCCGCCCAGCGATATGTCATTGACCCAGCAGGTGATGTCGCGATTTGCGACGCGGATCGTCGTTTCAAAGCGCGGGCAGGGAATCCGGGCGTAGGCGCGCCGGTCCAGCAGCAGCCGCGTCGCGTCGGAATCAGCGACGATCATCTGATCGACGACCATGCCGAGCCGGTCGCGCGCGCAGTCCTTCAGATCGAAGCTCATGGCGAAGCCGCCATCGAAGACCCGAACGACCGCGCCTTCAAGCGCCGCGCCGCCGGCGAACCCGACCTCAGCCCGGTCGCCGATCTCCGCCGTCGCGCTCGTCGCCACGGCGACGCCGCCCGCGGACAGGTTGATCGAGACGCCATCGCCCGACTCAACGCCGTTGAGCCGCACCGTCACGCCGATTTCGGTGGATGCGCGCGGGTAGTTGCGCGAGTGCATATCGCCGCCCCTTGGTTGCCAATCCTTGTCGCCAGTCCTTGCGGACGCAATCGAGGCTACAGGGCGGGAATGGCTTTAAAGCTAAGTTTGAGCGTAGGCTTTGTCCGGTACGGTTTACCCTTCGGTAAGCCCCGGCCCGAGCGACAAGGTTTCTTTCCGACGACGCCTGCGCGGGATGGTGGGCGTTAGCGGATGCGGGATGATGCGCGCTCCCTCCACCGCAAAGAGAGAGGCCGTCAGCGGACGGTTCTGAACCCTCCCCGACCCCTCCTTTCCAAGGGAGGGGGAAGCGCGCGCCGACATGAAAAGCCGTCCAAAGGGCGTCCGCCTTAGGCAAAAATCCGTGTTCTGATTTAATCAGAGAAATCCGCGGCCAGGCGACCCGGCCAGCGCCGTCAGGCGCGCAAGGCGCCGCCGACGGCCTTTTCGACGGCCGCGACGATCTTGGCGGCGACGGCGTCGATTTCCTCATCGGTAAGCGTCCGTTCACGCGGCTGCAACGTCGCCTCGATCGCCAGGGACTTCTCGCCGTCGGGAACCCCCTCGCCGTCATAGACGTCGAACAGCCTGACGTCCGCGATGAGCTTCTTGTCGGCTCCGCGCGCCGCCTTCAGAAGATCGCCCGCCGCAACGTCTTTCTTGACGAGGAACGCGAAATCGCGCGTCACCGGAAGGAAGTCCGAGGCGTCTAGGGCGGGGATTGTCCGTGTCGCCTTTTTCTTCGGCGCAGGGATCGCGTCGAGATTGACTTCAAAGCCATATAAAGGCCCGTCGACGTCCATCGCCTTCAGGACGCGCGGATGGATTTCGCCGAACTCCGCAAGCGTCGTTTTCGGGCCGAGGCGGATCGCGCCGGAGCGGCCCGGGTGATACCAGGCCGGCGCGTCGGCGACGACTTGCGCCTGATCAACCTTCGCGCCCGCGGCCCTGAGCGCCGCCATGGCGTCGGCTTTCACCGCGAAAACGTCCGTCGGCGCAGTATTCCCGCGCCAGTGGCGCGCCGGCGCGGCGCGGCGCGCGCCGCCGGCTATCGCATACTGGCCGTCAGGCGCATCGGAGGCATAGATCGGCGCAACCTCGAACAGGGCGAGTTCGCCCTGGCCGCGATCGGCGTTGCGCTGGAGCGCGGCGATGAGGTTCGGCAGGAGCGACGGCCGCATGGCGTCAAGCTCCGACGAAATCGGGTTGGCGAGGATGAGGCCCTGCGCCGCCAGCCAGTTCTCCCCGCCGCTGAACAGGGCGGCGGCCTTTTTCTCCGTGAATGACCAGGTGACCGCTTCATGCATGCCGCGCGCGGCGAGCGCGCGCCGCGCGGCCGCCCGGCGCGTCTGGATCGCGGTCGGCGCGCCGACCTCCACCGGGCGGCAGAGCGGCAAGGTCGCCGTCGGCAGCGCGTCATAGCCGACAATGCGCGCGATCTCCTCCACAAGGTCCGCCTTGCCCTCGATATCCGGGCGCCAGGTGGGCGCCGCGACGCGCCACGGCCCCTCGCCCGCGTCAACGTCAAAGCCGAGGGCGCCGAGGATCTCAGAAGCGCGCGCGTCAGAAACCTCAATGCCGGTAAGGCGCCTGGTCTCCGTCGGCGGAAACGCGATGACTGCGCGATCCGACGGCGCCTCTCCGGCGACCGCGATCTCCGACGGCTCGCCGCCGCACAAATCGAGGATAAGGCGCGTCGCCTGCTCCAGCCCCGGAAGCATGAACGCCGGGTCGACGCCGCGCTCAAAGCGATAGCGCGCGTCCGAGACGATGCCGGTCGCGCGGCCTGTCTTGGCCGTCCGCAAGGGATCGAAAAGAGCGCTTTCGACAAAAACGTTTACGGTGTCCTCCGTACACCCAGAGGCGTCGCCGCCCATGACGCCGCCAAGGCCGAGGACGCCGTTTTCGTCAGCGATGACGCACATCTCGTCCGTCACGTCGTATTCCTTGCCGTCGAGCGCAAGGAATGCTTCGCCGGCGGCGCCAAGACGGGCGCTGACGGCGCCTTTCAGCTTGTCCGCGTCGTAGACGTGGAGCGGCCGGGCGCGGTCGTAGGAGAGGAAGTTCGTGACGTCGACGAGCGCGTTGATGGGCCGGAGGCCGATCGCGCGCAGGCGGTCCTTCAGCCATTTCGGGCTCTCGCCGTTCTTCACCCCACGGACGACGCGGCCGGCGAAGGCGATGCAAGCGTCTTTCGCGCCTTCGGGAAAATCGAGGCGGATTTCCTGCGGACACGGGAACGCGCCGGCGACAGGTTCGGGCGCGGCGCCCATCAATCGACCGAGCCCGGCGGCGGCGAGATCGCGGGCGACGCCGTCGACGCCGTTCGTATCCGGACGGTTCGGCGTCACCTCGAAGTCGATGACGGGGTCGTTGACGTCAAGGACGTCCGCCACCGGCGCGCCGACCTCCGCATCCGCAGGCGCCTCGATGATGCCGTCATGGTCGTCGCCAAGCTCAAGCTCGCGCGCGGAACACATCATGCCGAGACTTTCAACGCCGCGTATCTTGGCCTTGGAGAGGGTCAGGTCGATGCCCGGCACATAGGTTCCGACAGCCGCATAGGCGACCTTGATGCCCGCGCGCGCGTTCGGCGCGCCACAGACGATTTGCTTTTCGCCGTCGCGCGTCGCGACGCGGCAGACCTTCAGCTTGTCCGCGTCCGGGTGCTTCTCCGCGGCGAGCACTTCCCCGATGGTGAAGTCCTTCAACCGCTCGGCCGGGTCGTCGACATGCTCCACCTCAAGGCCGACGCGCACCATCGCATCGACAATGTCGTCGAGGCGCGCATCAGTCTCCAGATGATCCCTCAACCAGGACAGGGTGAATTTCATGGGTCGTCGCTCGCTCGTCCGCGCAAGACGCCCTCGCGCGATCGCGACCCTCTAACAGAGGCGCGCGCCGGGCGCCAACCCGCGGGCGATGCGCGAACCGAAGCGCGCGCCGCGCTGGCTAGAACAACGTGAAGGCGCCGTTCGCCACATTGTGCCCGATGATCGGCATGACGATGGATCCGGTCTTTTCCCGAAGCCAAAGCAGAATGAGACTCGGCCCGCCCGTCATGGCGAACGTTGCGAGGTCGAACGCCAGTGCGCCGTCATCCCAGGCGAGCGCGTGGGCCGCGCCGAAAAGGACCGAGGTCATAAGGCCGCCCCACCCGATCAGCGCGTCAAGGATGTTTGCGCGCGCCCGGAACGCTTCATTCAGCGCGACCAGGAGAACGCCGCGGTAAAACAGTTCCTCATCGAAACCCGGCATCGTCCACTGGAACGCAATCGTCTCCGGATTGGCCGGCTCGCCGTCGCCCGTCGTCACCGCGAAATAGAAAAACACGGCCGTCAGCGCCGCGAGCATCGCCCATGCGGTCCACGACCCTCGCGCCTGACGCAGCGTGAGGCCGACCTTTCGCCAGCCGAACGCGGGCAGAGCAGCGACCGCAAGCGCAAAGGCGATCGCCATCAGCTTGCCGGTCCAGTTCCATTCTTCGCCAATGACGTTCGGGATCTCGCGAAAGGCGCGGCTCAGGAAGAAGTCGTATCCGGCATAGATGACGAGCGCGGCGAGAAACCAGCCAGGCCGGAAAGACTTTCGGTCGATCGCCAGCCAAACCAGCGCGCCAACGATAAGGACGCCCCAATGCAAGCCAATTGTGAGGATACTGTCGATCAAGATCACGCCCCGCCGGACTGAAGGGGCGGCGCTCGTCCTACCCTTTGCGCCTCCTTATAGCGCGGCGGCGGCTGCGCGCGAGAGCGCCGCCGGCGGATGCGCCGGCGAAGCCGATAACGATGAGCTCCGCCCGCGGCGTGTCCTTGAAGGTATCGCCCGCCCATTCCGCGATCTCATCGCGTGACGCGCCGACGAGGCCGGCCGCGGCGATATCATTAAGCGTCAAATTGACGAGGGTCGCGAGCGCAAACGCCGCGCCAATGAGCGAAAACAGAAAACCGCTCGGCCGGACGCCGAACAGCTCCGGGATGGCGGAGGCGAAGAACGCCGGCGGCAGTCCAACGAGGGCGACGGCGACGAAGACGCTGACCGCCAGGAAAGCGCCCGCTTCAGCGGAGAAGAAAGCGCCCCGCAGGACGCTCGCGACGGCGACGGCGAAAAACAACACGAGCGCGGCGGACATCGCCGCCTTCAGATACGAGCCAAACCAGGAGAACGCGAACGTCATTGCGGCGTCTGTCGCGCCTCGCAGACTGCAAGGCGCTTTGATCCTTTCTTTCGCGGCCGCGAGGGCTCGCCTCGCCCCGCAGTTGCGGTCCGTCGCAGCTCATGGAACGACGTCACCGCGGCGTTTTTATGGCGCCTCGCGTTGAGAGTTCGGTTAGGGAAATTGCGACAATCTTAAGGGTCGACCGGCTTAAGGGTCGCCCGGCCTAAGGGTCGCCTGGTCCGTCGCCCGTTTCGGCGCCTGTCCGGACGCCTTCCCCTGCGAACGGCGCGCCCGAAGGCTGCGGCGCGGTCTGCAACAGCCGCGCAATCACGTCTTCCCCGGCGTCTTCGCAGGCCGCGACCGGAACAGGCCGCGCCGCGCCGGTTGCGTTCGTGCGCCAGCATTTGTCGAACACAGAGCAATAGCAAACGCCGAAATCCGTCGTGTCCCCCATGCTGCCGTAAACGTCCGCCTGCAATACGCGGAAGGCGGCGTCGACGGCCGGCTCGCGCGGCCAGCGCGCCACCAGCACATCAAGGCGCTCGCCGGCGGCCAGCACGCCGATGGCGCTGGAGAGGCTGACGTCAAGACGCGGCCGAAGGGCTTCAGGCAACAGACGCGCCTCGAGGTCTGGCCAGTCCGCGATCCGCTCGCCGGCGACGACAAGCTGCGCGCTCTCCACAAGCGCCGGGCCGATGCCGTCGTTCTGTATCGAGATCGTCATGACATTCTCCTCGGCGACCGAGGAAAAACCGCCCGCGACATTGACGATCGGAATGACGCTCGCGTGCTGCTGCTTGCGCATGATCTGCGCCTGATCCCAGGCGACGAAGAGCGCCGACAGGCCGACGACCATGGCGACGATCGACCCGACGGTTTCGAAGTTGAGCCCTCGCTGCGCCATTGCCCGATTTTCTGTCTACCGACTAAGCCCCGTCGCGAGGTTCGGCGCATAGAGCGGATCGAACCCATAATGGCGTAGCCAGCGGGCGTCGGCCGCGAAAAAGTCGCGCAGGTCCGGGATGCCGTATTTCAGCATGGCGAGCCTGTCGACGCCCATGCCCCAGGCGAAGCCCTGGTACTCGTCCGGGTCGAGGCCGCAATTCTTCATCACGTTCGGGTGGACCATGCCGCAGCCGAGGATCTCCATCCACTTCTCGCCTTGGCCGATGCGGATTTCCTCGCCAACACGCTCATACTTCACGTCCATCTCCGCCGACGGCTCCGTGAACGGAAAGAAATGCGGCCGGAAGCGCGTCTCCACGTCATCCACTTCGAAGAACGTTTTCACAAACGTCTCGAGGGTTCCTTTCAGGTGGCCCATATGGCTGTCGCGGTCGATGACGAGGCCTTCGATCTGGTGGAACATGGGCGTGTGCGTCTGGTCTGAGTCGCAGCGATAGGTCCTGCCCGGAATGACAATCCGGATCGGCGGCTTTTCGGTCATCATGGTGCGGACCTGCACCGGGCTTGTGTGGGTGCGAAGCAGCCGCCGTGAACCGTCCTCCTTTTCATGAAAGAAGAAGGTGTCGTGCATGTCGCGCGCCGGGTGATCGGGAGGGAAGTTCAGCGCCGTGAAGTTATGGAAGTCGTCCTCGATGTCCGGGCCTTCGGCGACGTCGAAACCCATGGCGGCGAAGATCGCCGCGCACTCCTCCATCACCTGGCTCACCGGGTGGATGGAGCCTTGCGCCTCCGGCGCGACGGGCAAGGTCACGTCAACCTGTTCAGAGGCGAGACGCGCATCGAGCGCCGCCTCCTCGAGGGCCGCCTTCTTCGCCTCAATTGCGTCGGCGATTTTGGTCTTGAGGCCGTTCAGCGCCGGCCCCATGACCTGACGCTCCTCCGGGCTCATCTTGCCGAGGGTCTTCATCCGTTCGGAGACGACGCCCTTTTTGCCAAGGGCGTGGACGCGCAGGTCCTCAAGCGCGTGGAGGTCGTCCGCGGCGTCGATTTTCGCGGAGAGGTCGGTTTCGAGGTCAGCGAGGTCTGTCATTCGGTCGGCTCTTGGTCGGTTCGACCCGCCTTTTTGATAATTTCCCGCACCTTGTCGAGGGGGATCGCCTCGACGCGCGACGGCGCGGCGCGGGACGTATTCCATCCCTCCGTCGTCGTCGCCATGAAGAGCGAGTTCAGGATCGCCTCCTCCGTCGCTTCAATGGCGGCCTCGGACAGGGGCGAGAATAGTCCGTTCGGCAGGTCGGCGATCTTCGCGACCTTCTCCCGGCGCGCCGGCGTGCGGCGGACGTCCTCGTTCGTCGAAAAGGCGATCGCGTAATCGCCGGAGCCATTGGTCATCGACGCGCCCGTCCGGGCGAGGCCGGCGATGGCGCGCGCCGCGAGGCGTTCGAGGTTGCGGTCCGACAGAGGCGCGTCGGTGGCGACGACAATCATGATCGACCCGTCCCCCTTGTCGGTCGCATCTTCACGGTCAACCGCTTCTTTCAGATAGTGCTGGCCGAGCGCCTCGCCGAGCGGAACGCCGTCGGCCATCAGCACGCCGCCGAAATTCGACTGCACGAGAACGCCGACGGTCCATCCGCCGAGCTTTTTCGGCAATTCACGCGAACTCGTCCCGATTCCCCCCTTCCAGCCGAAGGCGATCGTTCCCGTCCCTGCGCCGACGGCGCCCTCCTCGACCGGGCCCCCTTGCGCGTTTTCAATTGTGGTACGGATGATATCTGCGTTCAGCGTCCGGGCGCGAATGTCATTAAGGCCGCCATCATTGGTTTCGCCAACGACGGCGTTCACCGATCCGACGCGATCATTGCCGTCTTGCTCGAGGCTCCATTCAATAATCGCCGCGGCGGCTTCAGGGACATTCAGGGTGTTCGTCAACACAATCGGCGTTTCGATTTCGCCAAGCTCCACAATTTGCGTCGAGCCCATCAGCTTGCCGTAGCCATTGCCGACGAAAACCGCCGCAGGGACCTTGTCCTGATAAAGATTATCTCCGTGGGGCAGGATCGCCGTCGCGCCGGTGCGAGCGCGTTCGCCCTCTCGCACGGTCACATGCCCCACGCGCACGCCGGCGACGTCGGTGATGGCGTTCAATTCGCCCGGCTCAAGCACGCCTGGGGCGAGGCCGAGATCGCGGGTGCGGGCGCGCGGTTCTTCTGCGGCGGCGGAGGACGTCATAGCGATGATCATTAAGGCGAATGCGCATAAACGCGAAAGGGTCATGGGCGGTCCGTTGAGGCAGGGAGCTAAATCGAATTTGGCGGAACTCCGACACACTCCACCCTAAATCCAGCCTGCGGCGCGCAGCTTATCAACCCTTGAGCGCCCGATTGGCGCATCGACCCCGTCCTTAAGCCGAATGACGCGGTCGCGTCCGCGCGTCTCGACCCGCTCGACCGCGGCGCGGGCGACCCACCAGGAGCGGTGGACCTGCGCGCCGTCCAAATGGGCGAGCAGCGCCGCCGCGTCGCCCATCCGCCCGCGCACGAACCGCCGGCGGCCGCCGGCGAGGCTCACTTCGAGATAGTGGTCGTGCGAGCGCGCCCATTCGACTTCGTTGAGGGGCAGCGCGGCGAGCCCGTCCTCAGCGATCCGAAGCTCGGGGCCCGCGGCGGACGCCGCGACAGCGGGGCCGGAATGAGCGTCAAAGAGGACCTCCGCCGTCACCACCGCCATCGCGATCGGCGCGACCGTCGGCGCGACGAAGAGGATAAAGCCAAGGATTGGGTCCGGCGCGTGCGGCACGAGGGGCGTGAACTTCAGCGCATGAATCTCCAGCGCCGCAATGACGACGATCGCGGGAACGACCGCGGCGTACTGCGCCGCGATCGGCAGGGATTTCACTGAAGACCGCAGGAGGATCGCCTGGGCGACGACGAGGCCCGGAACCACCGTCCAGAGCGCCAGCCGGTGCGCGAGCGAAATCTCGTCGGTGTCGAACGCGCCGGCGACGGAAAATAGGATCGCGACAAGCGCGACCGCCGCGCCATAGGCGATCGGGCGAATGACCCTATCGGCGCCGGCGAAAACGCCAAAGACGCCTGAAGGCGAGACGTCCGATCCCGGACCGTTTGCGACTCTTTGCGACACTTCGCGACCAGCCGTCTTCCCTGCTTTCGCCATCACTGTAGCAGGCGAGAGCGCCGTCACGCGAGCCCTCGCGCAGGAGGCCTTGCGTCGGCGCGATCCGTTCAGAAAGGAACCACATTATGCCCAGAGTCACCGCCGCGCTCGCCGCGCTTTGCCTTGTCGCTCCCCTCCTCGCCCCCCTTCTCGCCTTGCCGGCCGGCGCTCAGGAACGCTGGGCGACGCCGGACTACAGGGTCTTCGGAAGGCCGGCGACCGACAGGGACGCGGCCGCCATCGACGCCGTTCTGGAGAGTTTCGGCCAGGCCTGGGCCGCCGAAAACGCCGAAGGCGTCGCCGCGCTGCACGCTGACGATGTGGAATGGACGAACGCCTACGCCCGGATCATCCGGTCGTCGGACGCGCTCGAAATGTTCCTTCGCGATCGCCTGTTTCCCGCCTTCGACGCCTCAACCTCGTCCGGCGAAGCCGCCGCGCTCACGCCTGTCTCCCTGCGGTTCGTCGGCGCTGACGCGGCGGTCTATCACGGCGTCGCCGACAGCGACCGCGGCCCGGCGCGAGATGGCGGCGCAGGACGGCGGCGGGTGCATTTCCACTTCGTTCTTGAGCGCCAGGGCGATGACTGGCGGATCGCCCACACGGCGATCTTCGACGCGAGGCGGTAGGCGCAAGTCCCCTATTCTTTAGGGCTCTCCGCGCCGGAACCCGCCTCTTCTTCATCGTCCGGGAAGCGGCCGCCAAACACAACAGGGCTCGGCAAGCCGTCGAAATCGAGCGAGCGCCAGGACTTGGATGCGACGTCCAACAAACCGAACCGGCTTCCGCTTTCCAGCGTCACCAAGAACTTGTCTTCATTAATTGGCGTCACGCTAATTCGGTCGTCTGCGCCAGCGATCAATTCAAATTCTGTTAAAACGCGGTTGGCGAAACTGTAATGGGCGAGCCTCGACGTATCTGCGCAGGAAAGCGCTCCATCGCCGTTAGTGTCATCGGGCGCATACCCGATGAGCAAGAACTCCTCACCATTCCAGACACCAGCGTGGACCGAAATCAGTTTCACCGGATTAGGAAATATTCTTTGTTCCAATGCGTCGGCGCCGCGCGCAGGATCGATCAGACCACGATGCATCGTGTAGCAACTGACGATATCAGCCCGGACGGGAACGCCGCGCTCCCGGGCGACAAACATTGGCGCGACAATGGTCGAGGGGTAGTACTGTGGACTCGCGGTTTCCGCCATGAAGCCAACATGGCGCATCTCCACCGCCCCATCCACGTCCTTCAGGAAGACGCCAAACGTGTCTACTTGATAGGTCTTGGCGTCATCGAGGGGGATCGCGCCGGCCTCGGCATTGGCGCGCTCTTCCCGATCGAACAAGCCGAGCATCACGCCTCGGTTGTAATCCCAGTCGCCGAAAAAAAACGCGAAGAAGACGAGCGCCGTAATTGCCGTAAGAACGTAGAAGAAATATCGCATAATGCCCCCAATCTATCATTCGCCGTATAGCGCACGATGCAGTTAAGGGCACGCAGTTATCGCTATTTAGATTTCCGCCGCGCATCGAGGCGCGCGCGCAAGGCCGGCGGCGCGCCGGGGCCGGGCGTCGCCCGAACGTCGGTGAGGCCGACCGGCTCCCCGTTTTCGTCAAGAAACGCCATGTCGGCGACCTTTCGCCCGGTGGCGCGCGACATGAATTCGATGCTTCGCCCACCCTCGCTCGGACTCCATTCATCGCCCCAGCGTACGAGCGCGACGAGAATGGACATCAGCGAGCGGCCCTTCTCCGTCAGCCGGTAGACGCTGGCGCGCGCGTCCTCGGGGTCTTCGCGTTTTTCGATGAGGCCGTCGGCGGCCATTTTCTTCAGGCGTCGCGACAGGATGTTTTTCGAGATGCCGAGCGCGGCCTGGTACTCGCCAAACCTGCGCGCGCCGTAAATCGACTCGCGCACGATCTGCATCGTCCACCAGTCGCCCATCTGCTCCAGCGCGCGGGCGGCCGGGCAATCGGGCGGGGTCGAGCCGTTCCGCGGCGAATCCGACGAGTCCATTGAATGAGCCTAGCATTTAGGTTGCGGAATGGAACCATTCCATTTAGGTTCCAATCTGAAACCTAGTCTGGAGCGCGCTCCAGACATAAGAACCTCAGGCGGGGGCTTTCTCAAACGCCGGCGATCCGGATTTCATTTGAAAATCCTCCCTGAACTCCCGCCGCGCGGAGCGTCCGTCTCCTTTCTCAAATGTCGTTTTGACTGCGCAATAAAAAACGCCGCCCGCAGCAGCCGGGCGGCGTCGATGTTTCCAGCGCCTTGAGAAAGCTCAGCCGAGCGCTGCCTTGGCCTTTTCGGCGAGAGCGGCGAACGCCTTCGGCTCATGCACGGCGAGGTCGGCGAGCACCTTGCGGTCGACCTCGACGCCGGCCTTGTTGAGGCCGTCCATGAGCCGGGAATAGGTCATGCCAAGCTCCCGCGCGCCGGCGTTAATGCGCTGAATCCACAGGGCGCGGAAATTGCGCTTCTTCGCGCGGCGGTCGCGATAGGCGTACTGGCCGGCCTTTTCCACCGCCTGATTGGCGACGCGGAAGGTGTTCTTGCGGCGGCCGTAATAGCCCTTGGCGTTCTTGATGACCTTGCGGTGGCGGGCGTGGGCGGTGACGCCCCGTTTGACGCGTGACATGTGACTGACCCCCTTACCGCGCGTACGGCATGTATTTCTTGACGATCTTCGCGTCCGCATCGGCGAGGCAGTCAGTGCCGCGCTTCTGGCGGATCTGCTTCGGCGTGCGCTTGATCATCCCGTGCCGCTTGCCGGACATGCCGGCCTTCACGCGGCCGGTGGCCGTCATCTTGAAGCGCTTCTTGGCGCCCGACTTGGTCTTCATCTTCGGCATTTCAACTTCTCCTCAGGAGGGCGCCCGGCGTCCCGCTAGGGGACCGGCGCATTGCAACCGCCAAGGCATGCCATTTCCCTGATGAGGGAGCCCGACGGTTCAACGAAAGCGGCGGCTTATAGCGCAAAACCGCGGGCCCGCAAGGGCGATCGGGCGGGGACGGGACTCACGTGCTCTCAGCGTCCGCTTCGTCCCGGTAATAGGGCTCAACGACGCCCTTGAACTTCATCGTCAGCGGATCGCCGTTGCGGTCGACCTTGTTGCCGAGGGCCACCCGAATCCACCCCTCCGAAACGCAGTATTCTTCGACATTGTTTTTCTCCTCGCCGTTGAATCTGATCCCGACGTCGCGCGAGAGGACCGCTTCGTCGTGATGCGGGCTTTTCGGATTGACGCAGAGCCGGTCAGGCAGCTGAGGATAGGGGGCGTCGTCGGTCGTGGCGGCGGGAGTGTCCTCGCTCATGCGCATCTCGCTATGCTGCTTAAACGGAATACTGCTTAAACGGCGCCGGGACGCCTTGAGCGCCTGCGCGCACGGGGTGTCTCGCGGAAGGCGGTCGAGGTCAAGCTCAGGGCGGCGCCGCGGGCGCGAACGCCCGCCGGGGCAAATCCCGACGCGACTCACGTTTCCGCCAGCATGGTTGCCGCGCGTCGCCGCCGCGGTAGAATGATGATTTGGGGTCGGATGATGCGCGTAACGCAGATCGGCGGAGGGGTTTTGCAAGCTCTGTTGAGCGGGGCCTTTGCGCTTGCGCTTGCGGCCTGCGCGGCGACGCCTGCGGGACCCGACGCGCACGCGCTCGCGCAACCTGTCTTTGAGGGCGAATTCCGAGAGGACTATGGCGGACGCCTGATCGTACAGGCGATGGTAAACGGCGAAGGCCCGTTCGATTTCATTCTCGACACCGCGGCGACGCAAAGCGCGGTTTTCTCAAATCTGACGGATCGCCTGTCGCTGACCGTCGAAGAGGACGCGCAGCGGCGCGTATTCAGCCTCGCGGGCCTGCAGGAACGACCGACGACCGCCCTTGAGCTATTGCAACTGGGCGACATCGCGCGGCCCGGGCTTAACGTCGTCGTCTTTTCCGACTGGGACGATCAGGAGCGCACGCCTCAGGGCGTGCTCGGGCTGGACGTTCTATCTTCATACGTCCTTCGCATCGATGCGCGCTCTAGCCGGCTATCTCTTTATCGGCGAGACAATGCGCCCAGCTTTTCCGCAATGGGCTGGGGCGAGGCGGCGTTGCGGCCGACAAATTTCGGCCTTTCCGGCACCCCGCTCTATCTGTTGCCCGGCGACATTTCCAATCACCGGTTCGAGATGTTGCTGGACACCGGGTCGGAGATTTCGATCGGCAATTTCGCTTTGCTGGAGCGCATCCTCGTCGCGCCGCGCGTCGTCGACCTCGGCGCGACCGCAACGCGGTTCAATGACGTTTTCGATCGCACCGTCGAAATATACGACCTTCGATACTCCAACCTCGGATCATCAGGTATCAGCTGGGGCGACGGGCACATGTACTTCACCGAAGCCCAGATTTTCAGAGACCTCGGTTACCAGGACGCATCTTTCGCCATATTGGGGAATGACGTGCTGACGGGGCGCTCCATCGCCATCGACTTTGTCGGACTGACGATTCACGCCTCGCCATTTGCGCCGGCCTCAGGCGGTGAGGACGAGTAACCTCACAAGGATAGCGCGAGCATGGTCGGCGACGCGGTCGCCATTCGGTCGACCCCCCTCGCCAGCATCAGTCAGCTGAAGGACACCCACGTCCCAGGAGGAAGGCGTCGCCTGCAAGACGCCGTGCGGGCGTTGCGCGCCGATCTTGCCGCTCTTGCGCCGGGCGCTATTCCGGATACGGAAAACCGCCTGGCGTAGCGATGGAAGCGAATGGAGGCGCAAATCACTCGATGGGAAGGCCGTGCATCTTTAGAAAAGACAGCTTGTCCCA
This sequence comes from Parvularculaceae bacterium, assembly GCA_028284065.1. GTDB lineage: Bacteria > Pseudomonadota > Alphaproteobacteria > Caulobacterales > Parvularculaceae > MED-G105. The sequence continues at coordinate 135,820 of JANQSJ010000008.1, forward strand.
ATACCCACGCTGAAAGACTATCTCTTCGCCCTGGACGGTGAAGAATCCACACCCCCGAAGCCCAAGCGGGTCCCGCCATTCAAGAATGGCGACGGCGCCGGCCTCATGTATTTCTTCCACCAGGCATGTCATATCCGCGGCCGCGAATTCGGCGCGAAACATGGATCTAATTGCGTCTCGACCTTCGACCGGGTCCTGCGTGACCTGATGGTTTACTGCGTCCTCCGCATAGAGCTCCGACAGCGCGTCGGCATCCCCGGCGTTGAAACGCCTGACCCATTCCTCAACAAGCTGTTTCGGCGTCATCGATTTGTCCCGTTCCTGAGCCGGCATGAATAACATGCCTCCGCAAGTGTCGCGATAACGGGGTCGACTAGCCGTTCCTGGAGACCGGCGGCGGTTGAGCCGCGGGGCGCTCCGGACGAGCGACCTCATCGGATTGGAACGTCAGCGCTGCGGCGCGGCCGGCGCCGGCGCGGGGCCAGCTCCGCCGGTTCGCGCGGAAAATCCTTACCCGTTCTTAACGCCTTCCCGGCAGTTTCGCATCGACAGCCAAGGGCGGAGATCTCCGGGGAGATGGGCGATGGATGGCGACCCCAATACGGCAGCCGAGATTGACGAGCGTCTGACGCGCGTCGGCGCCGACGGTTATGTGTGCGCGGAGGACGTTCAGTTCCTGCGTTCGGAAATCTATCCGGACGGGATCGTCGACCGGCGCGAACTCGCCAGCGTTTTCGCGCTCGCCGAACGCGCGCCCGACGGCGACCAGGAATGGCGCGACTTCTTCGCCGAAATCTGCGCCGACTTTTTCCTCAATGAGGAAGAGCCGCCGGGCTATATCACGAATGGCGACTTCGCGGCGCTTAAGGCGCTCATCGTCCGCGACGACGAGGCGCCGTCGGAGCTTGAGCTGTGCGTGCTCGTGCGCCTCATGGAGAAGGCGGTCGCGACGCCGACGGACATGGCCGACTTCGTTGGTGAACAGATCAAGCGCGAAATCGTCGAGAAACCAGACCCTTGCGTGACGCGCCGCGAATCGCATCTCCTCAGCCGGTATCTCTACGCCGCGGGCGGCGCGGGCGCAGTGGCGATCACGCGCGAGGAGGCGGAGCTTCTCTTCGATATCCATGACGCGACGGCGGCCGCCGACAACGCCGAGGAATGGAACGAGCTCTTCGTCAAGGCGATGGCGGCGCACCTGATGCAATATATCGGGTACAAACCATTGCCGCGAGACGAGGCGATCCGGCTGCATGACTGGGCGAACGACCATTCGGTGAATGTCGGCGGGTTCATGACCTCGATGTTCTCCGGCGGCCTCAACGCCATTCTGGAGGCTTACGGCATGAAGCGCGGCGCCGGCCGCCGCAAGGACGATGACGAGATCGCCATCGCCATCGCCGAGCAGGTGACGGCGCGCGAGGCCGACTGGCTCGCCAGCCGCATCGGCCGCAATGCGGTGGTCGACGAAGCCGAACAAGCGCTTCTCGGCTATCTGAAAGAGCTTGAGGCGGACCTCCCGCCAAAGCTGAAGGCGCTGGCTGAAGGCGCCGGCGTCGCCGAGACGGCGTAGCGGCTTCTCGGACGCCAGAACCTGGCGCCCCTTCAGGACCCCGCGGCGCGCGCCCGGAAGTGGTTCCGGAACGAGGCGATGACGTCGGCCCATTTGCCGATGCTGTCGGCCACATGGGCGGGCGTGACGCCGCCGTCGAGATCGATCACATAATCGACGCCGACCGTATCGCGGTCTTCCACCACGTAGGCGCGCCCGAACACCTGGCGCTCATTGAATGCGTTGACCGCATTGAAGTCGGCCGGCGTCGCGTCGCGGCCGAGGTCGAAGTTCGCGAAGAACATCAGCGTCGAGCAGGCTCCGCCGGCGCAGTCCATGGCGCGCACGAAATAGAAAACGTCGCCGGCGACGACGCGGGCGACTGGCGCGCCGCTGGCGGCGTCCTCCATCAGGCTGGCGGAGAGGCCGGCCTCATCAAGGGCCGCAATGATCTCCTCGCCGGTCATCGCGGTCATGACCTCGGCGGCCGCCGGCCCCGCGCCGGTGGCGAACGCAGCGAGGCCGATCGCGGCCGACGCGAAACGCTTCTTCGAGAGTCCCATAAACGCCCCACTTCCCACCGCATCAGCATGCCCGTCTTTCACGGCCTGCTCAATGGCTTCGGGGCGTAGGAGCGTCGGGGCGTCGGGGCGGGGCCGCGTAGCGGGCCACGCCGCATCTTTCGGCTGAGTCCATCACGCCGAAAAAAATGCTATCAGGCCCCGCCAGACGAGAGGCGCATCGCGCGACAGGAGTTCCCATGAGCGACCAAGTTCTAATTGACGCCGCAGATCGCATCATGACGATCGCCTTCAACAGGCCGGAGCGGCGCAACGCCCTCTCCCACGACATGTACGCCGCCGTCGCCGACGCCCTTGGGCAGGCGGACGCTGACGAAAACGTGCGCGCTGTCGTCCTCACCGGCGAGGGCGAAGCCTTTACGTCCGGCAACGACATCGGCGACTTCACAAAGCCCTACCCCCATGGCGAACCACCGGTGATGCGCTTCCTGGCGGCCATCCGCGACGGCGAGACGCCGCTTTTCTGCGCCGTCAATGGCGCGGCGGTGGGGGTCGGCCTGACCATGCTGCTGCATGCCGATTTCGTCTTTGCGTCCGAGGCGGCGACGTTCAAGGCGCCGTTCGCGGCGCTCGGCGTCGTCCCGGAGGCGGGCTCATCGCTGCTGCTGCCGGCGCGCGTGGGCGAAGCGATGGCGAACGACATTCTGATTGCGGGCCGCACGCTCGACGCCGACGAAGCGCTCCGCTGCGGGCTCGTCTCCCGGGTTCTGGCGCCGGACGCGCTGATGGCGGAGACAATTGAGGTTGCGCGATCGGTGGCGGCGCTCGCCCCGAATGCGGTGAAACGCTCGCGGGCGCTCATCCGCGGCGACCGCACCGCCATCGCAGCGCGCATGGCGGAGGAAAACGCGATCTTCGCCGAGCAGCTTGCCTCGCCGGAGTTCGCCGAGTCCGCGGCCGCGTTCATGCAGAAGCGCGCGCCGAACTTCGGCTGACGCGGCGTCCCGAGAGCGAATAACTCTCAAGTGCAAAAATCTTGTAGCTTAGCGCGTCAATTAGGGGCGACGACATCATCCCTTATGCGGGATAAGACCTTGATCCAGCGTTCGTGCGGAAACGAACGTCAGCTTCGTTGGCTAATTCTCCAGTGGACGGATTTGTGGATCAGACGCTCAGGAAAAATTCGTACTGACCCAGTATGACCGGGTCCTGAACGACGCGAGCGTCGATTAGGCGGGTTGATTAAGAACCGTTTCGCGCGCGCCACAGCGGCCCAAAGACGCGGAGCTCAAGGCCTTTCGCCGCGTTGACTTGGCGCCGACGCATTCTAGGTTCGAATGGTTACGGAAGGAAACTCTCCGATGGTCGATACGCCCGCCGGCGCCGCAAGGCCGACAGCGGCCCCGCCTCAATCGCCGCCGCTGTCGCCGCACCTGCAGATCTGGCGTTTCACGCCGACCATGGCGGCATCGATCACGCAGCGCGCCACCGGCGTCGCGAACTTCACCGGAACGGCCGTATTGGCTGTCTGGGCGTTCGCGGCGGCGCGCGGCGAGGCGTGGTTCGCGCCGGTCGCCGGCTTCCTCGCCTCGCCCTTCGGCCAGTTCATCATTCTCGGCTATATCTGGTCGCTCGTCTTTCACGGGCTCGGCGGCGTCAGATATCTGTATACGGACACCGGCCGCGGGCTTGAGCCGGAATTCGCGACGAAAGCCGCGCTCGGCGTCTATGCCGGCTCGGTCGTGATAACGGCCGTCATCGCCATTGCGGCCCACGCCGCGCGCGGCGCCTGAGGGGAGGGCGGAGACGATGGCAAAGGGACCGACCTCCACCTTCGCGGCGCAGCGCGCAAGCGCCGTCATCCTTATACCTATCGCCTTGTGGTTCCTGTGGAGCCTCGCGGCCCATGCGGGCGAGGACCTTGAAGGCGCGCGGAACTGGCTGGCGCAGACGCATAACAAGTTTCTCTTCGGCCTTTTCGTCACCGTCGGCGTCTTCCACGGCCGCATCGGCCTGCACGAGATCATCCAGGACTATTTCTATGGCGGCATGGCGAAAACGCTCGACACGATCGCGATCGCCGCTGCCGTCCTGATCGCGCTCATCACCTGGATATCGCTGTTTCAGATCTGACGCCAAAGACAAGTCCGCCAACGCCATCTCGTCCGTTATCGGACGACGCGCCGAACCAGAGGCCGCCGCTTCATGACCGACAGCTACGAAATAATCGACCACCAGTATGACGTCGTCGTCGTGGGCGCCGGCGGCGCAGGCCTGCGCGCTACGCTCGGCGCCGCGCAGGCCGGCCTCAAGACCGCCTGCGTCACCAAGGTCTTCCCGACGCGCTCGCACACCGTCGCCGCGCAGGGCGGCATCTCCGCGTCCCTCGGCAATATGGGCGAGGACGACTGGCGCTGGCACATGTACGACACCGTCAAGGGCTCCGACTGGCTCGGCGACCAGGACGCGATCGAGTACCTCTGCAAAAACGCGCCCGCCGCCGTCTACGAACTGGAGCACTGGGGCGTGCCGTTTTCGCGCACCGAGGACGGCAAGATTTACCAGCGCGCGTTCGGCGGCATGACCCGGAACTATGGCGAGGGTCAGGTGCAGCGCACCTGCGCCGCCGCCGACCGCACGGGCCACGCCATCCTGCACACGCTTTACGGCCAGTCGGTGAAGCAGAACGCGAAATTCTTCATCGAATATTTCGCCCTCGACCTCATCATGTCCGAGGACGGAGAATGCCAGGGCGTCATGGTCTGGAAGCTCGATGACGGGACCATCCACCGCTTCGCCGCGAAGATGGTGATCCTCGCCACAGGCGGCTATGGCCGCGTCTATTTCTCCTGCACCTCCGCCCACACCTGCACCGGCGATGGCAACGCCATGGTGATGCGCGCCGGCCTGCCCTTGCAGGACATGGAGTTCGTGCAGTTCCACCCCACTGGCATTTACGGCGCCGGCGTCCTCATCACAGAGGGCGCGCGCGGCGAGGGCGGGTATCTGACGAATTCCGAAGGCGAGCGCTTCATGGAGCGCTATGCGCCGTCGGCCAAGGACCTCGCGTCGCGCGACGTCGTCTCCCGCTCCATGACCATGGAGATTCGCGACGGGCGCGGCGTCGGCGGGGACGGCGACCACATCCATCTGAACCTCAATCACCTTGACCCTGCGATCCTCGCCGAACGCCTGCCCGGCATTTCGGAGAGCGCGAAGATTTTCGCCGGCGTCGACGTGACGAAGGAGCCGATCCCCGTCATCCCCACCGTGCATTACAATATGGGCGGCATACCGACGAATTATTACGGTGAAGTCGTCACCAAGAAGGGCGATGACCCGAACGCCGTCGTGCCCGGCCTCATGGCCATCGGCGAGGCGGCGTGCGTCTCCGTCCACGGCGCCAACCGGCTCGGCTCCAACTCGCTCATCGATCTCGTCGTCTTCGGGCGCGCGGCGGGCCTTCGCTGCGGCGAGGTCGTCGACAAGGATGCGCCGATCCCGGAGCTTTCGAAAGACTCAGGGAGCGAAGCCCTCGCCCGGCTCGACCGCTTCCGCTACGCCACCGGCGGCACGCCGACGGCGGAGCTGCGCCTCAAAATGCAGAAGGTGATGCAGAACAATTGCGCCGTCTTCCGCACCGGCGAGGTTCTGGAGGAAGGCCAGAGCCTTATCGCCGATGTCTATTCGGGACTGCCGGACATCTCCGTCGCCGACCGGTCGATGATCTGGAACACCGACCTCGTCGAAACGCTGGAGTTCGACAATCTCATCGAGCAGGCGGTGGTGACGATGGAGTCGGCCGCCAACCGCAAGGAAAGCCGCGGCGCGCACGCCCGCGAGGACTGTCCGGACCGGGACGACGAAAACTGGATGAAGCACACCATTTCCTGGTTCCAGAACGGCAAGGCCTCGCTCGACTATCGCCCGGTGCATGATTATACGTTGACGGACGAAATCTCCTACATCGAACCGAAAGCGCGGGTGTACTAGCGGGACGTTCGGATCGAATAGACCCCAAGCGCGATCAGCCAGAGGCAAAGCGACAGAAGAAATCCGCGCTGATATAGCCCGATGAGCGGATGATCGAGACCCCCTGCGCCCATCAGACGAAACGACAGCCCCATGCCTGTCGCGGCCAAAAGCCCGGCCACAAGGGGAACGACGCGCCTCGCGCTCCATAGCGCCGAGACGCCGATCCATATGGCGCCGAAGAAGGCCAGAATAAACGCCGAGAACGCCGTCCAGTTATGGATGGCCTGAGACCGGCTTCCTTCAAACGGGCAGCCGGCGTCGCAGGGGTGGAGCCCCGCCGCAACGAATCCGGCGCCGGCAAGAACGAGCAGCGCGCCGCCGAGCACGGTGAGGCTTCCGTAGTGCGCGCGGACAAGAAAACCGAGCCCAAACAGAATGATCGCTGCGCCAAACGGGATGATTCCCGCGAGGTTCATAATCTCCGCGTAAGGCGCATTAATGGCCGCGAGTTCAGAGACAAACTGCCCTTTCGGGTCGTAACCCGGCGTCAGTTCGCCAATGACGATGATCATCGCGACGAAAAGGACTGCGCCAAGAACGGCGCTCCATCTTGATACGCTTGCGAACACGTCGCGCCCACTTCCCTGATGCAATGCGACCCTAGGCCCGAACCGGCGACGCGCAAGGCGGCCCGTCCGGCGACAGCACCGCTTCGACGGAAAACGTTGGCGCCGCGCGAGCCCGCCGCTAGTTGAGCGGCCCATCGGCCGGGCGCATGGCGCCCTTTGAAACGCATGCGACGGTTCGGAACGTAATCGATACGCGCCGCCCCCGGCTCACCCGGCGCCCTTCAACAACATCGCTTTTGCGGGGCGCAATTCCATGGCGCCAGCGCCATCGGGCTTGTCCGGATAAGACAAGCAGACTTCTTGGCGGCAGCGACAGCTCCGTCCGGCGATCCGTTTCCGAATCGTCAAACGCCATCACAGTCGCCGACCCAAGACTCAAAGAGGCGACGACATCACCGAAGGCCGGGGAATCGACATGCGGCGCAATCCCCTGCCCCGGAAGGTATTCATTGACGATCGCCTGATCGAACTCGGCGCCAGCGATGACGTCGACGCGGATCACGAGGCCTTGAAGCCATGGCGGGAAAGGGCCCAGGAACGCTCCCTCGCCTACGCCGCGCTTTGAGTAGTCATAACGCCAACCGAAATGCCGCACACGCCGCTTCAGGGCGTCATCCCACTCGCCCGCGTTGGTTTCGCATAGGAGCGCGGTCTCTACCGATGGTGAAACAAAGTCCTCGATCAGCCGCAGGCCTTCTATAGTCATTGAATGGAACGTCCGGATTGATGATCGAAGCGATTCTTCGCGAAAACGCGCGTTACGAGAGGGAAACCGCAATTCAATAGGTCAACCCGCTGATTGACATTTGTTGTCACCTCATGGACGTAGCCAGGGTAGAGTCGAGGATCGAAGCTAAATTGGTTGATACACATCATTTTTGCGCGCCGCGCCGCTTCGACAAAATCAAACCCACCGATGTAGTGAGGGCTTTCAATCGTGGTGACGGCAACGCGGCCATCGGGTTTTATAACATTTGTAGCACTACTCAAAAAAGACCGGATCAACGTATGGTTAGGGTTTCTTCTATTTGCGACTGGCCTCAACCCGCTATGCGGAAATTGGAATACAACGAGATCGAATCTCCCGTCGCCGAATGATCTGAGGAGTCTTGTTGCGTCAACTCGAAATCTGACGCGAATGCCCCTAGCCACTAAGTCGGATACATTGCGACGTCCAAGTGAGCTCAGCGAAACATTTGAAGCGTCTGTGGAGGCGACGAAACGCCTAGCGTCAACATTCTCCATTCTCGCGAGCGCGAGTGTAAAACTGAAATTCCCTTCACCGACAAATAATGCGTTCTTGCCACTCAGCACCCTACCTAAGTGGATTTGTTTGCCTCCTCGGATTGGCTTTCTGAATTTTCTTGACCCGCAAGTTGTGACGCCCGCGCTTGGATCGCGCTCGAGCTCATGACGCCGCCCCACCGCCTTGGCCATCGCCTCCTCCAGCGTCCGTCCCCTGAACAATCCTTCGCGAACCATAGCTCTACTCCCTGGTTTACTCTTTAACTTCGCTCGTAGGGCGCCGCGCTGATTGACGGCCCCGTTTGAAAACTCTGTCCGTCGCCGCCCTCGAACATCGGGCGATAAATCCGCATTGCCTCATCCTGAGGGGTTTTTCTCCTCGCCCTTCGGGACGCCAGCCTGACGGCTGGCTCCTCAGGATGAGGAGAAAAATCGTCTCGAAGGAGAGTGATGCAGATTTATCGCCCGAAGCTCCAGTCGACGGCGGTGACGGAAGGAGGATAAAGCCGCCCCGAAGGCGTTCGATGAGATTTTTGAAAATCGCCCTCAATCCCGCGCCGCGCCTGGGGTTCAGGCGTTCGATAAGAAATCGCCGGCGGCGTGGCCGCAACGCTTGGGAAAAGGTGGCGGGAGATACCGGCTCTCGTCCGCGGTTCGGCCGGGATGGCAGGACCGCCGTTCACCTGTCATCCCGGGCGCGCGGATGCGCGACCCGGGATCTCGGGAGTTGGGGCGCATGCGGCGCGATCGGCTGAACGGCGGAGGGTGCGCGCGGCCAGTGCGCGCGCCGTTCCGATGGGGCATAAGGGCGCGTGAGCCAAGGAGCCCGAATGATGACCGACACCGCCTGCTTCACGCTGGAGATCGCCGACCATATTGCGCACCTGAGGCTCAACCGGCCGGAAAAGGCGAACTCGATGATCCCGGAGTTCTGGACCGAGTTCCCGGAGGCCATCGACAAGATCTCCGCCGACGCCGATGCGCGCGTCATCGTCATCTCCGCCGAGGGCAAGCATTTCTGCTCCGGCATGGACATTTCGGTCTTTATGCAAGGCGCGCTCGACGCGGACGAGGCGAACCCCCACGTCTCGGCGGAGGCCTTCCGCCACAAGGTCCACGCGCTTCAGGAAACGTTTACGAGCCTTGAACGCGCGCGCCAGCCGGTGCTCATCGCCGCCCAAGGGGGCGTCGTCGGCGGCGCGGTGGACCTCGTCACCGCCGCGGACTGCCGCTACGCCAGCGAGGACGCGTTCTTCTGCATCCAAGAGACGGCCATCGGCATGACCGCGGACGTCGGCACCTTCCCCCGCCTCGCCAAGGTCATACCCGAAGGCTGGGCGCGGCAGATGAGCTACACCGCAGAGCGGGTCCCTGCGGCGAAGGCGAAGGAGATCGGCCTCGTCAACGAGGTCTACCCGGACGCCGAGGCGCTGCTCGACGGGGTCATGGGCGTCGCGCGGAAGATCGCCGCGCACTCGCCCCTCGCCGTCACGGGCTGCAAGCGGATGATCACCTACGCTCGCGACCACACGACCTCAGACGCCCTCGATTATATCGGCGTTTGGAACGCGGGCATGCTGCGCCCTGAGGACATTCGCGAATCATATGTGGCGAAGAGCGAGGGCCGCGCGCCCGAATTCGCGCCGCTGAAGCGCCTGAAAGGCGGCCTTTAGCGCGCCCTTGCCGCGCCCCCGCCCCCTCCGCCCGGACCTCTCGCGGCAATGGTTAATCGCAGAAACTGACCGCCGCGATTAACAGGGGCTTCAGGCTTTTGCGCAATTGTATGGCGTGCAGCCCAGGGGCGTTCCATGAGCACCGTATTTGACGTCTTCGCCATGTGCCTGATCGTCGTCTCTCTGGCGATCTTCATCATCCGCTACATCCGAGAGGAACCGCCGATCCTGCCTTATCTCCTGATCGCCATCGCCTGCGGCGTCGGCAACTGGGTGGGCGAAGCGGTGGACGAATTCGCCGGGATCGTTGTCTTGATCATCGCGGCGTTCCTGTTCCTCAGCTGTTTCCTATATCCGGACATTTACTACCGGAAGCCCGAGCAGCCGGAATTCGAGTAGCCCGCTGGCGCGGCGGACCGTCGCGGGCGGGGAATATTGCGCTGGCGCATTGCGCAGGCGCACACTAAATCCTCGCTATGGTTCAGCTTACCCTCCCCGCAAACTCGAAGGTCCGTAAGGACGGCAAGACGTATCCGGCGAAAGCCGGCGCGGACGGGTCGTTCCGGCGCTTCAACGTCTACCGCTACGATCCGGATGCGGGCGAGAACCCGCGCATCGATTCGTACGAGGTCGACGTCTCCGACGTCTCCATGGTGCTCGACGCGCTTATCAAGATCAAAAACGAGACCGATCCGACCCTCACCTTCCGGCGGTCCTGCCGCGAGGGCGTGTGCGGCTCATGCGCGATGAACATCAATGGCGCGAACACGCTCGCCTGCACCAAGGGCATGGACGATCTCGGCGACGGCGACGTGGCGGTCTATCCGCTGCCGCACCAGCCGGTCGTAAAGGATCTCGTCACCGACCTGACGAAGTTCTACGAGCAGCACGCCTCCATCAATCCGTTTCTGCAATCCTCCGTTGCGGACGACGCGGCGGAAATCCCGCAATCGAAAGAGGAGCGGGAAAAGCTCGACGGTCTTTACGAGTGCATTTTGTGCGCGTGCTGTTCGACCTCGTGTCCGTCCTACTGGTGGAATGGCGACAAGGACAATGGCGAGGAGTATCTCGGCCCAGCCGCGCTGCTTCAGGCGTATCGCTGGATCGCCGACAGCCGAGACGAGGAGCGCGAGAAGCGCCTCGACGCGCTTGAAGACCCGTTCAAGCTCTATCGCTGCCACACCATCATGAATTGCGCGCAGGTCTGCCCGAAGAGCCTGAACCCGGCGAAGGCGATCGCCGAAATCCGTAAGCTGATGATTACGCGGCCGCGCAAGGCCGGATAGGGCGCCGTCCGCTACATGAGCAGCCTTTCGCGCGACTCGCTGAACAGCGAGCCGAGGTCGTTTGCGCAGCAGCAGCCTGCATCGCATGCGCCGTCGCCGATAAGGTGCGACATTTCCGGCGCGAGATGGCCGTAAAGCACGATCTGAAACTCGCCCGGCGCGTGGCGGCGCGCCGCCTCCAGAACCTGTTCTATCGCCTTCAGTCGATGGCCGCGCGAGAAGACCGGGCTCGACGCGAGCGCGAGCCCGCCGAACTCGCCGCCCTCGATAAGCCTGCAGATGTCATCGCTTGTATCCGGCAACGCGTAGTTCACGCGCCGCCCGGCGCCCGTAAGGCTCTCCGCCGCGACGGCGGCGCCGACGAAATGCTGCTCGCCCGGCATCGCCGCCACCAGCAGTCGCGATCCTCCGGGCTGGATGAATGGCTGCGGCGCACGAGCGCGCACGCGGCGAAAGACCTTGAGAAGCGCGCACAGCCCGACGGCGACGTCGACGTCCCGACACGCGTCCTCCGCCCACAGATCGCCGAACGCCTCAAACACGTCCTCGCACGCTTCAATCTGCGCCGGCAGGGCGGCGCGCGGCGCGCCGAGCAGCGCTTCGAAATCAGCGTCCTCGCCGTGGAAGAGGCCACGCGCGGCGCGCCTGGCGCCCGGGCGGCGGCCGGATTCGACGTATCGCAGCGCGCCGCCGCTCAGAAGCGGGGCCGACTCGGTTCGGCCGCTGAGAAGATGCATGCCCCAGTCGGCGAATATCCTTGAAAGGGCCGGACGATAGGAAACGACCTCTATATCGGTATGGCGCTCGTCCTCGCCGATCCGATCAAACAGGCGTTGCACCGCCGGCGCGGGGCCTTCCAGCCACTGAACGAACCGACCCTGCTCATAAAGCACCGATCCGGTGACCCCGCGCGCGAGATTTCGCCCGCGCGCAGCGTCCACGAGATCGTCAAGATCGGCCGGAGTGAACTCGATCGTTGATCGGCTCGTATAGAGAAGGCTGACGAGTCCAGCACGCGGCTCGGGCCGCCAGAAGGTCGCCGGGAGTTGGTCGCGTTCGATAGTCACGGACATGGTGTTATCGCCTTCCGGCCGGGCGCCGCCGGCCTTGTTGCGGGGCGAGCCTACAGCCCCCGGACGGCGCGGTCAGACGCCCGCCGCCCCTTAAAAATGTCAACGCAAACAAATTCTTAGAACGCCAACACCTGGGGCGAAGAAGACCTTCGCCCGCGTTTCGCCGCCTTGCGGCTAGCCGCGCCGCCGGCGTTCGCGCCACGCCGGACGCCGCCAAGTCCAAGGCGCGCCCCGCGCTCCTTCGCGCGTCCGGCCCGCCCGCGCAGCCATCGGCTGCACTAGTCAGACCCCTTCGACATCTCGTTTCGAGCCGCGCCATTTCGTCGCTCAGCGTGTGGCGCGCGGGCCCTCGTGTCAAGTTCCGAAGACAATTGTCGAGTCTTCGCCGACGGACGGATTATTCTCCAAACACGAGTAAAAACAGTCGCTTGCGGCGGCCATTTCGGCGCCATCGCAAAGCTGCTGAAAAACAGCTGCGAGCGCCTCTCGTTCGCTGGCCGGACGCGGCGCTGTTTGGGGGCGCCGGGCCTGCGACTGAGATGGCCGCCGCCCCGCGCGGGAGGCGGGCGGCGGCGCGCCCGGCCCCGGCATCGGGCCTGACGCGGCGCGAGACAGGCGTTGCGCGCCTCGCCGTGCGGCGACATCTCCCGCGCTATCTTCCGTCTCCTGAGCTTTTTGACGAGGCGGCGAGCGGGCTAGTCGCCCGCCGGAGCGTGGGTCTCCACCCCCATATTCGGCAACGCTGTAATTCTCAATCCAACCCGCCTCCTCTGCGTCACGTCAAAGAACGGCTCCTCCGCTCGCTGGACGTCAAACGCGACAGCGCCATCGCATTGATGCGCTATTGAGCGCCCTATTTGCGCGAGCAAGCATGTGTCGGCGGTCATTGACCCTTCGGCCACATCGATATTTATGCAGGCTCGTCCGTTAACTCGCGCAGGGAAGAACCGAGACCGTCATGATGAACTCTAGATCGCTTCTGGCCGCGGCCAGCGCCGCCGCTCTCGTTCTCGGAATTCACGCCGACGACGCGTACGCGGCAATGTCGGAAGCGGGCGCAGACGTCGCCGGCGCCGAGCGGACGACCAAGGGAAACCTTGTGATGGAGGGCGTCCCGGCGATTCCGGCGGAAATCAGCGAACGACGCCGTCAGTATTCGAACTTTCGCGGCCACAACTTCCGGGACTGGACCGATGGCGGCGTCCTTATCGGCACGCGGTTCGCCGAAGTCACCCAGATTCACAAGGTCGCCAAGCCCCTGGGGATGCGCGAACAAATCACCTTTTACGACGAGCCTGTGGGCGGCGGCAGCGCCGACCCCGATGGCGGCGGCTTCGTCTTTACGAAGGACACCGGAGGCGATGAGTACTTTCAGGGGTATTACTATCAAAACGAGACAGGCGAGGTAACCCAATTCACTGAACCGGGCACACGGAATAGCTCGATCGTCTGGAATGATGACGGCTCTCAAGTAATCTGGACAAGCACGTCTGCGGACGATCCGGACTATGATCTGTATATTGCGGACCCCGCGGACCCGAAGAGCGCCAAGGTGGCGCACGAAGGCGAAGGGCTGGTTTTCCCCGTCGATTTTTCCGCCGACGGCAAGATGGTGACGGTCCAGCAATACATCTCCATCACCAAAAGCCGGCTTTTCACGCTGAACATCAAAACCGGCGAGTTCAAGGAGTTCAATCCGGACGATGACGTCGCATATTTCGGCGCGTCGCTGCTCGCGGATGGCGACATCCTGACCGTGACGGACAAGGACGCCGAGTTCCGCAACCTCGTGCGCTACGACGCCGAGACAGGCGCGCCGAAGGTCTATACGGATTCAATCGAATGGGACGTGTCGAGCTGGGATCTGTCGCCCGACGAAGAGACGGTCGTCTTTACAGTGAATGAGGGCGGGCTTGGCGCAATCAGGCTGCTTGATCTCGACACAGGCGTTATTCGCCAGGGGCCCAAGCTTCCCGTTGGCATCGCGTCCGGCGTAACGTTCAGTCCCGACGGAAAGGATGTAGGCTTCACGTTCAACAGCGCGACAAGTCCGTCCGACGCCTGGAGCTTCAATGTCGAGACGCTTGACCTGACGCGCTGGACGGCCGCCGAGACCGGCGGGCTCAACGCCGGCAACTTCATTGAGCCGGAATTGTTCACCTATCCGAATAAGGACGGCCACGACATCCCCGCCTTCATCTATCGCCCCGAGGGACGCGGACCCTTTCCCGTGGTCGTTTCAATCCATGGGGGGCCTGAAGGCCAGGCGCGTCCGGGCTTTTCGAGCACGTACCAATACTGGGCGAGCGAGCTGGGCGTCGCCGTGGTGGTCCCGAACGTTCGCGGATCGAGCGGCTACGGCAAAACCTATGTGGCGCTCGACAATGGGCTCAACCGCAAGAAAAGCGTGGAGGATATCGGCGCGCTGCTCGACTGGATCGACGCGCAAAGAAATCTCGACGATGACCGCGTCCTCGTCTTCGGCGGCTCATACGGCGGCTATATGGTGCTTGCGTCCATGATCGACTATGGCGAGCGGCTTGCCGGCGGCATCAACATTGTCGGCGTTTCCGACTTCAAGACGTTCCTGAAAAACACCAAGGGCTATCGCCGTGACCTGCGGCGGGCTGAGTATGGCGACGAGCGCGACCCGGAGATCTCCGCTTTCTTCGACGAGATAAGCCCTCTTCTGAATGCGGATAAAATCAACAAGCCGATCTTTATCATTCAGGGCTATAATGATCCGCGCGTTCCTTATACGGAGTCCGAACAGATTCTCGAGGCGGTCAAGAAAAACGACACCACGGCCTGGTTCCTGATGGCGATGGACGAAGGCCACGGGTTCCGCAAGAAATCCAACCGAGATTTCCAGGCCGACGCGCAGACCATGTTCCTCAAGGAGATTCTGGACCTGGAATAGGCTGACGACCTGGTCTCCTATTCCTGCGCGAGTTTACTGTCGCGCCGGATATCAGGCCTGACACGGCAGAAGATAGACGTTGCGCGACTCGCCGTCGGGAAATGTCTCTCGCGTTATCTTCCGCCCTTTGAGTTTTTCGACGAGACGGCGGGCGGGCTCGTTGCTGTCGAGCATGTAGGTCTCCACCTGCGGCCATCCGAGCGCGTCGTATCCGAAGTTTATCGCAAGCCCGGACGCCTCGGCCGCGTAACCCTGTCGGCGCGCCTCCGGCAGGATCCACCAGGTCAGCTCGCGGCGTCCCCACCCTTCAGGCAGGTAGAGGCCGCATCCGCCGATCGTCCGCCCGTCGTTCCTCGTGACGACCGCCCACATGCCATAGCCGCGCAGCGCCCAGTGCCCGATATCGGTCGCGAGCTTGCGCCAGGCGCCGTCCGGGGCCAGGGGGCCGCCATAGAACTTTGACGCCGCGGCATCGCCATAAAACGCCGTATATGCCTCAAGGTCGGCATTGCCCAAGGCCCGAAGGATAAGCCTTTCCGATGTCAATGTCGGGACGTCGATCATCGCTTTTCGCCCCTCGCGGCGCCGGGAAAGCCTGAGGGCTCGCCGCTGACGCCGAAGGCGTCAAGCACGTCCTGTCCGATGCGCAGGGGCCGGCGCGTCGCGAGGTCAATCATGCACCATACGGACTTTACCGATGCGGAGGGCTTGGCCGCACCGGGCTTGCGCAAATCCACATAGCGTTCGAAGCGAGGCCCCGTGGCGGCGCCGAGCCAGGTGCGGCCGACCACCTGCTCGCCGGGGAGGACCGGGTCGCGATAGTCGATCTCATGGCGCAGGACCACAAACACGCGGGCCGCGCGCATCGCCGCCGGCGCGGTCGCGGCCCAGTGGCGCACCGCCACCTCCTGGGCCCAGCGCAGATAGACCGCGTTATTCACATGGCCGAGTTCGTCGAAATCCTCAGCCGACGGCGCGATGTCGCAGACGAAAGCAGTTTCGAAACTCTCTGCGCCCGACCCGGCGCCCGTCCGCTCGTTCTGGCCCGCGCCTCTCCCGGCGTCTTCCGTGTCCGCGACCGTCGCCGCCATTCAGCGCTCCCTCAAAAACGCCAGAATCGACCGCAGGGACCCAAAAGTCGAGCGTCGCCGCTTGACATGGGCAATTATTTCTATATTTGTTGAAATATGGAATCAACAGCCGCCGTCGCCGCCTTTGCGGCGCTCGCCCAGGAAACCCGCCTCGCCGCGTTTCGCCGCCTCATAGAGGCCGGCCCAAACGGCCTCGCCGCCGGCGACGTCGCCGCGGCCTGCGCGGCGAGCGCGCCGACCATGTCGTTTCACCTGAAGGAGCTGGCGCGCGCAGGTCTCATCCGCTCACGGAAGAATGGCCGCCAGGTGATCTACGCCGTCGACTTCAGAGGCGTGCGCGCGCTTATCGACTTCCTGATGCGCGACTGCTGCAAGGGCGATCCCGTTTTCTGCGGCGACTATCTGGGCGAGGGCGCCGGCGGGAAGACCGCAGCGCTCGCTGACGCGACATAGAAGCAACCAAGGAGCGCCTTGATGAAACGCCTGCACATTCACATCCGAACGAAGGATATCGACCGTTCCGTCGCGTACTACGCGGCGCTTTTCGGCGTCAAACCTGAAAAACGCCGCGACGGCTACGCCCGCTGGCTGCTCGACGATCCCTATGCGCATGTATCCGTGTCCACGCATGCGGGCGCGCCGGGCCTCGATCATGTAGGTATTTCCATCGACGACGAGGATGAGCTTGAGGCCTATGCGGAGCGCCTTAGGGCGACAGAGATGGGCGCGCTGCCGGAAACCGGAACGACTTGTTGCTACGCGACCAGCGACAAGTACTGGAGCCGCGGACCGGACGGCGAGGTGTGGGAGCTTTTCCGCACCTATGGCGACAGCGAAACCTACGGCGTCGACCGCCGCGAGGAGCTCGAGGCCGCGGGCTCATCGCCCTGCTGCGGATGAGGATTGACGCCGATGCCGGGAAACATTCTCTTTCTGTGCACGGGCAATTCCGCCCGGTCCATCATGGCGGAAGCATATATGAACCAAGCGGGGCGCAACGCCTGGCGGGCGTGGTCCGCGGGATCGAAACCTACCGGCGCGCCAAACCCTCTCGCCCTTGAGACGCTCGCCGCCCATGGGATTGACCCGGGCGCGGCCCGTTCAAAAAGCTGGGACGAGTTCGCCGCCCTCAACGCATCCCGTTCGGACGCGCCGGTAATGGAGGCGATCGTCACTGTCTGCGACAACGCGGCCGGCGAGGCCTGCCCCGCATGGCCGACGCGCAAAGGCGAGACGCCCATTAAGCTGCACTGGTCTTTTCCGGATCCCGCCGCCGTCGAGGGAACGCATGCGGAGAAACGCGCCGCCTTCGAAACGGTCTTCGCGGACATCCGGGCTCGGATTGATGCGTTTCTCGCAGAGCATCGCTGATGGAGAAAACGCTTGCGCAACGCCTCGCCGGCGAGGCGGTCGGGACGGCGTTCCTGCTGATCGCGATCGTCGGCTCCGGAATCATGGCGGAGGGGCTCGCCGGGCAGAATGCGGCGGCCGCGCTTCTGGCCAACTCAACGGTCGTCGGCGCGGCGCTTATTGTGCTGATACTGATTTTCGCGCCGGTCTCCGGCGCGCATTTCAATCCGGCGGTCACCCTCGCTTTCCTGATGCGCAAGGACATCGGCCCGCGGGACGCAGGCCTCTATGTGGCCGCGCAGATTGTCGGCGCAGTCACTGGCGTCTTCGCCTCGCACGCCATGTTCGGCGAACCCATCCTGCAAATTGGAACGACGGCGCGCGAGGGCGGCGGCCAGCTCCTTGGGGAGCTGATCGCGACATTCGGGCTATTGGCGACGATCTTCGGCTGCCTTGCGGGCCGGAAGGACGCGATCCCCTACGCGGTCGGGCTCTACATCTTCGCGGCGATCTGGTTCACCTCCTCCACCTGCTTCGCCAATCCGGCCGTGACAATCGCCCGCGCCCTCACCGACACCTATACGGCCATTCGGCCGATTGACGCGCCGGCCTTCATCCTCGCCGAAGTCGCCGCCGCCGCAGTCGCCACGCTCGCCGCGCCGTTCCTGTTCGGCGCGCCGGCGGAAAGCGAAGAGACCGCCGAGGCCAAAGAGGCCGCGCCGCCGCGCCGCGCAGCTTGAAAGACGTCATCGGCCGAGGCTCGCCTTTCTTAATCGCTTCGGCGTATAGCGGAGGCCATGACGGGACCGCTCCATCGCTATGACGCCCTCGCCGCGGAAGGCGCGCTCAATCCTGACCCGGAGCAACGGGCCGCCGCGGCGCGCCTGCAGGAATTGCACGAGGCGCTCGGCGAGGCCGCAACGCGCCCGTCGCTGTTCGGCCGGCTTTTCGGGGCGAAACCGCCGCCGCCGCGCGGCGTTTATCTCTGGGGCGGCGTCGGCCGCGGCAAGTCGCTTCTTATGGACATCCTCTTCAACAACGCCCCGGTCGCGCGGAAACGCCGGGTGCACTTCCACGCCTTCATGCTGGAGGTCCACGATCGGGTCGGCGCCTATCGCAAGGCCGATGAGGGCGAGCTGAAGCGCCATCCCGCTTTCGACAAGTCGGCGCCAAACGACCCCATGCCGCTTGTGGCGGCGGACGTCGCCGAAACGGCGCGGCTCTTCTGCTTCGACGAATTCCACGTCACGGACATCGCAGACGCGATGATCCTCGGCCGGCTCCTGCGCGGCCTTCTCGACGCCGGCGCCGTTATTGTCGCGACGTCCAATCGCGCGCCCGACGATCTCTATAAGGATGGCCTCAACCGTCAGCTCTTCCTGCCGACGATCGCGCTCCTGAAACAGCGGCTCGACGTGATGGAGCTGGATTCCGCGCGGGATTATCGCCTTGCCCGCCTCGAAGGCGCGCCGACCTATTACGAACCGCTTGGCCGCGAAGCCGATGCGGCCATGGACGCCGCCTGGCGCCGGTTCATCTGCGGCGCGACGGCGGGCGAAGAGATAATCGAGGTGCAGGGACGCGCTCTCATAGTTCCGGCCGCAGCGCGCGACGCCGCCCGCTTCGACTTCGAAGATCTTTGCGCAAAGCCCCTGGGGGCAGCCGACTATCTCGCCCTCGCCGACGCCTACTCCACCCTCTTCATCGACCGCGTACCCTTGATGAGCCCCGAAAACCGCAATGAAGCGAAGCGGTTCGTGACCCTCATCGACACGCTTTACGAGACCCGCACCAAACTCGTCTGCTCCGCCGCCGCAGGCCCGCAATCGCTCTACCCTGAAGGCGACGGCGCGTTCGAGTTCGAGCGCACCGCCTCGCGGCTTATCGAAATGCGCTCAGCGGATTATCTGGGTTCGGAGCGGCGGACGGCGGCTGAGTAGCGTGGATTGGCGGCCGGACGTTTGTAGATGGACGCGCAAAAGTGATACATCTTCGAAGCTGAATGGGCGCGCTCGGCGTTATCCGAGGCTGTCAAAAAGCCCATCGCTATTGGAATAGGCAAGAATGGCGCAGGCCATCCAAGGAGCGCGTTATGAAAAGGGTATTTCGCCTGATTTTTAGTGTTCTTGCGTTTGGGGTCGTTTCTTTTTCAGCGTCGGCCGAAACGACGCCGGATGACATCATTAAGCTTGAGCGCGAATGGGCTGAAGCTATGAAGAATCAGGACCTGGAACGGCTTTATCCGATGATGCATCAGGACTTTCGATTGATGGCGGAAAACGCCTCGGCCGAGGTCAGAAAAGGAGAATGGCTCCTAAACACCATGCACGCCATGACATTCGACAAGGTCGAGATAATCGACCCGAAGGCTACAGTCTTCGGCGACACGGCTGTTGTGTCCATGCGGATGGACCTGGACTGGACGTCGCGGGGACAACCGTTGCCAGGCGCGTATCGCCTCGTGGACACCTGGGTAAAGACAGGTGACGGATGGCAGGTCATCAGCCGCATCAGTCACGGCGCCAGCGAGTAGACGCGCGCGAGCGTTTTGCCCGGCGAGAGCCGAAACGGCGGAAATGACCTGCGCCGCGCGCCGTCCGGCATGCGGCGACAGCCGAGCCCGAACCTAAAGCTGTGAAAGATCGGGCGCGCGGTCGCCGAGCCACGCCTTTTCGAAGAGCTTCTTCGCCAGCTTGCGGCCGTTCTTGTCGCCCTGGGCGGCGAACGCCTCGCTGAGGCCATAATAAGCCCAACCGGAATTCGGCGCGTCGACAAGCGTCTCAAGAAACAGCTGCTCGGCCCGTTCCGCGTCACCTTTGCGCAGGGCGAGTCCCGCAAGCGTCTGCTTCAGGGGGTAATACCAGTACGGAGGCTCCGTATAAAGAAGGCTGGCCTGCACGTCCGAAGCCTCTTCGAGAGCCGCAATCGCGCCGTCAAGATCGCCGTCGGCCGCGGCGGCGCGGCCACGGACGGTCAGCTCAGCGACCTTCAGAATATCGTTCGCCGGAATGTTGACGGTCGCCATCGCCTCAAATGCGTTGGCGCCCGAAATCTCAGCAATCGCCGCCGCTTCCGCCGCCGCCTCATCGGCGCGGCCGAGCTTGGCGAGCGCTTCGCCGCGAGCGTACCGCCATATCGCCGTGATAAATGGCGCGCCCTGCGCCGGTTCAGGTAAGGCGAGGACCTCTTCCGGGTCGCCGAACGTCGCCATCGCATAATAGGGCGCAGCCTTGATCGGCTGCGCGAACGGCACGGCGAGCGCCATCTCCACGGGCAGCTTCTCATCGAGCTTCTGCGCCATGCTTAGCGCCGTTGCGCCGTCGCCCGCCATCAGTGCGGAGGCCATCAGGAAGTGCACATTGTGGACGTAATAGCCGAATTCATAGAACGGGCTGGCGCCGCCTTCGGCGATGAAGGCTTCGTCCGACGCCGAGGCAAGAATGTTAACGTCCATCGATTCCTTGAACCGGCCGATGCGATAGTAGATGTGCGAGGGCATGTGCTGAAGGTGGCCGAGCCCCGGCGCCAGATCGGCGAGTTTGTCCGCAAAAGGAGCGGCTCTGTACGGATTAATGGTCGCTTCCGTCGTGTGGATGTAGAGATGGATCGCGGCGATGTGTTCGGGATTGCGGTCGAGGATCCTCTCAAGGAGTTCAAGCGTGCGCCCGGTCCGGCCTTTCGGCGTGCGGCCATCCGCTTCCCAATAGTCCCAGGGCTGCGTATCCATGTTCGCTTCCGCCGCAAGCGACAGGATGAAATCGTCATCCGGGTACTTGTCGGCAAGCGCGTCCATCTTTTCGGCGAACGCCTCGTCGAGCGACAGACGCTCCATCATGGCGAGCGGCTTTGCGTAACGCGCGGACGCAGCGTCGATGAGGTCGCGCTCTTTTTCGCCGGCGCCGTCCTTCAGCTTCGCCGCCGCCGCGGCGGCGATCCCCGCAGGTTCGACCGCAGCGTCCTCCATGGGCGCATTAATGTTGGGTCCGAGCGCGATCGCCTCGCCCCAGAAACACATCGCGCACGACGGGTCCGCCGTTTGCGCCTTCTTGAAAGCGCCCACCGCCGCGCCGTGATTGAAATTCCACATGTGCGCAAGGCCTTCGTTGAAGAAGCCCTGCGCCTCGGCGCTGGTCGTCGTAATGTCGAACGCGATGCCGTCGCTGAGGCGAGGGCCTTCAGCCAAGGCGGGCGCCGCCTCTTCCCTCGTTTCGGCCAACGCGGCGGCCGTCTTCAAGAAATAAGCGCGCCGTTCGCGCATCGCCGACGCGTCGCGTCCGCAAATCGACTGCGACAGTTCAAGCGGCGGCACGAACGCAACGCCCTTGTCGGTTTCCAATCGAGCGCCGATCCCGACGCCCACAAACGCCGCCATCGCGGCCCCGGCGGCTAGAGTCTGTTTCAACGCCATTTCAGGTTTCTCCCTTCTTGTCCATTCAGCCTCACCAACGCCAATCATCGCCGATCGTCTGCGCCTGGCGCCGGTAGTCGAAAGGGCCGTCGCCTGACCAATCCGCGCCGTTCGGGAAGCGCACCTCAATCCCTTCAAGGTCCGCAGGATCGAAGAGCCGCATGTTGACGCCCATTCGATCGAGCGACGGGTTCCGCGCTTGGAACGATTGCGACGTCACCCAATGCGTCGTGGCCCCGCAGATCGGGCAGGAATGGACCTCGACAGCGGGATCCTCCAAATCACGCCGCACGAAGGCGACGGTCTTTCCGTTTGTGGCGACCATGGCCGTCGGAAAGTACCCCCACGCCGCGCCCGACTTGCGGCACAGCGCGCAATTGCAGTCATGGATGAATTCGGGTTTGGCGCCGATGGTCACGCTGACCGCGCCGCAAACGCATTCCCCGGTCATAGGATCCTCCCGAAGGCTCGCCGCGCCCGATCTTATAGCACGATTTCACCGCAATTGACGCCGTCGCGTTTTGCGCCGGCCTGTGCTTAAAGACGACATGCGCGGCGGCCCTATTTCGGGCGCTTGCGATTCTCGAAAGCATGACCCGATGACCACCGCCCTGAAGCGCACCGAGCCGCCCGGGTTCGCCGAACTCGCCATGATCGCCGCGGCGACGATGGCGCTGAACGCGCTCGCCATCGACATGATGCTGCCGGCGCTGGGGCTGATCGGCGACGACCTCAGCCTCGCCAACCCGAACGACCGGCAGCTGATCGTCGGGCTCTATCTTATCGGCAATGGCGTCGGACAGTTGTTTTTCGGGCCGCTCGTCGACCGCTTCGGCCGCCGGCCGATCCTTATCGGCGCGCTCCTCGCCTATCTCGGCGGCTCGATCCTGTCCGTCGTCGCCGGCTCGTTCGAACTCCTCCTCGCCGCGCGGGTCTTTCAGGGCGTCTCGACGGCCGGCAGCCGGGTGGCGATCTTCGCCATCATTCGCGACCAGTACGCCGGCCGGCGCATGGCGAAGCTTGTCTCGCTCGCCATCACGCTCTTCATGGCGGCGCCGATCATCGCCCCGGCGCTGGGGCAAGGCGTGCTCTTGTTCGCGCCGTGGCGGGGGATTTTCCTCGCGCTCTTTCTTTACGGCCTGGCGGTGTTCGTCTGGGGGTTCCTGCGGCTGCCGGAGACGCTTGAGCCTGCGCGCCGCACGCCCCTCAATATGCGCCGCGTCGTCGGCGCCTATGCGGAGTTTTTCACCGACAAGTGCGCGGCGGGCTATACGGTCGCGTCGGCTTTATGCTTCGGCGCGCTGTTCGGCTACATCTCCGCAGCGGAGCAGATCTTTTTCGAAGTCTTCGAGATCGGCGACCAGTTCGCCCTCGCCTTCGCGGCCGTCGCCGTGTCGCTTGGCGTCGCGACCCTGACGAACGCGCAGCTTGTGGAGCGGTTCGGCATGCGCCGGCTGACCCATCTGGCGCTCGTCGGCTTCGTTGCGATCAATCTCTCCCACCTCGCATTCGTCGCCGTCTACGGCTCAACGACAGTCAACTTCATCGCCTTCCTGTCGGCGGCGTTCTTCGCGATCGGCCTTATCGGCCCCAACTGCTCGGCGCTCGCCATGGAGCGGATGGGCCATATCGCCGGGTCGGCGGCCGCGGCGAACGGCTTCGCCGGCACCACGGTCGCCGGGGTGCTCGGCGCGATGATTGGACGGCAGTTCGACGGCACAACGGGACCGATCATCGCCGGCTTCGCGATCTTCGGCGTCGCCGCGCTCCTCCTCATCCTATGGGTGGAGAACGGGCGGCTCTTCCGCACCGGCGAAGGCGCCGCCGCGACGGCGGAGCCGCGCGAGGCGTGACGGCGCGAAAGGATCGCGGCGCGCGCGTCTGCCTCGGCCAGATCGGCGCGCCCCATGGCGTCAAGGGTGCGTTCCGCATCAAGACGTTCACCGAGGCCGAAGAAGACGTCGCCGCCTATGGCCCCGTAACGCTCGACCGGAATGCAGAACCGAAGACGCTGACGCTGAAATTCATCCGCACGGTCAAGCCCGGCCTCGCCCTCGCCGAAGCCGCGGAGGTCCCGCATCGCGAGGCGGCCGCGGCGCTCACCAATGAGAAGCTGTGGGTCGGCCGCGACGCCCTGCCGACGCTCGATGACGAAGAAGACTATTATGTGGAGGACCTCATCGGCCTGAAGGCGCAGGCGCACGACGGCGCGCCCGCCGGCGTCGTCGCGGCGGTGCATGACTTCGGCGCCGGCGACCTTCTGGAGCTGCGCCAGGTTCCGGGCGTCAAAGGCAGCCGCCTCGTCCGGTTCACGAAGGAGCTTGTCCCGGAGGTCGATATCGCGGCGGGCCGCATCGTCCTTGCCGCCGACGCCTTTGACGAAGGCGAAGGCGCGCCGGAGCCGTCCGAGACGTGACGCAATCCTCAGCGCGCGGCGCGCAAGATCAGACCGCCGCCCGTTCGCGGAGCAGGTCGTCAATGTCCGGGTCGGCGAGATACGCCTCGCTCGGCCGCGCGCCGAACCGCTCGACAAGCTCAATGGCGAAGAGCTTCGCGAATAGAGGCGACACGAAATAGCCATTGTGAAGAAGCTCCGCGCCGTCGAACTTCATCGCCACCGCTAGCGGGTCATGGCCCGCCTCGCCCGTGGTCAACGCGCCAGACGCCAGCAAATCGCGCAAGCGATCGATCGCGCCGGGGGCGTCATTATGGGACAGCGCGACCATTTCCTCTTCAACGCGTCGCGGCAACGCGCCGACAATTTCCTCATCCACGTCAATGGAGGGCGACACCCCGACGACCCGCTCTCCGTACCCGTCATTGCCATAGGCCTGCGCCCGCAGGACGCCATTGAGATAGGCGTTGAGGACGGGCGCGCCGAAAAAGCCCGCTATGGCGGCGATAATGGCGGAAAACCCGAGAACCGGAATCAGATTGGCGATCTGGAACGTGACGCTTGTCGTCGAATCAGGACGCACCGCCGCCGGCAGGCACTCATAGTAGGGACGTCCGCAATAGCCATCGTAACCGCCTATGGCCGCCGTCGCCGACGCCGTCCCGTCGAGTATGGCGCTCGTCGCCCTCGAATGCGCATCCATCAGGAAATCCAAAGACCGCGGCGCCGGCTCGATCACATCACACCAGGGAAATAAAGCGGAGCGCCGGCCGCTTGCGTTAAACAACCGTCCGTCCGCAATGTCATCGACGATGCCGCCGCATGTGCGCGCCACATCCGTGCGAACCGAAATCGTCGTGACGAGTTCAGCCCCCTTTTCGATCACTCGCTCTGTCTGCCGATCATTTACCGCTCCGTTATGAAGGTCTCTCAAGACCCGCAAGTAAACGACAGGCTCGACTGAGTAGGTGTGTTCCAGGTTTTCGAGCGCGCTCAATGGGGCGTCCCTGTACGCCGCCTCTGCGGCGAACCAGCCGACAAACGACATAAGGCCTTCCTTGCGGACATAAAAGTTGGATCCATCAGCGCCTACGGCGACAAAGAACTCAATCGCCATGTTCCGAATGTCTTCGACTGACATTCCCTCCGCCTCGCGCAGAACGTCATATGCGGTCGTACCGACCATCCGCTCCTCGCCGCTCAACCGTCCGTGTAGGTCTTCATCGCTGAACCGATCCAGCTCGGCCCGAAAGTCCTCAAGCGTCACTAGGTAAAGGTCAGCGCGGAGGCGGTAACGTCTGGAAAAGTAAGCGGCGAAAGCGGGGATCGTTTCAGCCCCGGCGAGTCGAAACGCGCCAACCGACTTAAAATGACGATCTACATCAGCTGCGTCCTCATCGGCCAACCAGACGGGATCATCAACAAGCGCTAACCCCGCAGATCGTTCCGCAAGGCGCAGCTCGTCCTCCGCAATCTGATTGCCGATCGCCTCCACATAGACGTTCGCGACGAACAAAAACGCCAGCAGAGAGAAGACGCCGACAAAAACCTGCCGGAAACGGACAATCTTCGGCGCAAGCGCAACCCCCTGGCGCAGGGCGTTGATGGCTTCGTCCTGCGCGTGGCTCATGCGCAGATATTTATCGCCCGCCTTGTCATGGAGGACGTTGCGCCGAAACGCGCGCTGACGCCTGAAATTGCGCCGTACAAAGAAAAAGAGAATGCTGACGCCGATGATCGCGGCGGAGAGGGTCAGCGCGTTGTCGCCGACAAATCCCGAAACGCTCGCCGCATCCGCGTTCAGGAGGGAATAGAGCAGCACCGCAAGAACCCCCATGATCGCCGTCATGGCGATGCGGCCGCGCAGGTCGAGGATCGTCACCGGATTGCGGTTCGATCGGAACAGGATGAGCGGCATGCCAATCGATATGAAGCCGCGCACATGGTCGAAGTCCGCGCGCCGCCTCGTCAGATATCGCAAAAGCAGGGCCTGCGCGCCGACGCTGCCGCCATGGCTGTGCCCCACGACAAGAGGCGGCGTGCGCCGTTTGCGCAAGGTCCTGAACAGCCGGGCGCCGGCCTTGCGCCGGTCCACCTCGCTGTTGCGGCCGGACCAGTGGAAGGGCTCGATATTGAGTTGCGTGTCAACGAGCCGCTGCACCACGGTCCAGAACGGCGAGCCGCGCTGCCACCATTTCTCGCCGGCGTCCGCGTCGTCCTGCGCAAATGTGCCGTGCACCGTGACGACGTCGATTGCGTCGTCGTCGCCCCCGCTTCGGATTGACATCTCCCCTCGCCCCCGCTCCCCTGAACCCAAGACCGGCCAATCAAGGTTGGCGATCCAATCGCCGAGATCGAACGGCCCAAACGCCAGCCCCGCAATTCCCGCCCGCCAGGCCGGCGACCGCCCGCTGTCCCGCACACTATATCGAAGAACCGGGGGAAGGCGAACCGCTAGTCCGATCGCGCGGGGGCGAGGCTTGAGTTTCCTCTTCGCTTGTGGTTCGGCTTGCCTTTGGAGGCGGGCCGTGGCCGAAAGCGAACCAGTCATCGACGAAGAAGACGGCGGACAGGCGCCGGATGACGCCGCGCTTCACGCCTACGCTGAGGCGCCGAATTCACTTACGTTCAAGAAGCTCCGTAAACGCATCGTTCGGAACGCCCAGGAGGCGATCCGCCAGTACGCCATGGACGGCCAGCGCCCCGACGGCGCGCCGCAGAAATGGCTTGTGTGCCTGTCCGGCGGCAAGGACAGCTATGCGCTGCTCGCCGCGCTCCTCGACCTCAAATGGCAGGGCGCATTGAAGGCCGAACTACTCGCCTGCAATCTTGACCAGGGCCAGCCCGGATTTCCGAAACACGTATTGCCGGACTATCTCGACGGCCTCGGCGTCGACTATCGCATCATCGCCGAAGACACGTACTCGATCGTCACGGACAAGGTTCCTGAGAACCGCACTTATTGTTCGCTCTGCTCGCGTCTTAGGCGCGGCATTCTCTATCGCGTCGCGCGCGAAGAGGCTTGCGACGCCATCGTCCTCGGCCACCATCGCGACGACGCGCTTGAGACATTCATGATGAACCTCTTCCATGGCGGCCGGCTTGCGGCGATGCCGCCGAAGCTCGTCAATGACGAGGGCGATCTTTTTGTCCTCCGCCCCCTGATTTTTTGCGCCGAAAAGGACCTCGCGAAATTCGCCGAGCTTTTGAAGTTCCCGATCATTCCCTGCACGCTCTGCGGCAGCCAGGAGGGCCTTCAGCGCGTGGCGATGAAGGCACTTCTCGACGGGTGGGAGGAAAAGCGCCCCGGCCAGCGCGAGACCATGTTCCG
Organism: Parvularculaceae bacterium; assembly: GCA_028284065.1. Lineage (GTDB taxonomy): Bacteria > Pseudomonadota > Alphaproteobacteria > Caulobacterales > Parvularculaceae > MED-G105. The sequence continues at coordinate 163,269 of JANQSJ010000008.1, forward strand.
GGCGCTCAGAAACGTCCGCCTCAGCCACCTCGCCGATGATCGGGCGTTCGATTTTGAGGGGTTAGGAAAGTCGAGCGAACAATGACCGGATGCAAGATGTTCGCGCACAAAGGCGACATGCAGGCGAGGTATAAGGTCTCTCTAGTCCCAAACTACATCGAAGCGGCATGATGCAATGGATGAAAGCGTAAACGCACTACGAGAGACCGCTAATACGCTCGCGCAGGCGGCCGGAGCCTTATCAGCTACATCTGAAGGCGCGCCTCAAGCTGGAGCGTTTCTTTCGCTCGGGCAGATTTCATTTGGCGCACTCATGGGCTCCCTTTTGACATTCTTCGTCCAACGATGGTTCACGAAGAAAGATGAAAGAAGCCTAGCGAAGCACCGCCGTAGAGAGATGGCCGTTCAACTTCACGAGCGATTCAATTCCGCCGAAATGCTGAAAGCTCGCACTAACGCCGAAATGCACTTGCTGGAACACGTTGGTAAACGCCTTCACGACATTCGAGACACTGGCACGCTGTCTGGCTGGTCGCTCGAGAGTACGAGTTGATGCAAATTGCGATCGATGAAGGGCTTGCTGATCAAGATATTGTGGCGAAATACGCATTCGAAATCTTCGTATATTGGTTACAACACTTTCGATTTGGGTTCATGTATGAAACCTTCGATACCGTTGCGCGAATCAAGGCGCTTGAAGATTTTTTCAAGATGCATCCGTCAACGGCCGGTCGATGGGAAGAGATGGAGTCCATGCAGCGCGCGCACTTAAATCGACTGCTCACGTCAATTGGCAAGGTAGAATTTGATTTTTCAAAAGCGCCAGAACTTCTGAGTAGAAAACTATCAGGCGACGGCAATATTCTAAAATAATATCCAAGTGCTTTAGTGTATTTCGGGGACTCTGATGGAAGCTCTGAGTTCGCGTCGAACTGCGCATCGGCCGCATCGCCCTGACTAGCCGGACCATTCATGAGCGATTAGCCATTTTGGCGTATGGCCCTTGGGCGCCGATGCGATGGATCATAACGATTCGCGGAGAGCCCCATGACAGCGACGACGCCAAAAGAAGAAAAGACGGCGGCGGTCACGTCGGCCAGAGACGAAAGCGCCGAGGAAAAGAAGTCGTTCATCCGTCGCGCGGCGGAGGCGCAGGCGGAGCTCGGCAACGCGACAAGCTTCTTCGTGAACTGCCTCGCCGCCGTCGTGATGAGCGCGGCGATGGCGGTTCCGATAACCTGGGCGCTCAAGACTGCGACGGGCGCGCCCGCCTTCGACATCGACTTTGGCGCCGTGTCGGTCATCGCCGCATTCACGAGCTTCATCGTGGCGATGCCCATGGTCGTGTTCATCATCGTCACCGTCGACATCATCAAGGACGTGCGCGATAAGCTGTCCGTCGCGGCGAAAAAAGCCGAAGCCGCCAGCCGGTCGAAATCCACCTTCCTCGCGAACATGAGTCATGAAATCCGTACGCCGCTCAATGGCGTTCTCGGCATGGCGCAGGTGCTGGAGTCGACGCGCCTCGACGACGACCAGCGGGACTATGTCGCGGCGATCCTCGATTCCGGACGCACCCTGACGAGCCTCCTGAATGACGTGCTCGATATTTCCAAGATCGAGGCCGGCAAATTTGACATCGCGCCGGTCGACGTCGACATCCGCGCGCTGCTGGAGCGCCAGGTTCGCCTATGGGAGGGGCGCGCGTCGGAGAAGTTCCTTGAGCTGACGCTCAACGTCGCCGACGATGTTCCCGAATGGCTCTCCTTCGACCAGGTGCGCGTGCAGCAGTGCCTGTCGAATCTCATTTCCAACGCGATAAAATTCACCGAGACGGGCGGCGTGACCGTGCGCGTTTCCTCAACCGCGCAGGGCGACGATTCCCATCTTATCGAAATTCGGGTCATCGACACCGGCTCCGGCGTCGACGCGCAGACGCTCTCGCGCCTCTTCCAGCCCTTCGCCCAGGCCGACGAGACGACCTCCATAAATCACGGCGGCACGGGGCTTGGCCTGTCGATCACGCGACGACTCGCCGAGCTGATGGGCGGCGGCGCGGAGGCGACGTCAAAGGTCGGCGAGGGGTCGACCTTCATGTTCTCCTTCGCAGCGCCGGCGGCTGACGCGCCCGCCGCGCCGGACGACAAGACCGAGGTCGACGACGCCGAAAAGGCGCTTGCGACGCTCGCCGGCGCGCCGTTGAAAATCCTGATCGTCGACGACATGCCGCTCAACCGGCGGATCGCCGCCCTCTTCCTCAACGCCGTCGGCGCGGACATAGAGGAAGCGGAGAACGGCGCCGCGGCTCTCGACGCGCTTGCCGCAAAGCCCTTTGACGTCGTCCTCCTCGACATGCGCATGCCGGTGATGGACGGCCCGGAAACCGTCGCCGCCATTCGCGCATCGCCGGCGGCCTGGCGCGATACGCCGCTCATCGCGCTGACCGCGGACGCCATGGGCGGCGACCGGGAGAAGTACCTCGCCCTCGGCGCCGATGGCTATGTGTCGAAACCGGTGGACGAGCGCAGCCTGCTATCGGAGCTGCTCCGTGTCATGAGCGATAGGCCGCCCGCGTGCGAACGGCGAACCGCACAGGAAGACGGAGGGCGCCGCGCGGCGCCGGCGCAAACCGCGGCGCCGACCTCAGCCGCCTGAAGCAGGTCAGGCGCCGCCATAGGGCAGCGAGGATTTGTGCACGACCATGCGCAGATCGCCCGCGTCATCCCTTATATAGCCGATCGTGTATTCGACTTTCGTTTCTTCCCCGACCTTCGGCGTGAAATAGTAGTTTCCCATGGCGACGGCCATGTCGCAGCTGTTGTTGGTGATCCCCTCATTCAGCCAACGGACCTTTGTCCAGGGCCGCAGGGCGAAACCGCTGTCTTCCGGGAAAGACGGATTGCCGCCGACGAAATAGGACAGCGCGCCGTCAAACGATGACCGGAATTGCTCATCCGCCGCCAGGGTGGGCTTGAAAAGGACGAGGCCGAGGTCGTAGGCGTAGAACCGGTTGATGTGATCGGAGGCCGCCGCGACATAGTCGCCGCCTGCATCGTACACGCCGCCAATTTTCACGATCCCCTCGCCCCAGGCGGTCTGCGCGGCGACCACTTCCTGTTCGGTGATGCATTGACCGCTGCTTTGGGCGACGGCGCTGGGCGCCGCCGTTTCGGTGACGCAGGCCGTAAGACCCACCAGGGCGACGGCCGATAGGAACGCTCTCATCTTCTCTCCTTTCTGGAACCGCCGGATATTCGGCGGGACGGCGACGACCCGACAAGGCGAGCGTAACCGTTCATTTTCTCAGGAGCGTGACCTGTAGCGCGCAGCGGGTTGTCTTGTCGTCGGCAGGCGGAAACGGAAATGAAAAGCCGATTACAATTTTTGAAAACCATCACGCAATTGGCGGGCGTCTTCCTTGCCGCTGAACGTTGATGGCGACGCATGTCAAAGTGATGCGGGTCGAAATGGCGTCGCAACCCTGATGGCGTCGCAATCCTGATGCGGGGGTCGATCCCTCCCGCTGATCGCGCTGAGGCTTCGCCGGCTTTTTCGAACGGGCTCTAAAACGGCTCCGCCACCACCATGGTCCAGAAAGTCCGCGACGAGGCGCTGCGGTCATAGACGAGCGCAAGGCCCACATGCGCCGCATCCGGCAGGAGAAGCGTCTTGCGGTGGCTCGGACTGTGCAGCCAGCCGTCCAGCACTTCATCAAAATGGCGATAGCCGGTGGCGACGTTCTCGCCCGTCAGCACCGCGTCATATCCCGTCGCCGCGACGCGGGTGACCGGCGTCGATCCGTTCGCCCCGTAATGGGAGATCGCGTCCCGCTTTGCGAGGTCGGCAGCATGCGCATGGGCGGCCTCGGCGAGAAGCGGGTCCAGCGCCAGCGGCCTGACGCCATTGGCGACGCGCAACTCGTTGATCTTCGAGAGAGCCGCATACGGATCGAGCCGGCTGGACGGCGGCTGATAAAGGGTCGATGGCGCCGCTGCGCCATAAGAAGCGGACGTGGCGCGGACCGCGCCCTTTGATGCGCCGCCATGATGGGGCGCATCGCACGCCGCCGCGGCCCCCGACGCCGCAACCGCGCCCGCCGCTAAAGCCAACCAGAAACGCTGAACCATGACCATCTCCGCCGCCGCAAACCGACCGACGGCAAGAAATGAGTCACGGGCGCTAACCCGACTTTAAGAAACGCGGTTAACGGCGCAATTTATCATAATACGGAGGAAAAAGCGCAGCCCGATTCCCCAACCGGCGAATGGGCCTTTCCCGCGATTCCCCCATTTGGGGTGCGCGGCGCGCAGGTCCGACCGCCGAGATTGCCATCCGCCCGCCCCTCGCCCATACCGCGGCCCCATGTGGCGCGCGACGGTTCTCACCCTCTTCCCGGAGCTCTTTCCGGGGCCCCTCGACGCTTCGGTCCTTGGCCGGGCGCGGGGCGAGGGCCATTGGAGCCTTGAAACCGTCGATATCCGCGACTTCTCCGACAACGCCTATCGCAGCGTCGACGACACGCCGGCCGGCGGCGGGCCCGGCATGGTGATGCGGGCCGACATCCTCGCCGCCGCGATCGACAGCCTTGACGACGCCAGCGACGAAGAGGCGCCCCGGCCGCGCATCGCCCTTTCGCCGCGCGGCCGGCCATTCGATCAGGCGCGCGCGAAGGCGCTGGGCGACGGGCCCGGCGCGGTCCTCATCTGCGGCCGTTTCGAGGGCATTGACCAACGGGTTCTGGACGCCCGCGGCATTGAGGAAGTTTCGATCGGCGACTTCGTCCTCGCAGGCGGGGAAATCGCCGCCATGGCCCTTGTGGAAGCTTGCGTGCGCCTCCTTCCCGGGGTATTGGGCGCGGCTCAATCACTCGCCGAGGAGAGCTTCTCGCGCGGGCCGGACGGGCGGACGCTCCTAGAGTATCCCCAGTACACGCGGCCGCGGGTCTTCGAAGGCGTTGAGATTCCGCCCGTCTTGACCTCGGGCGACCACAAGAAAATCGCCGCCTGGCGGCGAGACCGGGCGATCGACATCACCCGCGCGCGACGACCCGACCTCCTGGGGGATACGCCTCCCGGCGACGAGGATCCAATCCGCGATCGGCATAAAATTGAGGGCGCGCCTTCTGACGCGAAGCCCGACAAGGATAAGGACGACGCGCCATGAACCTGATCGAAGAGCTCGAAAACGAGCAGATGGCCTCCCTCAAGCCGGACGTGCCGGCGTTCGCGCCCGGCGACACGGTGCGCGTCGCCGTGAAGGTGAAGGAAGGCAATCGCGAGCGCCTGCAGAATTACGAGGGCGTGTGCATCGCCCGCGCCGGCAAGGGGCTGAACGAGAGCTTCACCGTGCGCAAAATCTCATTCGGCGAGGGCGTCGAACGGGTGTTCCCCATCTATTCGCCGCTCGTTGACTCCATAAAGGTCGTGCGCCGCGGCAAGGTCCGCCGCGCCAAGCTCTACTACCTGCGCGGCCGCCGCGGGAAATCCGCCCGCATCGCGGAGAAGGTCGACCGCCGCCCGGCAAAGGGCGCAAAGGGCAAGGCCGACAAGGCCTCGGAATAAGTCCCAAGGATCCGGGCTTTTTTGACGGTACGAGGCCCGATTGCATCCCGAGAGCTGCTCCCGTTGCGATCGGCCGCATCGTTCCGCCGGCTGTAGCGTTCTGACGTTATAGTCGCCCGCCCGCCGGGTCCGCCCGCCGACCCATATCGTCTTTACTGCGGCTTAAACCGCCCGCCCCCAGACTGCGCGGCGTCGCTTCCGGGAGGCGGACCATGGGGCCGACGCCGCCCGTTTCGTTAGCGCCGCGCAATGCGCCGGCGCGCATCGACATCGTCGACGCCCTGCGCGGCGTCGCGGCGCTCGGCGTTGCGTGGTTCCACATCGTCGGCGGCCTTGATGCGCCGTCGCTCCTGAAGCTCTCAGGCGCATACGGATGGGTCGGCGTCGACGTCTTCTTCGTCCTCTCCGGCTTCGTCATCCCCTACTCGATGAGCCGCTATCCGGGCGGCTACGCGCTTGGCCGGTTTCCGTCCTTCATGGCCCGCCGCGCCATCCGTATCGAGATTCCCTACCTCGCCAGCATCATTGCGACGCTTGGCGCGGTCTATGCGGCGTCCCTCATTCCGGGTTCGGGCTGGCCGACGCCAGACTTTGAGCCGGCGCGCATCCTGCGCCACGCCTTCTATCTTGTTCCGTTTACCGATGATAAATGGATTCAACCGGTTTACTGGACCCTCGCCTTTGAATTCGCGTTCTATGTCGCGATCGGCCTGTTCTATCCTGTGGTGGTCGGCGAAAGGTCGCGAGCGCGTTTCGCCGTGGCGAGCGTAGCGGTCTGCGCGCTCGTCGTGGCGGCGGCGCCGTTCAGCGAGGCGCCGGACAGGACCGTCCGCACAGTCCTCTTCATCATGGGCCTCGCCATCTGCCGGGTCCGCGTCAGCGGCGACGAAGCGCGGTTCGCGTGGCTTATCATTGCGATCGCGGCGATCGCGATGGCCTCGCTCGACGCCTTTGTCGGCGCGGCGGCCGGCGTCGCGACCTCAGCCATCCTGATGCGCATCGTTACCACAGGCGCCGCTTCGCCCGCGCGGCCATCGATTTTGTCCGGATTAGGCGCAATTTCCTATTCGCTCTATGTCACGCATTTCGTCGTCTTTGCGCTGACCTTTGGACCCATCGGCGCGCTCACCGCCGCCTGGCCGCTGGCCGCGCTTCTTCAATGCCTGTTGACGCTGGCGCTCTGCCTCGCCGCGGCCTGCGGTTTCTACCTGGCCGTGGAGCGTCCGGCGCAACGCCTGTCGAAGTCGGTTCCCATTAAACGCGCCCGGCGCGCCGACCACGGAGCGCCGGCGGAGCTCACGACAGCTGCGCATCAATGATCATGAATGTGGGGAACGTATCGTTGCGGTGAAACTTGTACGGATTGATCGCCTGCAGTTCAGGCAGCGGCCGCGTCTCCTCAATCCGCGCGATCCGGAAACCCGCCGCCAACACCGGGTTTACGATTTCCTCGAACGACCGGTAGTAGTCCGGCACCGTAACCGGCTGATCGGTAAAGCTTGTCCACTTCACTTCGCAGTAATGCACCCCGAACGCCGAGGGCGGCTTCAGCCACTCATACGACGCGGTCGGGTGCTGCACGGAGAAGACGAGGCGGCCGCCGGGCCGAAGGATACGGACGAATTCTGACAATGGCGTGCGCCAGTCGCGGACATAGTCGATAGCGAGGGACGATACGACAAGGTCGAAATCGTCCGTCTCCAGAAACGGCATCGGCTTTGCGAGGTCAGCGAGATGGATGTCCGCCCCTTCGCCGGCGCGGGCCGTCGCCAGGCGGACCATCGCCGGGCTGACGTCGACGGCGGCGAGGAAAGCCGCGCCCTTGTCGAGGAGGTCGCGCGTCAGAAAGCCAGGCCCGCACCCGGCATCGAAAACGCGCAGGCCCGCAACGTCTCCTATCACGCGGCGCATGGCGGGATGCTCATTGTACCCGTTCTCGGCCTTGGCGGGCGCCTTCGCCGCGTAGCCCTCCGCGAGCTTCTCATAGGCGTCGAGCGCGATGGGTCGGTCGTCTTCAGCCATCGCGGGGGGCCAGGCCTCTACTGAGAGATCGCTTCGTCGCCAGCGAGCTCCGGCCGGAAATCGACGGGCGCGTTCGCCGTCATGTAGATCATTGCGGCCCAGGCGGCGACGTTCTGCTTCAGGTCCTCCGGGTCGACCTTATCAAGGGTGTCGTCGGGCGTGTGGTGGAGATCGAAATAGTCGAGCCCGTTCTGGCGCAGGCTGAAGACAGGCACGCCTGCGCCCCGGAGCGGCGAGACGTCCGGCCCGCCATAAGCCGCATTGTCGCCGCGATTGATCTCCAGCGTCGCAATGCGGCGCGCCATCTCGTCAAACGCCGGCAGGTCCTCCTCGCCGATGCGCGACTGCAAAGACCAGATATTTCCGGCGCCGAAATCGGATTCCGACGCCATTGCGTGGCGCTCCAGTTCGTCCGCATGCGCCTTGGCGTAGGCGCGCGCGCCGTAGAGCCCGACTTCCTCCGAACCCCACATGACGACGCGGATCGTCCGCCGCGGCTTGCCGTCGGCCTGCATCACGAGCTTCGCCGCCGCCGTCGTGATGGCGACGCCGGCGCCGTCATCGACCGCGCCCGTGCCGAGGTCCCAGCTGTCCAGGTGCCCGCCGACGACGACGATTTCGTCCGTCTCACCTGGAATCTCGCCAATGACATTGCCGGAAGGCGAGGAGGCCTTCGTCTCCACGCCGATATCGAGGCGCAAGGTCACCGGGCCGTCGGCGCGCGCGATCGCGCGCGCGAGCTGGTCCGCATCCGGATTGGAGAGCGCGGCGGTCGGGATTTTCTCAACGTCGTTCAGATATCGCATGCCGCCGGTGTGCGGCATTCGGTGGCTGTCGGTGCCGACCGAACGGATGATCGCGGCGGCCGCGCCGCGCCTGCCGGCCTCGTTCGCCGCACCGGAGCGTTTGGCGACCGCCGGCCCGTAGCCGGAGCCGTCCATGGTGCGGGTCATTTTTTCGTCGACGAAGACGATTTTGCCTTCAAGGCCCGTCGCCGGCGCATTCTTGAGGTCGGCGAGGGAGGCGAACCTGACGACTTCCGCTTCGACGCCGCCCTCCGGGGTCGCGATCGAATTTCCGAGCGCTGTGACGGCGAGCGCCTGCGGGAAAGGCGCGACGATTTCCGCGCGCTCATGGACGCGCCGCCAGAATGGCAGTTCGAAAGGCTCTACACGGACGTTCTTGAAGCCGAGCCGCTTGAACGTAGCGACGCCCCAGTCGCGCGCCCGGGCCTCTTCCTCAGAGCCGGCGAGCCGCGGCCCGATCTCGGTCGTCAGGCTTTCGAGAATGTCATAGGCGAGATCGCTCTCAAGGCCGCGTTCGATGAGCGCATCGACGCGCGCCGCCTGGCGCGGCGTCAGAACGTCGCCTGCAGCCGCCGCCGGCGCGCCTTCGCCAATCGCGTTTCTTACGCCGGGAGAAGGTTGCGCTGCGGCCGGCGCCGCCGCCGCAATCCACGCCGCAATCATGCCCGTCATCGCCTTGCGTCTCACGCCCCGCCTCCTTGATGTTGTTTTTATGGCGCACTCATTACGCGATCATGCGCCGAAGCGATCAAGCCAGGCCTTGCGGTCGGCGGACCAAATCTTCAGCGGAATCGCGCCGTCGAAAAGATACTCCTCGTCGGTCTCCGCCTCGCCCACCTTGCGCGCCACCGCCTTGCTGTTGGCGTTGTCGGGATCAATCAGCGAAATGACGCGATCAAGATCAGGGAACCGCGCGAACAGCCAGCGGATCGATGCAATTGCGGCCTCCGGCGCATAGCCCTTGCCCCAGTGCCCACGGGCGACGCCCCAGCCGCATTCGAGGCCCGGCCAGCCGGCGGGCTTCCACGGGCCGACGCGCCCGACCCACTCGCCTGTCGCCTTTTCGATGACGGAGAACATGCCGTAGCCGCGAATCTCCCAATGGCCGAGCATTGTCGCGAAGGATCGCCACGCCGCTTCATAAGATTGCGGGCGCTTGTCGCTGGTCAGGAACCGCGCGACGTCAGCGTCCGCCATCATCGCGCAGAAGGCGCCCTCATCCGCAGGCGTCATCGGCCGAAGGATAAGGCGTTCGGTTTCGCATGCGATGTCGTTGGTCAAGGGATCAGCCTTTCGCTCCGCCGGTCTTCAGCCCTTCATTAGCTCTCCCGCGGAGTCTATTCGCCTATGCGCGCCGGGCGAATAGTGCAATGGACGCGGCGGAGAATTTTACCCATGCGCGTCCTCCACGTGTTCGACCATTCAGCGCCGCACCAGAGCGGCTACGCGGTCCGGTCGCTGTCTATCATGGCGGCGCAGGAGCGGCGCGGCTGGACGGTCGCGGCGCTGACGAGCCCGCGCCACGGGGCCGCCGCGGGCGATGAGGAGATCGTTGAGGGGCGGACGTTCGCGCGCGCAAACGCCCGCGCGCCCAGCGCGCCCGTAGCGCGCGAGATGGCGGAAATGCGGGCGACCCGGGCGCGCCTCGCCGAGGTCGCGCGCGCGTTCGGCCCCGACGTCATCCATGCGCACTCGCCGGTGTTGACGGCGTTCCCTGCGCGCGCCGTCGCCTCATCGCTCGGCCTTCCCATGACCTATGAGATCCGCGCCTTCTGGGAGGACGCCGCGGTCGACCACGGGACGACGCGCGAAGGCTCGATACGCTATCGCGTGACGCGCGCGCTGGAGACACGGGCCGCGCGCCGCGCCGACCATGTCTTCACCATTTGCGATGGACTGCGCAGCGACCTTGTCGCGCGCGGGCTGCCGGCGGAAAAGATATCCATCATTCCAAATGCGGTGGACCTGCAACGACTGACGCCCGTCGACCCGACGGCGGCGGAGGCGCGTTCCTTAAGGCGACGGCTTGGCCTCCACGACGGCGAACGCGTTGTCAGTTTTATCGGCTCATTCTACGCCTATGAGGGGCTTGACCTTGCGATCGACGCGGTCCGCAGGCTTAAGGAGGCGGGACGGAACATCCGCCTCATGATCGTTGGCGCGGGCCCGGAAGAAGCCAACCTGAAGGCGCGCGCCGAACCGCTGGGCGCAAGCGTCATCTTTCCGGGGCGCGCGGCCCTTGACGACGTGCCGCTTTTTTATGCGCTGACGGACCTTCTGATCCTGCCGCGCAAACGCATGCGGCTGACGGAGATCGTGACGCCCTTGAAGCCGCTCGAAGCGATGGCGCTCGGAACGCCCGTCCTCGCCGCCGACGTCGGCGGCCATCAAGAGCTCATTCGGGACGGCGAGACGGGCTTTCTCTTTCCGGCCGGCGATGTCGACGCGCTCGCCCGGCGCATCGGAGAATTGCTGGACGCGCACGACGGCCTTGACGCGTCAAAAGAGCGCGCGAGAGACTTCGTGGAGCGCGAACGCACATGGGACGCGGCGACGGCAGGCTACGCGGCGCCATTTGAACGTCTCGCCAGGAAATTCCGCGCCGCGCGCCAATAAGGCGCGCGCGCGCCCAATTGCTCCCCTGACGGACGAATATTAACGCTGATTTCCGCTCTCACGCGCGGCTTGGCGCTTGCGCGCGCGGCCCGTCCGCGAGACCATGGCGCCGGGCATGGTTGGAGTAGAAGAATGCGAATTGGAAAGCGGATCGGCGCCGGGCTGCTTGCAGGCCTCGCTTTCGCCGCGCAGTCGGGGATAAGCGCCAGCGCCGCCTGGACGCGCCACGAGGCGGCGACCAGCGCGGCGACCGAGAAGGGCGTGCGCGTCTTTCGAGGCCCGGCGCCGGCGGCCGCCAGCGACATCGACGCCGAACTCGCCGGCGGCGCATCGAAGAACGTCACGATAAGGATTGTGCGCGAGACGCTTGTCGTCAATTGCTTCCGTCCGCGGCGGCTGACGGTGCACGGCTTTCAGGGCGTCAGGCGGTACAATACGGGCTTCGGCGGGTTCCGGAACTCGACCTTCGGCTTCGACCGCTACGATCGCGACCAACTGACGAACTGCTAAGAGCCTGTTCGAAAACGGCCGCGATCCATTCAGCGACAGATAATCAGACGGTCGCTTCCCCGCGACGATATGGTCCAGGCTCTTGGCTTATAAGAAATAGAGCCCGAACCGGCCATTGCGTCGGCCGGCGCCTGTCTGATTATCCGATCACGGGGGACGTTGCCGGCTTTTTCAAACGGGCTCTAACGCGTTCCGGCCCGGACGCGCTGGTCAGCTCTTGGTTGCGAACGCCGCGTCGACGCCGTCGAGGATGACATCGACGGCGGGCCGGTTGCGATAGCTTTTTTCGTTCGTGAGGAAATCCTCCTCATAGAATTTCGCGCGCACGGTCCGCTCGCTGTCGATGATGAACGCGACCGGGTGCGGAATGCCGTACCAGCGCGTTCCTTCCTTCGCCGTCTCATTGCGGATGCCGAACGCTTCAATCGCTTTGATGTCGGCGTCGGAGAGAAGCGCCGGCGCAAATTGCGTCGCCTCAACGAACGCCGCCTGCTTCTCCACCGTATCGTAGCTGACGAAGGCGACGCCGAGCCCCCGCGCCTTAAACTCGGCGATCCGTTCGCTGACGTCCGTCGCCTGGCGCTTGCAATAGGGGCACCAGTCCACCGACCGCACAAAGAAAAGCGCGAGGCCCTTTTCGCCGGCGAGCGCGTCGAAAGACGCCGTTTCCCCGGCGGCCGTCGGCAGGGCGAGGTCATGCGGGATCGTGGCGCCGACCGCCGGCCCGAGGTCGGCGGCGTCTTTCATCTCGGCCGACTTGTCGGCCATCTTGTCGGCCATTTTTTCCGCCGCGAAGGACGGGCCGACGATTGCGCCGGCAATTGCGACAGACGCCGCGGCGAGGATGGCGAACGTGGTCTTCTTCATGATTGAGCGCCCCAAATTAGAGATTTCGGATCGCATGTAATCGCCGCGCGGCCCCGAGGTCACCTCACGTTTTGGTTAGCGGCCGCTTAGCCGAGGCTCGGCTCCAGCTTGACGCAGGCCGAGACGAGGTCTTCGACCGCCGCGACGGAATGGTCGAACATCGCCTTTTCTTCGTCCGTGAACGATACTTCCATGATGCGCTCGACGCCTTCCGACCCCATCACCACCGGCACGCCCACATAGCGGTCCTTGACGCCGTATTGTCCCGTCAGGTGCGCCGCACACGGAACGACCATTTTCTTGTCATTGAGATAGCTCTCCGCCATCTGGATCGCAGAAGCGGCGGGCGCGTAATAGGCGGAGCCCGTCTTCAGGAGCGCGACGATTTCGCCGCCGCCCTTGCGCGTGCGATCGACGATAGCGTCAATCTTCTCCTGGCTCGTCCAGCCCATCTTCACAAGGTCCGGGAGCGGAACGCCCGCGACCGTCGAGTAGCGCGTCAGCGGGACCATGGTGTCGCCGTGCCCGCCAAGGACGAACGCCGTAACGCTCTCGACCGAGACGTTGAATTCCTCGGCGAGGAAATAGCGGAAGCGGGCGCTATCCAGAATGCCGGCCATGCCGATGACCTTGTTGTGCGGCAGCCCGGAGAATTTCTGCAGCGCCCAGACCATCGCGTCGAGCGGGTTCGTGATGCAGATGACGCAGGCGTCGGGGGCGTATTTGGCGATGCCTTCGCCCACCGCCTTCATGACTTTCAGGTTGATGCCCACAAGGTCGTCGCGGCTCATCCCCGGCTTCCTTGGCACGCCGGCCGTCACGATGCAGACGTCCGCGCCGGCGATGTCGGCGTAGTCCTGCGTGCCGCGAAGCGCAGAGTCATACCCGTCGACCGGCGAGCTTTCGGCAATGTCGAGCGCCTTGCCATCGGGAATGCCCTCCGCGATGTCGAACAGGACGACGTCGCCAAGCTCCTTCTGGGCGGCGATATGGGCGAGCGTGCCGCCGATCATGCCGGAGCCGATCATCGCGAGCTTTCTGCGGGCCATCGAATTTCTCCTCAAATGTCTTGAAACGGTCGCCGCCGGTCGTAACGCCTTCGCGCCGCCGGGCAAGGGGCGGGGGCATCCGGTCGGACGAAAGTCGGACGGCCAGAGCCCGTTTGAAATGGCCGCCAATGTCCCTGAGTGACCGACGTCGGCGCGCGCCTTGAGTAAAGCCCGTGAAAACGAGCTCTCGCGCCGAGACGACAGGACCCACCCCCACCCCCGCTTCGCGGGACTTCCCCCGGAAGCGGGGGAAGAAGGGCATAGCGAGGACCGCGGAACCCAACCTCCCCCATGAAATGGGGGAGGTGTCGAGCGCAGCGAGACGGAGGCGGCGGCGGTCCGGCATATCTCCGGCGTTCGCGCTCGTGACAGTTAAACCTCAAGGGCCGTAGCGCTCGCGGCCATTCTCAAACAGGCTCTTAGAACTTTAGCTGAAGCGAGGCGTTGGCCGTCGACATCACGAACGGCTCGCCGAGGGCCTGCACGCCGAGGTCGCCCTCGCCAAGGCGGTCGGGCCCAAAGACCACGTCCCGCGTGCGCAGATAGACATATTCCATCGACACGCTCGCCTTTTCGGTGATGTCGACGGACACCCCGCCGCGGCCCTGATACGCGAAGGCGGCGTCGCGCGCGCCAAGCCCGTTATTGAAAAAACCGCCGCCGACGCCGGCGCCGATAAAGAACCCGGCGCGCCCGGCGCGCGCCACTTCGTAATAGGCGTTCGACATCAGAAAATGCGCGGCGAAGTTCTCCGCCGGCGTAACGTCGACCGCTCCGAAGCCGCCCGTCATGAAATCGAACCCGCCGAATTCGCGTACGCTGTCGAAGGGCGGCCTCAGAAACCGGTATTCAAGCTCGGTGCGCGCGCCTGACGGGTAGGAAAAGCCGATAGCGACGGAAGGCGACGCGGCCGCATCGAAATCCGAGACGCGCCGATCGGGCGGCGGCGCGATGAAAGCAAGCCGTGAATCGTAGACGAGATCCTGGTCGAGCCGGTTCACGAACGACGCCCCGACGCCGAAGCGGGCGTAGAGCGACCAGTCCTTCACTCCGTCCGGGGCCGCCTCCTGCGCCCGCGCGGCCGGCGCCGCCGCCAACAGAAGCGCGCCAAAGACCCCCGCGGCCACCTGCGCCCGGTCCGAACTCATCGCCAAACGCGACTCCATGCGAAAATTCCTAACGCAACGCGACGCATCATAGCGGCGCCGCAGCGCAGCGGGAAGCGCGGTTCAATTCACATATTGGCGGGCGCGGCGCCGAGGCCCCGAAATGCCCAGGCGCCGCGCATTGGTCGACGCGACAGGTCAGAAACGCTTTTCAAACGAGAGGCTGACGGTCGAAATCCCGAGCCCGTCGACCTCCTCCCGGACCGCCGCGCCGCCGGGATCGGGGAAGCCATCGGCCCCAAATTGAAGGTCAAGCGTCCTGAGGTAGGAGTAGTCGAGCGAGACGCGCGCGCTGTCGGAAACCGGCGCCGCGATCCCTACCCGTCCCTGGAACGCCGGCGCCCAATCTGTCCGATCGCCCAGGAGGCCGAAGGTGAAGCCGCCGCGTTCGGCGACGCGGGCCGCGCCGGCGCCGGCGCTGGCGAACGGCTGAAAAGGCCCGATTTTAGTGCGCGGCGCGAAGACCGCGTTCGCCAGGACCGCATTCACGCCAAATCCGCCCTCATCCACCGGCAGCGGGGCGGGAACGCCGCCGATCGCCGGGTCAAACCCATCGAGCGCGGCCACCTGTTCGACGCCGGCGCGGATGTATCGATACTCAACCTCCGCGCGGAACGGACCGCCAAAGTCGTAGCCCGCCGCTACGCCCACGGACCAGTCCGGGTTTGTTTCAATCTCCAGGCTCGAGGGGGGCGGGTTCAGGAAGACAACCGTCGGGTCGAAGGTCCGCGACACGTCAATGTTGGGCGTGAAGCTGACGCCGCCGGAGACGCGCGCGTAGACGCCAGGCGTATCGTCGCCGCCTGTCTGCGCAAACGCCACGGCCGGCGCCATCGCTAAGCCCAGGATAAAAATATTCCGCATCAAGATACTCCCAAAAAAGCGCCCTCGTCTGGCGCGGGAGATAAGGCGCCGTTGACGCGCTTGCGAGATCAACCGCCGCGCGTTTGCGCCAGTTCGTCGAAAATGTTTGATAGGAAAACGCCGCCGTCCTTTGACGACGGCGACTATTGACGAAAAGCAATACTTAAAATTCAGGCGCGAGCGCTTACGCACCCAGCGAAGTCACGCTTCGCCTGGTTCCGCGGCGCTCCGCCCCGCCTCGCGCTGCGCATTGGCGAAGTACTCCTTCGTCATCTGCGCGATCAGCGGCGACAGCGCCAGGAGCGCGATAAGGTTTGGCGCGGCCATGAGCCCCGTCAGCGTGTCGGCCACCAGCCAGAAGAGCGAGACGACGTCAACGAGCGCGCCGCCCTCCTCAAGCATCAGGACGCTTGCGCCGCCGAGCACGACCACAATCCACGAGATGCGGAACGGGACGACGCTCCGTTCCCCGAAGAGATATTCCGAGCAGCGCTCGCCGTAATAGCTCCAGCCGAGAATGGTGGTGAAGCCGAAGACCGCAAGGCCGATCGCGACGATGTGCTGGCCGATTCCCGGCAGCGAGTTCTCGAACGCGGCGACCGTGAGCGGCGCGCCGGTCTCGCACCCTTCCGGCAACGTGATGAGCGACTCGCGCACGAATGGCTCGCACGCCTCCGGGATGATCCCCGCCGTGACGATGACGAGCGCGGTAATCGAGCAGACGACGAGCGTGTCGATAAAGGTGCCGAGCATGGCGACGATGCCCTGATTGACGGGATCGTCGTTCTTGGCGGCGGCGTGGGCGATGGGCGCGGAGCCCTGCCCCGCCTCGTTCGAAAAGATGCCGCGCGCGACGCCCTTTTGCATCGACAGCAGCAACAGGCCGCCGACGAACCCGCCCTTCGCCGCGTCTATGCCGAACGCCTGCGAGACGATGAGGCCGAACGCCGCCGGCACCGCATCGATATTGATGGCGATGACGATAAGGCCTGCGGTCAGATAGCCGAGCGCCATCGCCGGCACGAGCTTGGAGGCGACGGTGGCGATCCGCTGAATGCCGCCGAGAATGACCGCCGCGGCGCCGGACGCGAGCACGATGCCCGACACCCATGGCGCAATACCATAGGTCTGGTTGAGGGCGTCGGCGATCGAATTCGACTGGATGGACGCGCCGGTGCCCCAGCTCGCCAGAATGCCGAATGCGGCGAAGACCCCGCCAAGCCACACCCATTTCGGCCCCATGCCGTTCTTGATGTAGTACATCGGCCCGCCGACGTGCCGGCCCGCCTCATCGACCTCGCGATACTTCACGGCGAGGACGCCCTCGGCGAACTTCGACGCCATGCCGACAAGCGCCGTCATCCACATCCAGAAGACCGCGCCGGGGCCGCCAATCGCGATGGCGACGGCGACGCCGGCGATATTGCCGGTGCCGATGGTCGAGGAGAGCGCGGTCATCAGCGCGCCGAAGGGCGAAACGTCGCCTTCCTCATGGCTGTCCCGCTTCCGGAACAACTCCCCGACGGCGTAGGGCAGGCGGATGATCGGCATGAAGCCGAGCCGCACGGTGAGGTAGAGCCCGGTGGCCAGAAGCAGGATCAGGACCGGCGGATAGGCGATCGCGTCGGACCCCCAGACGAGCGCGTTCGTCAGCTCGATAAAGCCCTGCAAACCGTCCATGAAGTCCCCTCGAGCGTCGGCTGCGTGATTGGACGCTGACCCGCCGGCCCACTCCCCGGCAAAGAAATCCCGGCGCCGCGATCCGCCGCGCCGGGCGCGCATCCCGTTGGATTTATTGAGGATAGACTAGGCGTACCTGGCGCGCCCTGTCCAGTTTGGGGGGGGGACGTGAGCCAATCGTCCCACAAACTAGGGAATTGGATCTTCGGACACCTGCTCGAACCGGCAGGAAAGTCCTAACATGAAGTTCAATTACACTATCGGCATGCGCCGCTGCGAAGACCGAGTCACTTATTCGTCTTCGCGGCCCTTGCGACCCTTTATTCGGTTCATGAGCACGTTGAAGAGATTCTCAAGCGGCACAATGATCGTGGAAACTTCCAAATGCTTGGCAAGTCCGAGTAACGCCGCAATCTGCAGCAAGAATATCAACAAAAATCCGTGCCCGGCGAATTGCGCCACATATCCATCGACAAGAATCGCAACACCTAGAATGAAGTAGAACTGGTCCTTCTTCCGACCGTCTCGCTCACTCTGATAAAGCCGCTCCAAGTTAGCCGCGCTTCTGTCAATTGGCGTTACGGAAGTCGTACTAGATATCTTCTCGAGATCAGTCGTCTCAGCACCAGAGGCGGGTCCATTACCGGGTTCGTCTGTGGTACTCATCAATAATATCCGCATTTGGAATTACGATGCCGCGTTGGCCGGGAATATAATGTTTGGCCCAGGCGCCATCATCCCAATGAGTTATTGCAACGAGTTCGCCGGGGCCTTTTTCGCCAAAGGTAGACCAAATTTCGTCGATAACTCTGGCTTCAGACCCGGTAACATTTCGGTCGGCTTGATAGAAGACGTCCAAAATCGGCTCGTCGCCGAATATTTTCACCCGATGATACAATGACGGCTCGACCGGCCCATAATCCCAAGCTTGGAAACGCCCTGGCACCAGCTCACCCAAGCCGCGTCCGAGGTGAACCATGTGCGCCAGATATAGAAGCTTTTGCAGCGCAAGGTTCGAAACTTGCCATGCGCCTCTTTCACAAATCCGTCTGGCAGCAGTTTGAATGTTAATCATTCCAGATCCCCGTACCTGCCTTTCAAGCCGGCTTCAGAAACACCAACTTGCTTTCGATCGATAACGCCTTCAGAGCGTCACTTGCCCCTATAAAGATAGGAATTCGGGTACAAAATGTACCTTCTTGCGTCTCCTTTCCGACACAAAACCACGCAAAAGTGAACAAAACAAGAACATAAATACGTGTCTGCGCGTTCTAGCCAGCAAGCAAACGGAATTATCTTGACCGCCTAGTCCACAGCTATAGGTGCCCCTCTAATGACCGAAACGCTCGCCATTATCGGCGCCGGGCAAGCGGGCCTTTCCGCCGCCGCCAGCGCCCGCCAGGAAGGATTTGAGGGCCGCATCCGCCTCATTGGCGCGGAGGCGACGCCGCCCTATCAGCGCCCGCCCCTGTCGAAGGCGTACCTCAAGGGCGAGTTCGAGATTGACCGGCTGCACCTGAAGCCCGCCGAGTTCTATGAGAGCGCCGACATCGAGATGGACCTCGGCCGGCGCATCGTCGCGATCGACCGCGACGGCAAGACGCTGACGGACGAAGCCGGCGCAGAAATCGCCTATGACCGCCTTATCATCGCCACCGGCGCGCCGCCGCGGCGGCTGTCGCTGCCGGGCGCCGACGCTGAAGGCGTCTTTTACCTGCGTACGCTGAAGGACAGCGACGCGTTGCGGGCGATACTGGACGTGGACGGAACGATTGTCGTCGTCGGCGCCGGCTATATCGGCCTTGAGGTGGCGGCGGTGGCGCGCGCCGCCGGCCGCGACGTGACGGTCCTTGAGATCGCCGACCAGCCCTTGAAACGCGTCGCCGGACCGGCCGTGTCGGCGTTCTTCGCGAACCTCCATCGCGACGAAGGCGTCGACTTGCGGCTCGGGACGGGCCTTGAGGAAATCGAAACGACGCACGCAAGGGTTTCAGGCGTCCGCCTGACCGACGGATCGAGGCTTCCCTGCGCGGCCGTGCTTGTCGGCGTCGGCGCGGCGCCCGACCAGGGGATCGCCGCGGACGCCGGCCTCGACTGCGACAATGGCGTCCTTGTCGACGAAACCGCGCTGACGAGCGATCCGGCCATCTGGGCGGCCGGCGACGTTGCCAACTTCCCCTCGCCCTTTTACGGCCGCCGCCTCAGGCTGGAATCCGTGCCGAACGCCATCGAGCAGGGCAAGGCGGCGGGGACGAACGCGGCGCGGGCCGCCGCCGGAAGAGACCCGATCGTGTATGACGCACTGCCCTGGTTCTGGTCAGACCAGTATGACGTGAAGCTCCAGACCGCCGGCGCGCGGCCGCCAAACGAAACGCCGGGCATGGCCGAGGTCATCCGCCCCGGCGCGGCGGGGCGTAGCTTTTCGGTCTGGACGACGCTAAACGGCGCCCTGCAGTCGGTGGACGCGATCAACGACCCGGCGGCGTTCCTGGTGGGCAAGCGGCTCATCGCCGCGCGCGGGAACATCGATCTGGACGCGCTCGCTGATCCGTCGCAAGACCTGAAGTCGTTATTGTAAGGCCCAGCGCGCAATCGAACGATCCCGCGCGGGCGGATGAAAAAGGCCCATGGCGAAGATTACCTACATCGAGAGCAACGGCGCCGAGCATGTCGTGGAGGCGCAGGCCGGCGTCTCGGTCATGGAGGCGGCGGTCCGCAACATGGTGCCGGGCATCGACGCCGACTGCGGCGGGGCGTGCGCCTGCGCGACCTGCCATGTCTATGTGGATCCGGACTGGCTGGACAAAACTGGCAAGCGCGAGAGCATGGAGGAGTCGATGCTCGACTTCGCCTATGAGCCTAAGGACAATTCGCGGCTTTCCTGCCAAATTACGGTGACTGACGCCCTTGACGGCCTTGTTGTTCGGTTGCCGGAGCAGCAGGGTTAGGCAGCGCGTCCCGCGCGCCAATCCTGACGACCAGAGGATAGTGGTCCGAGGCGACGCGCGACGCGACCCGCGCCGACGCCGTCAGTCCGCCCGAGACGAATGCGTGATCGATCGGCAGGCCGACGCCCGGCAGGCGCGACAGCCAGGTCGGCGACGCGCCGATCGACGCGCGCGCGAACCCTAAGCCGCCAATGCGTTCGCGCACCAGCGGGCTCCAAGGCGTCGCATTGAAATCGCCCACCAAGACCGTCGGCGCGCCCGGGCGCAGGAGCGCCGCCGTCTCCTCCCAGAAACGGCGTCGCCAGAACTGTCCGCCGGGCGAGGTTGGCGTGGGCAGATGCACGGCCACGAGGTCTATGGGCGCTCCGCCTATCTCAGCGCGGGCCGCCACGGATCGTTTGTACCTGTATGAGGTCGCGCGCGCGTCGCTGAGCGGCGTTCGGGATAACAGAATGACGCCGGTTTCCCGTTTCGGCGCGGCTTCGTACGGAAATGCGGCGCGCGCCAGCGCCAACGCCGCGGAGTCGTTTTCAGGCGCTTCGGCGAGCGCGAGAAAATCCGCATCCGCCTCAATCGCAATGTCGAGGACCGATGCGGCCGCCCTGCCGCTCCCGTAGACGTTCGCCCAGACAATCGTCGCGCCGCCCTCCGAAGGCGCCGCAGGCGCGGGCGGAATTCCGTCAAGCAAGGCCAGCGCGGCGGCGGCGGCCAACTCCAGTCCGCCCACCGCCAACCCGAAGCTTCGAAAAAACGCGGAAAGCAAAAGCGCCGAGCCGGCGACAAGCGCCGCCTGGGGCGCGAGGCTTATCACAAGTTCCGCCGGCCAAAGCTCCGGCAGGCCTTTTGCGGCGAGAAGCGCGAGCGCGCCGACCGCCCCTGCGCACGCCGTCGCGAGCCCAAGGGCGCGGGGGCCGGCGGTCGGGCCTTGACGCGGCCGGCCTGAGGCCGTCGAATGAACAAAACCGGAACTCATATCTTCGCCAGCCGCCTCCGCTTGCATGACGCCCTCGCTCCTGACGCCAAAATCATCGCTTACCGCCCCAGCGGCGACGTCCGGCGCGCGACCCGACGTGACGGCGGACATCACGCGCGGCGTTGCGCGGCTCTTCGTGGACATGGGGCTCGCTGTCCTTCCTGAGTTTCAGCTTCCCACCGGTCGGCGGCTTGACCTCGCAGGCCTCAACGAAAAGGGCCGCCTCATCGTGGCGGAAGTGAAGTCCTGCCGCGCCGATTTCGAGGCCGACCATAAGTGGCCTCAGTATATTGAGTATTGCGACGAGTTTTTCTTCGCCGTCGACGCGGCGTTCCCGCGCGACCTGTTGCCCGCAAGCGAGGGCCTCATTGTCGGGGACGGGTTCGGGGCGGCGGTCTTGCGGCGCGCCGAGCCGCGCCCGTTGCCCGCCTCCCGCAGGAAGGCGCTGACGCTGCGCTTCGCCCGCCAGTCGGCCCAGCGCGCGGGTTTTTTCTGAGCTTTCCGGCGCGCTGGCGTCGACGCGTTGATGCCGCTATAAGCGCTTTTGGAGATTTTATGTCAGAGCTTGTCGCCCGCTGAATTGTAACGCCCCCGCGCGGAAGGACGTCCTTTCGCGCGCCTCGTTCTTTTCAGCCGACAGGCTTTCCCATGAACATTTCAAGAGCGGAGCAGCGCACGCTGCACGTCCTGGCGCGCGGCGGCGCCGTCCTCGTCGAGAAAGACGACAAGGGCAAAATCGTCGAAGTGAACTGCGTCTCACGAGAGGGGTGGACCCTCGCCGATTGCTCGCTCGGGGTTTTCAGGAAACTCCGCAAGCGCCGGCTTGTCGCCTCATCCGATGGCGGACCGTATCGCATTACGCGCGCAGGCCGCGTCGCGGTGCGCCCGCAGCTCGACAATCGGAGCTAAAAAAGCGCTGGACGGATCGCGCCGCGATCTGTTCAGCGCCCTGCGAAGCGCCATATGGAAAGCGAAGAAACGCGAAGGGAGGAGACCCCATGATCATCACAACCACGCCCGGCGTCGAAGGCCGGCAGGTCCGCGACTATAAGGGCGTCATCACGGGCGAGGCGATCTTCGGCGCCAACCTCTTTCGCGATCTCTTCGCTGGCGTGCGCGATATTGTCGGCGGCCGCTCCGGCTCTTACGAGAAATCCCTTCGCGAAGCCCGCGAGGTCGCCCTCGGCGAACTTGAAGAGGAGGCTCACCGCCTCGGCGCGAACGCCGTCGTCGGCGTCGATCTCGACTATGAGGTTATCGGCGAGAAAGGCTCGATGATGATGGTGTCCGTATCCGGAACAGCTGTGGTGATTGAGTAGGCGGGAGCCTTTGTTGGCCTCGCCGGCGAGGTCGAACGAAAGGCTTTAGCTCAACGCGTCCGGCATTGCTGCGTCATCCTGCCGATGGCGGCGGAAGCGGCGCCCATCGCTGAATAGTCGATGGCGGGAAGGCGGCGCTTGGCGTCCCTTTCATCAACGCCCACCTGGACGAGCAGATAGAACGCAGCGGTCGATCGCTCCTGTTCGGAGAGACCGCGCATCGTCTTGTCATACGCGCACTTGCAGTATGACTCGGTCGTGACCCGGCCGTTCGATTGCTCTTCGATTCTCACCTGATCCGGATTAACCTGACACGCGTCGAGGAACGCCTCGCGTAACGGGTCGGCCGGGGCGGCGGCGTCGCACGCCACGGCGAACGCGCCGCAAACCAAAACGCGGACAACAGAAACCGACTTCATTGCGACCCCGTTCGCTCAAGCCTCACGCGACGAGATTGTCAAAAACACGTTTCTCAAGCGTTTCGGGGCGCGCGCAATTTGCGGCGTTCGTAGTCGCAATGGCGGCGCGGCCACGATCGCCCCCGCAAAATGAGGGTCAGGCGGCTCGCCGCGCGCGCAAATAAACCCTCCATGCTTGGGGTCTGAACCAGTCCGATGGTCCAAGCATGGAGGTCTCTCTCCTACAATGTAGAACCCGTCCAATCCTCCTCCGAGTGCGGCGGTCTTTAGTCGAATAAGAAAAAGCCCCGGCGCTACGCCCGTGGCTAGAGAGGGTTGCGGCGAGTTAGGTCCGTCAAGGACCTAACGGTTCGCCGTTGACGGCTCCCTTCCGTCAACCGCGTCGCAACCCGCAGGGTCAATAACTTAGAGCCTTCTGGGCGGCTCAATCTGAACGCAGAAGGCTCTAGAGCTTTTCGCATTCCGTTAGAATCGGAATGCGGCTCTAGTTTGTTATTTCGCCGCGCTTTTTCTGCGGATAACCGCGCACATTTATCCGCGAAGCGCTCTAGGCCGCCAGCCGCGCAAACGCTTCGCCCGCAAGGCGTCCGGTCGCGTCCGGATCGTCAATCATCTTCCAGTGTCCGGATTGAGTGTACTCCCGCACACGGACCTTCGACGCCGCCAATCGTTCGTCTACAAAGCGCGCGGTCGCGGCCGGGGCGTTGCGCCGACCCCATAGATAAAGGCCGCTAACGCCAGTTGAGGAAAGCAAGAGAAGCGCCTCGCCGAAACCGTCGTTACGGCCTTTCTCCGCCGCGTCGCGTCCGAGCCGCCACATGCTCTTCGCGCGCGCGCGGCGCGCCGCCTCAACATAGCGCAGCGGCGTCAACTGTTCGGCCGACATGCGTTCAATATCCGCAACGAAGTCTCTCTTGAACGCCGCCGGATCACGATAGCCGGCCGCCCGACCTGAGAAATACGCATCCTCTTCCGTCAGATTGCCTTCGATCGACATCACATGGGCGATGGCGCGCGGTCGCCGCAGAGCGGCTTCAATCGCGATTGCGGCGCCGATGGAATGGCCGATGAGCGCAACCGGCCGGGACGGAGAGATGCGCGCCGCGAGGTCGACGATATGGTCGGCAAAGGCGGAGATCGTGGCGGCGTCATCCGCAAACGGATGAGACGCCCCGAACCCCGGCAGGTCGGGGGCGACAAGCTCAAAGCGGGCGGTGAGCGCCGTACCGGCGAGTCCTGCAAACGCAGCGCCGTCATCGGCGAACCCATGGACGCAAATTACCTTTGGCGCCGAAGCAGGACCGGACCTACGCAGGAGAACGCCGCCATCGAACTCCTTGCGCATTCGCCGCTCCATTAGGCCAGAGGAGAAATCCGACGCGACTTAAAGGTCCGCGAGCTTCACCGTCTCAATGGGACCGAGATCAAGCTCGCGCACGCCCGCCTCGATCTTCTCGCGGTCGCCGACGATGACCCAGACAAGGCTCTCCGGCTGTACGACCTCGTCCGCAGCGGCCTTGATGGCGGCGAGATCAAGCGCGTCATAGCGCGCCTTGAGGCTCGTCGGATAATCATAAGGACGCCCGTAGCGCGCCGAAGACGTCAGGCTCGACAGGACGGCGCCCGCCGTCTCGAACGAGCCCGGAAGCGAGCGCACATTGTTCGCGACCGCGCGGGTCAGCTCCTCGCCCGTCGCCGGCTTCGTCGTCTTGTAGGCGTTCAGCTCCCGGACGATTTCAGCGATCGATTCCTTCGTCTTGTCCGTCTGGACCGGCGCGTAGACGAGATAGGGCCGTTGCCCCCGCGCGCCCTGAAGGAACGTATAGGCGCCATAGGCCCAGCCCTTCTCCTCGCGCAGGTTCATGTTGACGCGCGCGGTGAACTGGCCGCCGACAATGTCGTTCATGGCGTTTATGGCGATATTGTTTTCCGCGCCCGTCGGCGGCGCGACGTGGCCGGCGAGGACCAGCGACTGCGGCGAGCCCGGCTTGTCGACGATGATGACCTTGCCTTGCGCCGGGCGCTCCACGGCGGCGACATTTTTCGTCGGGGTCGCGCCGGCGGGATCGCGCCAGTCGCCGAACGCGCGTTCAAGGAGCGGCGTTATCTCATCCAGGTCCGTGTCGCCCGCGACGAAGATCGTGGCGTTCGACGGCCTCAGCCAGGTATCGTGGAACCGCGCGAGGTCCTCGCGCGTCAGCGATTCAATTGAGTCAACCGTGCCTGAACCGGTGAACGGCACGCCATAGGCGTGGTCCGCGCCGTAGATCTCCGGCGGCAGGAGCCTCAGGGCGAGCTGCACCGGGTTCGCCTTTTCCTGCGCGATGCTGGCGATCCACCGGCTGCGGAGCTTTTCAAGCTCCGTCTCGTCGAAGGTCGGCCGGCGGACGACGTCGGCGAGCACCGCAAGCGAGGGTTCGAGCTTCGCCGCAAGCGCCGACATGGTGACCCCCGTTGTGTCGAGGGTCGAGCCCGTGCCGAGCGTCGCGCCGAGCCCTTCAAGCTCTTCGGCGATCTCAATCGCGCTCATGCGGCCGGCGCCTTCGTCGAGCATTGCGCCCGTGAAGGACGCAAGGCCGAGCTTGCCGTTCTCCATCGCCGCATCGGCGGCGTAGCCGGCGTCGAACTGCACCGAGACATTGACCACCGGAACGGCGTTTCGCTCCGCCAGAACGACCTTGACGCCATTCGACAGCGTCGCCTCCTGGACGTCGGGAAAGGTGAGGTCAGGCGAGGTCGGCACGGCAGGCAAGCCGGCGGCGCGGTCCACTGCGCTCGACGCAGTTTTGTAGTCTGGGTAGGGAAGGACCGTAAGCTGATAATGTCCGGCGTTCATCACGTCGCGCGCCGCGGCAAGGACGTCGGCCGGCTTCGCCTCCCGAATCCAGTCAAGCCAGGTGAGAACGAAATCCGGGTCGCCGGCGTAAAGCTCGCCCTGCGCCAGCGTCACCGCCTTGCCGCCGAAGCCGCCCACTTTCTCAAGCCCGCGCACGACGCTCGCCTCGATGGCGGTCTTGGCGCGCTCCAGTTCGGCGACCGTCGGTCCGCGCGCAAGAAAACTGGCGACGACGCCTTCCATTTCGGATTCGACCTCAGCGAGATCTGCGTCCGCCTTGGCGTCGACGGTGACGGAATAGAAGCTCATCAGCTCCTGTCCCTGATTGCTCGCCGTTGCGCTCGTCGCGACTTCAAGGTCGTAAACGAGCTTCTTGTAGAGCCGCGATGTCTTGCCGCCGCCGAGCACCTCCGCGGCGAGGGTGAGGAGCGCCGCCTCGCGGGTCGTCCGTCCGGGCGCCACCCAGTTGCGGTCGATGCGCGCCTGCGGCACCTGATCGTACATGACCTCGCGCTTGTTGACGTCGAGTTTCGGCGCGTTGGCGCGCACCTTCGACAGGGGCGGGCCGGCGTCGATGTCGCCGAAATATTTCTCGACTTTCCGCCGCGCGGTCGCGGCGTCAATGTCGCCGGCGAGGACGAGCACCGTGTTCGCCGCGCCGTAATACTCCTTGAACCAATCCCTGACGTCGTCGAGGGAGGCCGCGTCGAGGTCCGCCATCGAGCCGATTGTGGTGTGCGCATACGGATGACCCGCCGGCAAGAGCCCGGCGAGGGTCTGATACTCCATCAATCCGTACGGCTGGTTGTCGCCCTGGCGTTTTTCGTTCTGGACGACGCCGCGCTGGTTATCGAGCTTCTCCTGGGTCACTGCGCCGAGAAGATGGCCCATGCGGTCCGATTCCATCCACAGGACCCGGTCGAGCGCCGGCGTCGGCACGGTCTGGAAATAGTTGGTGCGATCGAACCAGGTGGTGCCGTTGAGGTCCGTCGCGCCGACTTCCTCCAGCGGCAGGAACCACTCGCCGTCATAATTCTCCGAGCCGTTGAACATCAGGTGTTCGAAGAGGTGCGCAAAGCCGGTCTTGCCCTCAGGCTCATCCTTGGAGCCCACATGGTACCATATCGACACCGCCACCAATGGCGCCTTGCGGTCCTCATGGACGATGACGCGCAATCCGTTGTCGAGGGTGAACTTCTCATAGGGAAGCGAGATATCCTGCGCCTGCGCGCCGGGCGCGGCCGCCATGCTGAGAAGGGCGGCGCCCGCCGCCATGGCCGTCGCGCGCAACGGCGCCAGTGTCTTCTTCTTCATGCTCAGTCCTCGAAAGTGAAAGCGCGCCCCGGATCGGCCGCCCGAACGACCGATCGCCGGACGTTAAGGAGGTCGCGGGCGCCGTCAATGGCGTTCACCGCCTCAGAACTGCGTTTCATCGCAGGGCGGGCGGGGCCTCAAAGCAAGAACGCCGCGGCGGCCTCTCGCCGCAGCGGCGTTCGATTTTGCTCTGTATCGTGAGCTTTTGGATATTTTACCGCGGCGCGCGCTTGGCGAGGATGCGTTGCAGCGTGCGCCGATGCATGCCGAGGCGACGGGCGGTCTCGGAGACGTTCTGGTCGCACAGCTCATAGACGCGCTGGATATGCTCCCAGCGCACGCGGTCCGCGGACATCGGGTTCTCCGGCGGCTCCGGGCGTTCGCCGGCGGGCGCGAGCAGCGCCTTTTCGACGTCGTCGGCGTCGGCGGGCTTGGAGAGATAGTCGATCGCGCCGGCCTTCACCGCCGCCACCGCCGTCGCGATATTGCCGTAGCCGGTGAGGATGACGACCCGGCAGTCCTCGCGCTTGGCGTGGATCGCGTTCACCACCTGGATGCCGTCGCCGTCATCGAGCCTCAGATCGACGACTGCAAAGGCGGGGGGCGCGGCGTTGGCGAGCGTGATCGCCTCGCGCGCGCCGCCTGCTAGGGCGACAGAAAAGCCGCGCTTTTCCATCGCCTTGCCGAGGCGGCGGCGCAGCGGCTCGTCATCGTCGACAATAAGGACGGAGGCGTCCTCCGGCAGGTCGGCGTTGCGGTCGAAAGCCTCTTCCGCCGCCGGTTCAGTCTCAAACATGGCGAGAACTCCTTCCGGCCGCGAGGGTCGCGCGCGGCCCGTCTAATCACCCCTGACGAGGCGATATTGCGCCTGTCAGCTTCGTATTCCGATTACGCGCCGGCGCAGCGGAAGGTTTAGCGCCAAACCGCCGCATGCCTGCGCTTTACATATGGGAGCGCAAGGCTCAAGCGCCGCCGGAGAAGGGCGAGGCGCCGTCGGCCTCTATCGCCCGCCGCGGCCACGCCACGGACACCCAGGCGCCGGCCTCCTCCTCCCCGCCGAGCCCCGGCGCCACAGACGACCAGCGCCTGTTGCCGAAGGCGACGCGCCCGCCCGTGCGCTCCAGCAATGTCTTGGCGATGAAGAAGCCGAGCCCCAGCCCGCCCTTGCCGCCGGCGCGGGAGCGGCCGCGCGCGCTCACATAGGGCTCGCCGAGGCGCGCCAGCACCTCCGCGGAGAAGCCCGGCCCGTCGTCAAGCACCGAAACGGCGATCTCCGCCTCGTCCCAGGAGGTCGCCACCAGCACCTTCGTCGAGGCGAAGGCCGACGCGTTCTCCACGAAATTGCGCAGGCCATAGACGATCTCCGACCGGCGGCGGACCATTGGCGGCGGGCCAGCCTCGGGCGCGGCGAGGATCTGGTGGTCGATGGCGATGGCGGCCTGGCCGTCGGCTATGGGGTCGGCGGCCTGTTTCGCCAGCAAATCGATCGTCACATGATCGAGGATATCGCCGCCGCCGACGTCCTGGCGCGACAGCCGCCCGAGAATCTCGCGGCAGCGCTTCGCCTGGCTGACGAGGAGTTTCGCGTCGTCCTCCAGGGCGTCGAAATCCGCCGCCTCGCGGTCTTTCAGATCCTCGGCCATCTCCTTGGCGGTGAGCTGGATCGTGGCGAGCGGCGTGCCGAGTTCGTGCGCCGCCGCCGCGGCGAGGCCGCCGATCGCCGCCAGCCTTTCCTCACGCGAGAGGGCGAGCTGCGTCGCGGCGAGGGCGCTTTTCATCTGGCCGGCTTCCGCGGCGATCCGGTGGGCGTAGATCGAGAAAAACGCGACCGCGAAGCACAGCGACACCCAGAGGCCGAACGTATAAATTCGAGGGAAGACGAGCCCCCCCGCCGGAAGCCACGGCAACGGCAGGTGCGCAAGCGCCATCGCCGTGACGCCGACAAAGGCGATGACGCCGATCGACGCCGTCTCCCGCATCGGCAGAACGCTCGCCGCGATCGTCACCGGCGCAAGGATCAGCGCCGCGAAGGGATTGTTGAGCCCGCCTGTAAGGCCAAGCAGCACGCACAGCTGGGCGATGTCGAACGCGATCGACGCCGCCGCCTCCCGGTCGGTGAGATAGTGCTGCGGCGAGAATCTGAGGGTTGTGAAAAGATTGAGCCAGGCGCTTGCGGCGATCGCGGCGAGGCAGAGCCCGAGCGGCAGAGGATAGCCAAGGGCGTAATGCACCATCAGAACGGCGGAGGTCTGGCCGGCGACGGCAAGCCACCGCAGTGTCGTCAGGGTGCGCAGCCGCACCGGCCCGCGCAGCGATCTGCGGGCCGCCTCCCGGTCCGCAGCCGGGTCAAGAATGTCGAAGACCGACAGTCCGAATACCCCGCCGCGGCGTTTTCCCGGCGTGGCGGGGGACAAGGCCGCCGCGTTATCGCCGGACGCAGGGCCAGTTGAAACGCCGGCGGCGGTTGGCGGTGCGGTCTGATCGACCATACGATGCTTCTCCTCCGTCCGGCGCGGGGCCCGGGTCCCAACGCCGCTGGCGCCGGTCGAGCCTGCGCCTTATGTAGCGATCGAAAGCCAGTCCTTCAAAACGAGAGACGCCTCAACATGCCCGCGCCAGAACGACCACGCTTTGATATCGCGCGCGCGCGCCGCGTCGCCCGCTTGGCCGCGCCCCTGGCCGCGCTTCTCTCCGTCGCGGCGCTGGCGATGGCGGGCTGCGCGGGCGAAGACAGAGCCGGCGGCCTTCCTGCCGAGGGCGTCATCAGGCTAACCGACCAGTTTCCCGGCGACTACGCGCTTATTGGCGCGGATGGCGCAGCGAGGACGCAGGCGAGTTTCGCCGGCGACATCGCGATCCTATATTTCGGGTTCGCGTCGTGCCCGGATGTTTGCCCCCTCGCCCTTAGCCGGCTGTCCGCCGCGCTGGAGGAGCTGGACCCCGAGACGCTGGACGACGTGACGCCGATCTTCGTCACCGTCGACCCGGAGCGCGATACGCCGGAGGCGCTCGCCGACTATCTTTCGTTCGACGAACGCATTATCGGCCTTACCGGCGATGCTGAGGCGATTGAGGCGGCGAAACGCGCCTTTAAAGTGTATGGCGCGAAGGAACAGCTTCCAGATTCCGAGCTTGGCTACACGGTCAATCACACGAGCCTTTTTTATGTCGTCGACCGGACGGGCCGGCCGCGGTTGGCGCTTAAGGATTCGCTGACGCCGGCCGAAATCGCCGCAACGCTCGAAGACGCGGTTCGCTGGCGTTGAACGCGGCCGGTTTCGGCGGCTTTTAACCATCCTCCGCCCCTACTAACTTAACGTCTGAGGCCCAATATCCGACTAAAGTCGTAGGCGGGGGCGAGCGTTGCAGGGTTTGCCTTGCACGCGCGGCGCGTGCGAAGGTCCAATGGTCTCGTCGGCCGACGCGCCGTGAGGGGATGCGGGCGTTTCTTGCCGGAATGGGTCTGGAGGGCGTTGCGTATACGTAGGTTTGTCCATGCTCTATTCAGCCCACGAATTCAGCTACCAGTTGCTGGCGCCGGCGCGGTACGCGGCAGGCCTCGGGGCGAAGTTCTGGCGATCGCCGTTTAACCCGATGGCTGCGAGCTGGCTCGGGCGCACGTCGGCGGCGGCGCTTGACGTGTTCGAACATGCCACCAGACGCTACCCGAAACCGGCCTGGGAGATTTCCGAAACTGAGGTCGACGGCGCCGCCGTGCCGGTGACGATTGAAACCGCCGTAGCGCGCGATTTCTGCCGCCTCCTGCATTTTAAACGCGATCCCGCCGCCCTCGCCTCAGCGAAGGGATCGTCCGAACCCGACCCGAAAGTGATGATTGTCGCCCCGCTCTCCGGGCACTATGCGACGCTTCTGCGCGGCACGGTCGAAGCGATGATTCCGTCCCATGACGTTTACATCACCGACTGGGTGAACGCGCGCATGACGCCGCTGTCCTACGGACGGTTCGACCTCAACGGCTATATCGACTACCTCATCGACTTCATGGGCGCCATGGGCGGGCCGGCGCACGCCATGGCGGTGTGCCAGCCGGGCCCGGCGCTCCTCGCCGCCGGCGCCGTCATGTCCGCGCGCAAGGACCCCGCCCGGCCGCTGTCGATGACCATCATGGGCAGCCCGATCGACACCCGCAAATCGCCCACCGTGCCGAACGTCCTCGCCCAGGAGCGGCCGTTCGAGTGGTTCGAGCGAAATATGATCTACACGGTGCCTTCGCCCTATCCAGGCGTCATGCGCCGCGTCTATCCCGGCTTCGTTCAGCTTTATTCGTTCCTGTCGATGAATCACGATCGGCACGCGAACGCCCATTACGACTATTTCCAGCACCTCGTCGAAGGCGACGGCGACAGCGCGGAAAAGCATCGTTCGTTCTATGACGAATATCTCTCCGTCCTCGACCTGACGGCGGAGTTCTATCTCCAGACCATCCGCGAGGTGTTTCAGGAGCACACCCTGCCCGACGGAAAATTCGTCCATCGCGGCGACGTCGTCGATCCCGGCGCCATTACCGACATCGCGCTGATGACGGTCGAGGGCGAGAACGACGATATCTCCGGCATTGGCCAGACCCAGGCCGCGCATGATCTGTGCATCAACCTGCCTGCGGAGATGCAGCTCGACTACATTCAGCCGGGCGTCGGCCATTACGGCGTCTTCAACGGCTCGCGCTGGCGCACCGAGATTCAACCGCGGGTGGCGAAATTCATCCGTAAGCACCATAAGCCCGACGCGCGCAGGGTCGACGTCGCTGCGGAGTAACGACGGTCATTCAACGAACCTCAGACGGCTGTACTCCCACCGCCATGGGGCGCCCGTCTCGCCGAGAGCTTCGCGGACAATCATCGGAAAAGCGGCTTCGGCGCGCACGTCGTTCGACAAAATCACGACGCAGTCTCTGCTCCGCCTGACGCAGACCATCGTATTGCCGGTGCTTTCATTGTGGCCGCCCTTGAAGAAGGCCGGCCCTTGCGGCCCCTCAAAGACGACGACGCCGAGCGCGCCGGCGAGGTCCTTGCGGCGCGCGTCTTCCGGCAGGGGCTCCTGAAGCGTCGGAAACTGCGACGCGGTGACGATCGGCATGGACGGCCTGAAGTGCTCTTCGCACGCGGCTTCGGAAAGGCCCTCGCAGCGCACGAGCGCGGCGGCGAGCCGCGCCACGTCCGAGATCGTCGAATCCAGCGAGCCCGCGGCGCGCGTCTTCGAGCGATCATCATGCGGAACCGGATCGCCCGACGCCGTCCAGCCGTCGGCGAGATTCTCGGCGAAGTCGTCCCGCCACATCATGTCCGACCGCGCCATGCCAAGGGGATCGAATATGCGCGCCTGCATGCCGGCGCGCACGTCGACGCCGAGGCCTTTCTCTAGAACGAACTGCAACAGGATATATCCGTCTCCGGAATAAGCGTAGCGCGCGCCCGGCTCGATCATGAACTTAAGGTCGCGCCCCGGCGGCAGGAAATAGTAATTCTTGAACCCGGAACCGTGCGCGAGCAGCATGCGCGGCGTCAGCCTGCGCCATCTGTCATCGCCGGCGAGGTCTTCGTACGGCGCGTAAGACTTCTCCGCGTCGCCATATTCCGGCAGCGGCCTCGGCAGATAGTCCGCAATTGACGTATCGAGATCGATCAGCCCGTCATCGACCAGCATCAGGACGTAATAGGCGAAGGCGGCCTTCGTGATGGACGCCGCATACATGATGGTGTTGGCGCTCAGGGGATCGCCGGCGGCGTTGCGGTCGCCGAACGCCTCGACGCGCTCAACGTCGCCGGCGCGGATGGCCGCAATCGCAAGGCCCCTGGCGCCGGTCGCGGCCATGCCGCGCTTTGCCGCCGCCGAGAGCGGGTCAGACGCGGCGTCGCCCTCAACCCCGGTTCGCGCGGCGCAAGCGCCGAGCGAAACCGCCGCCCCGATGAGCGCGGCCACCGCCGCCGCGCGCCTTAAGCTAGTCGTCATCGCCGTCATCCCTCTCGCCGCCCGCGCCTTTCATTGGCCGCAGGCGCACCCTAGTTTTGGGGCGATGTTCGAAACAACCGTCGACCTGCCCGACGAAGCGGCGACAGAGGCGCTCGGCCGCGCCCTCGCCTGCGCGCGCCGCGTCGGCGACGTCATCGCGCTCGCCGGCCCGCTCGGCGCCGGCAAAACGGCGCTCGCGCGCGCCTATGTGGCGGAGGCGACGGGTACGCCGGACGCGCCGAGCCCGACCTTCGGGCTTGTCCATCAATACGAGGCGTCGGACTGCGCCATTCATCACTTTGATCTCTATCGGCTGGAACGCCCGGGCGACGTCTGGGAGCTGGGCCTTGAAGACGCGCTGGACGGCGGCGTGTCGCTCATCGAATGGCCGGAGCGGATCGCCGACTGGCTGCCGGCGTCGACGCTGCTTGTCCGGCTCTCGCCCCTCGGCGACAGGCGCAGCGCGCTGTTGCGCGGCGATGCCTCGGCGTGGCGCGATCGGCTGGCCGCGCTTCCTGGAATCGCGGTTAACGCTCCGGCAAGCCCTTCGGCGGACTAATCGGACGCCTATGACCAATGCGCACGCCCTGAACCGGCCCCGCGCCGACGATCGCGCCGCCTTCCTCGCCGCAGCCGGCTGGGACGAGGCGCGCGCCGAGCCCCTCGCCGGCGACGCGTCGACGCGCTCCTATGAACGGCTGTGGAAAGACGGGATGCGGGCGCTTCTGATGAACGCGCCGCCGCGCGCCGAAGCGGCCGCGTGCCCCCCGGACGCCGACCCGGAGGCCCGCGCAACGCTCGGCTACAATGCGCTCGCCCGCCTCGCCGGCCCGAACCTCAATGCCTTTCTTGACGTCGCGCGGCTCCTCAAAGGCGCCGGCTTCTCCGCGCCCCACGTTATCGCCGCGGACGCGAACGCGGGCTTTGCGCTCATCGAAGACCTCGGCGACGATCTTTTCGCCCGGGCGATTCCGGCAGGCGCCAATGAACAAGACCTCTACGCCGCAGCGACAGACGCGCTCGTCGCCCTGCGCCGCGCGCGGCTCGCGCCGCCGCGCTCCGACGCCTACGCCATGCTCGACTATGACGCCGTCGCCATGGCGGCGGAGGCGGACCTCCTCACCGACTGGTACGTCCCTTTCCGCGCTGGCTCAGCCACGGACGCAGGCGCGACGGCCGACTATAAAGAGGCGTGGACGGAGGTTCTTGGCCGGCTATCGCCGCCGTCGACCGTCGTCTTGCGTGATTTCCATGCGGAGAACCTCATCTGGCTGCCGGAGCGCGATGGCGTCGCGCGGGTCGGCGTCATCGACTTCCAGGACGCGCTCTATGGCCACCCCGCCTATGACCTTGTCTCGCTCCTTGAGGACGCGCGCCGCGACGTCGCGCCCGACCTCGCCGAGGCGATGGTTGCGCGATACTGCTCATCTGCGGCGGATATCGACGGCTTCGACGAGGCCGCGTTCCGGGAGGAGCGCGCCATCCTCGCCGCGCAGCGGAACGCCAAGATTCTCGGGATTTTCGCGCGGCTCGTGAAACGCGACGGCAAGCCGCGCTACGCCGACCTTCTGCCACGGGTCGAGGCGCACTTCCGCAACGACATCGCTGCGCCGGCGCTCGCCCCTGTGCGCGCAGTCATCGAACGCCTGGCGCCGGACCTCGCCGGCGCCGGAGGCGGCGCATGAAGATGGCGCCTGACGCCGCCATGGTGCTCGCGGCCGGGCTCGGCACGCGCATGCGTCCGCTGACGGACGATCGTCCGAAGCCGCTCATCCCCGTCGCCGGGAAGGCCCTTATCGACTACACGCTTGACCGCTTCGCCGCGGCGGGCGTCGACCGCGCCGTCGTCAACGTCCATTACCTCGCCGACCAGATGGAGGCGCATCTCGCCGCCCGTCATGCCCCGCGGATCGCAATCTCCGATGAGCGCGACCTCCTCCTTGAAACCGGCGGCGGCCTGAAAAAAGCGCGCGAGATGCTGGGCGACGCCCCGGTCTATTGCGCCAATACGGATGCGATCCTCCTCGACGGTCCGGGCGAGGAAGCTTGCGCGCGTCTCGCCGCCGCGTTCGACGACGAGGCGATGGACGCGCTTCTCCTGCTCGTCCCGCGCGAGCGTACGAGCGGCTATGACGGCAGAGGCGATTTTGATCTTGATGCAGATGGCGCGCCCGCCTATCGCGGCGACGCGCCATCCGCGCCCTTCGTCTATACCGGCCTTCAGATCATACGGCCGGGCGTTGTCGATGATGGCCCCGACGGCCCTTTCTCCCTGCGCCTCGCCTGGGACGCGGCGGCCTCAGCGGGCCGCTTCGGCGGCGTCGTCCATGACGGCGACTGGATGCATGTGGGCGACCCGGCGGGCCTCGCCGAAGCCGAAGCGCGGCTGCGGGCAGGCGCCGCCTGACGCCTGGTAATCGCCAACCCTGGTTCGCCGGAGCCGCGCTTGTGAAGAAACGTGCTTTGCCGGACGCCCGAGCCCGAGCGCATGATCGATTGGGATCGGATCGGGGGAACAGGCAAGTTGGACGTCAGTATGCGCATTACTATCTCAACAGTCATTTCGCTCGTCTTCGCGCTCGCGGCGCCCCTCGCGCGCGCCAGCGAGGAGATCATCGTCGACGCGGCGCCGGTCGCGGAGCTTTTCACCTCGCAAAGCTGCTCATCCTGCCCGCCGGCCGAAGCGCATTTCCGGCGCCTCGCCGCCCGCCGCGACGTCGTCTCGCTGCAATGGCATGTGGATTACTGGAACGATCTCCGCGTCGGCGCGGCGGGCAAATGGCGCGATCCTTATTCCTCGGCGGCCAATACGGCGCGCCAGCGCGCGTATAATCGGCGCCTGCGCGGAACCGCCGGCGTCTACACGCCGCAGGCGGTGGTCGCAGGCCGGGAAGAGACGGTCGGGTCGCGGGGCGACGCCGTCAACGCTCTCATCGACGCCGCCGCCGCCGCGCAGGGCGCGCCCTTGCAGATCGCATTTGCAGCCGATGGCGCCCACTATGCGGTCTCGATCGACCAGGCGGACGCGGGCGCCGAGACGATCGAGGTCGTCGAGATCATCTCTGGCGCAACGACCCGCGTGCGTGGCGGCGAAAACAATGGCCGCACGCTTGAAGCGGCGCATATCGCCGCCGCGTCGCTTGAGTTCAATCTAAGCGACGGACCGGTCAGGATCGCCGCGCCCGCCGAGGGCGCCTCCTGCGCGGTGCTGGTGCGCGACGCCGGCGGGGCCATACTCGGCGGCGCCTATTGCCCCTGACGGCTTGCCGACTCGCGCGCGGCGTCTGTTAAACTCCGACGGGAGAGACGCCGCCGCGAGAGGCCCGATTGACGACACTGTTCGACAGCCCGCGCCCGCGCGTTTTCAACATTGAGGCGGGGCGCCCGTTCCTGCCGGCGCTCGCGCGCGGCGTTCTTGGCGCGGTCGATCGCTCCAATCCCTTCGCGCTCGCCGACGTGCGCATCTACATGCCGACGCGCCGCGCCGCGCGCGCGCTGACCGACGCCTTCTCCGACGCTTCGGCCGCCGGCGGGGCGGCGCTCTTGCCGCGCATCCTCACGCTCGGCGACCTCGACGATCCGGAAAGCGGCGCGGAAGGCGGAGATGTCGAAGGCGCCGGCGAAGCGGCGCTTGAACTCGACCTGCCGCCGGCGATGTCGGCCGGCGAACGGCTGATGGCGCTGGCCGGGCTCGTCGCGCGCAAAGAAGCCGCCTTCGCCGGACAGGAGAACTGGCCCGCCGCCCTCGCCGCGGCGCGCGAGCTTGCTGCGTTGCTTGAGTCTCTTTATACGGAGGAAATTCCCTTCGCCGCCCTGAAGGACGCCGCGCCCGCCGAACACGCCGCCCATTGGGAGCGTTCGCTCGCCTTCCTGCGCATCGTAACCGAGGCCTGGCCTGCGCACCTCGCCGAGCGCGGCCTTAGCGATCCCGCCGAGCTGCGCGCAGGCCTTATCAGCGCGCTCGCCGAGAGGTGGCGCAAGACGCCGCCCGCCGCCCCCACCATCATCGCCGGCACGACCGGGTCCGCGCCCGCCGTCGCGCGCCTTGTCGCCGCCGTCGCCCGCGCGCCAAAAGGCGCTGTCGTCCTGCCGGGCCTCGACGCCGGCCTCGACGGGCGGGGCTGGCGCAGCGTCGATGACGGCCATCCACAGGCGGGCCTTAAAGCGCTGCTCGACCGGCTCGACATCTCGCCTGCGGACGTTTTGCGCTGGCCCGACGGCGAAAATGATGGCGCGGATGATCGCGCCCAGGCGCCGCGCCGGCGGCTTCTGTCCGTCGCGTTGCGGCCGGCCGCGGCCACCGACGACTGGCGGGCGCTTGCGGGCGAGCTGAAAACGGACGGCGTCGCCGAGCGCGCGCTTAACGGTTTCGACCTGATCGAAGCGCCCCGCGAAGACGCCGAAGCGACGGCCATCGCCATGCGTCTGCGGGACGCGATCGAGGCGCCGGACGCGACGGCCATGCTCGTCACCCCGGACCGCGACCTTGCGCGGCGGGTCGCCGGAAAGATGCGCCGCTGGGGGATCGACATTGACGACAGCGCCGGCGCCCCGCTCGCCGCGACGCAGGCCGGGACCTATCTGCGGCTCGCAGCGGAGTTTACGTCCCATGCGGACGACCCGGCGCGGTTTCTGGCGCTTCTCGACCACCCTTTATGCGCGCCCGACGGCCTGTCGCGCGCCGCCTTGCGGCTGATCGATCGCGCGCTGAGGGGGCCGGCCCCGATTGACGGCGCGGGCGCATTCGGCGCTATGCGCGCCCGCCTCGAAGACAAACTCAACCCTAAGCCCGGCAGGAAAACGCTTGATCCTGACGAATATGAAAATGCATGCGCCGTCCTGCGCAAGATTGAAGCGCTCACGGACGACTGGCCGACCCGCGCGCCGCTTGGAGACTACCTGACGGCGCATGCGGACGCGGCTGAACGCCTCGCCGGCGCCGGCGCAGCGGACCGGCTGTGGTCGGGCGAAGACGGCGTCGTCGGGGCGCGGCTCATCGCGGACCTCCTGGAAACGCTGTCGGGCGACGATGCGGTGATCGACGCTGGCTCTTATCCGGCGGCGTTCCTCGCCCTCGCTGCGGGCGCGACCGTGCGCGCGCGCGGGCGCACGCATCCGCGCCTCGCCATCCTCGGGCCGCTGGAGGCGCGCCTTCAGCATGCGGACGTCATCGTTCTTGGCGGCCTAAATGAGGGCGTCTGGCCGGGCGACGCCGGCGCAGATCCGTTCCTGTCGCGCGCCATGCGGCGCGCCATTGGCCTGCCCTCGCCAGAACGCAGGATCGGCCTCGCGGCGCATGACTTCGCCCAACTCGCCGCGGCGAAGACCGTCACGCTGACGCGATCCTTGCGCTCCGGGGACGGACCGACGACGCCCTCACGCTGGCTCGTCAGGCTGAAAAACCTCATCGACGGCGTCGACGCGTCTGAGACTCCGTCGGGGCCGCTAGCGGCCGCATTCGACGCTTCGGCGCGTTACGCCGACTGGAGCGAGGCCCTCGACGCGCTAGACGCGCCGCCGGCAAAACTAGCGCCGCCGGCGCCGCGGCCGCCCAAGGACGCCCGCCCGCGCAAGATCTCGGCGACCCGCATCGAGAAATGGCTGCGCGATCCCTACGCGATCTACGCCAGCGCGATCCTTGACCTTCAGAAATTCGACGACCCGGCGACCGCCTTCGGCGCGCGCGAGCTCGGCAGCCTGATGCATAAAGTCTTCGAGCTGGCGGGCCGCCGGGACGCGCCCGCGAACGCCGCGGCGATGCGGGCCGATTTCGATGCGCTTGCGCCGGCCTATGGCTGCGGCGGGGCGGACGCCGCGCTCTGGGGCCATGCCGTCGACCGCGCCATCGCGCGCTTCGCCGAGTATGACGCGGCGCGGCGGGCGCGCGGCCGGCCGGCGGTCATTGAAGGACGGGGCGAGACGCACCTCCCGGGCGTGTCGCCGCCCTTCGCGGTCTATGGCGTCGCCGACAGGATCGATCTGCAAGCGGACGGCGGCGCCTACATCGTCGACTACAAATCCTCGCGCCCCGGCGCGGAGAAGGAGCGCGGCGTCTTCAATCCGCAGCTAGAGGCCCTCGCCCTCATCGCGCGCGAAGGCGGCTTCAAGGACATCGGCCCAGCGCAGATCGCCGGATTCGAATTCTTCGTGTTCCTCAAGAAAGACAGCGGCGTCTTTGGACGTTCGGCGGAAGACGCGAGCGCGCTCAGTGAGCGGATTGAAGGCGCCGCGCGCCGCCTGAAGGAGCTGATCGAGGCGTTCGACAATCCGGAAACGCCCTATCTCTCGCAGCCGCGGCCGAAATTCAAGGACCCGTTCGGCGACTATGACGTCCTCGCCCGGCGGCGCGAATGGGCGGATTCAGGCGCGGGCGAGGAAACCGGCGGAGGCGACGCGTGAGCCAATCGCCTTTCGAAAAGACGGTCGAGGCGCAGCGGGAGGCGGCCGACCCCGCCCGCTCCGCGCTTGTGTCGGCGAACGCCGGTTCGGGGAAGACCCGCGTCCTGACCAATCGCGTCGCCCGCCTTCTCCTCGCCGGCGCGCCGCCGGAGCGCATCCTCTGCATCACGTTCACCAAGGCGGCGGCGGCGGAGATGTCCGACCGCCTGTTTAAGCTTCTCGGCGCGTGGGCGCTCATGGACGACGCCCGGCTCGGGGCCGCGCTTCAGAACCTAGCGCCAGGACTCGCCGATGGGTTTGATACGGACGATTTCGGCCGCGCGCGGCGGCTTTTCGCCCAGGCGCTGGAGACGCCGGGCGGGCTGAAGATTCAGACCATCCACTCCTTCTGCCAGGCGCTGCTCGCCCGCTTCCCCGTGGAGGCCGGCGTCGCGCCGGGCTTTTCGGTGCTGGAGGAGGCGGACGCAACCGCGCTCCAGCGCGCGGCGATCGACGCAGTCGCGACGGGCGCGGCGGAGACGGCGCCGGCGCTGCGCGACGCCATCGACCGGCTCGGCCGAGACGGCGCTGGCGCGGCTGCGCCCGACGGCGGCGGACGCGGCGTGGTCGGCGTGCGCGACATGGCGGCGCGCGCCCTCGCCGCGCCTGCGGTCCGCGAGGCGCTCATTGATCCGGGATACGAGGCGGGCCTTCTCGACGCGCTTGGCGCTGGCGCCAATCAGCCTCCGGATGACATCATGCGCGCGGCCGTTCAGGCGATTGACGAAAACAGGTTGGCGCGCCTCATCGAAGCCATGGCGTACGGCGGAAGCGTCGCAACGGAGCGCCAGCCGATATTGATTGCGGCGCGCGACGACGCGGACAAGCTGTCGGCATTTAACGGCTTTCGCGATGCGCTTCTCACCAAAAAAGAAGAGTTGAATTCGAAGATCGTGACGAAAGGCGTCCTCGCCGTCGATCCAGAGGCGAAGGCCATCGCCGAAGAAATAACGGAAACGCTGGCAGGCGCCCTCGACGCCATGCGGGCGCGCGAGACCTTCGCCGACGCGGCGGCGCTCGCGCAGCTCGTGCGCGCCGCCTCGGCCGAATACGATCGCCGCAAGGCCGCCCGCGCCGCGCTCGATTTCGACGACCTCGTGGAGCGGGCGGCGCGGCTCCTCGGCGAACGGGAAAGCGCCGAATGGGTGATGTGGAAGCTCGACCAGGGTCTCGACCACATCCTCGTGGACGAAGCGCAGGACACAAGTCCTCGCTCGTGGGACGTCATCGAGGCGCCCTTGCCGGAGTTCTTCGCCGGCGACGGCGCGAAGACCGAGCGCCAACGGACATTCTTCGCCGTCGGCGACCCCAAGCAGTCGATTTACTCCTTCCAGGGCGCCGATGCGGAGCTGTTCCAGGGCAAGCTCCAGGACCTCGGCAAACGCATCGCCGCCGCCGCGCCCTTCTCCAATGTGGAGCTGACGCTCTCCTTTCGCACGACGCCGCCGGTCCTTTCGTTCGTGGACGCCCTGTTCGCCGATCGCGCAACGCGCGAGGGCCTTTCGGACGAGCTTGAGCTGAGGCATGAGGCGCGCCGCAACGAGGAGCCGGGGCTCGTCGAATTGTGGCCGCTGACGCCGGCGATGGAGGCGGAGGACGCAGCCCCATGGGACGCGCCCCTCGACGCCGTCACCGAGGAAAGCCGCGAGCGCCGGCTCGCCCTCGCCGTCGCCGCGAAGGCGCAGGAGCTTCTCGCCGGCGCCTCGGTCCCGGATGGCGAGGGCGGGGCGCGCGCCATGCGGCCCTCGGACATTATGATCCTGGTGCAGAGCCGCGGCGCGGCGTTCACCGAGACGATCCGAGCGCTGACCGCGGCGGGCGTACCGACCGCAGGCGCCGACGTTCTCGACCTCCTCGACGACCAGGCGACGCTCGACCTCATGTCGTTCGCGCGCGCCGCCGCGTCGGAGGCGGACGATTTGTCGCTCGCCGAGACTCTAAAGTCGCCATTTTTCGGCGCGGATGAAGAAATGCTGTTCAGCATCGCCTACGGACGAAATGGAACCCTGCGCGCGGCCTTGCGCCAGGCATGCGACGACGGCCGGGCCCCTGGCGATTGGCGTGACAGGTTCGAGGCGGCGCGGCGCGTCGGGCTTTCGCGCGGGCCTGTCGCCTTTTTCTCGCACATTCTTGACGGCGCGCCCGGCGGCGATATCGCGGCGACGGGGCGCGCGCGCCTCCTCCACCGGCTCGGGGCCCCCTCGCGCGAACCCCTCGACGCGTTCATAAGCGAGGCCTACGCCTTTGAGCGGACCGAAGCGCGGTCCCTGCGCGGGTTCATTCGCTGGATCGTCGGGCGCGGCGCGAAGGCGAAACGCGAGTCCGATCAGGATGCGGACGTCGTCAGCGTCACCACCGTACACAAATCAAAAGGCCTGGAGGCGCCGGTCGTCTTTGTCCTCGAGACGCAGAAGCCGCCGCGGCTGAAGCCGGAGCACATTCTCATCGGGACCGACCGGGCGGCGACGCCAATCCGTCCGCCGGCTTCGGGCGATGCGCCAATGGCGGCCAAGGCGGCGAAAGAGGAAGCGGCGCGCCTCGCCTACAACGAGTACCGACGATTGCTGTACGTCGCGACGACGCGCGCGCGCGACCGGCTTTATCTCTGCGGGATCGAGAACAAGCAAGCGAAGGCCGACGCGCCGCCTGAAAAACGCACATGGGCGCAACTCGCAGGGGACGCCTTTGAACGACTCAAAGAGGCGCCGGGCGACGGCGCCGGCCTCGAAGCGGCGGGGACGCTATGGGAGGCGCCGGTCCTGCGCTATGGCGACCCGGCACTTGTACGCGACTCGATAGCCGAAATGAGGCGGCCGGCGCCGGCGGGGGCGAAGGCTGCGGCGACGCCGCCAGCGCATCTCCTGCGGCGGCCGGCGCCGGAGCGTCCTCCCTTGCGCTTGTCGCCTACGCGGATTGCGGACCTCGCCGATCAAGAAACCTCTATGGAGGGCGGCTATCGTCCTACCGCCGATCGCGACGCCATCGCGCGGGGACGCGTCATTCACCGCCTGCTGGAGGTCCTGCCCTACGCAGCCGACGCGGCGCGCGAGGATGTGGCGGAGCGGCTTGTCGCGCGGCTCGCGCCCGACGCGAGGGAGGAGACGCGGCGCGACTGGGCGCGCGAGGCGCTGGCGGTGATCGGCGATCCTGCCTTCGCCGACGCCTTCGGGCCGGATGCGCGGGCGGAAGCGGCGATCGCGGGCGACATCGAGGGACCGCGCGGGGCGGTGCGCATCAGCGGCCGCATCGATCGCCTCACCGTGCTGGCGGACCGGGTTCTGGTCGTCGACTTCAAGACGAACCGGCCGCCGCCGCGCCGCGCCGAGGACGCGAGCCCCGCCTATCTCGCCCAGATGGGCGCCTATGCGGCGCTCCTGCGAGCCGCGTTTCCGGGGCGAAAGGTCGAGGCGGCGCTGCTTTGGACGTTCGAAGCGCGGCTGATGCCCCTGCCCGAAGCGCTGATCGACGCTGCTTTCGCAAAGGCGCTGGCGGCGGCCAGGTGACCGCTCCCGACGCGCCCCAAAAGCGCACATCTGCGCGAGGCGCCGGGCGCCGCTGGGGCGGCGCGGTTGACCCGTCCGCGATCCGCCTTACTTGTGCGCCGCAATTCGCGTGATACCGCTCCGCGGCGCGCGCAACGGCCAGAAGAGCAACGGCCAGAAGAAAGGAGCCGAGAGACATGGCGACCAAGACAGTTACCGACGGCACATTTGAGTCCGACGTCGTCGGCGCCGACAAACCCGTCATCGTCGACTTCTGGGCGGAGTGGTGCGGCCCCTGCAAACAGATCGGCCCGGCGCTCGAAGAGCTTTCAGAGCAGTATGGCGAGCAGGTGACGATCGCCAAGGTCAATATCGACGAGAACCCGGAAACGCCGGGCCGCCTCGGCGTGCGCGGCATCCCGACGCTTATGGTGTTCAAGGACGGCGAACTGAAAGCCACCAAGGTCGGCGCGGCGCCGAAGTCAGAGCTCGAAGCCTGGATCAAGTCCGAGACCGGCGCGGCCTAAAGCAACTTCGCTTCGATCGGAATCGCTTCGTTGCTTTAAGTCTTTGTTTCAACGCGTTTCCGAACGCTGTTGACGGAAGGGAACCGTCGACCGGCGCACACTCGAGCTGGAAACGCTTCAGGGGCTG
Source organism: Parvularculaceae bacterium (assembly GCA_028284065.1). Lineage (GTDB taxonomy): Bacteria > Pseudomonadota > Alphaproteobacteria > Caulobacterales > Parvularculaceae > MED-G105. The sequence continues at coordinate 206,763 of JANQSJ010000008.1, forward strand.
AAGTTGCTCGTTGTCATCCCGGAACCCCCCCCCTTTGGCAAGCTCAGGGTGAGGAGGCGTTATCCGGGATATGTGAGCGCTATCGCACTAAAGCACGTCTCATCTAATCGGATTCAGGTGACGTGCTTTAGGTCTTTGTTTCTGCGCATGTCTCTTGCGCAAAACCGGTCACCACATTTGCGCGACATGCGCCAGATCCCGGATCGGCTTCGCCGTCCGCGATGACGCGCACGCGCCGCGCGCCCCGGGACAAGCGTTACTCCGCAGCCTTCGTCCAGACGGCGAGTTCGTTGCCGGCGGGGTCCGTGAAGTGGAACCGCCTGCCGCCGGGAAAATCAAACGGCTCGGTTGAAATGACGCCGCCGGCGTCCGTCACCGCCTTTCGGCTTGCCTCCAGGTCATCAGAATACAGAATGACCAGCGTCCCACCGCCGGCGCGCGCGCCGTCGACGCGTTCAAAGCCGCCATCGAGGCCGGCGCCTTCGAAACTGGCGTAGTCCGGCCCGTAATCAACGAAGGTCCAGCCGAACGCCGCGCCGTAGAAGTCTTTCATGGCGGCGACGTCCGACGCCTTCAGCTCGACATAATTTATCTTGTGATGCGCCACCGCGTCCCCCGTCTCCACCGGCAATCTCTCGACGATGCCGCCCGCCCCGCCGCAGCCGACGAGGCCAAGCGCGGCCGCCGCAGCCGCCGCGCAATTCCTCATAATACTGTGCATTTATCTCGCTTATTCTCTCGCTACTTGTTCGGCTGCGGCGTCACGCGCAGATAGGGCTTCACCTCGTCCCAGCCTTTCGGGAAGAGCTTTTCCATCTCCGCCTTGTCGGTGAGCGCGGGAACGATAATGCAGTCCTCGCCGTCTTTCCAGTTCACGGGCGTCGCCACCTTGTAATTATCCGTCAACTGAAGGCTGTCGATAGCGCGCAGTATCTCGCGGAAGTCGCGCCCCGTGGACGGCGGATAGGTGAGCGTCAGCCGCAGCTTCTTGTTCGGGTCAATGACGAAGACCGAGCGTACGGTGATGTTCGCCGCCGCGTCCGGGTGGATCATGCCGTAAAGGTCCGACACCTTGCGGTCGCCGTCGGCGAGGATCGGGTACCAGATGTCCGCGCCCTGCGTCTCCTCGATATCTCCGATCCATTTCCTGTGGTCATCGACCGGGTCGACTGAGAGCGCGATGACCTTGACGTTTCGCTTCTCCCATTCGCCCTTCAGCTTCGAGACCTCGCCAAGTTCGGTCGTGCAAACCGGCGTGAAATCGGCGGGATGGCTGAAGAGCACGGCCCAGCTGTCGCCAATCCAGTCGTGGAGCCTGATGGCCCCTTGCGTTGAGTCCTGTTCGAAATCCGGAACGGTCTGGCCCAGCAGCAAAGTCATATGGCTTCTCCCTTGCGCCCCAACGCCCGCAGCCATCGCAATGCCAGAGGCGGCCGCCGCGGCCAATTAAAAAGAGGGTGAGCGGCTGCGATTCCATGCGCCCCGCGCGGCGGCGCGGTCAGCCCCTGAACTTCGTCTTGCCGTTGCGTTTCACTTTTTCGCAGCCGCGCAATTGCGACTCATACCGCGACGCCGTTGACGCGACGCGCCGCGCCGCGGCCTGAAGCGTCGGCTTGCCGCGGTAGCTGCCGCGCGCGAAGCCGCCCCAGCCTTCGTGATAGGCGAGATACTGGCGATAGGCGTCGTTCCGCGCGACGCCGTTGCGGCTCGACGTCTCCTGCGCATACCAGGCGACGAAGTCCGCCGCGTCGCGGAAGCTGTCGCGATCGGCGCCGCGATTGCCTGTCGCGCGGATGTAAGTCTCCCAGGTCTGCTCGATCGCCTGAGGGTATCCGCGCGCCGATGACCGCCGCTTGCCGGGAAAAACAAACAGGAACCGCCGGCGCGACGGCTTGGCGTCCGCGTCGAAGGCGGATTCCTGGCGGATAATGGCGAGCTGCAGGGATTTCGGCGTTCCCCATTTGTATTGCGCGTCGCGGGAGGCGCGGTACCAGCTCCGCTTCTCCTTGAAGATCGCGCAGATATTGTCGGGATTCTCCGGCGGCGACGACGCGCAAGCCGCGAGCGCCGCGGCGACCCCGGCGAGGGCCGCCGCGCGCACGCCGCGCGCAGCGCGGACGGAGGCTGTCAGCCGAGTCTGGCGAGTGCTAATCATCGACATTTCCCTTCGCGCCTTTTGCTTTCACGTTGGCTGGATGCGCGTCATCCCCTTTCGGCCGTTTCTTTTCCTATCGGTCCCTTCGCGCCGGCCCCCTCAAAGCCTGCGCGCCGCCGCCTAAAACGCCGCATACGTCTAATTTGCGTCGCGCCGTTGCGGCGACTCTGTTATGTTCTGACAGGAAAAAGGCGACGCAAAGGCGCCGGCGAGTGACAAAACTTTTACCCGCCACACGTTAACCTTGTTCGGCGTCCGTGATCTCGCCGCCGTCGCGGCGACGCTGCGAATGCGGCGCGGGACGCAAACTGTTGGCGAGAAGAGCCGCCGCGGAGAGTTGGCGCAAAAAAAGTTATCGAACGGCGGAACGGCAGAAGCGACCGGGCGTTGCGCGCGAAATCGCGCAATCTCATCGAACGGGACGGAGCGATCGCGTAAGATGGCCAAAGCGACGTGGAAAACCCGCCGGGGCGCAACGGCGGCGACGATCAACGCGACGATCAACGCAGCGATAAACGCGGCGACCAAGGGGACGATTGCCGGGCGGCGACAGCGTCCCCCTTTAGGCGATACGGCCCCGCGCGCGCAACTTTCCGCTACGACGCAGGCGCATGCGGTACGCGCGCGCCACGTCCAGCGGTTTGTGGCGCTCAGCGGACGAAGAAGTCTCGACAAGGGCGTTATTTGCGCGACGATAGCGTCGGGCGGCGGTGCGGTTCGAACAGGAATGCCTATCTTAAACGGACCGGTAATTGCGGAACGCAAGGCGGCGTGCGGCGCGCGGCCGGCGGATTCGCCAGTAGTGAGCGAGCGGTGAAAACATGAGCGGCGACAATCTGGACGTATTCGATCTCTTTTCGGAAAGCTATGTGCGGGCGAAACAGGAGGCGATGTCCCTAAGGGACTATCTCCTGGCGGCGCGCGACGACGAAATGCTTTACGCTTCCCCGGCCGAACGCATGGTGAAGGCGATCGGCGAGCCGGAAATGATCGACACGTCGAAAGACCCGCGGCTCTCGCGCATCTTCTTTAACAGGACGATCAGACGCTACGAGGCGTTCGACGGCTTTTACGGCATGGAGGACACGATCGAGCGGATCGTCTCCTATTTCCGCCACGCCGCGCAGGGCCTCGAGGAAAAACGCCAGATCATCTACCTCCTCGGGCCGGTGGGCGGCGGCAAGTCGTCCCTCGCCGAGCGCCTGAAAGAGCTGATGGAGACGCACCCCATCTACGTCCTCAAAGCCGGCAAGGAGATTTCTCCGGTTTTCGAAAGCCCTCTCGGCCTCTTTCAGTCGGAGGATCTGAAAGGCCTTCTCGACGACAAGTACGGAATCGAGAAACGCCGCCTCACCGGCATGATGAGCCCGTGGGCCGTCAAGCGCCTCGACGAGTTCGGTGGCGACATTTCGAAGTTCGAAGTCGTCAAGCTCTTCCCGTCGAAGCTGCGCCAGATCGCCGTCGCCAAGACCGAGCCGGGCGATGAAAACAACCAGGACATCTCCGCCCTCGTCGGGAAGGTCGACATTCGCAAGCTGGAGCATTTCAGCCAGGACGACACCGACGCCTATTCCTATTCGGGCGGGCTTTGCCGCGCGAACCAGGGGCTTCTGGAGTTCGTGGAAATGTTCAAGGCGCCGATCAAGGTGCTGCACCCGCTCCTCACCGCGACGCAGGAAGGCAATTATGTGGGCACAGAGGCCCTTGGGCCCATTCCCTTCCAGGGGACGGTCCTCGCCCACTCCAATGAAAGCGAATGGCAAGCGTTCCGCAACAACAAGAACAATGAGGCGTTCCTTGACCGGATCTCGGTTATCAAGGTGCCCTATTCCTTGCGGGTCTCCGATGAACGGCGGATCTATGAGAAATTGCTGGCGTCTTCGGAGCTTTCCGAGAGCCCTTGCGCGCCGAACACGCTTGATCTGCTTGCGCGCTTCTCGGTGCTGACGCGTCTGCGCGAGCACGAGAACTCAAACCTTTATTCGAAGCTCAGGGTCTATGACGGCGAGCGCCTGAAAGACACCGACCCAAAGGCGAAGACGCTGCAAGAGTATAAGGATGCGGCCGGCGTCGACGAAGGCATGGACGGCATCTCCACCCGCTTCGCGTACAAGGTGCTCTCCGAGACGTTCAATTTTGATACGGACGAAGTCGCCGCCGATCCCGTGCACATGATGTACGTCCTCGAAACCGCCATCAAGCGGGAGCAGTTCCCCGAAGAGGTTGAGAAGAAATATCTCGACTACATCAAGTCGGAACTCTCCGCGCGCTACGCCGACTTCATCGGCAAGGAGATTCAAAAGGCGTATCTGGAAAGCTATTCCGAGTACGGACAGAATCTCTTCGACCGCTACATTTCCTACGCCGATGCGTGGATTGAGGACCAGGACTTCAAGGATCCGGATACGGGCCAGCTCCTCGATCGCTCGACGCTCGACGCCGAACTGTCAAAGATCGAAAAGCCGGCGGGCATCGCCAACCCGAAGGACTTCCGCAACGAGGTCGTGAAATTCGCGCTGCGCGCGCGGGCCGCCAATGAGGGCCAGAACCCCGCCTGGACGAGCTATGAGAAGCTTCGCAACGTCATTGAAAAGCGGATGTTCTCCCAGGTTGAGGACCTCCTGCCGGTCATCTCCTTCGACTCCAAGAAAGATTCCGAGACGGAGAAAAAGCACGACGACTTCGTCGACCGCATGACCGAGCGCGGCTACACGCCCCGCCAGGTGCGCCGGCTGGTCGAGTGGTATATGCGCGTGAACAAGGCGGGGTGATGTGGGCGTCGCCTCCCGCCCTAATCCTGAGGAGCCGACCGCAGGTCGGCGTCCCGAAGGATCGAGGCGGAAACAAAATACTCTCCAAGCCTCGTCCTGAGGCGCGGAGCGAAGCGACGCCTCGAAGGACGAAAGCAAGCTTCATCCTTCGAGACGCGATCCTTCGGGATCGCTCCTCAGGATGAGGAATTGAGATTGTGGTCAGCAATCGCCCAGTAGGATTCGTCTATATGCTGCAATGCGCGGATGACAGCTTCTATATCGGCAGCCACCGCGGCGACGAGGTCGAAACGCGGGTGGCGGAGCACAATCTCGGCGTTTATCCGCAGGCCTACACATTCCGCCGTCGTCCGGTAAAACTCGTGTGGAGTGAGGACTTCGATCGCTTCGACGAATTGGTCGCGCGCGAACGCCAGATCAAAGGCTGGAGCCGCGCGAAGAAGATCGCATTGATCGCGGGAGATGAGGCCGGGTTGTCGCGGCTCGCAAGTCGCGCGAAACAACCGGCCCCTCATCCTGAGGAGCGCGCCCCGGCGCGCGTCTCGAAGGATGAAGACACGCCGCACAGCATCCTTCGGGACGCTTCGCCGCGCGAAGCTCCTCAGAATGAGGCGCATAGCGCCACCACCACACCTCGTGCTGAGGAGGCGCACCCTTCGGGACGCCGCTGTGCGGCTCCTCAGGGTAAGGGCGCGGTCCCGAAGGACGGAGGGGGACGTCCATCAAAAGCCATCCTTCGAGACGCGCCTGACGGCGCTCCTCAGGATGAGGAAAGAACATGAACTCCTTCCACTTCATCGACCGGCGCAAGAACCCCAAGGGCAAGTCCATCGGGAACCGCCAACGCTTTCTGAAGCGCGCCAAGGCGCAGGTGAAGGACGCCGTCAACAAGGCCCTGCGCGAGCGGTCGCTGAAAGACCTCGACAAGGGCGAGAAAATCACCATTCCGACGAAGTCGACAAAGGAGCCGCGCTTCCGGCTCGACCCGGAGACCGGCGAAAAGCAGTGGGTGAACCCCGGCAACAAGCAGTTCTCCGAAGGCGACCGCCTGAAGAAACCGCCCAAGGGCGGCGGGCGCGGCCGCGGCAAGGACGCGAGCGATAGCGGCGATGCGGAGGATTCCTTCCAGTTTACGCTGACCCAGGACGAATTCCTCGATATCTTCTTCGAAGACCTGGAGCTGCCGAACCTCGTCAAGCGGTCGCTGAAAGAGATCACCTCACAACAATACAAGCGCGCCGGCATTACGGTGGCGGGCTCGCCGACGAATCTCAACCTTATCCGCACCATGCGGAACGCCCATGGCCGGCGCCTGGCGCTCGGCCGTCCGTCGACGAAGGAAATGAACGAGCTGAAGGAGCGGCTTTTCGAACTCGAACGCAACTTCAACCCCGACGAGGCCGAGATCGCGGAGAAGAAGGCGCTACTCATCAAGCTCGAAGAGATGGAGGCGCGCCGCCGCTGGGCGCCCTATATCGACCCGCTCGACGTGCGCTACAACGCCTATGAGCCGACGCCCGTCAAGACGACGGCGGCGGTGATGTTCTGCCTCATGGACGTCTCGGGCAGTATGGGCGAGCGCGAGAAGGACCTCGCCAAGCGGTTCTACATGCTCCTCTACCTCTTCCTGAAGCGCCGTTATGAGCAGGTGGAGGTCGTCTTCATTCGGCATACGCACCATGCCGAGGAAGTGGACGAAGAGACGTTCTTCTACTCCCGCCAGTCGGGCGGCACGGTCGTCTCCACCGCCATCGAAAAAATGCTGGAGGTGCAGGGCGAGCGCTTCCCCGCCGGCGAATGGAACATCTATGTGGCGCAGGCGTCCGACGGCTACACGCAAGGCGGCGACGCCAAGCGCTGCGTGGAGCTGCTTTCCGACGACGTGATGCCCATCGTTCAGTACTACGCCTATATCGAAATCCTGGACGAGCGGGAACTAGAGGTCTTCTCCGACGCGGATACCGGCGCGGAGCTGTGGCGCGCCTATCGCGGCTTCGCCCCGAACTTCGGCCACTTCGCCCAGACGCGCATCGCGCGGCCGCAGGATATCTTCCCTGTCTTCCGCGAGCTCTTCGCCAAGAGCAAGGAGGCGGCTTGAGCGAGAACAAGACAGCCCCCACGGATCAGCGCCCGGAAGACTTCATCGCCGCGGTCGACCATCCGAAGAAGCGCGAGGAGGCGCTTCAGATCCTTGATCTCTTCAAGGACGTCACGGGTTGGAAACCGGTGATGTGGGGACCGTCGATCATCGGCTTCGGGCGTTACCACTATGTCTATGACTCAGGGCGCGAGGGCGACATGTGCGCGACCGGCTTTTCGCCGCGCAAGGCGAACCACTCATTCTACATCATGCCCGGCTACAAGGAGCGCCAGCGGCTGCTCGACCGCCTCGGCAAGCACAAGACCGGCGCGGCGTGCCTTTACGTCAACAAGCTGGCCGACATCGACCTCGACGTCCTCCGAGAGCTGATCGTTGACGGGCTGAACGACCTGAAGTCGAAATATCCGGTATATCCGGCATGAGCAAGGACACCTCATTCAAGCGCTGCGTCTTGGTCGGTGGCTGTGAGCTCGGCCCAAAGAGCCAACCCCTCACTGATGCGGATGCGGTTGGCGCATTTGTCGCCGTAATTGTTCAGAGAGATGGCGCCGCCTCTCACCCCCTCCGTCCCTTCGGGACACCTCCCCCGCAAGCGGGGGAGGAGGCGCTTGCGGCGATGGTCTCTTCCTCCGCGTGCGGGGGAAGTGTCGGCGAAGCCGACGAAGGGGGCAGGCGCGCAAGCCCGGCGATCGGACATATGCAATGACCGCCCCTCGCGTTCCGCGCATTTCGGATAATGACTACACGGACGATGCGGCCGCGATGCGCCGCGACTTCGCGGAGGAACAGACCGGCGCCAAGTTGACACACGTAGGGTCGGGCACGATTGACCCGGCGGCGCTGCCCGGCAATGTCGAGAATTTCGTCGGCGTCGCGCAGGTTCCCATGGGGCTCGCGGGCCCTTTACGCGTCAATGGCGAGCATGCGAGAGGGGATTTCTACGTGCCGCTCGCGACGACGGAAGGCACCCTCGTCGCAAGCTATAATCGCGGCATGCGGCTCCTGGCCGAGGCAGGCGGCGTAAGAACGACCCTCGTCGAACGTTACATGCAGCGCGCGCCGGTATTCCATTTCGCCGACGCGCGCGCGGCCCGCGACTTCGGCGCGTGGGTCGACGCACACGCGCGCGACATCCGCGCGGCGGCGGAGGAGACGACGTCCGTCGGGAAACTATCCCACGTCCAGCGCTTCAACGTGGCGCAGATGGTCTTCCTGCGGTTCAATTACGAGACCGGCGACGCGGCGGGCCAGAACATGGCCGGCAAAGCGACCCTAGCGGCGTGCGAATGGATTCGCGAAAACGCGCCGGGAAATCCCCGCTTCACGCTCTCCGGCGCCATCGACACCGACAAGAAGCACTCCCACATGAATATGATGCATTCACGCGGCGCGCGGGTGATCGCCGAGGCGACGATCCCCGACCAGCTTATGCAGGACCTTATGGGCCCGTCGACGGCGGCGATGTTCCGGGCGCGGCTCGTCTCCAATGTGGGCGGCATGCTGGCCGGCACTGTGAACAACGGCATGCACTCCGCCAACGGATTGACGGCGCTTTTCATCGCCACGGGCCAGGACGTCGCCAACATCGCCGAAAGCCACGCCGCCATCACCTTCGTCGAACTGCTCGAGAATGGCGACTATTACTGGTCGATCACGATCCCCTCGCTCATCGTCGCCACCTATGGCGGCGGGACGGGCCTCGCGACCCAGCGCGAGTGCCTGGAGCTGCTCGGCTGCTACGGCGCCGGCAAGGTCGAGAAGTTTGCGGAGATCTGCGCCGCCACGGTCCTCGCCGGCGAGGTCTCCCTCGGCGCCGCGGTCATCCATGGCGACTGGGTCTCAAGCCATGACAAGTACGGCAGGAACAGGCCGTAGGCGCACGGCGAAAAAGTGGGACGTACGCGCTAAACGTGCGGCGCGACAACTTTACTATCTGTTCTGCATTGTAGGTCTAGGCTTTTAGGGCGCGTCAATAGGGAGCCCTCAATGAGCTACATAGTTGACCTCTTCTTTAGCGATAAAGGTCGTGTCTCGCGCTCCGGCTACGCCTGGGCTGTAGCTGGCCTCATTTTCTACAGCGAAATCATCAATCCCGCAGTCGCCTCTCTCGCAAACGTTAAGGTGCGCGCGCATGAAGCCGTGGTTAGTCAGACTCTGGGCAAAGACCAATATGTCGAGGCGTTGACGAACGGCGAACAAGGACTGCCGCCAGGGTTCGCCGAAGACGCCGCCAAAGTCGCATTCGTCGATGCAGGAATGAATACAGCCCTCGGCCTCTTTTTTGTCGCCATGGTGATTGTGCTGATGCGCACTTTCTATGTGCTCGTGAAGAAACGCGTGCGCGACATCGGATGGCCGATCATAGCATCGGGCGTCCCGGTCGGTCTCTTTCTTCTGCGCCAGATCGCTGGCCCGAGCCTGGGCGAGATCGGATACATCGTAATGTCATTGTTTTTTATGGGCTCGTTTATTGGCCTTGCGCTTATACCCGGCGAGAAAGAAGACAATGCGTTTGGACCGCCACCGCCGCAATTCTGGCCCGAGCCGAACCCCTCCGCATCGACCAAGAGACGCCAGACCGCTTATTCGCCAGTGCGGCGTCGGCGCTTCGGGGAAACTCCGGGGCCATGAGCGGCATTAGCCATAGTGGCGACATCAGGCTAACATGAACGTTATGAGCGCGACTTTAGAGAAATCGACCCTGCTTTTCGAAGATGCCGAATGGGACTTCGACAAGCTGAAGGCCGCCTATGACGCGATTGAAGATATCGCGCTCGGCGACCTCGGCCTTGATGTGTACCCGAACCAGATCGAGATCATCGCGACGGAGCAAATGCTCGACGCCTATTCCAGCCACGGCATGCCGCTGATGTACCAGCACTGGTCGTTCGGCAAGCACTTCGCTCGCGACCAGATGATGTACCAGAAGGGGTATCAGGGCCTCGCCTATGAAATCGTCATAAACTCCTCTCCCTGCATTGCGTATCTCATGGAGGAAAACACCATGACGATGCAGGCGCTCGTTATGGCGCACGCGTCGTTTGGGCATAACCACTTTTTCAAGAATAACTATCTGTTCCGTCAGTGGACGGACGCTGAAGGCATTCTCACCTATCTCGACTTCGCCAAGAAGTACATCTCCAAGTGCGAGGACGAATACGGGTTCGAGGAAGTGGAATCGATTCTCGACGCAGCCCATGCGCTGATGGACCAGGGCGTCTTCCGGTATCAGCGTCCGCCGCGCCTGTCGGAGGCGGACATGCTGGCGAAGATCGCCGCGCGCGCCGAACACGAGCGCCAGAGCTTCAACGACATCTGGCGGACGCTGCCGAACTCCGAAGAGCCCGAGGAGGATGCCGAAGAACGGCAGGAAGAGGTCCGGAGCATTCAGCTGCCGGAGGAAAATCTTCTCTATTTTATCGAAAAGGCGTCGCCTATCCTGAAGCCTTGGCAGCGGGAGCTTGTGCGCATCGTTCGCAACATCTCGCAGTATTTCTACCCGCAGAAGCAGACCAAGGTCATGAACGAGGGCTGCGCCTCATTCGTCCATCACTACATCATGAACGAGCTTTATAATCGCGGCCAGATCGATGACGGCGCGATCATGGAGTTCATGCATTCGCATTCCTCCGTCGTCTTCCAGCCGGAGTTCGATGATCCGCGCTATTCCGGCATCAATCCGTATGCGCTCGGATTCGCAATGATGGAGGACATTCGCCGTATGTGCGAGACGCCGACCGAGGAGGACCGGGAATGGTTCCCGCACCTCGCCGGCGCCGCCTGGCGCGACGTCCTGAAGGACGCCTGGGCGAATTATCGCGACGAGAGCTTCATACTTCAGTTCCTATCGCCAAAGGTGATGCGCGACTTCGCTTTCTTTGCGCTCTCTGACGACGCCGAGGACAGCCATGTGGAGATCGAGGCGATCCATAATGAGCGCGGCTTCCGCGAGGTGCGCCAGACCCTCGCCTCGATGTACGACCTCGGCATGCATGAGCCGAACATTCAGGTCGTCGCGGCGGACCTCGCCGGCGATCGGCTTCTCACCTTGCGGCACACGGCCCATGACGGCCGCCGGCTTGACCGCAAGACGATGGAGGACGTGCTCTGGCACGTCCACCGACTGTGGGGACACGAAGTAAAGCTCGAAGAAACCTGAGTCCGGGACGGTCCGCGTTACGCCGGATGGAAAACGAACCGGCGAAGCGCGTCGAACTCGCCCATCACATCCTCTTCGCGCACGCCCATGCCGATATTGTGGACGAGAAGCGGCCGGCCGGCGGCATTTCGCTCGGTCGATGCGACGCCCACATGCGGCAGGCCGCCGGGCAGACGCGCCGTCATGAGATCGCCCGGCGCCCAGAGGTGGACGCCGTTTGCGTCCGGCCGCATCTCTGCGCCGCGGCGCGTCAGAAAGGCCTCAAGGTTCGGCACGCGCCGGTGGTCGATGTTGGTATCCGGACGGCTGAGGCCCCAAATCTTCGGGTAGGCCCCGAACGCCAGCTTCATGTCTTCATGGATCGCCCGCTGGAAGTCGAATTGCAGCGCATCCCTGTAGGCGCGGATGACGACGTCAATGCATACGCCCGTTCGCCGCTCGACATCGCCGCCGGGATAGCTGATCGCCCGGTAGGCGCCGTCATATGACGTGGTGACCGCAATCTGCGTGCGCGCCGCGCGTGCGATCTTCGCGCCGACGACGCTCTCGGCGCGCGCCGGCCACGCCGCCGCTGAAGCTGCGGCGACGCCGGATATCAGAAAATGACGCCTGGTCGCCATGGCGCGCATTGTGCGCGGCGACTTGGTCAAAAGTGAGGCGGCGCGCGCCCCGGCTTGAAGCGACGCCGCTTCGTCCAAAGATGATTTAACCGTCCCGGCCGAAGTTCGGCGCGTCGGTCTCCTGGCCGGCCTCCACAATCGCGCGCCGCAGCGCCCGTCCGCGCGCGAACGATTTTTCGAGCGTCTCCGCGTCGCCCCAGCGGATCGCCCTTTGCAGGACCGCCAGCTCCTCGGTAAACCGGCCCAGCACCTCCAGCACCGCCTCCCTGTTGTTGAGGAAGACGTCGCGCCACATGACGGGATTGGACGCGGCGATGCGCGTAAAGTCGCGAAAGCCGCCTGCGGAATATTTGACGACCTCCGATTCCGTCACGGTTTCGAGGTCGTCCGCCGCGCCCATCATCGTGAACGCGATGAGGTGCGGCAGGTGGCTTGTGACGGCGAGGGCGAGGTCGTGGTGGGCCGCGTCCATGACCTCCACCTCCGAGCCAAGAAGGCGCCAGAACGCCTTCGCCCGTTCGACGGCGGCGAGATAGGCCGCGTCCGTCCGCTCCAGCGGCGTCACCACGCACCACCGGTTCCTGAACAACCCCGCTATTCCGGCATCCGGCCCAGACTGCTCCGTCCCCGCAATAGGATGGCAAGGGACGATGCAGCCGGCGGCGGCGTCCGCGCCGCGCGCGGCCTCGACAATCGCCGCCTTGACCGAGCCCACGTCGATGACAAGGCCGTCCGGCGACATGCGCCGCGCCGCGTCGACCACATGATCAGCAGCGACGCCCACAGGCGTCGCGACGACTGCGATGTGCGCTCCGGACACGGCGGCGTCAATCGACGCTTCGACGCGATCGGCGATACGGAGCTCGACCGCGCGGTCAAGATGCGCAGCATCCGCATCGTAAGCGACGATCTCCTCCGCCGCATCCGCTTCCCTCAAGCCCCGCGCGATCGACGAGCCGATAAGCCCCATGCCGATGATCGCGACGCGCGCGTATTTCGCGTCTGTGGTCATGGGGCCAGAAATTCCGCCAGCGCGTCGAGGAACGCGTCGTTCGCCGCGACCGCGCCGATCGACACGCGCAGCCAGTCCGGCAGGCCATAGGCCGCGACGCCGCGGACGATGACGCCGCGCTCGGCGAGAAACGCGATCGCGTCGCTCGCCGCGCGTCCGCTTTCCGGCGCCGGCCGCATAAGGATGAAATTAGCCGAGCTCGGGACGAACTCGCAGCCGAGGCCGCCAAGGCGTTGCTGAAGCCGGGCGCGCTCCGCCGCATTGTGGGCGCGGTTCCTGGCGACGAAGTCCTGGTCCCGCACCGCCGCGGCGCCGGCCGCTATCGCGGCCGCGCTGACATTGAAGGGTCCGCGAATTCGGTTCAGCGCATCGGCGACCGGCGCCGGACAATAGGCCCAGCCGAGGCGCAGGCCGCCGAGGCCGTAGATTTTTGAAAACGTCCTCGTCATGACGACATTGCTGAAGTCCTCGACCAGCGCCGCGGGATCGCAATAGTCATCGGCGTCCATGTACTCCGCATAGGCGCAGTCGACCACCAGAAGAATATTCTCCGGCAATGCCTCGCGAAGGCGCCGTATCTCCGTATCAGGAATATATGTGCCGGTCGGATTGTTCGGATTGGCGAGGAAGACGATCCGGGTGGTATCGGCCACCGTCGACAGAACGGCGTCGACGTCGGTCGTGAGCGAACGTTCGGGCGCCATCAGCGTCTTCGCCCCGCACGCCATCGCCGCCAGCGAATAGACGAGAAACCCGTGCCGGGTCTGGACGATCGTGTCGTCCGGTCCGAGATAGGCGCGCGCCAGGAGTTGCAGAAGCTCGTCCGAGCCTGCGCCGCAGACGATCCGGTCCGGGTCCAGCGCGTGCGCCTCGCCAATCGCCGCGCGAAGCTCCCTCGCGGAGCCGTCAGGATAAAGGTGCAGGCGATCGCCCGCGGCGCGGAACGCATCCATCGCCGCTGGCGAGGCCCCAAGCGCCGATTCGTTCGCCGACAGCTTGAAGGCGGGCGCGCCGCCCGGCCCCTTATCGGCGCCTGGAACGTAGGGCTCGATATCGAGGACGCCCGGACGCGGGCTGAGCGCCCGCGCCTCGCCGGATGCCTCCGACGATGCGTCTTTAACGGCCTGGGTCACGCCGCGCGCGCCCGGCCTGGCCTTGCGGTCGACGGCGCAAGCCGCGCCGCATAGGGCGCGTCAGGGGCGCGGGCGACGGCGCCGAGGCGCTGCGGCGCGATGGCGGGGCGAAGCAATGGCGCGGCTTCGGCGACGGCGGCGCCTTGCGCGATGCGCTTCTTCGCTTCCACCATCAGGACGCCGCCAAGCCATGGCCAAAGGCGCCCGCCCGCCGCCTCCCAGGCGTTCGCTGCGCGGAGGAGATACCGCGCGCCGAAGGGCGGGAAGTAGAGCGCCGAGGCGATATTCGACGGCTCGAACATCGTCTCGTTCAGCAGGCGAACCAGCTGGCCGCGCAAATATGGCCGACCCGCGGCGAAGGGCGTCGTTTCGACCATCGCCCACGCGCCGCGGCGATGCCCGACGACGACAATTATCCGGCCGCCATCGGCAAGAACGCGCCACGCCTCGCGCATCAGCCGCACCGGCTTGCTCGCCTCTTCAAGGCCGTGGACGATCAGAAGCCGGTCGACCGATGCGTCCGGAAGCGGCCAGTGATGGTCGGCGACGAGAGCGGCGCGGCTTTTCTCGCCCTGCGGCCAGTGCACGACGCCCTGGCCCTCGGGCGCCAACGCGATCGTCCGCTCCGCATCCGGAAAGCCAGACAGATAGGGTTCTGCGTAGCCGAACCCTGCGACCCGCGCGCCGGCATGGTCCGCCCAGGCCGCCGCGATCTGGTCCCGGATAAAGCCGGCCGCCGTCTCGCCGAGGGGCGAGGCGTAGAACCCGTAGACGTTCAGAATATCGGTGCGCATCGTTCCCGTGATATAGCTTGCCGGGGCGCGCGCCGCCAGACGGCCGCAGCGAACGCCCCTTGCGACAGTTGAGTCCCGAGCCTTTAAGGAAATCAACCGCCTATGCCGATCGACGTGCGCCAGTTTCCCTGCTTCGCGGACAATTACGGCTTTCTCGTACGTGACGAGGCGACCGGCGTCGTCGCCTCAATCGACACGCCGGAGCCGGAAAAGATCGAAGCGGCGCTCGCTGCGGCCGGCTGGCGGCTCGATCTTATCCTGAACACGCACCACCATTGGGACCATGCCGGCGGCAATCTGGCGCTGAAGGAGAAATGGGGCGCGCGGGTCATCGGTCCCGCCGGCGAGGCGGACAAGATCCCAGGGCTGGACGAGGCGGTCGGCGAGGGGGAAGTCGTCCAGGTCGGCGCGTCATCCGCCACGGTGTTCGATACGCCCGGGCACACGGCCGGCCATATCGCCTACCATTTCGCCGAGGACGGCGTCGCTTTCGTCGGCGATACGCTGTTCGCCCTTGGCTGCGGGCGGCTGTTCGAAGGCGCTCCCGCTGAAATGTGGGCGTCCCTGAAAAAGCTCGCCGCGCTGCCGGATGAGACCGTCGTTTATTGCGCCCATGAATACACCGAAGCGAACGCGCGCTTCGCGTTGTCGCTCGGCGAGGAGAATCCTGCGCTCGCGGCGCGCGCGGCGCACATCTTCGAATTGCGCGCAACGGGCGAGCCGACGGTGCCGACGACAATCGGCGCGGAGCGCGCGGCCAACCCTTTCCTGCGCGCGGCGGAGGCGAGCCTCGCCGCGGCCCTCGGCCTCGACGGCGCAACGCCCGTGGAGGTATTCGCCGAGACGCGCCGCCTCAAAGACGCGTTTTAGCGGATTGGGTCAGGCTTCGGAAGGTTCGTAGACGGAGTTAGCAGCCTATAACGCGCCGCGAATTGCGGCGGCGAGATCGGCTTCGCTCGGGGCGCCGGCCGCCCCGCCAGCACGGATATAGGTGACGACAATGTCGTCGCCGCTGGAAGCCGCGCCGGCCTGACGCCCCTCAACGAAGCGCAGCGTGACCGGGCGCGCCTTAAGGGCCGGCGACGCATCCGCGTCATCGGCCAGGGCCTCCACCGCCTCAGCCGCCCGGAGGACCGCGTCAGTCAGGGCGGGCGCAGGGCTATATTCATTGGCGATCGACAGCGCGCCGACGTCGAGACGGACTGTCACGCCAAGCTCGGCCAAGAGAGACTCTGCGCGCGCGGCGCGCTTCGCCGCCTCGCCATAGGTGAACGGCGTCAGGCGCAGGGCGCCCGGATATTCTTCGCGCTTCGTCGCCGCCCTGCCTTCGCTCTCGCCAGGCCAGTAAACGGTCGCATTCCCATAGGGCGTCATCCGAACGACCAGGCGGCCGGCGCCATCGCGAAAGAGGACGTCGCCGCGGCTGCCGCGCTCGGCGGAAAGGTCGACAATCGCTTCGCCTGGGCGGTCGGCGTCAATGCGGCAGGCGATGCGCGGGTCGGAAGCCGCGCACAGGAACTGGATGCGCGCCACGCCGCGGCCGGTCTCAAGCAGAAACGCGCGGTCGTCCGGGGCGGCGGCGAAATGCTGCAGCGTCGTGTCGCCAATGGCGCCCTGGCGCGCCGGCTTCAACAGCGTCGAAAACGGGTCGGCGGCGGCCGCGCGCGCAGGCGAAGCCGGCATCCCCGCCGCGAAGATGGCGGCCGCAAGGACCGCCGCGACACCTGACTGAAACGATCGCCGGGGCGCCTTCGCAGGTCGGCGACAAGGGCCTAGTCTCACGTCGCGCTCGAACATGAGGCGTGTGTACATGGCCGCGGGTTAACAGGTCATTTTGGCGAAATCCGGGCCGGCGAAGGGAAACGAACCTTGCGGCCCGGCGGTTTGGTTAAGCGCCCGCGTCAAGCGGCGATATACTGGCCGCCATTCGCGGTCAGCACGGCGCCGGTGATGAAGCCGGCCCGGTCGTCCGCGAGAAACGATACGCAGCGCGCGA
The DNA here is from genome assembly GCA_028284065.1 of Parvularculaceae bacterium. Classification (GTDB taxonomy): domain Bacteria; phylum Pseudomonadota; class Alphaproteobacteria; order Caulobacterales; family Parvularculaceae; genus MED-G105. Next base: position 223,504 of record JANQSJ010000008.1, read on the forward strand.
TTTCGTCCGCTTCTCCAAGCCGGCCGACCGGGATTTGCGCGACCACCTTTTGCAGGGCGTCTTCGTTCATCGCCGCGACCATTTCGGTGGCGATATAGCCCGGCGCGATGGCGTTCACAGTGACGCCTTTAAAGGCGCCCTCCTGGGCGAGGGCGCGGGTGAAGCCGATCATGCCCGCCTTGGCGGCGGAGTAGTTGACCTGGCCCATCTGCCCCTTCTGGCCGTTGATGGAGGAGATGTTGACGATCCGCCCATGGCCCCGCGCGCGCATGCCCGGAAACACCTGGTGGGTCATGTTGAAGACGCTGTCGAGGTCGGCGCGGATAACGTCGCGCCATTGCTGGGCGTCCATCTTGTGGAACATGCCGTCGCGCGTGATGCCCGCATTATTGACGAGAACATCCGTTCCGCCGTGCGCGTCCTCAATCTTGGCGATGCCTTCCTTGCAGGCGTCATAATCGCCGGCGTCCCATTTAAAGGCCGGAATGCCCGTGCGCTCGGTGAACGCTTTCGCCGCCTCGTCGTTTCCGGCGTAGGTGGCCGCGACCTTCAATCCGTCTTCCTTCAACCGAACGGCGATCGCCTCGCCGATGCCGCGCGTGCCGCCGGTTACGATGGCGGATCGGGCCGCTTTTCCAGCGCTTGCCTCGCTCATGATCGTCTCCTCCTGAATTGGTTCGAGACCAGAACAGTCCCTAGTTCATGTTTTCTACGCACATCGCGACGCCCATGCCGCCGCCGATGCAGAGCGTCGCGAGGCCTTTCGACTTGCCTGACCGTCCCATCTCGTGCAGCAGCGTCGTCAGGATGCGCGCGCCGGACGCCCCAATGGGATGGCCGATGGCGATTGCGCCGCCATTGACGTTCACTTTGTCGGCGTCCCAGCCGAGCTCCTTGCCCACCGCCAGCGCCTGCGCCGCGAACGCTTCATTCGCCTCAATGAGGTCGACGTCGTCAAGCGACCAGCCGGCCGCCTCCAGCGCTTTGCGCGAGGCCGGGGCGGGCCCGATGCCCATGATCGAGGGATCGACGCCGCAATGTGCCGCCGCGGCGATGCGGGCGAGCGGCTTCAGCCCGCGGCGCTCCGCCTCATCCGCCGCCATGACGACGATCGCCGCGCCGCCGTCATTTATGCCCGACGCGTTGGCCGCCGTGACGGAGCCATCCTTTGCGAAGGCGGGCCGCAGCCCGGAGACCGCCGCCAGGGTCGCGCCGTCGCGGATGTACTCGTCTTCGTCAAAAACGATCTCTTCTTTCCGCTTCCTTATTGTGACCGGAACGATCTCGTCCTTGAACTTGCCGGCCTTCTTGGCCGCCTCGGCCTTGTTCTGGCTGGCGACGGCGAAGGCGTCCTGGTCATCGCGGCTGATCTGGTACTTTTCCGCGAGGTTCTCGGCCGTTTGGCCCATATGATAGTCGTTGAAGGCGTCCCACAGGCCGTCGACGATCATGGTGTCGGCCTGCTTTAGCTCGCCCATTTTGACGCCATTCCTGAGATGCGCCGCATGCGGCGAGAGCGACATGTTTTCGTGTCCGCCGGCGACGACCACTTTCGCGTCGCCGAGCCGGATCGCCTGCGCCGCCAGCGCCACGGCGCGCAGGCCGGAACCGCAGACCTGGTTGATCGTCATCGCCGGAGCCTCCTTCGGCACGCCGGCCCCGATGCTCGCCTGCCGGGCCGTGTTCTGCCCCTGCGCCGCTTGCAGCACGTGGCCCATAACGACCTCGTCGACGTCATCGCCAGTAAGGCTCGCGCGCTCCAGCGCGGCCGCGATCGCCGTCTCGCCGAGCTTGGCGGCCGGCGTCGTCGCCAGGGAGCCGCCAAAAGCGCCGACTGCGGTGCGGACGGCGGATACGATTACGGCTTCTGTCATGCGATCTCTCCTTTGGGCGGCCAAGGGGGCCGAAATTGGCGCTCAGGCTGGCGCGACGATCATGCCGCAATGCAGCATTCCGCTGATTTCCGAGATTCCGTAATGCGGAAAATCAGTTTCTCATCAATACTTCGTGCTATATGCACAGGAAAGCGCTCTCGACATGCGCACGCGGTTCTGCGGACCTCGGGCCGGCCGGCTCCGGCTTGTTCGGCCTACCGAAACAGCCATCTGCGCCTCGTTCCAATGGTTGGCCGGCCCAATGGTTGGCCGGCGGAACGGCCGCAGCGGTCAATCGGCAAGCGGTTGAGCGAACCCGACCGAGAGCGCGGCAACAAGGAGAAACGGCTATGGCCGCGGAACGCAGCGAAACGTCAAAGTCGAGCAAGAAGGCCGCTCCCGGCGAGCCGACCGTCATCAAGAAATACGCGAACCGTCGGCTCTACAATACGGGCACGAGTTCCTACGTCACCCTCGACTATCTTTCCGAGATGGTGAAGAACGGGGAGGAATTCGTCGTCTTCGACGCGAAGTCCGGGGACGACATCACCCGGTCCGTCCTTACCCAGATTATCTTCGAAGAAGAGAACAAGGGCCAGAACCTCCTGCCCATCGCGTTTCTGCGCAAGCTCATCCGCTATTACGGCGACAGCATGCAGTCATTCGTGCCGTCCTATCTCGAGATGAGCATGGACGCGTTCCAGCGCAACCAGGAAAAGCTCCGCGATCAGATGCGCGAAACGTTTGGATCGACGCCCGGCTACAACATGTTCGAGGAGACAGCGCGCGCGAACATGGCGATGTTCGAAAACGCCATGAAGATGTTCACCCCCCGCGCGATGCGCGACCTTTATGGCGGGCGCGAAGACGCGGACGCAGGCGATGTCGGCGATGCAGGCGAAGATGCGGCGCGCGCTCAGGCGGAGATCGAGATGCTGCGCGCGGAGGTCGCCGACCTGCGCCGCCAGCTGGCGTCAAAGCCGGCCGAAGCCGCGGAATAATCAGGCGCCAGAGCAGGCGGCGGCGGAACGTCAGGCGCCCGCCAGGTCGCTCTAGCCCGCAGCCTAGCCGCGCTTCGCCGGGGGCTCGTTCGGAGCGCCATCCGGCAGCCATTCCGGCGTCGTCTGGGGGCGCCCGATCAAAAAACCTTGCAGATAGTCGACGCCCAGTCCCTTTAGGACCATCGCATCGGCTTCGTTATCCACCCATTCCGCAACCGTCTTCATGCCGAAATTCCGGGCAAGGTCGAGCAGGGTGCGCACGAACAGCTGATTGTCCCGCGAGCAAGAGACCCCGGTGACGAACGATCCGTCAATCTTCAGAATGTCGATGTCGATCGCCTTCAGATTGCGGAACGACGTGTAGCCAGCGCCGAAGTCGTCCATGGCGAAGGTCGCTCCGAGCGCCTTAAGCTCCGACGCGAAGTCGATCGACGCGTCGGTCGCGTCGATGATCCGGGTTTCGGTGAGCTCCACGCAAATGCGCTTCGCCAGCGGTTCATTGGCGCGCAGGAGGGAAAGGTATCCTTCCGCCCACACCGGATCGCGCACCGTTTCCAACGATACGTTGACGTTAAGCTCAATGCCGGGCGTCATGGCAAGCGTGTTGATCGCGAGCTCCAGCACGCGCCGGTCGAGCAGATGCACAAGGCCGAGGCGCTCCGCCACGGGAATGAAATCCGGCGCCGGCACTTCCTGGCCGTCCTCGTCTTTCATCCGCACCAGGCACTCGAATTTGCGCGGCGTTTCTTTCAGGTCGGTGACGATCGGCTGAAACGCCACCTGGATGCGCCTGTCATTGAGCGCCGTCAGGATGACGTCCGACATGTGCGAATTGCGCTTGCGCATGCTGATCGTCTCGGTGGTCTCCTTGAAGGAGGCCCAGCTCGACCGGCCCATGCGCTTCGCTTCCTCAAGCGCGGCTTCGGCCTGCGCCATCACCACATGCGCGCCTGCGTCGACGCCGGCGAGATCCGCCGCGCCGAGACAGATTGACGCCGCGACGGGACCCTTGCCCGTCTCGATGACTTCTTCGCGCACGACGTTCAGAAGCTGGATGCACACCTCGCGCACGCGCGCCTTGTCCGCATCCGAGACGATGACGCCGAACTTCGTGCCCGCGACGCGGCCGACGAATTCTCGGTCGCCAAGGACGCCGGCAAGCCGCGCGGCGACGGCGCGGATAACCTCGTCGGCCGCCACATATCCGTAGTCGGAATTAATGCCGCCGACATCGTCGACGCCGGCGACCAGATAGGCGCCGCCGCGCTCCCGCCCGTCATCGGCGGCCTCAATCGCATCGTCGAGCCGTTCGCGAAGGCGCGCGCGATTGAGAACGCCTGTGAGTTCGTCATATTCAGCGCGCCGCGAAAGAGCCTCGGCTTCCGCCCGCTCGTGATCGATCGAGCGCAAGACCCCGATGAGGCGCCGGTTCTCATTGGCGCCGATCCAGCCGCCGCGTTCTTCGAACCAGCGCGTCGCGCCGTCGGCGGCCATGACCTGAAAGCGGCAACTGTAGCTCTCCTCAAGCCCGGTGAGCGCGGCCGCGCGGGCGCCAGGCGGGTCTCCGAGAATGCGCGCGTTCACCTGTTTCAGCGAGTGCCGCGCGCCATCGGGCGCCGTCCCTGCGCCGAAGACGCCACGGACGAAGCCTGCATCCGACCAGGCGTAGACGAGCGTTTCAGGGTCAAATTCGAACAAGGACTGGCGCGCCGTATCCGGCGCGGCCCGCGCCGGGGCGGCGTTGTCCGCAACGTTCCTCGCGGCCCGATCGCCGGGATGCGAAGATGCGGCCTCGGGGCCCGCTTCGCGATCGATTTCAGCGTGTTGTTTCATGTATTGGCTCGAGACGACCGTCGCCGACCCTAGGGGTTGAGCCGTAAAGAAAACGCCAACGCCTTTTCCCGCGCATGGCCTGCGCAACCTAAGCGGGCAGGCCGAACGGGCATTTTCGCGCCGCCTGGCGCCCGGCTTGCATCGCCTTGGCCATGAGCAACGCCACACGCCCCTCCGACAACGCCAAACAGCGCGCAAGAAGAGCGCGGATGCGCTTTCGCAAGCGCAACGAAACCGCTTCGCCGGAGGTCATAACGCTTGATGCAGTAACCATCGACGTCGCCCCGCCGCGCCCTTCGCGCCCGACGGCGTCCGCATCGATGCGGTCAGGCAAACGTCCAGGCCGGATGGAGCCGACGACGCGCGTATCCCGCGCCGCGCCGCAGCGCCCCGCCCCAGCCGGCGCGCATGCGGGCTATGGGCGGTGCGCCTCAGCCCAGCGCGCTTCGACCCCGGCCGCCTCGCCGCGGATCAATCTGGTTGCGTAAGAAGTGGCGATAGCCGGCGCGGGCGGAGGTCTGTTCCGGCGCGTCCAAATGGACAAGCCGGCTCCCGCGCTGGCTGCGGTGCGTTCCGCCCTTGAGTTGCGGCCTAGGCCCGCAAACCTTCAGTCACATTGAGGTCGCGGCGCGCCGTCGTCGTCGTCACGACCATGCCGGCAAGGGCGTCGAGGAAGGTCATCGACATGTAGACGAAGAAGGTGGAATTGCCGAAGCCCTTCACGAGGATGAAGGCGAGGACGCAGATCACTGCAAGAATGATCGAGAAAATGTGGTTGGTGATCGACGACGCGTCTGTGCGGGTCGCGCGGATTAGTTCGACGAAGAGGAAGCCGATGCTGGCCACGAGGAAAAAGTCGCCGCCGCGGAGGTCCCATGCGTCGCCGGACGGGAGCGGCAGGCTGACCAGCAGCACCTCGTGCCAAATCGTACCCTGCGGCCCGGAAACGCCTGTCAGCGTGAGCAGCGCATAGGCGATTAAGCTGATCGCAAGCAGCGGAAACATTTGCATCATGGCGCGCAACTCCCTTGGTTCGCCCTAGGCCCAATCCGCCGGCCCAGGCCGTCTGGCTGATCTCAGCGGCCGGCCCGCGCACCGCAAGGCCGCCAGCCAAGCCGGCAAGCGACCGTTCCTCGTCTATTTGGTACCACAATCGCAAGTCCGCTACAGCTCATCCACTCGCTTCGGCGTGCGAGAGCGGTCTTTCAGCCACATGACCCCAAGCATATCGCGAATTGCCACCGCCAGGCGCCCGAGATTGGTGTATTTCGAGGTCCCGTGGGCCCGCGGGCGGTGCGACACCGGCACGAACGCCACATCGAATCCCTCCCGCCGCATCAGCGCCGGCAGATAGCGGTGAGAGTGATCGAAATAGGGCAGGCGTAGATAGGCCGCCCGTCGAAACGCCTTAAGCCCACAACCGGTGTCCGCGGCGCCGTCGCCGAGAAGCCCGGACCGGACCCGGTTCGCCAGCCGCGAGGCGATCCTTTTGCCGAAGGAATCCCGGCGCTCCCTGCGTTCGCCGGCCGCCATCATCAGGCGCGGGCCGGCGTCGGCGGCCGCGAGCGCCGCCAGCAAAAGGGGAATGTCCGCAGGATCGTTCTGGCCGTCCCCGTCCAGGGTGACCACGATGTCGCCGCGCGCGGCGAAAACGCCTGTGCGCACCGCCCGGCTCTGGCCAGCGTTCGCGCCGTGGCGGAGGACGCGCAATTGCGGAGTGTCGGCCTTTGCGGCGGCGAGCCGGTCGGCCGTCGCATCGGTCGAGGCGTCGTCGACGGCGATGATTTCGAAGGCGCGCCCCGCCATGGCCGCGGCGATTTCCGCCACCAGCGCCGCCGCCGCGCCCTCCTCGTTGAACATCGGCGTGACAACGCTGACGTCAGGCGCCGCGCTGTCGCCGGGCTCTTGACGGAAGCCGTAAAGGGCCGCTTCTTCTGTCGCGTCGCGCGCCGCCATTTCTCTCGTCAACGAAGGATGCCTTGGCGCCGGGTGATCGCAGAAACGATTCGGAATTGGAACACACGTCTTCGGCTATTGCGCGTCGGCGCGGGCATTCGCCGCGCGCCTCCCTCGCGCGGCGGGCGGTTGCGCTCGCCATCGTCCGCGGCGGCGCGCGCGGCAGGCTCGCCATTGTAGGCGTATTCGCCTTACTGGCCGCCCTCGCCGGACTGACCGCTATGCCGCCGATCGACCGCGACGAAGCGCGCTTCGCGCAGGCGACGGCGCAGATGCTCGAAACCGGCGATTTGGTGACCATCCGCTTCCTGGACGATGAGCGCAACAAAAAGCCGGTTGGCGCGTACTGGCTGCAGGCCGCCGCCGTCGCCGCCACGTCCGACGCCGCGGCGCGGGAGATATGGGCCTACCGGCTGCCGTCCGTGCTCGGCGTCGTCCTCGCCGCGATCTTCACCGCCCGGATCGGCGAACGGCTTTTCGGCCCGGGCCCCGGACTGCTCGCTGGCCTCCTGCTCGCCGCCGCGCCAATCGTCGCGGCGGAGGCGACGATGGCGAAGACCGACGCGGCGCTGCTGGCCGCCGTGACAGGCGCAATGGCCGCCCTTGTGGAGATCCTCGCCCGGACCGCCGACGGCAAGCCCGTCCCCCGCATCCTGCCGCTCGGCTTCTGGATCGCCATCGGGGCCGGCGCGCTCCTCAAGGGGCCAGTGATATTCCTCGTCGTTCTGTCAGCCGTCGTCCTGTGCGCCTGGCGCTTAGCCTTTGTCGACGTTATCCCATCGCTCCGACCTCTGACGGGGCTCGCCATTCTGGCGGCGATGATCGTTCCGTGGACAGTGGCGGTTAGCATCGCCACCGAGGGGCGCTTCATCGCCGAAGCGGTCGGCCGCGACATGCTGGGCAAGGTCGGCGCCGCGCAGGAACGGCATGGCGGCCCGCCCGGCTATCACCTCGCCCTCCTATGGCCGCTTTGCTGGCCCGCCGTTCCGCTCATCGCCGACGGCGCCTGGCGCGCGATCAAGGGCCGCGACAAGTGGCGCTGGTTCTTTCTCCTCGCCTGGATAACGCCCGCCTGGATCGTCTTTGAGCTGACGGCGACGAAGCTACCCCACTACCCGCTCCCCCTTTACCCTGCGATCGCCATTATCGCCGCCGCCGCGGCGCTGGAGCGAGATGCGGCGGGCGGCCCCAGCTGGCGGCGGCGATGGGGCGCGGTCGCCTATTTCGCAATCGGGCTGGCCTTCGCGCTTGGCCTCGCAGCGGCGCCCTTCGCAGGACTTGCGCCCGGGGCCGACGGCGCAGTGCGCTCATCGCTCCGTCTCCTGACGGGCATCGGCCTTGCGCTCCTGCTCATCGCGGCCAGCGGCGCGATCGCCGTCGACTTTTTCCGCGGACGCGCCTGGCGCCCTGTCCTCGCCGCATCGGGCCTCAGCGTCGCTTTCGCCTGGGCGATGCTGGCGCTTGTTCTGCCGAGCCTTTCGCCAGTGACCCTGTCGGCGCGGCTCTCCGCGACGGTCGACGCCGCGGGCCTCCACGCGCTGCGCGACGGCGCGCCCGCAACGATACTCGTCGGCTACACTGAACCGTCCGCTGTCTTTCTCCTCGGGTCCGGAACCCGCATGCTGAACCCCGCCGACGCCGCAGGCGCCGCCGCCGCGCGGGCGGGCGGGGCGATCATTGTGGATGACCGGGGCCGGGAGGCTTTCCTTGAGCGCGCGGGGGAGGCCGGATTGGACCCGCGCGAGGTCGCTAAACTTCACGAATTCAATTACTCGAACGGACGCGATGTCGCGCTTACAATCTATGCGAACGACTGAAAAGGCGAGCCCTGCGCCGGTCGACGCGCCGGCTTTCTCCTGGGCGAAAGCGTTTACGGCGACGGTCCTCGCCGTGACGCTGTGGCGATTGGCGACGCTGGCTCTCGGCGCGCACGAACTTGGTCCTGACGAGGCGCAGTACTGGTTCTGGAGCCTGACGCCGGACGCCGGCTACTATTCAAAGCCGCCGCTGATCGCGTGGACGATCGCCGCAACGACCGCCCTATTTGGGGACGGCGAGGCGGCCGCGCGCATGGCCTCGCCGCTCTTTCATGCGGGGACCGCCGCCATGCTTTTCCTGTTGGCGCGAGACCTCTACGGCCCGCGCGCCGGATTCTGGGCGGGCCTCACATGGTTGCTCTTGCCGGGCATCATTGTCTCTTCAGGGATTATCTCCACCGACCCGCCAATGCTGACGTTCTGGTCGCTCGCGCTCTGGGCGTTCTTTCAGCTCGGCGGCAACCCGCCGCCAGCGCTGCCGCGCGCCGCACTTGCGGCGCTTCTCGGCGCCGCGCTCGGCCTCGGATTTCTGTCAAAATACGCCATCGTTTATTTTCCCATCGGCGTCGTTGGCGCGCTGATCGTCTCCCGCGAGATGCGCCGCGCTATCCGCGCGCGCGACATCGCGATCGCCGCGGTCGTCGCCGCGGGGCTCGCAGCCCCGAATGTCGCCTGGAACGCCGCGAACGACTTCCAGACCATCTCCCACACCGCGGCGAATGCGAATTTGGGGACCGACTATTTCCACCCCGTCAAACTCCTGGAGTTTCTCGGCGCGCAGTTCGGCATCGCAGGACCGCTAATCCTTATCGTGATCGTTGCGTCGGTTCTGACAGCCTGGGGACTCCCGCCGCGCGGCGTGGCGCCGGACGCGGCCCTAAAGGAACGGGAGCGCGCGTTGACATTTTTCGTCGTCCCGGCGCTTGCGATTATCTCGGTCGAGGCGCTTGTGTCCCGCGCGCACGCGAACTGGGCGGCGGCGGCCTATCCGGCCGCTGTCGTTCTCGCCGTCGGCGTCGCCCTGCGCGTTGCGCAAGCGGGCGATCGGACGGCGGCGTTCACCGCCATCCGCGTCAGCGCGGCAGGCCACGCCCTTGCCTGCGTCATTTTCTCGGCAATGCTCGTCGCGCCGGGGCTTGCGGACGGCCTCGGCCTCGGCGGCGCCTTCAAGCCATTGCGCGGCTGGCGCGACGGGGGCGAGCGCGTCGCCGAGATCGCCGCGCGCGCCGCCCCGCGGCATGACGCTATCGTCGCGGACGATCGCGATGTCCTCAGCCGCCTCATCTATTACGCCGGCCGCGACGAAAGACTAGCCGACGCCCCCTTCAGGGCATTCGACTCGAACATTCGGATCGACCATCACTACGAAGCCTTCCACCGCTTCGATCCGACATCGGATGACCGAATTCTCTATATAACCGAGAACTTCGACGCGATCGCCTTGAAGAACCGGTTCGATCGCATCGAGCGGATCGACGAGATCGAGACGCCCTTAAGCCCCGCGCACGCGCGCACGCTTTACGTATTTGAAGCGGAAGGATACTTGGGACACTGATAAAATTTTGTAGTTATCTCGACGCGCGGCGGTTCGACATAGCGCGGGCGCGGCGCCCTGCCGCCGCGCCGCGGCGCCGGGACAGACCGAGCGCCGCCGCTACGCCAGAGGCCAGGCGAACCGACTCGCGCGCGGCGAACCCGCACCACAGAAGCCCGTAGACAAGCCACAGGAAGGGCTTTGGATAGGCGTTCGCGAAGTGCCGGTCGAAATAGGCGATCGCGCTCGTTACCTTGCGGCGCTCAACGCCGAACTTGCCGACCCGGCTTGAGCTCTTGAAGTGGACGACCTCCACCCGCGGATCGCACAGCACCGCGCCGCCCGCTTGGGCGAACCGCAGGCAGAAGTCGATGTCCTCCACATGGAGAAAGTAGCGTTCGTCCATGCCGCCGATGGAGTCATAATCCGCCTTCGGAATAAGGAAGCACGCGCCGGAAATCGTCGGCAGCTCCGTGAGGCCGTCGGGCGCCGGATCGTCGTGCAGGTTGAACCGCCGGAAATAAGGGTGCCGCGGCGCCAGGCGATAGAGCTTCGTCGCCTCGACGAAAGCCCGCCAGGGCGTCAGCGTCTCGCGGCGGGAGCCCTGCTGCTCGGTGCCGTCGGGATTGACGAGCTTCGGCGCCACGAGCCAACGGCCCTGCCGGCCGTCAACGCCGCGCAGGAGATCGCCGAGCGCGCCCGGCGGCGGCACGGCGTCCGGGTTCAGCAAGAAAAGATAGCGGCCACGGGCTTCGCGCGCGCCGAGATTGCAGGCGGTGGCGAACCCGACATTGCCGTGGCCAGTGATGACGACAATGCGCGGGGAGGCGCGCTCGTCGCCGATCGCCTCATCCACCGCGCCGTCCCAATTGCCATTGTCGACGACGATGATCTCGTCGACCTCCCGCTGCGCGCGCAGCGCCTCGATCGACCGCGCGAGCAAAGGGCCGGTGAAATAGGTGACGACGATCGCCGAGACGCCGCCTTGCGCATCGATTTCCTCAGCAGGCTGACCAGAAAGCTGCAACGGCCCTTCTCCGAAACGCCGGGGCGCGTCAGCGCTTGAGATCCGGCGGCGTCGCCTCTTGAGCAAGCGCCGTCACCGCATCTTCGAGAGCCATGACCGTCTGGTCCTTGGAGCCTAGGCGGCGGATCGACAGCTTTTTCTCTTCGGCCTCGCGGGCGCCGACGACGGCGATCACTGGCGTAATCGATGCCGAGTGCTCTCGCACTTTGTAGTTAATTTTCTCGTTCCTGAGGTCCGTCTCCACGCGCAAACCAGCGGCCTTAAGCGCCGCGGCCGCTTCTTCGGCATATGCATCAGCATCCGAGGTGATGGTTGCGACGACGACCTGGCGCGGCGCGAGCCAGAGCGGAAGGCGGCCCGCATAGTGCTCGATAAGGATGCCCGTGAAGCGTTCGAGAGACCCAAACAACGCGCGATGCAGCATGACGGGACGGTGACGTTCGCCGTCCTCGCCGGTGTACGTCGCGTCAAACCGCTCGGGCAGATTGAAGTCGACTTGCAGCGTGCCGCATTGCCAGTCGCGCCCGATGGCGTCCCGCAACACAAACTCCAGCTTCGGTCCGTAAAACGCGCCTTCGCCAGGATTGACGCCGTAGGGGAGGCCGGTCGCCTTCAGCGCGTGCATCAACGCCGCTTCGGACTTATCCCAAACGTCGTCGTCTCCGATCCGCGCCTCAGGCCGATCGGAGAACTTTATCCGCACATCCTCAAAGCCGAAGTCTTTATAGATGTCGAGGATCAGGTCGACGACTTTCAGACACTCGTCCTGCAATTGCTCGGGCGTGCAGAAGATATGGGCGTCGTCCTGGGTGAAGTGGCGCACACGCATCATGCCGTGCAGGGCGCCGGATGGCTCATACCGGTGCACCTTGCCGAATTCAGCCATACGCAGGGGCAACTCGCGGTAGGAGCGCCGGCCCTGATTATAGACCTGCACGCCGCCCGGACAGTTCATGGGCTTAAGCGCGTACTTCCGCTCATCAGGCATGACGGTGGAGTACATGTTCTCGCCAAACTTTGCAGCGTGTCCTGACGTTATCCATAAGGAGTAATCTAGGAGGTCCGGCGTATTGATCTCAACATACCCCGCCTCGTCCTGGCGGCGCCGCATATAGGCGATCAGCGCCTGGAAGAGCGTCCAGCCATTGGGATGCCAGAAGATGGAGCCGGGCCCTTCTTCCTGCATGTGGTAGAGGTCCATGACCTTGCCGAGCTTGCGGTGGTCGCGCTTCTCCGCTTCCTCCAGGCGATGGAGGTACGCCTTCAGCTCTTTTTCGTCGCGCCAAGCGGTGCCGTAGATCCGCTGCAACATGGCGTTCCTGTGATCGCCTCGCCAATAGGCCCCGGCGACCTTCATCAGCTTGAACGCCTTGCCGATATGGCGAGTCGACGGCAGGTGCGGCCCGCGGCAAAGGTCATGCCAAGGCCCATGGAAATAGATCTTTATTTCCTCCGTCTCCGGAAGGTCGGAGATGATCTCGGCCTTGTAAGCCTCGCCAATGTCCTTGAAGTGGGCGATGGCGTCGCCGCGGTCCCAGACTTCCTTGCGGGTCGGCCGGTCTTCGTCGACGATCGCCGCCATGCGCGCCTCGATCTTCTCAAGGTCGTCGGTGGAGAACGGCTCGTCGCGGGCGAAGTCGTAGTAGAAGCCATCCTCGATGACTGGGCCGATGGTCACTTGCGTGCCGGGAAAGAGCTCCTGCACCGCCTGCGCGAGCAGGTGCGCCGCGTCGTGGCGGATGAGCTCCAGCGCGTCCTCGTCATCGCGGGTGACAATCTCCACGCGCGCATCCGTGTCGATCGTTCCGAACAGATCCGTCAGCTCGCCATTGACGCGCACGGCGAGCGCCTTCTTGGCGAGGGACTTTGAAATGTCCGCGGCGAGCGCCGCGCCGGTGACCGCGCCGTCGAATTCTCTGACGGCGCCGTCGGGCAAGGTGATGGCGACCATTGTTTCTTCCAAATCTCAGACGATCGAGCCGCGGTCATATACCATGCCGGTCCTCGGTCCAACGAAACGTAGGGATTGTATGGGCGCTTGTAAGGCGCGGCGCTAAACGATGCGCGACGTTCGCCCGGCCGAAAGCGTCGACGCGAGCGTGAATAGCCCGCCGCCGGGCGCGCCGGGGAAGAGCGCAAGCGCCGCCGCATTTGCGCTGGTCTGGCTCGCAGCGTTCCGCACCGCCAGGAACCGGTCGATCATGCCCTGCCGGCCGGTTTCGGATTTCAAGTCGTCGAGCGAGAACAGTTGCTCGAACCTGTCGGCGAGCCGCTCCACCGGCAACTGGTTCAACTCTTGCGGCAGGGCGTAGGCGGAGAAGACGAATTCGCGCAGCGCAGGATCGGCGAGAAGTCCGAAATAGCTCTCCACGTCGCCGGCGTTGCGGTCGAAATAGAGCGCCAGGCGCACGTCGGGATTTTGCTCGCCTTCGTCAATTTCGCGCGACACGGAGATGTAGCGGTCGACGAGGTTCAAAATCTCACGCTGGTCGCGGACGTTCGCGAAGCCGTCGCCGACCTCCTCTGTCCGGGCGACCGTGAGCGCGCCTGTGACGGGATCGGTCGAACGCTCCTTGCGCGTGACGCGGGAGAAATCGAATATCGCGCCAAACTCGCGATATTGCGGGTTCTGAAGCCGGTTGATCACCGCGTCGTCGTCCTGGCGATCCTCCGTCATCAGCCTTTCAATTAGACCCTTGGAGTCGATCTGGCTCTGCAAATCGAACGCGGTCATCGCGAACTCAAACAGCCGGCGGTCGTTCAGGAGGTCTTCGGCCGACTGCACGCCGCCGATATTGGCGAGGAAATAGTCGATCTCCGCCTGCCGGTCCGCGGAAATGGCCGGCGCGCCATCCACGGCGGCAAGCGGCGGCGCGGATTGCAGCGCAATGGGCGTGAAGGAAGAAGGCGTCGAAAGCGTTCGCGCTGGCGCGAAACGCGCCTCCAGCCGGGCGTCAAACGCATATTGTTCGGCCAGCCGGTCAATTGCGACGCTGCGCTGCGCATCGATAACCGCCTGCGCTTCCGGATCGCCGCCGCCGTCGGCGAAGACGAAGGCGCGCACGACATCGCCATAGCGTTCGTTGCCGGGCTGGTTGACGAGCGATTCCGGCGCGTCCGGGTCTTCTGTGAAGATTGCCTCAATGAAGTCGTCGCGCAAATTCTCCGAAGGCAAACCATTTGCTTCAAGCGCGAAGTTAATCACGCGGCGGTTCTGCAGGAGCTCTTCGGCGGAGCCAATCTGCGGCGCGGTCGCTTCAAAATAGGCAATCTCGCGATCCGCCTCGGCGAGATCGAGATACACTTCGCCGCGCGCCACCGGCGTTTCCGCAGAGCGGAAACCGACCGGGCTATCGCCCGTGCCGACGGCGTTGAGGCGCGCTGCGGCGACTTTCGTGTTGCGGAAGCGGTCGATGACCGTGTCGACGACATCTTGGGACCGGATTGGCGCGTTCGTCGTTTCGGAAAAACGAAAGACGCGGACGAAATCCTCATAGCCGGCGTTTCCAAGCTGATTTACCCGCGCGCCGCGATCGTTCGGGTTTTCGCTGAGGAGCGTGCGCATGAAGCCCCGCGCGTTCGCGTCCACGGGCAGGTCAAACGCCGCCATGGCGAAGTTGAAAAGCCGCGGGTCGGCGAGGAGGTCGGCGTTGGAATTCACATTGCGGACATTGCGCCGAAAGTAATCGATCTCCTGGTCGAATTTCGAGAGGTCGACGACGGATCGCGTCTGCGCGTTATCGGCGCGTTCGGCGGCCAGCCTGTACTGGACTGAGGTCGGCAACATATCGCTTGCTCAAGCTTCCGGGCCGCGGCGCGCGGGCCGCGTACGCATTCACTCCAAGCAATAAGGCGCCCAAGGTTTACGCTTCGTTCAGAGCTGGCGCGCGTCGTCCTTAACCGGCGCTTAACGCCGCGAGGATGGCGTCCGCAAACGTCTCCGCCGCCTCCGGGACCACGCGCAGGAAGAGCTCCGGTTCGATCAGCTCCGCCTCCATGAGTTCGAACCGCGGTCCGTCGACAATGGCGTCAATGCGGGCGTAGAGCGGCGCCATGGGCAGGAGGTCGAGAACGCTGGAGGCCGCGTCGATGGCTGCGCCCTCCGGCTCGATGCGGGTTGTGACGCCGCCATGCTCCTCATGGACGAGGAGGCTTCCCGCAGCGGGCCGTTTGTTGACGGCGTGGCTGAACCGGCCGCCAAAAAAGACGATTGAAGTCTCGCCGATCTCGGCGATGTCGCGCCGCACCGGCTGCACCATGCCGGCGCCGTTCAGTTTGCGCGCGGCCGACGCGAGGCCGGCAGGGTTGTCGCGCGCCGCGATCGACAGCCCCGCCCCGCCAAGGCCGAACACCGGCTTCACGATCGCCGTGTCGAGCGCCAATTCAGCCATCGCAGCCGCGATGTCGGCCCCGTGCGGCGCAACGAAGCGCGTCGGAATAACCGGCGCGCCCGCCCAGGAGAGCCTGGCGAGATAGCGCTTCGACAGGTTCCAGCGCATCAGGCGCGGCGGGTTGAAGACGCGGTCATTGCCATCAAGCGCGTTCAGCCACCCGAGAAATTCTCTTTCCTTGCCGAGATAGTCCCAGGTCGATCGCGCGACGATCGCCTCAACGCCCTCGAACGCCGCGAACGGCCCGTTCCAGGGAACCGCGCGCACGGTGACGCCGCGCGCCGCGAGCGCGGTCGCCGCAAGGCGGTCGCCGGGCTGCAGGTCGGGTTTGTCGCGACAGGTGGCGAAGGCGATAGTCGTCATGGCGGAACCGGCGTTAGCGCCCTTCGCCCTCTGCGTCTTCTCTTTCTTCCGCCGGCGCCTTTCCTTCTTCGGCTTTCAGCGCCGCCGCTGCGGCCGGGCGCGCCCGCCACGACCAATCGCCATAGCGCCAGAACCGCCAGCCGGCCGGGGCCAGGCGCTCCGGCGGCGGGTCCCAGCCGTGCGAGCCCAGGGGATGGCAGCGGCTTATCCGCGATAAAGTCAGCCACAAGCCCCGCCACGCGCCATGGCGGCGGAACGCCTCGGCGGCGTAGGCGGAGCAACTCGGCGCATGCCTGCACCTGACGCCGAGGAACGCAAAGACGTGGCTGAGGCTCGCCTGATAGACGCCGATAAGCGCAATCGCCACGCGCGCGGCGAGGTCGGGCGCGCGGGCGGGTTTATCGGGCGTTTCGCGCAACAAAGCCATCAGCATACGATTTAATACGGAAAAGAGCTCTAATCCCTGACATCCTCGCCGCCGTCTTCCAGCTTCTGCGGCCGCGACCAATAGGCGAATTGCGGGGTCCAGTCGTCGCCGCCAACGCCCGCGAGCGACAGGAACGGCCACAGCGGCGAATAGAGATCGCCCGGACAGAACGCAGTGCGGCCGCGCCGCGCGATCCGCCCGTCGGACATTTCGTAAACCACCGCAGACGGACAATTGTCGTATCCCGCGAGCTTGCATTGCTCCTTCATATAGGCGCCGCCGCCGTGGGACGCCATCCGGAACCGCCAGCCGCGCGAAAGCGCCATGCGCCGCTGAACGTCCGGCGCGTCCTTCGAGACAAGCGCCACCGCCATCGCGTCCTCAAGGTGCGCCAGAACGCCGTTCACGCCGTCGGCGTATACCGTGCAGTAGCGGCAGGCCTCGCCCATATTCTGGATCACGAGGAGCCGATCGCGGCCTGCGAATAGGCCGGACAGGCGCGTCGGTCCGCTTAGCGTCTGAAACTCGTAATCGGGGACCGGTTCAGCCGGCTCAGCGGCGCGGAGGGCCGCCAGCCGCCCCGACATTTCGATAATCTCCATTTCGAGCTTCTGCGCCTCGGTCATCTCGCCTACCATGTCGCCGCTTTCGGATTGGGCCATCTTCGACTCCTTGTTTTTCATTCAGTTTTTTAGCGGGCTTGTCGACATCGGCGCCACGCGGCGGCCGGAAACAGCGAAGCATTACGCGCGGCCGCTTTTCAAGCGGCCGCCGCGCATGCAAAAATCAATTCGCTGGAAGGGTGACGTCGAACGCCGGGGGGGTCCTTATGCAGTTGACGTTGGTAATCTCTAACCGAGCGCAGCGGACGATTTCGGACCGGGGGCAGGCGCTTGCCGGCGAAGCCGGACGCGCCTGTCGGCGGCGGGTCAAGCGCCGCCCAGGCATTCCGCGCCGCATCGCGCTCATATCGGCGTTTCTGGCCGCGGCGGCGTGCGGCGGCGGCGAGGAGGCGGAAGCGCCCATCGACCCCATCGACCTCGACCCGCCGGAAGCGGTGGCATTTGAATGGCCTACCCAGACCGGCGAACCGCCGATCGTAATCGCGCACCGCGGCGCCTCGGGGTATTTGCCGGAGCACACGATCGAGGCTTATGAGCGGGCGCTGGAACAGGGCGCGGACGCGATCGAGCCTGATCTCGTGGTCACCAAGGACGGCGCGCTGGTCGTCCGCCATGACCGTTATCTCTCCACCACGACCAATGTCGCCGACCTGCCGCAATTCGCCGATCGAAAGCGCCCTGACCCGGACCCGAACGGCGATGGGCGGGTCGACTGGTGGGTGGAGGATTTCACGATAACGGAAATCAAGTCGCTGAGGGCCCGACAGCCCCGGGACGGACGCTCGAAGGAGTTTGACGATCTTTTCGACATTCCGACCTTCAGCGAAGTCCTGCTGGTCGCCACCGTTCACGCCCAGGAGGAAGGCCGGCCGATCGCGGTCTATCCGGAGACAAAGCACCCATCCTATTTCGCCTCCATCGACCTCGACTTCGAAACGCCGCTGATGCTGGCGCTTGAAGGGTTCGACGCCGGCCAAGTCTATATCCAGTCGTTCGAGCCGGAGATCCTGCAGCGGCTGCGGGACGGCCCGCCCGCGGCGCTCGTCTTTCTCACCGCCGACCCTGAAATGGCGACGCCCGAGGCGCTCGGCGACATCGCGGCCTACGCCGATGGCGTCGGCGTCGCCAAGGCGCTCGTCGTGGACGACGCGGGCTGCGCCACCGGCTTCGTTTCGGCGGCGCACGAAGTGGGATTATTCGTTCACGCCTGGACGTTCAGGGACGACGCCCCGGCGGCCTATTCGGGCGCTGGCGGCGGCGACTGCGGCGGATCGGGCGGTCCCTCCGCCGCGGAATTCGAGGCGCACTACCGCGCAGGGGTTGATGGCGTTTTTGCGGACTTTCCGGATTCCGCTATCGCCGCGCGCGACGCCTTTGGCGGATAGCGGTCTGGCGTCTAGCGCACATTTGTCGACCCGCGACGGAAAATCGCCGTATTCATCGTATCAACGGGATGGCGGGTCGGCTGGCGACGCGCCTCGCCGATACCGCCGCCCGCGCCCACCGCCGGCATTGAAGGAGGCTCCCTTGCGATTCGACCTCTCACGTTCCGCTCGCCTGCGCCGCCGCGCGCGCACGCTTGCGCCTTTACTTGTTTCAGCTGCGTGCCTGACATCCGCGCTCGCCCAGGACCCCGTCGAGATCGAGAGCGAGACGCAGAACGACGGCGACATTGCGCCAATTGAACTTGACGCGCCGATTCCCGATCCGTCAGCGGACGAAAAAGACCGGAAGGCGGAGGGCGGCGACAAAGAAGCCGAAAAGCGTCCGCAGCCGCGCATCGCCGCCGGCGGGCGCGTTCTGACCGAAGCGCGCGCCAAGCTCAAGAAAAGGGGCTGCGCCGCCGCGGCGCCCGCCTATCGCGTCGCCGCGGCCATGGGCGAGGGCTTTGAAGCCGCCCAGCACGAACTCGGCGACTGCCTTATGGAGATGCAAGGCGCCACCGAGACCGAAACCGCCCTGTTCCGTCAGGAGGGGCTGTTCTGGCTGACGCGCGCCGCCCACGCCGGCAACGCCCGCGCGCAGCGGCGCCTCGCCATCCTTCACGCCTCGCCCGTCGCAGGGGCGCATGACCCGGCGGCGGCGCTGAAATGGTCGCTCGCCTATGGCAAAAATCCGGAGGCGGACCTTTTCGGGCGCGGCCCGCTTCCCTCAACCATGGTCGAAGGCCTCATCAGGGACCTGCCGGAAGACGTCGTCGCGGACGCGCGCGCCTTCGCGGCGGAATTCGCGCCGACGCCGCTCGATGGCTATGAACCGCCGAAACCGCCTAAAGGCGCAGAAAACTCCCGGCGCGGAAACGCAAGATCAATCGAAGCCAGGCGGCGCGGCGGCGGCCGGCGCGGACCCGGCGCGCAGCCGGTCAGCGAATGACCACGGCGACGCGCGCGCGGTTTGGTCCGTATCGGTAATATCCGCGTCCGGCAAGATCATAGTATACCGCCGCGCGCGCCGGCCTCGCGGCCCGCGCGCCGCGCCTTGGGCCATCCCAGACCCAGGCGCTTGCGGGGCAGACGGTCACGCGCTCATCGCGGCGACTTTCACGCCGATCGATCCTGTCTTCGGCGCGATCAAGGGGCCCGCGATTGACGCGGCGATCGCGCACGCTCTCACGCCGGTCGCGATAGTCCTCCACGAGGTCCGGGCAGCGCGCGGGATCAAGCCGCCAGGCGCCCGGCGCGGCGCGCGCCGGCGTCGCGGCGCAGGCGCCCAGCGCCGTCGCAATGGCGAACGCCGCCCCGGCAAGGCGCATGACGCGTTTGGCTTCAGGACGCGTCATACGGATGCTTTTCGCTTCGTTGTTCTTCATACCGGCATCTCCCAACAGTTGGGCGGGCGTTCCGCGCCGCCTCGATATCAAAGCTTCCCGTTCAACGCGCCGCGCCGCGATTCTCCGTCGCGCTGCGGCGTGAACGTCGCTCCACAGACCGAGCGGCGTGCACCCAAGGGGAAGAAATGCGCCTGCGGCCCTCAGCGCGTGTAGCCAAGCGTGAAGTTTCCCTCTTTGGGGCGTTGAGAGCGGCGGGGCGGCAATATTAAGAATCGGTAAGCGACCGTCGCCGGCTTGGCGGCCGTCCCGGTGTGTTTGTGGGCGCCATTGAGCGCTCACCGTGTAGCGTCTGCGGGAGTGGTAAATGTTGAAGAGTATTGTTGCGTGCGCGGCGGGCGCATGTATGGCGTTTTCTGCGGCGCAGGCGTCCGTCGTGGACCTGAATCAGCCTGGCCTGAATGGCGGCGACATCTTGTCGAACCAGATCGCCGGACTCTCCGTGTCCGCGCAGGGGGCCGGGGCTCCGTCAGGCGGCAACGATTTCGCGGTTATCTTCGACACGACGGATACGAGCGCGACAGCGGTCGGCGGCAACAGCGATCCCGACCTGCGGCCGCCGTTCCGGGACCCGGACAATCCTTCCATCCTTAATGAGCCAGGCAACATCCTTATTGTGGCGGAAGGCGGCTGCAACGGCGTCCAGTGTCGTCAGGACGACAATGCCGGCGGCGGGTTTATAGATTTCTTCTTCGACACGGAGAAACTGTTCAACAGCTTTTCCGTCTTTGATCTGCGTGAGGACGCCCTCAGGGTGCAGCTCTTTGACACGTCCGGCGCGGAGATCTTCAACGAGTTGCTTCCGGGCGTGGACACCAACACCACAGGCCCGAACAACAATGAGTTCAAGAACATCGACCTTGGCGGCATCCGGTTCCAGCGGGCGCTCTTCACGTTCGCGGACTCAGGCGCCATCGGCGACTTCAACATCACCGAGGTTCCGCTTCCGGGCGCAGCGCTCCTTATGCTGACGGGCCTTGCCGGCGCGGCCTTCGGCCGCCGGCGCACAGCCGCGTAAGGGCGAACCGGCAGCCGAACATCGCCCAGCGCAAACGCCTGGGCGTTCGGGAAAGTCGGCTTGTCATACCAAGCTGCGCTGACGTCCAACGGTTCGGCTTGAAAGGTCGACCTTGTTTTGCAGAGCCTTGAGGAGACTTCATGAATCAAGGTCAGCGCAGCGTCGTGTCAGAGACCGGATCGTTCGCGATCCGGTCCTTTTTTTCGCCTATGGATGAAGCGGCGGGAAACGTTTTCGGCGCGTCATCTCGCCCGCCTCGCTCAGCCGCATGATCGCGGGTCGCCGGCCGGACGTCGGAACCGCCAGTAGGACGGCGCCGATGCCGGCGCCGCGCGCATGCCGGCGCTGCGTTCATCGGGCGTGGCGAGCGGCGGCGGCGACCAGAGCCCGTCAATCAGCTGACGGATATCGCCGATAAGGTCGCGCGCATCGGCGTATTTCGAATGGTTGACGCGGTCGGCCGGCTCTTCGGCGCCGAAGGGACCAGTGCAGGCTTGCGTCACGTCGATGACGTCGACGCCTTCGATGTCGAGGGGGCGCCCACCCCGCGGCACATGGCCGGCGCGCGGCTTTTCCTCGATCCGGCGCCCGAACAGCGGCACGCGAAGGCGAGTCAGCAACGTCCGCACCCAGATCGCCCGATCGTCCTGCGAGGCGTAAAGCGTCTTCGAGGCGGCGGTGTCGCCGGCTCGCTCGGCGAGGCGCTTGAACTCCATGGCGTCCACATCAGGCGAGGCGAAGATGACCGCATCGAACATCGGGCCCGCATCAGGTCCCCGCTCGGCGGTGAGCTCGTTCAGAGCGTCGAGCACGACCTGATTGCCATGGCTGTGGGCGATAAGAATGTACTTGGTCGGATCAAGCCGCGCGTCGACATCCTTGAGGAAGAGTTTCAGGTCGCCGACGCTCGCTGCGGCCTCGGACGTGTCATTGAAATAACTGAGGACATCGCCGGTTGAGTTCGCCGGCCAGGAAAAGAACATCGGCACGCCGGCGAAGCGAAGGTCATAGGCGAGCTGCGCCGTGCGATAGGCGGCGCCGTCGAAGCCGACATTAAAGCCGTGCACATAAACCAGCACGGCGCCGCGGTCGTTCGCCCACTCTTCCAGACCGCCGCCCGTCGCCCCGGCGAGGCTCAGCGCCTTGATGTCGGCCGCGCGGCGCCAGAACAGCTCGCCCGGCATCAGCTCATACTGGGCGAGCGTGAAGAACTCCTCCCGATCGGCTGCGGACGGCGTGCGGGTCCGGCCGAAGCGGCCCTTATACTCGAAGGGCACAAGTTTATCGCCCGGCTGGCGTTTCGGCACGGTGACGAAAGCGCGGCCGGTGGCGTAGGTTTCATAGGCCGCATGCGGTTCATCGGCCGCCCTCGACCGATGATACGCCGCTGTCTTCTCTGCAAAAGCCCAGCGTCGGTCCAGGAAGAAATCCGCCGGATCGTTCGGATACGCCTCATAATCTGCGAGCACCGCAGGCGGCCGCGCCCCGAATTCGCGATTGGACCCGAAGAACACTTCAAGACAGGTGTAGCCGCGCCCGCCTGCGTCCGGGCCGGGCAATTGCGCCTCGCGCGCGCACGGGCTCGCCGGATCGCCGTCAAAATAGACGCTCGGAATAAAGCCGCCCACAGGCGCCGCTTCGTTCTCAAAGGCGACGCCGGCTTCCGGTGCGGGCGCGCCTCGACTCCGCGGAGGGGCCGTCTGTCGCGGCAGGGGCTCTGGCGCGGTCGATTCAGGAGCGGGCGCCGCGGGCGCGGGCGCAGGCTGCGGCGACATCGGCTGAGACGCCTCTTCCGCCGCCGCTTCCGCTGCCTCTTCAGCCGCCTCTTCAGCCGACTCCTGCGCTTCTTCGACGTCTGGCTCCCAGATATCGGGACCCTCGGACGTCGCGCATGACGCAAGGAGAACCGACGCGGCGGCGACGCCCGTCAGATGTTTCGAACACCGCATTTTCTTGCCTCCCAATCACCCGCCGAGCCAGCGCTGGCGGCCACCCTCCGCAGACCGCCGTCGCCGCCCATTCAGCCATCCGTATACAGCGACAGATGCTCAACTCGCCATATCCGGATGCGCATCGCGACACCCCCTTAGACGAAGCTTTGCGACAGCAGAACGCGGCCGTTGCGCATATCGATGACCTCTATTGTTCGCACATCGTACTGCGCGTCGCCGTCATAAAGCGGCGCCACGAGCCGCCACTCATACGGGCCGTTGAGCAGCACGCGTTCGAAGGGCTGATCGGAACCGGGCGGCGTTTCGCGAAGAACGCCAACCCCTGGATCGAGGACCCGGTAGCGCCGGAGGAGCCGCGGAGGGCGCTCTGCGTTATCGTTCCCGCGGCGCCCGACGCTCTCCTCCACGCCATAACCGTAGATCATCACCATCCAGTCGCCGGCGTCCCGCGCATAGGATTTCGGCGCATACGTATTGACCAGCCTCACTTCGCGGACGGTCGCGCTCAACGCGCGGCTGTCGTTGTAGTAGACGGTGGCCTTGATGAGCGCGACGCGCGGCGCGATCGCCGCTGGCCTCGCCGCCCGGCGCGCCAGTTCGCCAAACGGGATCTGGTCAAACGGAAATCGCGACAGGGGATTGCCGCCCCGCCGCGGCGGCGCCTGCTGGCCCTGAGGCGCTTGTCGAGGCGGGGTTTGCCCCTGCGGCGGCGTCTGCGACTGAGGCGCAGGCTGTTGTTGCTGATTCTGGTTAGGGTTTTGGTTCGGGGGATTGTTCGTCCCTTGCTGTTGGGCGCCCGCGGCGCCCGGCGCCAGAAGCGCGGTCACGCCAAAAAGCGCAGCGGCGAGGCGCAGGCGAACGCCACTCCTCTGCGCGCCGCCGAAAGCCTCAGAGGATTGGCGCGCGCAAGCGCCGCGCCGCAAACCGAAGCGCGCCATACGACTAGCCATGTCCTTGCGCTCTCCCGCGGTAGAACGCGCTGTCATCCACCCAATCCTCCACGTCATTCTCTGTCCCCCGCATCTAAGGGATCGCCGGATCGACGACGCTCGCGCCAGTCGCGCGCATTACGGCCCGCGCGCGCCGCCAGTCCGCGGGCCCGAATTGCACGATCCGATCGAAGGGACTCGGCGGGTCCATAATATCCGGCGTGAACGGACGAAAATCCGCCTGCCACCAGACTTCACCGCGGAAATCGCGGAGGCGCCGGCACTCCGCGGGCGTTGTTATCCTCAGGGTGTCACGGCGGTAAGATTCGCAGGCGCTTCGATTGCGGAAGACGACCGGCGGATCGGTCGGCCACATGCCTCCATTCTCCGGGTATTCATCCGGCAACAGAAAGATCGCATGCAGCGCCTCGTGGACGGCGACGCCGGTCTTGCGCACAAGCGCGCCGCCCTCGCGCCTCACGCCGGCTGAGCCATAGCGCGTGCCGGTGTCCGCGCAGTCCCGCACGTCTTCTCGATTGTGGAGAATGATGAACGCGTCCGCGAACAGGGAATCGCGCTCGATGACCTCGTCGGGAAAGCGCAGGTTTCCGGGGCAGGCGCCGCCCATCACGCGCCCTGTCGCTTTCAGGACGTAGAAATGCAGAAGCGTCTCGTTAAGCCGCAGGCCGTCCACCTGGCGGAAACCGTCCTCAATCACCGCCCGCGCTTCCGCCGCGAAACGATCGAAATTCGCCGCGATGGAAAGGTCGCCATAAGCGCCCTCATCAGCGACGAAAACGACGTTAAACGCGTCATCCGGCGTGCCGCCGCCGGGCGTCGACAACGCGACCACCGAAGAGCCGGCGAGGAAGGGCGCTGCATCGCGGCGTCCCGATACGCTTTCGCCCAGGGCCCCGACGCTCCCCGGCGCGCCGCCGACGCCGGACGGCGTCGCGCAGCCGGCCGCAATCGCCAGCAAGGCCATCGCCGCCGCGGCGCGCATGCCTGAGGCGATCGCGCAGACGCGGTCCGCAAACGAATTAAGAAAACGAATATGCCTGAGCGCCGCACGAAACATCGCGCACTCTCCCCTGAGCGCTCCACCTGCCGCAATCGTAACCACACGACCGGCGAAAGCGCAACCGGCGCCTCCGCCTGCGAGGTCTCTGGGCGGCGGGCGCGCAGCGCAACAAGAAAGAGCCGCGCCGACAGTCGCCGGCGCGGCCCTAAATCCCGGTCTCGGAAAAATTGATCAGCTGAATTGATTCATGGTGTTGTCTTTGCCCCCGGCCTTAAGGGCGGCGTCGCCGGCGAAGTATTCTTTATGGTCGTCGCCAATATCGGAGCCGGCCATGTTCTGGTGCTTCACGCAGGCGATCCCCTCGCGAATCTCTTTGCGCTGAACGTTTTTCACATAGCCGAGCATCGCGTCGTCGCCAAAATAGAGCTTTGCGAGATTGTCCGTGGACAGCGCCGCCGTGTGGTAAGTCGGCAGCGTGATGAGGTGATGGAATATCCCCGCGCGCGCCGATGCGTCGCGCTGGAAGGACTGGATCTTCTTGTCAGCTTCGATCGCGAGGTCGGTCTCGTCGTAGTCGACGCTCATCAGCTTTTCCCGGTCATAGGCGGAAACGTCTTTGCCCGCTTCCTGCCAGGCGTCGTAGACCTGCTGGCGGAAATTCAGCGTCCAGTTGAAAGACGGCGAGTTATTGTAGACAAGCTTGGCGTTCGGAACGACCTCGCGAATTCTGTCGACCATGCTGGCGATCTGCTCAACGTGCGGCTTCTCAGTCTCGATCCAGAGCAGGTCCGCACCGTTCTGCAGCGACGTGACGCAGTCAAGAACGACCCGGTCGACGCCGCTGCCCTTGCGGAACTGAAAAAGGTTCGATCTCAGCCGTTTTGGTTTTAACAGCTTCCCCTCGCGGGAGATAAGGACGTCGCCATTGCCGATGGCCCCGGCGTCGACTTCATCGCAATCAAGAAACCCGTTGTACTGATCGCCGAGATCGCCCGGCTCTTCAGAATACGCGATCTGTTTCGTCAGCCCCGCGCCAAGGCTGTCGGTGCGCGCGACGACGATCCCGTCGTCGACGCCGAGTTCAAGAAACGCGTAGCGGCAGGCGCGTATCTTGGCGATGAAGTCCTCGTGCGGCACGGTCACCTTGCCGTCCTGATGGCCGCACTGCTTTTCGTCCGAAACCTGATTTTCGATTTGCAGCGCGCAGGCGCCCGCCTCGATCATCTTCTTGGCGAGAAGATATGTCGCCTCCGCATTGCCGAAGCCCGCATCGATATCGGCGATGATCGGCACAACATGGGTCTCGTAACCTTCGATCGCATCGAGAAGCGCGCTCGCCTTCGCCGCATCGCCTGCGGCCCTCGCCGCGTCGAGGTCGCGGAACATGAGGCCGAGCTCGCGCGCGTCCGCCTGTTTCAGGAACGTATAGAGCTCTTCGATGAGCGCCGGCACGGCCGTCTTTTCGTGCATTGACTGGTCGGGCAGCGGACCGAATTCCGAGCGCAGCGCCGCGACCATCCAGCCGGACAGGTAGAGATACCGGCGCTTGGTCGATCCGAAATGCTTCTTGATAGAGATGAGCTTTTGCTGACCGACAAAGCCGTGCCAGCAGCCAAGCGACTGGGTGTAGGCGGCGGGGTCGGCGTCATAGGCCGCCATGTCCTCGCGCATGATTGCGGCGGTGTATTTCGCAATGTCGAGGCCGGTCTTGAACCGGTTCTGGGCGCGCAACCGCGCGACCGCCTCAGCGTCGACGCCGCTCCACGTACCGTCATGGCCCTTGATGAGCCGGCTCGCGGCGGTGATTTCGTCTTTATATGTCATGGCACCCACATCCAGATAATCGCGGCCGTCTCGCCGCATAATGACGCCGAAGAGCGCCGGCGCGCCAGTCCGCCCCATGGTCCCGTCAGGCCGGTCCGCTCCGCGAGGCAAGTCGTCAAGCGCCGCCGGCGGACCCTGAAACGGCCTCGCGCCCTGTTCCGCGCCTCTTTATCCCGCATTGCGGCATGATGTAAGCGCCTGACCCGCCCCCGCGAAAGCAAAAAGTCAGCGGCCGCAAAGGAAAGTGACGAAACCTCGGCCCAGAAACCCGTTACGCGAGAAATCGACGACCAACGCGCGCGCGAAGCGCGTCGGGCATGAAAGCGCGCGCCGGCCTCGGCCGCCTGAGCGACCTCGGCGCGGCCAGGCGCGCCACTTCCGCCAGATCACGCCCGGCAGTTTTTCTGGTTCGTGGAGATGACGTTCGCTGTCTTCGCCGCGTTTCAAGACGCAAGGACGGCAAAGAACCGACTTTGTAGCGCCGGCGACCGGCGCTCCTTATCCTCAAACCGCCGTCGGGGATTGGCGGGCTTGGACGGACGGCTTTAAGGGCTAAACCGCATGGCGAAGCCGTATGAAGTATCGATACAGACGCTTCTCTAGCTGAGATCGCGCGCCGGGAAGAAGCTGGGTGAAGATGTCGACGTCCGAAGGTCTCATGATGCCGTTCCCGCCGATTGCGCCGCGTCCATCGCCATTCTTGACGAAACGTCGACGCCGAGATCGGCTCAATGCGGGGCGCATAGGCCAATCCCGCGCCAGAGTCTGGACCTAGCATGAAGCCCCCTGCGCGCGCGCCCATCACGGCTTACTTCCGCACCAGGAATGAAGCGGCCAACCTGACCGCGGCGCTTGAAGGGGCCGCGCGCGTCGCCGACGAAATCATCGTTGTCGACAGCGGCTCCACGGACGAAACGACGGCGATCGCCGAGGCCCACGGCGCGCGCGTCATTCATCAGGCCTGGCTTGGGAACGGCAAGCAGAAACGCATCGCCGAGGACGCCGCGCGCCATGACTGGCTGCTGGATCTGGACGCCGACGAAGTGGTGACGCCCGCTTTCGCCGAAGAAGTGCGGGAGCTTTTCGCCGCGGGCGCGCCGGCCGAGCCGATATTCAGAACCCCAATGGCGTACGCGCCGCCGGTTGGAGACCCTTGGATCGGCTTTGGCGGCGTTAGGCGCCACAAGCTCTATGACCGGCGCGCCGTGCGCCAGCCGGACCATGAGGCGTGGGATCAATTCGACATTCCGACGGGCGTCAAGATCGGCCGACTTTCCAGTCCGATCCTGCACTACGCCTGGCGCGACGCGGACGGCCTTGTCGCGAAGGTGAACCGCAATTCGTCAATGCGCGCGCGCCTCCTGCCGCTGAAGCCGCGCGCGGTTCTCGCCGTCCGCATCCTTTTCGGATTGCCAGTCTATATCGGCAAACGCTATCTCGTGGACGGGCTGTTCCGCGCAGGGGTCTACGGCTTCGCCTTCTCCGCCATTTCCGGATACGGACGGTGGCTGCGCGACGTAAAAATGTACGAGCGGCTCAGGATGAACGGCCCGAACGAAAACGAGCGCAATGGGTGAGGTCGACCCGCCTTTCGGCAGCTACGCGCCGAGCGCGGCGCAGGCGCGCATCAGGCGGATCGCCGCGCGCCTGCCCTATAACTATCTCGGCCGCAAAATCGCGTCCGTCCTGCTCGGCCCCGCCGGCGGACGCGACCGCCGGCCCTTCGACGTGGAAGCGTTCGAACATGCGCGGGCGCGCCTTCATCCGTATGACAATATCTGCGAAAAGCGCGTCTATCTTACGCCGCATCACTGGGATCCGGACGAACGCGCAGCTCTCGCCGACGCGATTGCGGAGCGCAAAGGCGACGCATTCGTCTTTGTCGATGTGGGCGCGAATGTCGGGCTCTATACGCTGTTCGCGCATTCCACGGCGGAAAGAGCCGGCGTCGGCCTACGCGCTGTCTGCATTGAGCCCGATCCTGAATTGCGCTCGCGGCTTCGCGTCAATCTGTCACTAAACGGATTAACCGAGGCGGCGGCCGTCTTCAGCGCGGCGGCGGGGGCTTCAAATAGAACGGGATCGCTTCGCGTCAATCAAGACAGCCGCGGCCAGAGCCGGATTTCAACAGGCGAGCGCAAAGGCGACGTCAAGGTCGACATGCGCACGCTCCTATCGATGCTGGAAGAGGCCGGCGTCGCGCGCATCGACGCGATGAAGTTAGACATTGAAGGACACGAACGCGCCGTTCTGGAGCCGTTTTTCGCCGATGCGCCGGACGCTCTCCGGCCCCGCCGCATCATCGTCGAAACGTCGCACGACCCCAGCCTTCGGGACCTGATCATCGGCGCGGACTATGAGGCCGAGTTCGGCAACACACTCAACGCGATCTTCCGCGACACGCGCTTTAGCGCGGATTAGCGCGAGTTGCGGCGAAGGCGGATCGCCGGGTTCGCGTCGCGACCCGCGCAATCAATAGCTTGGAGCCGTTTGCCTGACCCCGCCTCATACGCCAACGGCTCTAGTTCGCAAACGGATTGATCCGCTTCATAAACATCTGCAGGCCGCCCCGGTTTTCCTTGCGCGCGAGCTCTTCCTCGGACGTCAGGAACGTCGTTTGCACCACATATCGCTCGCCGGCGAATGGCGGATGTCCGTGCCAACTGTTTTCAGACCGCCTGAAGGCGAACGCCTTGCCGGCGAGCGGCGCGACCTCCTCGGCGAAGTCGTCCATGTCCTCCGGACCGTTCAACGCCCTGATCGCGCCGCCCTCGGCGGCGTCCCAGTCATCATTCAGATAGATGAGCATCGTGCAGATTTTTGACTCTGAATCATTGTGAATGCGGCCGTCGCCAATCTTCGATAGCCGCCGCACGGTGATCATGCGCGGCTTGTCGGAGAGATCGAGGCCGAGAAGCGCCGACAGGGCGGCGGCGAGGCGCGGCGAGCGAAGATCGGCGATGAGGTCGGCGAACGCTCCGCGCGCGTCGAGCTTGGAAAGCGGCAGGTAGCCGGAACGATTGATCGCCGGATAATCGCGCCGAACGGCAGCCGCATCTTCGCGTGACAGCACGCCGTCGGCGACAATGTACCTGTAGGGAACATCGCGCGCCTCAGCCCTGGCGAGCGCCTCGAAGTCAAGCATCTTCGCCGCTTTCATGCACCCTCAACGCCTTGGCGAGGCCTGTCTCTTCATATCCGACAGACGCCGCCGTCTGGCGCGGCGGCAAGTCGATCGGCTCGAACGCCTCTTCATTAAACTCGTAGGGAATGTTCCTGAGAATAGAACGGATGCAGGCGACACGGGCCGACTCCTTGTCGTTCGCGTCGACGACGCGCCAGGGCGCATGCTTCGTATGGGTCTTTTCCAGCATCCGGTCGCGCGCAATCATGAATTCCGCCCAGCGGCGACGGCCTTCCAGATCTATGGGCGACAGTTTCCATCGCTTGCGCGGGTCCCGGGCGCGCTCCAGGAAGCGCTTTTCCTGCTCCTCCGCCGACACGTGCAGCCAGTACTTCAATAGGATGGCGCCCGAGTCAGTCAGCATGCGCTCGAACCGCGGCGCTTCATCAAGAAACGCATCGGTTTCCTCCTCGGTGCAGAACCCCATGACGGGCTCGACCACGGCGCGATTGTACCAGGAGCGGTCGAAGAGGACGATCTCGCCCCCGGACGGCAACTGCTCCGTATAGCGCTGGAAATACCACTGGGTGCGCTGGCGGTCGGACGGCTTCGGCAGCGCGACGACACGCCAGATGCGCGGGTTCATCCGGCGCAGAATGGTCTTGATGACGCCGCCTTTGCCGGCCGCATCGCGCCCTTCAAAGACTATCGCCACTTTCATCTGCTTTCGGACGACGGTCTCCTGAAGCTTGGCGAGCTCGAATTCAAGCTCCTTCAACGCGCGCGCGTATTCGTCTTTCTTCACGTCTTCAGCTCCCGTCCATCGATCCCGAACCGGTAGGGCGCGCGGCAGAACTCGCAGATGACTTCGATCGCGCCGTCGGCGACGGTCATCTCCTTTAATTCGTCAGCGGAGTAGCGCGCCAACACCGCCTCAATCTTCCCCGCATTGCACGAACACGACGCGCGCACCGGGCTAGGGTCGAACACCCTGACGCCGTCCTCGTGAAAAAGGCGGTAAAGGAGGCTGTTTGTTGACAGGTCCGGATCGATCAATTCGTCGGCCTGCGCCGACCCGACGAACGCCGCAGCGCGCTCCCAGGCGTCTCGCTCGGCCTCCGACAGGAGCGCCGCCTCGCCGCGTTCGCGCGCGCCGCCCTCGGCCGGGACGTGC
The DNA here is from genome assembly GCA_028284065.1 of Parvularculaceae bacterium. GTDB lineage: Bacteria > Pseudomonadota > Alphaproteobacteria > Caulobacterales > Parvularculaceae > MED-G105. The sequence continues at coordinate 254,219 of JANQSJ010000008.1, forward strand.
TGCGCGACGATGCCGCCTGCGCGCCAGCGTTCCGGCTCGCCCGGACGCGACAGGCGACCGACTGCGAATTGCGCGGCCGTGGGGATCTGCTCCGACTGCTTGAAGTAGCCGATGGCCGCCTCGGCGAACGTCGCGCCGTCAAGCGGCGTCACGCCCTGATAGCGCTCCATGTCCGGACCCTGATCGATTGTCATCATCATGCGGCCCTCCCCGAGAAGCGGCCGCAACCCGCGCAGACCCTCGACATCCGACTTGAGCGCGCCGGCGGTCGCGCGCAATGAGCCGTCAGCGGAGTAATCGGCGAGCACCATAGGCAGCGGCCCGTCGCCGCTCACCTGCAGGATGAGCTTGCCGTCGAACTTGAGGCTTGCGCCCATGGCCGAGACGAAAACCGCCGCCTCCCCCACGAGCTCCGAGACGCCTTCAGGAAACGCGTGCGCACGGAGTATCTCATCAATCGCCCCGGACAGCCGCACCACACGCCCGCGCACGGCGGTGTCGGCGACCTGAAAAGGCGTGACCGTATCGTCTCCGTCGCGATCCCAGAAATCGGTTGACGGGGCCGCCATAAGATCAGCTCTTCAGCCGCCAGCCGGACTTCAGAAGTCGATAGCAGATGAACGCCAGAATAACGTTTACGGAGAATGCGGCGCCGGCCCCGACAAGGATGTCGGTCTCCGCGCGGCCGGTGAAGCCGAACCGCATGCCATCGATGAGGTAGAAGACGGGGTTGAACCTCGAAAATGCGACGAAGGCCGGCGGCAGGCTGGAGATCGCATAGAACGTCCCCGACAGGAACGTCAGAGGCGTGATGATGAAATTCGTTATCGCCGCAAGCTGGTCGAATTTCTCCGCCCAGATCCCGCCGATAACGCCGAGCATCGCAAACATGAGCGCCGCCGACACGCCAAAATAGGCGACGGCCGCCGGGTGTGCGACGCCCATAGGCGACGGCGTCGTCGCCATGAAGGCGGCGCTTGTCACCGCGGTGACGACGCCCACGAGGAGGCCGCGCGTCGCCGCGCCCGCGACGAACGCGACCGCCACCTCGGACGGCGAGACCGGCGGCGTCAGGAGGTCGACGATGGAGCCTTGCACCTTGCTGATTATCAGCGAAGAGGAAGAGTTCGCGAAGGCGTTCGCCAGGATCGCCATCATAATGAGGCCAGGCGCAAGGAACGCGATGTAGGGAACGCCGTCGATCGGCGCCCGGTCCTCCCCGAACGCCTGCATGAAAACGAACAGGAACAATAGCGTCGAAATCACCGGCGCAATGACCGTCTGGAACGCCACTTTCAGGAAACGGCGCACCTCCTTCAGGTAAAGCGTCCAGAGCCCCAGCCAGTTCACCGAACCGAAACGCCGCTCGCCGAATCCCGCCGGCGCCCTCAGCGCGGCGTCGGCCGATCGGTCGATCGCCCCTTCCACGGGTCCGGCGGCGGTCTGGTCCATAGGAAAGCCTGCTTGTCGATTGAAGACCGAGGTGTGGGGATGGCGGGTGGGAACGTCAAGACGCCGACCCGATCGATGGCGGAAGGGCGCAACGCCGAACCGTCCCCGGCGGCCGCTCGGCGACGCCAATCTGCGCCGCTACCGCATCGTCGCGCGGAACGTCCCTTGACCGGGAAATTGGTTCTACATCTTGTGGGTAAAAAAACGCGTCCGGAACAAGTGCGACATATCTTGTATATCCGCACGTTCAATGTACTATATTTTGCGTGCAGCGGTGAGCAGAACGCCGGCACCGACTACATGTTGAAGAAACCATGATTCCGCCGCGCCGCCAGAAGAATCTGCCGGTCGCCGGCCGAAAACGGAGGAGGGCGTCATGGCTTGGACGGACGAGCGCGTTGAACAGCTTAAAAAGTACTGGGCTGAGGGGCTTTCAGCCAGCCAGATCGCCAGCAAGATGGGCGGCGTCACGCGAAACGCGGTGATCGGAAAGGTTCACCGGCTCGGCCTTTCAGGCCGCGCAACGCCTGCCCAGCCGAAACGCGGTTGCGACGTCGCGTCGCCGGAGGACGCAGTAGCCGCGCCGGCCGCGCCGCGGGCGTTCGACGCCGCGCCGAGTGATCCGGAGTTCGTCGCGCCGACCTTCGTCGCAGAAACCGACTTCATGACCGTCGCGACAATGAAGCGGAACAGCTGCAAGTGGCCCGTTGGCGATCCGGCGTCGGACGACTTTCATTTTTGCGGCGAGCCCACGGCCCCCGGCAAGCCCTACTGCGCCTATCACGCAAGGCTCGCCTTCCAGCCTGCGCAACGGCGACCGGAGCCCCGGCCCGCGGTCGCGCAGCAACCCGCCGCCCGAAAACGCGCCGTCGGCTAGTTCCTGTAAGTTTCGAGAGACGACACGGGGCTCATGCGGTGTCGAGGGCGTACCCGGCTGATCGGACCGTGCGTATCGGGTCGCCTTCGGCGGCCTTGCGCAGAGCCTTGCGAAGCCGCCCCACATGAACGTCGACCGTCCGCACCTCAACGAACACATCCGACCCCCAGACGGCGTTCAGAAGCTGCTCGCGCGAAAACACCCGCCCCGGGTGCTGGATCAGATGGTCGAGCAGGCGAAACTCCGTCGGGCCTAGATGCACTTCCCGCTCGGCGCGCCACACGCGGTGTCCGGAACGGTCGATCCGGATGTCGCCGTGGATGACTTCACTGTCCACAAGCGCGGGCCGGATGCGGCGCAGGACGGCGCGCATCCGGGCGATAAGCTCTAAAGGCGAAAACGGCTTGGTCAGATAATCGTCGGCGCCGATTTCAAGGCCCCTGATGCGGTCGGCCTCCTCGGATCGCGCCGTCAGCATAATCACCGGAATATTGCCGGTTTCAGGATTGGAGCGCAGGCGACGACAGACCTCAACGCCTGAAATCGTCGGCAACATCCAGTCGAGGATCACGATATCCGGCTGCGCCTCCTCAACCTTAAGAAGCGCCTCCTCGCCCTCGCTAACGATAATGACGTCGAAATCCTCTTTGCCAAGATTGTATTCAAGGAGGGTCGCGATCGCCTCCTCATCTTCGACCACAAGGACGCGCGTTTTGGCCATGACTTCCACCCCGCCGCCAGTCCGGCGGGCCCCAAAATAGCCTCGGCGCAAGTCTTCGGCCCGACCTCCGTGCGGCCCAGACCAGTCGGCGGCTGATCGTCGGGCGCTATTGGTCAGTTGAAGCGGCCTCGCCGGGGCGCGAGACAATCGTCATCGGGGTTTCATCGCCTTTCGGGCGGTCGTTCGTCAACGCCTTGCCGGTCACCAGCATGTACAGCGCCTCGGCGATGTTCGTCGCATGGTCTCCGACCCGCTCAAAATTCTTGGAAATGAACACAAGATGCGTGCAGGCGTTCACCTGTGCTGCGTCCCGCATCATCGCCTGTAGGGTCTCATTGAAGAGCGAGTTGTATAGCTCGTCGATATTATCGTCAGCGCCCCAGACCGCGCGCGCGACCTCCACGTTTCGGCCGGAAAAAGCGTCGAGCACATTCGAAAGCTGCAGGAGGCTCTGCCGGCCCATCCCCGCAACCCCGCTCGCAACGGCGAGCGCCTTCGGCTCTTCGCTGAGGACGAGCGTCCGCTTCGCGACGTTCTTGGCGAGATCGCCGACCCGCTCCAGATCGCCCGCGACCTTGATCGCGGCCACCGCCTCGCGCACGCCAAGCGCGTCCAGGCGCTCCTCGCTCAGCATCGCAATGGCCTCGGCCTCAATAAGGCGGTGAGCGTCGTCGACGCGCGCGTCATCCGCGATCGCCTGCCTGGCGAGCGCAACGTCGCGGCGTTCGAAGGCGGTGATCGCGTCGCTAAGCTGCGCTTCGGCGAGCGCGCCCAGCTGCGACAGCTCCACCTGCAGCGCGCGGCGTCGAGGCAGCTCGGTCCGCCCCGGCAACACGACCATGAAATCCTCCAATCGCATCAACGCGTCCTACCGTCTTTGAGCCGCTTTTGTGACACTTATCATCGCGGCGCGGTCACTTGCGGCGAAATGCGCCCCCGGAAGCGCGCGCCCCGTCGAATTGCGCCGCCAAAGCAATTGATTAGGCGAACGCCCGGCGCACCAGGCCTTTGCGTCAGGAAAACGCAATGGCGGCGCACAATGTGCGCATCTGAGGCGAAAATCAAGGTTTCGGCCCGCGCTTTGGCCGACCTCAGGGCCGCGCCGCGTCAGCGAAGCCGAACTCGTCCGGCGCGCCGCCGCCGTCGATCGGGCCGTTACCAGCAGGATTTGGCGCTGAAGGCGGAAAGTAGCAGGTGAACGCGGCGCCTGCGCCGACGGCGCTTTCCACATAGAGCCCCGCCTTGTGGCGATTGAGGATGTGCTTGACGATCGCGAGGCCAAGACCGGTGCCGCCCGCTTTTTTGCTGTCCTCAACGCTGACGCGGTAGAAACGCTCAGTCAGTCGCGGCAGCGCGGCCCGCGGTATGCCGGCCCCATGGTCGCGCACCTGGACATAGCCGATGCGCGCCGTCGGCAGATTGTTGCGGGCCGCGAACTGCTCGACGCCATCGCCGATCCGATTGACGCCCACGCCGCCTTCGGAGGCCTCGTCCGGCGGCGGCGCTTCAAATGCAGGCGCCGGCCCTGAGCCGACCCGCACCTCGACCTGCGCCTTTTCGCCCCCATAGCGCACCGCATTGTCGACGAGGTTCTGGACGGCCTGAAGGAGCTGGTCCCGATCGCCCTCCACCATCACGCCGTCAGCTTCACGGCACGCGAACTCAACCTTTGCGCCGCGCGCCGCAAACAAGGGCGCAGATCCTTCAAGCACTTCCTGCGTGACCTGACACAGGTCGATCGGCTCGCGCGGCCGCACATGCTCCTGCAGCTCAATCCGCGACAGCGACATGAGATCGCTCACCAGCCGCTGCATGCGTTCGCCCTGACCCTGCATGATCGCGAGAAACCGCTCCTGCGCTTCCGGGTCGGCCTTGGCGTGTCCGCGCAGCGTTTCGATGAAGCCGAGCAAAGAGGCGAGCGGCGTGCGCAGCTCATGGCTCGCCGCCGCGATGAAGTCGACGCGCATCCGTTCGACGCGCCGCTCGCTCGTCAGGTCACGGATATAAATCATTACCCGCGTCGGCGCGCCAAGGGCCGCATCGCGCTCCTTCAAGGGCGCGACGAACGCGCGGCTGAAGCGCTCCACCGCGCCTGTCGTCGTGAAATCGACCGCCCGCGCCGATGCGCCCGCCGCCACTTCCTGCACTGCCTCATACACCGCGGGCGCCCTCAGCACCGACGTGAAATGGCGCTCTTCCAGAGGCGCCGCGTCGACGAGCTCCTCCGCCGCAAGATTCGCAAGCTCCACCACTCCCGCCGCATCGAGAATGAAAAGCGGCTCCGGAAGGGACTGCGCGACGCCGCGCACAAGGCGCAGGCTCTCAAGTTCGGCGGCCTGGGAGCGCAACTCCGTTTCGATGACACGCTGAACCGGGGCCGCCCAGGCGCGCGCGGAAGACAGTCGGTAGCGCAGCAATAGCGACATGACGAAGGCCGCCCAGGCGGCGGGCGCAATCCAGACATTGCTCGCCGCGCCGTAAAACTCCACGACGATAAGCACGCCGGCGGCGATCGCCATCGCCCAAAGGAAGTCGCGCTTGCGCACCTCCAGAGCCGTTTCGCGGATAAGGCTCGGCAGGTCCTTGTCGGACCTCGGGGCGCCCGCCCCGGGCGCTTCGTCCTCCCGCCCGTATGCGCGCGGCGCGTCGTTACTGTTCACGTCGCCCTCCCCATCTGCCACTCCGGCTTGTCCGCCTCGCCGCGCCGCATCCTGTTTCACCTCGCTTGGGCGGCGGCCGCTCGTCGGTCGGAAGGAACCGAAACGGCCGGCGCTCTCCTATTTTGACGCCGCGTCCTTCTCCGCCGCAATCCGAACGCCAATCTTCCGCTCCGGAACCTACAGCGGCGGCGCGCCGTCGCCCAGCGCTTCGCGTTGGAAGCGCCGCAAATTGACGCCACGGCCGATGGCCTTCGCGGCCACGCCGCGCGGTTTACGGATTTTCAGCTGACCAATCTTACAGGCGGGACGACTGGCCGGCATTGGCGGCCGCCGGGGCCGCGATCCCGAATTCTGGCCCCTCCTTTGCGAAACCCGCCGCGCCGGGCGGCGCAATCAGTTCGACGGGCGCAGCAACGCGAAGACAAGGCCGCCAAGACCGCCCGCGACGCCTTGCAGCGCGAGGCCATAGGCGTCGCGCGCGCCGCCGATCGCGCCCGTGCCGCCGCCGAACATGACATTGTTGATAAGGTGAATGACGCCCGCCAGCGCCGCCGCGCCGGCGATCGGATAGGCGACGGGCGCCAGGGGCCGCAAGATGCGCTTCACGACGAAGGCGACGGCGAACCCGATCGCCAGAGCGATCGCCGCGATCATCCCAAAGGACGGCGCGCCGTCGAGGGCGAGGCCCCGCAGATTGTCGATATAGGTCGCCGCCTGCTGTCCCGGCGTATAGACCGCGCCGATCGCCGCCTGCTTGGCGATTACCTGCTGCGTATAGAACGCCGACGATGCGGCGACGGCCGCGACCGCCGCCAACAGGAAGGCGATCGCCGTTCGAATTATCCCCATGTCGACGCCCCTCGTTCTTGTATTCTTGCGCGCGTGGATGATCCCACCTCATCATCCGCCCGTCTAGGCCGCCCTTGCCTGCGCGGCGATCGACGCCTACGCAATGGGTCTTCGTGAGCCACCAGAGGACACGCCGATGTCGACGCAAGCCAAGAAATCAGCCGCAAAATCCGCCGTCGCCGCGCTGCCGATCCTGATCGGCGGTCTCGCGCTCGCCGCGTGCTCCGGAGGGGCGGAAGCGACCGCGCCTGCGGCGGGGGCCGCGAAAGGCGGCGGCGATCCGGCGCTGCAGAAAACGCTCGCCGAGCCTGCGCCCGAGGGCGCGCTCGACCTCAATATCGAGACGCTCGCCGAAGGGCTCGAAAACCCCTGGGCGATCGCCTTTCTCCCCGACGGGGACATTCTCATCTCCGAACGCCCCGGCCGCATTCGCATCGTCCGCGACGGCGCGCTCGTCGAGACGCCGGTTGAAGGGGCGCCGGAGGTTGTGGCCTGGAACCAGGGCGGGCTCTTCGATATTCTACCGCACCCGGACTTTTCGGAGAACCGCACGCTCTTCATCGCGTACGCCAACGGCACGCGCGAGGCGAACGCGACGCGCATCGCACGGGCGACCTTCGACGGCGCGAGCCTCAGCGACGTAACGCCGATTTTCGACGCCATCCCGGCGAAGGACACCGGGCACCATTTCGGCGGCAAGCTCGTCTGGGGTCCCGACGACAAGATCTATCTCACCGTGGGCGAAGGCTCGAAATACAAGGAGCGCGCCCAGGAAATGGAGACGAGTTTCGGCGCCGTCATCCGCATCAACGAAGACGGCTCGATCCCCGACGACAACCCGGACTTCGGCCCGGGCGCGGCGCCGGGGCTTTACTCCAAAGGCCACCGCAATCCGCAAGGACTCGCCTATGACGCCGGCCGAGGCGTCCTTTGGGAGAATGAGCACGGCCCCCGCGGCGGCGACGAGATCAATATCGTCGAGCCCGGCGTGAACTATGGCTGGCCGCTCGCGTCCTACGGCATCGACTATAACGGCGCGCGGATTACGCCGTTTACGGAATATGAGGGCACGCGGCAGCCCTTCAAATACTGGACGCCGTCAATCGCGCCGTCGGGCCTTGCGGTCTATCGCGGCGACGTTTTCCCCGCCGACTGGGACGGCGATCTTCTTGTTGGCGCGCTGGCGGGCGCGGCTCTCCACCGGGTCGACCTTGACGGCGAGACCGAGGTCGGCGAGGAGCGCTACGATATTGGCGGCAGGGTGCGCGACGTGCGCGTCGGACCCGACGGCGCGATCTACGCGACCACCGAAGCGCGCGGCGGCGATCCAGTGGGCAAGCTCCTGCGCATCACGCCGGCCGGGTAAAGACGCGCCCACGCCTGACGAAAGGCCTCAGCGCGGCGCGTCTGACGCGCCGCGGGCGTCCGGATGCTGATTAATAGCGGCGGCGGGCTGCGCCATCAGTCGCGCAAGCGCCACAAGCGACCCGATCAGAATAAGAAGCCCCGGCGCGCCGCCGAGATTGGACAGCATGCGCACCCCGTCGACGCCGTTGGTCGCGGTCATCAGCCAGGCGACCGCGCCGATCAGGACGCCCCAGAACACCTTGATCCAGAGCCCCTCGCCGGCCGCTTCTTCCGCCTGCCGCTCAGGCGCCAGACACACGCTCGCAATCGAATGGGTGTTGGAGTCCATCGCGGTGACGAAAGAGACAAAGGTCGTGAACAGAAAGATCGCGACCATGACCGCCGCAAGCGGCAATGCGCCGAGCACGGCGTAAATGACGCCTTCGGGCCCCCGCGCCTCGAGCGCAGCAGTCACCGCGCCGCCGGACGCCTCATCAATGCCGATCGCCGCGCCGCCGAAGATCGACATCCACACGACGCCGAATACCGCCGGCAGGACCATGGTGAAAAGGACGAATTCCCGCACCGTGTAGCCGACGGAGATCCGCCCCAGGAACAACGCCGTGATCGGCGCCCAGGCCGCCCAGTTGGCGAAATAGAACATCGTCCAATCGCGCCGCCACTGATCGTCGCCTGCGCCTGGCAACGGCGCCGAGCGAGGCAGGAACGTCGCCGCGTACTCGCCGACCCCGGCGGCTGAAGCGGAGAGTATCTTTATCGTCGGCCCGGCGAAAAGAACGAACGCCGCCAGCAAAAAGAAAAACCGGATGTTGACGTCCGATAGAATGCGGATGCCGCGCTGCAGCCCGCTGATCGACGACACGACGAATGTCATAACGATCGCCATGCTGACGATGAGGCGGGCGAGCGGGCCGTCAGGCAGGCCGAACGTCGACGCAAGGCCGTCGGCCAGCGTCATCATGCCGGCGCCGAGCGAGGCGGCGACGCCCGCGGTAAGCGCGAAAAGCGCGATTGCGTCGAGAAACGCCGCGCCCTTGCCCTTCGCGGCGTCGCCGATGGCGAAACGCATTGGCGCGCTTAAGGAATAGGGCCTGCCGAAATTGTAATAGGCGAGCGCGAAAGCGAGCGCCGGCGCGGCGTACATGGCGTAGGGCGTAAACGACCAGTGCAGATAGAGCGTCGCCAGCGAAAAGCGCGCCGCCTCGGGCGTGCGCGCCTCGGCGCCCGAAAAAGCGGGCGGCCCATTGAAGTGCATGATCGGCTCAGCGACGCCCCAGAAGAGGATGCCGGTCGCGATTGTGGTACACAGAGTAATGGAGAACCAGTTCCAGCGGCTGAGGATTGGCAGAGCGGCCGCGCCGCCAATGCGCACGCCGCCCAAGGGCGAGACGACGACAGCGAGCATGGTGAGGACGGCCGCGAATGAGCCGAACGAAAACGCCCATCCGACGGTGTCCAGGACGCCCTCATGCGCCGCCGTCGCGACCGCCAGAAACCCGTCGAAATCAATGAGGCTCGCGGCGACGGCGCCGAGGAGGATCAGCGCCGGCGGCCAGAAGACGAGGGGACGGATGCGCCGGAACGCGGCGAATATCGGCGGCGTCGATGCGAGCGGGCGGGATTGGCTCGGCGTGTCGGACTGAGAGATCGGTCTTCTCCGGCGGCGCGCCCGCCAGCATGCGACCGCAGGTCATTAGACCCGATCGGCCGCGACTACGCAAAAACCAACGGCCAGACAGCATTAGCGCCGGCAGTCGGCGCTGCGTCTTGCGTCAACGCCGACAGATTTCAGCCGTCGTCCTCGTCAATGATCGGGGTCGTTGACGGGTCGCCGTCATAGGCCTCCTCGAGAGGATCAAACTTGCCGTCCCCTTCGACGATTTCATCGGCGGCGACTGCGCCCGCGCCAATGAGCGCGGCGACGCACCCAGACGATAGGGATGCGACGGCGACAAGAAACGACAACTGCGCAACACGTTTGATCATGGCCTTTTCCTTTCAAGAAAGTCATCCGCCGCCGCCATGGCGACAGGTTGCATCAATACCGCCAGCCGGAGGCGCAATCCGAAGATCGCCCCGCCGACTTGACGATTTATTGACGGCCCGGACCGCGGATTTATTCCGCGGCCGCCTCTTCGGCGGGCGCCTCTTCCGCCGGGGCGGCGGCGGCTTCTTCCTTGGCGGCTTTGGCGGCGGCTTCTTTTTCGGCCTTTTCCTCCGCGCGCTGCTTGGCTTTTTCGCCAGGCTCCGCCTTCTTCGGATTATTGCCGCGCTCCCACTTTACCAGATCCTGGGCGGCGAAGAAGCGCGCGACGCGGTCGGTGGGCTTGGCGCCGACGCCGAGCCAGTGCTTGGCGCGGTCGACGTCAAACTGGATGCGCTTTTCGTCATCCTTGGCGAGGAGCGGGTTGTACGCCCCAATTTTCTCGATGAAGCGGCCGTCCCGCGGCATGCGGCTGTCGGCGACGACAATCGAGTAGTAAGGGCGCTTCTTCGCGCCGCCCCGGGCGAGTCTTATCTTTAGGGACATGAGTTTTTCCTTCAGTTCGTTTGTGTACGGTTTTGTTACCTAGACAGCGCCCTCTGGCAAAGCGCGAAAGTAACTTGCGTCCGCAGGAAGCGGCGAGGCGTCCTCGAGCACCTCTGTCATTACCGCCGCAAAATCCTTAGGGTATGACCTCGTCTTGAGGAAACGGATTGCCAATCGTTTGTCATGCGCCATCGCAGTCGCCTGTCGGCGCATAAAATCAAGGCATTCGCGTTTCGGCACGAGGCGCTTCTTTTGGGCGCGATAAAAATCAAAGGCATTGTTAAGCCTAAATGCGAAAATGTTGGCCTTGAGCGCTAAGCCGTCGTCGTAGTCTATTTCATCGCCGTAAACAGCTTTTTCGAATGCCTCTCGAAGCTCACGATCTGTCAGGACACTCCGATTCATTTCCCGGGTCGCAAGGGCGACACCGTTCGCGAAGACCTCTTCATCCCGTTTCTTAGTGTAGGAGAAGACACGCCAAGTAACCAAGCCGACCATAATGGAAGTAATTGCTTGCGCTAACGCAATCGCGAGTTCGATGCCGCTCATTTCTTCTTCCCCCCAAGGCCAGGCAAGCCGCCGCCCATCATGCCGGGGCCGCCCATGCCCGGCGGCAAGACGCCCTGGCCTTTCATGGCCTTTTCAAGCGCGTCGAAGTCGATGTCCTCCGCGCCCGGCGCGTCCTTGCCGCCGCCGGAAGCGCCGGGGGCCGCGCCAAGCATAGCAGGGTCCGGCATGCCGCCTCCCATGCCGGCGAGCTGCGCGGCCATTTTCTTCATGCCGCCTTTGCCCATCTTTTTCATCATGTCCGCCATCTGGCGGTGGGCCTTGATGAGCTTGTTGATCTCCTGAACCGTCGTGCCTGAGCCCTTGGCGATGCGCTTCTTGCGGGAGGCGTTCAGGAGCTTCGGCTGGGCGCGCTCCTTTTTCGTCATGGAGCTGATGATCGCCTCCTGGCGGACGATCTCCTTGTCGTCGAGGCCGCCGGCCTGATCGACCATCTTCTTCATCTTCCCCATTCCAGGCATTAGCCCGAGAATCGCGCCCATGCCGCCCATCTTGCGCATCTGTTTGAACTGATCGGCGAGGTCGTTCATGTCGAACTCGCCCTTCGCCATGCGCTTGGCCTGGCGTTTGGCTTTTTCGATATCGAGCTCTTCGGACGCCTTCTCCACGAGCGAAACGATGTCGCCCATGCCGAGAATGCGGCCGGCCATGCGCTCCGGGTCGAACGTGTCGAGCGCGTCGGTCTTTTCGCCGATGCCCACAAATTTGATCGGCGCGCCGGTGACCGCGCGCATGGAGAGCGCCGCGCCGCCGCGCCCATCGCCGTCAAGCCGCGTCAGGACGACGCCGGTGACCGGCAGGCGCTCCTTGAATTTCTCCGCGGTCTGAACGGCGTCCTGGCCGGTGAGGCTGTCGAGGACAAGCAGCGTTTCGATAGGCTTGGTGGACGAATGAATTTCTGCGACCTCGGCCATCAACTGCTCGTCGATGGAAAGCCGGCCCGCGGTGTCGAGCATGACGACGTCATACGCGCCGAGCCTCGCCGCCTCCATGGCGCGCCCGGCGATCTGGGTCGGCGTCTGCCCCTCGATGATCGGCAGCGTTTTCACGCCCACCTGCTCGCCCAAGATCGCGAGCTGCTCCATCGCCGCCGGCCGGCGCGTGTCGAGCGAGGCCATCAGGACCTTCTTCTTCTCGCGCTTTTCCAGCCGGGCGGCGATTTTCGCCGTGGTCGTCGTTTTACCCGAGCCCTGAAGTCCGACCATCAGGATCGGCGCCGGAGGCGACATGGCCAGCGTGAGCTGGCCTTCCTCGGCGGCGTCTCGCCCACCGAGCATCTCGACGAGGGCGTCATGGACAATCTTGACGACCTGCTGGCCGGGCGTCACCGAGCGCAGGACCTCCTGGCCGACCGCACGCTCCTTCACCTTGGCGACGAAATCCTTCGCCACGGGCAGCGCGACGTCGGCCTCAAGGAGCGCGACCCGCACCTCTCGCAAAGCGGCGGTCACGTCTTTCTCTTCGAGGGCCCCCTTCCCTCGAAGGCCCTCGAAGATCGATCCCAGCCGCTCGCTCAGGTTCTCGAACATTCGCCTCGCCTTTGCTTCCCGCTCCACGCCGCGCTCATCGCGCAACGCAAATAGCCGCCGCCGGCTTCGCCGGCTCTTTGCTCAACGCGCCGGCGAACGCAGTTTGCCGCCGTGAGGGCGTTACCCCGACGGCGGGACATCCCCGGCCTCGTCTCTCATATAGGAAGTCTTGCCTCGACTTCGGCGAGAGGGTCGTGCCGGCGGACGCGGGAAGGATCGCTTTCCCGATTGAGTCAGCTGCGGCTTAGAGCGGATCGGCCCAAGAATGGCAAGACCCGCGCGCGAACGCGGGCCGTCAGTTTCTGGGCGGGTAATCAGGCGACTTATAGATGCCCATGGACGGCAGGTCCGGCTTGTATTCGATGTGGCAGGCTTCGCAGGCCGCCACCAGGCGGTCGCCTGCGCGTCCGAGAGCCGCAACATCGCGGGCCTTCGCCGCATCCAACGCGTCCATGCCTGCGGCGCTCATTTCGTCGGCCATGGCGATCCAGTCCGACTCCGCGACCCAGGCCGCATCGTGCGGCCCGTCGCCTGCGATCTGGATGAGCTTCCCGCCGACCGCGACTTGATAGGCGTAGTATTCCGCATTGCGCCACTCAGCCTCGGTCTCGGGGGGTTCATAGGCGTCAAGCCACAGCGGCTCAGAGGCATAAGTGACAAGCGCGACCATCGTCTCGTTGATGCTGACCGGCAAGGCGACGTCGGCGAGCGTTCGTGATTCGCCGATCGCGGCGGCCTCGCTCGTCCGCTCCCCGGAGCACGCCGATGCGCCGACCCCCAAGGCCGTCGCCGCAAGCCAAATTCCAAAGTGGCGCTCCATAATGTCCGGCTCCCTGTCTTTTGCTGCGCTTACTTATTTATTTGGAAAGCTATCGACCCTCGCGTTCTCAGATCAACAGACCTGCGCACAGACTCAACATAGACTATAGCGCCAGCGCCAGCGGCGGCGCCGGAGCGCGCGGCGCACAGCGCCCATGGGGAGACAATGTGATGGCCAAGCTCATCACTATCGGGGATTCGCTTTCGCAAGGGTTCATGTCGGGCGCCGCCGCGCGAACTGATCTCAGCTACTCGACCCTCCTCGCCAAATCGATGGGACTTACGCCGGCCACAAACGCCAGCGCCGCGGCGGCGGTTGGCGCGGACACGGCGTACCTCCATCCAGACTGGCCGATTGGGGGGCTGCCGCTGAACATGGAGGTCCTGTCGCGGCGTCTTATCGAGAAGATCGGCGACAAGATCGATGTCTGGGACTGGCCGCGGGCCGCAAACATCGTGCGCGGATACATCGACGAGGTCGAAGACTATTTCGAGCGCGGCGACGGGCGGCCGGACCTGCCGTTCGGCGATCTTGACGGGTTTCACAATTTGTCGGTGGAGGGATTTGACGTCGCCGACGCCTGGCTCGTCACCCCCGACGTCTGCCGGCGGGCGATCGAGGAGGCCGAACGCCAACGCCCCAGAGACAGGCTTTTTGCGCCGCCATCGGAGTTTTTCTACCGCACCGCGCTCAACGTCCTGAACCCCGCGCGCGACCCCGCGAAGAACGACTGGTCGGCGCTCGACTGGCTGGCGCACTATGCGACGACGGAGGGTGTGGAGAACCTCATCATCTGGCTAGGCGCCAACAACGCCCTCGACCCGATGGTTTCGCTTCAGGTGCGCGCGACGAATGACGGTCGCGTGATGTCAGGCGAGGTTCCGTCCATTGACGATATCATGGTCGGGGGCGACAGGCTCGCGATAAGGCGTCAGCGGAAGAAGCATCATAATCTTTGGTCGCCGGACGACTTTGAAAAAGAGTACAGGGAGCTCTTTGCGCGCGTCGACGCCATCATGGCGACAAACAAATACGCCGACTGGCGCGTCTTCGTCGCTACGGTTCCGGCGGTGACGATCGCGCCAATCGCAGCGGGCGTTGGCGAGAGCTACGCCATCGAAGACCAGTTCGGCATTTTGGAAGAGCGCGGGGCGCAGTATTTTAAGTACTACACGTACTTTCTGTTCGACTATGAGTTCGCCCACAGGCATGACTGCAAGCTGACGTTTTCGCAAGTGAAGACCATCGACAGCTATATCGCGGCCTATCGCGATGCGATGACGACGATCATCGACGAAGCGAATGGCGCCCTTGGGCGCGAACGCTATCGGCGCGTCGATATCTGCGAAGCGCTTCTGAAAGCCGCGTTCAAACGTAACTGGGGCAAGCCGTGCTATGACTTCCCGCCGGCGACCGCCGCATTCTATCCGGAGGTCGACACGCGTTTCCACCACGCCACGGCGCGCGGCAATCTGGAGCAGGGCGGCGTCTTCTCGCTCGACGGCGTGCATCCGGGCGCGATCGGCCAGGGCCTCATCGCCCATGAATTCCGTAAAGAGATGAACGCTGCGCGCGGTGACAGCGTCGACGAACTCGACTGGAAAGCCATATTTGAATGCGACAGCCTTTATCTCGATCCCATCACGCTGATGCAGTCTATCCGATCTCAGGCCAAGATTCCCGCACGGCTTATAATCTGGTGGCTGAAGAAGACCGGGCGCTATTATAGACGCCCCGGAAACGCCTAATCGTTACGCGTCGCGACGGGGCGACAACTCCAAATCATCGATCAGCCTCCAGAGCATGCCCAAGCGCGCGCAGCGCGCTAGTCGCCGCCTCCTCGCGCCCAAGGGCGTCGAGGATCGCCGCGCCGTCGACAGCGGCGAGGATCGCCGCGGCCATGGCCGGCCGGTCGCCATCCAGCTCCGCGGGCAGCCGCCGTTCGATCCACGCTAGGAAGCCGTCGAGTATCGCCGCGCCGACGCTCCCATGGGGCTCCTCGCCGCGGCTCGCCGCGGCGGTCAGCTCAATCCAGAGCCGCATTGCGGGCCTGAGATCCGCCCCGCGCGTCATCTCGCCCAGCCGGGCCAGGAGCTCCGCCGGCGGGGCGGTCGCCCCTTCCGGAAACGCCGCCTCAAGCTGCGCCATCAGCCGCCCGGCAAGGACGCCGAACGCCGCCTGCAGGAGCTCGTTCTTGTCCTTGAAATAGTAAAGCAGCATGCGGTCGCTTGTGGCCGCCGCCTTCGCGAGCGGACGGAGGCTCGCCGCGCCGAGGCCTCGCTCCAGAAGCGTTTCGACGATTTTCTCCAGCAATTCTTCGCGCGTGTATTTCGCCATATGATTCCACTTGTAGCGGTCGCTACAATATGCCATAACGTAGCGGTCGCTACAAAATGGAGAAGCTCATGTCAGCCAGCAACGCCGCATCGAACGCCATGCCCCGAAACGACGACAGATTGGAAGGCGCCGTCCTTTCAGCAGCCCGCATTGGCCTTTTTGTCGCCGTCGGCGCGGGCGTCTGGCTCTTCGCCGCGCTGATGGTTCGCTATCTGGGCCCAATCTCCTTCGATCAGGGGCTTGCGCATGTCGCGCTCTACGTATTCTGCGCCCCGCTAGCGTTCGTTTCGACATGGATGATCGCCAAAGTCACTGGGACGCCGTTGAACGCCATGGTCGGGCCGATGGTGATTATGACCACGACGGCGGTGTTCCTGGACGGGACCGCGCTTGTCTGGGCGCCGGGGCTTTACGGCGGCGCCGACGTCGCCGCCCATGGCGGCGCTGCCATTCTCTGGGGCTTAGGCTGGTTTTTCGTCGCCGCGATCGCCTTCGCCGGTGGGAGAGTGAGGGCCTGACCTTAGGCGCCTCGCCTAAGTTGCGGCCAGGCGGCGTTCATCCGAACACGGCGCATCTGCGCGCGCGCCGCCCGGTGAGGCCATCAGCCCTTGCAAACCTGCGCGCGTCCGGCTTCCTTACCGAACGTACAGAAACCGGGGCGGCGTCGCCGCGCACGGGCAATTCGGGAAACGACATGCTGAGACGATGCGCGCCGGCGGCGATTAGCGCCGCCATCTTTCTGCTATCAGTTGAAATGCCGGCGGCGGCGAGCCAATCGCCTGAACAGGACGCCGACCAGGACCGGGACCCTGCTTACCTCGCGCCCGAAGACGTGTTCGACGTTGAGTACGCAACCGACCCACGGATTTCGCCGGACGGGTCGAGCGTCGCCTATGTCCGCCGCTGGCACGACATTATGACCGACAAGGCGCGCAGCAATATCTGGATCGCCGCAACGGACGGAACGGATCATCGGCCGATTGCGTCCGGGCGCGCGGACTATGGCGAGCCCAGATGGTCGCCGGACGGAACCCGCCTTGCCTATGTGTCGGGCGCGGAAGGCTCGCCGCAGATCTATGTGCGCTGGATGGACACCGGAGACGTCGCGCTCGTCACCAACCTCACCGCGGCGCCGCGCGATCTCGCCTGGGCGCCGGACGGCGAGACGATCGCCTTCGTCATGGACGAGATGCTCGAGAAAAAGCCGCTGGTCAAAACCAAGCTCGACAAGCCGGAAGGCGCGGAGTGGGCCGAACCCTTCAAGCTGATTGACGAGGCGCGCTTTCGCCGCGACGGCGAAGGGTTCGTCGAGCCAGCGCGCGCGCACATTTTCATCGCGCCGGCCGACGGCGGCGCGCCGAGGCGGCTGACCTCCGGCGACTACAATCATGGGGGCCCGCTCTCCTGGACGCCCGCGGGCGACGCCATCGTCTTCGCCGCCAACCGTCACGAGGGCTGGGAGCTGGAGACCGTGGAGTCGGACATTTTCGCCATCTCCCTTGAGGGAGAGCTGACGCAGCTCACCGACATGCCGGGCGCGGAATCAGCGCCCGTGGTTTCCCCCGCAGGCGACAAGATCGCGTTCATCCGTTCCGAGAACAAAAAACGGGCCTATCGCCTGTCGCGGCTCCACGTCATGGACGCAGACGGCAAAAACGAGAAGCCCGTCACGGCGGATTTCAATCGCCGCGCCTTCGATCCCGCATGGGCGGCGGACGGATCGGGCCTTTATTTCATGTATGACGATAATGGCGCGCGCCATGTGGGCTTCACCGATCTCGAGGGCAAACGACGCGAGGTCGCGCGCGGGCTCGGCGGCGTCTCCGTCGGCCGTCCCTATCTCAGCGGCGCCTACTCCGCCGCCGCGAACGGCGCGATCGCCTACACGAAAGGCCGCGCGGACCGGCCGGCCGACATCGCCATCGTCAAGGCGGGCGCATCGAAGACGCTGACCGACCTCAATGAAGACCTGCTCGGCCGCAAGAAACTGGGGAAGGTCAATGAGATCGTCTACAAATCGTCTCTTGATGACCGCGACATCCAGGGCTGGTATGTGACGCCGCCGGATTTCGATCCGGAGAAGTCGTATCCCCTGATCCTCGAAATTCACGGCGGGCCGCACCTCGCCTACGGACCCACATTCTCCCTGGAGATCCAGCGATACGCGGCGGAAGGCTATGTCGTCTTCTACGACAATCATCGCGGCTCGTCGTCATATGGCGAGGAGTTCGGTCTCCTCCTGCAATACAAATATCCGAGCAAGGACGACTTTCAGGATCACATGGACGGCGTCGACGCGATGATCGCCAAAGGCTTCGTCGATCCGGAGCGGCTGTTCATCGCGGGCGGCTCGGCGGGCGGCGTCGCGACCGCTTACGCCGTCGGGCTCACCGACCGCTTCAAGGCGGCGGTGGCGGCCAAGCCAATCATCAACTGGACGAGCAAGGTGCTGACCGCCGACAGCTACATCTATCAGAGCCGGCACCAGTTTCCGGGCCTGCCCTGGGAGGAGTTCGAACATTACTGGAAGCGATCGCCGCTGTCGCTCGCCGGAAACGTTACGACCCCGACCATGCTGATGACCGGCGAGGAAGACTACCGCACGCCGATCACTGAGTCCGAGCAGTTCTACCAGGCGTTGACGCTGCGCGGGATCGATACGGTCCTCGTCCGCGTGCCGGGCGCCAGCCACGGCATCGCCGGGCGCCCCTCGCGGCTCATCAACAAGGTGGAGCACACGCTCGCCTGGTTCGCCCGCTACGATCCGGCCAATGCGGACGAGGACAAGGACGACGGCGCAAGCGACGAATAAGGCGCTGTCCGCCCTGAACGCCTGTTTCCGCCTTGAGCGCCAGTGGCCGGCGTCCCGAACCGGGACGCCGCGCCGTTTGGCTGACGGCTCAATCCTCTCAGCGTACGGTAAAATTCCGTGCGAGCGGGGCTTCTGGCGACTTGGCCTAAACCTGATGCGCACCCGCGGTCCATGGGGAGTTAAGCGCCCGCCGCGCGTTACTGCGCGCGGCGCCTAACTTGCTTTGTTCAACCGCGTCCAACCGAACGTCTTCGCCGCACATTCGCGGCGGCGTCAGCGCTGATCGCTGGGGGGTCAGAGCTTTGGGGGGCTGGGCGTCCACCAAGCCGCGCGAAGGAACCCTCCTCCTTTGCGCGGCTTCCTACTTTAGAAGCCAGCTACGCCCGCAGGCGGCGGGCGATTTCAGGCAGGCGCCAGGCGAGCCAGGCCGCGACCCAGAAATTCCCGAGCGCGAACGTCGGCAGCGCCCAGACGAGGGCGAGGAGGAGATTTCGCTCGAACAGGAAAATGACGATCGCGGCGATGAGAAAGCCGAGATAAAGGTCGATCAGCGTAACGACCGACCAGGGCTCGCCCAGCATCTCCGCGAGCACCGGGCCGAGCCCGCGATCGTCCGCGCCCATGGCCCAAATGATGGCGGCGATAAGCGCTGCGCCGCCGGCGGCGACAAGAATGCGAATTATGGTCATGCGGGAGGTACGGGCCGGCGTGCGCGGCGGATTTTTTCCGGGGCGGGCGGAGCCTAGAACTCCGGCCGCTTCCGGAATTCCTCTTCGTCGATCTCGCCCTCCCATTTCGCCACAGTGGTCGCGACGGCGGCGTCCCCGGTGACGTTGACGACCGTGCGCATCATGTCGAGGAGACGGTCGAACGGGAAGATAAAGCCGATAACGATGGCGGTGTGCTCGGCGCTGACGTCGAACACCTCAAGCACAATCGACAGGAGGAACAGCGACGCCGACGGCACGCCCGCCGTCCCGATGGAGACGAGCGCGGCGGTGAGCGCGATCAGCGCATAATGGTGCGGCTCCAGCGTGTAGCCGAAGGCCTGCGCGGTGAAGAGCGCGACAATGCCGAGATAAAGCGACGTGCCGTCCATGTTGATCGTGGCGCCGAGCGGCAGCACCGAGCCGGCGACAGACTTCTTGACGCCGAGGTTCTCCGTCACGGTCTTGATGGTGACGGGCAGCGTCGCCGACGACGACGACGTCGAATAGGCGACCATTTGCGCGTCAATCACGCCACGGAAGAACGAGAGCGCCGGCAGGTTGGCGAGTATCCGGACAAGGCCGCCATAGACGACGATCATATGAATGAACGCGCCCGCATAGACGGCGAGGGTGAGGTTCAGGATCGCGGTGAAGGTCTCAACGCCCTTAGTGCCGGCCGTGTGCGCGATGAGCGCGAAGACGCCGAAGGGCGCAAGCTCCATAATGACATACGTCATCTTGAGGATGCCTTCCGACGCGCTTTCAAAGAAGCGCCCCGCAGGGCGGCCCTCCTCGCGCGCCATCAGAAGCCCGACGCCGAAGAGAAGCGAAAAGAAGATGACGGCGAGCATGTCGCCTTCGACGAGGGCGGCGAAGGGGTTCGCCGGGATGATCCCCATCAGGCGTTCGCCGAGCGGCTGCGCCTCGCCGAGCACCCGCGGCTCCGCCTGCCCGAGATCGACATTCGCGCCGGGCTGGAAGACGGTTCCCATGCCAAGGCCAATGAGATTCGCGAAAAAAGTCGTCACCAGATAAAGCGTAAACGCCTTCACGCCGATGGTGCCGAGCTTCTTGGGATCGCCCATGGCGTAGATGCCGGCGACCAGCGTGAAGAAGACGAGCGGAACGACAATCATCCGTATCAGGCGGATGAACACGTCGCCGACGACCTTGATCTTGAGAAGCAGCGCCTCCGCTTCGGCGGGGTCCATGGACTGCGAAACCGCGACGCCGAAGCCTGCGCCGAGGACGAGGCCGAGCAGCACGCGCTGCCACAGCTTAATGCCGAACCACCAGCCCATTTACGAAAATCCCCGCGCGGTCTTCAGGAAGGACGTGCGAGCCTAGCGGCCTAAGGGCTGAGGTCAAATGCCGCTAGGAAAGACCAAGCGCCTTCGATGCGCGCTCAAAAATGTCGACGAACGACTCGCGCATGCGATCAACCTTGCCGGGGCCGAGCGTGCCGAAGGCGATGAGCGCCTCGTCGGCGGTCTCCAGCCGCACGCCGCCCGGCTTCATATCCCCGTCCATGTCCCAGGCCGGCGTGTCGGGGTCGATCGTCAGGAGCATGCGCATGAGGCGCTCATCTTCGGTCTTCATTTCGAGGCCGTAAATGGTTTCGCGGCCGAAGAGCCCGGTCGTCTGCGCCACCTTGCGGTCGTCGAAAAAGACCTCGTCGGCGAACAGCCCGCGCCGCCAGCGAATGACGTGCAGGTCGCCGTCGAGCGCGAGCTTGATGTCAACCTTGCGCCAGGCGCGCTTGATGACGTCGGCGTGGATCATTGCGCGTCCTCCCCTGTTTCTTCTGGCTGCGCGCCCATCAACATGTGGGCGAAATAGGCGTATTCAAGCGCCGTGCGGTAGGCGAGCTGCTCCTGGTTCGCCGTGCCGCCATGGCCGCCCTCGATATTCTCATAATAGAAGTAGTCGTAACCGAGGCTCTCCATCCTGGCCGCCGCCTTACGGGCATGGCCGGGGTGCACGCGATCGTCCTTGGTCGACGTGTAAAAAAGCGCCTTAGGGTAGGGCCTGTCCGCCAAAAGCTTCTGGTACGGAGAATATTCCGCGATGTAGGCGCGCTCCTCGGGCTTGTCCGGGTCGCCGTACTCGCCGATCCACGAGGCGCCGGCGAGAAGCTTGTGGTAGCGCATCATGTCGAACAGCGGCACGCCGATATCGATCGCAGCATAAAGCTCCGGCCGCTGGGTCATGATAGCGCCCATGAGGAGCCCGCCGTTTGAGCGGCCAACGGCGCCCAGCTTCTTCGCGCTTGTCACGCCCGTTTCGATGAGATGCTCGGAAATCGCGATGAAGTCGTCGAAGGCGCGCTGGCGGTTCTCTTTCAGCGCAGCCTGATGCCAGGCCGGGCCATACTCCGACCCGCCGCGGATATTCGACAGGACAAGGACACCGCCCCTTTCGATCCACATTTTTCCGGCAAGCGCGCCGTGCTGCGGCCGTCCGGGATCGGAATAGTATAGGGGCAGCGTCGCGGACAGAAATCCGCCATAGCCGTATTGCACCGTCGGCGCGTCGCCCGCGCTCAGAACGGCGGCCTTCGCCATAAGGAAATAGGGTATTTTCGTTCCGTCAGCAGACGTTGCGAAACGCTGCTCGACGACGACGTCGGACGCGTCGTAGAGGCTCGGCAGCGCGGACACGCGCTTCAGCCTGTTCTTCCTGTCCGCGTGGAACAGCGTGTCGGGCGTCGTCGGGCTTTCAAAGGAAAAGAACGCCTCGTCCGTCCCGCCGCCGGCCGAAACGATCGACACGACGCCATTGTCCGGCAGATCGAAAGGTTTGGCTCTCCAGTCGCCGTTTCTTGACCGCTCGATGCGCGCGGCCTTGCCCGAGACGTCCTCAAGATACTGTATAATGATGCCGGACTCGCCGACCTCGACGTCCTGTATCGATCGACTGTCCGCGGCGGGAAAAACCGTTTCAACGACGCCCGGCCCAATATCTAGCGCCGCGCCCGGCTTGGCCTCTTTCTTCGTCATTTCGTGCGCGAGCGAATAGGCGACCACCGAACCGGACGCAAAGGTCGCGTTGGCGACGGCCCAATCCTCACGCAGCGTGAAGACGGCGCGACCGTCAAGAACGCCGACGAAGTCGGCGTTCCGCGGCAGAGGCATTTCGGAAAACGATCCATCCGCTAGCTGATAGAAGTAGGTGCGTTCAAAGAAAGAAGGCGCGCGATAACCGAACACATGCGTCTTCTCGCCATCACGCTCGGCGAACGCGCCAGCGGAGACGTCATTCGCTTCGCCGGCCAGAAACTCCGGCGCGTCGGCGAGATCAGCGCCGCGCGCCCACTTAACTGACGTCCTCGGATAACCCGACGCGGTCAGCGACCCCTCGCCGCGATCATGGCCCACAAGCAACGTCTCCGCGTCGAGCCAGGCGACGGTCGATTTGCCTTCCGGCAGGGCGAAGCCGTCCGCTGCGAACTCCTTCGTCTCGGTATTGAATTCCCGCCAGTAGCCTGCGTCCTTGCCGCCGTCGGACAGCTCCACCATGCAGTGGACATAATCCGGGTTCAGACAGACGATGGCGCCGCGGATCCAGTTGCGCCCCTCCTCCGCCGCAAGCACGTCATAGTCGAGCAGCGTCTCCCATTCGGGCGCGCCGGCGGCGTAGCTTTCAATGTCCGCGCGCCGCCAGAGCCCGCGCTTGTTCTTAGCGTCCTGCCAGAAATTATAGACGTTGCCGGCGTGGACGCGGCCATAGGGGATGCGCGCCTTTGACGTCAGTATGGCCAGCGCCTCGGCGCGCATGGCGTCAAAGTAAGGGGTTGCTTCGAGCGTCGCCTGCGACCTGGAGTTGCGCGCCCGCACCCAGTCGAGCGCCGCCTCGCCCTCCACCTCCTCCAGCCAGATGAATGGATCAGCCCCGCCCGTCGGCTCCGCCGTCGCTATTGATGCGACGCAGAAGACCGCCATCGCCCCGGCAAGCGCCCCCGTTGTTCTCGCCATTATCCGCCTCCTCACGCGCGCGCCCAAAGCGCTAAGACTACATGCCCCGGCGCGCCGGGAAAAAGCGCCCGCGCTGCGGGACGCCTGATTTTGGCGACGAACCGCCTCCGTCGCGCCCCCTCGGGGGCAGCCGGGCCATGCCTTCGCCCGGGGCGCGCCCACATTACGCAAAATTCAAAAACCGTCGCGGCGCTTAAGGGAACGTTTGATTTCCGGCGCGTAGCGTGCGCCGCGAAACGGGAAGCGATCGAGGTGCGGGAATGCCAGCGGAGCCAGTGAACAAGCAATCGATGGAGCTGCGCCGGTATCGCCGCGTGCCGATCGACCTGCCGGCGCGCGCCATCATCAACGGCGTCAACGAGCATCACGGCAACCTCATCAACATGTCCCCGGGCGACCTCGCCATGCGGACCGAGGCGGCGACGCAGATCGGCGACGCGGCCGTCGTCTACGTCGCCGGCCTAGACGTCTTCGAAGGGACGGTGGCGCGGGTGTTTCCGGACGGCTTTGCGCTGTCGTTCAGGCTGTCGCGCATCCGCCGCGCGCTGCTTACGGAAAAGCTGATGACGATCGTCAATCCCCGTCTTGCCGAAGGCATGCGCGACCGACGCGGGGGCCTGCGCCACCCGATGAACTCGCAGCGCATGGTGTGCCGGCTGCCGGATGGCTCATCGCTGTTCGTCCGCGTTCTGGATATGTCAGTGGACGGCGTCGCCGTGGAATCGAAGCGCAAGCCGCCGCTCGGCAGCGACATTCATGTGGGTCGCCTGCGCGGCGTCGTCATGCGCCACACTGGCCGCGGCTTCGTCGTCGTTTATGACCACACCGACCGCGCGGAGGCGGCGGAAGTCGCCTCCAACGTCGCCGAGTTCAAGCAGCGCGCGGGATAGTCCGCCTCAGACGCTCGGGTCCGGCGACTGGGACGACACGAACGGCTGCAGGTTTTCGATGACGTCGCGCGCGTCGAACGCCCGCGGCTCGTCACGGGGCTTTTCGCCGCGCTGCATCACCACATAAGCGACCGCGGAATACCGCGTGATCTGGCGCGTATAGGCGTCATAGGGGAGCCCCCAGCCAAAGCCGTAGGCATAGTACGGGAAGGCGTAGCCGAAGCCGTACCGGCCGTAGAAGGCGGGGCCGAACGCAGGGCCAAACGCCGGCCCGAAGCCCGGGCCGAAACCGCCGCCCGTGGTGCGGTAGGAGCGATTGGCCTCGGTTTCGTTCTCGATCACCACAAAATAGTCGAACCCGTTCGCGACCGTCAGCTCGGCCGACCGGTAGAGGAGGAAATTCTCCACGGTTTCGCGGGTAGTCGAGGAATTGCCGCGGAACATGATGCGAAATCTGTCCGCCTCGATGCGCTGCTCCGAGAAGCCATAGCCGCCCGCCTCTTCGGCCGGCGCGTAGGGCGTCGACGTCGCGCAGGCGGCCGCGGCAAGGGCGAGGCCTGACAGGATGGCGGCGCGTCCTGCAAGGCGCGCGGCGCGGCGGCGGCGAAGCGAGCGGATCAGCATCGTCAAACTCCTAAAATAGCGCCGGAAACGGCCGGCGTCGCGCCCAATATGGACATCGATCGCGGCGACTATATGGCGTCGGGCTGGACGCGCCAATTGACGGACGTACACAAACCCGTTGGTTCGGGCGCTTGCGGCCGCGACAGGCCGCCGCGGCGGCGCAAAGACCCTATTCGCCGACCGCCGGACCGTTCGGCCGCGCCTCGGCGGCCTGCTCCAGGAACGCGTCGGGCGCCGACTTGATGTGAAGGTCGCGCTGCGGAAACGGGATTTCGACGCCCATCTCGGCGAGCCGGTCCCAGAGCGCGAGCATGACGTCGCTTTTCACGTTCGAGAGCCCGTTTCGCGGGTCGTCGATCCAGAACCTGAGATCAAAGTCGACTGAGCTGTCGCCAAACCCCATGAGGTTGCAAACCGGCTTCGGCGTCTCGAGGACCCGGGGCGAAGCGCCGGCGGCGACTTCCTCCGCGGCGGCCTTCACCGCGCGCAAGTCGGCCGTATCGTAGGAAACGCCGAACGGCGCGTGCAACCGCACCGTTTTGTCCGCATGGGACCAATTGACGACTCCGTCCTCGATAAATTTATCATTGGGGATCAGGTGCGCGGTGCCATCGCGGGTGCGCACGCTGACATAGCGGGCGTTCATCTGCGTTACCCAGCCGAACGTGTCGTCGACCGCGATAACGTCGCCGGGCTTTATCGACTTGTCGGCGATAAGCGTGAAGCCGGCGAAGAAATTCGAAATCGTGCGCTGCAGCCCCAGCCCGATGCCGAGGCCGATGGCGCCGCCGAAAATCGTCAGCGTCGCCAGATTGAACCCGACTATCTGCAGCGCTAGCAGAAAGGCGATCGCCGGCATCAGGACGTCGAGAATCTTGAAGACGAGCGTGCGCAAGGAGGGCGTCAGTTCTTCGACTTCCGAAAGGCGCCCCTGAAGGAAGCGATTGACCCCGCTCGCCAGCCAGAAGAGAACGCCGAAGGTAATCAGGGTTCGGATGAAATCGAGCGCCGAGAACGAGACCGGCTCGCCGGCGTCATTTTCGCCAAGCGGCACCGACAGCGCTTCGAGCTGGTCGATGACGTTGTCGAGAAGGCCGAAGGCGTCGAGAGCGGCGATCGGCCAGGCGATATAGAACGCGACCTGCGACCAGAACTTCGAGCGGATGACCAGCGTCACCAGCCGGATGACGATCCAGGCGCTGAGGAGGCTGACGCCGGCCTCCACAAGCGCGCTACCGCGGCCGGCCGTCCCGAGCGCCACGACCGACGCCTGCAGCACGATGAAGAGCGCGATGGGCGTTGCGATGACGGCAAGCGCGCTCGCCGCGCGCTTCAGCGGTCCGTAAGGCGCGCGCGGGGCGATCTGCTGCTGGATGAGCTTCTTCAGCTGCGGCCCGAAAATCGCCGCCGGGACGAGCGCGGCGATGAGCACGACGCCCTGAATGGCGACGTCGATGGACCAGAGGTTCGCCTCCGCCCATTCCAGGACGCCGCGAGCTCGGTCGAGAACCTCTTCGGCGCCGATCAGCTCCTCGATGGCGGACTCTTCGCCCGGATCAAGCGCCGCCTCGAGGCCGCCCGCGGGCGCGTCCGATTCGCTTGCAACTTCTTGTTCGCTTGCTTGTCCTGCGCCCGCGTCCGTTGCGCCGGCGGCGTCCGCCTCTGCGGCCGGCGCCTCTCCAGCCTGCGCCTCTCCAGCCTGCGCCTCTCCAGCCTGCGCCTCCTCAGCGGGCGCCTCATCAGCGGGCACCTCATCAGCGGGCGTTTCTTCCTGTTCAGCGTCCTGCATCGTCCCATCCGCACGCGGCGCAGCGCCGCCCCACGACCGTGAGGCATGCCTAGCAGGCGCGGAAGACGGATGGAAAGCCGCACGGCATGAGGGAATCACACCGCTGCGATGAAACCCGGACTCTCCGATTCAGCCGCCGCGCCGTCCGCGCGCCGAGGCGCTTGGATCGCGCGGGTGATGATCGCCGCCTGCAATGCTTGCATTCGCCGACGTACCTGTGGTCTAGCGAGCGCGGGGACAAGGCGCTGCTGGCGGGCGCGCCATCGGCCTCGAAATTGTAAGCGTAGCGCCGCGGCCTTCGCGGCCTTTCAGGGGTGGAACCACGATCATGGCGATGACCGTCGGCGCAACGAGCCAGCGCATCGAGACCTTCGAAGACGCAGCCCCGCGCGCGTTGCGAAACCTGTCGGCGGCGGCGCTTTACCAGATGGCGGTGGAACGCGGCGAAGGCGCCGTCGCCGCCAAGGGGCCGCTTGTCGTGCGCACCGGCGAACATACCGGCCGCTCTGCGGCCGACAAATTCATCGTCCGGCATGACGCCATCTCAGACAAGATCTGGTGGGACGCGAACAAGCCGATGTCGGCGGACGCTTTCGACGCGCTGAAGGCGGACATGCTCGACTACGCCGCCGATAAGGAGTTGATCGCCCAGGACCTTAAAGGCGGTTCGGACAAGGACCATTCGATCGATGTCCGCGTCTTCACCGAATACGCGTGGCATTCGCTCTTCATCCAGCACCTGCTCGTCCGACCGCCCCAGAACAAACGTCCGTTCAACACCGGCGCGGCCCCTGATTTCACGATTGTCGACCTGCCGGGCTTCACGGCGGACCCCGAACGCCATGGATGCCGCAGCGGCACGGTGATCGCGGTCGATTTCGTCGACCGCATGGTGCTGATCGGCGGCACGTCATATGCCGGCGAAATGAAGAAATCAGTATTCACTATACTGAATTTCCTTCTGCCTGAAAAAGACGTGATGCCGATGCACTGCTCCGTCAATGTCGGCGCGGCGGACGATGCGACGATTTTTTTCGGCCTTTCCGGGACGGGCAAGACAACGCTTTCCGCAGACGCGGCCCGGACGCTCGTCGGCGACGACGAACACGGATGGTCGGAAAACGGCCTCTTCAATTTTGAAGGCGGCTGCTACGCGAAGATGATCCGCCTTTCGGCCGAGGCCGAACCGGAGATCCACGCGACAACGGAAAAGTTCGCGACGGTGCTTGAGAATGTCGTGATGGACGAGAGCTCGCGCGCGCTCGACCTCGACGACGCGTCGCTGACCGAAAACACCCGCGGCGCGTACCCCATCCACTATATACCAAACGCCAGCGCCACCGGGCGCGCGCCGCACCCGAAGACGATCGTGATGCTGACCTGCGACGCCTTCGGGGTGATGCCGCCGATCGCGCGCATGACGCCTGAGCAGGCGATGTATCAGTTTCTCTCCGGCTACACCGCAAAGGTCGCCGGCACCGAAAAAGGCGTGACCGAGCCGACGGCGACGTTCTCCACCTGTTTCGGGGCGCCATTCATGCCGCGCCATCCGTCCGAATACGGCGCGCTTCTCGGGCGTCTTATCGACCGCCATGGCGCGCAATGCTGGCTCGTCAATACCGGCTGGACTGGCGGTCCCTATGGCGTCGGGTCGCGGATGCCGATCAAGGCGACGCGGGCGCTTCTCAATGCGGCGCTCTCCGGCGCGCTCGCCGACGCGCCGACGCGCGCGCATCCCGTCTTCGGCTTTGAGGTTCCTACCGAAGCGCCGGGGGTCGACGCCGCGCTGCTTGACCCGCGCGGCGCCTGGGATGACGTGGACGCCTATGACGCGCAGGCGCGCAAGCTCGCCCAGATGTTTACGGATAACTTCCGGATCTTCGAGGCCCATGTTTCGGAGGACGTGCGAAAAGCTGCGCCGACGCCCGCCTAAAGCTTCATCCCTTCAATCGGAATCGGGACGACGCTTTAAGTCTTTGTTTTTGCGCGTTTCCGAACGGCCAACCGCACGCACTTGGCCTGCAAACGCTTTGATGCGCCGAGACCGAACGACCCGCTCTATCGCGATCGGAAAACAAAAAAATGAAGGCGGCCGCCTGCTGACGGTTCAGCAGGCCCGGGATCGATCTTCCCGCCGAGGCGGGGTGGGGTGGGGGCATGGCGATCGATCCCGGGCCGGCCTTCGCGAGGGAACGTCATCCCTTCGGCGTCGGGAGCCGCCGAAGGGAGATGGCGCCGGCCTTCACGATTTGAGCGGCCGAATGCTCGGGGGGAAGTCAAAATCGGCCTCGTCGTCGGGAGCGCCGAGCCCCTCGAAGCTTGCGAACAGATCTAGCGCGCGGCCTTGCGCGGCGACGGCCGCATCAAGCCGCATCAGCGTGGACGCGATAGCGGCCAACCGCGACGTGAGGTCCGCCTGGAGCATCTCCGTTCGGACGAGCGACGCATTAAGGCCGCTTTCGACCGCTTCAAGCCGGTCGTCGACCTTGGCCTCGAACCTCTGCAATGCGCGATCGGAAGCGGCGGAACCGCCGTCGGCGGCCTGCGCCGAGCGCTCGGCGTCATCAAACTGGAGCGCGCTTTCCGCGAGCGACGCTCGGTCGACGCGCTCTAATCGGCTCGCGTTCTCCCCGCCCGCCAATGCCCCATCAAATCCATTTGGCATACCGCAACCTCCGTATAGATTGTGACCCTCAAATGATTCTATTTAAAGTTGCAATACATAACTGTCACAATGTCCCGCCAGGCGGGCGGTCTTGATCGGAAATCGCGCCGGCGCCATGACGCCGCCATGGCCGCAGCAGTCGATCCCCCCGGCTACATCGAAAAGCTCTATGGCCGGCGTCAGGGCAAAGGCCTGAAGCCGCGCCAAGCGCGCCTCTTTGCTGATCTCCTGCCCGCCATCGCCGCGACGCGTCCCACGCAGGGCGCCAAGATTGACCCGGCGCGTTTCTTCGATGACCGCCACGTGGGAGATGTCTGGCTGGAGATCGGCTTCGGCGGCGGCGAGCATCTCGCCTGGCAGGCGGCGCGCAACCCGGAAATCGGCATGATCGGCGCGGAGCCGTTTCTGGACGGCGTCGGCAAACTGCTCGGCCTGATCGAAGACGAAGCGCTGAAGAACATACGCGTGCTGCACGGCGACGCCCGTCCGCTTCTTGAGTCCTTCGCGGATTCAACGCTAGGGCGCATTTTCCTGCTGCACCCGGACCCTTGGCCGAAGAAGCGCCATCACAAGCGGCGCATGGTGTCGCCCTGGTTCTTCGCCGAAACTGCGCGCGCATTGCGGCCCGGCGGCGTCCTGCGGATCGCATCGGACATTCCGGACTACGTCGCCTGGACGCTGATGCATGCGCGCGGCGCGCCCGATTTCGAATGGCTTGCCGAGACCGCAAAGGATTGGCGCCTGCGCCCGGCGGACTGGCCGCAGACCCGTTACGAGGCGAAGTCGATAAGGGAGGGCCGCGCGCCTGCCTACCTTCAGTTCCGCCGCAGATAGGAGCAGAAGAGTTCGGCGCGCCGATTTGTGACTTGAAGGGCGCCTCGTCACTTGCGACAGACGTGCGGCCGCGGCGCGGCGGCGGTTCTCGCCGCAGAGTTTCGCGGCGTCTAAGGGCGGGCATGGAAGCATCAGCGATCATCAAGAGGCGGCGCGCAGCGGCGGGCCTCGACCTGTTTCGCAATATCGCGGCGGGCCTCGGCCTGGCGCTCCTCTGCGCGGGCTGCGCCGAACTGACGATCGCCTGGGCCCCGCTAAAGCCGAAAGGCGAGGCGGCGCGCCCGCCGATCGCGGCGGCGGCGTCCGCCGAAGAGTGGGAGCGGACGCGCGCGCCGCGCCTGCGCGCGCTTCTTGAAAAAAACGTATACGGACGCATGCCGGACGCATCGCGCACCGAAGTGGTGGAGCGGCACCTCATCGACGCGGAAGCCTTTGGCGGGCGCGCCACCTATGAAGAAGTCCGCTTTCGCCCGACCGCCATATACAATGACGTGGCGGCGACGGCGCCCGGCGACGATCTCATTATGGCGCTGGTCACGCCGGCGAAGGGCCAAGGGCCATTCCCGGTCATCCTTATGGAGACGTTCTGCGCGCGATGGAGCGCTGCGCCCCATCCGGCGGCTACAGGCGCCGAAGAAGACCGGGAGATGGGCGGCGTCCTCGGGGCCGTCGCGACCTATGTGTTCGGACGCTTCATCTGCACGCCGCCCTATGACGCGATCCTTGACGCCGGATATGCGGTCGCCGTCATGCATCCGGGCGATCTCGTGCCGGACAGCGCGGCGGCCGGGCCGGCGGCGCTTAGCGCGCTTTCAGCCGGCCATCGCGACGAGGCGACGCGATGGGGCGCGATCGCCGCCTGGGGCTGGCTCTATTCGCGCGCGATCGATGCGTTAAGCGACGACCCGCGCATCGACCCCGACGGTTACATCCTTTGGGGCCATTCAAGGTACGGCAAGGCTGGGCTCGTGGCTGCCGCCTTCGACCCGCGCGTCGACGCGGTCATCTCCCACCAGTCCGGGACCGGCGGCGCGTCCCTCAACTGGGACAAGCCGGGCGAAAGCGTCGGGGCGATAATTGACAGCTATCCGCATTGGTTCGCTCGCGCCTATGCGGGCCTAGCCGCCGCCTCGGACGGCGACGGCGCGCGGCCCGAAGTGGACCAGCATATGTTGCTGGCGCTCGCCGCGCCGCGCCCGATCCTGCTTGGCAACGCCCGGCGCGACGTCTGGTCGGACCCGAACGGCGCATTCCGCGCCGCGCAAGGGGCCGCGCCGGGCTACGCCGCCTATGGCCTGAAGGGCCTTGCGCAGGAAGACCTGCGCGGGTTTGAGCCCGGCGCCGATATCGCATACTGGCTTCGCTCCGGCACCCATGGCGTCGTTGAGGAGGACTGGCCGGCGTTCCTTTCCTTCCTGGACGCGCATTTCAAAACCGGTGCGACAGGAACGCCGGATAACTAGCCTTTCGCCGCCGAACCGATCGGAGATGAAGAAATGCGCCGCCCCTCCGCCGCTGACGACGCCGAGGAGGCCGGGAACGCCGGAGACGTCGGCGCGCCGCCGCGCATTCATGCGAAAATCGGGGTCGTCGTCGTCAACTACAGAACGCCCGACCTGGTGATCGACTGCCTGCGGTCGATGTCAAACCAGCTGGAGCTTAATGATGCGCGCGTCATTGTCGTCGACAACAAGTCGGGCGACGGTTCGGCCGAGGCGATCAGCGGATTCCTGTCCTCAGCGGACGCCGGCGGCGCGGAGGCGGACGGTTGGAAGCGGCGCGTGTCGCTCGTGCGCTCGCGCACAAACGGCGGCTTCTCGGCCGGCAACAATCTGGGCCTCAGCTTTCTGGATGCGGAGTACTATGTCCTCCTGAACAGCGACACGATCGTCCGCCGCGGCGCGCTTGCGGCGCTCGTGGCGTCCGCGGAAGAGAATCCGAGCGCCGGGATCATCGGCGCGGGCATAGAAGACGAGGACGGCGCCCCGCTCCACAACGCCTTCAACGCAATCAGTCCGGTTTCGGAATTTCTGGCCGCAGCGGGCCTCGACGTACTTTACCGACTGGCGCCGACGGGCCGGGTCGCGCGGCCGATCCCGAAGGAGACAACGGACGCCGACTGGGTAAGCTTCGCCTGCGTCCTCATTCGGCGCGATACGCTTCGCGCGGTGGGCCCTCTCGACGAGGGCTATTTTATGTACTTCGAAGACACCGACTATTGCCATGCCGCGCGGCGAGCGGGGTGGAAAATTGTCTATGATCCGACGCCCCGCGTCGTCCACCTGCACGGCCAGTCCTCGCCGGTTCAGTCGGCGCTCACCGAAAAACAGCGCCCGCCCGCCTATTACTATGCGTCTCGCACACGCTATTTTCGCAAGCGGTTTGGCCCCCTCGGGCCAACCCTCGCCAATGTCGCGTGGCATGCCGGCCGCTGCCTGACCGCGCTTCGCCGTCTGATCGGGCGCGAACCGCCGCCCGCCTGCCACAATCAGGGCCGCGACATCTGGCTGAACTGGCGCACGCCGCTTGGCGATCGCCACGCGCCGGACGGGGCGTGAGGAGAGCTAGCCGGTGGGCGACGCTGCGGGAAACCGGATCAGCTATCTTTAGCAACGACGCGCCCCAAAGCTCTAGTATAGTTCATTGCCCGCCCACCGGTAATTCGTCGGCGGAATTTTCTTCATCCTTAGGCTCGTCTGTCGCAGGTTCCAAGTTCGGAGACTCATCGGTCGCGAATGCTTCGTTCCGCTCGCCTGCTGCTGGCCCGGGCCAAGCGGACTTCGATTCCTGGTCAACAATGTCTACCTCAACAGTCGGTTCAATCGAGATTTGCTGGATTTGCCTATCGAGAAACGCGTTGTTGCACTGGGCCGCCATGCCGACGCCGATGTAAGCCAAAGCAACGAAGCCGCCAATCCAGGGCGCGCTTAGATATAATGAGTTTCTCCCGAAGCTTGGTAAAAACTTGAGTGGATGTTTCTTGAAATCTCTAAAACTTGCGCACGGGTCTTTGCCGTCCTCTTTTGAAGAGGTTTCCTTTAATATTTGAATGAGTCGATGTTGGCCGGTAGGGTTCTCGTCATCGTCCTTTAGTAATTCAGTTAGCCTGTCGCAAATCCCTTCTTCAAGGCAATATGCTCTGCAAGCGAATCGTTTGGCTGACTCAATTGCGCCGACAATCGAAAACGCTGCGACAACATTGAGACAGACCAAGAATGCACCGCCGATAATCATCGCCCAACTAAGCGCGCTCGGGCTAAGGCCAATCACAAACGGCGGGCCAAGTATCAACGGCGCCGCCGCAACAAGTAATCCCGCGGTCAAATGGACGCGCCCCGTCGCTTCGCGGTAAAGGGCCTCCGCCTCGGTCAGCAGGGTGAGCATCACCGCGAGTTCCTGATCAAAGTCGTCGCTGACGAAGGTCGTCAGGATCGTGTTCTCGCCCAACCGGTTTGCGCCAAGGGGCACGACCGGCACGATCTCCTGATCGCGACTCTCCAGAAAACTCGAAATCTTTTCGTCGAACGCCTTCGCTCGTCTTCCCGCACCGAAAAACATCTCGCCCCTTGCCTCTCCGTTCTAAAGAGTCGCGCGCCCATGCGATGGGCCGCGTTAAAGCCGTCGCCGACCGCCCCGCGGAGTATGTCGTCGCGATCGACGCCATTCCCCGGACCGGAAAACCAGATTTTTGCAATACCCCCACTCGCGCCATACGCGCGTCGCTGATCCTATGCAGCCGGCCGCCCGGCGATCAATGGCCCTTTGGCCCGAGGCGCAGGTTTTTACGCGACAGATGGATGACAAGCCGGCGAAGACCGCCTATATGGGCGGCGAACAAAGAAGCAGAAGGCGGGCCCCAAGCGGCCCGCTTTTTCGTTTAGGCGTCGCATTCGCCAGGCATCGAATTGGCCGGCGTCGCAATGTTGGAAACGTGCCTGTGGCGAGCTTTGGCCAACGTCTGGAAGACCTGATTGCGCCCACCGCCGCGGCTGAGGGCTTCGATGTTGTCCGCGTGCGCCTGACCGGCTCGAAGGCGAAGACGCTTCAGGTGATGGCGGAGCGGCCTGATGGCTCCATGACGGCGGAGGATTGCGCCGCGTTGTCACGGGCGCTGTCGCCGATTCTTGACGCCGCCGACCCGATTGAGGGCGAATACGTGCTAGAAGTATCGTCGCCCGGCGTCGACCGTCCGCTGACGCGGCTGAAGGATTTCGACGCCTGGGCCGGCCACCGGGCCAAGATCGAACTTGACCGCATGATTGAGGGCCGCAAGCGTTTTTCCGGCGTCCTCGCCGGCGCCGAAGAAGACAACGTCCTTCTGGACATGGATGGCGAAGAGGAAACCGCCCTTATCCCGTTCGGATGGATCGCGACGGCGAAGCTGGAGCTCACCGACGAGTTGATCCGCGAGAGCCTCAAGGCCGCGAAAGCTGCGGCGAAGGAAGCGCCCGAAGATCGAAGCGAAGCTCAATAGAACGCGCAACATAAACGCAACGCGCCAAAAATAGAGAACCAGAGAAAGCTTATGAACGCCGTCAGCGCCAACCGGCAGGAACTCATTCAGATCGCCGATGCGGTCGCCCGTGAAAAGTCGATCGAAAAGGCCGTCGTCATCGAAGCGATGGAGGACGCCCTCGCCCGCGCCGCGCGCTCGCGTTACGGGCAGGAAACGCTCATCAAGGCGGAGATCAATCCCACCACGGGCGAGCCGCGGCTTTGGCGGCTGCTCGAAATCGTCGAGGCTGAGGCCTACGAAAACGACTCAACGCAGGTGCTGCTCGAAGACGCGCTGCAGAAGAACCCGGCGGCCGAGGTTGGCGACTTCATCTCCGAACCGCTGCCGCCGATTGAGTTCGGCCGCACTGCGGCGATGGCGGCGAAGCAGGTCATCACGCAGAAGGTGCGCGACGCGGAGCGGGAGCGTCAGTATGAGGACTTCAAGGATCGCGTCGGCGAGATCATCAACGGCATCATCAAGCGCGTCGAATACGGCCATGTGATCGTCGACCTCGGCCGCGCCGAGGCCGTCGTCCGTCGCGACCAGCAATTGCCGCGCGAAAACTACCGCAATGGCGACCGCATCCGCGCCTATATCATGGACGTACGGCGCGAACCGCGGGGCCCGCAGATCTTCCTGTCGCGCGCCCATCCGCAATTCATGGCGAAGCTCTTCGAACAGGAAGTGCCGGAGGTCTATGACGGCGTCATTGAGATCAAGGCGGTGGCGCGCGATCCAGGCAGCCGCGCCAAGATCGGCGTTTACTCCAATGATGCGGCGATCGACCCCGTTGGCGCGTGCGTCGGCATGCGCGGCAGTCGCGTGCAGGCTGTCGTCAACGAGCTCGCCGGCGAGAAAATCGACATCGTGCCGTGGTCGGAGGATGACGCAACCTTCGTCGTCAACGCGCTTGCGCCGGCCGAGGTGGCGAAGGTGGTCCTCGATGAAGACCTGGAGCGGATTGAGGTCGTGGTGCCTGACGAACAGCTGTCGCTCGCCATTGGCCGCCGCGGCCAGAACGTCCGCCTAGCATCGCAGTTGTCGGGCTATGAAATCGACATCATGACCGAGGAAGAGGAGAGCAAGAAGCGCCAGGAGGAATTCCGTCAGCGCTCGGAGCTCTTCATGGAGGCGCTCGACGTCGACGACATTATGGCCGGCCTTCTCGTCTCGGAGGGCTTCGCGAAGATCGAGGAACTCGCCTTCGTCGAACTGGAGGAGCTGCTCGATATCGAGGCGCTGGACGAAGAGACCGCGGCGGAGCTGCAGGCGCGCGCAAACGACTGGATCGAGGAGCAGAACAAAATCCTTGATGCGCGCCGCGTCGAGCTCGGCGTCGCCGATGATCTCGTGGCGCATGAGGGCCTCGACCTGAAGATGATCGTGAAACTCGGGGAGAACGACGTGAAGTCGATCGAGGACTTCGCGGGCTGCGCCACCGACGACCTCACCGGCTGGATAGAACGGGTCGATGGCGAGAAGAAGCACTATGAGGGCTATCTGGAGGACTTCAATCTGTCTCCGGAGGAAGCCGAAGACCTGATCATGCGCGCGCGCATCGCCGCGGGATGGGTCACCGAAGAAGAGCTGGCGGCGATGCAGGCCGAAGCGGAGGCGGAAACGGACGAGCCCGAAACGCCCGCCGAGGAACTCTCCGCCGCCGAACAGGCGGCCCGCGCTCAGTTCGTCGACTAGGGCCGCGCGCGCGGCGGAGGACGTAGCGCATGGCGCGCGCAAATCCGAAGGCGCGCAAGCGCGCGGCGGCGGAGCGAACCGCGGAGCGCACATGCATCGCGACCGGCGAGACGGCGGCGCAGGACGCGCTCATCAGGTTCGCGCTTGGACCTGACGGCGTCATCGTTCCCGACCTCGGGCGAAAGCTGCCGGGCCGCGGCGTCTATGTTCGGGCCCGCGCCGATGACATCCGCCGCGCCGCGGAGAAAGGGCTTTTCGCGCGCGCGTTCGGCGCCGACGCGCGGTTGCCGGAAGGCGTCGACAGCGCTGCGTTCGTCGGCGATGTGGCGGCGGGATTGCGGCGCCGGCTCGCCAGCGCCGCGGGGCTCGCGCGACGCGCCGGCGACATTGTCGTCGGCATTGATGCGATGGAAAAGGCGAAGTCGCTCGGCTTTGTCTTTATCGCCGGGGATGCTGCGGCGCGGTCGCGCGCGGCAGCGGAGCGAATTGCGGCGCGCCACGGCGCGCCGGCGTCGCAGGCGTTGAGCGCGGAACGCCTCGCTGCGGCGCTCGGCCTCGACGGGGTGCGCTTCGCGGGCGTGAAGCCCGGCCGGTCAGCGGCCCGCGCCGCATGCGAGGCGGCGCGCCTCGTCGGATTTGACTTTGACGGGGAGAAATCCCCTGCGCCGGAAGCGGCGCCGTTGGCGGAAGACGGGCGAAGCGGCGGTTGAGCCCAATGCCCGTGTGCGAATGTCGGCGATTGACCGGTAATTCAATCGATGTAGTGCGGCGTTGGCTGTGGACCGGCGTCGGGTTTTGGGAGTATGTCGTCTGCGGCTTCACGACAGGCGCGCGCCACTCGCAGCGAGATGCGGCTGTCGCGCGCCCCCGCGTCGCCCGGACGGGAACGGTCAAGAGCGTCGCCGGCCTTCATTGGGCCGGCGAAGTTACTAGATACGTGCAATCCTGGCGGCGGGCCGGTTCGCCGAGGAAGACCGCTGCGGACGCAATCGGGGCCGGCCCCGGCTGCTGCGCCGCGGCTTTGGAGATTTGATGAGCGACGACGTCGAAACGAAAACCGATGCTGGCGACAAGAAACCGCGCCGACCGCTGACCTTGCGCCGCACTGAGACCGGCGCGGTCAAGCAAAGCTTCTCGCACGGGCGGTCCAAGACCGTCGTCGTGGAGACGAAGCGGCGTCGGGTGCTCACGGCCAACAAGGGCGAAGCGGCCGAAAAACCCGCAGCGGGCGCGAAAGCCAAACGCCCGGCCGCCGAACCGGAGACCAAGCCCGCGCGCAAGGCGGAGGCGAAGCCGGCCGACGGGAAGAAGCGGCCAAGCGTCCTGCGCACGCTGTCCGAAGACGAAAAGCAGGCCCGCGCCGCGGCGCTTGTAAAGGCGCGCCAGCAGGAAGAAGTCCGCCGCAAGACCGAGGAGGCTGAGCGCGCCGAGCGTGAGCAGCGCGAAGCGGAGGAGCGCGCGCGGCTGGAGGTCGAACGCGCCCGCCTCGCCGAAGAGGAATCAAAGCGCGCCAAGGAGGCCGAAGAGCGCCGCCTGCGCGAAGAAGAGGCGCGCGCCGCGCTGGAGGCCGAAGAAGAGGAGCGCAAGCGCCGCCAGGCCGCCAAAGACGCCAAGAAGAGGCCGCCTGGCGCGGCCGAAACCGTGGCGCCGCGCGCGGAAGCGGACAAGGACAACCCCCTCGCCCAGCTCGGCGGCCGCCTGAAGACAAAGCGCGGCGGCGATCGCGGCGGCGATCGCGATTCCAAAAAGGACGCGCCGAAGCGCCGCGCCGGCAAGCTCACCATCGCCTCGGCGCTGGAGTCCGACGAGGATCGTCAGCGGTCCCTCGCCTCGGTGAAACGCGCGCGCGAGCGCGAACGTCTCGCCCGCCAACAGCGCGGCGGCGCCGCGAAGCAGGTCACGCGCGAAGTCGTCATCCCTGAGACGATCACCGTTCAGGAGCTCGCCCAGCGCATGTCGATGCGGGCCGTGGAGCTTGTTCGGGAGCTGATGAAACAGGGCCAGATGGTGACCGCCAACGCGACGCTCGACGCGGACACTGCGGAGCTCATCGCCACCGACCTCGGCCACCAGGTCAAGCGCGTCGCGGAAGCCGACGTCGAGGAGGGCCTATTCGGCGAGGCGGATGACGATGCGGCGAAAGTCTCGCGCCCGCCTGTCGTCACCATTATGGGCCATGTGGACCACGGCAAGACGTCGCTCCTCGACGCGCTGCGCAAGACCAGCGTCGTAAAGGGCGAGGCCGGCGGCATCACCCAGCACATCGGCGCCTATCAGGTGACCGCGAAGGTCGGCGGCGATGACAAGAAGATCACCTTCCTGGACACGCCGGGCCACGCGGCGTTCACGCAGATGCGCGCGCGCGGCGCAAACGTCACTGATATCGTCATCCTTGTCGTCGCGGCGGACGATTCGATCATGCCGCAGACGGAAGAAGCGATCAGCCATGCCCGCGCGGCGGGCGTTCCGATCATTGTCGCAATCAACAAGGTCGACAAGCCGGAGGCGAACCCGGACAAGGTCCGCACCGACCTTCTGCAGCACGAGATCCAGGTGGAAAGCCTCGGCGGAGAGATCCAGGACGTGGAGGTCTCGGCGCTTACCGGCCAGAATCTCGACGGGCTTCTGGAAGCGATCTCGCTTCAGTCGGAGCTTCTGGAGCTGAAGGCGAACCCGGACCGCGCGGCGGAAGGCTCAGTGGTTGAGGCGCGCCTCGACAAGGGCCGCGGCCCTGTCGCCACCCTGCTCGTTGAGCGCGGCCAGCTTAAGCGGGGCGACATCATTGTCGTCGGCGCCGAGTGGGGCAAGGTGCGCGCCCTCACCGACGACCAGGGCCAGCAGGTGCAAGAGGCCGGGCCCGCCTTTCCGGTCGAGGTCCTGGGCCTTAACGGCGTGCCGGAGCCCGGCGACAAGTTCGTCGTCGTCGAGAGTGAAGCGCGCGCGCGCGAAGTGTCCGAATTCCGAAGCCGCAAGCGCCGCGAACATGCGAACGCGAAGTCCTCCGGCACGTCGCTTGAGCAGATGATGGCGCAGCTCCAGGACGCGGAGTTCAAGGAGCTGCCAATCGTCATCAAGGGCGACGTGCAGGGCTCGGTGGAGGCCATCGTCAGCGCGCTTGAAAAACTCGCCACTGATGAAGTCCGGGTGCGCGTTCTGCACACCGGCGTCGGCGGCGTGTCGGAAAGCGACGTCATTCTCGCCGGCGCATCGAAAGCGCCCGTCATCGGCTTCAATGTCCGCGCCAACAAGCAGGCGCGCGTCCAGGCCGAGGCCGATGGCGTCGAAATCCGGTACTACTCCGTCATCTATGACGTTATCGACGACATTAAGGGCGCGCTGTCCGGCATGCTCGATCCGGAGCTGCGCGAGACCTTCCTCGGCAATGCGGAGATCCTTGAGGTCTTCAACATCACCAAGGTCGGGAAGGTCGCCGGCTGCCGCGTCACCGAAGGTCAGGTCCGCCGCGGCGCGAAAGTCCGGCTCATCCGCGACGATACCGTCATCCATGAGGGCGAGCTTTCGCAGCTGAAGCGCTTCAAGGACGACGTGCAGGACGTGCCGGCCGGCCAAGAGTGCGGCATGAGCTTCGCCAATTACGACGACCTGAAGGTCGGCGACGTGATCGAGTGCTTCGCTGTCGAGAAAGTCACGCGGACGCTTTAGACGCTCCATCTGCGCCCGCCGCGCCGTTTACAGCGGCCGCGCCGGGCGACGATGGCAAGAAAATAAAAGAACTTAGAAGTCAGGCGCGTCTTTCCGGCGTTACGCCGAACGCCGCGCATTGAGGAAACGACCAATAGAGGCGCGCGGCGCATCGCCGGCCGGAGGCGGCCCGGCGACGCGCTTATGTGGCCGCGGCCTCGCCAGGCATGGGCGGCGCTTTATGATCCTTCGGCCCCTGAACATCGATCGCGACAAGGGCGCCATGCACGCCATTTATGGCGACCCGGCGTGCTGCACCTATCTCCTCGATCCGGCGACGGAGCATGTCCACGACACGGTCGCGCTCTTGCGCAAGTATGACGAGGGCCACTGGGCGACGAGCTGGGTCGTCGCCGAAACGCCAGACGGCGAGGCGCAGGGCCGCGTGAAGATGATTCCGCGCGGCTATGATGTCTATGAGGCGGCGATCATGATGCGCCCGGACGCGCAGCGCCGCGGCCTTGGCCATGAAGCGCTTTGCAGGGCGCTCGACATCGCCTTCGACGATTTGAAGGCGCGCCGCGTCTACGCCGACATCGACCCGGACAATGTCGTATCGATCAGGCTGTTTGAACGCGCCGGTTTCCAGTTGGAGGGCCGCCTGCGCGCCACCTACGACACCCATATAGGCGTGCGCGACACAATCCTGATGAGCCTCATCGCGACCGATCCGAGGCCCTGGCGCGCTGGCGCGGTCGACGGCGGGCGCTGACGCTCCAGCCGCGACGCAATCGTTAAGAAAACATGAGCAGTCGCCGCGCTTGCCCTGCAGCGCATTCAGCCGCAGTCTTGGTGCAATCCAGTCGCGGCGCGCGCTACGTACACGCGGCAAATTTGGCGAATCGGGTCGTTTGTCAGACGTTTAGGTCGGGCGGGCGGCCTAAAGAGGCCCAGACGTTGCTGGAAGCGGCGGGGCTCAGAGTGCAAGAATGGCGGAAAGCGCGAACATATCGCTCTCGGCGGCCAGGGGCGGCGGCGTAAAGGGCCTGAAGATCAGCGGCGTGAAGACGGTCGAGGAGGCCGAAGCCGCGATGCGCGCCGGCGCGTTCGCAATCGGGCTTATCTCGGCGGAGATTGACGCCCCCCGGCTTGGCGCGGGCGGCCTAATGCCGGACGAGCGCATCCGCGAGATTTGCGACTATATTCGAAGCGTCGATCCCGGGGTCTGGGCGACGCTTGTCACATCGCGCCGCGGCGGCGCGGCGATCGCCGACCATGTGCACGTTACGCACGCCAACGCGGTTCGAATCGCCGGCCCTTGCTCTCCGCGGGACTGGGTCATCCTGCGCGCAGCCCATCCAAGCGTTAAGATCATCCAGGAAATCGATCCAGGCGCAGACGACGCGCTCCAATTGGCGCAAATGGCGGACGGGCACGCCGACGCGCTTCTGCTCGACTGCGGCGCCCGCGGCGCGGACGCCGCGTCGCTGGCGGCGGACTGGCGCGCAGGCCGCGTGATCGCGGCCGACTGCGCAACGCCCGTCATC
This sequence comes from Parvularculaceae bacterium, assembly GCA_028284065.1. Taxonomy (GTDB): domain Bacteria; phylum Pseudomonadota; class Alphaproteobacteria; order Caulobacterales; family Parvularculaceae; genus MED-G105. The sequence continues at coordinate 295,609 of JANQSJ010000008.1, forward strand.
CTCAGCGGCGGACTGAGGGCGGAAAATGTCGACGCGGCGGTTGAGGCGGTCCGGCCGGAGGGGGTCGCTGCGACGATCGTGCGGTCGGAGGCGATGGGCGGCGGCGTCATGGGCGTCGACGAGATGCGCGCGATCGCCGAGAGATTCGCCGCAGCGCATCGACGCGTTGAGGAGAATGAAGCGCTCCGCCAGAGAAACAATTCTCCGATGTCGGACGACGATGCGGACCCATGGCGCCAGGATGGCGAACCGGCGGGAATACGCCGAAACTCCGAAGACGCCTGAATGCGGGCGGACTGACCTGAGGCCGGTCGTCCCATCTCCGGAATGAGAGCCTCCTTCGACTCCCAATTTTCTAGACAAAATCCCTCGGCGAACTAAATCCGCGCGCCGTCGGCTGGCGACTTCGCCGGTTAGCGCCTATTTGTCGGGCATGGGCAAATCCAGCTTCGCCTCCCGAAAAGGTCCCTCTCAGCGGCAACTGCGCGCTGGCGAGCTTATTCGACATGCGCTTGTGGAGATCCTGCAGCGCGAGGACCTGCGCCAGCCTGCGCTAACCGGCGTCGCGGTCACCATCAGCGAAGTGCGCGCATCGCCTGACCTGAAGCAGGCGACAGCTTACTGCGCCAAGCTCGGCGGGGAGCTGTCGCAGGGCGCCGACGAGACGAGCGTTATCGACGCGCTTAACCGCGCCGCGCCGAAAATCCGGCATTTGCTTGGACGCCGCGTCGACCTGAAATACACGCCTGACGTGCGGTTTCGCCGCGACGAGACCTTCGACGAGGCGCAGCGGATCGACGACCTCCTGGCTCGTCCGGATGTCAAGCGCGACCTCGGTTCCGACTGACGCGGCAATCGCGGCCCAAAAGCCGCAGTCCCGATGATTCTTCGGCGCGTCTGCGCGCCGTCGGCTGACGTCGACGCCCGATCCGATAAGCTCGAAGCGGGGAATGGGAAGGGGCGCCGCATGAAACTCCCAATGCTGAGGCCGGTCCTTGAGGCGGTGACGTTCGGATTTGACCGCATCGGGATGATGATCCGTATCGCCTGGCTGCCGATCTTTTTGGTGATCGTTCTCCAGATCGGCGCCGGCGCGATGATTTGCGACGCCTTCGGCGTGTTTGACGCCGGCGACGCCATCGACCTTGACGCGGCCGGCCAGCCGCGCATCGACATTGAGAACATTGAGGTGAACGTCAACGCCGCTGCGATTGGCGCAGCGATTTTCTGGTCGATCGTTGTCGGCTTCGGAACCGTCCTTCTGTTTGCGCCGGTGCTTGTCGCCGCCACGCGCGCGGCGACGCGGGGCGACTATGAACCGCCCGCAGGTCCCGCCTATTTCGCCATGGGCCCGCGCCAGGTGCGCTACGCGATCGTCCAGATCGTCTACGGACTATTGCTGCTTGCGCTCGGGGCGGTGTTTGGAACCGCAGCAATCGGCGTCGGCGTCGGGTCCGCCGCCCTGGCGGTGGAGATGGAGAGCCAGCTGTCGCCGCTTTTTGCGTCAACCGGCGTATCCGCCGCTATTGCGATCGCCATCATCGGCGTCTGGATCGGGCTGAGGTTTCTCCCCGTCCTGGCGATCGCCGCGGTGGAGGACAGGGTGTCGTTCGGCGACGCCTGGGCCATGACCAAGGGGAACTTTTGGCGGCTGGTCCTGTCCGGCCTTTTCTTCCTTCAAATCCTGCAGGCGGCGACCGCGGTTCTGTTCATCGCCTTTATCGCGCCGGTTCTGGTCGTCGCGGCGCTGATCGCCGGCGCCGTCAGCAGCCTCATCGGACCGGCGGCGTTCATTCTGGTGGCGATTGCGGCGCTCATCCTGCTGCCCGCTATTATAGCGGTCGCCGCCTTCAACCTCGGCGCCCAGGCGGCCTATACCGGCCGCGTCTATGCCTACCTGTCCGGCTGCGGCGACGCGTGCAAAATCCTCTAGCTGAGCGCTGCGCTCGCCAGCGTCGCAGCGCCGCCAAGTCCGAGGCAAACCGCAAGGCGCTTACGCGTCTCGGCGGGAAAGCCGGATCGGCCTTCGATCGCATCGGCGACGCCGAAAAGCGCCGCAAATGAAGCGACCATGGCTATGACGCCATAAAGCAACGACACGCCAAATGCGGCCGGCGCGGCCAGAGCGGAGGCGCGCGTCATCGCCTCTCCGGCGATGAGCTGAAAGATGCCGGGACACAGGACGACGAGCAGGAACGGCGTCGCGATCGCAAGCAGCGCCAGGACCGCAAGGTCGAGGCTCCAGCGGCTATTTTCAAACTGAAGCCGTGAGGCGGCGGCGAAGGACCGCGCGGCGTCGACTGTCATCCGGTTCATCGCATACTCCCGTCAGCGTCTGTCTCCCCGATTCAGATCTTCGCGTCGCTCTCTCCGATGCCCCGTCTACCGTTCCGGCAGGGCGAAAAGATGTGCGAAGCGGGCGATTTCAAGGCGAAACGGCGATGCCGGGTCGTTTCCAATTGACGACGGCGGGCGATCCCTGTTCATACCCACGATTTTCCGGAGCCGTTTTCGTCAAGGCGAGCGAAGCGGAAGGCTCTCGGTCTGTGAATATGCGCGTTGCAATGCGAAATCGGCGATCCGCTTTCGCTCCAACCCGCTTGATGGAGGTCGGCGCGAATGGCGCGACGGCGCAAGAAGGGACGTCCGGTCAATGGCTGGATCGTTCTCGACAAGGACTATGACGTCGGCTCCACCGACGCCGTCTCCAAACTGAAATGGCTTTTGCAGGCGCAGAAGGCGGGCCATGCGGGCACGCTCGATCCGCTGGCGACGGGCGTATTGCCGATCGCGTTCGGCGAGGCGACGAAGACGGTGCCGTTTCTCGCCGACGCGCCGAAGACCTACCTGTTCACCGCGCAGTGGGGCGTCGCGACGACGACCGACGACGGGGAAGGCGCGCCGTGCGCGACGTCCGACGCGCGGCCGACTGAAGCGGACATCCTTGCGGCGCTGCCGCGGTTCACCGGCGCCATCGAGCAGACGCCGCCAAAATTCTCGGCCGTCAAAATCGCCGGCGCGCGCGCCTATGACCTCGCCCGCGAAGGCGAGGAGGTGGAGCTGAAGTCCCGCGTCATCGACATTCACGACCTGCGCCTCGTCGAGGCGCCGGACGCTGACCGCGCTGTGTTCCAGGCGGTGACGGGAAAGGGCGCCTATGTGCGCGCGCTCGTCCGCGACTTGGCTCGCGCCCTCGGGACCGAAGGCCATGTGGCGGCCTTGCGCAGGACCGCGGTCGGCCCATTCACCGAAGCGGACGGCGTCAGGACAAAGGACCTGGAGGCGATGCCGGCGCCGGAAGACCGCGACGCCACGCTGCTGCCATTGGATGCGGCGCTTACAGGCTTGCCGCAAGCCTCGATCGGCGCGCCGGAAGCGAGCCGGCTACGCCATGGCCAGGCGGCGGTGCTGTCCGCGGCCGCGGCCCGCGGCGTCAGAGCGGGCGAGGCCGGTGAGATCGCTTCGGTGCTTGCCGTCGCCGGCGGCGCGCCGGTCGCGATCTGCTCCCTCGACGGGCTGAAGCTGAAGCCGGTCAGGGTGTTTAATTTGTCCGAATAAGGACGGCGCAGGCGTTCCGCGGCAATTAACCAACGGCCTTCAAACGTTCACGCTTTGGCTAGAAATTGGCCTGCATCCTGTCGTCCGTCGGCCGGTCCCCCCTCCAACCAAGGCCGACCGCTCGCGAATGGACGCCCTTCCATTTGCACTTAAATGAGGCCGCCGCCGACCCCCCTCCAGGGCGGCGGCCTCGCCCTCCCCCGCAGACTTCAGGCGCTGAACGCCCCGCCCTCGCCGGCTTCAAGGGCCGCACTGGCGACAAACGGGCGCTCTTCGCCTATATTCGCCTTCGGGGCGGTGAATAGGGGAAACGACGGATGGCGAATCGAATTCGATCTGCGGCGGGGCAGAGATGGCTCGCGGCGTTCGCAGGCGCCGCGCTCCTCGCGGTCGGCGCGACGCAACCGGCGGGTGCGCAGCAAAAATCCCGCACCCGTTCGCTGGACGCGCGTGTGGTCGACTCAATGAGCGCCAATGAGGTGATCGCCGTCATGCGCAGATTGCGGGCGCAGTCGCAGATGACCGATGACGTGCGCGGCGCCGGCGGCGTCGAGAAGACCGTTGAAGCGACGATCGGCGGCGGGACAGTCTATCTCTTCCTGCGCGACTGCAATGGCCCCGGCGCCTACGCCCAGTGCGGCGAGATCCAGCCGACTGTTTTCTTCAACGCCGAAGGCGTCACGCTCGCGAAGCTGAACGAATACAATCTCGACATCTTCGGCGTGTCGGTGGCTGGCCTGTTGCAGGACGGCCGCGGGATCGTGTTCTCCCATGTGACGCTCGCCGACGGCGTTACCGTCGGGCACGTGCGCCGCACCATCGAGGAATTTTTAAGCGACGCCGACCTGCTTCTTGAGTCAATCAATCCGAACGGCGCGCCGGCCGTGCGCCTGCCGGCGTCTGCGCGCATCGAACCCTCGCGCCTTCGCGTCAATCGGGTCGGGGCGAACGCCCCGAACCTCGACGTCAAGATCGCAAATGACCCGGCCGACGAAGGCGATGTCGCGGCGGAGGACGACCCGTACTAGGGCGCCCTTTCCTGAGCGCTCTTGCGTCCGCCGGCCGCATCTCCTAGACGGGCGGCGTTGACCGCGCTGGACGGCGTCCCGGCGCGGCCATTTGCATGTGGCGCCGCGGAGAAAGACGAGCATGTCGATTACGGCTGCGCGCAAGGCGCAACTCATTAAGGAATACGCGAACGAGCCAGGCGATACCGGCTCGCCGGAAGTGCAGGTGGCGATCCTGTCGGAGCGCATTTCGAACCTGACTGAGCACTTCAAGGACCACAAGAAAGACAACCACTCGCGCCGGGGCCTTCTGAAAATGGTCTCGCAGCGACGCCGCCTGCTTGATTACGTCAGGGGCAAGGACGAGGCGCGGTACAAGAGCCTTATCGAACGGCTCGGCCTGCGCCGCTAATCGCGGCCGCTGGCCTTAGCCGCCAATCGCGGCCGTTGGAACGACATACGGAGAACCCGGAATGGAAGTGAATGGAGCCGCGGCGATCGTCACCGGAGGCGCGTCCGGCCTCGGCGGCGCGACGGCCGAAGCCCTGGCGGCGGCGGGCGCGAAGGTCGCCATCTGGGACATGAACAAGGAGAAGGGCGAAGCGCATGCGGAGAAGATCGGCGGCGTCTTCGTTGAGACCAACGTCGCCTCCGAAGACAGCGTCGCCGCGTCGGTAAAGACGTCGCTCGACGCCCACGGGGCGCCGGCGATCCTCGTCAATTGCGCCGGCATCGCCACAGGCGAAAAGACCGTCGGCAAGAACGGCCCGCATGTCCTTGAAAACTTCAAGCGGGTGATCGACGTCAATCTTGTCGGCACATTCAACTGCATTCGCCTCGTCGCCGCGGAAATGGAAAAGGCCGATCCGAAAGCCGACGGCGAGCGCGGCGTCATCATCAACACCGCCTCCGTCGCCGCCTTTGAGGGCCAGATCGGCCAGGCGGCGTATTCCGCCTCGAAAAGCGGCGTCGTCGGCATGACCCTGCCGATCGCGCGCGACCTTATGAATATCGGCATAAGGTGCAACACGATTGCGCCGGGGATATTCTGGACGCCAATGATGGCGGGCATGGACCAGAAGGTGCAGGACGCCCTCGCCGCTATGGTGCCGTTCCCGAAACGCCTCGGAACGCCGGAAGAGTTCGCCTCCATGGCGCTCGAGATAACCCGGAACGTCATGGTCAACGGCGCCGTCATCAGGCTTGACGGGGCCATTAGAATGCAGCCGCGCTAATGCGCGCTTGCGACGCGAGACGCCGCCGGGGCGACCCCCGCGCGGCGTTTCTTTTTTGCGGCCGACGGACATGGGGTCCGTCGCGCCGCGCCGGCCGGGCGCGATCCGCGCGTTCGGCGTTTATGCGGACTTCGCCCAAGGAAGGACGGGTCCGGACGATGGAAAGAAGAAAGCATGTTCGACATCACAAAAAAATCAATTGAATGGGGCGGGCGCACGTTGACGCTCGAGGCCGGCCGCATGGCCCGCCAGGCGGACGGCGCGGTGCTCGCGACCTATGGCGAAAGCACGGTGCTCGCCGCGGTCGTCGGCCAGAAGGAGCCGAATCCAAATTTCGATTTCTTCCCGCTGACTGTTCACTATCAGGAAAAATTCTACGCGTCCGGCCGCATTCCGGGCGGATTCTTCAAGCGCGAAGGTCGGCCTACGGAAAAAGAGACGCTCACCTCGCGACTTATTGACCGGCCGATCCGGCCGCTCTTCGCCAAGGGCTTCAAGAATGAGGTGCAGGTCATCGCGACTGTCCTCTCCCACGACCTTGAAAACGACCCGGACATCGTCGCCATGATCGCAACGTCAGCGGCGCTTACGATCTCCGGCATCCCGTTCCTGGGGCCAATCGGCGCGGCGCGCGTCGGCTACGTCAATGGCGAATACGTCCTTAATCCGCAAATTGATGAAATGTCGGAGACTGACCTCGATCTCATTATGGCCGGCACGCAGGACGCGGTCATGATGGTGGAGTCCGAAGCCAAGGAATTGTCCGAGGACGTCATGCTCGGGGCGGTCATGTTCGGCCACAAGGCCGCAAACGAAGCGATCGACCTGATCATCGACTTCGCCGAAGACTGCGCCAAGGAGCCGTGGAGCTTCGCGCCCCCTGACCACGGCGACTGGCCGACGCAGATCCGCGGCCTCGTCGAAGGGGACCTCCGCGCCGCTTACAAAGAGACGGTGAAGCAGGTCCGCCAGGAGAAGATCGCCAACGCCAAGGCGAAAGCAGCCGAGGCGTTCGTCGACGAAGAAGACGACGCGAAGCTCTCCAAGAACGCGCTCGGCGGCCTCTTCAAGGAGATTGAAGCCGACATCGTCCGCAATGGCATTCTCGACACCGGCGAGCGGATTGACGGCCGCGACACCAAGACCGTCCGGCCAATCGTCGCGGAGGCCGGCGTCCTGCCGCGCGCCCACGGCTCGTCGCTCTTCACCCGCGGCGAGACCCAGGCGCTCGTCGTCGCCACGCTTGGCACCGGCGAGGATGAGCAGTTCATCGACGCTCTTGAAGGGACGTATAAAGAGAGCTTCATGCTCCACTACAACTTCCCGCCATATTCCGTCGGCGAGACGGGCCGCATGGGCGGCGCCGGACGTCGGGAAATCGGCCACGGCAAGCTCGCCTGGCGCGCGCTCCGGGCGGTGCTTCCGACGCAGGAAGAGTTCCCTTACGTCATCCGCCTCGTTTCGGAAATCACCGAATCAAACGGCTCGTCCTCGATGGCGACCGTATGCGGATCGTCCCTCGCCATGATGGACGCCGGGGTCCCCGTGAAGCGTCCCGTCGCCGGCATCGCCATGGGCCTCATCCTGGAAGGCGAGCGCTTTGCGGTGCTCTCCGACATTCTCGGCGACGAGGACCATCTCGGCGACATGGACTTCAAGGTCGCGGGCTCCGAAGCCGGCGTCACCTCTCTCCAGATGGACATCAAGATCGCGGGCATCACCGAGGAGATCATGCGTCAGGCGCTTGCTCAGGCGAAGGACGGCCGCATCCATATCCTTGATGAGATGGCCAAGTCGCTCACCGCCGCGCGCGCCGATCTCGGCGAATACGCGCCGCGCATCGAAACCATGCAGATCGCCAAGGACAAGATCCGCGACGTCATCGGCTCCGGCGGCAAGGTGATCCGCGAAATCGTCGAGCAGACCGGCGCCAAGGTCGACATCAATGACGACGGCCTCATCAAGATCGCCTCCTCCGACAAGGAGAAGATCGACGCCGCCTACAAGTGGATTCACTCGATCGTCGCTGAACCGGAGGTCGGGGAAATCTACAAGGGCAAGGTCGTCAAGGTGATGGACTTCGGCGCGTTCGTGAATTTCTTCGGCGCGCGCGATGGTCTCGTGCACATCTCGCAGCTTGCCGACGGCCGGCCGGAAAAAACCACGGACGTCGTCAATGAAGGCGACGAAGTGTTCGTCAAGCTTCTGGGCTTTGATGATCGCGGCAAGGTTCGCCTGTCGATGAAAATCGTCGATCAGGAAACCGGCAAGGAAATCGAGTGACCCTCGCTCGACGTCGACCAATAACCGCAAGAAGCCCCGCCGCGTGCGGGGCTTTTTCTTGCGTCAACCGCGCGCGCATATCCGCAAAGCGCTCGAGGTTGCTGAATTGCGCGGATTGGTGCGCGAAACCGGCAATCCACCTTCGCGGCGCGTCGCTATAGCTCGCGATCCGGCGTTTTCCGGTTGGTCGAAAACTCAATTTTTAGGGGAAATGGCGCTTGGCGGAAGGCGCCGCATCCGATTAGACAGGAATCGTCCTCGAAAATCATACCGATTGGCTAGTACGCAGATATGCCGTCAAAGACCAACCGCCTGACCTCCGCGGCCGAAGCGCCATCCATTATCTCCGCCGCGGCCCGAAGGGGCGCCGCGGCGGGCGAAGACGCGCCTTACCCAAATCTGCTTTCGATCCTGACTGCGTTCGGCGCCTGGTCTGCCGACGACGGGAATTGGGCGGATGGGGAGACGCGCGCCGCAGCGATGACAGCATTTAAAGCTGCAGTCGACCGCGCGCGCCTTAGTTCCCTTGACCCGCTGACGGCGGGACTGCCTTTCGACGCGCTCATCAGGAATGACGCAGGAGCGTACGCCGCAGTCACGTCGGACGGCACCGTTCTGGCGGCGAGCGCAGCGGCGAAGGCCGCCGCCGGGATCGCCGTCGGCCGGGCGGTGGACTTCGCCGGCGCGCAGCCAGCCGAAGGCGCCCCTGTCGCGGCGCTTCGCAATGCCGCCGGCCGGCCCCTGACCGCGCGGGTCGTCTGGAAATCGGACGCCGCCTATCCGGAGGCGGCCTACTTCCTCTATCTCGACAGCATGCGCATGACACGCCGCACGCGCGATCGACTGCACAGGTTTTACGACCTGGCGCCCGCAGAGCTCGACGTCTTGGATGCGGCGCTGCGCCGGCAGTCGGTGACGGAAACGGCCGAAGAACGCGGCCGCTCGCCTGATACGGTGCGTACGCAGCATGCGCGCATCCTCAAGAAGCTCGGCGCCGATTCCATGATTGACGCGACGCTCGCCGTGGCCGCGCTTGAGACCTCCGCCGCTTTCGATCCGGAACGCGCGGTGCGTCTGCGCGCGTTGCCGGAGGCGCCGGCGTATCTGTCGCTCGGGCCAACAGGCCGCCAGGGGGGCGCGCCGAAATTCTGGAAACGCGGCGATTCCACCGGCCGCGGATTGATATTTATTCCGCCGCTCGCGTTTCCAGCGCCGCCAAGCGAAGCCTTCTGCCGTGCGGCGAACGCCAAGGGGTGGACGGTCTTCACGCCGACGCCAGCCGCCGCGCCGCGCGCTGGCGATGCCGATGACGCGGACGTGAGGGGGCTGGACGGGCTCATCGGCGCGCTTGAGCGCGCGCGCGGCGAAGCCGTCGTTCTCGCCTGCATGGACGACGCGCCGCTCGTTGAGACGCTTCTGGCGTCGACGAAGAAACGGGCGGCGGCGCTCTGCGCGCCCTTGTCCGACGCGCCGCCAACATGGCTTTCCGGCCTCGCCCGGGCAGCAGCGGCGGACGCGGACCTTGCGGCGCACGCCGCGGACGCGCTGGCGCTCGCCCCCGGCGCGGCCAGCCTCAGCGACTTAAGGGTCGCGGCGTTCGGCGCCGACCCGGCGAGCCGGCGCGCGGCCCCAGACATAGATGCGCCAACCGCCCTCGCCGCCGACGCCCTCCTGCAGTTCGACCAGGCGCAGGTCGCCGCCGCTCTTGCGCGGATCGACGCCGCCGCCAGCAATGGCGCGGACGGCCCCATCGTCTTTTCGCGAAAAGACCCTGCGTCACCCACAACGGCCGGCGGCGCCGGGGCGAAAGCGCGGATCGTCACAATGCTGAGCGACCCGGCGGCATTGCTGTCCTGCCTCGAAGCGGCGGACCTATAGACGACAGATCTATCGAAGGTCAGCCGTCGGACGGCGCCTCATCCGGCATGCCCACAATGTGGAAGCCAGCGTCCACGTGCAGCGTTTCGCCGGTGCAGGACGCGCCGAGATCCGACAGGAGATAAAGCGCCGCGCCGGCGACGCCGCGCACATCGGTGTCGTCGCGCAACGGCGCCGCATGCCGATTGAACGAAAACATGTGGCGTCCGGAGGAAATGCCGGCCGCGGCGAGCGTCTTTATCGGCCCAGCGGAAATTGCATTGACGCGCACGCCCTTCGGGCCGAGATCCCGCGCAATATAGCGCGTAGACGCCTCCAAAGCCGCCTTGGCGACGCCCATCACATTGTAGTTCGGAATAGTGCGCTCTGAGCCAAGATAGGTGAGCGTCACCATCGATCCGCCATCGGACATCAACCTTGATGCGCGGTTCGCCGCATCGACGAAGGAAAACGCGGAGATGTCCATTGTATCCTTGAAGACCTGCCGCGTCGTGTTCTCGACGAAAGAACCTTCAAGCGCCGCGCGATCGGTGAAGGCGATCGCGTGAACAAGAAAATCGAGCCCGCCCCACGCCTTCTCGATTTCCGCGAAGGCGGCGTCCATTTCCTCATCAGACGTGACGTCGCAGGGAAGAATCAGTGTTGCGCCGAGACTATCCGCCAGCGGCCGGACCCGCCGCTCCATCGCCTCATTGACATAGGTGAAGGCGAGCTCCGCGCCTTGCGCGGCGAGCTGCTGCGCGATCGCCCAGGCGATAGAGTTCTTGTTCGCAACGCCCATAACGAGGCCGCGTCGCCCCTTCATCAGATCGCCCGCCGGATAGATCGCCTCTTCAGCCATAATCGCTTGCGCCTTTCACGCGCCCTGACTCATTACCATCAGTCTACAGTGCTTCGCGAGGTAAACTCACACGCTCCCAAGTCGCGCCGCGAGGATGAGCGTCAGACAAAAATAGGCGAGCCATACGCCGCCATAGACGATGCGCCGCCGGCCAGCAGCAAGCCCTTTCAGCCCCTTCAGGACGTACGCGAACCAGAGGACCCCCATCGTCGCGACCGCCGCGGCCGCAAAAATGTCGACGGCGAGGGTCATCGTCGTCTGGGCCCGAAGAGACGATGTCGATCGACCGGCATAATGGCCGACGCCGCGCCCCGACCATCCGCGAGCGCAGTCGTCATTCGGCGCGCGCGACCACGAGGCAGCCATTGGTGCCGCCAAATCCAAACGAGTTTGTCAGGAAGCAGTCGATTTTGGCGTCGTCAACGCGTTCGCGCACGATGGGCAGGCCTTCGAATTCAGGATCAAGCTCCTCTATATGCGCGCTTTCGCACAGGAACCGGTCGCGCATCATGATGAGGCAGCAGACCGTCTCCTGCGCGCCTACGGCCCCGAGCGAGTGGCCCGTCAAGGACTTGGTGGAGGAAAATGGAGGCATCTCCGGCCCGAACGCCTCGCGGATGGCGGCCGTCTCCTTCGAATCGCCGATCGGCGTAGACGTGCCATGGGTGTTGACGTAGTCAATTGGCATACGCACGGTTTCGAGCGCGCCGCGCATGCACCGGACGGCGCCTTCGCCGTTCAACTGCACCATGTCATCGCCGTCAGAATTCGCGTAATAGCCTACAATCTCGCCGAGGATTTCCGCGCCGCGCGCTTTCGCGCGAGACATTTCCTCCAGCACGACGACGCCCGCGCCGCCTGCGATCACAAAGCCGTCGCGATGCTTGTCATAGGCGCGGCTCGCCGTCTCGGGGCGGTCGTTGAAGCTTGTCGACATGGCGCCCATGGCGTCGAACAGGTTCGCCATCGTCCAGTCGAGATCCTCGCCGCCGCCAGCGAACATCACGTCCTGCTTGCCCCACATGATCTGCTCGGCCGCAGCGCCTATGCAGTGCACTGACGTAGCGCATGCGGAGGAAATCGAGTAATTGGTCCCGAGAATCTTGAACGACGTGGCGAGGGTCGCGCTGTTGGTCGACGACATCGCCTTCGGCACAATTGTCGGGGCGACCTTGCGCGTATTGCCCGCGGCGCGCGTCTTGTCGGCGGCGGCGACAATGTCGCGCGTCGACGGCCCGCCGGACCCCATAATGATTCCGGTCATCGGATGGCTGACTTCGTCGGGCGCGAGACCCGACATCTCCAGCGCCTCTTTCATGGCGAGGTAATTCCAGGCCGCCCCTTCCGCCATGAAGCGCCGCGTGCGCCGATCGACGAGGTCTTCAACATTCACCGGCGGGCGCGCCTCGACCTGACAGCGGAAGCCCATTTCGGCGAATTTTTCGGACGCCGCCACACCGGAGCGCGCCTCCCGCAGAGAGTGCGCGACCGCGTCAACATCGCCGCCGATAGACGACACGATGCCCATACCGGTGATCGCCACGCGTCGCATGTCTCGACCGCTCCTTTGTCCGCCGCCGCGCTACATCCCCGCCGCGAGCTGTTCATCCGTGAACAGGCCAACGCGCAGGTCTTTCGCGGTATAGATCTCTCGATCATCGGCGAACAAGCGCCCGTCGCCAATGCCAAGGATCATCGGTCGCCGCATGGTGCGGCGCATGTCGATTTCATAGCGGACCCGCGAGACATCCGGCGTCACCTGACCGCTGAATTTCACTTCCTTAGCGCCAAGGGCGCGGCCGCGGCCGGGAAGATCAGCCCATGTGAGAAAGAACCCGATTAACTGCCAAAGCGCATCGACGCCCAGGCTGCCCGGCATCACGGGGTCGCCGGGGAAATGGCATTCGAAGAACCACAGGTCCGGATGTACGTCTAGCTCAGCGACGATCTCGCCCTTGCCGTAGGCGCCGCCTTCGTCATTGATCCTCGTCACGCGATCGAACATCAGCATGGGCGGCACCGGCAACTGCGCGGTGCCTGCCCCGCGCAGCCCGTGATATCCGCAATCTAGCAATTCTTCGCGCGTGTAGCTGGACTTGCCCGGCATCTATTCGAAGCCCTCTCAACGCCGCCCACACCGGCTGTCCGCCTGATCCGGCGCCCCGCGGCGCCGGACGTGATTATTCGTGCGCATTAAACGCGCGTCCGCCGACGTAAGGCCGCGCGCTGGCGGGGTCTAGAGCGCCGGCGAACGAGGGTCAATCTGGCGGCGCAGCAAACGCCTCTCGCGGCCCGGGCCGGCGGCGGCGTTCGGCCTCAACGTCGCCGCCCCAGACGTCGGCTGCTGGCGTCCACCCCTCCACGCCGGCCGCCTTCACATGGATCCAAAGCGCGTCCTGGTTCGGCCGCGCCGCGCCGTCCGCGGCGATAATGGCGCCGGGCGTCAGATGCGCGCGAACATGGGCGGCCGGGTCGCGGCGGGCGTAGACCGCCGTCGCGCGCGATACGATCACATGGCTGCGTGAGGTCAGCGTCGTATGGAACGCCCAACACTCGTCGCCATCCGCGTCTCTGATCTTGCGCCACTTGTCGCGCGTTTCTGCGATCACCATCACTGGCAGGCCGGCGCGCTGGTACACGAACTTGATGCGGTGAGACCGGCTCGGCCCGATGCGGCAGTTCGTGCGCCCGCCCTTCAGACTCACAAAGCGCGGCGTCGGAAAACCGGACCAGGTGCGGTTGCGCGTCTCTGGCACCACGGAGGCGCTGGCGCTGCGCGCGATTGGATTTTGCGTCGGCGCCTGCGGCGACGCGGCGTCGGCGGACGCGCAGATCAACAAGACCGCAAGAAAGGCGCTTGCGGCGCGACCGCCGGCGGCACAAAGGCCGAGCCCGAATTGAATGACGCTATTCGTATTGACTCGCATGGATAGTCGATGGCGCCCCCTCGGCGGAGAAACCAGGAGGCGCTCACCGCCGGCCGTCCGCGCGGCTGGCTTATTCGCCGAGGCGTGTTAACACCCGGTTAACCAGGGTGAAGAAGGCCCGAATGCGCGGCCGCGCCCTTTGAGGCGCGCTTGGTTTGCGCACCTAAGTGACGGAGGAACAGAATGGGCGCGCGTCGCTTGAAGGTCGCGGTCAGCCGCAAGCTGCCGGACGCGATCGAAGCGCGTCTTTCCTCTCTTTTTGACGTTACGTTGTCGGAGGCAGGCGCCCCGCTGCCCCAGGCGGCGCTTGTCGATCTCGCAAGGGAGCATGACGTTCTCGCCGCGACGCTCGGCGACGCGCTTGACGCGGCATTCTTCGCCGCAGCGGGCGACCGCATGAAGCTCGTCGCCAATTTCGGCGCCGGCGTCGATCATATCGACGTCGCCGCCGCCGCCGCGCGCGGGGTGACCGTCACCAATACGCCGTCGGTCCTTGCCGAGGACGCAGCCGACATGGCGATGGCGCTCATCCTCGCTGCGCCGCGCCGCCTTGTGGAGGGCGTGAAGGCGCTGGAAGCAGGGGAGTTCGCCGGCTGGTCGCCGAACTGGATGCTGGGGCGGCGAATTCGCGGCAAGAAACTGGGGATTGTCGGCCTCGGCCGCGTCGGCCAGGCGATCGCATCGCGCGCGCAAGCCTTCGGCCTGTCAATCCATTACCATAACCGGTCGCCAATTAATCCGCATATTGAAGAAATGTTACAGGCGACGTTCTGGCCCAAGCTCGACGACATGCTGCCGCTGGTCGACATTCTGTCGATCGCCTGCCCCAGCACGCCGGAGACGCATGGACTGCTTTCCAAAGAGCGCATTGCGCGCCTGCCGGCTCACGCTTTTGTCGTGAACGTCGCGCGCGGCGACATCATAGACGAGGACGCCCTCGCCGCGGCCATTTCGGAGAACCGCCTCGCCGGCGCAGGCCTTGATGTCTTCACGCACGAGCCGACGCCCAACGAGACGCTTCTCGCGGCGCCGAATGTCGTGATGACGCCGCACATGGCCTCGTCCACGGTCGAGAGCCGCAACGAGATGGGCGAGCGGGTGCTTATCAACATCAAGATGTTCGCCGACGGGCATAAGCCGCCGGACCGGATTATTCCGGGTTTGGACTAACCAGACCCAGTCGAATGCGCTCGGCCCACGTGCGCGCAATGCGGGCACTGAGGATCGCGACGCAGGCGCACGCGCCGCGCGGTGTTTGAAAGCCCCTCATAAAGCAGCAAATGGCCAACAAGGGATGGACCGATCCCGGCGAGGCGCTTGACGGCTTCAAGCGCCATCATGGTTCCGACGACGCCGGCGACGGGGCCGAGGACGCCCTCCTCCGCGCAGTTCAGGACCTCCTCACGCGGCGGCGCTCCGGGCATGAAACAACCATAACATGGAAGATCGCCCTCGTATGGGGCGAAGAGGCCAATGACGCCGTCAAATCGGCCGATCGCGCCGGAGAGCAGCGGGACGCGCGCGCCCATGCAGGCGCGATTGAGCGCGTAGCGCGCCTCGAAGCTGTCGACGCCGTCGATGACAAGGTCCGCGCCGGCGATTATATCGCTCGCATTGGCGTCGTCGAGGCGCGCGGCCACGGGCTCAATTTCGATCGTCGGATTTATCGCCCGCGCGGACGCGGCGGCGCGCTCGACCTTCCCCGCGCCCACATCTTCCGTCTGGAAATGAATTTGCCGCTGAAGATTCGACAGCTCCACCGCGTCATCATCGACAATGGCGATGCGGCCGACGCCCGCGGCGGCGAGGTAAGAAAGGACCGGCCCGCCGAGCCCCCCGGCCCCGACGATCACGACGCGGGCGGCGAGAAGCGCCTGCTGCCCCTGCGCGCCCATCTCCTTCAAGACGATATGGCGAAGGTACCGTTCGGTCTGGTCAGGGGTCAGCATGAAATGCGTCTCGGGCGCAAGCGCGGCTCATACGCCTGTGGAGCCGAACCCGCCAGCGCCCCGCGCGGTGTCGTCAAGAGCCTCGACCTCGTCGAAGACCGCCTGGTGGACAGGCGCGAACACAAGCTGGGCGACGCGGTCGCCGCGATTTATCTCGAAGGGCGCGTCCCCGTGGTTGATGAGGATCACCTTTACTTCGCCGCGATAGTCCGCATCCACCGTACCGGGCGCATTGAGGCACGTGATCGCGCGCTTCGCGGCGAGGCCGGAGCGTGGCCGCACCTGCATCTCCCATCCATGGGGCAGCGCGATCGCCAGGCCCGTCGGGACGAGCGCGCGCTCGCCGGGCGCAATCGTCATCGGCGCATCCGCAGGCACGGCGGCCCGCGCGTCGCACCCGGCCGCCAGCGGCGTTTCATACGCGGGCAAGGCGAGTCCCTCGCCATGGGGAAGCCGCATGACGCGAATTAGCGGCTGAACTCTCTCAAAATTGGTCATGCCGATGGCGCTCCGGCGGAATCGCTCTCGATCGCGCGAAGGCCATGTGGAAATATGGCCGGCGCATCGAAGGGACGGGTCATGGGTCGATTGCTGGTCATCTTAATTCTTCTCGGCGGCCTAGGCTATTGGGCCTGGGCGTCGGGCGACGTCGAATTGCAGGACGAGATCGCCGCGGCCACAGACGAAACCGGCGTTGACTTCGAGTCGCGCATGGTCTCTGGCGCCGATGGCGTCACACTGCATGTCGTCTTCGCCGGGCCCGAGGATGGCGCGCCGGCGATCCTTATCCATGGCTTCCCTGAGTTTTGGTATTCCTGGCGCCGGCAAGCGGCGGCGCTCGCCCGCGCCGGCTATCGCGTCGCCGTTCCGGACCTCAGGGGCTATAATCGATCCGACAAGCCCAAGGGCGAAGACGCGTACACCGTCGCCGCCTACGCCTCGGACATCGTCGCGCTTATGGACGCTGAAGGCTGGGACCGGGCGCACATCGCGGGGCACGACGTCGGCGCCGCGGTCGCCTGGGGGTTGATCTATGGCGCGCCGGACCGCGTCGACCGCGCAGTCGTCTTCAACATCCCCCCGCCGGCCGCCTGGGGCGCGGCGATGGCCGACGGCGGCGAATCGACAAGCTGGTACCGGTCATTCTTCAAGCTGCCCTTTCTGCCGGAGCTAAGCCTGCGCGCCGGCGGCTATCGCGTGCTTGGCGACGCGCTGCGAACCGACTCCCGAGCCGGCGCGTTCACGGACGAAGATATCGCAATCTATAAATCCGCCTGGGCGCGCGAGAACGCGATGTCGACGATGCTTGGGTTCTATCGCGCGATAGACCTAAGCGCCGGCGGCGACTTTGCCACGCCGCCAAGCGCGGCCGATGACGCGCCGCGGGTCTTCTTTATTGGCGCCGGCGGCGACCATTTCGTTCCGGAAGGCGGGATCGAGGCGACGAAGAAGCTCCTCGGCGAGGAGAATGTCGAGGTCTGGCCGAACGCCAGCCACTGGGTGCTTCAGGAAGAGCCGCGCCTGACCATCAGCGCCATGATCCGTCATTTCGGCGCCGTCGATACGACCGAACTCGCAGCCGAATGAGCCCCCGGGCGGCCCATTCGACGCCTTCGGCCGTATGTGATATCGCGCGCGGCTTGGCGCGATGCGCTGCGCCAAAGGGAAACGAGATGGCCGTCCTTGACCTGAACCTGCCGCCGGCCAACCCGCTGGGCGATGCGGCGACCGAACGATTGAACGTCGTGGGCCTCACCCGCGGCGCGCTCAGGGACGCCCTGATTGAGCGCTGCGCGGTTGAGCCAAAAAAGGCGCGCATGCGCGCGAACCAGATCTGGCGGTGGATCTACAATTTCGGGCTGACCGACTTTGAGGGCATGACCGACATAGGCAAGCCGTTGCGCGCGCGGCTTGCGGAAGCGTTCACCATCGAGCGTCCGCGCATCGTCGACCGCCAGGTCTCTAAGGACGGCACGCGCAAATACCTTCTCGGCTTCGGCCCGGGAATAGAAGCCGAAGCGGTCTTCATCCCCGACGTCGGCCGCGCCGGCGCCTTATGCGTTTCGAGCCAGGTCGGGTGCACCCTCACCTGCACATTCTGCCACACGGGCACACAGAAACTCGTCCGCAATCTGACGGCTGGCGAAATCGTCGCGCAGGCGCTCGCCGCCAAGGACGACCTCGGCGAATGGCCGAGCGGCAAGGACGACCGGACGCTCTCCAACATCGTCTTTATGGGAATGGGCGAGCCGCTCTACAATCTCGATAATGTTCGCGACGCAATCGAGATCCTCTCCGACGGCGACGGCGTCTCCATCTCGCGCCGACGCACAACCGTCTCCACCTCCGGCGTCGTTCCTGAGATGAAGCGGCTCGGCGAAGAGACCGCGGCGATGCTGGCGATTTCGCTCCACGCGACTTATGACGATTTGCGCGACGAGCTTGTCCCCATCAACAAGAAATATCCCATTGCGGAGCTGCTGGACGCCTGCCGAACCTATCCCGGCGTCGGCAATTCGAAGCGCATCACCTTCGAGTATGTGATGCTGAAAGGCGTCAACGACTCCGACGCCGAAGCGCGCGACCTCGTCCGCCTCTTAAAGAATATCCCGGCCAAGATCAATCTTATCCCTTTCAACCCCTGGCCTGGCGCGCCCTATGAGTGCTCAAGCTGGGAACGGATCGAGGCCTTCGCCGACATCGTCAATCGCGCCGGCTACGCCTCCCCCATCCGCACGCCGCGGGGCCGCGACATCCTCGCCGCCTGCGGCCAGCTGAAGTCCGCGAGCGTGAAAGAGCGCGCGAGCGAGAGGCGACGGCGGGAATTGGCGGCTGCGAGCGCAGGATAGGCCGCCAAATCTGCGGGGCTTTTGCCGAATGTCCAAGAAACTTCTCCTTCTCGGCGCAGGGCACGCCCATGCGGAGGTTCTGCGGCGCTTCGCCCGGCGGCCTCTAAGCAACGCCGAATTGACGCTGGTCACGCCGCAGGCGCTCGTTCCGTATACGGGCATGGCGCCGGGAATTGTCTCCGGGCGCTATGCGCTGACGGAGGCGTCCATCGACGCCGGCGCGTTGGCGGAAAAGGCCGGCGCAAAGGTCGTCTACGCAAAGGCCGAAGCCATCGACGCAGCCGCAAAGGCCGTTCGGTTGGATGACGGAACATCGCTTTCCTACGATGTCCTCTCCATCGATGTCGGCGGCGCGGTCGTCCCGCCATTCGAAACCCAGGAGGGCGGTCCGCCCATACTCTCCGTCAAGCCTGTCGAGCCGTTTCTGGAGGCCCTGAACGCGGCCTTCGCGACATCCGACAACCAGAAGATCATCGTCGCCGGCGGCGGCTATGGCGGGATCGAACTCGCCGCGGCGCTCAAAGCGCGCGGCGCAGGCGTCGCGATTGCGACGGGCCCGGACGGGCTCGCGCCGACGGCGCCGGCCAAGGCCCGCGCAAAGCTTAAGCGTCTTCTCCAGCGACGGTTGGTGCACATTCTAGATGGCCGGAGCGTCGTCGGCGCGGGGCCGGACAAGGAGGGCGGACCTGTCGCCCGGCTCGACGACGGGGACGCGATTCCATGCAGCCACGTCGTTCTCGCCACCGGCGTTTCACCGCCGCCGCTCTTAAGGTCGATCCCGCATCTTACGGACGGCGCCGGCTTCCTGCGCGTCAACGCGTTTCTTCAGTGTGCGGGCGACCAGTCGATCTTCGCCGCCGGCGATTGCGCAACCGTCCGCCATATTGATGGGCGGGCCGCAGCGTCGAGGGCGGGCGTCTACGCCGTGCGCGAAGGCCCAGTCCTTGCGCGAAACATCCGCGCCGCGCTGAAGGGTGATCGCCTCCGGTATTACGAACCGCAAGGCGAGGCGTTGGCCATTCTCTCGTTTCACCCCGACGGCGCGGTGTCGATTCGCGGCCGTAGCGCGCGGGCGGGGCGGATAGTGGGCCTTCTAAAGACCTTCATCGATCGCCGGTTCATCGACCGCTACAGCCTCGGGCCATGAGCGGCCGCGCGCAGCTCATCGACGAGGCGGCCGTCGAAGAACGCTTTATCCGCGCCTCCGGGCCCGGCGGCCAGAACGTCAACAAGGTGGCGAGCGCGGTGCAGCTGCGGTTTGACGTCGCCGCCGCGGACCTCCCGCAAGGCGTCAAACGCCGGCTTCTCGCCCGCGCAGGGGCGCGCGCCACCAAGGACGGCGTCATCGTCATCGAAGCGTCCGCGCACCGAACGCAGGACCGCAATCGCGCCGACGCTCGCGCCCGCCTCACGCGCCTGATCGAGGCGGCGTACCGCGCGCCGAAGAAGCGCATCGACACGCGCCCCACCCTCGCCTCGAAGAAACGCCGACTCGAAACGAAGAAAAGGCGCGGCGAGACAAAAGCCGGCCGAGGACGGGTGCGGATTGTCGACTGACGGACACTTGCTTGCGCATGGCCGCACAACCGGAGAGCGCAAGGCTTGACTTTATTTTGCTATTTCGCAAATTAACAAACATGACGGACGTATTTCAGGCGCTCGCCCATCCCGCGCGACGGCGGATCATCGCCATGCTGAAGGCGCGCGAGTTGCCGGCGGGTGAGATTTCGGATCGGCTGAACATGCCAAAACCGACATTGTCGGGCCATTTGAACGCCCTTAAAGCCGCCGGCCTCATCGACGCGGAACGCCGCGGCGTGAGCCTTGTCTACTCCATCAATGTGTCGGTGGCGGAGGACGCCCTGTCGATGGCGTTCGACCTCCTGAACGTGGGTGACGCCGCGCCGCTCGGCCAGGGGACGCGCGCGCCGGGAAGAAAACGGAGATCCTTATGATCCGCACCGGCCTTTTCTGGAGCGGCGGAACGATCGCTTTGATGCTGGCCGCCAGCGCCTATGCGACGAGCGCATTGCCGGCTGACGGCGTCTTTCCAATTCAATGGGGCGTCGACGGCGAAGCGAATCGTTTCGCGCCCCGCAATGTGGCGCTGTTCGCGCTGCCCGCGCTGGCGAGCGTCATCTCAGTGATGTTCGCGCTTGCGCCCGTTCTCGATCCGCGCCGCGACCATCTGGAGAAGAGCCGCGAGTTTTACCTGACCGGCTGGATCGGTGGCGTACTGATAATCGGACTCGCCCACGCCGTCATCGTCTCCAGCGCCCTGACGGGCGCAGCGCCGGGCGTCGACCTTATCCTTATCGGCTCGGCGGCGTTCGTCGGACTTGTCGGCAATCTGATGGCGAAGTCGCGGTCGAACTTCTTCGCCGGCCTGCGAACGCCCTGGACGCTATCAAGCGAACGGGCCTGGTCGGTCGGCAACCGGATCTGCGGCTGGGGCTTCGTCCTCAGCAGCGTCGCGATGATCGCGCTAATGTACCTCGTGGATCGCGAATTTGCGCTGAAAGCGATGATCGCCGGTCTCGCCGCCAGCGTCGTCGTCGGGACGGCCGCTTCTTTCTTCGCATGGCGCGGCGACCCCGCGCGCGCAGGATAGTCGATCCCGCGGCTTCGCTTTGGCGCGCATTTGGGCTAACGGAGCCCAATGGCTTCATCATCTGACATAAAGAAAGTCGTCCTCGCCTATTCCGGCGGGCTCGACACATCGGTCATTCTGAAATGGCTCCAGGTGGAATATGACTGCGAGGTCGTCACCTTCACCGCCGACCTGGGCCAGGGGGAGGAGCTGGCGCCTGCGCGCGAAAAGGCGCTGCGCGCCGGCGTCAAGCCGGAAAACATCTATATCGAGGACTTGCGCGAAGAATTCGTGCGCGACTTCGTCTTTCCGATGATGCGCGCGAACGCGCTTTATGAGGGCGAATACCAGCTCGGCACCTCGATTGCGCGGCCGCTGATTTCAAAGCGCCTCGTGGAGATCGCGCGCGCGACAGGGGCGGATGCGGTCGCGCACGGGGCCACCGGCAAGGGCAATGATCAGGTGCGATTTGAGTTATCCGCCTACGCCCTTGACCCGGATATCAAGGTCATTGCGCCCTGGCGGGAATGGGACCTCAACAGCCGAACGAAGCTCATCGCCTTCGCCGAAGCCCACCAGATCGCGATCGCCAAGGACAAGCGCGGCGAGGCGCCGTTTTCGGTGGACGCGAACCTTCTGCATACGTCTTCCGAGGGCAAGGTGCTGGAGGACCCGGCGGAGCCGGCGCCGGACTATGTCTATCAGCGCACCGCCGCGCCTGAAGACGCGCCTGATAAGCCGGAGCGCGTGACCATCAGCTTTGAGAAAGGCGACGCCGTCGCGATCGATGGCGAACGCCTTACGCCGGCGGCGCTGCTCGCCCGCCTCAACGACCTTGGCGGGCGGCATGGATGCGGGCGGCTTGATTTCGTGGAGAACCGGTTCGTCGGCATGAAGTCCCGCGGGATCTATGAGACGCCGGGCGGGGCGCTCCTCCTCGCGGCCCATCGCGGGATCGAGCAGATCACCCTCGACAGCGGGGCCGGCCACCTCAAGGACGACCTCATGCCGCGCTACGCGGAGCTCATCTATAACGGCTTCTGGTTCGCGCCGGAGCGGGAGATGCTCCAGGCGGCGATCGACGCAAGCCAGGAATTCGTTTCGGGCGAGGTGACGCTGAAGCTCTACAAAGGCAAGGCCAGCGTGGAGAGCCGTAACTCGCCAAACTCGCTCTATTCCGCGGCGCACGTGACCTTCGAGGAAGACGCCGTTTATGACCAGAAAGACGCCGAAGGCTTCATTCGGCTGAACGCGCTCAGGTTGAAATTGCTGGCGCGCCGCGCCGCCGCGAGCCGCCTGAAATAGCCCCCGGGCCGTCCCTTTTCAGCCACGCTTGGCGGCGAGCATGCTTTAAGGTTAAAGTGCCGTTAAGCATTGGCTGCGCCACACGCGGCCCGAGCTGTTAAGTGAAGCGCGTTGAGGGGAATGACCATGGGAAGCCGGATCGAAGCGGTCTTCGGAGGCGTTTTGGTGCTAGCGGTGATCGCCGCGGCCATTTTCGCGCTCGCGAGCGCCCCGGCCGGACCTGGCGCTAAGTCCAAGACGATCGCGCAGGCGGACACCGACATCCTCAAGCGGATTGGCGAGCCCGACCCCGACCAGTGCTTTTGCTATGACGCCGCATTTGATCTCGCCGGGTCGAGCGTCGACGTGATGTCGTCTCAGTACCGCACCGGATACGAGCATTGCCGCGCGGAAGGCGAACCCCAGGCCCGAGCATGGACGGCCGGTTGGAACGCGCGCCTCTCGGCTCGGCCCTACGAGGCGAGCTGCCGCGCCTATATCCGGACGGCGCGCCGGTAAGACCTGAACGGGCGACGCCCTGCGCCGGCTTTCAATGCTCATTCAGGCGCTACCCGGCCCAACCCGGCTGCTTCGCAAAGCCGAATGACGTCATAAGCGTTCGTCCGCCGGCGGCGGGCGCATCAACAGTTCGGAAATGATCTCGTCAAGCGAGCGCGTCCCTTCGATCAGGTCCGCAACGGCGGCGCAGATCGGCAGGTCGACGCCGCATTCGTTCGCTCGGCCGAGGATCGCCCTCGCCGTCAGCGCGCCTTCCGAAACCGTGGAGCGTGCGGCGAGCGCGTCCGCCGCCGACGCGCCGCCCCCGATCTCATAGCCGAGCGACATATTCCGGCTGGTCATTGAGGTCGCGGTCAATATCAGATCGCCAAGACCGCTGAGCCCGCCGAGCGTCTCCGCTTCGACGCCAATAGCCGCGCCAAGCCGGCGAGCCTCAGCGTACCCGCGGGCGATGGTCGCCGCGCGCGCGCTGTCGCCGAGGCCGGCGCCCGCAACTGCGCCGGCGGCGATGGCGATCACGTTCTTTATCGCGCCGCCAAGCGCGGCCCCCAGAACATCTTTGGACGGATAAAGCCGGAAATGAGGCGAGGCGAGCGACGCCCGCCAGCGATGGCGGATATCCGCGTCTTTGCAGGCGAGCGTCGCAGCGGTAGGCAGGCCCGCCGCCACATCCTTTGCGAATGTTGGGCCCGACAACATGGCCGGAACGGCGCCCGGCCACGCCTCGCAAAGCGCTTCCGGCAGGAACCTCCCAGTGGCGCGTTCGACGCCTTTTGACGCGATCGCCACAGGCAATGGCGGCAATTGACGCGCCAGACGCTCAAACCGCTCCCGCGCGGTCTGCGCCGGCGCGACAAACAGGATCGCCTCAATGCCAGTCAGATCGTCATCCGGCCCCAAGACGGCGACGCCTTCATGCAATGGCGCGCCCGGCAGCCGCGCTTTGTTCTCCCTGTCACGCCGCAGCGCTTCTTTGGCGGCGTCCGTTCGCGCCAAAAGCCGCGTTCCGACCCCCGCAGCCGCAGCGGCGTTGGCGAGCGCCGTCCCCCAGGCGCCCGCCCCTATTACGGCGATGGTCGAATATGGGCTTGTCAATGACTTGCGCGCCTGTTCGCCCTCAGTTGGGCCGCATTCAAACGACATATCGCGCCGCCGAAAACAACTTCGCCCGAACCGGAAAAATCGCGACGGAACCCTTCCGGCGGCGCGTTGTAAAGGGGCTTAAGCGGTTTCGCGACAAACGCCCCTCCAGACCCTTCGCGGCGCCGCTTTGGCGAAAGCGCGGGGACCCGCCCCGGTCCCCGCGCATCTTTCTTACGCAGCTGCAGACTCGCCATCAGGCCTTCGGACCCTTGCGCCCCCCGCCATGGGCGCGGCCGGGTGTCGGCGGCGCAAGCGGCCAGCGGGCCCGCGGCGCAAAGGCCCGCGCGTCCTCGGACGTCGGCGCAAGCCCCGCCGCAAGCCGTTCTGCGCCAGCGAGGGCGATCATCGCGCCATTATCGGTGCAGTACCTTGATGGCGGCGCGACCAGCCGCCATCCGGCTTCGTCGCAAACGCGGGCGAGCGCCGACTTAACCACGCAGTTCGCCGCAACGCCGCCCGCGACCACCAGATGGCCATACTCTCCATCTCGGGAGAGTTCATCGACCGCACGGCGCGTGCGGGCCGCGAGATGCTCGGCCGCCGCCGACTGAAACGCGGCGGCGATGTCCGCCACCGCCTGTCCGTCCAAAGCGCCGTTTTTATCGACATGTTCTTCGGCAAGGAGCCGCACGGCGGTCTTCAAGCCGGAAAACGAAAAATCGCAGCCCGGTCGGCGCTGGAGCGGCCTCGGCAGGTCATACCGCGAGGCGCGCCCGCCGCCGGCCGCGCTTTCGATGCGCGGCCCGCCCGGCTGTCCAAGGCCGAGGAGTTTCGCCGTTTTGTCGAACGCCTCGCCTGCCGCGTCGTCGATGGTCGTGCCGAGCCGCCGGTAGCGCCCAAGGCCCTCAACTGCGACGAGCTGGGTATGGCCGCCGGAAATCAGGAGAAGCAGATACGGGAAAGGGATCAGCGCCGTCAGCCGCGCGGAAAGCGCATGGCCCTCCAGGTGATTGACCGGAACAAGCGGCAGCCCGTGCGACAGCGCGATCGCCTTGGCCGCGGTGAGCCCGACCATGACGCCGCCCACCAGACCCGGACCGGCGGTCGCGGCGACCGCCGAGAGGTCTTCGAAATCGGCGCCGGCCGACGCCATCGCGCACGCAACAACATCGTCGACCCGCTCCACATGGCTGCGCGCCGCAATCTCCGGCACGACGCCGCCATAGGCCGCGTGGGCATCGTGCTGCGCCCACACCTCATTTGAAAGAACGTGCGTTTCGATAAGATCGCCGTTAAGGAATGTGGCCTCAACGACAGCGGCGGCGGTGTCGTCGCAGCTTGTCTCGATGCCGAGAAGCCGGAAGATTTCCTTGCGCGCCGGCGCATTTTCTTCAAATGCGGTCATCGTTTCTCAAGGCCTTGGGGCGTAAGACTAGTCCTGAGCGCCCGCAAGCCAGCCACGGAAAGCACCGGATATTGGCCCAATCCACGTCAACGCAAGCCGCCTCCGCCTCAGGAGCGCTGATGCGCCGGGAGACTGCCGTGATCGTTACGCGTCCGGAAGAGGATGCGGCGCGGCTCGTCGCGGCGATCGAAGCGCGCGGGATGCGCGCGGTCAACTCGCCGCTGATGACGATTGCGGAGAATGACGCGCCCGTTGCGCTCGATGGCGTCGCGGCTCTCGCCTTTACGTCCGCGAACGGCGTGCGCGCCTTTGAGGCGAAATGCTCCGAACGCGGGCTGCCGGCGTTCGCCGTCGGCGGCGCCACGGCAGATGCGCTAAAATCGGCCGGATTCCGGCGCATTTACGCGGCTGCGGGCGACGTTGTCTCGCTGGCCGACCTGATTAAATCCGTCTACGGAATTGAGATCGCGTTCGGGGCGATCCTCCATCTTGCCGGCACGCATCGCAAGGGCGACCTCGTCAAGGAGCTGAACGATCGCGCGGTGCCGGCGGCGCGGACCGTGATCTACGAGGCGACGCCCACGGCGGCGCTTTCGCCGGCGGCTATCGCCGCGATCGACGCGCTGGAGCCGGGAGATGCGCCGATCCAGGTCGCGTTCTTCTCGCCGCGCACCGCACGTCTCTTCGTCGACGCCCTGCGCGCCGGCGGACGCGTCGACCGCACCAAGGACCTCGTCGCGAGTTGCCTTAGCGCCAATGTCGCCGCCGCGGCGCAGGCCGCCATCGGATCGTCGGCGTGGCGGGAAATTCGAATCGCCGAAAAGCCGACAGCGACGTCGCTGATGGACGCGCTCGAACGTTAAGTCCCTGCGACAATCAAGGTTGAAGACCTATTTGCGGAAGGCGATAGTGACGCCGCCAGCCGGCGCCCTTGCGCGCCGTTTTCATTTTCCGTTACAGCCGCGCCGTATTTGAGGAGCATCCCAATGGCCGCCAGCGACACAGAAGAACCGCAAAAGCAAGACGGCGCAGTAGAGGAGATCGAGGCGGAAGTCGTCGAAGCCGGCGACGCCGCGCGCGAGTCGAAGTACGGCGCGTACGGCACCGGCAAGTCCAACGCGACGTTGGGGTGGCTGTTCACCGGGATCGCGGTGCTGGGCATCGGCGCGCTCTTTGTCAGCATTCTTTCGGGCCGCCAATATCAACGTTCGCTCACGGTGGCCGCAGCCGAGACCGGAGAAGCGGCTGACGTCGCCGGCGCGCCAGAAGACTCCGCCGCGGAGGACGCCGCCGCGGAAGACGCTACGGCGAATGCGCCCGAGCCTGCGCCGAGCCCGGAGCCAGAACCAGCGCCGGAACCAGAGCCAGCGCCAGAGCAGGCTTCTGAACCGGAGCCCGCCGCAGCGCCCGAGCCGACAACGCCGGCTGAGGAAGAGGTGGTGACGCTTGATACGAGCGCGAGTGAAACGAGCGCGCCGCGCAAGCCGGCGATCGGCGCCGAGGCGGCCAAGATCCTGAACCAGGTCGCAGCGCGCAGCGAGGCGGCGGAGGCCGAGGCGGCGGAGGCGATGCCCGCAACGCCAGCCGAAACGGCGCTTCCCGACGCGTCGGACGCGCCGTCGAATGAGGTCGCCGCCGCAGCCAAGATCGCCATGGCTGACGCCGAAGGCGCGGATGATGCCGAGGCGCCGGCCGACGCTGAGACGGCGGAGGCGGCTGAACAAGCTGACGCGGCTGAGGACGCCGCGTCTTCTTCGGAGGCGGAGGCGGCGCCGGCGCAGGAAACGATGACTATCGCGGCCGCCGACCTTCCCGCAGAGACAGTGTCCGAGGCGACAGGCGCAGCGGCCTCTGCTGCGGCCACCGCCCTAGCCGCAGAGATCAGCTCGCTGCGCGATGCGTTCGAACGCCAGGCGAAGGAGTTCGGCGCCGCCCTCGCCCAGGAGCGCGAGGACACGGAACGCCAGGCCGAGCAAATCGCGCGGCTGCAGACGACCTTTCAGGAGGAGCTCGCCCAGCGGCTCGAACAGACCGCCCAGCAGATCGCCGAATTGCAGGCGCAACTTGAAGGGGCGCAGACCGCGCGCGCGGCCGAAGCGGAGCGCACTGGCAAGAACGCCGCAGCGGCGCTCGCCCTCAGCTCGCTCTCGCGAATGGTCAATTCCGGCGCGCCCTACGCCAACGAACTGGCGGTTCTGACAGGCCTTGCGCCCGGCCTCAGCGTCGACGGGCTTCGCGCCGCGGCCGCCGGCGGCGTGCCGACGCTCGCGCAGCTCGAAGACGGCTTCGACCCCTTCGCGCGCGCAGCAATTGCAGCGGCGGCGCGCGAAGGGGCCTCAGGTCCATTGGGCGCGTTGCGAGCCAATATCGAGGAACTCGTCAGCGTGCGGCCGTCGGAGTATACCGAGGGTGAAGATGCGCCGTCGGTCATCAGTCGGGCGGAGGATAGCCTGCACAAGGAAAACCTCGAAAAGTCGCTCGATTACCTCGGCGAACTCGAGGGCGCGGCCGCGGCGGCGTTCGAGCCCTGGATCGCCGATGCGCGGCGCCGACTCGCCGCGGACGCCGCAATCGGCGCGCTTAACGAGGCGCTCCTCGGCGCGCTCGAACAACAGTAAGGCGCCACGATCTTGGTAATCCGTCTTCTGATATTCTTCGTTTGGGCGATCTTCTTCGCATTCGTCGTCAGCGCGCTCGGCGCCGTTGAAGATCGCGTCATCGCCGAAGCCTTCGGGTTTAAGCTGAGCGCGCATGGCGGATTTGCAATAGGTCTGGTGGTCGTGGCGGCGACGCTTGTCATCCTGACCACGAGCTTCGCGAAGGACCTGCTCGCCCTGCCCGGAAAGCTGCGCGACAGGCGTGAACGCGCCCGCATGGACCGCGGAATGGCGGCCCTCGCACGCGGCATGGAGGCGGTGGCCATTGGCGACCCGGCCGACGCCGTCCACCATGCGCGCGTCGCCCACCGCAATCTCGGCGAGGGATCAGTCACGCGCCTTTTGACTGCCCAGGCCGCCCAACTTTCCGGCGATGACGAAACGGCGGGCCAAAGCTTCCAAGCGATGCTGGAAGCGCCGGAGACGGAGTTTCTCGGCCTGCGCGGGCTTTACGGCAAGTCGATACGCGCCGGCGACAAGGACGCGGCGCGCGGCTACGCCGAACGCGCTTATCGACTGCGGCCAAACGCGTCCTGGGCGTTTGATTCCGTTTTTGAACTCGCGCTCGATCGCGGTGCGTGGGGCGATGCGCGCGGCGCGCTTGGCCCGGCGACCAAAAACAAGACGATCGACTCCGAAAAGGCGCGCCGGGCCGAAGCGGCGCTGCTCGCCGCCTCCGCCCATGCGGCCGAAACCTCGGGCGATGTGGCGACGGCGCTGGAAGAGGCGGAGCTCGCCTTACGGTCCGCGCCCGGACTCTCGCCGGCGGCGGCGCTGGCGGCGCGCCTCCACCATAGAGCCGGAAGGCCGCAGCGCGGCGTCAAGATCCTCGAACAGGCGTTCGCGGCGCACTCCCACGGCTCGCTCGTCAGCACGCTGCTCGAGATACTGAACGAAGCGCCGCCGACGAAAGCCGCGGACGCGCTTCGAAAACTCGCCGCGCGCAATCCGGCGTCGCGCGAGGCGGCGCTCGCGCGGGCGCGGGCGCATATCCTCACCGGCGATCACGCCGCGGCCATTGAGCTTCTCGAGCCGCTGCTCGAGTCCTCAGCGTCGGCGCGGGACTGCGCCCTGATGGCCGAGGCTGTCGGCGGCGCCCACGGCGAGGCGGCCGCGCGGCCCTGGCTAGAGCGAGCCGCAAGCGCAGTGCGCGACCCGACGCCGGGCGCCGATGGCCATTTCCGTTTCACCCGCGAAGGATGGGCGCAACTGATCCGGTCCTATATGGACGAGGAATCGCTGGCGCCGGCGCCGATTGAAGGCCCGCCGATCGGGCTCGCGCCGGAAGAGATTCGCCATCTCGCCGCCCCGCCAAGCTCCCTTCCCGGCCCGTCCGGGGAAGTCGAGGCGGAGAAGACCGGCGACGCGGATGAAGGCGAAAGCAAGGGCGCAGAGGAACGAGTCGCCGTATCGACGGCCGGAGACGCCGTCGCCGCCGCGAAACCCGCTCACGCCAAGACAGATGCGGACGCCGGGCGCGCAGCCGCTTCTGCGCAAACTGAGCCGCTTACGCTCGAAGATGTCGGCGCGGCGCCGGAAGAAGCTGCCAGCGAAGGCGATCTGCATCGCGGCGATGATGAAAGCGATCCGGATACCGCCGAGAAAACCAGCGACGACGTCAGTCAGGAAAAGCCGACCACAGACGCGCGCGCGTCGCAAAGCTAAGTCTTGCTTTATCTGTGCCGGCAAATTCGCAGAAAGCCGGCGGCCGAGCGCGGGGTGGTCTCGCGTCAGCGCGCCGGCGCCAGGCGGCGCATATAGCGGGAGGTGGGCTGCTCTCCTCTTTGGCGGCGGTAGCGCGCGCCTTCGGAAGAGCGATAGCTTGCGCGATCGACGAACGGCGGCAGCTCGCCGGGCTCAGCCGTCTCCAGAACATCCTGCTCGCGCGCGTCGCGAACGGCGCTGCGGCGGCCGCCAGACTTGACGAGATAGGATGACCCGACGCCGGCGCGGTTCGCGTAGAGCGCCGACCTCGGCGCGGGGGCGGCAGGCGCGCCGTCCGCGGCGGCGGCGCGCATTACGGCGTCAAGGCGCTTTGCATTGCCGCGCGGCGCGCGGTCGCTCGGGATATACTTATTCAATACGCTGATGACGGCTTCGCCGGCGCCCTTAAGCCCAAGCAGCCCGAGATCGCCGTCCGACCCGGATTCTTCGTTAACGGCGTACCAGTAGACAACCGCCCCGAGGCAAAGGAAAACCAGAAGAAGTGAAATGCCGCCCATGCTCGTTCCTCGCGGTGTGAGTTAACAACTCGTTACCACAGCAAGAAACGTGCGCAAAACCGACGGGACGCACGCGATTGGCGAATTATCAAGGAAAAACGGCGCTTGTGACCGGCGCGTCGGCCGGGATTGGGGCGACGTTCGCCCGCGCGCTCGCCGGGAAGGGCGCCAATCTCGTTTTGACGGCGCGGCGGGCGGACCGGTTAACGGCGCTTTCCGACGAGCTGCGCGCGGCCGGCGACGGGATTAACGTTACCACCGTTTCGGCGGACCTTGGCGACCCGAACGCGCCGGACGCGATCCTCGCCGCGGCCGCCGATGCGGGGCCGGTGGACATTCTCGTCAACAACGCCGGCTATGGCCTGCCGGGCTTTTTCACCGAATCAGGCTGGGCCGATCACCGCGAGTTTCTTGAGGTGATGGTGACGAGCTACGTTCGCCTCACCCATGCGCTCCTGCCGGCCATGGTGGAGCGCGGCTTTGGCCGCATCATCCAGGTCTCGTCGGTGGCAGGCCTCACCCCCGGCTCAGCCGGGCATACCCTTTATGGTCCGGCGAAGGCGTTCCTCGTCAGCTTCGCCCAGTCGATCGCCGCCGAATGCGAAGGGACGGGCGTCCATTCGACGGCGCTTTGCCCGGGCTTCACGTATACGGAGTTTCACGACGTCAACGGAACGCGCAAGCTCGTCTCCCTGTTGCCGAAGCGGATGTTCATGGCGGCGGAGCCCGTGGTGGAGGGCGCTATCGAGGCGGTCGACCGCGGCCACGTCGTCTATGTGCCGGGCGCCTGGAACAAGTTCGTCGTCGGCGTCGCGAAGGCGCTGCCGCGACCATGGGCGGCGCAGATGATGAAGGAGCAATCGGCGAAGTTCCGCAGGCGCAAGAGCGCCTGACGGGTCACCTACTCCTCCGCCGCGTCATTCAGCGCCCAGTCGTAACGATAATCGTCAATGTTATCGAGACCCTCAAGGCGCGCTTTCAGGCCGGGCGCGGCGTAATCGCGAATATGGTCGAGCGCCGCCTCTTCGTCGCCGCCAAAATCATCACGATACCAACCATATATCTTTGAGACGTCGACATCGCCGTCGTCATCGAACGTTACGCCGCGCGGGTGATTGATATAGGCGCGCGCGGCGGCGGCGAGCATCTCCTCAAGCGCCGCGCCGGTATAGGGCCTCGCCGCGAGGTTCGGGCACCCAATCGACGCGCAGTTGAGGGCGTAGTGGATGCGCGGATCATCGGTCGTCGCCCGGACGATATGATGTTCGATATCGCCAAGCGACAGCGCCACGCCGTCGACGGTGACGAGCGCCTGGCCCCAGGGGTCATCCAGCTTGCGGATCGACGCAATCGGATATGCGTCGAGAATGAGGTCGACCGTCGCCGCATTGTAGAGATTGATCCAGAAAGCGAGTTGTTCGTTACGCGACAGGGCCGACGGCGTCACCTCCTGCATGGCGTCGATATAGCTCCGCAACTGCCCGCGCGCATCCGCGCCAACGCGGCTATAGGCGACGCGATTAACGCCGTCCGGGCTCTCAACGAGGAACGCGTCTAGAAACGCCGCCCATGACGAATGATCGATGCGCCTGTCCGACTGCTGGTCGTGAACGCCGAACCGCGCATCCGCAAGCTCAGGCTCCGGAATAAACTGGCGCTCGATCCACAAAGGGGCGGCGCGGGCGGCGGCGGTTCCAAAGATCGCGATCAAAAACAGGGCGGCGAAAAAGCGGCGCATAAAGCGGCTCCCTTGGTGCGTTCCCGCATCAATAGGCGATTGACCCCGCCGCTGCGAGCGCGCCTGCGCCCCATGGCGGGCTTGTGATCGATAGTGTCCGAACGAACGGGCCTTTGGATTAGCTGAAGCGACGTTCGTAGACCGTTTCGGCGATGGTGAGGCGACGCATCTTGCCGTCGATGAGCCCGTCGAAGCGGGCCGCCGCAGGCGCCGTGTCGTCCTTGCCGCGCCAGCCGCCGTCGGCGGAGCGGTAAAGGTCAGCGAAGAAAACCGCCCGCTTCACCCTAAGGCGCTCGCCGCGGACATAGACGCGCGCTGGCAGGTCCCATCCATCGTCATTCTGATAGAAGCCCGAAAGCGGCGCGAGGGCGTCGTCAAAGGGCGTGTAGCCCTGTGCAGGATCCGCGAGGTATTCGGTTTCGCCGATCCACACGCGGACCGGCGCGTCGCCTTCGAACTCGACGTCGAGGCCGGACACGACGATGGCGGGATCGGCGCCGGAGAAGGCGTTATCGCCGGCGGGTTGCAGCGCGCTCGCCCGGCCATCGATCTTTAGTCGGAGGACCTCGCCGTCCGCGACGAGTTCGAGCTTTGCTCCGTCCGCAGCAGTAAAGACGCCGGCGTATGTCTCCGCATCTTCAGTGACGGCTGCGGTCGGCTTGGGCGCTGGCGGCGCGTCGTCCGCCGCCGCGGCGCGCATGGTCTGGCAGGCGAACAAGGTGACGTCCCGCGGCCGGTAATTGCGGGCGTAATGAATGTTGGTGGAGGCGAAGGCGGCGAGGCCGGCTTCAGGGTCGATATGAAGCGATGAGGAAAACGACACCACGCCGCCCGTGTGGTGCAGGTAGTCCCGCCCGTCGAGAGTGACGCGCGCAAGCCCGTTCCCATAGCGCGCGCCATCGGACCAGGCCGGCGCGTCGGCAGGCTCTGCGAGGAATTGCGCAGCGGCCTCCGGCGACAGGATCGGCGCGCCGTCGCCGTCAGCAAGGCGCAGGAGAAAACCGAGGAACTTCTCCATATCATATGTCGACGCCGCGACGCAGCCAGACGCCATGTCGTAGTCGACCCAGGGCGCACGCTCCGGTTCGGCGGGGCGCGCCGTGGGACGATCGAGCCGCGGCTGATATCCGCGCGCGTGGCGGTCCCGGTCGCGCCGGCGCACGGCGCCCTCCGCGGTCTCCATGCCGAGCGGCCGCAAGACCCTCGCCTCAATGGCTTCCGGAAAGTTCCGCCCATCGATCCGCGAGATGATGAGACCGGCGATGCGGTAGGCGAGATTGCTGTACGCCCATCTGGTTCCGGGCTCGGCGTCCGTCCACAGGCCGCCTTCAAAGAACATGGACGGCGAGCGCGGCAGACCGGAGGTATGGTTGAGGAGATGCTGAAGCGTGATCTTCTTCGATGCGCCGCTGCGGACTTTAATCTCGGGCATGAGATCAGCGAGCGTCGCATCGGGCGATAGCTTGCCCTCGTCAATCAGCGTCCAAGCGGCGAGCGCCGTCATCATCTTGGTGATCGATCCGACCTGGAACAATCGATCAGGCGTGACGGGCAGCCCCGCCTCGCGGTCGGCGTCGCCGACGCCGATCCGTCCGGCGGCGCCAGTCCGGTCGACGACGCACAGCGTCATGCCCACAAGGCCCCAGTCGGCGAGGTGCCGCTCCATATAGCTTTCGATCCGGCGCAGCGCCTTCGCATCCATGTCGCCGCTGCGCGACGACTTTGCCCCGCTCTGCGTCGTCGCCGCGATCGCCGCGCCTGCGCCAAGCGCCGTGGCGCCCAAAAATGTCCGTCGATCAATGCTCATGAGCGCCCCTGCTTGGTTCTGGTTCAAGCGGAACGTGCCGGGACGCCCGCCACACCGCAACCTTAGAGCCATTTGGAGAAAGCCGGCAAAGTCTCCCGCCATCGGATAGTTAGACGTGCGCCGGCCAATGCAATGGCCGGGTCGGGCTCTATTTCTTATCGACCAAGAGCCTGAACCATGTCGTCGCGGCGGGAAGTGCGTCTGAGCGTCTGGCCCCGAGAAGGTTGCGGCCATTCTTAAACAGGCTCTTGGGACTGCGGTCAGTCCTCCGCCTTGCGGGCGCGGTGCTCTTCGTCGAGGTCATAGCCGGCGAAGGCGGCGAGCGTGACCACATCGCCAACGCGCGCGCCGACCTGCGCAATCTGAACGGATTTTTCGAGCCCGATCAGCATCGGACCGAGGACCACCGCGCCGCCGATTTCGCCGACGAGCTTCGTTGAGATGCCGGCCGAATGCGTACCCGGCGTGATGAGAACGTTCGCCTCGCCTTTCAGGCGCGAGAATGGATAGATCGACCGCACGCGTTCATTCAGGGCCATGCGCGGGGTCATTTCGCCTTCATAGTCGAAATCAACGTCAGGCCGCTCGTCAAGGATTTTCACCGCGCCCGACACGCGCCGCGAATGCTCCGTATCTGGATTGCCGAAGTTCGAGTACGATACGAACGCGACCTTCGGGGTGAAGCCGACGCGCCGCGCCGCATGCGCCACCTGCACCGCAATGGCGGCGAGCTCTTCGGAATTCGGCAGTTCGGTGACGCTCGTGTCCGCGATAAACAGCGTCCGGTTCTTGGTCAGGATAATGGACAGCCCGATCATCCTCTCGCCAGGGCGCGGATCAAGCGCGAGGCGCACATTGCCGAGCGCCACGTCATAGTGGCGCGTCACGCCGGTCACCATGCCGTCCGCATGTCCATGGGCGAGCATACAGGCGGCGTAGACATTTCTGTCGGTGTTCACGAGCCGCTGCGCGTCGCGATAGAGATACCCCTTCCGCTGCAGCCGTTTGTATAGGTAGTCAGCATAAAGCTTGTTATGCGGCGACGTGCGCGAGTGATAGGTCTCGAACTCGGTGTTGACGGGCAGGCCAGCGTCGGCGAGCGCATTCTGGATGCGGTCTTCGCGGCCGATCAGCACCGGCTGTCCAAGGCCCTCCTGCTGAAACGCATAGGCGGAGCGCACCACCACTTCCTCCTCGCCCTCGGCGAAGACGACGCGCTTCGGCGTTTCGTGGGAACGCAAGGTGGAATGGATCTTCTGCAGCAGCGACGCCGTCGGATCGGTGCGCGCGGCGAGGCGCTCGGCGTAGGCGCGCATATCGGCGATCGGACGACGCGCGACGTCGGTGTCGGCGGCC
Source organism: Parvularculaceae bacterium (assembly GCA_028284065.1). Classification (GTDB taxonomy): domain Bacteria; phylum Pseudomonadota; class Alphaproteobacteria; order Caulobacterales; family Parvularculaceae; genus MED-G105. The sequence goes on from JANQSJ010000008.1 coordinate 330,797, forward strand.
GCCTTCGCCACCGCCGGCGGAATGGCGGAAATGAGACGCGGATCAAAGGGCGTCGGGATGATGTAGCCGGGCCCGTATTGCAGGCGCTTGCCATAGGCGGCGGCGACTTCATCCGGCACATCCTCGCGGGCGAGCTTCGCCAGCGCTTCGGCGCAGGCGATCTTCATTTCTTCATTGATGGTGCGCGCGCGGGCGTCGAGGGCGCCTCGGAAGATGTACGGAAAACCGAGGACGTTATTCACCTGGTTCGGATAATCCGAGCGACCCGTGGCGATAATGGCGTCGTCGCGCACTTCCTTGATCTCTTCAGGCAGAATCTCCGGCGTCGGATTGGCCATGACGAAAATGATCGGGTTCTTCGCCATGGACGCGACCATCTCCTTCGTCACGGCGCCCGCGACCGACAGGCCGATGCAGACGTCGGCGCCGTCCATCGCCTCGGCGAAGGTGCGCTTGTCGGTCTCCACGGCGTGCGCGGAGCGCCACTGATCCATCTGGTCCGTACGCCCTTTGTAAAGGACGCCCTTGCGGCCGGCGACGAGGACGTTCTCATGCGGCACGCCCATCGACTTGAATAGCCCGACCACGGAAAGAGCGGCGGACCCGGCGCCAGAAACGGCGACCTTCGCATCCTTCAGGGACTTGCCGGCGATGTCGAGAGCATTAAGGAGCCCCGCCGCGGCGATAATCGCCGTGCCATGCTGGTCGTCATGGAAGACGGGAATGTCCATCTCTTCTTTCAGACGCTGCTCAATGACGAAGCTTTCGGGCGCCTTGATGTCTTCGAGATTGATGCCGCCGAAGGCGGGGCCCAAATGCTTCACGCAATTGATGAAGGCGTCGGGGTCGGAGGTGTCGACTTCGAGGTCGACGCTGTCGATGTCGGCGAAACGTTTGAAGAGGACGGACTTGCCCTCCATCACCGGCTTCGACGCCAGCGCGCCGAGGTCGCCAAGGCCCAGAATGGCGGTGCCGTTGGAGATGACCGCCACCATGTTGCCTTTGGAGGTGTAGTCGTAGGCGAGGTCAGGGTCCTCGGCGATCGCCTTGACCGGAACCGCGACGCCGGGGGAATAGGCGAGCGCGAGGTCGCGCTGCGTCGACATCGGTTTGGTTGGCGTCACCTCCAGCTTTCCCGGCTTGCCGCGGGCGTGAAAGTCGAGCGCCTCCTGGTCGGTGAACTTGGTTTCGTTGTCTTCCATTGAGCTGTTCCGAGCGCGAGGGACGCCCCTGCGCTTAGGCCGTCACGCCGGGGGGCGCAAGGAAACCGGGACGCCGGCGGGCGGCGCCTGGTTTTTAACGGATTTTGGGGTCCTGCCGGCCTTGGCCGCGGGATCGCCGCGTTTGCATCGCCGCACACGGATTGAGATAGTCTATCAAAGCCCTGTCGCCTCCGGCCTTGCCGCCTGCGACGGAAGCCCTATGTGTCGATTGACGGCAGCCATGGCCCATGCGGCCGGAGACGCTTGATATGTACATCGAGACCGAAGAAACCCCGAACCCGCAATCGCTGAAGTTCACGGCGGATCGCGCCGTCCTCGGCCTCGGTCCGGACGGGCGGCCGGCGGTAGGCCGCGACTACCCGAACCGTGACAGCGCCGGCAGGGCGCCGCTGGCGCAGGCGGTGTTCGAGGTCGACGGCGTTATGGGCGTCTTTCTCGGCCCTGATTTCGTGACGGTGACCAAGGACGAGGCGCTTGACTGGGCCCATATGAAGCCGGCCGTGATCGGGGCGATCGCGGATCACCTCGCCGCCGGCGCGCCGATCGTCCTGGCCGATGACGGGGCGGACGCTGAAGAACGCCACGACACGCCGGCGACCTCGCTTGAGGAGTACGAAGGCGAGGACCGCGAAGTCGTCGAGCAGATCATCGAACTCATCGACACCCGCGTCCGCCCGGCCGTCGCGGCCGACGGCGGCGACATCGTCTTCAAGCATTACGAGCCGCGCACCGGCGTCGTCTTTCTGTCCCTCCACGGATCGTGCCAGGGCTGCCCGTCCTCAACCATGACGCTCAAGGCCGGCATTGAGAACATGCTGAAGCACTATGTGCCGGAGGTCGTGAAGGTCGAACCAGTGGTTTGATCCGCGGGGCTCATCACCCGGACGCCAGCGCCGTTCCCGGCGCGCCGCAGGCCATGCAGAAACGGTAAAAACTCACCTTTCGCGTCTCGCAAACCGGACAGCGGTCATAGAGCCGCATGCCGCAATGGACGCAGAAGTCCGCTTCAACGTCGCCGGTCGTCAGGATCTTGCGGTCGCAGCCAGGGCACGTCTCCTCGCCGACTTTCTTGATGGCGTCTTCATAAGCAAGCGACTTGCGGCGCTCCTCCTCCGACTGGCGCTCCGCCTCCTGACGGCTTTGCAGATACCCCCGCATCCACTTGATGACGTAGTGCCCGGCGAAGAGCGTCAGGAGGACGCCCACGCCGGAGCGCACATAGCCGCCATAGCTCGGCAGATAGGGCACAAGCTCGACGAAGAAAGCGAACGCCGCGAACAGCACGAACCCTCGCATCAACGGCCAGTATCGGCTGTTGCGCTTCTTCGCAGTCAACCAGACGGCGACGATCAGCAAGGGGAGCGTCACCGCCAGGCGAAACCCGAATACGCGAAGCTCCTGAAGCGCGCGGGCGCGCTCGAAAGCCGGGCGCGCGGCCAGCAGGAGGGCGCCGCGCTCCTCGCTCAGGGCGTCAAGCCGCGACGCGGCCGCTTGCTCAAGGCGCCGCTTGTCGGCGAGCGCCCGCTCGGCGGCCCGCTCCCGCACTTTCAGCACGTCAAGCGCGGCGGTCCGGCGCAGCACTTCCGGGTCCTGGGACGGATCGGTCGTCGCCGTGCGCGCCGCGAGCCAGTTTCGGAAGCTCTCATAGGCGGCCTGGTAGTTGCCGCGCTCGGTCTCAGCCTCCGCGACGGCGGCCGCCGCCTCCGAGGCGAGCGTCTCGATATCGGCGCCGACCTCCGCAAGCTGATCGTCGAGGCGCGCCGCAGCGCCTTCGTCGACGAAGTCCTCAATCGCGAGACGCTGCTCCACGCGCGGCAGGTCGGCGATCACCCGGCCGCCAAGCCCGATGAGAAACCCTGAAAGGACCACCGAGACGATCCACATGACAATCGCGTAAAGCCGCTCGGGGCCGCGTTTAGACCAGGCCATTATCGTCTCCCCGACGCTTTCAAAGGTCCGCTCGCCGACCCGCGCGGCGCCATTCGTTGAACCATCGGATGGTTCGTGATCTCTTCGACCAAAACCGCCGCAACCGCAGCAGAAAGAGGCGCTTTATGTCTGACCATGTCTACTCGGTCACCAAGCTCGTCGGCAGCTCGCAGAAATCCGTCGAGGACGCCATCGAAAACGCCATCGAGACCGCGTCGAAAACCCTGAAGCACCTGGACTGGTTCGAGGTGAAAGAGACCCGCGGGTACATCAAGGACGGCAAGGTAGCCTATTATCAGGTCTCGCTTGAAATCGGCTTTCGGTACGAAAAGGACTGACATAATTCCTGAATAAGCTCGCGCGCGGTCTTTGAGGTTGTCCAGAGGCGTGGCTTCCGGCCCCGCAACGGAACACCTCTTTGATTGGGATGAAGCCGCCTCGGATTTGAGATGTCGGGACCGAATTTCTTTGTCGCCGGCGCGCCGAAATGCGGGACCAGCTCGCTTTACCATTGGCTCTTGTCGCGTCCGGACGTCTACCTGCCACATGACGCGGACCGCTATTGGCGGTTTAAAGAGCCATATCACTTCAGCCCTGACCTCGTCGCGCCGCCGCACAGGGTGGAGCGCGACGAGTATGAGCGCCTGTTCGCCGAAGGCGCCGGCGCGCCGCTTCGAGGGGAAGCATCGGCGATCTACCTTTTTTCCGATGTCGCGCCAGCGCGCATTTTCGCCGAGGTCCCGAACGCGCGGGTCGTCATTTGTTTGCGCCACCCCGCGGAGTTCATCATCGCTTTCTGGCGCGATTGCCTGCTTTTCGGCCACGACGCAGAGTTCGATTTCGCCCGCGCGATCGCGCCCGGCCGCGCGGCCGACACGATCCCCGCCGCAAGCTGGTATCCGAAACTCATCTCCTACCGGCGAATAGCGCATTTTTCCGTATACGTTGAACGGTTCCTTGAAACCTTCCCGCGCGACCACATCCATTTCGTCTGGCTCGACGAGCTGCGGGACGATCCTCACGCGGCATTTTCCGGGGTTCTGGACTTTCTCGGCGCCGCGCCATGCACGACGCGTCCATCGCTGGAGCCGCGCAACGCTGCGCGCCCGGTTCGACGAATCCTGCCGCTGGAGCAGGCGTTGGAATCGCGCTTAGGACGGTTGCCGGGGGGGCGTACGGCCTTTCGCGCCATTGAACGCGCCCTCGCCTTGCCGTTCCGCGACGTGGGCGCGCAGATTCCGCCCGCTGAGCGCGCGGCGCTGTTCGCAGAGTACGAAGGCGAATACGCGCGCTTGCGGGAGATGACGTGGAACCGAGGGAGCATAGAAACTCCCTCGGCTTTGGTCAGCAGCCATAATACTTAAGCGTGCTGGATCAAGACCCACGTCACAGCGCGATCTTTGTAGGGAGGCATCGTGTTCCCTTTAGCAATTGGTGCTGTTGTCGATGGGTTTCCTTCGACTTTCCAGACACCGCTCTCAGGGCATTTCTGACCAGTTCGCGCTTTGGTGCCGAGTGGAGCTCGACTCTTCGACATGTATGACAATTTCTTTCTCCATAGTTGTCATTGTGTATCTTTCGAGGAGCGCCAGATTGTTGTAAGCAACTGATTCGTTTGTGAACCGAGCACTCCTCGGTACGCAACTCACTCGGCGCCAACCGAGTGGATAAGGCGGTCCGTTCTAACGAACGGACCGCCAACACAATTCCTGAGTTGAAGCGATTTGAGGATTCCCGCAAGAGGTTTAGAAGCTGAAAGCGCAAATTCTCAGCAGATATCTGTGTTCGACCGATTTGGACACCTCGTCAAGTCGAGACACAACATGTTGTGTATCCCCCCGGGGCCCAAGGAGTGTTGGCCATGACTGAACGCATCGCAGACGACCGATCCCTCGACATAATTTTCCGCGAGGCGCGCACGCGAAACGGCTGGGAGGACAGGCCCGTCGCCGAAACGCTGATGCAGGCGGTCTACGACCTCATGAAATGGGGCCCGACATCGGCGAACTGTTCGCCCGCGCGGTTTGTCTTCGTCGTTTCCGACGCCGCCAAGGCGAAGTTGAAGCCGCTGCTGCTTGGAACCAACGCCGACAAGACCATGGCGGCGCCGGCCTGCGTCATTATCGCGAACGACCTTGAGTTCTACGAAAGGCTCCCCGACCTCTTTCCGCATACGGACGCCAAATCCTGGTTCGTCGGCAATGACGCCCTCATTGAGGAAACGGCGATGCGAAATGGTTCGCTTCAGGGCGCCTATTTCATGATCGCCGCGCGCGCCCTCGGGCTCGACTGCGGGCCGATGTCCGGATTTGACAAGGCGGGCGTCGACAAGGCGTTTTTTGACGGGACGAGCTATCGGTCGAACTTCCTCTGCAATATCGGTTACGGCACGGATACGGACCTTTTCCCGCGCTCGCCGCGGCTTTCCTTCGACGAGGCGTGCAAGGTCGTTTGACGCATCTTTATGCGCGATCCACCCGCGCGGCGTAGCAGCCGGGCCCGGCGTTATGGATGTGCACAAAAGCCGCCTGCGGATCATCAAAACGGCGCGCCACCGCGGGCGCGAAGCGGCTTCCGTGCGCGACTTCTGCTCCAATCATGTCGCCGTCGGCGTTGAATGCGCGAAGCGACAATAGGCGACTGGCGAGAACGTCCGGGACCTCTCCTCGCGCGGGCCGCGCCTCGACGGCGCCGTCGCGCACGAAAATCGCATGCGAGGCGCGATAAGGGGAGGCGGCGTCGTGGTGGGTGAAATTCAGCAGAAGGACAGTCTCGCCGATTGCGGCGTCCTCAAGGCTGACGCGGCATGGATAGCCAGGATGAGCGTCCACCCGCATGCGGCGGCCCCCTTCGCCGGCAAGCTGTTCGTCGGACAGGGAGAAAAGGCGTCGGAATGGGTCAGCCGGCAGCGCGCGGACCTGAAACGTCATCTTTGGTTCTCCTTCTCAGCGCCCGCATCTATGCGCCCCGCGGCGCGCGCTGCGACCCGGTTCTTGCGCCGACGCCAAAACCAACCGCTCAAACCGCTCCCACGGGAAGTGCGGACCGGGGTCCGTACGTCGCCCGGGGTCGAGCCGCGCATGGCTCACCACATGGCTGAGGTTCGGATACTTGCCCCAGGCGTAGCGGACGATGTCGGCGGTCGCCTCCACCTGCCAGTCCGAGAACCGGTCCGGGCGCAGCGCGGCGTCGCGCTGCGCATTGACGATCTCAATCCCGAGCGAGACGTGATTGAGACGCCCCCGCCCCCCCGCCACCGCCGGGTGGCGGCAAGTGTTGCGCACATGCCACGCCGCGCGGCGCTCCGGCGCGGTCGCCCAGACATGGGCGCCATGGGCGGCCTCGTCCTCGTCCGGCACCAGCCAGTGGAAGCTGGCGCGGCCCGCCCGCATGACCGAAAAGGCCCCGCGGGACGTCGTCCCCGCCGTCGCGTGAATGACGATGGTCGATAGGCCCTCGATGGGGTCGACGCGGCGGCGCGATGTCGCCGTCCGCCAGGGCGCCTTGGCGCCAGTCGCGCCGGGGAACCACTTTTCCGTCAGCGGCGTCGGCGCGGGCCTCGCCGCCGGCGGCAGGTCGAACTGAAATGTCCTCGGGTCGCGGATACGCGCATCTCCATTGCCAACCGCAGGGCTCGCGGGGGGTTTTGACAGCGGCCGCCGCCGGCCCCAGTTAAGCCGCGATGATCGTCCTCGGCCTAGACACCGCCCTTTCGTCCTGCTCGCTCGCCATTCTAAGGGGCGGGGAAACGCTGTTCGAAAACTTCGCGGCGCTGGAGAAAGGCCATGCCGAGGCGCTACCTCAGATGGCGGCCGAGGCGTTTAAGGCGGCCGACGTCGCGCCGGCGGAAGTCGACCGCATCGGCGTCGTCATCGGCCCGGGGCAGTTCGCCGGCGTGCGGGTCGGGCTCGCCTTCGCCCGCGGCCTCGCCCTCGGCCAGAAGGCCGACGTTGTCGGCGTCAACAGCCTGAGGGCGCTCTACGCAAGCCATGCCGTTGATGGAATCGCCACAGGCATCGTCATCGATGCGCACCGGGGCGAAGTGTTCGCTGCGCTCTATGGCGCGGCGGGACAGGAACTGATTGCGCCCTTCGCCGCAGCGCCGGACGCGGCCGCGGGCCGGTTGCGCGCAGGCTGTGAAGGAGCCGCCCCGCGGCTCATCGGCTCCGGCGCCGACCTCCTGCCGGGGAGCGGCTTTGACCGCGCCGCGACGCCGTCGCGCGGATGGGCCATCGACGCGACCGCCGTCGCGCGGTTCGTCGCAACCGTCTCGCCGACCGATTTTCCGCCGACGCCGCTTTACCTGCGCGCGCCGGATGCGCGCCCGAGCGCGAAGCCGCTCTTCGCCGGCCTCGTTGACGATCCGACCCCGTGACCGCTGACGCCTTGCGCATCGACGCCGTCGGCCCCGTCCACGCGGAGGCGCTGGCGCTGTTGTCCGCCGCCGCCTTCGGCGAAGACTCGTGGAGCGCCGACGCAATCGCCAGCGCTTTGCGCCAGACGTCGGCGCGCGGCCTTTCCGCTGAAACTGAAGAAGGGCCCGCCGGGTTTCTCATCTGGCGCGCGCTTGGGCCGGAGGCGGAACTGTTGACGATTGGCGTTGCGCCCGACGCGCGCCGGCGCGGCGTTGGCGGGGCGCTGATGGAAAAAATGCTCGCCGATGCGGCCGACGCTGGGTGCGGACGCCTGCACCTTGAAGTCGCGGAAAACAACTTCGCCGCCAGACCATTTTACGAATGCTTCGCATTCAAAGTAACTGGCCTCAGAAAACGCTATTATCGCAATGGCGACGACGCTATTTCCATGTCCGTCGACCTAGAGCCCAGCTGAAAAAGCCGGCAAAGTCCGGCGCGATCGTATAATCAGACGTGCGCCGGTCGACGCAAAGGCCGGTTCGGGCTCTATTTCTTATAGACTAAGAGCCTGGCCCATATCATCGCGGGGAAACGAACGTCTGATTATCTCTCGCAATCATGGGTGGCGGACGTTCTCAAACAGGCTCTTATGAAAATAAAAAACGAAACCTGTTTTGTCCCGGCGACGTAAGCCGTACACTTTCAATCGTGGGTCGCGTCGGGGCGGACTGAATGACGATCACGGGAGGCCGCAATGGATCGACTGGAGAAGATATGCGCGTCGAAAGGCATGCGCATGACCGAACAGCGGCGCGTCATCGCACGCGTTATGTCGCTTGCGGAAGATCATCCGGATGTTGAGGAAATCCACCGGCGCGCGGCGAAGATCGACTCCGGGATTTCAATCGCCACCGTCTACCGGACGATGCGCCTTTTCGAAGAGGCCGGCGTCGTCTCGCGCCACGACTTTCAGGACGGGCGCGCGCGCTACGAAGAGGCGTCTGAGGAGCATCATGACCACCTGATCGATCTACGCTCAGGAGAGGTCGTCGAGTTCATCAATGACGAAATCGAACGCTTGCAGGAGAAGATCGCCAAGCAGCTCGGCTACAAGCTCGTCGAGCACCGGCTGGAGCTTTACGGCGTGCCGCTTGACGACAAGGAAGCCGGCTGAAAGCGCGCGCCGCCATCGCAACGCGCGGCCGCCGCGATCGCGCCAAGGTCAGCCGCCTGAAGCAGGATCGCGCAGTCTTCCCCGTCCTTAAGCCTCTCGGCCGGGCTGAATGTCGCGCGCGTCGATCCGACGACGGCGGCGGCGAGGGTCGCAACGCCCGTGACGACGTTCGCCTCGTCAAAAACATGGTCCTTATTGGCGCCGGCGGTCACATGCGTGCGCGCCTCGGGCATGAACGTCACCAGCACGATATCGTGGGGCTTATCGCCTGCCGCGACCTCAATCGTTTCTCCATCAAAACGGACGTAGTGCGCCTGCGCAGCGTCCGCCGCCGCGCTCCTGATGCGTTGGTCGAGCGCCGCTTCCCGCGAGCCGACGGCGCTCTGGCTGCCGGCGACGATGGCCTGCGGCGTAAACACCTTGGCCCGGCCCGTAAGCCTCAGATTATAGGCCCGCTGACGCGCGCTGAAGGCGGCTTTCGCGTACGGGTCCACCCAGCGGCCGTTCTTGCGGCTGGAAAGCGCGTTCCAGTAGTCCACATGCCAGCTCAGCGGCAGGATGTCTTCGCGGGCGGAGAGCGCCTTCAGCCTTGCCGCGGCGGGCGGGCAGCGCATGCAGGCCTGGGAGAGGAAGAGCTCGACGACCACCAGCCGCTCCTCGCCTGATCGCGCCGGCGCCTCTTCGGCGACTTCTGGGAGCGGCGGCAGGCTGGCCGCGGCGGCGAGCGCGGCGGCGGAGAACACAAGAGCGAACATGGGCCTTTTGCTGGACCCGAACGCAGGAAAGCTCAAGCGGCCGACTAGTCACTTTGCAGCGAGGGCCCTCGTGAGCGCGCCCGTTTGCGCTCATCCGCCGTCTGGCGCATAAGCTGCGCCGCTGATTTCGCGCTTCGGAGACGCGCCCATGGCCGACGGCCGCCATACGCTGCTGAACCGTCTCGACCCGCCGCCCGCCGCGGCGGCGCAGGCGCGCGCGAGCGCTGGAACGGCGGCGGCGCAACGCCCTTCCGCCCGAAAAGTCCACATCAAGACCTATGGCTGCCAGATGAACGTCTATGACAGCCGGCGCATGGCGGACCTACTGGCGCCGCTCGGCTACGCCGAAACCGACGCGGCCGAAGACGCCGACCTTGTCGTCCTCAATACCTGCCACATCCGGGAAAAGGCGGCGGAGAAAGTCTACTCCGAGCTCGGACGGCTGCGGCGCATCAAGGAAGCGCCCGGCCGAAGGCCGATGAAGATCGCCGTCGCCGGTTGCGTCGCCCAGGCCGAGGGCCCGGAAATCGCCGCGCGCGCGCCGGTCGTGGATTTCGTCCTCGGCCCGCAATCCTATCACCGCCTGCCGGAGCTCATCGCCAGGGACGCGCGCGAGAAGGGCCGCGTTCTCGAGACAGGGTTCGACGTCGAGGCGAAATTCGACGTCCTCAAGGACGTCTATGGCGCGGCGGCTGCGAACGAGGGGCCCACCGCCTTCGTGACGGTGCAGGAAGGATGCGACAAGTTCTGCACCTTCTGCGTCGTTCCGTATACGCGCGGCGCGGAAGTCTCGCGCCCCGGCTCGGCGATCCTCGAGGAAGCGCGCATGCTCGCCGACCGCGGCGTGCGCGAAGTGACGCTCCTTGGACAGAACGTCAACGCCTGGGCGAGCGACGGCGATGGACAAGGCGCATGGGGCCTCGGCGAGCTGTGTCGCGCCCTCGCCCGCATCGACGGGCTTGATCGCATCCGCTTCACGACCTCCCACCCGCGCGACATGGACGACGGCCTCATCGCCGCGCTCGGCGAGGAGCCTAAGCTGATGCCCTACCTGCACCTGCCGGTTCAGGCGGGTTCGGACAAAATTTTGAAGGCCATGAACCGCGGCCATGACGCAGACCATTACGTCCGCCTTATCGACCGCATCCGCGCCGCGCGCCCGGACATCGCCCTTTCCGGCGACTTTATCGTCGGCTTTCCGGGCGAAAGCGAGGCGGATTTCGAGGCGACGCTCGATCTCGTCCGTGAGGTGACGTTCGCGTCTGCGTTTTCGTTCAAGTATTCGCGGCGGCCGGGCACGCCCGGCGCGGCGATGGGCGGACATGCGCCGGAAGACACGAAGGCGGATCGATTGAAGCGCCTGCAGGCGCTGCTTGAGGAGCAACGGGTCGCCTTTAATGCGGCGACCGTCGGCCGGCGCCTGCCGGTTCTGTTCGAAAAGCCGGGCCGGCGCGCGGGCCAGCTCGTCGGCCGTTCGCCCTATCTTCAGCCGGTGCATGCGATGGGGCCTCATGGCCTTATCGGAGAGATTGTCGAGGTCGATATTGTCGGCACGACGCCCAACGCGCTTGCGGGCGAGATGGCTGGCGAGGCCATTGCGGCCGCCGAAAAGGGCGCGGCGTGAGCGCGCGACCGCCCCACGAAGCGCCGCGGGCGGACAGCGACGCCATTGACCGCCTCACCATCGACAGCAACGACATCGTTAAGGAAGTCGCCGGACCGCAGGACCGCAACCTTGTCCTTCTGGAGGAGCTGACCGGCGCGCGCATCGATCCGCGCGGAAACGAAGTCGCCGTCGCGGGCGCCGACGGCGCGCGCGCAAGGGCGAAGGACGCCCTCGCCGCGCTGACCGCCCGCGCGGCGTCAGGCCTGCCGATCGAGGAGATCGACGTGCGCGCCGCCGCCGAGGGGCGCGCCGCCTCGCCGCCAAAAGCGCATACGGATAATTTATCGTCGACCGGCGCCTCATCGGCCGGAGCGGAAGGCGCGCGCATCATCAAGACGCCGAAGCGCGCGATCGGCCCGCGCAACGCCGCTCAGGCGGCCTATCTTGAGGCGCTGACGCAAGCGGACCTCGCCTTCGGCGTCGGCCCGGCGGGCACCGGCAAGACCTATCTCGCCGTCGCGCATGCGGTGGACCTTCTCTTGTCGGGCGCGGTGGAGCGGGTGGTCCTGTCGCGGCCGGCGGTGGAGGCGGGCGAACGCATCGGCTTCCTGCCCGGCGACATGAAGGAGAAGGTCGACCCCTATCTGCGCCCGCTCTACGACGCCCTGCACGACATGCTGCATGTGGACTATGTGGAGCGGCGCATCGCCGCGGGCGACATCGAGATCGCGCCGCTCGCTTTCATGCGGGGACGGACCCTGGCGCGCGCGGCGGTCATTCTGGACGAGGCGCAGAACGCGACGATTGCGCAGACAAAAATGTTCCTGACGCGGCTCGGCGACGGCGCGCGCATGGTGTTGACCGGAGATCCGTCGCAGACGGACCTTCCCGCCGGCGAGGCGTCGGGGCTCGCCGATGCGCTCTCGCTCCTGAAAGACGTCGACCGCGTGACAGTCTCGCGTTTCACGACGGCGGACGTCGTGCGGCATCCGCTTGTGACGCGCATTCTTGAAAAATACGAAGCGCGCGAGGCGAAAGGCGGCCGGGGCGCGTGAGCGGCGAAGACGACAAGCGAGACGGGCCGGACGAAAACGCGCGCATAGACCTGCGCATCGAAGCCGGCGACTGGGCGGCGGCGCTCGGCGATCCGGCCGCGCTCGTCGAGCGCTGCCGCGCCGAAACGGCGCGGGCGGCGCCGGCGGCCGCCGGCTCAGTTGACCTATTGTTAACCGACGACGACCGGGTCGCGGCGCTCAACGCCTCGTTCCGCGGCAAGGAGGGGTCGACCAATGTCCTCTCTTTCCCGTCCGGCGAGCCCGCGCCCGGGTTTCTCGGCGACATTGCGCTCGCCTACGAGACCTGCGCGCGCGAAGCGGCCCGCGACGGGAAATCGATCGCCGACCACGCCGCCCATCTGATCGTTCATGGTCTTTTGCATCTTATCGGCTATGATCATCTCGCCGATGAAGAAGCGACGGCGATGGAGCGACTGGAGAGCGACATTCTGGCGAGGCTTGGCGTCACCGACCCCTATGCCCTTCCGAATCAGGCGACCGCGCCGGACGAAGCGGGCGCAAAGAGGGCGACATGAGCGACGCGTCCGCGGAAGACGACGACAGTAGGAAGCCGCTGTTCCGGCGGCTTATGGACTCCTTGAGGTTACGCCAGGGTCCGGCGAGCCTTGACGAAGCGCTCGACGATGTTCTGAACGCCACCATGCTCGACCCTCAGTCGGAGCTGTCGCCGGCGCGCAGGGAGATGATTGAGCGCGTCATCGCCTTTGACGAAAAACGCGTCGACGACGTCATGGCGCCGCGCGCGGACATCGTCGCCGTGGACGTCGACACTGAGCTTGACGATCTCGTCAAGGCGTTCGCTGAGGCGGGCCATTCGCGGCTGCCAATCTATCGCGGCGATCTCGACGACCCCATCGGCATGGTCCACATCAAGGACGCGGTCGATCTTATCGCCAACCCGGACAAGCAGGTCGCGGCGGAACGGCCAATCCTGACGACGCTCCGCCGCGACGTCCTTTACGCCCCGCCGTCCATGCGGGTGACGGACCTCCTGTTGCGCATGCAGGCGTCGCGCATCCACATGGCGCTTGTCGTTGACGAATATGGGGGTACGGACGGACTCGTCACGATCGAAGATCTTGTGGAGGAAATCGTCGGCGAGATTAACGACGAGCATGATGAGGATGACGCGCCCCTGGTGGCCGAGCGCGGCGACTGCTGGGATGTCGACGCGCGCGTCGAGCTGGAGGCCTTCGCGGAGACGACGGGCGTAGACCTCGCCCTCGATGAGGAGGAAGTGGACACGATTGGCGGCCTGGCGGTTGCGATCGCCGGCCGCGTGCCGCAGCGCGGCGAGGTGCTCGCCCATCCGGCCGGCTTTGAGCTGGAGGTTGTGTCCGCCGACGCGCGCAAAATCCGCAAGCTCGCCGTTCATCGCACGTCCGTCGCGGCGACGCGCGCCGCCGGCGAAGACGCGCCACGGACGGAAACCCCGTCCGCCATGGAGAAGCCCGTCCCGGCCGCGCCGCCGGACGCGGCGAACGACGCCGGCGCGTCCGACCCGAGGCGCGCGGGCGCCCCGAAGAACGCGGCGGAGTAAGGCGCGCTCCTATACCCAACGCCAATATGGCCGACGCCATCCCGGCGGACGCCGCAAGGCCGGACGCCGAACATGCCCGACGCCAAAACGCCAGACGCGACCTTGCCGGACGCAGACTTACCCGACGCCGAAGTGCGCGAGGCCGCGCCGCCTTCAAAAGCTGCGCCGCGCGGCGACAGCGCCTGGCGCGTCAGGGCCGCCGCTGCGGGCACCGGCGCGCTGACGGCGCTCGCGTTCGCGCCGCTTTATCTTCTGCCGCTCATGGCGCTCGGATACTCCTCGCTCATCTTTCTGATCGACCGCGCGAACGGCCAGGCGCGACCTATCCGCAGCGCCTTCGCGGCGGGCTGGTGGTTCGGGGCGGGCTTTCACCTTGTGGGCCTGCACTGGTTCGCTTTCGCATTTATGGTCCAGGCGGAGGAGTTCGCCTGGATGGCGCCCTTCGCGGTCACCGGCATGGCGGCCTTTCTCGGGCTCTTCTTCGGCGCGGCGGCGGCGGGCGCGGCGGCGCTGTGGCGGCCGGTCCCTTCTCGCGCAATTGCGCTGGTCGGGTTTGTTGCGCTTGCCGAATATGCGCGCGGCCATGTTCTGACGGGGCTGCCATGGAACCTGCCGGCGCAGGCTTTCGCGGGCGTCCTGCCGACGGCGCAGGCCGCGGCCTGGGTCGGGCCCTACGGCCTGAGCATTGTCGCACTCCTCCTGGCGGTCGCGCCAGCCGCCTTCGCGCCGCGGGATCTATGGGCGGCTCGCGCTTCCGGCGACGGCTGGCGGTCGCGCGCAAAGGGCCTCGCGCGCGGGAGCGCGGTCGCCCTCGCGGGCTATGTTGCGCTCTTCGCGGCTGGCGCGGCCCGGCTGGCGCTCTCCCCCGCGCCGGAGCCGACGGATTCGCATGTGCGCATCGTGCAGCCGAACATTCCGCAAAGGGAGAAAATCGACCCTGCGCTCAGAACGCGCAACATCGCGATCGCCGCGGCGCTCTCAAAGGATAACGACGCCAGCCCGCGCGACGGAGAAAGGCTTTTCGTCATCTGGCCGGAAAACGCCGCGCCGCTTATCGACGAAGATACGGCGGCGCGACAGGGCGTCGCCGGCCTACTGCCGCAGGACGCGAAGGTGATCGCCGGCGCGGTGAGGCGCGCGCCCGACGCGGACGGGCGCTGGCGGGTCTATAATTCCATCTCTATGCTGAGCATTGAGGACGGCGATGCCCGCGTCCTCGGATTCTATGACAAGCATCACCTGGCCCCCTTCGGCGAATACCTGCCTATGCGCCCGCTCTTGACGGCGCTTGGCCTGTCGCAGCTTGCGCCCTATGACGAGGGCTTCGCGGCGGGCGCCGGCCCGGCGCGCCTGTCGCTCGGCGGCCCCGCATTCGCGCCGCTCATCTGCTATGAGACGATTTTTCCGGGCGCCTTGTTCCCGCGCGCAGAACGTCCCGAGTGGCTCGTCGTCGTGACGAATGACGCCTGGTTCGGCGATGCGGCCGGTCCGCGCCAGCACCTCGATCAGGCGCGTCTGCGGGCGATCGAAACGGGCCTGCCCATGGCCCGCGCGGCGAACACCGGCGTGTCAGCGCTCATTGACGCCGACGGAAGGTATGTCGACCGGATAGGGCTTTACCAACGCGGCGTGATCGACGCAGCGCTGCCCGGCGCGCGCCCGCCGACGCTCTATCAGCGGCTTGGCGATTGGCCGGCGCTCATCGCCATGTGCGGCCTCATCGCAGCCGGGTTGCTACGACGCCGAGCCGCAAGCGGCTGAACGCCCACCGAAAAACGCAGTGCAATGATTGCTTTGGCAGCGATTTTTAATAGACTTAACCCTCTCCCATGAACCCCTCGCAAGGTTTTCTCCCCCTTCGCTTTCGCGAACCCTGCGAGCGACGTTCGTACGCCCTAGGATCGCCCCAATGGACAAGAAAAAGAAGCCGCACCCTATCGACGTTCACGTGGGCGCGCGGGTCAGGCTTAGGCGGACGATGCTGGGGATGAGCCAGGACAAGCTTGGCGAAGCGCTTGGCCTCACCTTTCAACAGGTTCAAAAGTATGAGAAGGGCGCCAATCGCATCGGCGCCAGCCGGCTGTTCCAGATCGCGCATATCCTCGACGTGCCGATCCAGTTTCTTTTCGACGGGCTCGACGGCGGCGGCGCCGCGCGCGGATTTTCGGAGGACGGCCCCGACGAAGACCCTGCAGGCCCGTTCATGCGGTTCATGAGTTCGCCGGAAGGGGTCGACCTGTGCCGCCACTTCTCGCAGATCGACGACCCGCGCGTGCGCCGGCGGCTGATTGAACTCGTCAAGACGCTCTCCACCCGGGACTCCGAGGCGTACCCCGAGAAAGCCGACTGACGGGACGCGCCGCGGAAGCGCCCAGGCAATCGCGCCCGCAGCGGTGGACAGGGCGGCTTGCGCCGATTACAAGCCGGCGTCCGCGTTAAGACATAAACTTTTCCTTATATCCCGGGATGGCGCATTTATGACCCGCACCAGTTACCTGTTCACGAGCGAGAGCGTATCGGAAGGCCACCCCGACAAGGTCTGCGACCGGATTTCCGACGAAGTCGTCGACCTCGTCTATCGTGAGGCGGCGGCGGGCGGCATGGACCCCTGGACGGTGCGCGTCGCATGCGAAACCCTGACGACGACCAACAAGGTGGTGATCGCCGGCGAACTGCGCGCGCCTGCGTCCCTCGTTGACGGCGATCGCGTGTCGCCGGCGCCGTTCGTCGAGGCGGCGCGCGCCGCCATCAAGGACATCGGCTACGAACAGGACGGCTTTCACTGGGAGACCGCCGATATCGACGTCCTCCTGCATGCGCAGTCCGCGGACATTGCGCAAGGCGTCGACAAAGCGGCGGATGCGGACAATCAGGAAGGCGCGGGCGATCAGGGCATCATGTTCGGCTACGCCTGCCGCGAGACGCCGCCGCTCATGCCGGCCCCGATTTACTATAGCCACCGTATTCTTCAGGACCTCGCCGCCGCGCGCCACGCGCGGCAGGGCGACGCCGCGCTGCTGGGGCCCGACGCGAAGAGCCAGGTGACGGTGCGCTACGAGAACGGCGCGCCGAAGGAAGTCGCGTCCATAGTGCTTTCCACCCAGCACCTCGATCCCGACTGGTCGTCGGCCAAGGTGCGCGACGTCGTCGAACCCTATATCCGCGACGCGCTCGGCGATCTCGCCATCGCCGACAACTGCGAATGGCACGTCAACCCGACCGGCAAGTTCGTCATTGGCGGGCCGGACGGCGACGCCGGCCTCACGGGCCGCAAGATCATCGTCGATACCTATGGCGGCGCCGCGCCCCATGGCGGCGGCGCATTCTCCGGCAAAGACACGACCAAGGTCGATCGTTCGGCGGCCTACGCGGCGCGCTATCTCGCAAAGAACGTGGTCGCGGCGGGGCTCGCCGACCGCTGCACGATCCAGCTTTCCTACGCCATCGGCGTCGCCCACCCGCTGTCCGTCTATGTCGACCTTCATGATACGGGGAATGACGTAACGGCGGACCGCATTGAGCGCGCGCTCCGCGAGGTGATGGACCTGTCGCCGTCGGGCATCCGCAGGCATCTCGACCTCAACAAGCCGGTCTATGCGCGCACCGCCGCATACGGACATTTCGGCCGCGAGCCCGACGCCGAGGGCGGCTTCTCCTGGGAAAAGACCGACCTCGTCGACGCGCTGAAGTCCGCGCTCTGAGTTGCGGCGGCCGTCCCCCGCCGCAGTCTCGCGCCTTCAACTGATATCGACTCAACCGCCCCCGCGCGGTTAAGCTCCTGTCCGGTTCGCCATTCCGGCGGCGATAGTCTTGGGGCGCGACGGGGGCGGGGCATGTCGAACGACGCAAAGTTTGAGCTTAAGGAGCTGTTCGTCGACCGGCGGTGGCTGATGTTCGAATCCAAGAAGGGGTCCGGCGTCATCTTCACCGTCAAATTCCTGTTCGATCAGCCTCCGGAGGGCAAACGCGCAAACGAGGTCAAGGTCCAGTTCGACGGAGTGACGCAGGAGCTTCAGGTCGGCGAAGCGATCATCCGGAAAGCGTACAAAAAGATCTGGATCGACCCGGCGAGCGGCAACGCCCTTATCGACGTCGAAGTCATCCCGCTGACGAAGGGCGACTGACGCCAGGCGGCTCGCCCATCGTAAGCCGCCTTTGGCGGCGCAAACGAACCGTCATTGCGGCGTCGCGCGCTACTCGGAATTGCGTCATTTATGGTGTAAGCGGAGCATTTTCGGATGACCGAAAAGACGCAAGACGCGACCCCCGCCGGACGACAGGACGACGGCGCCGCCGTAAGGCCGTTTCGCAACAGCGATCTCGATGAAATCAATGCGATTTACAACCATTATGTGAAAACGGGCCACGCCGTTTTTGACGAGCGGCCCCGCCGCCGCGACGAAGCCGAGGCCTGGATGGCGCAATACGCCGCATCGGGGCCGCACCGACTTCTCGTCGCGGCTGAAGGCGGCGAGGGGCCGGTGATCGGCTGGGCGTCCAGCCAGATATACCGCGCGCATCCCTCCTTTCGGCATTCGGTCGAGACGAGCATCATGATTGCGCCGGATGCGCGCGCACGCGGCCTCGGCTCACGTCTCTACGCAGCCCTTTTTGACATTCTTGAGACTGAAGAAGTTCACAGGGTCTACGCCGGCGTGGCGTCGCCAAATCCCGCCTCTTGCGCGCTGCACGAAAAGTTCGGGTTCCGGAAAGTCGGGGAGTATTCCGAATACGCCATCAAGCATGGCGAGTGGATTTCGTCCACCTGGTTTGAAAAACGCCTCGACTGGACGCCCTGATCTATCGCGCGCGCCGCCCGGCGCTAGTCCTCGGAAAACCCCAGCAGATCCCCAGGCTGACAGTCGAGCTCGCGGCAGATCGCCTCCAGCGTCGAGAACCGGATCGCCTTCGCTTTTCCGGTCTTCAGGATAGAGAGATTGGCGATGGTGACGCCGACCCGTTCGGAGAGTTCGGTCAGCGACATGCCGCGCTCAAGGAGCATGCGGTCAAGCTTTACCGCAATCCCCATCACCGCGCCGCCTTCCGGACGCGCCCCGGCCGCGAGGGATGTCGACGGACGCCGCTCACACCGTGAGGTCCTGTTCGGCCTTCATCGAGGCCCCCTCGCTGAACACCTCGGCGAGCACGAATACCGCGGCGACCGCGACCAGGGTCAAAAGGTCGATCCCATCGTCAATCCCCGCGTCGAACGCCTCTCCGACGAGCCAGAACGCGACCTGCGCCGCCTCGCCGATGAGGAGCGCGATGCCGATGCGCCTGAAGCGGCTCGGGTTTTCCGGGGTGAACGGCGTCTCGAAGCGCAGCGTCTTCAGCACCTCCAAAAGTCTGTTCACGACATAAAGTAGGACGCCGAAGGTGACGAAGTGCGACGCCACGTTCAGGAGGTCCTCAGGATCGATGAGCACCTCAGCGGCGATCCGCGCGCCCTCCGATACGAAGGGAGCGATCGCCGCGGCAAGGCCCATAACGCTGAGCGCGATCGACAGGCCGGCGAATGCGGCGAACAGAACAATCCGTACAAGGTGCAGAATTGTCGCGAGAATAGAGGCGATCGACCCCTTGCCGATGGCCTTCATGGCGCGCCTCCCGCCAATGCCGTCACGCGGCCGCCGTCAGTAGAAAAGAGGTCCGCACAGGGCCCGCGCGCAGGACGACCGCTCCGAACCGACGCCATAGCCCGACGCGGACGCGCCTGCGCCGTCGCTCGGCCCCACGCGGACGGTCGAGAGCAGGGCCGCCATCGCCGCCGCCGCCAACAACGCCCCTATCGCCGCACGAGACCAGGCCATCTTTCGCGATCCTTCCTTGCAGCCCGTCCGGGCCGAAACCGCCGGACATTGGCTATTATCGTTTTTCGATATAAACGAACTTGGCGGCAGCGCAAGCGTTTTTTGCCGAAAAACGATAAAAGTTCATCGAGAAAGAATAAGGTTTCATCGGATATGGCCCGTCGCCTCGCGCCCGGACGACTCGTCATCGCCTCCCATAACGCAGGAAAAGTGCGTGAAATCAATGACTTGATGCGCCCCTTCGGCGTTGACGCCATCTCGGCGGGGGAACTTGGCCTGCCCTCGCCGGCGGAGACCGGAACCACGTTCGCCGAGAACGCCGCAATCAAAGCCCATGCGGCCGCCGGGGCCGCGCGCCTGCCCGCGCTCGCGGACGATTCCGGTCTCGAGGTTGCGGCGCTCGGCGGCGCGCCAGGCGTTTACGCCGCGGACTGGGCGGAGGACACGCCCGGGGGGCCGCGCGACTTTCGCCGCGCCATGTTGCGGGTTGAGACGGCGCTGAGACAGGCCCAAACGCCGGACCGGTCCGCAAGGTTCGTGTGCTGCCTGTGCCTCGCCTGGCCGGACGGCCATCAGGAGACGTTTCTTGGCGAGGTCGCGGGCGAAATCGTCTGGCCGCCGCGGGGCGCCCGCGGCTTCGGTTACGACCCGATGTTCCTTTATCCGCGGCTCGGGCGGACCTTCGGCGAGATGGAGCCCGACAGGAAGCACGCGCTTTCTCACCGCGCCGACGCCTTCCGTAAGCTGACGGAGGCATGCCTTAAAGCGTTTCCAGGCCAAGTGTGTGCGGTTGGCCGTTCGGAAACGCGCGAAAATAAAGACTTAAAGCGTCGTCCCGATTCCAATTGAAGCGACGACGCTTTAGATAGCGCAACATGCAGGACCTCGCCGTCTATATCCACTGGCCCTACTGCGCGCGCATCTGTCCCTATTGCGACTTCAATGTGCGGCGCAATCGCGATGTCGATGCGGATCGCTGGACGCGCGCGCTCGTCCGGACGTTGAAGGCGTGGCGGATGCGCACCGGGCCGAGGGCCCTTGGCAGCATCTATTTCGGCGGCGGCACGCCGTCGCTGGCGCCGGCGGACATGATCGCGCAGGTCATCGAAACCTGCCGCGCCATGTGGACAGCCAGCGGCGATTTAGAAATCACGCTGGAGGCCAATCCGACGGATGCGGAGCGCGCCCGTTTCGCCGCCTTCCGCAGAGCCGGCGTCAACCGCCTGTCGCTCGGCGTTCAGTCGTTCGAAGACGCCGCCCTCGCCTTTCTCGGCCGCAATCATAATGGCGCCTCGGCGAGGAGCGCGCTTGACGCGGCGCTCGCCACGTTCGGGAACGTCAGTTTCGACCTTATCTACGGCCTGCCGGAAGAAACGCCGGCGGCGTGGCGGCGTGCGCTGCGCGACGCGCTTTCTTGCGGCGCGCCGCATCTCTCCGCTTACCAATTAACGGTCGAGCCAGGCACGGCGTTTGAGCGGGCGGTCGCGCGCGGCCGCTGGCGCCCGCCGGAATCTGATATCGGCGCGGACTTTTTCGAGGCCACGCAAGAGGAGACTGCGCGCGCGGGGCTCGTCGCGTATGAGATATCGAACCATGCGCGCGACGGCTACGCGTCGCGGCACAATCTCGCCTATTGGCGCGGGCGCGATTATGTGGGCGTCGGGCCCGGCGCCCATGGCCGGCTTACCGAAGCCGGCGCGCGCGTCGCGACGGAGACGCTCCATGAGCCGGCGGCGTATCTGGACGCGGTGGAGACGGACGGTTTCGGCCTCCGGACCGACGAGGCGCTGGCCCCCGCAGACGCGCTCATCGAGCGAGTGACAATGGGCCTTAGGACCATCGAAGGCGCGGCGCTGTCGCAGCGAGAATTCGACGGACTGTCAGCGCGCATCGACCCGCTCGCCGCGGACGGCCTTCTGGAGCGCGGAGATGACGCCCTTGTCGCCACGGCGGCGGGACGGCGCGTCCTCAACGCCGTGACGGCCGAGTTACTGGCTTAGGCGGACGCGCGATCACGCATCGTCGGCGCGATCGGTCTCTCGATCCTTGTCGCCTTCATCCTCGTCATCATCATCGTCGTCGTCGTCATCTTTGTCCCGGCGCGGCGGGGCGTCGACGGCGCGAATGTCCGAGAACGTCGTTTCTTCGTTCATCTCGAAAGAGCGGAACGCCGCCGAGCCGACCGTACGCGAGGATGACCGCGCGAGCAGCGCCGGCCCATCGCCTTCCGGCGCGGCGTACTCCTGCACCTGGAGAAGGTCCTTTATCTTCACGATCGGCAGCGGCTTGAACGAGTCTATCGTCCGCACCTCAATCTTTGAAATGTAGCCGGCCGCTTTGTCGAGGAAGAGCCGCGCCTCAAGCTTGCCTTCCGGCGCATCCTCGCCAAGGTCGCGCGAGGCGAATATGGCCGTCTCTGCGCCGTTCTCGACGAGTTCAATTCCCCTAAGTTCGCTCATGCCGCCATAGATGAGGGCTTCGTCGCCATTGTCGCGCTTGTTGAGGCGCTTGATGGCCTTGCGGACCTTCTTCTCCGCCTCGTCCGGCGCCGGGCTGATGAGGCGCCAGTATTCGCCTTCCTCACGGCGCGGATCGAACTCGGCGACGACGGTGAGCGGCTCGTCGTCTTTGTCGCGCGTCGTCCGCTCGGCGGTGAAGGCGTACCTGACGTCAGCAAATTCCTCGGCGCGCAGGGTGGCGCGCCTCAGCGTTTCCAGCAGCGACGCCTCGTCCCCGACGGGGGCCGGGACGGCGGCGGCGTCGCCAGCGTCATTCGTCGCAGGCGCGGGCGCGTCTTCGGCGAACGCCGGGGAGGCGGCGATCAGCATGGCGGCGGCGAAACTCTTCAGGCGCATGGGCTCATGGGCTCCTGTGGGCGAACGCGCTGGCGTTCATTATTGCATGACGGGGGGATTGCATGACGGGGGAGGCGGCGGCCCTCAGGCGTTAGAACAGGCCCGGCGCGAAGCTGCGCGGGGCAGGATCAATGACGCTGATCCCGCCCGGCTGAATTTCAAGGACGGCGAGGCCGCGCTCCACCGATCCGTCTGCGCGCAGACGGAAGAGGCCGTCGGCGCCGTAATAGCCGTTCGGGTCGGCGATCGCCTGCAGGCTGAAGCGACGGCGGCGGTTCGGGTCCTGGGCGAGCCGCGCGGCGAGCAGCGTCGCGTCATAGCTGAGCGAGGCGAGCCGCGGCGGGCGTTCGCCAAAGGCGGCTTCGAACCGCCGCTCGAACGCGACGGCGACCTCCGGATCGGGCGCGGCGAACCACGCGCCCCGCAGCGCCGGCTCTCGGGTGAGCCGCGGGTCGTACCAGGCCGAAACGCCGAGCAGCTTCACCTTGTTGATATTCACATTGTAGTACGGAAAGAGTGGCGCAAGCGCGCGCAGGAGCGTGCCGCGCTCCGGCACCAGCACCGCCTGATAGCCGCGCTGATAGCCTTCGTCCTGCACGACGCCGGGCGCTTCCGGGTCATATCCGTGGCGCAGTTCGGCGGGGACGACATCCTTGGAGTATTGCGCAAGCCGCCGCGCCGGGTCGCGCATGGCGTCGACGTCCTGCTCATAAAGCTCCTCATGGACGAGAACGCCGCCGCGGGTCGCGATCTCATTTCGGAAGGAAGACGTTACGCGCGCGCCATAGCGGTTGCCGGGGGCGATGAGGCCGAAGCGGTCGAGCCCGTTCGTCATGGCGTATTCGGTGATGCGCGCGACTTCCTGTTCGGGCGGAAAGCTGAGCAGGAAAACGCCGCGGCGGGCGAGCGCGCTGTCCGAGGAAAAGGCGATGACAGGCGTGTTCGCCGCCGCCGCCACTTGCGCGGCCGCGTCGACGGAGCGTCCATAAACCGGTCCCAGAATGATCTCCGCCCCTTCGGCGAGGGCGGCGCGCGCCGCCGCGGCGGCTCCTTCGGCAGTGCCTTTGGTGTCCTTCGGCAGCAGCAAGAACCTGGTGTCGCCGGCCTCGAAGGCGGCGAGCTGGGCCGCATCAAACATAGCCGAAGCGGTGCGTCGGGCGCCTTCCGCCTCCGCGGAGAACGGCAACAGGAGACCGACCCGAACCGGCTCGCGCCCCTGCATGTGCAGCGGTTCAATAAACTCACCGGAGTCATAGCGCCGGCGCTCGTCAGATTCCCGCCGGTCGCGGTCGTCGGGCGCCTCATAGACCGGCCGGTCAGGCGCGGCGATCTCCGGACCTGCGCCGCCGTCCGATCCGCACGCGGCGAGCGCCGCCAGCCCGCCAGCGGCGACGGCCGCACGTCCAAAGCGCCGAGCGGCGGCCGTCAGGAAGGCCAACGCCGTTGGTCGAATTGCGCGCATGTCGGTCTCCGAAGGAATGAAATGGCGGGCGACGTTCCCGCCCCAGCGCAAAGGTAGACGCGCCGCCGGCGCCGGTAAACACTCGACGCGCGGGGCGCGCGCCCCCATTTTCATGCCATGTCGATAAGGCGGAAAGATGTCGGGCCATCGGAGGACGACGCGGCGGAGACCGCGCTTTCGCCAGGCCTCTATGTGGCGGCGACGCCGATCGGCAATCTGGGCGACGTCAGCGCCCGGCTTATCGAGACGCTTAAGGGCGCCGATCTCATCCTCTGCGAAGATACCCGCCGGACGGGTCGGCTGTGCGCCGCGCTTGGCGTCTCGACGCCGATGCGCGCCTATCACGATCACAACGGGGCGGCCGTGCGGCCGGAGATCATAGAGCGGCTGGCCGCCGGCGCGGCGTTCGCGCTCGTCAGCGACGCCGGCACGCCGCTGATTTCCGATCCCGGATACAAGCTTGTGGCCGAAGCGCGCGCGGCCGGGGCGAACGTCGTCGCCGTACCGGGGCCGTGCGCCGCGATCGCCGCCCTGTCCGTGGCGGGACTGCCCACCGACCGCTTCTTTTTCGCTGGCTTCCCGCCCGCAAAGGCCGCAGCGCGCGCAAAGTTCCTCGACGAGCTGAGACATCTGCCCTCAAGCCTCGTCTTCTATGAAGCGGCGGGCCGCCTGTCAGAGAGCCTCGCCGCGATGGCGACGGCGTTCGGCGCGCGCGATGCGGCGGTCGTCCGGGAGCTGACGAAAAAGTTCGAAGAGACGTTGACGGGCGGCCTGCCCTATCTCGCGCAGAAGATCGCCGAGGCGCCGGTAAAGGGCGAAGTGGTCATCGTCGTCGGCCCGCCGCCCGACGAAGCGCAACCGGAAGCGGGCGAAGTGGAGGCGTTTCTCGCCGATGCGCTGACGGAAATGTCCGTGAAGGACGCCGCCGCCGCAGCGGCGGAGAGCTTCGGCGTTGCGAAGAAAGACGCCTACCAGCTGGCGCTCGCCCTTAAGCGCGAGCGCGAATGACCTCGGACCAACGCGCCAGGCGCCGCCGCGCAGAACTGCGTGGCCGCGCAGCGGAGTGGTTCGCCGCGGCAATGTATCTCATTCGCGGATATCGCATTGTCGCCTGGCGGTATCGCCGCAAGACCGGCGAGGTGGACCTCATCGCCCGGCGCGGGGCGACGCTCGCCTTTGTCGAAGTGAAAGCGCGCCGCGACATCGACGCCGCAATCGAGGCGGTGGACCCGCGAACGCGCCGCCGTTTCGAAGCCGCGGCGCGGCGGTTTCTGTCCGAAGCCGAGGCGCGCGGCGCGCTTCGGCCGGACGCCTTCGCCGTGCGCTACGACATCGTCGCGGTGGCGGGCTTCAGGGCGAAACGCATCAAGGACGCCTGGCGAGAAGGCGAATGACCAGGCGGAGCGGCGAGCGTTAACCTCGGTTAACCGAGCGTTAACCGGGCCGCGCCAAGCCGGGCGGGTGATAATCCGAGTACGGAGACCGACCATGTCTAACCGCCTCACGGCGTTCGCCCTCGCGATCCTGTCCGCCGCGCCGCTTTCCCTTTCCGGTTGCGCCATGAGCCGCTCGTTAAGCGCCTCTTTCCAGGACATGGACGCTAATGAGGCCATCGACGCGCGCCTCGGCGAGGACCAACAATATGACTTTGGCGACGTCGACCTCACCGTGTTCGAGGGCCGCGCCATGCTGACCGGCACGGTGCGCGACGCCGCCGCCCAGCGGCGGCTCGTTGAGCACGCGCTCCGCACCGAGAACGTCGTGCAGGTAATCGACGAGACGTTGATCGGCGACAAGACGTCGTTCGGCCGCGGCCTTGGCGACGCCCGCATCGACGCGGCCCTGAGGACGAGGCTCACCGCCAACAGCAAGGTCCGCGGCGGCGACGTGAAGTTCGCGGTGTCGCAGGGCGCGGTCTATCTCATCGGCGTCGCCCGCGACCGGGAGGCGCTTGAATCGATCCTAAAAACCGCAAGGGCCGTCGGCGACGTGTCCCTGGTCGTCAGCCACATCATTTATATCGACGCCTCCGCCGGTTGACGGCGCCGTCGCCCTCGCTAACGGGGATTGGCGGGCCGGGATGGACGCATCGGTTCCGCCGCATTAGACCGGCGACGCGCAGGCGCGGCCGGGAGATAGAGTTCCACGCCGGCGGCGCGCCAGCATTGTTGAAACCGCGCTGAAATCTGCGCGCCGACAGTCACATTTACCGATCGCATGCCAATGGGCGGGCAGGCAGCTCTCCCCGCCCGCGCATCTTCTTACGCCAAGGAGCCGCCCGAAATGGCCAACCGCCGCCTCGCCATTCAGATGGACCCGATCGAGCGCGTGGACATCCATGCCGACACGACCTTCGATCTCGCGCTGGAGGCGTTTTCGCGGGGATGGGAAGTGTGGACCTTCTCACCCGACGAGCTGAGCCTCGAAAGCGGCCGGGTTATCGCGCGCGCCCGGCGCGCATCGAAACTG
Source organism: Parvularculaceae bacterium (assembly GCA_028284065.1). GTDB lineage: Bacteria > Pseudomonadota > Alphaproteobacteria > Caulobacterales > Parvularculaceae > MED-G105. Next base: position 357,051 of record JANQSJ010000008.1, read on the forward strand.
GAGCGAACCGACGGCGCGCATGTGGAGCTTGGAGAGCCGCAGCGGCTCAATCTCGCCGGCATGAGCGCCATTCTCATCCGCCAGGACCCGCCGTTCGACATGGCCTATGTCACCTCCGCGCTGATCCTGGAGCGTCTGGCGCCGGAGGTGCTCGTCCTCAATGACCCGCGCTCAATCCGCGATGCGCCGGAGAAACTCTTTGTGGCGAACTTTCCCGATCTGACGCCCCCAACCCTCATCACCCGCGACGCGGAGGCTGCGGCCGCCTTCAGGGCGGAGCATGGCGACGTCGTGATGAAGCCGCTTTACGGGAATGGCGGCGCAGGCGTCTTTAAGGTCGCCGCGGATGATGGAAACTTCAGCGCCTTCTGCGAAATGTTCTCGGAGTTCTACCGCGAACCGATGGTGGTGCAGAAATTCCTGCCGGCGGTGTCGGCCGGAGACAAGCGCATCATCCTCCTCGACGGCGAAGCGGTCGGCGCGATCAACCGCATACCGCGGCCAGGCGAAACGCGGTCCAACATGCATGTGGGCGGTACGGCGGCCGCGATCGAAATGAATGCGCGCGACCAGGAAATCTGCGACCGCATCGGGCCGGTTCTGTCCGAACGCGGACTTGCGCTGGTCGGCATCGATGTCATCGGCGACTGGATGACCGAGATCAACGTCACCTCGCCCACCGGCGTGCAGGAGGTGCGGCGGTTCGGCGGCGCCGACATTTCGGCCTTGTTCTGGGACTGGGTGGAAGGCCGCCTTGGGGCGTGACGGAAACGGCCGTGACGTCTTCAGATCACCCAGGCCGCGATGGCGCGCCGCTGCGCGTCGCGCTTTTCTCCGGCAACTACAATTACGTCGTGGACGGACCGGTCAAGGCGCTGAACAAGCTGGTCGCCCATCTGGAGGCGCGCGGCCATGACGTGCTCGTCTTTGCGCCGACCATCAAAGACCCGCCCTTCAAGCATTCCGGCGAACTCATCTCGATTCCGTCGATGGCGCTGCCCGGCGCGCGCAGCGAATACCGCCTCGGGTTCGGCATTATCGGTGAGGCGCACCGTCGGCTGAAGGCGTTTCGCCCCAATCTTGTGCATATCTCGGCGCCGGACCTCGCCGGGTTTCAGGCGCTAAAATACGCGGAGCGCCACGGGATAACCCCGGTTGCGTCGTTCCATACCCGCTTCGACACCTATCCGCGCTATTACGGCGCGGCGTGGTTTGAGAAGTATCTGACCGCCTACATGCGCAATCTCTACGGACGATGCGCGCATGTCTATGCGCCGTCTGAATCGATGCGGCAGGAGCTCCTGCGCGACGGGATCGGCAAGGACGTCCGCATCTGGACCCGGGGCGTCGATGCGGACCTGTTCAATCCGGACAGGCGGGACCTCGACTGGCGCCGCGCCCTTGGCCTCGCCGATGACGATGTGGTCGTCGCCTTCGTCGGCCGCGTGGTTCTGGAGAAGGGCATTGACGTTTTCGCCGAGGCGGTCGCCGCCGCGACGGCGCGCAACGCGAAAATCAGGGCTCTCGTCGTTGGCGAAGGCCCGGAGCGCGCGCGGTTTGAAAAGCTTCTGCCGACAGGGGTCTTCACCGGCTACCAGGCGGACGCCGACCTTGCGCGGGCCTATGCGAGCGCCGATATCTTCTTCAATCCGAGCATCACTGAGACCTTTGGCAATGTAACGCTCGAGGCGATGGCGTCCGGCTTGCCGACTGTGGCGGCGGCGGCGGCGGGGAGCCTGTCGCTCGTCGGCGAAGGCGAGACCGGCCGGCTTGTCGACCCGGCGACGGGCGCGGACGGCTTTGCGCCGGCGCTTGAGGCGCTTGCGGCCGCGCCTCGCCTCAGAGGGGAAATGGGCGCGGCGGCCCGGACGCGCAGCCTTGAATTCGAATGGTCGAGCGTGCTTGACGACCTCATAGAGAACTATCGCGCGGCGATGTCGCGCACCGAAAGTTGATCGCAAAATCCTCCGTCGTTAACTTCTCGGCGGGGAATTGCGGACCTAAACACCAAGACTAAGTCCGCAGTGGGGCGCTACTTCCATGAAGCTTGTCGACGTTTCCGAATTTTTCAGCGACTTCGGCGGCGGGGTCAAAACCTACGTCCACCAGAAGCTTGAGGCGTGCGCCGCCGCAGGCTGCGATGCGACCATCATTGCGCCCGGGCCCGCGGACAGGCGCGAAAGGCGGCGCGGCGGGGAAGTGATCTGGGTGCGCTCGCCGACCCTCGCGTTCGATCACCGCTATCATCTGTTTTCGAACCCCAAGCCGATCCATCAGCTGCTCGACGAGATCAAGCCGGACGTCCTTGAGGCCTCCTCCACCTGGAAGGGCGCCTGGATCGCCGGAGGGTGGCGCGGCGACGCGGCCCGGGCGCTGTTCCTCCACCAGGACCCGGTGGCCGTTTATCCGCATTCGCTGTTCAGTCCGAAGATCAGGGAAGAGCGCCTCGACCAGCTATGCTTCTGGTTCTGGGCGTATCTGCGCCGGCTCGCCGGCGAATTCGATTCCGTCGTCGTCGCCAGCGAATGGTATGCGGACCGTCTTCGCCGCCACAGGATCGGCGCGCCGACCGTCATCCCGCTCGGCGTTGAGAAGCACGCCTTCAGCCCGCGCCTCAGGAACGATCAGCTGCGTATGGAGATGCTGCGCAAGTGCGGCGTTGAGGATCCTACTGCGCCCCTGTTCATCGCCGTCAGCAGGCACCATCCCGAAAAGCGACTCGGCGTCATTATGGAAGGGTTCGGACGGTTTTCCCGCGAGCGCCCGGCAGGCCTTTTCATTATCGGCGACGGGCCGGCCTGGCGCACCGTCAGACGACAGGCGTTGGAGTATGCGGGCGTCCACATCGCCGGCCACATCGGCGACAGAAGCGTCGTGGCCGAACACCTCGCCAGCGCCGATTTCTTCGTCCATGGCGGCGCTGCGGAAACCTTCGGGCTTGTCGTCGCCGAGGCCCTTTGTTCCGGCCTGCCATTTGTCGCGCCGCATCTCGGCGGCGCGGCCGACTTCGCCCACCCGGCGTTCGCGGAAACCTATCGCGCCGGCGATCCGGCGGCGTGCGCCGAGGCGCTCGCCAGGATAACGGCGCGGGATCGCCGGGAAATCGCCCTTGCCGCGCGGGCGGGCGCAAACCGGATCGACGAACCCGGCGATCATGTGGATAGGCTGTTGAGCCATTATAGCGCGCTGATCAACGCGCGCCGGCGGCGGCTAGCCGCCTGACGCGGCCGCCGGCCGGACCCTCGGCGCAGCGAATCCTTCGATACATGCGCGGGGGCGCCTTATTTGCCGCATGGGCGGCATCCATGCTGTGACTCTTTTTTGACTGCCGAAGCGGCCCCTGAACGATGATGCGCGAGGCGGATGATCGACGAAGCATTCCATAGGCGAGCCGCAGGCCGCTGGAGCCGCATCCGCTCGCGGCCGTCGGTTCAGCGCGCGCTGGCGCTGGCGCGCAAGGCGATGCTCGTCGGCGTCATCGCCTACCTGGTCTACAAGTTGACGCAGGTCGGCTGGGGCGAGGTTATCGACAACCTGCCAGTCTCGCCCTGGTTCTACCTTTTCTTCGTCTTGCGCTTCTTCGCCCTGCCGCTGTCCGAGATCCCGGCCTATGAGCGGGTGTGGGGGATTCGGCTGTGGCCCCACGTCACCGCATTCGTGCGCAAGCGCGTCTACAATTTCGCGGTGATGGGATATTCGGGCGAGGCGTTCTTCACGTTATGGGCGCGCCGCCGCCTTGGCCTTTCAGACCCCGTCGTTCTGAAAGGCGTCAAGGACAACAATATTCTCTCCGCATTCGCATCGAACCTCGCCACCGTGGCGCTCATCGTCGCGCTCGCCGCCGGCGACAGGCTACAACCGGGCCTCGACGCGCTGCCCGGCGCAGTGGCGCTCTTCTCGCTGGCGTTCCTGTCCTCGTTCGTCCTGGTTGCGGCGGTGATGGCGTTCGGCCGCCGGGTCCTCCATGTCGACCGCCGCACGGCGGTCGACCTCATCTGCATCCATAGCGGCCGCATGGTCATCGTCATGGCGCTGCACGCGGCGATGTACGCGGCGGCGCTGCCGACGGCGGACTATGTCGCCTGGTTTATCTTTATTGCGTTGCAGCTTGTCCTCAGCCGCATTCCGTTTCTGCCGAACCAGGACCTCGTCTTCCTCGGCGCGGCGCTGTCCCTCGCCAGCATCACCGGCGCGCCGGAGGCGGCCATCGCGGGCATGCTCGTCGCGGAGGCGGGATTGTCGCAGTTGTTCAATTTCGCGCTCTTCTTCGCGACCGCCCATGACGCGCGCGAAGCGCCGATTCCCGGTCCGGGAGAGCGCGCCGGGCGCAGCGCCTCGGACGCGTGTCGAGCCGAAGGCGCGCGAGGCGACGGCAAGACTTGAACAGAGCGCACGGGCCCGCGTATTGCAGGTGGACGCGCGTCCCCTGGCGCGCCGGCGCCTCAGCGCCGAAACGGCGCCCATAAGACGAAGAAAGGCGCCGGTTAGAGAAATGGACGTCGACCGCGCCCATGGCATTGCTGGACCGCTACATCCTGCGCACCATCGCAACGCCCCTCATCCTGTCGCTCTGCGTCGCGGGCATGCTCTTGCTGCTGGAGCAGATGCTGCGGCTGTTCGATTTCGTGCTCGCCGAGCAGGGGCCCGTCGACGTCGTCTGGCGGATGCTCGCAAACCTGTTGCCGCATTATCTGAGCCTCGCCCTGCCGCTCGGCGCGTTTCTGGGCATCATGCTGGCGTTCAGAAATCTGTCGCTCTCCAGCGAACTTGACGCACTGTCGTCAAGCGGGGCGTCTTTCGGACGGCTGATGCGGCCGGTCTATCTGCTCGTCGCCGTCCTTATGGCGCTGGACTTTCTGCTCGTCGGCTATGTCCAGCCCTATGCCGGCTATCAGTATCGGCAGCTGCGCTTCGACGTCACGAGCGGCGCGCTCGGCATCAAGATACCCCAAGGCGAATTCGTCGAGATTTCCGATGACGCCGTCATCCGCCTCGGCTCGGTCAACGCAGAGACCAGGCGCGCGGAGGATATCTTCCTCAAGACCGAGGACGAGGACGGCGCGCGCACAATAATCACCGCGGAGAACGGATCGATCTCCACCTCCCCGGACGTCAGCCGTCTTCTGATGCAGCTTGAGCGCGGCCGACAGCTTTTCATCGGCCCCGCCGGCGCCAAGGCCGAAACGCTCGACTTCGAATCATTTGACGTGGAGATCGACCTGCCGCAGATCGCATCCTTCAGGCCCCGCGGCGACCTCAAGGACGAAGTGACGTTTACGGAGCTTTGGAATTTCATGCGCAGCCCGGCGCCGCGCGAGGACGCGAGGTGGAACGAGTATCGAGCCGGATTCCATTGGCGGCTCATCCACCCCCTGACGTTTCTCGTCATGCCGATCCTCGCCGTCGCCATGGGCGTGACGGGACGGCGGCGCGCCTCCAGCCTGAAGCCGATCATCGGGGTCGCGATCCTTATCGTCTATCACGAGCTTCTGGAGGAATGGGGCCAGGTGGTCGCGGCCGAAGGCGCACTCTCGCCCTATGTGTCGATGTGGGGCCTCATCGCGCTTTTTCTCGGCGTCAGCATCGCGCTCTATTCAGGTTCGATCGATCAGGCGCGGACGGCGAAAGTCATTGCGCGCCAGGGCCGCCATCCGATCCGGGTCTCGGCCGACGGCTCCCTCGCCAAGGACGAGCCGACGCCCTCTCTGAGGTCCGCGTGACGCCTGCGCCACGAAAGAAACGCCGTTCGCATAAGCGCCGCGGCGCAACGCGCCAGCCAACCGGCGTCTTCGTGCAGTATGTCGGGCGAATGTTCGCGACGAGATTCATCGGCCTCCTGATTTTCTTCATCGTGATCCTTCAGATGCTGGACCTTTTGAATAACTCGACGGAGATTTACGCCGCCGAAGGCGCCGACTGGCGTTCGATGGCGAAGTACATCTCCTTGCGCGCGCCTCAGATCGCCAGCCAGTTCACGCCCTTCGCCGCGCTTCTCGGCGCGGTCGCCACGCTCTCCGCGCTGAACCAGCGAAGCGAGATCACCATCATGCGGTCGGCGGGCATGTCCGCCCAACGCGTTTTATGGCCGATCTTCGTCGCGTGCGGGCTCGTCGTCGCCGCCCATTTCACGTTCCACGAAACCGTCGTCGTGCGGGCCACGAAAGAGCTGACCTACTGGGAGGCGAACGACTACCAAGTAGACTTGCCGCCGCAGACCGACACGCGCACCGGCGTGCAGGTGGCCCTCGACAACGAGTTCATCGATGCGGCGAGCGCCGGACGCGCCAACGGCGTCGTGCGGCTCGACGGGCTGATCGTCTACCGTCTTGATGCGGAGGGCCTCGCCGACGCCGTCGAGGAGGCGCGGTCCGCCGTCCATGACGGAGCGGCCTGGACGCTGCGCAATGTCCGCTCGCTGTCGGTCACCGGCGAGCCTGGGCGGCTGATCGACGAGAAGACCTGGGAGACCGAACTCGATCCTGACATCCTCTTCGCGATGACGCTGAAGCCCGACCGCACCGCGCTTCCCGATCTCATGAAGCAGATCGGCGAACTCCGGCGCAATGAAGCGGACGCATCCGACGAGATGACGTCCTTGTTCGCTCGGTTCTCAAAGCCTCTTTCGACGCTCATCATGCCGCTCCTCGGCGCGATCGCGGGCTATGGCGTGATGCGTTCGGGCGCCCAGCTTCTGCGCGCGGCGATGGGCGCGGCGCTTGGCTTCGGCTATTTCGTCGCGGAAAACCTCCTTATCGCCCTCGGCAAGCTGGGCGCGATCCCGCCCGTCATCGGCGCCTTTTTTCCGCTCGCGATTTTCACGATCTTCGGCGTCGTGATCCTGCTCGCGATGGAGAACTAAAGGGAGTTCCGAAAAGTGGGGATCGCTCTTCGGACAAGATGCGCGCTCCGAAATCCGGTTCGCGTTCCCGGCGCGGACAAACATGAACGCGCGATAGTTTCGCCGCCGGCCATTTTCCTTCCAAAACGCCAGTTAACGCTCCGTTAGGCATTCCTTCTGACATGCTAACCGGAGTGAGCGCGCGGGAGGGCGAGGTAGATGTCGGGGCTGATCCTCAAGCTGCGGCCGTTTGAAACGGTGATGGTCAACGGCGCGGTCATAGAGAATGGCAGGCGCGAAAGCCGCCTCAGGATCGCCACGGAAAACGTCAATGTGCTGCGGCTTCGCGAAGCGCTTGAGCCGCACGAAGTCACCTCCTCGCTCGCCGAAGCCTATTACGCGGCGCAACTGGCGGTGACCGGCGCCACCGATCCCGTCGCCGCCAGGACGCAAGTGGCGCTCGCCCTCGCCCGCCACGCCGAGGAAGATGACGGCGCGCAAGACGCGCCGGCGATCGCCGAGGCGCAATCCGCCCTCTCCGATGGCGCGTTCTACCGCGTCATGCGGGCGCTCGGCCCGGCGCTCCGGCGCGGCGACGCCGCGTCATAAGAGCCGCCCCGCGGCCACAGCGCGTTCGACAATCCGCGTTTCGCCGCCTACATCCCCTCGCATGTCGCTCCAGGGAAAACCGCAACGCCTCGACGTTGTCTCGATGGGCTGCCGCCTCAACCTCGCCGAGGGCGAGGCGATGCGGCGCGCGCTCGCCGACACGGACGCCGACGACGCGGTCATCGTCAATACCTGCGGCGTCACCAACGAAGCGGCGCGCCAGTCGCGCCAGACGATCCGCCGCCTGCGGCGCGAGCGCCCGGACGCGCGCCTTTTCGTCACCGGCTGCGCCGCGCAGATCGACCCGGACGGCTTCGCCGCCATGCCGGAGGTCGACGCCGTCGTCGGCAACGCCTCCAAACTCTCGCCGCAAACCTGGGCGCGGCTCACCGGCGAGCCACGCGGGCGCGAGCCGGCCCTCCTCGTCGACGACATCATGAGCGTGCGGACGACCGCGCCGCAGCTGATGCCCGGCTATGGCGACCGCTCGCGCGCGTTTCTCCAGGTGCAGAACGGGTGCGATCATCGCTGCACTTTCTGCGCAATCCCCTATGGCCGCGGCAACGCCCGCTCCGCGCCGGTCACCGACGTCATCGCCCAGGCGCGCGCGCTCGCCGAGGCCGGCCATGAAGAGCTCGTCCTGACCGGCGTCGACATCACTTCCTGGGGAACGGACCTCGCCGATGGCCCCGCCCTCGGCGCGCTCGTCTCGGCGGTGCTCGACGCGGTTCCCGCCGTCAAGCGCCTGCGGCTGTCGTCCATCGACGGGGCGGAGATTGACGACGCACTTTTCGACCGCCTTGCCGGCGATGACCGCGTCGCGCCGCACGTGCACCTTTCCGTTCAGGCGGGCGACGACATGATCCTGAAGCGGATGAAGCGCCGCCACGCCCGGCGCGACATCATCGATCTTTGCGCCCGCCTTCGGGCGCGGCGCCCGGAGATCGCCGTCGGCGCGGACATCATCGCCGGTTTTCCAACGGAGACGGAGGAGATGTTCGCAAACAGCCTTGCGCTGATCGACGAGGCCGGGATCAATTATCTGCACGTCTTCCCGTTCTCGCCCCGCAAGGGCACGCCGGCCGCGCGCATGCCGCAGCTTGACCGCGCACTTGTAAAGGCGCGCGCGCGGCGGCTGCGAGACGCAGGCGCCGAGGCGACGGCTCGGTTTCTGTCGTCGCTTGCAGGCGCTTGCGTCGATGGCGTCCTTGAGACCGGCGGTACGGCGCGGCTAGGGAATTTCGCAGCCGTCGCCCTGGACGGGCCGACGCCGGAGGGCCTGGTGGGGCGCCTCGTCTGCGTCGAGGTTCAAACCTATGGGAAGGGCCGCGGCCTGAGAGGCCGGATAGCTGCGCCGGCCCTTGCGGCGACAGGATAAACGGACGATGGCGGACAATTTCTTTTCACGGCTGTTCAAGGGCGGCGGCAAGAAGGACGCGCCCGAAGGCGCGCCAGGCGACGTCGCTGGGGAGACGCCGCCCGCGACGGATGTTGGCGATACGGCCGAAATCGCCAGTGACGACGCCGGCGCGGCGCGGACTGAGGAAGAGGCCGCCCCGCCGTCCGCGGACGACGTCTTAGAAGTCCTCCCGGAAGATACGAGGGCGGAGGCCGAGCCACACGAACCTGCGCCCGCCGCCGAGCCAGTGGCCGATCCGTATGCGCCTGACCCTGGCGCGCCGAACGCAAGCCAGGCGCAGGCGAACGTTGAAGCGGCGCCAGTAGCGGCGGCGCCCGATGAAATCCAGGAAGAGGCCAAAGCGGGCTGGTTTTCGCGTCTCAGGCGCGGCCTCTCGCGCTCCTCCTCCAAGCTGTCCGATGGCGTCACGTCGATTTTCACCAAGCGCAAGCTCGACGATGACGCAATTGAAGAGCTTCAGGACCTCCTCATCTCCGCCGATCTCGGCGTCAACATCGCGGCGCAGGTGACGACGGAGCTCGCGAAAGACCGCTTCGACAAAGACGTCAGCGACGAGGAAGTGCGCAGCGCCCTCGCCGCGATTGTCGCCGGCGCGCTTGCGCCGTTGCAGCAGCCGCTGGAGGTCGACCTGGCGAAACGGCCGCATGTCATTCTGATGACGGGCGTCAACGGCGCCGGCAAAACGACGACCATCGGCAAACTCGCGGCGAAGTTCATGGCGGAGGGCAAATCCGTCATGCTCGCGGCCGGCGACACGTTCCGCGCCGCAGCGATCGAACAGCTCGCGGCCTGGGGCGGGCGCGTCGGCGCCCCAGTCATCGCGCGGGACGTGGGCGCGGACGCGGCGGGCCTCGCCTTTGACGCCCTCAAAGAGGCCCAGGCGGCGGGAACCGACGTATTGCTCATCGACACGGCCGGCCGGCTGCAAAATCGCAAGGAGCTGATGGACGAACTCGCCAAAATCGTCCGGGTCTTGAAGAAGCTCGACATGGACGCGCCGCACTCGACGCTGCTCGTCCTTGACGCAACGGTGGGACAGAATGCGCTCAGCCAGGCGGCGGCCTTTAAGGAGATCGCCGACGTCTCCGGCGTCGTCATGACCAAGCTCGACGGCACCGCGCGCGGCGGCGTCCTCGTGGCGCTCGCTGACAAGCACCCGCTCCCAATTCATTTCGTCGGCGTCGGCGAGGGCGTCGACGACCTGCAGCCCTTCGACGCCGCGGCGTTCGCCGACGCGCTTGCGGGCGCCGACCGCGCCCCGCGGGCCGCCTGACGCGCCCTGTCTTCCGGAGACCAATAATGAGCGACGCAGAGCAACCCAACCGGCGCATGTCCCAGACGGCGAAGTATCTCGTCGACCTCGGGCCGCTCGCCGTCTTTTTCGTCGTCTATTTCTTCGGCAAGCGGGTGGCGCCCATCGCCGGCGCGATCCTGGGACGGGATATCGCCGTGCCGGAAGGGGGCGAGCTTTTCGCCGCGCTGATCGCCTACATGCCGGTCTTCGCCGTCGCCTTCGGCTACAGCCTTTGGCGGGAGCGTCGGGTTGCGCCGATGCTCATCATCAGTTTCGTGATGGTCGTCCTGCTCGGCTCGCTGACCCTTTTCCTGAAAGACAAGACGTTCTTTTACATGAAGCCGACAATCGCCTACGCGCTGTTCGCGGCGACCCTCGGCGGCGGCCTCGCGTCGGGCCGAAACCTCCTGAAGGCGGCGTTTGACGGCGCGTTGCATTTGCCCGATGCGGCGTGGATCACGCTGACCAAACGGTATGCGATCTTCTTCGCCGCGCTCGCCGTCGTCCACGAGGCGCTCTGGCGCTGGCTGATGCGCGACTGCGATTATAACGCCGGGCCCACCTGCCCGGGCGAACCTATCTGGGTGCAGGCGAAGCTTTTCGGCTTCACGACGATCAACATCCTTTTCGCCGCGGCGCAGGGCCCGTTTCTCGCGCGCCACCTGAAGGCGGCGGAAAACGCCGCGGGCGAATAGGCCCGACCGTCAAACGCCGTCGATCGGATTTGAAAAAGGCGCGAAGGCGTCGAGGTCCTTCGTCTGGCGCCAATGGCGCAGCGCCCAGCCCACCGTTGGAAACGCGATGTCGGCCCAGGGAATGTCCTCCCACGCGAACATGCCGACTTCCTCGCTCTCCGGACCTGGCGCGATGTCCGGCCGGGAAAGCCGCGCGCGGAACATGATCTGCACCTGCGAAATGCGTTCGACGGAATAGACCGCAAGGACGCGATCAAGCTCCAGATGCGCGCGCGCCTCCTCATAGGCCTCGCGGCGCGCGCCGTCCTCGACGCTCTCATTCACTTCCAGGTACCCTGCCGGCAGCGTCCAGAATCCCTTGCGCGGCTCGATGGCGCGCCGACAAAGCAGGATGCGCCCGTCCCGGACCGCAACCGATCCGACGACGATCTTCGGGTTGCGGTAATCGACGAAACCGCACGTCCCGCACACGGAGCGCGTCCGGTCGTCTCCGTCAGGAACGGCATCGATGAAATTCGGCGTCTTCGCAAAATCCGGCATCTGGGTCCGCCTTTCAGCCCTTTCCCGATAGCCAATCCTGCGGGGACGGCGAAAGCAAGCCGGCGACCAGGCGCGTTGAACTTCGGCGCGCCATTCGGACGCCCCTGGCTTGCGGATAAAAGGCGTCCGCCTCCCGATTATCCGAGGGCGCGCCGCGATGCGGCGATGCGCTGCGTCGGCGATGCGCTGCGTCGGCGATGATCAGGCTTCGCACGGTACGGATTCGAACGGATCGCCTGCGGAAGGTCCGCTCAGGTCAGAAAACTGAAGACAATTCGCAGCTGTGTTGCATTATTGTCGATGACGGGTAATCGGCAATGTTATATTTACGATCCGCCAGCAAATCATCTACGGTGCGCGCGTCCCTCCATGAGTTTACGGGATACGCCGTGTAACGGTTTCCATTCGATGCGTCCTAAGTCGGGTCGCAATCGATCCAGCAGGGGGCGGATCGATGTTCGGGCGGAGGCCGGCGCGCCGAGCGAAGCGTCCGGGCGGGCGTGGAGGTCGGCGACGCCTAGATCGGTGAAATGGCGCCGCGAGGGAGCGATCGCCCCGCCGGCGGGACGCCAGAAACCAGCAAGGGCCGACGGTCGAAACGACGGGCCAAAGACGGAGACTCTTGATAATGCCTTACAATTTGCGGAAATCGCCGGGCCACCTTCTGCGCCGGGCGCAGCAATACGCCCACGATCTTTATTCGAAGGAAGTCGGCTCAAAGGGCCCGACGCCGCGCCAGTTCGAAGTTCTGCACACCGTGTCGCAGAATGAAGGCCTCAGCCAGACCGACCTCGTGCGCGCGACCGGCATCGACCGGTCGACCCTCGCCGACATGATCGCCCGGATGATCAATAAGGGCTTGCTGTCGCGCTCGCGCACCAAGGAAGATGCGCGCGCGAACGCGGTCAGCATCACCGCCGCCGGCCGCCGCATGCTGCAAGGCGCAATGAACAGCGTGAACAAGGCCGAATCGGCGGCGCTTTCGGTTCTTCCGAAGACGCAGCAGGCCGCATTCATGAAGGCCCTCGGCGCCTACGCGGACGCCCTCGACAAGATGCAGGACGCCGCCCCGGCGCCGCGCAAGAAGCGCGCGCCCGCGAAGCGCAAGGCCGCGCCGGCGCGCAAGAAGGCCGCCGCCAAGAAAAAAGCGCCTGCGAAGCGCAAGGCGCCCGCCAAGAAGAAGCGCGCGGTGAAGCGCCGCGGCCGCCGCTAACTAGAATACTTCGTTTGCGCGAGCGCCCGCACGGGCGCTTGGAGGGGCGACGCCAGCGCCGCCGCGTCCGAGAAGGACGCGGCGGCGTTTGTCATTTCGGGAGACGAAGCCGGCAATCTTATCGAGCGTCGCCCGAGCCCATCAGGCGCGCGTCCGCATCGGCGCCGCAGTCGAGGGGCCGCCTATCCAAGCGTTTCCAGGCCAGGTGTGCGCGGTTGGCCGTTCGGGAACGCGGAAAACAAAAAACTTAAAGCGCCGTCCCGATTCCGATCGACGCGACGACGCTTTAGGGACAATTTATCGAGGACCCCGGCGCGCCCAGTCTTCAACCGGCGGCGCGCCCTCCGTGGGCCTGACGCGCGGCGGATGGCCGCCGAGCGCCAGCGTCCGATCGTACATGACGAGCGCCGCGGCGACGGAGAGATTGACGCAGAATTTCGTCGGAATCTTGACGAGGTAATCGCAGCGCTTCGCAGCGGCCTCGGAAAGGCTGCCCTTTTCCGGGCCCAGAAGATACGCCGCCTGCGGCGGATGACGGAAACTCGGCAGATCGACGGCGCGCGCATCAAGCTCGACGCCGATAAGCGCGCACCCCTTGGGCAGGCGCATTTCCTCCGCCGACGCCCATTCGTAGAGCGGAACATGATCGTCCGCATGGGAGGTGTCAGAATTGACGATCTCCTTAGCCCGATGCTGCGCGCCAATCGTGAAAACGAAGGAGGCGTTGAAGGCGTGGGCGGTGCGCAGGACAGCGCCAAGATTCATCGCCTTTGAGATCCGCTCCGATCCGACCCCGAAATATCCGCGCACGGCCGCCCCGTCCTAGGTGTTCAGCGTCAACGAAACGGGAACGTGGTCGGACGGCTTTTCCCAGCCCCGGCAGTCCTCCGAGACGGAGAACGCGGTCGCGCCGTTTCCTGTCGCCGCCTTTTTCAGCGCTCTGGTGACCCAGATATGGTCGAGGCGCCGGCCCCGGTTTGACGCGCGCCAGTCGCGCGCCCGATAGGACCACCACGTATAGAGCTTCTCCGACTGCGGCACATGTTCGCGCGCAACGTCGATCCAGCCGCCGTCGTCGCGAAGCGCATTGAGGGCGTCCGTTTCAACCGGCGTATGGGAGACGACGTTCAGAAGCTGCTTGTGCGACCAGACGTCGTTCTCGAAAGGCGCGACGTTTAGGTCGCCGACAAGCACAGCCTTCGCGCGGGGCCCCACGCGCATGCGCTCGCGCATTTCTTCAAGAAACCGCAGTTTGTGGTCGAACTTTTCATTCCGCGCAGGATCAGGTTCATCCCCGCCCGACGGGACGTAAAAGTTATGAATGGTTATCCCCGCTTCGGTGGCGACGCTCACATGGCGGGCGTCCTCCTTGCCGCAGAAGAATAGCTTGTCGACTTTCTTGAAGGGGGCGCGGGAAACCGTCGCGACGCCGTGATGCCCGCCCTGGCCGTGGACTGCGCAATGGGGATAGCCGGCCGCGGCGAACGCCTTGGTCGGGAACTGATCCGTGGCGCACTTGATTTCCTGAAGGCAAAGGACGTCGGGCGCCTCCTCCTTCAAAAAGCGCGTCGCCGCGTCGATGCGTAGGCGGACCGAGTTGATGTTCCAGGTGGTGACTTTCATGGGTGGGCAGGTTCTGCCGCGCCGGACCGCCGGGTGCAAGCGGCCGGGCCATTTGCGGGACCGCCCCGCGCGGTCTAGAGCTTTTCGCATTCCGATAGAATCGGAATGTGGCTCTAGGTTATTGTCTTTGCGCGTTTCCGAACGGCCAACCGCACACACTTGGCCTGGAAACGCTCTAGGCGTTGTTGATCAACAGCTTGTCCCGGACGCTGATTGTTTCAGGCCTTTTGGGCGGTCAAGGGCGCCTCACGGCGCCGCGAAGCGGTTTCACCCTTGACCGCCCAAAAGGCCTGAAAACCATGGCTTGTTAAGGGCTGTAAGCCGCTCTGCGGCTTACAGCCCTTAATTGAAAAGGGATCGGCGTGACATCGCGGCCGCGCGGTCCAAGGGACAACCCCTTGAAAGCCCACAACTAGGTTACTGTTTGGCCGCGCTTCTTCTGCGGAGTTGACGGATGGGAACCGTCTACCGCACACACTTATCCGCGAAGCGGTCTAGGACCGCCGCCATGGCGCTTATCCCTGAAAGTATCTCGCCGCTCGCCGCGTGCCTTGTCGTCATCGCCAGCTTCTTCACCTCCGCCCTGACGGCGGCGATGGGCATTGGCGGCGGGCTACTTCTGCTGGCGATCATGGGCGCCGCATTGCCGCCTATCGCCGTGGTGCCGGTGCATGGGGTTGCGCAATTCGCCTCCAACGCCAGCCGTCTCGCCATCCTGCGCGCGCACGTCGTGTGGCCGGCGATCGGCTGGTTCACGCTCGGCGGCCTCATTGGCGCAGCGCTCGGCGCGCGGCTTTATGTGGACCTGCCGGCCTGGGCGCTCAGGATCGGGGTGGGCGGCTTCGTGCTGGCGACCGCCCTTGGCCCGAAGCCGCAGAGCCTGCGGCCTGGCCCGCGCAGCTTCGCCGCCGTCGGCGCGGTCGGCTCTTTCCTTTCAATGTTCTTCGGCGCCACCGGGCCCATCGCCGCCGCGATGCTCTCCGCGACGGGGTGGGCGCGCCTCAATATCGTCGGCAGCCACGCAGCGGCCATGACCGCGCAGCATGGGATCAAATCGCTCGCCTTCGGCGCGGTCGGCTTCGCGTTCGGGCCATGGGCCGCGATCATCGGCGGCATTGTCGTCGCCGGCGCGCTCGGGTCCTGGGTCGGCTCGAAAATCCTGAAGCGGCTGCCGGAGCGAACATTCCAGCGCGGCCTAAAGGTCGCGCTCGTCGTCGCCGGCAGTTACCTCATCGTTCGAGGACTCATTGATGCGCAGGCGGCCTGAACGCTCAAAACACGTTCAGCGTCTGGCCGGCGAGGCCGATCGGCCAGCGGCCAAATTCAAAGAGCTGGAATTTCGCCGCGAAGGCGTGACTTTCCTGGCCGCCATCGCCCTTGTCGGCCTCTTCGTCGGCGTCCTCTTCAGCGACAAGCGCGAGGAGCGCGCCATGGGCGGCCTGAACGGCGGCGCCCACCGCAAGCTGGCGCACGGCGGGATCGACGACGTCCCAGATGCTCGACGCCTCCTCCACGGCGGCGTCCGCCGCGGTTGAGACGGCGTCCGCCGCTGCTGCTATTGAGAATTTCAGCGCCTCCTCGGACAGGACGTCCAGCGCCCGCGCCGTGACGTCCGCGCGCAGCAGTTCTTCAGCCTCCCAGGCCGGGCTGTTCCAGTCGAGATTTTCAGCCGCCGCGGCGGCGTCCTCCCAGTTCGCCACCACCGCCACATCCGCATGCGGAAAACCGAGCGCATCCGCAAAGGCCTGCGCCGCGGCGGCGGCGCCGGGCGTCAGCGGCTCGCCGAGATTTGCGAACCATGGGATCGCGTCGAGCCCGCGCACGAAGGCGCCGACTTTGGCGAGGCCGGGCAGGTCGGCCTCCAGCGCGTCGAATTCGTCGTCATCCATCAGTCGCAACCATTTTCCCGGGTCGAACGGCCGATCAACCCGGCTGACAATTCGCCCGGCAATCCCCCCCCGAAACGAAAAAGCGCCCGGTCCGAAGACCGGGCGCCAAGCTGCGCTGTTGCGCCTGCGCCGGGAGGGGATGTTCCGGCGTCGGTGGGCGCCCACGGACCTGCTAGCGGGGGGGCAACGCTGGTCCTCGGTATGGCCGCCCAAGCACTGTTACCTTAAATCCGCACCATAGTAGTTTTCAAGCAAAAAATTCAAAAAACACTTGCCTGTGACGAAGTGGCAAGAAGGCGCGCGACGGTCAGCGGTTCAGAAACTCGCCGCCTGCGTCGGGCACGCGAAACTGTCGGTTGGCGATCTTTACGCCCTCCTCCACGCGCTCCAGAGACACGACCGTTAAGCGCCCTTGCGGGTCGAGGACCGCCCATTCGCGCAGCTTCAATTCCGGCGCCTCGAAGATCAGGGTGATCTCGCCTTCGGTCTCGCCTTCCGGGTCGATCAAGGTGACGTCTACGGCGCCGGGATAACGATTGACGCCGGCGACGCTCAGCTCATCCGCAGTCAAATCTTTGGTCAGCAGATAGCGAAGCGGCGTCGTCCTGATGGGGTAAAGGTCCGTCGTGTCGAGGTCATTGTCGCGCACATAGACATTTCCTTGCGTCGCCACGATGACGAGCGGCGGCTCGTCTTCGCCCGCATACTCCATGCGCAGTTGCCGCGGCCGGCGCAGCCAAAGATCGCCTTCGGACACCGCGCCCGACGGCGAAACCTGAATAAACTCCGCTTGCAGCGTCGTCAGCGCCTGCAGATAGCCGACGACGCGGTCGACGATCTCCTCATCGCTCTCGTCCGCGAACGTTACGAGTTCAGGCGCCTCAGGATCGATGAGGGCGTCGCCGCCCGGCGTCTCTTCAACGCCTTCGGCGGGCGCAGCTTGGGCGGCGGGCGCTTCGAAAGCCGCGTCAGCGGCGGTTTCGACGGCGCCGTCCGCCTCCTGCGCGATGGCGTTTGCGGCGAGCAACGCCCCGGCGAAGCCTGCGGCGAGCGTGGCTGGCGTGAACATCATGTCGCCTCCTTAGGGTCACGGATGTAGCGGCGCGCGGGAAAAGACCAAGCCGCCTCTACTCGGCCCAATTGACCCGTGCGACAAGGCGGAACGATCCTCTTCGCGGGGCGAAATCATGGCGCCCGATCGCGCGGATGTGAACGCCGCGCCCGCCTGATCGCCTTGGCCGCCAGAGCGCCGGGCGAAAAAATAGCGTTCGTTTTCTCGCATAACCCGGCGCGGCGGCGAAAGACTCCAGATCATCTGGCGATTTCGATTAACTGCCCGATGATCTAGCCTGAGTGGATGCCTATGGACACGAAGCGACGCCGCGCCTTCACCAAGAAGAACCTGCCGGAGAAGACCTGCTGCGTGTGCGGACGGCCCTTCGCCTGGCGAAAAAAGTGGGCGCGCGACTGGCCGGCGGTGAAATACTGCTCCGAGAAATGCCGGCGAACGCGTACGGGAATTGCGCCGAAGGGCTAAGAGCCTGTTTGAGATTGGCTGTGACCCACTCGGCGACAGATAGTCAGACGTTCGTTTCCCCGCGACGATATGGTTCAGGCTCTTAGTCTATAAGACACAGAGCCCGAACCGGCCTTTGCGTCTGCCGGCGCACGTCTGATTATCCGATCACGGGGGACTTTGCCGGCTTTTTCAACCGGGCTCTAAGAGCCTGTTTGAGATTGGCTGTGACCCACTCGGCGACAGATAATCAGACGTTCGTTTCCCCGCGACAGTATGGTTCAGGCTCTTAGTCTATAAGACACAGAGCCCGAACCGGCCTTTGCGTCTGCCGACGCACGTCTGATTATCCGATCACGGGGGACTTTGCCGGCTTTTTCAAACGGGCTCTAACGCGCCTTCAGGCGCGCAAGCTCCGACTCCTCCAGCGGCCGCGCCTCGCCCATCAGCATGATCGGCACGCCGTCGCGGATCGGGAAGGCGACGCCCGCCGCGGCGCTGACGAGTTCGCCGCGCGCCCGGTCGTAGATGAGAGGCTTCTTGGTGCTCGGGCAAACGAGGATTTCGAGCAGCTTCGGATCGACTTCCGCGACCACGCCGGCTTCCGCCCCGGCGCCGCTTTTCGGCCCGCCCGCTGGGCTTTCCGGCGCATGTTCCGGCGCGCCTTCCGACCCCTGCTCTTCCGTCGTCATGCAAACCCTCTCAATCGCAGCCTATTGCAGCGGCGTGTCGCCGCCGTCTTCGCCGCTCGACATTTCCATGAGGGCGATGAGGCAATCGGCGCGGTCGGCTGCGTTCGGCGCTTCAAGGAGCGCCTGTTTTTCATTCGGCGCGAACGGACAACCCATCGCCAGCGACACGATCAGCGACTGGCTCGGGGCCTCGGTGACCGCCGCCCAGTCCGTCTTCAGACCTTCTGAGTCCAGATACTCCCGCATCGCCTCCTCGAGCCGCTCCCGATCGACAAGCTCGGTGGACGGATCGGCGCCGGAATCGACGGAGAAATCGGAATAGTCGGCGCGCGCCGTCCGGTAGGGCGTGTCGTTCGTCGTCTCCTCGACCATGCGAAACCGCCGCACGCCCGTCAGATTGATGAGATAGCGGCCGTCGTCCGTTTCGTTAAAGCCGGTCAACCGGCCGGCGCAGCCAACGCCATAAAGCGGCGACGCGTCCTCCGCGTCGCCATTGCGCGGCTGGATCATTCCGATCATCCGCGCGCCGGCAAGCGCATCGTCCACCATTCTGAGATAGCGCGGCTCAAATATATTGAGCGGCAATTGCCCGCCCGGCAGAAGAAGCGCGCCCGCCAA
Source organism: Parvularculaceae bacterium (assembly GCA_028284065.1). Taxonomy (GTDB): domain Bacteria; phylum Pseudomonadota; class Alphaproteobacteria; order Caulobacterales; family Parvularculaceae; genus MED-G105. Next base: position 375,998 of record JANQSJ010000008.1, read on the forward strand.
GGGAAATATCGGAATGACGTCCGGCAAAGGCGCGCGACGGCCAGGCGGTTCGTACATATCCAGTCGTCTCCTTTGCCGCGCCCGCCGCCCGCGCTAAGCGAACAGGATTGAGGAAAGCCGTCGGCGCGCTTTCACCGCAGCAGGATGAGCAGGGCCCAGCGCATCGAACACGGACAGAATCTTTCGCCGCGCCGCGCCGTCGTTCCAGTCAGGGTCGGCCGCGACAAGCGCAAGGAGCGCATCAAGGCCGCCCTGCATGTCGCCGACGCCGATAAGGCCCTCGGCGAAGGCGAGCCGCGCGGCGAAGTCGTCGGGGGTTCGCTCCGCCGCGGCCTGCAACTCGGCAAGCTCCGCAGGCCCGAGGTCAGGCCGCGCCAGCGCCAATGACGCCTTGACGCCCTCCGCTGTCGGATCGTTCTGCTCTTCTTCGGTAAGCGAATCGAAAATCGCCTGCGCCTGGGCGACGTCGCGAAGGGCGAGCTGGCACTTTGCGAGCCCCACCAACGCGCGCAGCCGCAATGGCGAAAGGCCAGCCTCCGGCGGCGCCTGCTCGATCGCCTGGGCGATCGCCGCATAGGTGTCCGCCGCTTCCGCCGCGCGCCCATCGCCGAGCGCGGCGTCCGCCGCCTCAAGCGCCGCGTCGATGTCAGGTCCGCCCGCCTGCGCCCCCGTTGCGCCGTCCCGCAGCGACATCAGTCGGTCGACGAACGCTTTCACTTCGCTCTCAGGTATCGCCCCCTGGAATCCATCCACGGGCCGGCCCTGGAAAAAGGCGTAGACGGTCGGAACGGACTGGATGCGCAACTGCGAGGCGAGCATCTGGTTCTTGTCGATGTCGACCTTGGCGAGCGTTACGGCGCCGCCGGCCGCCCCTACCGCCGCCTCCAGCATCGGCGTCAACGTTTTGCAGGGGCCGCACCAGGTCGCCCAGAAATCCACGATCACCGGCGCGGCCATGGACGCCTCGAGCACGTCGCGCTCGAAGGTCTCTATCGAAACGTCCTTTATCGACGCGCCAGCGCCGTCGCCTGCGGCCACGCCGCCCGCCGCGCCGCCCCGCGCTCCGATGATGTCAGTCATCCGTCGTCCTGATCCCTGCCCTTGCCCCTCGCTATCGTCCACATAAATGATGGCGAGGGGCCAAGAATACAACATTTCCCGCCGCAGGACGCGCCCGCCGCGCCCTGCCAGGCGCTGAACGCTCTAGTCGGCAAGCGGGGAGGCCGCATCGAGCGTCACCGGCGCATAGCCGGCGTCGCGCGCGAAGGCCAATATGGCGTCAGGCGCGACAGATGTGGACGCCGTGTTGCGCAAGGGGTGAAACCAGACGGCGTCAAACGCGAGCAATCGCGTATCAAAGGCCACCGCCGCGAGGGCCGGCGCGGGCGCGTTCATGAGCGCGAACGGCGTCACCGAGCCAGGCGCAACGCCGAGAGTGTCGATCATCGCCTCAGGCCGGGCGAAGGACAGTCGCCCCCTGGACCCCAGCGCCTTGCCGACGCCCACAAGATCCACGTCCGTGTCGCAATGCGCCACGACAAGATAGTGGGCGCGCTTCTTATCCCTGACGAACAGATTTTTCGAATGGCCGCCCGGCATGTCGGACTTGAACGCCCTGCCCTCGTCCACCGTCATGATGGGCGGGTGCAGGACGGTGCGGTGGGCGAACCCAAGCGTGTCCAGCCGCCGGGCGACGCGCGCCCGGTCCGTGGCGTCGTCCGAATCCTCGCCGTTCATCATCGGCCCCGCCGCTCCCTTGCTTGCGCGCCTTGCCAACCCAAAGGCGATCGGGCATATCGCTCCTCCGCTTGGCGCTCAAGCGGCCGATCTGGAGACGCGGGCGTAGCTCAGGGGTAGAGCATCACCTTGCCAAGGTGAGGGTCGTGCGTTCGAATCGCATCGCCCGCTCCAGCGCGGATTCCTCGGGAAAGACTTCTCGCACGACGATTATTCGGCGGGCCCTTTGTATCGGCCTCACCTAGTATTGGCCTCTCCACTTTTCACGCAATCTTTCGACTTACTTCGAGAGCGAGTTCCGCAGCGCGCAGGCAAGAGCCCCACATCTGAAGTCGCGCTGCGGCAGGCGGTACTCGGCTGTCGTCGCGCCTTCAATTCCGCAACTTCCAGCAGGTCTTAGGTTGAGCCTTTGGCGGACCTTAGCCGCCGGCTTGACGCCTGCAATGAACGCACAAAAAATGGGTCAACGCTTGCGTCAACACTGGCCTCTTCGCGCTCCGGGCGGTCAAGGCTTAAAGGCGCCCAAGAACAAACCAAGTGTATTAGATCAGATAACCCGTTCGGATTGATAGTATTTTGCGCGACCCTCGTCGCACGCCTCGGCCGAATTACGCCATGCTTGCGAAAACGCGTCCCGTCGGAACATCACATTGGGGAGCTACGCATTTCTGATGCTGCGGCGCTAACCGTTTCGGCGGTTAGCTTTGGTGGACGAAGGGCGCGGATCATCGCGAGCCGAAACGGAGGCGAATTGCGGCCGAAACGACTCCCGCGTTGCGCGCGGTTCAGCTGCTTGCGCCGCTGTAATCGAGATTGACTCGCCTTAAGGCAGGAAGTAGGGCCTAACAAGAAGTTAAGCAGGACGTTCATAGTCGTATTAGTTGGGGGGGCGATGTCCTTTGTGCGTTAGTGGGCGTTCGGGGATCAAGATTTTGGGCGTCGGCTTGACGCAAGCGACATTGGGTTCTTCACGGCAAGCTCCAATGTGTGCGACGTTGCTCGCTTCGCCTGATCCCCCTCGACCCACTCTCTCGACTCATCCTTACCGTCTCGATGCGCGATAGCGTCTTGCCGGGTATGCGCTTCTCCTTAATGAGGCGTCGCCGATGAGGGCAAGCGGCTTCATTTTTGGCGCGTAAATTGAATACCGCGCATGCAAAGGCGGCCGGTTTTACTTGGAGTGTGAAGTTTATGAGAATCTGCATCGGACTTCTTGGCGGCGTACTTTTGTCAGGCGCCGCATCGGCGCAGGAGCTGGTGTATCAGCCGGTCAACCCGTCCTTCGGCGGCAACCCGTTTAACTCCGCGCACCTTCTGTCGATTGCGAATGCGCAAAACGATTTTGAGCCGGAAGAGGACGACGCGGCGGACGCGGGATCGTCCGATGTCGACCGGTTCGTCCGATCGCTTCAGAGCAGATTGCTGTCGTCGCTCTCAAGCGAAGTCGCCGATGCCATCTTCGGCGAGGACGCGCAGGATGAAGGCCGGATCGAGTTTGGCGACCAGACAATCGAGTTTGCGCGCAGTCTGGAAGGAATCACCCTGACGATCACGGAACTGGGAGGAGAGCAGACCGTCATCACCGTGCCGACATTGATAACCGAACCGGTCAATTAATCGAGGCTGAGCGACGCAGGAGACAAGCAAGTAGCCTCAGACCAAAGGTCGGGGAAGTGGCGCAACCGATTAGGGTGCGCCTGTGAGTAGGGATGGAGTACTTGACGATTTTCAGAGTAATGAGGCGCCGCATCGTATGGCGTGTTGCCGCGCTTGCCGTTCTGTCGGCGGTCGCGGCTGGCTGCTCGACTGCGCCCGCGGCGCGCTCGTTCATCGCCAAAGACCCGGTCATGGCGAAGGTGACGCGCACTCAGGAAACGCTCCGCGCCCTCGGCGCGCCAGCGGCAAAAGTTCCCGTCGCTGTTTACGGATTTCAGGACAAGACAGGTCAGTTCCAGCGCACCGAAGCGGGCCAGACCCTGTCGCGCGCCGTCACGCAGGGCGGTGACGCCGTCCTCATCAAGGCGCTGCAGGACGCCGGCGACCGGTCCTGGTTCACCGTCATCGAACGCTCCAGCCTCAACAATCTCCTGAAAGAGCGCCAGATCATCACAGAGATGCGTCAGCGTTATCTCGGCGAAAAACGGATAAGCCCTCAGGCGTTGCCGCCGCTTTTGTTCGCGGGCGTTCTGTTGGAAGGCGGGATTGTCGGTTTTGACAGCAACACGCTGACCGGCGGCGCGGCTGCGCGGTATCTCGGGGTCGGCGGCCAGACGGAGTATCGCCAGAACGTCGTATCGGTCTATCTGCGCGCCGTGAGCGTCAAGACGGGAGAGGTCCTCGCCTCGGTGACGACGGAAAAGACCGTCGCCTCGATCGGCGTCGCTGGCAATGCGTTCCGTTTCGTGACGTTCGATAATCTTCTTGAGGCGGACATCGGCTTCACCTCGAACGAGCCTGGGTTGCTCGCCCTGCGCCAGGCGGTCGAAAAATCCGTCTACGCCCTTATCATGGAAGGCGCGGATATCGGCCTGTGGGCCTTCCAGGACAGGCTCGCGGGAGAAAGTCATCTCAGGGACTATCGCGCGGAACGCGACGGCGTCTATGACGTGCCGAGCGTTCCGGCCATGGCCGAGGCAGGCGACGCGAAGACGGGCGGCGACAACACCGCGGCGCGCCAACGGACGGCGTCAGCCGCGCCCGCGCAACCCGCCGTCGCCAGGGAGGCCGTCGTCAGTGAGACAGACGCCGCGGCGGCGCAGGTAAACGACGTGATGGGGCGCCTCAGCGGGCGACCGGTCTCGACATCGCTTTGGTGAGCGAGGGCGCGCGTTGCGCGGCCGCTTCCAGGGGCGAGCGGAATTTAGCTTCCTCTGCTGACCATCGTCGGCGGGATTAGAGGGAGCGGAACGAAATTCCAGCGGGGAGCGGATTATCCCTCTGCGTTGGAATCGGGAGGCGTCGACGCCATCCCGGTCAGCGTAAACGCCGATAGGCGCGATGGCTGATCGGATTGGGGTGGCGGCTTCCGAAGGGACGCCGGAGCGAATGGCAGTTCGTTGCGACGTTCGTCTTGGGAGACGAAGGCGAGGAAATCGCCGGGGATTAAGGATGCTTGTACCTGTCATCACGCGACGACGGTCATCGCCGTCGACGGAAGCCGCCGGCTACGACAGTAGCATGACGGTCTTCGCGTGGCCAGATGCAATCCTGAGGGGAAAGCCAGCGCGAAATTCGCGTCGGGCTCGCCCCCTCGCGCCTCGACGTTTTCTTTCTCTCGGCTCTGAGTTTCGCGCTCTCGCATCCGGCGATGGGCCGGCGCGCAGCGCTTCAACCCGCGGCCAGAGGGGCCGCACGTGAAGAGGAAGACTGAAATGCTTAAGAAAGTACTGGCCGGCGCGTCGGTTGCGGCCATCATGATGGGCTCGGCGATGGCCCAAAATAACGATAACTCACTCATTCAATCCGGCACGGACAACAACGCCACCGTTTCGCAAACCGGCAGCAACAACGACTCTGACATCAACCAGGGCGCGGACGCGGGTGGCGATCTCGGCGGCGCTGTCGAAGCGTTCGCCGACGTGACCCAGAACGGCAACAGAAACGCGTCGGTCATCACGCAGGTCGATGAGTCGACGAACGACTCCACCAACACGCAGCCCGATGCGGACCCGGAAGCAACGGTGGTCCAAACCGGCAATGATAACACGTCTGAAGTAAGCCAGTCAGGCGTCGGCAACGGCTCATTCAACCTGGTGGGCAATGTCGAGCAGAACGGCAACGGCAATACGTCCAACATCACCCAGAATGGCCAGGGTCCGGGCTTCACAGGCACGATGCGCGCCAATGTCACGCAAGCCGACGGCGCCACCTCGACAGTTGATCAGAGCACGGTCAATGGCTTCGCTGCGAACCAGCAGGCGACCGTCAATCAGACTGGCGCATCAGAATCCACGATCATTCAGTTCTCGGACGGCCCGGGCGCCGGCCAAACGGGACTCGGCTCGAACGCCAACGTTGAACAAATTGGGAATGGCAATACGTCGCTCGTCGAGCAGATCGTCAACGTGAACGGGACTCCGTCAGGCGATCTCGACGCGCTGATCTCTCAGACCGGCAATGGCGGTGCTGTTGAAGTCTTTCAAACGGTCACCGGGGAAGGCTCAATGGGCATTCTCGCAGATGTGATGCAGACCGGAAACGGCGATGTGTTCGTTGACCAGCAGATGAACGGTCCGGCAGGCGCGAATATGACCGCCACGGTCGTACAGGATGGCAACAGCGTGGCAAACATTTCGCAGGTGTTCGACCAAGACAGCTCGAACACCTTCGTGGCGTCAATCACCCAGGGTGGCGGCAATGGCAACCTTGCGACGATCAACCAGTCCGACAAGACGGGCAATGTGGGCGACAGCACCGTGACGGCAACGATCAATCAGAGCGGCGCCGACAACAGCGGTCTGATTGAGCAGGAAAATCGTCTGCACACGGCGTCGCTCATCCAGGACGGCAATGGCAACGGTGCGACGATCCTACAGGACCGTGTGAACAACACAGCTGAAGTTACGCAAACCGGCAACAACAACACTTCGTTGGTTGATCAGTTGGCGAGCATCAACAGTGAAGCCTTTGTCACCCAGAACGGCAATGGCCATGACTCGACCGTAACGCAGACGGACGGTCAGCAATTGGCCAACGTCATGCAGAACGGCAACAACAACAATTCCGACGTGACGCAGCTCGGCTTCGGCAACACGGCCAATATAACCCAGAACTAATCAGTTCGATTCGTCAATCAGGCGACGACCTGATCTGCCAACACTGCCGGCCGGCGTTCGCGCCGGCCGGCGCACCGCCAGAGCGCAGGCGCGCTCAGTAACAAACGACTATTTCGTCCGTCTTCCGCGTTTTTGTACAGGCATTTGGATATGGCATTGGGTAAAATCTATTCAAAACCTTTCCTTTCGGCGTCCCTAAGCTTTGCGTTGTGGGCGGCCTCGTCCGCGCACGCGCAGACCGGCATGTCGAGCCTCGTCATGATAGAGCAGATCGGGCCGATGAACGCCGCGAACGTCTCGACCGAGGGCCGTCGGGTTGACATGAATGTAAGCCAGCAAGGCGCGCAAAACGGCCTCATCGCCAATATTGACGGCGACGGCATTGACGGGGACGTGACGCAGACCGGAACCGCAAACGGGGCCATCGTCACCGTTAATGGAAACGGCAATGAATTCGAGATCGTCCAGTCGAGCGACGGCGCGGTGAACACCGCGACCCTCGAACAGGACGGCGAGAGCAACGAGGCGACGATCGTGCAGTCGGCGCCGGGCCTTGCGGGCGGCCGCGCGAACTTCGCAGAGGTCTCCCAGTCCGGGAATTTCAACATCGCCAATGTCAGCCAGAACGCCCTCGGCGCCGTGGCGACCGACTTCGCCAACAGCGCGACGGTGACCCAGACCGGCGATCGCAATCAGGCGACTGTCTCCCAGAATGGCGAAGGCAATGAGGGAACAATCACCCAGGACGGCGACAATAATCGCGCGACGCTGGAGCAGGACGGGAACCGCAACACGTCGGAAATCCTGCAGGCCGGAAACGGAAATGTCGCGGTGCATCGTCAGACCGGCGACGATCTCGCGCTTGACCCCGGCGCGTTCGGGGCGATCGGCATAGAGCAGTTCGGCAATGGCATGAATGTGACGGTGGAGCAGTTCGGGCCCGGTCTCGGACCGTTGCCCGTCATCACAACCTCGCCAGGCGGCTGACGCGCAGCGGCCGCGCATTTATTTACGCGGCCGCATCGATCAGAAAAGCGGTCATCCTTGACGCCTTGCTTGTATCGTCCGCGTTTTTTGGGAAGAGTTAGAGTAATGACGCGGAAATCAAATAGAATGGCTATGGCGTCGCGGATCGGCGCGGCGCTTTTTCTCGGCGCTTGCCTGGCCGCGTGCTCCGGCGACGGCGACGAAGAGTTCGAGGCCGATCTCGCCGCCGCGGCGAAGCCTTTGCCACGCACGGACGCCGTCGACCCCGCCTCCCGGACGCTGAGCTTCGACCAGCCGGCCGGGCCATCGGCCGGCGACGCCGCGCGACAGGGCGCCGGGATAGAGCAGATTTCGCCGAAGGAAGCCGAAGAGATTGCGGCGCAGATAGCAGCGGCGCAGATAGCAGCGGTTGGGCCGGACGGCGAGGAAGTGGTGCTGTCGGTGGAGCAATTGCGCGAATACCGGGATCGCTGCGCGCCGGACGCCAAGACCCCGCCGCCGCCTGGCTACGACTGTTCCGAGGCGCGCCTGCGCATCCGCCGCGCATTCCGGAGCGATGACGACCTGGCCCGCGCCCTCGCCATTATCGATCTCCTCGGCCGGCCAGAGGCGCGGCGCAATCTGCAGGGCCTGCCGATCGCCAGCGCCCTGTCGCTTGACGCGCAACAGGCTGTCGCGGGCGGCGCGATCGACCTTAATGCGCCCACCGCCCTCACCACGTCCGGGGGTCAGATGGACCCGCTCGCCTCAGGACTGCCGGTGGAGGCTTTGGCGAATGGCGAACTCGTCATTGCGCCGGGCGTCACAATCGTCCTGCCACGGAATTAATTCCAACCCGCCGATTTGCGATGACTGCGTTACTCTTCCGGCGTTTCCGCGCCGGCGCTCGTCAGCCGCGACACGGCCGTGCGGCCGTTGTCGAACGACACGGTGAGCTCAATCGCCCAGTCGTCGCCGTCGTCGATGGAGATCGTCGTGCGCGCCAGCGTCGCAGGGTCGCCGGACGACGCGTCGACTTCAGGCAGCCGGCCGCCCTGGCTGTTGTTCGTGCGTCCGCCCGCGCCGTCGCGCATCACGCGCAACTTGTATTTGCCGCTGTCGCCCGGCTTCAGCCGCGCCATAGGCGTAAAGGTGTGAAGGCGCCCCTCAACGCTGTGGGCTATCCAGACCGAGCCATCTTTCGCGGCGGCGTTGGAAGCAGCCGCTTCGGGCGTGTCCTCGCCGCTGTCGCCGGTCGTCACGTTGAGCGCCGCAAGTAACGCCGCGATTGCGCTTGCGCCGAAGTTCGACATCGCAAGGCCGCTCCTTTTTTCGACATTTACTTATATTCCGCCAGCTCTGACGATACAATAACTTGCTCCGCCTTCCGGCCCGCCTGAGAGGCGTGAAGACCGAGGCGCATGACGCGTTTGCGCCGCCCCGCATCGCCGGGCTGCGGCTTAGCCGGCGTTCGCCGCCGCGCGCCGGGGCAGGCGCCAGTCGGGCCGCGGAAAATGGCAGGTGTATCCGTTGGGGAAACGCTCCAGATAGTCCTGATGCATCGCCTCCGCCTCCCAGAATTCGCCCGCTTGGGTCACCTCGGTCACGACCTCGCCGGGCCAGAGACCTGAGGCCTCCACATCGGCGATCGTCTCCTCGGCGATGCGCTTCTGGGACGCGTCGAGATAGAAGATCGCCGAGCGGTACTGGTCGCCAACGTCATTACCCTGACGATTACGCGTCGTCGGATCATGAATCTGGAAGAACAGCTCCAGAAGCGCGCGATAGCTCGTGCGGCCGGGATCGAAGACGATCTCAAGCGACTCGGCGTGGCCGCTGCGGCCGGTCTTGACGACGTCATAGGTCGGCCGATCCACATGGCCGCCGGCGTACCCGACCCGCGTCGACAGAACACCCGGCGCCTTGCGAATAAGATCTTGCATGCCCCAGAAGCAGCCGCCGGCGAAAACCGCCTTTTGCGCATCACTCACCGACATTACGCATTCTCCTTCGTTTGATCCGCAAAGAGATGGATGAGGTGGCCGTATCCTTCCGCCTCAAGGTCCTCCAGCGCGACAAAACGCATCGCCGCGGAATTGATGCAGTAGCGTAGGCCCGTCGCCTCTTTCGGCCCGTCCGGAAAGACGTGTCCGAGATGGCTGTCGCCATCGCGCGAACGAACCTCGGTGCGGCGCATGCCGTGGCTGTCGTCCGTCCGCTCCATCACATGGCCGTCGACGATTGGACGTGTGAAGCTCGGCCAGCCCGACCCGGAATCAAACTTGTCGAAGGACGCGAACAGGGGCTCGCCCGATACGACGTCGACATAGAGCCCGGCGGCCTTGTTATCGAGGAGCGCGCCGGTGAAGGGACGCTCGGTCGCGTCCTCCTGGGTGACCCGATAGGCCTCCTCGTCAAGCGCGGCGATGCGGGCATCATCGCGGGGGTAGGATTTCGACGCGTATTTGTCAGTCATGTTTCGCCTCCTCCGGACGTCTTTTTGGGCGTAGTCGATCTCCCATATGGGAGCCTCAGGCGGAAGTTCCCGCAACAGCGCATCACTCCCGCGTGAGCGCAAAGCCCCCGCGTCGCCCCCGCGTCTCTGCGGTCGTCCGCGCCTCGGCGTACTTGCGGCCGGTGCGCCCATTTGCGGCCTTCAATAGCCTACTTCTGATAGTGTGTGATCGAGGTCTTGGCGGCCGGCAAGGACCTCCACGGCAGCGGAAAGGGGCATTTCGGCGATGGGCGCAGCCACGTTGGACCAGATCTGGGCGGAAGCGCCGACAGAAGGGGCTGCGGGCGCAAAGCGCCTCCGCCTGCCGCCGGCGAAACTCTGGCTGCGTCTGTGGGCGGCCTACGCCGCGCTTTGCTTCGCTGGCATTTCAGCGCTGATGATCGCGTCGGGAACGCTCATCGACGCTCAGAACTATTTCGCGAGCTACACGGAGCGGACTATCGCCGACCGCTTCGAGGCGCATGCGCCGCTCCTGCGGGCCGCCATCGCCCTGCCGGAGGCCGAGCGCAGCCATTCCGTCGAGGCGGCGGCGGCGACGATCGCGGCTAACCTCCTCGACCTTCAGGTCACCACCGATCTCAACGGCAGGTTTCTCTTAACCGCGGTCAGCGATCCGCGCGTGCGCGTTGAGGTCTATGGGCTATCCGGCGAGATGCTGACGCAGGCGGCCTACACCGCCGGCGGCGAAGGCGCGGCCAACCCCCGCCGCATCAGAGCCGTCTTTCCGATTGCGGCGACGGACGGGCGCGCGCTCGGCGAAGCCCGCGTCGACTATGCGGCGCGCTATGATTTCTGGAAGAACGTCACAGGCAAGGCCGCCTGGGCCGTCGCCATGTGGCCGATCACGGCGATCACCTCGATCGTCATTGGGCTGACGTGCGGCGTCGTCTCGGCGCGGTACGTCACCAGCCGGCTGCGCAGGGTCGACGCGGTCGCCGCAAGATGGCGCATGGGGGACTTTTCCAAGCGAATCTCGCTGGCCAGCGGCGACGAACTCGAAGCCCACGCCGAGCGGCTGAACGAGATGGCGAGGGAGCTTCAGACGCACCTCGATCTGAAGCAGGCGGTCGCCGTCGCTGACGAACGCAACCGCATCGCAAGGGACCTGCATGACACCGTCAAGCAGAAGCTGTTCGCGCTCGGCCTGCAAATCGCCGCCATCGACGCCAAGGCTCGAAGCATTAGCAAGGCGGACGGGCCGCGAGACGACGTCTTCGGCGACAATATCGCCGAGGCGGAGGCGATCACGCGAGAGGCGCAGCGCGATCTCGTGGAGATCATCACGCAATTGCGGCCGACGGGAGAAAACAACGCCGACCTCCCGGCGCGGATCGCGCCGATCGCGGACGATTATATGCGGCGGTTCGACGTGGCGATCAGCGTTTCCGGCGGCGATGGCCTCAAGGCGGGACCGCGCGCCGAAGTCAATTTGATACGGATTATTCAGGAGGCGATCGCCAACGCCATCCGCCATGGCGGCGCGCGCAACATCCGCATCGCGTTTGACAGAACCGGCCCGCGACGGCGCCTGACAGTGGCCGATGACGGCGCCGGATTCGACCCGCAAACGATCAAGAAAGGGCTCGGCATCCAGTCGATCGAACATCGGGCGGGGGAGCTGCCCGCCGGCCGCGCCGCCTACGCCTCCAGGGCGGGCGCGGGCGCGACGCTCAATGTCTCCTGGCGCGAGGGCCTGGCCGATGACTAAAAATCAAAGCCATGAAAGACCGATCTCCCTGACCATCGCGGACGACCACGCGGTCGTCAGACGGGGCCTCATCGCCTTTATCGACATGGCTGACGACATTGAGATCGTCGCCGTCGCCAAGGACGGCGCAGGCGCGGTGGAGGCCGCGCGCGCGCACGCCCCCGACGTCCTCTTGCTTGACCTCCTGATGCCCGACCGCCCGGCCGCGGAGACGATAGCGGCGGCGAAGCGCGCCAGCCCGGACACGCAAGTCGTCATCCTCACCTCTCACGAGGGGGACGAGTTCCTCGCAGGCGCGCGCGAGGCCGGCGCGCTCTCTTACGTTCTGAAAGACACGCCGCCGGAGGACCTCATCAGCGTCATCCGAAAGGCGCGCGCGGGAAAGGCGACGATTACGACGCGGCTCGCCCAATCAACAGAATCTCGCGAAGTCGAAGACGAAGGCGACGCGCCGGAGGGCTTGACGCTGCGGGAGCTCCAGGTTCTGCGCGCGATAGCCGACGGCCGGTCGAACAGGCGCATCGCGGACGATCTCGGCATCACCGAGCGGACCGTCAAACACCATGTGAGCAATATTCTCTCCAAGCTCTACCTCACCGACCGCACCCAGGCGGCGGTGTACGCCTGGCGCCAGGGCATCGTCGGCTGAGCCTCGGCGCGCGCCGGGCGGCCGCGGCAAGCGGGAGTCGGCAAAATCCGGTCTGAAAACGAAAGACACCGTTAACGCACGTTAATCAGGTCTTTTTGTAAAATTTTATGAACTGACGGTCATGTTCGCGCCACGGACCAATTCGGCGACCCGTGGGAAAGGCGATCATGCCCAAACGCAGCTTACTGATGAACGTTGCTGTCATCGCGCTGATAGCCGCGGGCGCGACGCCCGCGGCCGCGGATGGGGCGACCTCGCCCGCGCCGGCGCTGAGAGAGGAGGCCGGCGCCTTCGTCGGCGGCGGCGCGCGGCCATTCTCGGGCGACATCAGCCCCTTTTCGGGCGATATCAATCCCTTCGCCGGGGACATTAATCCGTTCTCGGGCGACATCAATCCCTTCCGCGGCGACGTCAATCCGTTTTACGGCGACATCTCGCCGTTCTGGGGCGACGTTTCGCCGTTCTGGGGCGACATCTCGCCATTCTCTGGCGACATTTCGCCCTTCTCAGGGGATATCTCCGCATTCGGCGGCGATATTTCTCCGTTTACGGGCGATATCCATCCCTTCTGGGGCGACATTAATCCGTTCTCGGGCGATATCGCCGCCTTCTCCGGAGATATCACAGCCTTTTCCGGCGACACCGTCTCCTTCAATGGCGACTCCACAAACGCCGGCGTTTACTGGAACGCCGCCGGCAAGCTATGGGGCGATCTGAACGGCGCCTGGGGCCAGAACGCCGACGCCACCGCAAACGGCCTGCAGAGCTTTGTCGATTTCTCCAGCCAGGTGTGGGGCCAGGCGGTGCAGAACCAGACCGGGCAGAGCTTCCAGCAATTCGCGGGAGACATTCTCTTCCGCCACGGCATAGAACTGTCGGACCCGGAGGAAATCGCCGCGGTCGACGCCGTGACGCGCTCGCAGTTCTTCCTCGACTGGTATGACAGCTTGATGGGCGTTTCCGGCACGGACGTCATCGATCACTGGATGCCGACGATCAACTGGACGCCGGCGATCACCCAGGATCAGAGCCAGGGCCACGATTCGATCGTCGGCCTGCTCGACGTCAAAATCTCGACGAACGACGACAACCTTCTCTATCTCGTCAACAAGGGCGGGTACGATCAGTCCATCAACAATCATGGCGCCGCCGTCGCCAGCCTGATCGCCGGCCGCCATGACGGCCGCGGCGTCATGGGCATCGCGCCGAATTCGACCGTCTACGCCTATAACCCGTTCAACAATAGCGGGTCAGCGGAATGGTACGACGTGCAGCTCGGCGTGTGGGCGCTGGCGCTCGGCGGCGCGAACGTCATCAACATGTCGCTCGGCTATCCGGGCTACGCCCTGCACCAGAACATCATCAACATCTTCGACGATCCGCAAATGCAGATCCTGCGCAACGACGTCGTCTTCGTGCTGGCGGCCGGCAATGAGGGCGTTCGCCAGACCGCCGATCTCAATACAAATCCGTGGGCCAAGTTCGAGAATTTCCTCCTCGTCGGGTCGGTCGATCCGACAAAGACGATATCGTTCTTCTCCAATACGCCAGGCGAGACGTGCATCCGCCGCTGGGGCTCATGCGCCGAAACAGACAAGCTGAAGTATCGGTTCCTTGTTGCGCCGGGCGAGCTTTTGCTCACCTCCGACAACGCCGGCGGCACGGTCCGCATGTCGGGCACGTCGTTCGCCGCGCCGTTGGTGACGGGGGCCGTCTCGCTCCTGCACGACCGCTGGCCATGGCTGCAAAACCACGCCAAGGAAACCGCCGATATCATTCTTCAATCCGCGCAGGATCTCGGCGCGCCCGGCGTCGACGGCACCTATGGCTGGGGGCTTCTCGACGTGGAGGCGGCGCAGGCGCCGCTCAATTTCAACAGCCTCACCTTTTATCAGCCGACGGCGGGCGGCTTCACGCCGATGTCGGCGGCCGCGTTCCAGAGCGCGCTTCTGACCCCGGGGCAACTTGACCTTTGGGAGCTTGAGGGCGCGTCGGTTTTCGCCATTGAGGAGATCGGCTCCACGCACCGGGATTTCTCGATCCCCCTGAGCACCCTCCTCTGGGGTCAGCAGGGAACGTTCAACGGCAACACCGAGCGCTATCAGCGCCATGTTTTCGAAAGGATGGTCGACTGGGCCGGCGTCGGCGCCGGATTCGCGAGCTTCAACGAGACCGAAGCGGGCGTTGCGCGCATCGGCGAATGGAACGTTTCGATGCTGGCGACGCCGGTCAATCCGCTTGCGCCCGTCCGCCAGCAGGACCGTCCGTTCGCGTCCAGCCTGCTTTTCAGGACCAAGGACGGCCAGATGTCTTTCCGCGTCGGCGAGGGCGCCGGCGCGATGGCGCTCACGACGGCTGACGGCTTCGACCATTACTCCGACCACGAACCGGAGACCGGCGGCGTCAATCCGTTCCTCGGCTTCGCCTCCGGCGGCTTCTACGGATCCATGTCGACCCGCGTCGCCCCCGGCCTCAGCGTCGGCCTCGGCTTCACCGAGGCGGAGGACGATCACGCCTATATCGACGAGTTCACCGGCGAGCGCCTCACCGATCTGCCGGGCCTCTCGGAGTACCGCGCAAGCGCCGTCAATCTCGACGTCGTCTACGCTGCGGCGGAGAACGTCTCCCTCAGCCTCGCCTACACCCGCCTCAATGAAGAAACCGGCGTTCTTGGCGCCCAGGGCCTAGGTGCGTTTTCGCTCGACGACGGCGCGACGACCGACGCTATCACCTTCGGCGCCGACTACCGCATGAAGGGCGGGTTCCAGCTGTCGCTGTCGGCGACCGCCGGCGCCACCGTCGACGGCCCGATGCAGGATCGCTTCCTCGGCGTCGCCGATGGCGGCATCCGCTCCACCGCCTTCCAGTTCGCCGCGCAGAAGTCCGATTTCCTCACCGAGTCCGACCGCCTCCGCCTGACCATTGCGCAACCGCTCCATGTGGAGGCGGGCGCGCTTCAGTATCAGTCGGTCCAGGTGATTGACCGAACGACCGGCGAACTCGGCGCCGTCGACGCGCAATGGCGCCTGAACGGCGAACGCCACGTCTATACAGAAGCTCAGTATGCGTTCCCGGTTCTCGAAGGCGCCGGCGAGTTGAGCTTTTACGGGCGGGTCGATGTCGGCGAGGTCGACATTGACGGATCCTACGACGCCGTCGCCGGCGGCGGCCGCTTTGCGCTTCGCTTCTAGGCGCGAAGGGATCGCTCAGACCATGCAGCTAATCAATATCATGAGGACGACGACAATGATCGCCACGCCGAGCGCTGCTGACCGTCCGCCCCTTTCACGCCGGCCCAAGCGCGCCGCCGCGCTTGCGCTTGCCGCCGCGCTGGTCATGGCGCCTGCCGCGCATGCGTCGGTTGACGCGGCCGTCTCCAACACGACCGCTTCGGAGCGCAAGATCGACGACGCTTTCGAGGCGCTTGTCGCCGAAGCCAAGGCCAGCATGATGTCGGATCCCGGCGAGGCCGCCGCGCGGGCGGGCCAGGCCGAGGCGCTGGCCCGCGACGTCAGCGGCGACGCGGGCGAAAAGCTGGCGACGGCCCTCTGGCTGAAGGGCGAGGCCCTCCTTCGCGCCGGCAAGCCAAAGTCGGCGGCGGCGCCCGTTGAGGAAGCCCTCGCGATACTCGGCGCGGCCGCGGATGGCGAAGCGCTGTATGCGAACCTTCTGCTCGCCCGAGGCCGCATCGCGTCGCGCAATTCGGATGTGGCGACCGCCGTGAAGAGCTTTTTCGCGGCCCATGACCAGTTCGCGCAGCTTGGCGATGCGCGCAAGGAATCGATGACGCTGCAGGCGATCGGCTCCATCTATCGCGATGCGGAGTCGCATGAAAAAGCGATCGAATACTATGAACGCGCCATGGAGGTTTATCCGGGCGACAACATCGTCGATCTTTCCTCCTACAACAACCGGGCAAACATCCTGCGCGACATGCGCCGCTTCGACGAAGCGCGCGGGCTCTTCAAGAACGCGCTTGATATGGCGGAGAAGATCGACAGCGATGTCCTAGCCGGCCGCATCCTGACGAATGTCGCCGAGCTTGAATCATCCGCAGGCGAATTTCGGAGCGCCGAGCGATACGCGGAAACCGCATTGGCGCGCCTGCAAAACGAGGGCGGGGCCGATTGGGCGCGCTTCGCTGTCGGCGCAAAGGCCCGCGCGCGCTTCAAGCAGGGCGACATGGAAGGCGCCGAGGCGCTGATCGACCAGGCGTTCGCCGACATTGACATCGACGCAACGAACGCCTCGTTCACGCCGCTCCATGAAACCGCGTACGAAATCCATCTTATGCGCGGCGACGCGGCGAAGGCGCTCGCCCATCACCAGAGCATGAAGCGGTTGTCGGACGAAGCCAAGAAGGTCGCCTCGTCGGCCAATCTCGCCCTCACCGCCGCGCGCTTCGATCTCGCCGAGCAGCGCCTTAATGTCGAGCGTTTGCGGAACGAGCGGCTTGAAAAGAACCTTGAACTGGAAGACGCCCGCCGCCGCGTGGAGGCGCAGCGCGCGGCCCTCGCCTTCGCCGGCGTCGTCGTTCTCTTCGCCTTCACCATCGCGGTCGCGTTCCGCAACAACCGCAACCGCATCGCCAGCGTCAATGAGCGCCTGGAGAAGACGGTGCGCGATCTGAACGACGAAATCGCCCGGCGCGTCGCCACAGAGAAGGAACTCGTCGCCGCGAAGGACGAGGCCGAGCGCGCGGCGCGCATCAAGTCGACATTCCTCGCGACCATGAGCCATGAACTCCGCACGCCGCTGAATGGCATTCTCGGGTTCACCAAGATCCTCCTCAATGGCGCGCTTGACGACGAACAACGCGAACAGATCGAAATCATCGACCAGTCGGGCGAATCCCTCCTGACGCTCATCAATGATATTCTCGACGTCTCAGCGATCGAGGCGGGCAAGCTTACCCTTCAGCCGACCTCCATCAATCTGCGCGCCACGGTCACCGACGCCGTCAGCCTGCTGAAGGCGAAGGCGGAAGAGGACGGGTTGACGCTCGGCGTTCATATCGATCCCGATCTGCCGCAGAACGTCATCGCCGACGGCGCGCGCCTGCGCCAGGTGCTGATCAATCTCGTCGGCAATGCGATCAAGTTCACCGACGCCGGCGGCGTCGCCGTGATGGTCGACCGCGATCCCGCAACGCAAGACGTCCGGATCGCCGTCGCCGACTCCGGCATCGGCATCGCGTCGGACAAGCTCGCCCTTCTCTTCGAACGCTTCTCGCAGGTCGACGGCTCGCCGAACCGTCGCCATGGCGGCTCCGGGCTCGGCCTCGCCATCTGCAAGGAGATCGTCGAAGCAATGGACGGCGGAATCTCCGTGACGTCGGAAATGGGCGTCGGCAGCGAGTTTGTCGTCACGGCGCCATTCGCGGCGGATGAAGAAGTCGTTCCGCTGCCCGTGGACCGCAGTCGCCGCTTTGACCGCCCGACGCGCGTCATGATCGTCGATGCGGCCGACATCAACCAACGCGTCCTTGGGCGCATTCTCGCCTCGATGAACGCCGAGGCGGTGCCTGCGGCCTCAGGCGAGCGCGCCATCGCAAAGCTCGCCGAGATGCGCGAGCAGGGCCTCGTCGCCGATGCGGTCATTGTCTCAAACGCGCTTACCGACATCGAGCCCGCCGAACTGCTGCGCCGGCTGAAGCGGAACGGCCTGGCGCGCGACGCCGCGTCGGTGCTCGTTTCCGCCCAAAAGCTCTCCGCGGAAGCGCTTGGCGACATGGGCTACTCCGCCCGCATTGATACGCCGGTTACGGAGAAAACCGTATACGCCGGCGTCACCGGCGCGCAGGCGCAGACCGGCCGTCCCGCGCGCGCCGCCGCCATTGCCTCAGGCAAGCGGCCGCCATTGCGCCGCGACATCGCATCCGCCGGCGCATCGAACGTTGTATCGCTGATCCCCGGTCAGACCGCCGGCAGGGTGCTTGTGGTCGACGATAACGACACCAATCGCAAGCTCGTCGCCGCGGCCCTGAAGACCCTGAACGTCGCCGTCGATCTCGCCGAAAACGGCGCCGAAGCGACGGAGGCGTGCGGCCGGAAGCGCTACGCCGCGATCCTGATGGACGTGCAGATGCCGGTTATGAACGGCCTTGACGCCACAAGGGCGATCCGCAGCGCCTGTCCGAACAACAGCCGCACCAAGATCATCGCCCTGACGGCGTCGGACACGGCGGACGACGCGCGCGACATCCGCGACGCGGGCATGGACGATGTCATGACGAAGCCAGTGAATGTCGCCCGCCTGCGCGCGCTGATCGAAGAGTGCGTTCGGGCGGACAGCGGCGAGACGGCCAATGACGAGACACGCAACTGCGTCCGCGGCGTCGACGCCGGGTGATCAAAGAGGCGGGACACGCTCAACGAGTTAAGCCTCCGGGCAAATCTCAAGCGCCCTCATGACGCCGTCGCGCCCGCCGTCCGCCGCAGCGGCGTCAATCGTCCGCCAGTCCGGAGGCGGTCCCTCAAACGCCGCCAGTTGCGCGCCGAGGACGTCAATTGTCGCGTCGGAAGCGTCGCCTGACCGCGCGGCGACGCGGGCGCGCAACACATCTTCTGAAGCCGCAAGCCATACGCCGTCGAACGCCGCGCCGCATTGGTCCGCCAGAGCCCGCGCCGCCGCGCGGGCGCTTTCGTTCGTGTAGGTAGCGTCAAGAACGACCGACTGACCGGCCCGGAGCGCCGCGCCTGCGTCGGCGATCATCTGTTCGTAGGTCATTGCGCTTGCTTCCGGCCGATAAGCGTCTGCGCCGAGGCGGGTCTCCGGCGCCACGCCGAAGAGGCGCTTGCGCGTCGTGTCGCTGCTGATCGTGACGGCGCCCCAGGCCGTCCCCAGATGCGGCGCAACTTCCCGCGCGAGCGTCGACTTTCCGCTTCCGGACAGTCCGCCGATTGCAATGACGCGCGGCGCCGGAGGCGGCTCAGGCAGCGACAGGGCGAGATCGAGATAGGCGCCGGCGCGGGCCGTCGCCGCATCGTCGCGGGCCGCAAGGCCGAGGGCCATCGCCCGCACCGCCGCGCGCATCGACGCGAACGCCGGCAGCGCTGCGAGGCCGCCATAGTCGCCGCCGCGCGCAAGATACCGGTTCAGCAGCCCATTGGCGAAGTCGGCGCGGCCGAAATGCAAGAGATCCATGACGGCGAAGGCGAGGTCATAGAGGACGTCGATGGTCGCCACCTCGTCGTCGAATTCGATGGCGTCGAAGGGCGTCACCTCACCCCGGAAAAGGCAGATATTCGCAAGATGGAGGTCGCCATGGCACCGCCGGACGCGGCCCGCTTTCAGGCGCGCGTGGATAAGCTCCGCATTCGCGGCAAACGCCGCCGCGGCGCGCGCCCCCCAGGCGTCGATATCGCCAGCGCGCGCGTCGTTCAGGGCGCCAAGGCGCAGGTCGGCGACGAGAGCGGCGGCGTTCGCGGTCGGGTCCCGCGCGCCCTCCCTCATGGTCCATTTGGACGCGCCCTCATGCAGCTCAAAGAGCCGATCCGCCAGCGCCAGAATGGCCGCGCCATCAAGGCGGTCAGCGGTCAGGAGGCGGTCGAATTGGTCTTCGGTCGCGAACCGCGCCATTTCGACGACCCAGTCCATCGGCGCGCCGCGCGGCGCCCCCACAGGGGTCCAGGTCGGCGCGCCATCGTCCGCATAGATCGCCCGCACGCCGAGATACATGTCGGGCGCGGCGCGTCTGTTCGCGCTCAGTTCGTTCTCGCAGGCCTTGCGACGCAGCTCCACGGTCGAAAAGTCGGCGAATTCGTACTTCAAGGCGCGCTTCAGCTTGAAGGCGCGGTCCCCTGCAAGAAAGATATGCGAAATGTGCGTCGAGACTCGCTCCACCGGCGCGCCATCATGGGCGGCAGGGGATGCGAGGAAAGCGATGACGTCGCGCTGGGCGTCCACTTCGGGCGGCCGCATGTCCTCAGTGCGCGATCAGCAGGGGAATCGGCGACTCTTCGAGAAACCGCCGCGTGAACCCGCCGAGCACCAGCTCCCGGAAGCGGCTGTGCGAATAGGCGCCCATAACCATCAGCTCCGCCGCCTGGTTCTGCGCGAACGTCAAAAGCCGGGACTCCGGCTTCTCGCCGTCCTCTATGGCGACGTCGTGGGCTTCCGCCGCGACGCCGCCGCGGCTAAGCCGCTCGGCGAGCGCGGCCGCGTCGGCGCCGGCGTTTGCCACGTCCTCCTCGCATTGGCCGACGGCGGCCACGATGACCCTTTCCGCCGCCTTCAGGGCCGGCGCCGCCGCGCCGACGGCGCGCGCCGCCTCCCGGCCGCCGTCCCAGGCGATGATGACGGTCTTCGTCAGTGAGCTCGCCGTCCCGTCGCCGATCAGGACCGGCCGGCCGGAATTGAACAAAAGCTCTTCAAGGACATCAATTTCAAACCTCTGCGTATCCTCGCCCCGCCGCGCGAGCACGCAGAGATCGGCGCTGCGCGCGCTCAAGGCGTAGCCAGTGGGAAACTCGCCCTTAATCTCGCGCCACGAGGCGCTCGGCCGCGACGCGCCCGGCGCGGCGTCGGACGCAAGCCCGTGTTTTGAGCAGAGACTTTCGAACGCCGCGCGCAGCTCCGCCGCGGCGGCCGCGGCCGCCTCTTCAATTTCGGCGATGTCGACCGTCACATAGGCATAGGGGAATGGCTGATACACCGTCGCCGGCATCGCAGGATGCTGACGGAGGTGGGTCGCTTCGATATGGGCGCCGAACGCCCTGGCGGCGACAACGCTGAGATCGAACGCGGCTTCCGCCGAGCGCGCGTTGAGGAATGGCGTCATGAGCGAGCAATAGGACATAAGGCGTCTAGCCTCCCTGTCTATCTGGGTCTATCCGGCTTTTGCGTCTTTCCGCCAGGGCGGACATCTTGCCTGTTCAGGCGGTCTCAAATCGTCACGCTCCAACAGCGCCGTCGCTTGAGGTTATAGCGCTGACGCCGGCGGTTGATTTGACCCCAATCAAACGCGCATCGCAACGCCCGCCGCATGGGCTGGCGGTAATTGCGGCCGGCGGCCAAAGACGCCTCAAAGCAGGTCGATCGGCACCTTCAGGTATGTGACGCCATTGTCTTCCGCCGGCGGCATGCGGCCCGCGCGGATATTCACCTGCACCGACGGGAGGATGAGTTTCGGCATGCCGAGCTTGGCGTCGCGTTCCTCGCGCATACGGACGAATGCGTCCTCGTCAACGCCATCGCGCACATGGATGTTCCGCTCCCGCTCGTCGGCGACCGTCGTCTCCCAGGCGTAATGATCGCGTCCAGGCGCCTTGTAGTCGTGGCACATAAAAAGCCGCGTCGCGGGCGGCAGCGCCAGCACTTTCCGGATGGAGCGATAGAGCATGCGGGCGTCGCCGCCCGGAAAATCCGTCCGCGCCGTGCCGAAATCCGGCATGAACAGCGTGTCGCCGACGAAAGCCGCGTCGCCGATGACATAGGTCATGCACGCAGGCGTATGGCCGGGCGTATGCATCGCCCGGATCTCAAGTTCGCCGAGCGGCAGGACGTCGCCATCGCGCAGGAGCCGGTCGAACTGGCCGCCGTCCCGACGGAACGACGGCTCGGCGTTGAAGGTCTCCGCGAACGCCTTCTGCACGTCGGCGATGCGCTCCCCAATGACGACCTCGCCGCCGGCGGCTTCTTTCAGATACGGCGCCGCGGAAAGATGGTCCGCATGCACATGGGTTTCCATGATCCAGTCGACGACGAGGCCGCGGTCACGAATGTGGGCCAGGACAAGATCGGCCGATCGGCGCGACGTGCGTCCGGACGCCTGGTCGAAATCAAGCACGCTGTCGATGATCGCCGCCCGGCGCGTCGCCGGGTCCGAGACGGCGTAGCTTATGGTAAAAGTGTTTTCGTCAAAGAACGCTTTGACGTCGGGACGCGCCATCAGGGCTCTCCCATCCTATTTTCTTCCGGCGGCCGCCTATCCATATACGCCGTAGAAGTGCGCCACGCCGCAGCTAATGTCCTTGATGAGGTCGTCAATCTCCAACAACGGCGCGACGATCTCCTGACGGACCTCGGCGTAACCGGCCTCGCCGCCAACATCGTCCTCCGGCTCCTCAAGGCCGGCGAAGGCGTCGCATCCCTCATCCTTGTACGGAAAAATCCGGACGAGCAAATCCGCAACCTCGCGCAGCTCAAGACGGGCCGCCTTTTCCATAAGGTCCGCCTTCGATATCCCATGCCTGCCCGAAAATGAAGGCGCCCCCGCGACCAGCATCAGCGCCCGCATCATCAGCGCGATGCGCGCCGCATGCAGCATGTATAGGCGAACGGGAAACCGCGCCGGCGGCGACGCGCCGCCAGCGACGCGATCGAAGTTCCGCCGATCCTGCGACAGATGGTTCGCAAGACGCTGCAGCGCCACGTCGACGCCGAGGGCCGACAGCGCCTCCGCCGCCGAGTCGCACTGCGCCGCCACTTCGGGCGAAGCAGCATGGCGCGCCCTGATCGTCCAGAAACTCGGATCATAAACGCTGGCGTAGGCGCGCAAGGCCGAAAGGCTGGTCAGGCTCCGCGCCCGCGCCGCCAGTCGGTAAAGCCGCTGAAAACGAGGCGATGTCGCTATGAGCGCGGCGAAGCGCTCTGGCTCACGCGATGATGCGGCGCCGAAGCCGCCGCTCACGTTCGCGGGCGCGGCGAGCTGTTGCAGGATAGCATTGTTGGGAATGGCGCGCAGCGCGCGCGCCGCGTCGCGCATCGACGTTCCGCTCTGGCGCCGCGTCTTCCGCGATCCCGTTTTGTGCAGGAAATTTATCGCAAAAGCGCCCAGCGCGGTCTGGTAACGGGGATCGGCGAAAAGGTCCTCTTGCCACGCCTTCATCGCTCTGTAGACGTCCCATGAGAAATTGATGTCTTTATAGAACTGGTCGCCCGCGGGCGGCGGCGCGCTGGAGAACGCCCATTCAAAGAGCCCGGCGACGGTCCGATCCGATAGCGGGTCCGTCTGGAAGTGCAGAAACCCGTCGCCGCCCTGGAAACTGGCCTCGGCGTTGACGGCGATCCCGTCGCGACGAAAGCGCGCGCGCGCCCAAGGCGTAAACAGGTGATCGAAGCGCTCGGCGAGCGATCCCGGATAAGCGCCGCGGCCCATGGATTCGCCATGAGTGTTGAAGACGAGCGCCTCAACGTCGTCGAGGCCGGCCCGCGCCATTTCGCGCGACAGGAGGATTTGCAGGCGCTCAATCGCGAGATTCGCAGGCGCCTGCCCCATGAATCGTCCGCTGTCGGAGAACCCTAGCTGGATCGCCACTCTTCCCCGCCGGCGGACATAGTCGACGAACTCCTTCTCTTTCAGCAGCCGCTCCATGAAGCGGCCGCCGGTTTCGATGGCCGCCGGCGTCTCGAAGAGGGGCGAAACGTCAACCTTGTCCGCGACGCCGTAAAGCCGGGCGAGGTATACCGCGCCCATGATTGTCGCGGGCGCCTCCGCTTCAGCGATCAAAAACCGGATAGGCGTATCCGCATCCACGTGCTTCAGCATCTGCGCGCACAGCATCAATTGCCGGCGCGCGGTCATCTGTTCCCGGAATATCGAGCCAAAATTGACGCTGCGCGCCTCCGCCGCCACCGCCTTTTCCGCCGCCGCGCTGAGCGCGGTTCGGTCGATGAAACCGCGATCGGGAAATATGCCGAGATCGGACTGGAGGGTGGAGCGCACCTGCGCCGCATTGACGCGAAGATGAATGCGCGACGCGCCGAGGCCGTAGGACGCCATCTCCGCGCGCAGCACCGCCAGCCCTTCCGCGGCGTCGTCGTCGACCGCGTCAATGGCGCTGGAAATCGCCTCAATCGCCGGGCCGAGACTGGTCAGGCGATCGTCGTCATCGGCGGTGAGGGCGTTCGCCGCCGCGACGACCTCAGCGGGATCATTGAGATCGCCGCCAAACGCCGCCGCCTGACGCGCCGCAAGGTCGGCGGCGCGGGCGATCCGCGTCGCAAGCGCCGCGCAGCCGGGCGCATCCGGGAAGCGCGTCAGCTCGTCCGCATAGTAGGCGAGACGCAGGGCTTTCTCTTCAAGCCGGATGCGGAAAGTCTCCGCCCAGTGAATGTCCGTGCGTCCATCAAGGTCATAACCGACCCATGTGGCGAGGCTGATCGGCTGCGGGATGGACTGGCGCCAGACGTCCGGCCGCTCGCGCCGGGCGAAGCGGACCATGGCGCGCAGCAGCCGCTTCAGCGACCTGCGCGCGGCTTCAATGCGCTCCAGCGCTTCGGCGTGCTCCTCCGAGAGCGTGACAGGCGGGTCGGCGCGATGCGTCAGGCCGGCGAGCGCGCGGGCGAGATCCGCCGGCGACGCAGCGGGGTCGGACGCAAACGCCGCGAGCGCATCGCGCATGTCGCGCGGATTGGCGAATGTCGGATGGGCGGTGAAGACAACGCCAGAGCGCGTTGCGTCGAAGCCGGCGAGGAACGACGCCCGCGGCGCCCCGCGCAACGCGCCGAACGCCCCGCTGACGAGGGCATCAAAGTCGACATCTCCACCGCCATGTGAATTGCGAAACGCTTCAGCGCGCGTGACAGCCGCGTCATCCGCAATGCGCTTCGCCAACGCCCGGACACGCTCAAGCGGCGCGTCGCCTGTCTCCATCGCTTCGGACAGCGCAAAGGCGAGCTCCCGAACCGAATTCGCAAGCGGATCGGCGCGCGCCGCGCCGGCGACATCGGAGAGGCGAGCGGCGCACCAGTCGATCGCCGTCTCGGGAGTCGCGAACGCCGCCTTTATGTCCGTCACGAGATGTCCGTCACGAATGCCCGCCTGCCGCCAAATAGCTCAATAGCGCGACGTCAGTATTGCAGGCCTCGCCCGATGCGCCAATCGCGAATGCGCCGTTAGCCGGCGGCGGCGAACGCCTCTTCCGTGGCGACGGGCGTCAGGAGCCGTTCAAAGATCCGCCGCTTCTCGCCAAGAATGCGGGCAGCGGCGTAGCGCTCTTCGATGGTCCGGCGCGCCGCGGCACGCAACCGCCGGCCGCGATCGGCGTCGGTGAGGGCGCTGCGCAGCCCCCTCAGGATTGAATCCGTATCATGAAAATCGACAAGCATGGCGTTCGTCTCGTCCGCGACCTCGCGAACCGGCGCGGTGTCCGACGCCACGAGGAGACAACCCGCCGCCATCGCCTCCATCATCGACCAGGAGAGGACGAAAGGCGTCGTCAGATAAACGTGCGCCGAGGATGCGGCGAGCGCCTTTCGGTATTCGTCACGGGAGAGATAGCCGACGAAATGCGTTCGCGACAGATCGAACTCGTGCGCCGCAAGCACGCGCGCCTTGTGGGAGTCGCCTTCGTCCAGCTTCTTGCCATAGGCGACGCGATCCTCGCCTACGATGACGGCGTGGCAGTTCGGCATCTCCGCCTGCAGCCGAGAGAGCGCCGCCATGAACTGCGGAAAGCCGCGATAGGGCTCCATCCCGCGGGCGACATAGGTGATGACGTCCGCGTCCGCCGGCAGGTCGACGCCCTTCAGCCTGAGGGGTTGCTTGCGGGTCGGTTTGAAATACGCCGTATCCACCCCATCATGGTGCGTTACAAGTTTGTCCTGAAATACTTCCGGGAATTGCGATCTCTGCCATTCGGTCGGGCAGAAGCCGATTTCCACTGAAGCGAGGTCCAGAAGGATCGGCGCATTGCGGGCGCGCGCCCGCGCGCGCTGGTCCGCGTTCGGCGGCGCCGGGTCCAGAAATGCAACGTCAGGCGCCGGAGAGTTATAGTACCACTCGAAGTAACCGACCGACTTCGCTTCCGGCCACACATCCTTGACGAAAAGTCCCGGACCCCACCCGGAGTGAGAGACGACGATGTCCGGATTGAGCCCGTGGCTGCGTTTCAGCTCAAGACAGGCGCGCGCTACAGACTGGCCATTGATGACGGCCTTCTCCCAGGCGTTGGAGTAAGGATGAATCTCAAGAGCCGGCTCGCGGTGCGGCTGGTAGTGAAAGGTGTTGATCGACGGGTGCGACAGGCCCTGACGCTGCGTGCCGAACCAGACCGACCAGCCGGCGTCGCGCAAGTGTCCCGCGAGCGCCCCGAACTGGGCCGGAAAGTTGTTATGAAGGAAAAGAACCTGCATCGCCCCCGCGTCCCTTCTAGCCTTGCCGATCAAGGCTGACCTCGACGACGCCGTCCAGGTCCGCCGACGGCGCCTCCTTGACGAAGATCGACAATGCGTCGATCGACATGCCTTTCTCCGCGAGCGCGCCGCGCACCGAGAGCAGGCGGTAATAGGCGATCCGCTGCGCCTTTGTGTAGGACGTGCCGGCGCCAAAGTAGGACGTCACCACCAGCCTCCGTCCGGCCTCGCGGGCGCCCGTGCGGCCGACGAACTCGCCGAGCCGCTCTTGCGTCGCGTCGTCAAGGCTGACCGTCAGGTCCGTGAACGTCAGCAGGAACCTCTCATTGTATTCGGTGACGACGGCGGTCGCCGCGCCTGTCTCCACCTGCACCGGGTTGTCGTCGACATTCACCCGTTCGGACTGTTCGACATTCGTCGTCGACGCGCCCGTGCGCGCCTCGGCGTCGACGTTCGCGGTCTTCTCCGCGATCTTCAGCGACATCACGAAGATGGCGATCGCGAGAATAATGAGCAGGAACGTCACGACCATGACGATCGTCGACAACGCGTCAACGAAGCCCGGCCAGTGATTTTCTTCCTGTTGGGATTGCGCCACGCCACGCCTCACGCATCGGCGCCGCCCGCTCCCGATCGAAGCGGCGCGCCGTTCATGCCTAATTGGAGCTTAATCGGTTGAAATTGAGTGAACGCGAGGCGCGCCGCGTGGGCGGGCGCGCAGGCCTTAAGCCAAATTTAAGCTCGTTCATCTGTTATCGCGGCATAGTTAACGAAGGCGTCCCGTTTCCATGCGCAGCGTAGAAACGCAATTTTACCGTATCTGCTCGTGCCTTGCGGTGCTGCTTTTGATGGCGGCATGGCAGTACGAGTTTGTGATCGGGGCCGTCAGCGCGAACCCGGCGCTGAACTTCATTATCTTCGGCACTTGCCTCTTCGGCTTCACGCTCGTGTTCTCCGCGGTCGAAGTCTTGCGGAACGAGTTTCGCGCGCTTTATGCGCTCATTGAACAGTATGACGACGTCAAGAACGAGGAGACAGCGCTCGCCGCCGACCCCTATTGGCGTTTCTATCGCTGCGCGCAGATCGGCATCATCTTCAAGAAGCCGCAGATTCTCGGACAATCCTACCAGCTCATTTCGGGTCAGCTTTATCGCGAAAAGGATCTGTCGATTTCCGCCTCGACCATGCAGATCCTGCTCGACGGGATGGACGAGCGCCTGAATGAACTCCGTTCACTGATGAGCTATGTCGCGGGCATCCTGATCTTTCTCGGCCTCATCGGCACGTTTCTTGGCCTGATGATCACGCTCGCCTCGGTGGGCGATATTCTCGGCGGCCTCGACCTCGCCAATGGCGACCCGACCGACACGATATCAAACCTGATGACGAGCCTTCAGGTGCCGCTCTCGGGCATGGCCACCGGCTTCTCTTCGTCATTGTTCGGACTTATCACGTCGCTGACGATCAGCCTGATGATCCAGCTCATCGCGCGCGCGGGCGGTTCGCTGAAGGCGGAATTCTCTGACTGGCTTGCGAACATCGTGACGCTGCAGGAAGGATCGCAGCAGGAAAAGACAGAGCTGACGATTGACGGCCTGCCGATCTCCGCCTGGGGCGACCAGAAAGGCAAGGACGGCGAGCCCGTCGATCCGGAGGCCGCGATCGCCGGCATGAACCAGACGCAGTTCGAGGAGCGGCGCCTCGCCCTTCTGATGCGCGCCGCCCGGCACGCGGTCGTCTCCACCAACCGGCACTCGCGACAACTGAGCAAGCTGGCCGATTCCGTTAGTGCGTTGGTGCGCGAAAGCAGGGTCGGACAGGAATTCATGTACGACGTCGCTGACGGGCTGCAGGTGATGATCGAGCAGAACAAGGTTATTCACCTGACCCTTGCGCGCACCGTGGACGCCTTCGAACAGGTCTCCCGGAACGCCGATACGCGCGCGGAGATCGCCGAACTCACCGGGCTGATGTCGAGCCAGCTTGAGGCGCGCGACGCGCGCCTGACGAAGGCGCTGCGCCAGACCTATCGCAAGGTCGCGGAGCTCTCCGCGCCGAGTAAATCCGGCAAGGATCATGAGATCATCAAGGAGGGCGACCTCCTGGCGGAGGAATTCAAGAAGCGGACGATCGACCTTAACGTCCAGCAGCTACAGAAGCTCCTGGAGCTCGCCAACAGATCCGACCTCGTCGGAGCCGAGCCCACGGGCGCGAAACAGCCCTCCGAGGACGCGAAGCGCATGGTGCGCCGGCGCGGCGGCTCAGGCGCGGGCGCTGCAACCGGTAACGCCGTCAAGAAAAGCGCGGCGGGAGGCGACGCCTAATGTTCTGGATACTCGACCCCATTCGCGACTTCTTCAAAAAGCGCGCGGACGCCGGCGCGAAGGACTATGCGGCGTTCGCCAAGTCCCACAAGGAGAAGGTCGGCAAGCGCCAGCGCAAGGAGCTTGAGCGCGAAGCCGACCGTTATCAGCACAAGCGCAAGGAAGAGCGCGTCGATCTGTCGGTGATCGCGGAAATGTCCCTGCCCGACAAGGGATACTCCATAGACGGCGCCATTACCGAAGCCTCGCGTAGCGGCCTCACCTTTCGGCCGGCGACGGACTATATCGTCGAGCGGTCGAATGAGCGGGTGCAGATCATCACCGACAATGTCCGCCGCAACGGCGTGATACGCTCCACCCGCGTCAATGGCTATGGCGTGCAGCTCACCGACCCCCTGTCGGCCGCCGATCACGACACCCTGCAGGAGGCGAGCGTCAATCTGCAGCAGGGCGAGATCGAAATGTTCGACGATGATTTCGTCTGAGGCGGGTTAGGCCCTTACGCCGACACGCGCCGTTGAGCGGCATCTCAATCTCCGACCCACGCGCAGAGCGCTCCAGTCGCCTTTTTGGAATGCGCTTTGACCTCCGCGTCTGCGCCCCTCTACTCACGCTTCAGCCGGGCGTCGCCCTTTTTTAATTGACCGAGCGCGCACGCCTCGCCCTGGCGCTTCGCGGATAAGCATGCGCAGGCATCCGCAGAAGAGGCGCGGCGGAACGACAATCCAGAGCCGTTGCGCGATTCCGAACGACCGCGGAAGGCTCTAGATCGTCACCACGTCGAGCGTCGTGCCGTCCGAGTAGCTGTACGTCGTCGTGCCGCCGACAGTGACGACCGAGTCGGCGCCAAGGGCGTCGACCGTGTCGCCGACGTTGATGTTGATCGTCAGGACATTGTCGCCGTCGGTGACTCCCTGGATCTCCGCCTGCGTCAGCGACATGGTCGCGTCGACATTCGCGCCGGTGAAGTCGATCACCTCGATGTCGGTCAGCACGTTGAACAGGCCGAACTTGTCCACCGACTGTGGCGAGGCCGCCTGAAGCCGGACCGTGTCGGTCCCTTCGCCGCCGTCGATGGCCGCAAGGCCGTAATTGATCGCGCCGTCGTCGATAAGAAGGAGGTCGTCGCCGACCCCTGCGTCGATGACGTCGCCGCCGCCGCCGCCGTCGAGGGTGTCATCGCCTGCGCCGCCGAAGAGCGTGTCCTCGCCAATGCCGCCGTCAATGTCGTCATTGCCGATGTCGCCATGGATCTCGTCATTCCCGAGGCCGCCCGCGATGGTGTCGCCGCCGGCGCCGCCATAGACCGTATCGGCGCCGCCGAGGGCGTCGATATTGTCCGCGGCCGCGGTCATGATCAGCATGTCCGCGCCGCCGGTGGCGACCGTGGTCGCGCCGGAGATGTCGATGGTCGTCCCGCCGAATTCGATCGTCTCGATGTCCGTCAGCTGGTCGACGCCATCGTCTCCATCGCCGGCGTCCGTATCGGTGACGATGATCGATCCGCCCGAGCTTTCAAGGCGATAGCCGTCGGCCGCGCCCGTATACTGAGCAATGTCCGTTTGGTCGCCGCCGACGAGCGTGTCGTTCCCGGCGCCGCCGATCAGCGTGTCGTCGCCGCCATCGCCGAAGAGCTGGTCCGCGCCGAGCCCGCCGGTGAGCGCGTCCGCGCCGCCAAGGCCGGCGATGACGTCGGCCGCCGCCGATCCGATAATGACGTCGCCAAGCCCGCCGCCCTCGATGCGGTCGACGCCAACTAGGGTGACGGACGACAGATCCCAGTTGGCCGCGGCGCCCGCCGTGGTGAGGGTTTCACCCGCGACGCCCGAACCGTCAATTACCTCGATCCCTTCGCCGGCGTTGAAGGTCGACTGAAGCTCAAACGAATTGCCGCCCGCCCCTTCGAGGACGATGGTGTCGGTTCCGGTCAGGCCGGAGTCCGTCACCGTATTGACGCCGCCGCTGGTGACCGCGTCGATATGGATCGTATCCGACCCCTCGCCGCCGTCGACGATATCGGCGCCTTCGCCCGTGAAGATGACGTCTGCGCCCGCGCCGCCGGACAGGGTGTCCGCGCCGGCGCCGCCTTCAATTCTGTTGGCGAGGCCGTCGCCGGCGAGATTGTCGGCGTTCGCGGAGCCGATGAGGTTTTCGATTTCGTCGAGTTCATCGCCCGCTGCGTCGCCGCCGGACGCGGTGTCGCCCGCGAGATCGACCGTGACGCCCGATCCGGAGGCGGAGTAGTCCGCCGTGTCGACGCCGATGCCGCCGACAAGGCTGTCGCCGCCTGCGCCGCCGATGAGCGTGTCGTTTTCCGAGCCGCCTTCCAGCGTGTCGTCCCCGCCGCCGCCGGAGAGGATGTCTGCGCCGCCGCCGCCCTGGAGGCTGTTCGCCAGGCCATCGCCGGTGAGGACGTCAGCGGCGCCGGAGCCGATGAGGTTCTCGATATCGTCGAGCTCGTCGCCCGCCGCGTCGCCGCCCGAGGCGGCATCGCCAGCAAGATTGACCGTGACGCCCGCTCCGGAAGCGGAGTAATCCGCCGTGTCCGCGCCTGAACCGCCCACAAGACTGTCGCCGCCTGCGCCGCCGACGAGCGTGTCGTCCTG
Organism: Parvularculaceae bacterium; assembly: GCA_028284065.1. Taxonomy (GTDB): domain Bacteria; phylum Pseudomonadota; class Alphaproteobacteria; order Caulobacterales; family Parvularculaceae; genus MED-G105. The sequence goes on from JANQSJ010000008.1 coordinate 407,357, forward strand.
GTCGCCGCCGACCAGCGTCTCCGCGCCGCCAGCGCCGGTGAGGAGGTCGGCGCCCTGGCCGCCGTCCGCATAGGTCGCGGTTCCGCCGAGCGTGATGGCGTCGCCGTTCGACGTGCCGATTAGCCGTTCGATCTCGATGAATGTGTCGCCCGCAGCGTCGCCGCCGCTCGCCGTCCCGGCGCCGACGTTAATCGTCACCGCCGCGGAGCCCGCGTAGCTGACCTCGTCAACCCCGCCGCCGCCGTCGAGGACGTCGCCGCCCGCGCCGCCGACGAGGGTGTCGTTCTCGGTCCCGCCTTCCAGCGTGTCCGCGCCGCCGCCGCCGACAAGATTGTCCGCGCCTGCGCCGCCTTCAAGGCTGTTGGCGAGCCCGTCGCCGGTAAGGACGTCCGCCGCGCCGGAGCCGATGACGTTTTCGATTTCGTCGAGTTCATCGCCAGTGGCGTCGCCGCCGTTCGCCGTGTCGCCGGCGAGGTCGATCGTGACGCCCGATCCGGAGGCGGAGTAATCCGCCGTGTCGACGCCGATGCCGCCCACAAGGCTGTCGCCGCCCGCGCCGCCGGTTAAAGTGTCCGCGCCAATTCCGCCGATCAGCGTCTCTGCGCCGCCTGCCCCGGCAAGCGCGTCGTCGCCTTCTCCGCCGTCCGCAAAGGTCGCGGCGCCGCCGAGCGTGATGGCGTCGCCGTTCGAGGAGCCGATCAGGCGTTCGATGTCGATGAATGTGTCGCCCGCAGCGTCGCCGCCGGACGCCGTGCCGGCGCCGAGGTCGACCGTCACCGCCGCGGAGCCGGCGTAGCTCACTTCGTCGAGCCCGCCGCCGCCGTCGAGGATGTCGCCGCCGGCGCCGCCGATGAGGGTGTCGTTCTCGGTTCCGCCTTCGAGCGTGTCCGCGCCGCCGCCGCCGACAAGATTGTCCGCGCCTGCGCCGCCTTCAAGGCTGTTGGCGAGCCCGTCGCCGGTGAGCGCATCGGCGGAACCCGAACCGATTAGGTTCTCAATTCCATCAAGCTCGTCGCCTGCGGCGTCGCCGCCCGAGGCCGTATCGCCTGCGAGATCGACTGTCACGCCCGCTCCGGACGCGGAGTAATCCGCTGTGTCGGCGCCTGAACCGCCCACAAGGCTGTCGCCGCCTGCGCCGCCGATGAGCGTGTCGTCCTGATCGCCGCCTTCCAGCGTGTCGGCTGCGCCGCCGCCGGAGAGAAGGTCCGCGCCGGCGCCGCCTTCAAGGCGGTTGGCGAGGCCGTCGCCGGTAAGAACGTCGGCGGAACCTGAGCCGATGACGTTTTCGATCTCGTCGAGTTCGTCGCCCGCGGCGTCGCCGCCGGACGCCGTATCGCCTGCGAGGTCGACCGTGACGCCCGCTCCGGAGGCGGAGTAATCTGCGGTATCGACTCCGATGCCGCCGACGAGGCTGTCGCTCCCAGCGCCGCCGGTCAACGTATCGTCGCCCTGGCCGCCGTCGAGCGTGTCCGCGCCGCCGGCGCCCGTCAGGACGTCGCCGGACAGGCCGCCTTCGAGAGAATTATCCTCGCCATTGCCGCTGATGACGTCGGCGCCGGCCGTGCCGATGACGTTCTCAACGCCCGTCACCACGTCGCCGGCCGCAAGGCCGCCGGAGGATGCGCCGCCATTGAGGTCGACATTGACCGCGCCGCCCGCGGAGTAATCGATCGTGTCGACATTCGCGCCGCCCTCGATCGTGTCCGCGCCGTCGGACGCGACGATCATGTCGTCGCCGGCCCCGCCGACGATGGAATCCGCCGCTGCGCCGCCGTCAAGGCTGTCCGCGCCCTCGCCGCCGATGAGCGTGTCCGCGCCGCCGCCGCCGATGAGCGTGTCCGCGCCGTCCGCGCCTTCGAGGCTGTTGGCGAAGCCGTCGCCAGTTAGCGCGTCGTCCGCGTTCGACCCGATAAGGTTTTCAATCGAGGTAAGGACATCGCCCGCCGCATCGCCGCCGGACGCAGAGCCAGCGCCGAGGTTCACCGTTACGCCGGCTGCGGAGCCCTGATAGCTCGCGGTGTCATCGCCGACGCCGCCTTCGAGAAGGTCGCCGGCGCCGCCGCCGGCGAGCGTGTCGTTCCCGACGCCGCCGGTGAGCGTGTTCGCAAGGCCGTCGCCCACGATATTATCGGCGTTGCCGGAGCCGATGACCCGCTCAAACCCGAATATCTGGTCGCCCGCCGCGTCGCCGCCGGCGCCGGAATTGGTGGCGAGGTTGACGTCCACTGCGCCGGTGGAGGCTGAGTAATCCACCGTGTCGATGTCGGCGCCGCCGTCGATGAAGTCCGCGCCTGCGCCGCCCAGCACGGTATCGTCGCCGCCTTCGCCGAGAATGGAATCGGCGCCTTCACGGCCGTCGAACGTTTCCGCGCCGGTATGGCCGGTGAGCGTGTCGTTGTTTGAAGAGCCGAGCAGGCGCTCGATGTCGATAAGGATATCGCCCTGGCCGTCGCCGCCGACGCCGGCGGTGACGCCGTCGAGATTGACGTTGACGGCGGCGGAGCCCGCATAGTCGACCGTGTCGATGTTGTCGCCGCCGTCGAGCGTATCGGCGCCGGCGCCGCCGACAAGGCTGTCCGCGCCGAGGCCGCCGAGAAGGCTGTCAGCGCCGCCGCGGCCCTCCAGCGTGTCGTCGCCGGTTCCGCCGGTGAGATCGTTGTCCTCCGCGTCGCCGCGGATAACGTCAGAGAAGTCCGTTCCAAGAACATTCTCAACGCCGTCGAACGTATCGCCATTCGCTTCGCCGGCGGAGCCGCCGCTCGTCAGGTCGACATTGATGAAGCTGCCGGCGGCGGAGTAGTCGACGAGGTCCTCGCCAGTCCCGCCAATCAGGCTGTCCGCCCCGGCCCCGCCGATGAGCGTATCGTCGCCGGCGCCGCCGTCGAGGGTCTCGGCGAACGTGTCGCCGACAAGGCTGTCATTGAAGCCGGAGCCGATGACGCTTTCGAAGTTCGAAAGAACGTCGCCCTGCGCCTCGCCGCCCGAAGACGCCGTTCCATCAAGGAAGACCGTGACCGCGGCGGAGTCGCCATAGTCGATGACGTCAGCTCCGTCGCCGCCGTCGAGGGTGTCCGCGCCGTCCGACCCGTCGACAAAGTCCGCGCCCGCGCCGGCGTCGATGACATTGACGCCGGCGTCGCCGTCGAGCGTGTCTGAATGGTCGGTGCCGACGATATTTTCAATGTCGGCGATAACGTCGCCAAGGGCCGCGCCGCCGACGGCGTTGGTCTCAAGGTTGACCGACACGCCTGCGCCGAGCGCGGAATAGTCGATCGTGTCCGAGCCGACCCCGCCGTCAATGTCATCTGCCCCGTCGCCGCCAATGAAAAGATCGTCGCCGTCTTCGCCGCGCAGGATGTCGGCGCCCAGGCCGCCGATGATGGTGTCGGCGCCCGCGCCGCCGTCGATCGTGTCGATCCCTTCGCCACCGTCGAGGCTGTCCTCGTCATTGCCGCCGACAAGGCTGTCCGCGCCGCCGCCGCCGAGGAGCGTGTCATCGCCGAGGCCGCCATCAAGCGTATCGCCGTCGGCGCCGCCGTCGAGAAGGTCGCTGTCCGACCCGCCGGAGAGAGAGTCCGCGCCGAGGCCGCCTTCGATCGTGTCGTCGCCAGCGCGGCCTTCAACGACATTGGCCGCATCGGAACCGACAACTGAGTCATTCGCCTCGCCGCCAATGACGTTTTCTATAGACGTATACGTATCGTTCGCCGCGTCGCCGCCACTGCCGAGGCCCGCGGCAAGGTCGACGGTGACGCCCGTCGTATCATTGGTGTAGTCGACGGTGTCGAGGCCGCCCTCGCCGTCGAACGTGTCGCCCGCCGCGCCCTCGCCGCCGTCGAGAATATCGTCGCCGTCGCCGCCGATGAGATCATTCGAGCCGACATCTCCGGTAAGCGTATCCGCGCCCGTCCCGCCGGTGAGGTTTTCAATCCCGCTCAGAACGTCGCCTGCGGCGAAGCCAGATGTCGTAGTGCCGTCCGTCAGATTGACGCGAACGCCGACTGTGTCGTCGGAATAGTCGGCGGTATCCTCGCCGTCTTCGCCGATGAGCCAATCGCCGCCGGCGCCGCCGCGCAGCGTGTCGTCGCCGCCGCGGCCCCAAAGGATGTTGCCGGAAGCGTTGCCGTAGATCTCGTCATTTCCGCTGGTGCCGATGACGCGCTCGATATTCGTGTACGTATCGCCATCCGCGTCCCCGCCGGCGCCGGTTCCGTTAAGCAGGTCAATGACGACCGCTTCGGTCTGGTAGGAGAAGTCGATGAGATCTTCGCTCCCGCCGCCGCCGTCAATGGCGTCCGCGCCGGCGCCGCCCAACAGAACGTCATTGCCTTCCCCGCCGTCGAGGATGTCGTCCCCTTCGCCGCCTTCGAGGACGTCGTTGCTATCGCCGCCCTCCAGCGTATCAAGGCCGAGGCCGCCGAGAAGCGAGTCCAACCCGTCGCCGCCCTGAAGGCTGTCGTCGCCCTCGCCGCCGTCGAGCGTGTCATTTTCCCCCTGGCCTTGCAGGGTGTCATTGCCGAGCCCGCCCTCGACGAAGTCATTGTCGCGGCCGGCCTGGATAACGTCGTCGCCGTCCTCGCCTTGCAGGATGTCAGCGCCATTGCCGCCGAAGATATTGTCCGCGCCGTCGCCGCCGGCGATTGAGTCCGCGCCAAGGAGGCCCTCAAGGCGATTGTCGGCGGCGTCGCCTATAATCGTATCGCCGGAGTGGGTGCCCCGCACATTCTCGATACTGACATAAACGTCGCCAGCCGCCTGTCCAAGCGTCCCGACCCCGTTCGCGAGATCGACATTGACCGATCCGCTGCCAATCGAGAATTCGACAGAGTCGACGCCCTCGCCGCCGTCGAGCGAGTCCGCGCCCGCAGCGCCGAAGAGCCGGTCGTCGCCGTCCCCGCCAACGAGCGTTTCATCGCCGGTGGTGCCGATCAGCGTGTCGCCGAAATCGGAACCGATGAGCACTTCCGCATCAAGAATGACGTCGCCCTGGGCGTCGCCGCCGGAGCCGACGCTGCCGTCGAGGTCTGCATTGACGCCCGACCCGGACGCCGAATAATCGACCGTGTCGACGCCCGCGCCCGCCTCGATGCGGTCCGCGCCGGCGCCGCCGATCAGCGTGTCGTCGCCGCCGGTCGCCGGCTCGTCGCGATCGTCGCCGTAGAGCGTGTCATTGCCATCGCCGCCAGAAATGAGGTCATTGTCGCCGAGGCCTTCGAGAATGTTCGCGCCCGTATCCCCTGTGAGGATATCGCCCAACTCGGAGCCTTCGAGGTTCTCGATGTCGATATAGACGTCGCCCGCCGCGTCGCCGGTATTGCCGGCCGGCGCGGAAAGGTCCGCCGTCACGCCGCTCGTGGAGTCGCGATAGGACGCGGTGTCGACGCCGTCGCCGCCGTCAAGCGTATCGGCGCCGCCATTGCCGATGAGCGTGTCGGCGCCAAGGCCGCCTTCAAGGGAGTTGACAAGATTGTCGCCCGCGATCGTATCGTCCCCGGACGATCCGACGACATTCTCGATGGACGTCAGGATGTCCCCGGTGGCGTCGCCGGCGCCGCCGGTGGCGAGGGCCAGGCTGACGTTCACCGCGAAGACCGATTCGGAGTAATCGGCCGTGTCCGTCCCATCGCCGCCGTCAAGCGCGTCCGCGCCGACGCCGCCGGCCAGGGTATCGTCCTGCGCGCCGCCGAAGAGCTCGTTGTTCTCCGCATCGCCCGTCAGGACGTCCGCGAAGTCCGTGCCGATGACGTTCTCCACATTGGCGAACGTGTCGCCGTCCGCTTCGCCGCCCGTCGCGACATTGTCCAGAAGATCGACCGTCACCGCGTCGGCGGAGCCGGAATAGTCCGCGGTGTCATCGCCGTCGCCGCCGTCGAGGACGTCCGCGCCAAGGCCTGACCGCAGGACGTCGTCCTGGTCGCCGCCGCGAAGCGTATCGACGCCTTCGCCGCCTTCGAGGGTGTCCGCGCCTGCGTCGCCTTCCAGAAGGTCGTCGCCGCCGTCCCCAAGGAGCGAGTCGGCGCCCGCGTCGCCGCCGATAATGTCATTGTCCGCGCCGCCGCTCGCCGTGTCGTTCCCTTCGCCGCCGGCGATAACGTCTTCGCCCGCCTCGCCGAAAAGCTCGTCCGCGCCGTCGCCGCCTGAGATGGCGTCGCCGCCGCCGCCGCCCAGGATCGAGTCGTTTCCGGCGGCGCCCAACAGATCGTCGACGCCCGCGCCGCCGCGGATCGTATCGTCGCCGTCGACGAAGCCGCCGCCGCTGATGCCGCCCACGATGCGCACGCCGCTGTCGTCGGCGGTGATGTCGTCGGCGTGGATTGACCCATAGATCTCATTGATATTGGTGAGGACGTCGCCCGCCGCCGTGCCGCCGGTATTGACGTTCGTCAGCATATTGATGGTCACGCCCTCGCCGGAGTCATTGTACTCGGCCCGGTTGAAGCCAGCGCCGCCATCGAGGAAATCCGCGCCTTCGCCGCCGCGCAGGCGGTCATCGTCGTCGCCGCCTTCAAGGCTGTCGTCGCCATCCCCGCCGAAGAGGATATCGTCGCCTACGTCGCCGATGAGCGTGTCGTTTTCGCCGCCGCCGCTCAATATGTCGGAGCCGCCGCGCCCTTCAAGAACGTTGGCGACGCCGTCGCCGGTGATCTGGTCGCCGGTATTGGAGCCGAGGACATTCTCGATACCCGTCAGCGTGTCGCCGTCCGCATCGGAATTATTGTTGACGTTCGTGGCGAGGTTCACGATGACGCCGCCCGACGTGACGTAGGAAACGGTGTCGATCCCGTCGCCGCCCTCGATCCGGTCAGCGCCGAACGCGCCTTCCAGCGTATCATCGCCGTCGCCGCCGATCAGCGTGTTGTTGAGATTGTCGCCGAAGATGCTGTCGGCGAACGCCGAGCCGACGACAATTTCAACGCCGGAAATGTCGTCGCCCGCCGCGAAGCCGCCGGTATGCGTGTTGGTCTCAAGGTTCACCTGAACCGCGTCGGACCCTGAATAGTCGACGCGGTCGAAGATGCCGCCTTCGCCTTCAATCGTGTCGGCGCCGAGGCTGCCGACGAAGATGTCGTCGCCGACGCCGCCGACGAGGCTGTCCGCGCCGTCGCGGCCGATAAGCGAGTCGTCGCCGTTCTCGCCGAGGAGCGTGCTGCCGGCCTGGGCGGCGGAGAGGGTGTCGTTGAACGCCGAGCCGTCGACGATTTCGATGCCTGAAATGACGTCGCCAAGCGCGTCGCCCGCAAAGCCCGCGCCGGCTTCAAGGTCCACCGACACGCCGGCGAGGCCCGTGACATAGCTTGCGACGTCTTCGCCGTCGCCGCCTTCGATGGTGTCGCCTGCGAGGCCGCCAATCAGCGTGTCGTCGCCAAGGCCGCCCGTAAGGCTGTTCGCGAGTTCGCTGCCTTCGATCGCGTCGTTAAGGGTCGAGCCGAGGACGTTTTCGATTTCGAATAGCTGGTCGCCGTCGGCATGCCCGCCAACGCCGAGATTGCCGGCGGAAAGCCGCACGTCGACGCCTGCATCGGATGCGGAGTAATCGGCGAGATCGATGCCTTCGCCGCCGCGCAGCGTGTCCGCGCCCTCAAGGCCGACGAGCGTGTCCGCGCCGCCAAGGCCGAGGATTTCATTGGCGCCCGCCTCGCCGGTCAGGCTGTCCCCATTGGCGTCGGATCCTTCAAGATTCTCGATGCCGAGGAGCATATCGCCATCGGCGTCGCCGCCGGAATGAACGTCCGTTGACAGATTGACGGTGACGCCGCTCGACGAGCCGAAATAGCTCGCGGTGTCGATGCCGTCGCCGCCGACGACGGAGTCACCTCCTGCGCCGCCTTCAAGCGTATCGTCGTTCAAGCCGCCGTCGAGCGTGTCGACGCCGGCGCCGCCACGAATCTCGTCTGCGCCGTCGCCGCCCGTCAGGCTGTTCGCCGCGCCATCGCCGATAAGGGTGTCCGCGCCGGCGGAGCCTATGACGTATTCAACGTTTTGAAGGACGTCGAGCGCGGCTTCGCCGCCGGCGCCGACCCCGTCCGCAAGGTTGACGTTCACCGCCCCGGCCGAGCCGCTGTAATCGGCGACGTCGGCGAGGCCGTCGCCGCCCTGAAGGGTATCGCCGCCAGCGAGGCCGATCAGCGTGTCGTCGCCCTGGCCGCCGTCAAGGCTGTTGGCGTCTCCGTCGCCGACAAGCCGGTCCCCTTCGGTCGAGCCGATAAGGTTCTCGATGTCGATGAGGATGTCGCCCGCCGCGTCGCCGCCCGCGGCGCTGACGCCGAGTACGATGTCGACCGCGGTCGACGCGCTATAGTCGGCGGTGTCCGATCCGACGCCGCCGTCGAGAGTGTCCGCGCCCGCGCCGCCGACGAGCACGTCGTCGGCGCCTTCGCCGGCGAGGCTGTTGGCGAGGCCGTCGCCAGTGATGAAGTCGTCGCCGCCGGAGCCGCGAACATTCTCTATACTGTCGAAGATGTCGCCCGCCGCGTCGCCATTCGCGTTGAGGGCGTCGTTCTCAAGGTTGACCGTGACGCCGGTCGTCGACGTCGTGTAGTCGGCCGTGTCGACGCCGTCGCCGCCGCGCAGGACATCGCCGTCCTCGCCGCCGCGCAGGACGTCATCGTCATCGCCGCCGTCAAGCACGTCGGAGCCGGCGAGGCCGATGAGCGTGTCGCCGCCGCCGCCGCCTTCCAGCACATTGACGCCCGCATCGCCGCGCAGGACGTCATCGCCCGTCGCAGAACCGATGAGGTTCTCAACTCCGGAGAGCGTGTCGCCCTCTGCGTCGCCGCCAAGGCCGACGCCGGAGTCGACGAAGACGCTGACGCCGTCCGTAGAGGCGCTGTAGTCCGCGGTGTCGATGTCCGCGCCGCCGATGAGGCGGTCCGCGCCGGCGCCGCCGACGAGCGTGTTGGCGCCCGCGCCGCCGTCGAGCGTATCCGCGCCGTCCGCGCCCACAAGGCTGTCGTCGCCGTCGCCGCCGAGGATTTCATTGGCGTTCGCGTCGCCCGCGAGCGTGTCGCCAAAATCGGAGCCAATGAGATTCTCGATGCTGACGAATGTGTCCGTCGCCGCGTCGGCGCCTGACGCGGTTCCGGCGCCAAGGTCGACATTGACGGCGCCGGCGGACGTCGCATAGCTCGCCGCGTCAACGCCATCGCCGCCGTCGAGGCTGTCGGAGCCTTCGCCGCCGATGAGCGTGTCGCCGCCATCGCCGCCGAAGAGGCTGTCGTCGCCGCCGAGGCCGGAGAGGACGTCAGCGCCCGCAAGGCCGGTGAGAATATTCGCGCCGCCATCGCCGATCAGCGTGTCGACAAAGTTCGTGCCCGTTACGTCTTCGACGCCGGCGAGGGAGTCGCCGGTGGCGTCGCCGCGCGTGCCCTGGCCAGCGTCAAGGTCGACGGTGACGCCGGAGCCGCCGCCGGAATAGTCGGCGAGGTCGCGATCGCCTGCGCCGCCCAAAAGCGTATCGGCGCCGCCGCCGCCGACGAGCGTGTCGTTCAGGTCGCCGCCGTCGAGGACGTTCGCCTGATTGTCGCCAATAAGGCTGTCGGCGAAATCAGAGCCCGTGACATTGTCAATGTCTGTGAGGACATCGCCCTCGGCGTCTGCGCCGACGCCGCTGCTGGTTCCAAGGTTGACGGTGACACCGCCGCCGGACGTGGAGTAATCGGCCGTGTTGACGCCCGTGCCGCCGCGCAGATCGTCCGCGCCGGCGCCGCCGATCAGCGTATCGTCGTCGCCGCCGCCGTCGAGCGTGTCGGCCCCGTCGCGGCCGTCCAGGACATCCGCTCCGCCGCCGCCCGTCAGGACATTGCCGCCGGCAAGGTTGTCGCCGCGCAAGACATCGTCGCCGCTGGAGCCGATGACGTTTTCAACGCCGTCGAGGGCGTCGCCCTGAGCGTGGCCGCCCGACGCCGCGCCGCTGTCGAGGTCGATGTCCACCGGACCGCTCGACGTCGTGTAGTCCACCGTGTCGACGCCAGCGCCGCCGACAAGGCTGTCGCCGCCTTCCGCGCCCACAAGCGTGTCGTCGTCATCGCCGCCGACCAGGGTGTCGTCGCCTTCGCCGCCAAGAAGCGAGTCAAAGCCGGCGCCGCCCTCAAGACTGTTGCCGGCGGTGTCGCCGGAAAGCGTATCGTCGCCCGACCCGCCAATGGCGTTCTCGATCGACTGCAGGCTGTCAGTTCCGATCTCAACGCCCGTCGCCGTCGACGTCGAGAGGTTGACGACGACCGTTTGCGTCGCCGCGCCGAAGTCCGCCGTGTCCGCGCCGGCGCCGCCCGACAGCGTATCGTCGCCGCCGAGGCCTACGAGCGTGTCGGCGTTGTCGCCGCCCTCAAGGGAATTGGCTTCGGCGTCGCCCGTGAGCGAGTCCGCGCCGTCGCCGCCAATGAGATTCTCTATACTGACAAGCGTATCATCCTGCGCATCGCCGCCCGTCGCCGAGCCCAATGAGAGATCCACCGTCACGCCGGCCGTATCGCCGGCATAGCTCGCTGTGTCGGAGCCGTCGCCGCCGACGAGATTGTCGCCGCCCGCGCCGCCGACAAGCGTGTCAGCGCCGTCGCCGCCCTGAAGCTCGTCGACGCCGGCGAGGCCTTCGAGGAGGTCCGCGCCTTCCGCGCCCACAAGAACGTTGGCGTTGCCGTCGCCGCGCAGCGTGTCGTCATTCGCCGACCCGATGGCGTTTTCGAAGCCGGAAAGCGAGTCGCCCTGGGCGTGGCCGCCGGACGCCGTACCGGTGGAGAGGTCAACCGAGACCGACGCGTTGGAGCCGGTGTAATCGACCGTGTCGTCGCCGACGCCGCCGTCCAGCGTGTCGAAACCATTCCCGCCACGGACGGTGTCGTCGCCATCGCCGGCGGCGATGTCGTTGGGGCCGCCATCGCCGATCAGGAGATCGTCGAAGTCCGAGCCGATGAGGCCCTGGATGTTCTGCAGAACGTCGCCGTCGGCGTGGCCGCCGGTCGCCGTTCCCGCCTCAAGGTCAACCGTGACCGCAGCGTCGGAGCCGGCGTAATCGGCCGTGTTGGAGCCCGCGCCGCCATCGAGGCTGTCCGCCCCTGCGCCGCCGTCCAGCGTATCGTCGCCGATCTGCCCGAGCAGCGTATCGTCGCCGGCGTCGCCATGGATTTCATCGTCGCCGCCGCCGCCGGAGATAACATTCTCCGCAGTCGAACCAGATAAGACGTCGTTGAAGTTGGAGCCGATGAGATTTTCGATCGCCGTCAGCGTGTCGCCGGCCGCATCGTCGCCGACGCCGACGGAGCCGTCGAGGCTGACCGTAACCGCGTCGCCGGCGGTCGCGTAGCTCGCCGTGTCGACGCCGTCGCCGCCTTCCAGGCTGTCCGCGCCGGCGCCGCCGATGAGGGTGTCCGCGTCATCGCCGCCAAGGAGCGTGTCCGCGCCCGCGCCGCCGATGAGCGTGTCTTCGCCGGCCTCGCCTTCGATGACGTCGAGGCCGTCGCCGCCGTCGATAGAGTCGTCGCCGCCGCCGCCGCGCAGGAGATTGTCCGTGACGCCGCCGACAATCGTGTCGCCGCCGGCGCCGCCGAAGGCGTCTTCGATGGATATGAGGGTGTCCGAACCAATGTCGACTCCGTTCGCGACGCCAGCGGCGAGGTTCACCACCACCGATTCCGTCGCCGCGCTGTAGTCCGCCGCGTCGTCGCCCGCGCCGCCGTCGAGGGTGTCGTCGCCGCCGAGCCCGGCGAGAATATCGGCGCCGCCTTCGCCTTCGATGAGGTTTGCGCCGCCGTCGCCGGTCAGCGTATCCCCTGCGAGCGCGTCGGAGCCGATGAGGTTTTCAACGCCGGAAAGAACGTCGCCGTCGGCGTCGCCGCCGGTGGCTGTCCCGAGCGACAGATCAACATCAACGCCCGCGGCCGAGCCGGCGTAGCTCGCCGTGTCGAGCCCGTCGCCGCCTTCAATCGTGTCCGCGCCAGCGCCGCCGATAATCGTATCAACGCCGGCGCCAGCGTCGATGACGTCATCGCCGCCGCCCGCGTCAATAAGGTCTTCGCCGCCCGCGCCCTGAATGTCATTGGCGAGGCCATTGCCCGTCAGGGTGTCGTTCAGGTCCGAGCCGATGAGGTTCAGAATGTCGAACAGGGTATCGCCTTGGGCGTGGCCGCCGGAGCCAACGCCGACGCCGAGGTCGACGTCAACGCCGGCGGTGGAGCCGGTATAGTCGGCTGTGTCCGCGCCGCCGCCGCCGCGCAGCTGGTCCGCGCCGGCGCCGCCGCGCAAGGTGTCGTCGCCGGCGCCGCCGTCAAGCTGGTTCGCGCCGCCGTCGCCGATGATCGAGTCGTCAAAGTCGGAGCCGACGACGCCTTCGATGTTCGCCAGCGTATCGGTCTCGCCTGCGCCGACCGAAGCGGAGCCGGCCGCAAGGTCGACGACGACCGCCTCAGCCGCCTCGCCATAGTCGACGATATCGCCGAGCCCAGCGCCGCCGTCGATCGAGTCGTCGCCAGCGCGGCCTTCCAGCGTGTCGTCGCTGTCGCCGCCGATGAGCGTGTTGTCGCCTGCGTCGCCCGACAGGCTGTCGCGCTGGTTGGAGCCGATGACGCTTTCGACGTTGGAGAGGACGTCGCCTTCCGCGTCGCCGCCGACGCCTGGTCCGCCGGCGAGATCGACGGTTACGCCCTGTACGGAGGAGCTGTAGTCGACGACGTCGACGTCGTCGCCGCCGTCAATGTCGTCGGCGCCGGCGCCGCCGATGAGCGAATCGTCGCCGGCGCCGCCGAGAAGCTCGTCCGCCCCGTCGCCGCCGCGCAGCGTGTCCGCCCCTTCGCCGCCGTCGAGAATATCAACGCCGTCGCCGCCGAGAATGCTGTCGGCGCCGCCGGCGCCTTCGATCCGGTTGTTCTCCACATCGCCGGCGAGCGTGTCGTCGCCCGCGCCGCCGATGAGGTTTTCGATGCCTTCCAGGCTGTCGGTCCCGATGTCGGCGCCGGTCGCCGACCGCGCGGCGAGGCTGGCGTCAACGCTCGCGGTAGACCCGCTGAAGTCAGCTGTGTCGGTCCCGGCGCCGCCGACGAGCGTGTCATCGCCGCCAAGGCCGGAGAGAACGTCATCGCCGCCGGCGCCGTCGATCCGGTTCGCGCCCGCCTCGCCGACGAGCGTATCGCCTGCGGCGGCGTCCGAGCCGATAAGGTTTTCAATGTCCGTAAACGTATCGCCGGCGGCGTCGCCGCCGGACGTCGCGCCGGTCGACAGATTGACCGAAACCGCCGCGCCCGAGCCCGCATAGCTCGCCGTGTCGAGCCCGTCGCCGCCGTCGAGCGCGTCCGCGCCGGCGCCGCCCGTCAGAATGTCGACGCCCTCGCCGCCGAGGAGCGCGTCGTCGCCTTCGCGCCCGTCGAGGAAGTCGTCGCCGGCGCCGCCTTCGAGGCGGTTGACGCCGCTGTCGCCGGTCAGCGTATCGGAGCCGTTGAAGCCGATGACGTTTTCGATTTCGAGAAGGACGTCGCCTTGCGCGTCGCCGCCAAGGCCGGTGCCGTCCTGAAGATTGACGTTCACGCCGGCGTTGGAGCCGGTGTAATCAGCCGTGTCCGACCCTTCGCCGCCGCGCAGGGTGTCGCGGAAGCCGCCGCCGGCGAGAATGTCGTCGCCGTCGCCGCCCTCCAGCGAGTTCTCGTCGCCGTCGCCGCGCAGGGTGTCGTCGAAGTCGGAGCCGATGAGCCCCTCAATGTCAGTGAGCGTATCGCCGTCGGCGTCGCCGCCTGACGCCGTTCCCGCGCCAAGGTCGACATTCACGCCGGCGCCGGACTCGCTATAGTCGGCGATGTCGAAATCGCCGCCGCCGTCGAGAACGTCGGCCCCGCCGCGGCCCGCCAACACATCATCGTCGGCGCCGCCTTCGAGCGTTTCCGCGCCGCCGGCCCCCGACAGGACGTCGGCGCGATCCGAGCCGATGACGCGTTCGATGGACGTAAGCGTATCGCCAGCGGCGTCGCCGCCGGAGCCAAGGCCCGCCGCAAGATCGACGTTCACCGCAAGCGCCGACTGTCCGTAGTCAGCCGTGTCGTCGCCCTCGCCGCCGTCGAGCGCGTCCGCGCCGGCGCCGCCGTTGAGGGTATCCGCGCCCTCGCCGCCAATGAGCGCGTCGGCGCCGTCGCGGCCTGACAGAACATCCGCGCCTTCGCCGCCTTCAAGCCGGTTCGCCTCCGCATCGCCGGAGAGAATGTCATCCTGGTCCGTGCCGATGACGTTCTCGATGCTGATAAGCGCATCGCCATCCGCGTCGCCGCCGGACGCGGAGCCAGCGTCCAGATCGACGTTCACCGCGCCGGCCAGAGATCCCGAATAATCGGCCGTGTCCGACCCAGCGCCACCGTCGAGCGTATCGCCGCCTGCGCCGCCGACGAGCGTGTCCGCGCCGCCGGCTCCTTCAAGCCGGTTGACGCCGCCATCGCCGGTGAGGGAGTCGGCTTGGTCCGATCCAAGAATGTTCTCAAACCCGTCGATAGTGTCGCCGTCGGCGTCGCCGCCCGACGCGCTCGCCGAAGAGAGATCGACGGTGACGCCAACGCTCGACCCCGCGTAGGAGACCGTGTCCGCGCCAGCGCCGCCGATAAGGCTGTCCGCGCCTTCGCCGCCGCGCACGGTATCGTCCTGATCGCCGCCGTCGAGCGTATCGTCGCCGCCGCGGCCGTCGAGGACGTCCGCGCCGCCAAAGCCGCGCAGGACGTTCGCCGCGCCGTCGCCGGCGAGCGTGTCGCCCTGGGCCGTGCCGTCAATGTTCTCCACATTGAGCAGGCTGTCGCCAGTGGCGTCGCCGCCCGTCGCCTCGCCGGAGTTCAAGTCGACGTTCACGGACTGGCTGGAGCCGGCGTAAGATGCGGTGTCCGAGCCTTCGCCGCCGTCGAGCGTGTCCGCCTCGCCGCCGCCAATGAGGAGATCGTCTCCTGCGCCGCCGACAAGCGTGTCGGCGCCGTCGCCGCCTTCCAGCGTGTCCGCGCCGCCGCGGCCTTCGAGGCGGTTGCCTTCCAGATCGCCGACAAGGGAATCCCCCGCCGATCCGCCGAAGAGATTCTCGATGTCGATGAGCACATCGCCCGCGGCCGCGCCGCCGAAGACGCCGGCGTCAAGGTCGATATCGACCTGCGTCGTCTCGGCCGAGTAGTCGGCCGTGTCGGACCCAAGGCCGCCATCAAGCGTATCGTCGCCGCCGCCGCCCGCCAGCAGATCGTCGCCGCCGCCGCCCGACAGAGAATTCTCCAGCGCGTCGCCAGTGAGGGTGTCGTTCCCGCCCGAACCTTCGATATTCTCAAAGTTCGAGAGCTGATCGTTTTCCGCGTCCGCGCCGCCGATGACGCCGGACGTCAGATTGACCGAGACCGCGCCCGCCGACGAGGCGTAGGAAACCGTGTCGACGCCGTCGCCGCCGTCGAGCGTGTCCGCGCCGACGCCGCCCTCGACCGTGTCGTCGCCGAAGCCACCGCTGAGGGCGTTGGCGCCGGCGTCGCCGATGATGACGTCGTTAAGGGCGGAGCCCGTAACGTTCTCTATGCCGATGAATACGTCGCCTTCCGCGTCGCCGCCCGTGGCCGAGCCGATCAGCAGGGAGACGGAAACAGGTCCGGCCGCGCCGGTGTAATCCACAAGGTCGACGCCGACGCCGCCGTCGAGCGTATCGCGCCCGGCGCCGCCGACAAGCGTATCGTTGCCGAGCTCGCCTGCGAGCGAATCATCGCCGCCTGCCCCCGAGATGAGGTCGGCGCCAAGTCCGCCCTCGATGATGTTGACGCCGTCATCGCCCGAAAGGGTGTCGCCAAAGCTGGAGCCGATGAGTCCTTCGACGTTAACGACGACGTCGCCCGCCGCCGAACCGCCGAGGAACACATTGTTGAGGAGGTCGATCTCCACCGCGTCGGCGCTGTTCGCGTAGCTCGCCCGGTCGAAGTCGTCGCCGCCGTCGATGGAGTCCGCGCCAAGGCCGCCTTCAAGGACATCCTGCCCGGCCCCGCCTTCGAGCGTGTCGTCGCCGCCGCGGCCAAGCAGGAGGTCGGCGCCTTCGCCGCCCTGGATGAGGTTCGCCTGGCCGCCGCCGGCGATGGTGTCGCCGCCGATCGACCCGATAACGTTTTCTATGCCGTCATAACTGTCGAACTGGGCGTCGCCGCCTGCGCCGACGCCGGAATCGAGATCGACATTCACCGACCCGCCGGATGCGGAATAATCGACCGTGTCGACGCCCGCGCCGCCGATTAGTTCGTCTGCGCCGCCGAGCCCGATCAGCGTGTCGTCGCCATCGGCGCCGGTGAGGCGGTTCGAGCCGCCATCTCCGGTGAGCGTGTCGTTGAAGTCCGAGCCGCGCAGCGCCTCGACGCCGTTATAGGTGTCGCCGGCGGCGGTGCCGAACTGACCGAGATTGGCGGTGAGATCGACATTCACCGCAACGCCTGAATCCGCGTAGTTCGCCTCGTCAACGCCTGCGCCGCCGATGAGTTCGTCCGCGCCCTCGCCGCCGATCAGCGTGTCGTCGCCGCCATCGCCCCTCAGCGTGTCCGCGCCGTCAAGGCCGCGCAGAACATCAGCCGCGCCGAGGCCCGCGAGGACATTGGCGTCGTTCGACCCTTCGAGCGTGTCCTGCTGGCCGGAACCTTCCGCGTTTTCAAACCCGCTGATGACGTCGCCATCCGCATCGCCGCCGGTCGCGGTATTCGTCTGGAGGCTGACCGATACGGCGTCGGCCGATCCGCGATAGCTGACCGTGTCGACGTCGTCGCCGCCCGCAAGCGTATCGCCGCCTGCCGCGCCCTCGATCGTGTCGTCGCCTTCGCCGCCGATAAGCTCATTGGCGCCGACATTGCCGACGAGGACGTCATCGCCTGCGGAGCCGATGGCGTTCTCGATGCTGATGAGCTGGTCGCCCTGCGCATCGCCGCCGATGCCGACGCCGAGCTGCAGGTCGATATCGACCGCCGCCGCGGACGTCGAATAATCCGCCGTGTCAAAGCCGCTTTCGCCGTCCATGACGTCGGCGCCCTCGCTGCCGAGAAGCGTATCGGCGTCCGCGCCGCCGAGAAGCGTATCCGCGCCGTCGCCGCCGTCAAGAATGTCGGCGCCCTGGCCGCCGCTCAACACGTTGGAGGCGGCTGACCCGAGAAGCGTGTCGTCAAAGGCCGACCCGGCGGCGTTTTCAATGTCGAAGAACTGGTCGCCGTCGGCATGGCCGCCCGTGGCGACATTGAGCGTCAGGTCGACGTTCACCGCCGCGCTCGACGTCGAATAGTCGACAGTGTCGAGACCGGCGTCGCCGAACATGGAGTCCGCGCCCTCGCCGCCGATGAGAACGTCGTCGCCAAAGCCGCCGACAAGCGTGTCGTCGCCGGTTTCGCCGGCGAGGGTGTCGTCGCCAAGCCCACCGACGAGGCTGTTCTCGCCGGCGCCGCCTGTGATCGCATCGGAGAGGTTCGAGCCGATGACGTTCTCGATATCGAGATAGGTGTCGAACTGGGCGTCGCCGCCGGCGCCGACGCCGGTCAGCAGGTTGACCGTCACATCCGATCCGGATGCCGAGTAGTCGATGAGATCGATGCCGCCGCCGCCGATGAGCGCGTCGCCGCCGCCGAGGCCGATCAGCGTGTCCGCGCCGTCGCCGCCCACAAGCCTGTTGGCGCCGCCGTCGCCGGTGATGACGTCATCGCCGGCGGAGCCTTCGACATTTTCTATACTGATGAAAATGTCGCCTTCGGCCGTCCCGTTAAGGCCAATGCCCGTGGTGAGGTTGACGTCGACGCCGACAGCGCTGTCGACATAGCTCGCCGTATCCGACCCGCTTGACCCGTCGAGGGTGTCGAAGCCGAGCCCGCCGGTGAGGGTGTCGTCGCCGATGCCGCCGTCGAGCTCATCGTCGCCGCCGCGCCCGACAAGCACGTCGCCGGACGCGCCGCCGCGCAGGATGTTCGCATCGTCATCGCCGGACAGTGTGTCGTCGAAGTCGGAGCCTGTGACGTTTTCGATGGCGGACAGCGTATCCCCCGCGGCGTGGCCGCCCATGGCCATGCCGCTAAGGAGGTCGACGTTCACCGCATCATTCGAGCCTTCGTAGGAGGCGGTGTCGACGCCATCGCCGCCCCGCAGGTCGTCGCCGGCGGCGCCGCCTTCGAGAACGTCATCGCCGGCGTCGCCGAACAAGGTGTTTTGGCCGGCATTTCCCGACAGCGTATCGTCAAATCCGGAGCCGGACAGATTTTCAATCGACAGGAGCTGGTCGCCGTCGGCGTCGCCGCCAAGGCCGACGCCGCTGCCGAGATTGACGTTCACGCCCTGGTCGGAGCGCGCATATTCCGCCGTATCCGACCCAATGCCGCCTTCAAGCGTATCGGCGCCGACGCCGCCGTCGAGAACGTCATCGCCGTCAAGGCCCGTCAGCCTGTTCGCAGCCTCATCGCCGATGAGGGTATCGCCGAACGCCGAGCCGATTACGCTTTCGATGTCCGAAAAGACGTCGCCGTCCGCCGCGCCGCCGCTCGCGGTATTCGCCTGCAGATCGACGCGCACCGCCGCGGTCGATCCGGAATAGGTGATGGCGTCATCGCCGGTTCCGCCTTCCAGCACGTCCGCGCCAAGGCCGCCGCGCAGCGTATCGGCGCCGCCGCCGCCGATCAGCGTGTCGTCGCCGTCGCGGCCGTAAAGGGAATCATCGCCGCTGGCGCCGGAAAGGACATTGGCGACGTCATCGCCGACAAGCGTATCCGCATTGTTGGAGCCGGTGAGGTTTTCGATCGATATGAGGACATCGCCCGCGGCGTCACCGCCCACAGCCGTTCCCGCCGTCAGATTGACGTCGACCCCAAGGGTTGAGGTCTGGTAGGTCGCGGTGTCGACGCCCGCGCCGCCGTCGAGAACATCGCCGCCCTCGCCGCCGTCAAGCGTGTCGTCGCCCGTCCCGCCGAGGAGCTCATCCGTCGCGAAGCCGCCAAGGAGCGCGTCGTCGCCGCCAAACCCTTGCAGGGCGTTTGCGCCGAAACCGCCGATGATGACGTCATCAAACGCTGAGCCGAGCACGTCCTCCACATCGATGAGGCGGTCGCCCGCCGCGTCGCCGCCCAACCCGGTGCCGGAGACAAGGTCGATCGTGACGCCCTCGGACGATGCGGTATAGTCGACAATGTCCTGGCCAAGTCCGCCATCGATGATGTCCGCGCCGCCAAGGCCGGCGAGGCTGTCATTGCCGGCGCCGCCGATTATCTCGTTCGTCGCTTCCGAACCGATAAGGGTGTCGTTGGAGACGGTGCCTATAACATTCTCGATACTGACGATAATATCGCCATCGGCCTCGCCGCCCGATGCTGTCTGGGCCGTCAGGTTCACGTTCACGGCGACCGCCGAGCCGTCATAGTCGACGGTGTCGACGCCTGCCCCGCCATCCATGAAATCAGCGCCGCCGCCGCCGCGAATGACGTCGTCGCCGCTCGATCCGAAAAGCGTATCGACGCCGTCGTCGCCGAGAAGCGTGTCACCGCCTGCGCCGCCAACAAGGAAGTTGTCATTGGCGTCGCCGATCAGCGCGTCGTTGAAGATTGAGCCCGTCGCGCCCTCGACCTCGAAGAGGACGTCCCCGGAGGCGTCGCCGCCGGCGCCCGTTCCCGCCGCGAGATTTATGATGACGGCGCCCGTGGAGCCGCTGTAGTTCGCTATGTCAAACCCGTCGCCGCCGATGATGATGTCCGCGCCGCCCTCGCCGGACAGGGTGTCGTCGCCGTCGCGGCCTTCAAGCCGGTTGGCCGAGGCGTCGCCAACGATCGAGTCGTTAAAGTCCGTACCGATAACGTTTTCGATGCCTGAAAAGACATCGCCGGTCGCGTCGCCGCCAGCGCCGAAGGAGAGCAGCAGGTTGACCTCGACCGCGCCGTCGCTGGTGCTGAAATCAATGGTGTCGACGCCCTCTCCGCCCTCAATCGTGTCCGCGCCGGCGCCGCCGAGGAGGAAATCGTTGCCGGCGAATCCGAGAAGCGCATTGTCGCCGTCATCGCCGAGAAGCGTGTCGGCGAAGTCGGACCCGCCGACGCTTTCAATGCTGGTGAGCGTATCGCCGTCAGCGTCGCCGCCCGTGGCCGACTGGGTGGACAGATCGACCCGGACCGCCGCGCTCGAACTCGAATAGTCCGCGCGGTCATTGCCCTCGCCGCCGGCGATGAGATCGGCGCCAACGCCGCCAATCAGCACATCGTCGCCGGCCGCGCCGATAAGATCGTTCGAGCCGGCGTCGCCGATCAGCGTATCGGCGAAGGCGGTGCCGATGAGGTTTTCGATATCGATCAGGACGTCTACGTCGCCGGCGTTTGACTGCGCGGTTTCATTCAGCAGATCGGCGCGAACGCCGGCCGTCAGGTCGTCGAACGACGCGGTATCCTCGCCCGCGCCGCCTTCGATGCGATCTGCGCCGGCGCCGCCCTGCAGGACATCGTCGCCGCCGTCGCCTTGCAGGATGTCGTCGCCGTCGGCGCCGGCAAGCGTATCGTCGCCGTCGCCGCCGCGCAGGTCGTTGTCGGACGCATCGCCTGTTATGTCGTCGCTGAAGGTCGAGCCGATGACAGTTTCGAACTCGCTGACGATATCGCCCTCGGCGTCGCCGCCGACGCCAGCGCCACCGCCGACCTCAATGCGAACGGCGGCGTCGGACTCGCTGTAGTCGACGGTATCGGCGCCAAGCCCGCCGATAAGCTCATCGGCGCCAGCGCCGCCGACAATGATATCGTCGCCTTCGCCGCCATCAATGCGGTTCTCATCGTCGCCGCCGGTCAGCGTATCGTCGACGGCCGAGCCGATGAGGTTTTCGATGCTGGTGAGCTCGTCGCCCGTCGCGTCGCCGCCGCCGGCGACGCCGGCGCCGAGATTGACCAGGACGCCTGTGTCGGAGCCGGCATAGGACGCAGTGTCCGAACCGCCGCGGCCGTCTATCTCGTCAGCCCCGTCGCCGCCGATGAAGAGATTGTCGCCGCCGTCGCCAGCGAGCGTGTCGTCGAAGTCCGTCGCCTCCACGCCTTCGAACCCCGATATGGAGTCGCCGTCGGCGTAGCCGCCGCCAACCTCGCCCGACGCGAGATCCACGAGCACGGGCCTGCCGGAGATGCGGTAGGACAAAAGGTCTTCGCCGGCGCCGCCGGCGAGCGTATCGGCGCCAATCCCGGCGAACACCGTGTCGTCGCCTGCGCCAGCGTCAATCTCCGTACCCGGTGGATTTACCGGCAGAACAACAATCTGGTCCTCAGTCAACGAATCGACGAGGACCATATCCTCAGGAGACGTCACGAGCTTCTGCACAATCTGCGTGCTCGCTGTCGTGATCGCCGGATTGCCGGCGGCGTCGACGACGTCGTACTGAATGGTCAGCGTATTGGTGGCGAATATGCCGTTCTCGTCCGGCTCGCCGGTCGCGTCGGCGACCTGGTACCGGATCTGGGCGTTGAGGACGAACGGGTTCTCCGGATCGGCGTTAAACTCATAGGTTCCGTTCGCCGAGCGGTCCGCATTCAGAACGGTCCATCCTTCGGGCAATCCGGAAATGGTCGCCGCGGTGGGCGTGAACCCTTCAAACGGAATCTCGACGGTGACCTCGAACACGCGCGCCGTCGTGTCGGTCGGCGCGATCGCTTCGCTGTCGGCGAAGATGACGTCATCGGCGCCGGTGCCGCGCAACACTTCAGTCGCCGACTGGGCCGCGAAGCTGTCATCGACGTCGGCGGGCTCCGTCGCCGTCGCGCCCTCGATAAGGAGGCCGCCGGACTCCGCCGGGCTCTCCGTCTCGCCGGTGATGCCAAAGAGGCGCACGGTGATGTCCGACACGCCGAGATCGAACAGGGAGGCGTTTTCCTCCACATTCGTCGCGGCGGCGGCCTGCTGTTCGTCGGCGCGCTTGGTCTCCGTCGCCTGGGCGAGGTTCTCGTCGACCTTGGCGCGCGTGACGACAGATTCGGAATCGCCGAGGAACTGGTCGACATTGTTGAGATCGGCCGACGCCGGCTGCTCGATGATGATCTCCACCGGCACTTCGACGATTTCGATCTGGGTCTGCGGGGTCTCCGTCTCGCTGTTCCCCGCGATTTCTGGCTGAGAGGTGAGGTCGATTTCGATGATGTCGGTGGCGCGCACGTCGCCCACGGACGCCAGCAGCTCCTGGCCCGACACCGTACGCGAATTGAATTCGACGGAGACGTCCGTGCGAATGACGAGATCGAGGCCAGCCTCGATAAGCACGATCTTCGCGCCGTCGTCGAAGCGGATGACGAGATCGACGTCGACGAGGTCGACCTCTACGTCCTCAAGATCGAACAGGAAGACAAGGTCCTTGCCTTCGACCTTGTAGGCCTCCCGCTCGCCGGCCTCCGGCTTGTCGATGACGAGCCTTTCCCCGACCGCGCCGGAACCGGCCGCGATGGGCGCGGTCCCTTTTGCAAGGGCGCTTGGCGCCGTCGCGTCTTGACTGTTCTCGCTCATCTCAACCGGTGCTTTCTACGCAACGCGCCTCAACTCACTCGCCGCCGCGCGCCGGGGTCGAAGACCGGACGCCGAGACGGGAGCCCGTCCAGCGGACGCGCTCCTTCACATTTCAGATTTACGGCGACGTCGTGAACAAGACGTTGTGCGTCATGGTAAACAGATAGTTGGCTTAGATACTAAACTTGTCTATGCGTGACGGACCGAGATTGACCCATCGCTCCGCCTACAAATGACTATGATGGTGAAATTCAGGTTTACCCAAGCGCAGGCCGCGCCGCGGATGCTGAACAGTCTGACGAAACGATAAGGTTGGAGGAGACCGCCGGCCCGACGCCTTCGGCCGCTCTAGCGGATATCAGTTTCCAGGCTCGACGCCGGCGTCAAAACCCAACTGCTCGCTCAAAGTCGGCGTCAGATCATTCTGCAAGCGTAGGCTCGCGAAGGACGCCGACAGGTTCTCATACTTGTTGGCGATGCTTTCCTCGCGCGCCTCTGCGAAGTCCGCCTGGGCGTCGAGAAGCTCCAGCAGGGTGCGCCGACCAGCCTCGAACTGCTTGGAGTAGAGATCGACCACGCGGCGGCTTGAATCCACCTGCTCATCAAAAATCTCGCGCTTGTCCTCCGTCGTGCGCAGAACCGCGATGATGTTCGACGCTTCTTCGCGCAGCTCGTTGCGGAGCTTTACGATGCGTTGCTGGTTCTCGCGTTCGCGCGAGCGCAACTGGTTCGCTCGCGAGGACGCTAGCCCGCCATCGTAGAGATTCCATCGGGCGGAGAGCAGCGCCCGGCCCTCGGTCGTACCAGCGGTATTGCCAAGGACATTGTCCTGGTAGCGCCCGACGACGTCGAGGCTTACCTCCGGCAAGTACAGCCGGTTGGTCGCCTTGATCTGGTGGCGCAGGGAGTTCCCGTCCCGCACAAAGGCCTGCAGGCGGAAGTTCCGGGCGAGGATATCGTCTACGGTCTGGTCATTCAGATAGCTCGCGGCTGCGACGTCGACCGACGGCGCCATCAGGCGGCCGGGCGCGAGGCCCGTCACATTACGGAAATTGTTGATGGCGTTTTCGCGCCTGTTCTCCGCATCCAGCATCGCCGTGCGGGCGCGGTCGAGGCGCGTGCCGACCCGGCGCAGCTCCGCCTCCGAGGTATTGCCGCCGTCGTAATTGATCTTGACGAGATCATAGATGGCCTGGTGCTCGCGCACGTTCGCCTGAGCGTTCTCAAGAAGTTCGCTTGCGCCCAGAAGATCGAGATAGGCCGTCACGGCGGCGAGGACGGTGTCCTCGACCGTGTCGTCGAAGGCGAGCTCCCGCGACTGGAACAGAGCGCGCGCGCGCTTCAGGAGCTGCGCCGAGCGGCCGAAGTCATAGATGCGCTGGGAGAAGCGAATCGACGCTTCGCGCCGATTAAGCCCGAATGAGCCGCCATCCTCCGCGCCTTCGATAAAGGTATTCTCAAGGCCGCTGGCGCCGGTCAGGTCCACCGCCGGCAGGAATGGCGCCTTCGCCCCGCGCACCGCATAGCGCGCATCCTCCGACTGCCACAGCGCGATCCCGATGTCCGGATTGTTCTTCAACGTATAGACGATGACGTCGCGCAGCGAGAGCGGCTGATCGGCTGTGTCCGGCGGGTTATAAAGACGGTCATTCACATGGCCGTCAGGGTACGTTGTCGCCACTGGCGCGCGGTCGAACGAGCGCCGATACTGTCGCGCGTCGCCGTCCTCGATAGATTCCTGGCGGCGCACCGGCGGCGCGCCCGCGATTTCTTCATAAACGGTCGAGCCGCGCACGATATCGACTGGAACGGCCTCTTCAGGAGGGGCGGCCTGCGCCGGCGTTTCAGGCGTATCCTCCTGGGCCGTCGCGATGGCGACCTTGGCGGCGAGCGGACTAGCTCCCGAGTCGGCGCCCGGGTCAGCGACCTTGTCGCGCGGTGGGAGGCTGTCATCCTCGATCTCTGCGCCCGCAGCGCGCGCGTGGGAGCTCGGCGCCGGCGGGACGCGCGGCTCGGACCAGACCGACGACAGGCGGATCGCCTCCCAGTCGGGCGCCGCGTCGGCGGGCGGCGACGATTTCGGGCGCGCCTTGTCCGTAATGGCGATGGTCTTGCCGGTGAAGAAGACGCTGACCGTGCGAATGTTCGCAAAGGGATCGAAACCATCTTGCGCGCGCGCGCGCAGGCCGCCAGCGCCGTATGCGCCGGCGCAGACCAGCAAGGCCGACGCAAACAAGATCAATCGCGCGTCAGGTGAGAGGTCGTTCGAAAAGCGCACGGCGAAGCCACCAGACAAATTTATCCGGCGAGATAAGACCGCGTTAGGGTTAATTCGATGTTATATCGCGATTACTCGTTCGAAAAATTCGCTACTTAAAATATTTAAAGTCTATTCTTTTAGCGCGTTGTTTTTCACTTCCTTAATAGGCTTTAACAGATAGTCAAGAATGGACTGCTCGCCCGTGATGATGTCGACTTCGGCCAGCATGCCCGGCACCACGGGTTTATCAGGACCAAGACGATAAACGTCCGCCTTGACGCGAACCCGGAAGAATATGCCGCCATCGTCATCCTTCAGCGCATCCGGCGATATCTCAACTATCTCGCCCGAAAGTCCCCCATGGGTGGCGAAGTCGTAAGCGCTCACCTTCACGACCGCCTTGAGGCCCGGCCATACTTCGGCCCGATCCTGGGGCGACAGCTTCGCCTCGATCTCAATCGGCGCATCATCGGACACGATTTCGGCGATGTTCTGCCCCGGCCGGACGACCCCGTTCACATTGTTGACGAACAGTTTGTTGATGACGCCGTCAGTGGGCGCGGCGACGTCGAAACGCTGCTTGCGGTCGCGCTGCGCTTCGATCGTCTCTTCGAGCTTTGAGATATCAAACTCGGTTTCGGCGAGAAGGCGCTCCGCATCCGCCTGAAAGCTCGCAGTCGCCTCCCGGCGGCGGCCCTTGACCTGAGCGAGCGCCGATTCAGCCTGCGGAATCTGGTATTTCAGATCCGAGATCTGGGTAAGCACCTGCTGCAGCGCCGTCTCATTCTGCAACAGCTCGTTGCGGGCGACCGCGCCGGCCTTGCTGAGATCGCGGAGGCTGCGCAGGCGTTCAGCCATCAGGGCCCGCTCGCGCTCCTTGTTGCGCAGGCGCGACTTCTTCTCCGACAGCTCGAATTCCTTCTCGGCGATCTGATCGTCAATGATGCTGAGGGCTTCGTCGAGCTCGCCCTTGCGGCGCTCAAAGAACCTCACCTGGCGGGCGATCTGCTCAGGCAGGGAGGCGGCAAGCGCAGGATCGAATTCGATTTTGTCGAGAGCGTTCGCTTCGGCGAACAGCCGGTCGCGTTTCAGGCGCGCGACATTGAGGTCGAGCGTCGCGGCGGCGAGCTCCGCGCGGGCGAAGCTGTTCTCGATACGGAAGAGCGTGTCCCCTTTTGAGACGCTATCGCCCTCGGCGACGAATATCTCGGTAATGATTCCGCCCTCAAGGTGCTGGACGATATTGTTGCGCTCCTGGGAGACGACGCGCCCCGCGCCGCGGGTCACGCGCTCGACCTTGGCGAGCGACGCCCAGACCAGAAAGGCCGACACGAAAGCGACCGCGCAGGCAAGGAACTGTCCGCTGGCGCGGGTCGAGATCCGCACCGCAGGCGAGGCCAGCGCCGGCGCGGCGTCCGCTTCCGTTGCGGGCGTCTTGTCGGGAGAGCGGCGTTTGAACATCGGGTCGGACCTTAACGACGGGCGCTTAATCAACGCAGGAAAGGCGACTAAAGCGCGCCGAAACGCCCGCCGCTTGGTAACGAAACGCGTTTAACCGATCCTTACTCCTTTGCCCGATAACTCAGCCCCTCAATCAGGCTACGGCGCGGGCCGAAGCCGCAAAAGTAACTCGCCGCTCCCGGACCACAGGGCGAAAAGCGTCGCCGGGCGACGATCCGTAGGGATAGTTTATGTCGTCGAAACCGATTGCGACGCCGGTAAGACGCGTCAGGGGCGGGCGCAAGCAGCCGACCGACGTCAAGAAAGCCGATGCGGCAGTTGTCGTGTCCGCGGAAGGCGGGCCAGCCGCAGCGGCCGCCGACGCGTTTCCCCTGCCAGCCGCCATGAACCGCCTCGCGCGCGCGTTCGGCCTCGGCGTCGACGCCACCGACGCGGCGCTGACGCGCGAGTATGGCGCGGCGCCGAAGCGGGAATCGATCTCATCCCTCGCCGAGGAGCTCGGCGCCGGCTTTCGTCTCGGCAAGGGCGATCTGACCCGCCTCGACCCGGACGCATTCCCGGTCGTCGTCCTGATGCGCACCGGCGGCGCCGTCATCGTTCACGCGCGCAATGGCGAGGACGCCGACGTGGAGCGGCCGTCGGGCCGCGGCTCCGCGCCCCTCGCCGACATCAATGCGGCGTCCATCGGCGTCCATCTGCGCTTTGAATTGACCGCAGCTTCCTCCGAGCGGCTTGCGCGCATTGAGCCCGTCCAGCGGGCGGCGGGCGGCGAAGAGACCGACGCCCCGCACCCGACGCGCCTCGTCGGCGAACTTTTCGGCATGATCTGGCGGCGCCACAAGCGCGAGGCGACGCAGCTCCTCGTTTCGTCGCTCCTCATCAACCTCTTCATGATCGCTCTGCCGCTCTACATCATGTCGGTTTATGACCGGGTCATTCCGCATACCGCCTTTGAGAGCCTCATCGCCCTGACGATCGGCGTCATGCTGATCCTGGCGACCGATCTCGCCTTGCGATATGTGCGCCTCAAGTTCATCGACGCCATCGGCCTCAGCGTCTCGCGCGACCTCCAGGCCCGGCTCTATCGTCGGCTTCTATTTATCTCCCTCGCCAAACGGCCGAAGAGCGCCTCGGCGATCGTCAACGCCCAGAGCGAGATCGACGCGATCTGTCATCTGGCGCCGGAGTTCTTCGCCTCGATGGTCGCGGACGTCGCCCTCGCCGCAACCATCCTGGCGCTCATCGCCTATATCGGCGGGGCTATCGTCCTCGCGCCCATCATCGGCGTCGCGACGGTGGCGGCGGCGGTCTTCCTCGGCTCGCGCAGCGCGCGGCCGCACATGACCCGGCAGGCAGCGCTCAAGACCGCGGCGACGGCCCAGCTCAGCGAAACCTTCGACTCCCTGACCGCCGTCAAGGCGAACGGCGCCGAGCACGCCCTACTATCGCAGTTCGAACGTATCGGCGACGCGGCGGGCCTTACCGGCCACCTGGCGCGCCAGCGCAGCCGCTTTTCCGGCCAGGCGGCGAGCGTCATCGCCCAGGCGACGATTGTCGGGACGCTCTTCCTTGGCGTCGTGCGCATCGATGCGGGCGCGATGTCCATCGGCGCGCTGGCGGCGACGACCATTCTCGTCGGCCGCGCCGTTATGCCGATCAGCCAGCTCGTCGATCAATTCAACCGGCTATGGACGCTGAAGGACGTCCTCGCGCCGGCGTTCGAGGCGGTCGACGCGGAAGAGGAAAAAGGCGGCGAGCGCGACGGCGGCGAAGGCCGGCGCGTCATGGGGGACATCCGTTTACAGAATGTCTCATACAAGCACGAGAGCGCGAATGCGCCGGCGCTGAAAGACCTCAATCTCCATATTGCGCCCGGCGAGAAAATCGGCCTCATCGGCAAGAACGGCAGCGGCAAAAGCACGCTTCTGCACCTGCTGCCGCGCCTTTACACGCCGACGGATGGAACGGTCCTCATCGACGGGTATGACGCCCGCCAGTTCTCCGCCCGGCGGGTGCGCCAGGAGATCGGCCTGATGCCGCAGGAGATCGTGCTCTTCAATGCGCCGCTTAAGGACAATATCCTGCTCGGGGCGGCCGACGCCACGGATGAGGACTTCCTGCGCGCGGTCACTACCGCCGGCGTCGACCGCTTCGTGCGACGCCATCCGGAAGGCTTCTCCATGCAAGTGGGGCCGCGGGGCGAGTTTCTCTCCGCCGGGGAGCGCCAGGCGGTGGGCCTCGCCCGCGCGCTCCTGCGGCGGCGGAAGGTTCTTTTGCTCGACGAGCCGACGTCCATGATGGACCATACCGCCGAAGCGCTCGTCATCGAGAACCTTGCGCGCGCCGCCGCCGACATGACGCTTATCGTCAGCACGCATCGTTTACGGCTGCTGGAGCTTGTGGATCGCGTCATCGTATTGGATGAGGGACGCATTGTCGCCGACGGCCCGCGCGATCAGGTGCTGGCCGAACTCGCCCAGCCGGCGCCTGCGGCGAACCGTCCCGTCCGCCGCTCCGCCTAATCCGGCCCGACCTCGCGCTCCGTAGCGCGCACCATGACCCACAATGACAAGTCCGGGCTCGTCATCGGCGCCTCGGGCGGCATCGGGGCGGCCGTGGCGCGCGCGCTCAAAGATGACCCCAGTTTCGCGCGCGTTCTTGGGCTGAGCCGCAGGCTGGATGGCCTCGACATCACCGACGAGGCCTCATTGGCGGCCGGTGCGGACCGACTGCGCGATGAGGCCTTCGACCTCATCTTCGTCGCGACCGGCGCGCTTGCGACGTCGAAGGGAGGGCCGGAGAAATCCTTCGGCGCGCTGACGGCGGACGCCATGGCCGAGGCGATGGCGGTGAACGCCGTCGGCGTCGCGCTGGCCGTCAAGCATTTCGCGCCGCTTCTCGCCCGCGACCGGCGCGCCGTCTTCGCCGCGCTGTCGGCGCGCGTCGGATCGATCGGCGACAACCGTCTCGGCGGCTGGATCAGCTATCGCGCGTCGAAAGCGGCGCTGAACCAGATCGTGAGATGCGCGAGCGTCGAATTCGGGCGCTCCCACAAACCGTCGATTTTCGCGGCGCTTCATCCGGGTACGATTGAAACTCCCTTGAGCGCGCCGTTCGCGCGCGGCCGCTTTACGGCGAGGCCAGACGAAGCGGCGCTAAACCTCCTCGCGACGCTCGACGGGCTTCAGCCTTCGGACACCGGCGGCTTTTTCGCCTATGACGGATCGCGGATCGAGTGGTGAGCGATCGTCGTCTCATCCTCGTCCTCGGCGACCAGTTAAGCCACGGGCTCGCCAGCCTCGCAGGCGGCGACCAAGGCCGGGACGTCGTCGTCATGGGCGAGGTCATGGCGGAGGCGACCTATGTGCCGCATCACCGCAAGAAGCTCGTCTTCGTCTTCTCCGCCATGCGCCACTTCGCAGAGGAGCTGCGCGCGGCGGGATGGACCGTCGACTACGCACGCCTTACCGCGCGACCTCGCATTCAGTCGTTTACGGAGCTTATCGAGCGCGCGCTCAAACGACACAGCGCCGACCGCATCGTCGTCGTCGAGGCGGGCGAGCATCGCGTGGCGGCGGAGATCGCCGGCTGGCGCGATGCGTTAGGCGTCGAGGTCGACGTGCTGGAGGATGACCGTTTCATCTCAACGCGCGACGAGTTCGACGCCTGGGCCGATGGCCGCAAGGCGCTGCGGATGGAGTATTTCTATCGCGAGATGCGCCGCAAGACGGGTCTCCTGATGGATGGCGACGCGCCCATGGGGGAGCGCTGGAACTTCGACGCCGACAACCGAAAATCCGCGCCGGCGGGCCTTTCCTTTCCTCCGCCGGTCGGTTTTCCCGCCGACGAGACGACGCGCGACGTGATCGCGATGGTGGAGAAGGCGTTTCCGAATGGCTTCGGCGCAACGCAGCCATTCGATTTCGCCGTTGTGGCGGGCGACGCGGAACAGGCTCTCGACGACTTCATCGCGCATAGATTGCCGCTCTTCGGAGATTATCAGGACGCCATGCGCGAGGGAGACGCGTTCATGGCGCACTCCCTCCTGTCGCTTTACATAAATGCGGGGCTGCTCGACCCGTTGCAGGCCTGCGTCAAGGCGGAGAAGGCCTATCGGGCGGGGGCCGCGCCCCTCAACGCCGTTGAAGGCTTTATCCGGCAGATTATCGGCTGGCGCGAGTTTGTCCGCGGCGTCTACTGGCGCGAGGGCCCCGACTATACGTCACGAAATCATCTTGAAGCCGATATTCCGCTGCCCGATTTTTACTGGACGGGCGAAACGGATATGTCCTGCGTTCGCGCCGTCGTCGACCAGACGCGGGAAGAAGCCTACGCCCACCATATTCAGCGATTGATGGTGACGGGGACGTTCGCGCTTATCGCCGGGCTCGACCCGTCAGAAGTGCATGAATGGTACCTCGCGGTCTATGCCGACGCCTATGAATGGGTGGAGGCGCCGAACGTCATCGGCATGGCGCTTTTCGCCGATGGCGGCGTCGTCGCGTCAAAGCCTTATGCGGCGAGCGGGGCCTATATCAATCGGATGTCGGATTATTGCGGCGGCTGCGCCTATTCGCCGGCGCGCAAGACCGAGGCGGAGGCGTGCCCCTTTAACGCGCTTTACTGGGATTTTCTCATCCGGAATGAGGCGCGCCTTAAGTCGAACCCGCGGATTTCGCGCGCCTATCAGACCTGGGCGAAGATGGGCGATGAGAAAAAATCCGCCTATCTTGAGCGCGCCGGCGATATCCGCCAGCGCCTGCGCGACGGGGCGCGCCTTTGAGCGGATCGCCTTGGCGACTTAAAGCGCGAGACGATATCCGCCGGACTCCGTCAGCAGGATGGAGGCGTTCGACGGGTCGGGCTCAATCTTCTGGCGGAGCCGATAGACATGCGTCTCGAGCGTATGCGTCGTCACGCCGGAGTTATAGCCCCAGACCTCGTCGAGGAGGACGTCACGCGTCACCGCCTTGCCGCCGGCCCGATAGAGATATTTAAGAATGGAGGTCTCTTTCTCCGTGAGCCGAATTTTGCGGTCATCCTCGGTCGCCAGCATCTTCACCGAAGGGCGGAATTCGTACGGCCCGACCTTAAAGACGGCGTCCTCGTTCTGCTCGTGGCTGCGCAGGTGGGCGCGAACCCGCGCCAGCAGCACCGCGAACTTGAACGGCTTCGTGATGTAGTCATTGGCGCCGGAGTTAAGGCCAAGCACTTCGTCGGCGTCGCTGTCGGCGCCGGTGAGCATGATGATCGGCGACTTGAAACCGTTTTTGCGCATGAGCTGGCAGGCTTCGCGGCCGTCAATATCCGGCAGGCCGACATCGAGCAGGACGAGATCGATATGCGCCTCCTGCTTCACCGCGGAGATCGCCTCCTGGGCGGTGGCGTAGGGCTCCACGGCGAAGTCGTCATGGAGATTGAACTGTTCGATAAGGGTGTCCCGAAGGAGATCGTCGTCGTCCACCAGGAGTATTCGCTTTGCGCGCGCCATAATGCTCTCTCCAACCCGTCTTTCGGCGCCTCTTTAGACCCGTGACGGCGTCGCTGTGAAATAACTCTCGCTCACGTCGCCGTGAAACGCCGGCTTATCGAAATTGGCTAGTCGGCGGGCCGCGGGCCGAAAATCTCCGTACCGATGCGCACATGGGTCGCGCCGAGGCGCGCGGCGACCTCATAGTCGCCGCTCATGCCCATGCTGATGACCTCCAGATGATTGCGTTCGGCGATCTTGGCCAGAAGGGCGAAATGCGGCGCGGGCGGTTCATCCGCCGGCGGCAGGCACATGACGCCCGCGATTTTGAGGCCGAGCTCTTCCGAACACCGCCGAATGAAGGCGTCCGCTTCCCCTGGGGCGACGCCGGATTTCTGCGGCTCCTCGCCTGTGTTCACCTGCGCGAGGCAGGTGGGCGCGCGGCCCTGGCGCGCGATCTCCGCAGCGAGGGCCCTGGCGATCTTGTCGCGGTCGACCGAATGAATGACGTCAAAGAGCGCCACGGCGTCCGCCGCCTTGTTCGACTGCAGCGGGCCGACAAGGTGCAGCTCCACGCCATCGAATTTTGCGATAAGCGGCGGCCATTTAGCCTGCGCCTCTTGAACGCGGTTTTCGCCGAAGACGCGATGCCCCGCCTCCAGCGCCGGCAGAATTCGCTCCGCATCATGGCGTTTCGACACCGCGACAACCGTCGCCGACGCTTTGGCGCGGCCTGCGTCCGCCAGCGCGGCGTCGAGTTTTGCGGCTATCGCGGATAGGTTGGCGGCTGGATCGATGGCAGCGGTCATATGACATTCGAAGGGCTGAGAACCCGTATCGCCAGACTAGCCGACGCCGCGGATGCGCTCAAACAGCGTTCCGGCCGCGAGAGCGTCCCGTTCTCGCTCGTCTATTTCACTGACCCCGCCCGCGGCCCCGATCCAGCGCTCATCGCGCGCGCCGCGGCTGGACGCAGGCTGGCGATCGTCTTCCGCGCCTATGGAACGCCGGACCGCGCGCGGCGCGCGCTGGCGCTCGCGGCGACATGCAGAAGCCGGGGCGTCACGCTGTTGATCGCGCAGGATATTGGCCTGGCGACGCACGTCGGCGCGTGCGGCGTTCATCTCCCTTCTTGGATGGGCGCGCCGAAGGTCGAACGTCCGACGCCCGATTTCGTCGTCACCGCGGCGGCGCATTCGAGGGACGAACTCGTTGCGGCGAAGGCGGCGGGCGCCAATGCGGCGTTTCTCTCACCCGTCTTCCACACGCGCAGCCATCCGGAAGGCGGCGCTCTGGGGCCGGAGCGTTTCAGGCGCCTCGCCGCAGCCTCAGGGCTTCCGGTGTTCGCCCTTGGCGGCGTCAACGAACGAACCGCGCTGCGTCTCGCCGGACCGAACGTCGTCGGTTTCGGCGCAATCGACGCGTTTGCGCCACGACAGCCTGGATAGCGGCCGCCCGGATTGCGGCGTAACGCAAAAAGGGCGGCCCGAAAGAGCCGCCCTTTTACCGCATCCCCTCAGCCCTTGCCGGGCCGGCGCGCAACCATGCGAAACATGGCTTAGAACTTGATCGAACTCTCCAGGACCACGGTGGCGGCCTCTTCATTGCCGCCGGCGGCCTCCGGCCGCGTCGCTTCGACGAACTGCGCGGCGGCCCCGATAGTGATGCCCGGGGCGATGTAGTAGGTCACCCCCGCCTGGGCGGTCTGGGTGTCTTGAAACACCGTCGGCGCGACGAGGCTCGGCCCGATGAAGTCCGCTTCGGACCGGCCGTAGCCAAGCATGATGCCCCAATCGCCAGCGTCATCGCCCGACCGGTAGGTCACGCCCGCGTCGAATGCGAGATAGCCTTCGTCGTCACTGGACGCGATGCCGCCATTCGACGACTTGACCGACCCGCCCACCGTGATGCCGCGGAAAGCGAGGTTCAGGCCAAGCGACACCGCCTCGTAATCCCCGAAATTCGGCGACGTCAGCAGCGGCTCGCCCTCGGCGTCCGCCGTCACATAGCTGCCGCCAAGTCCGAAAAGGAGGCCATCCCGCGCGCTCACGCGAAATTCCTGCTGATAATAGAATGCGCCTTCAAAGGCGTCGGTCCAGTCCGCGTCCTCGTCGAGCGGCGATGCGTTCGGCGCAAGAATGAGGCGGTCCACGGGCGCGCAGCGATTGGAGCCGCAGGACGCCAGCCGCGGGCTGTAGGACATCCCAAGACGCAACCCCCCGAGCGGGCCGCCAAGAATGTTCGCCGGCGGCAGATATGACACCTTGGTCGCCTGGCCGGTGAAGTCATTCACCGTATGAACGTCATTGAACCCGGATAAGTCGGTGCGCCAGTCATTGACGTTGAACGCGCGAAAGAGGGTCGGCGCCGTCACGGCGAGCGTCCGCGCGACCCCCTGATCGCGGCCGACCACCACCTCGCCAAATCCGCCGCGCGCATAGGCGAAGGCGCTTTGCAGATACGCGTCGCTGCTCATCGGGGCGACGCCTCTCGGACCGCCGATTAGGAACCCGGAATATCTGCCGCCCCCGAACATCTGGTCCGGCTGCTGCCCGTCGAGGCGGCCTTCGATGACCGCGCCGACTTCGATGCCGTTCTGGAACACCGTCGAGGCGTCGACCCGGACCTCGGCGTCAATATCGCCATTTATGTCGCCATCGGAGACGCCAAGAACGGCGCTCGCCTCGCCGGACACGTCGACCTCAACGGGATCGGCGGCCGCGACGCCAGACGGGACCGCGACGACGGCAAGGCAGAGTGCGAATGCGCCCGCAAGCGCGTCGCCTTTCGCCAACTGAATATGCCGCCAGGTGCCGGTCATCGCCTTCGCTTCAAAGCGTCCTTTTCGATTCCGAAACGCCTTCCCATCAAAAGCGGTATGAGGGACGACGCGACCTTACTCCATCTCGATGCGCCTTACGCCCGCGCGCCAGATGCCTGCTCACTCAAACTCCGCGCGCCAAATACCTGTAAGGCGAGCGCGGAATATGGTTACCGCGGCGCGTTAAATTGCGCCTAAAGCCCTAACCCTACCGTCCGGGCGACAATCCACAAAGCGCCCCGCTCACCAAGCATCGATCGGAAAGACCGATGCGTTGGCGGCTTGGAACACTGGCGCGCCGACGGGCGGCGCTTCGCACGGAGTCGCCTATAACGCGGCTTCTTCGCACAAATTACCTAGGAAGCGGGCGCCGGAGGGGTCAAGGCGATCGGCCCGGCGGAGTTGTCTAATCAGCCGTTTGTGGTAGCTATGCCACTCCCGCCGGGGCCGGGCGTTTTCATTCGTGGCGCGAAATACATGAGCAATTCCAATTCGGTAAAGGCGCTTTGGCTCGCCTTGGGTGCAGCGTTTCTCGCCGCGTGCGCAAGCGGAGCGTCGGACAACCGCAACGAGCCCCTGGCCGGCTATGCGCTTGGCGACAAGTCCGGCCAGGCGAGCACCGTCAATCGGTATCTCTGGGCGGCGTCGCTGGAGACGCTCGACTTTCTGCCGGTGATGTCGGCGGACCCGATTGCTGGCCTCATCCTTACGGATTGGTACGCAGACCCGAGAAGCCCGCAGGAGCGCTTCAAACTGTCGGTTTACATCCTCGACAGCGCCCTGCGGGCGGACGCGCTTCGCGTCTCAGTCTTTAAGCAGGCCCAGAACCTCGAAGGCCGCTGGATCGATTCGACGGTCAATCCTGAGACGGGGCGCGAAATCGAGAATTCGATCTTGACCCGCGCGCGCCAGCTTCGGCTAAACCAGCTGGACGAATAGGCCGGCGCCGGCCCGTCTCTTGAAAGCTGGCGGCGCCGGGAAGAAAGCTGACGCCCATGGCCCGCTATCATCCGAAGACAGTCGAACCGAACTGGCGCGACCGCTGGGCCGCGGCCGACGTCTTCCGCACGCGCGACGATTCGAACCGACCGAAATACTATGTGCTCGAGATGTTTCCCTATCCGTCGGGCCGCATCCACATTGGGCATGTGCGCAATTACGCGATGGGCGACGTCATCGCCCGCTACAAACGCGCCCGGGGGTTCAATGTCCTCCATCCCATGGGCTGGGACGCCTTCGGCATGCCGGCGGAGAACGCCGCCATGCAGACCGGCAAGCACCCCGCCGAGTGGACGCGCCGGAACATCGAGGACATGCGCGGCCAATTAAAGCGCATGGGCCTGTCGATCGACTGGTCGCGCGAATTCGCCACCTGCGATCCGTCCTATTACCGGCACCAGCAGAAGCTCTTTCTTGATTTCTGGAAGGCCGGCTTCGTTGAGCGCCGCGAAAGCGCGGTCAACTGGGACCCGGTCGACCATACCGTTCTCGCCAATGAGCAGGTGATCGACGGCAAGGGCTGGCGGTCCGGCGCGCCCGTGGAGCGGCGCAAGCTGTCGCAATGGTTCTTCCGCATCACCGACATGGCCGACGACCTCCTCGCCGCGCTCGACGACGGGCGGCTCGACGGCTGGCCGGAGAATGTCCGGCTCATGCAGCGCAACTGGATCGGCAAATCCAAGGGCCTGACCATGCGCTTCGCTTTCGCCGACGGCGCGGCGGCCCCGAACGGCGCGAAGGACGTTGAGATCTACACGACGCGGCCGGACACGCTTTACGGCGCGTCCTTCATCGCGCTGGCGCCCGATCATCCGATTACGCAGGGTTTCGCTCAATCCGATCCGGCGCTGAAGGCGTTCATCGCCGAATGCGACAAGGTCGGCACCTCCGAAGAAGCGCTCGAAAAGGCCGAGAAGCTCGGATACGAGCTGCCGCTCAAAGCCGTTCATCCGTTCAAGGAAGCATGGACGCTACCCGTCGTCGTGGCGAACTTCGTCCTGATGCAGTACGGCTCGGGCGCGATATTCGGCTGCCCGGCGCATGACCAGCGCGACCTCGATTTCGCGAGGAAATACGACCTCGGCGTGACGCCGGTGGTGCTGCCGCCGGACGCCGACCCGGCGACCTTCGAGATCGAAAACGAAGCCTATATCGGGCCCGGAAAGCTCTTCAATTCCGAGTTTCTCGACGGCCTGTCCGTCGAGGACGGCATCGCGGCGGCGATCGCGAAGATCGAAGAGATGGACGCCGGCGAGGCGACGACGAATTACCGCCTGCGCGACTGGGGCGTCTCCCGCCAGCGCTATTGGGGTTGTCCCATCCCGATCATCCATTGCGACGCGTGCGGCGTCGTGCCGGTTCCGGAAGATCAGCTCCCGGTGGAATTGCCGGAGGTCGACGCGAGCGAATTTCAAACGCCCGGCAACCCGCTCGATCGCGCGGAAGACTGGAGGCGCGTTATCTGTCCGGAATGCGGCCGCGAGGCCCGCCGGGAGACCGACACCCTCGACACCTTCGTCGATTCAAGCTGGTACTTTGCGCGGTTCGCCGCGCCCGCGGAGGATGCGCCGACGGACCCGGACCAGGCGGATTACTGGCTTCCCGTCGACCAGTATATCGGCGGCATTGAGCACGCGATCCTGCACCTTCTTTACGCCCGCTTCTTCACCCGCGCCATGAAGGCGACGGGCCATGTCTCCCTCGACGAGCCGTTCGCCAATCTCTTCACGCAGGGGATGGTGGTTCATGCGACGTATAGGGATGAAAATGGCGAATGGGTGCTTCCAGAAGACGTCGAGCTGAAGGAAGGCGCCCACGTTCACGCCGCGACCGGCGCGCCTGTCGCAGTCGGCCCCATCGAAAAAATGTCGAAGTCGAAGCGCAATGTCGTCGCGCCGGAAGAGATCGCGGACACTTATGGGGCGGACGCGGCGCGCTGGTTCATGCTCTCCGACTCGCCGCCCGAACGCGACGTGGAATGGACCGACGCGGGCGTCACCGGCGCCTGGAAGCTCATCAACCGGATCTGGGAGACCGTCGAACCTTCGGCCGGGATCCTGAAGGACGGCGAACCGGTGATGGCCAACAAGCCGGACGAGGCGACGCTCGCCCTGCGGCGGGCCGCCCATGGCGCGATCGACGGGGTCACGTCCGACATTGAGGGCTTTCGCTTCAACAAGGCGATCGCGCGCCTCTATGAATTCCTGAATGCGCTGCGCAAGTCGGAGGCCGTCGACGACGCGGCGCGCGCCGAGGCGCTGTCGGCGCTTACGCGCCTGATTGCGCCGTTCACGCCGCATCTCGCCGAGGAATGCTGGGCGCTCCTTACCAACGGCGCGCGCGGCTTTGTCTGCGATGCGCCCTGGCCGAATGCGGATCCCGCGCTCCTGAAGCAGGACCTCATCACCCTGCCCGTACAGGTAAACGGCAAACGGCGGGCGGAGATCGCCGCGCCCGCCGACCTTGGCTCGAAGGAGATCGAGACGCTGGCGCTTGAAAACGCCGACGTCCGCAAGTTCGTAGACGGAAAATCGATCAAAAAGATCATTGTCGTGCCCGGCCGCATCGTGAACATCGTCGCGGCGTGAAGATCGGCGCGGATAACAAGGGCGGGAGAAGAAAGACGATGAAATGGACCTTCGCCATC
The DNA here is from genome assembly GCA_028284065.1 of Parvularculaceae bacterium. Taxonomy (GTDB): domain Bacteria; phylum Pseudomonadota; class Alphaproteobacteria; order Caulobacterales; family Parvularculaceae; genus MED-G105. The sequence continues at coordinate 445,455 of JANQSJ010000008.1, forward strand.
GGCGTGTCGTCCCTGTGCCTCTTCGCCGCCGGCTGCGGGTTTCAGCCGCTCTACGCGACCGCCGCTGAAGATAGCGTGGTCAGCCTTTCCAACGTCCGCCTGGTGGGCGTGACCGGCCGCGGCGCGCTCGTCCAGTCGATCAATGACGCCTTCCATGACCGCGCCTTCTCCGCCGGCGGCGAGGCGCAATACGATCTCGGCGTCATGGTCGAGGAAAGCGCGCGGCCGCTGGCGGTGCAGATCGACGCCACGGTCAGCCGCTTCAGCTACGAAATCCGAGGTCTCTACAGCATCACCGAAACATTGACCGGGAAGCGAGTGTCCGGCGCGGTGACGTCGGTCGCCTCGTTCAATGTGGTGACGTCGAATTATTCGACGCTCGTCGCCGAGCAGGCGGCCCGCGACAAGGCGGCGCGCCAGCTTATCACGCTGATCGAACGCGACGCGCTCCTGAAGCTCTCCCGCACCAGAAAGGCGGCGGACGAAGCCATCGAAGACGACCCGATCATCGCAGACGATACCCTCGTCGACATTTACACCGGCGCAGACCCCCGGGACCCGGGCGCGGAACTCCTGGATGAGACGGACGCGGACGCCATCTGGAATGATATCGTGCGCCCAGCGCCGGAACCGGAACCGGAGGCGCAGCCGGCGCCGATTGAGATCGACGACATTCAGACTCCGGAGGGATGATAGGGAGGCTGCGGGGCCATGGCGGCGCTAAAGGCGAACGCGATTGCGTCCTTCATCAGGGCGCCAGGCGAGGATATCGGCGCCGCCCTCATTTACGGGCCGGACGCGGGCCTCGTGCGCGAGCGGGCGACGTCCGTCTCCCGACAGGTGACGCCGGACCTCAACGATCCGTTCAATGCGATTGAATTCACCGATCAGGACCTCAAGGCGGAGCCATCTCGGCTCGCGGACGAGGCGGCGGCGCTTTCCTTCGCGGGCGGACGCCGCCTCATCCGTTTACGGACGGTGGGCGACGCCGCGTCTCAGGCCGCGAAGCGCCTTATCGACGGCCTCGACGGGGGCTACCTAAAGGCGAATGCGCTTGTCGTTATTGAGGCGGGCGATCTCGCCAAGTCGTCAAAGCTGCGCAAGATGTTTGAGGCGGCGAAGCGCGCCGTCGCCATCCCCTGCTACGAAGACAAGCCGGAGGATGTCGCGGCGCTTGCAAAAGCGATGGCCGGCGAGCACGGACTGTCCTTCGACGAAGACGCCCTTGCCTACGCCGTCTCGCTCCTCGGCGTCGATCGCGGCGTCAGCGCGTCGGAACTGCGCAAGCTCATCGACTATGTCGGCCCGACGGGCGCCGCGCGCGAAGCCGACCTCATCACGGTCGAGGATGTGCGCGCCACCCTCGTCGACACGACCGCGGACGCCGTCGACGCTGTCGCCGGGGCCGCGCTCGACGGCCGCCAGGAAAGGCTTTCCGCGGCCCTCAGACGCAGCGCCGCCGCTGGCGCAAGCGAGATCGGCCTTTTGCGCGGACTGCAGCGGGGCGTCGCGCGGCTGTCATCGGCGCAGGACGCAATCGCCGCCGGCGCCAATGCGCGCGACGCCATGAAGCGTCTGCGTCCGCCGGTTTTCTTCGGCGAACAGGCGGCGTTTTCCGCGCGCCTCAGGTCGTGGCCGCGCGCAAAGCTCGCCGTGGCGATGGATACGCTGCTTGACGCAGAGGCCGCGGCGAAATCCACCGGCGCACCGCAGCGGGCGATCGTGGAACGCGCCGCCATGCGCCTCGCCGCCTTGGCGGCGCGCTAAGGGCCTTGTCGAGCATGCCCGCCGCCCATTCATCGACAGACAATCAGACCTTCGTTTCCCGGTGACGATATGGTTCAGGCTCTTGGTCAACAAGAAACCGAGCCCGAAGCGGCCATGGCATCGGTCGGCGGATGTCTGATGATCCGATCATGGGAGACTTTGCAGGTATTTCTGATGGGCTCTGAGGGAACGCCGGTTCTTTGGCCCAGCCCTTAAGGCCTCCTTGCGAAGGCGACGCCCTCGCCGCTGCGCCGTGTCCGGACGAAACCGGCGCATCGGGGATGTCGCCGCGCGCGCGGCGCCGCGTCCTCGCCGCCTGCATCCTCGCATCGTCCATGGCGTTCATTGACGGCTCGGCATTGACGGTCGCCGCGCCGTCGATCAGCAACGAGTTCCGGATGAGCTTCGCCGCGCTTCAATGGGTATTCAACGCCTACGGCCTGGCGCTCGCGGGGCTGACCATGGCGGGCGGCGCCCTCGCCGACCATTATGGCCGCGCGCGCATCCTCGGCATCGGCGTCGCCGGCTTTGTCCTCGCCTCGATCGCATGCGCTACGTCAACGTCGCCAGCGGCTCTCATCGGCGCACGGTTCGTACAAGGGGTCGCCGCAGCGCTCCTGACGCCGGCGAGCCTCGCCCTTATTGCGGCGATTTATCCGAAGGCGGAACGCGGCGCGGCGATCGGCGCGTGGGCGGCGGCGTCCGCTTTGACGACGGCCGGCGGGCCGATGCTCGGCGGCTGGCTCACCGACACGCTCAGTTGGCGATGGATCTTCTGGATCAATGCGCCGATCGCTGTCGCTTCCATCCTGCTTCTCCTGCGCCATGCGCCTCGGGAGGCGACGAGCGGCCTTGAGTTCGACTTTCAGGGCGCGGCGCTCCTGACGGTGACGCTCACCGCGTTTGCGCTTGCGCTCGCCTCTCTATCAGGCGGCGAAGGGGCGGCGGACGCCGCTACGCGTCCGGCGGCGCTCGGGGGCGCAGGCGCGATCGGGATTCTCATCGGCGTTGTCGGCGCGGCGGCTTTCTGGCGGCGGCTTAAGAGCGCGCCGCATCCGATCGCGCCGCCGGCGCTTCTTGCGGCGCCCGCCTTCGTGCGGATCAACGCCGCCACATTCTGCCTGTATGCCGGATTATCCGTTCTGTTCTTCCTGCTGCCATTCGAACTCATCGACAGGCGCGGCTTTGACGCCACCCTCGCCGGCGCCGCCTTTTTGCCGTTTACGCTGGCGGTCGGTCTCCTGTCGCAGGCGTTTGGTCGGCTTGCTGATCGTTTTGGCGCGAACCTCCTGATCGCCGCCGGCGCAGGGGTAAGCGCGCTTTCGTTTATCTGGTTCGCAATGACGCAAGAAGCGGGCGCGATCGCCGGCGTCGCGGCGCCGATGGCGCTCCTTGGGCTCGCCTTCGCGCTGCTTGTCGCGCCCTTGAGCGCCGCGGCTCTCGGCGCAGCGTCGGAAGCGGATCAGGGCGTCGCCTCCGGCGTCAACAACACCGTCAGCCGCATCGCCCAGATGTCTGGCGTCGGCGTCGCAGCCGCGCTCATCGGATATCCGGGAGGGTTTCAGATTGGTCTCGCCGCCGCCGCGATCCTCGCGATGGCGGCGGCAACGGCCGCCCTGCCGAATAGGACCCGCGCGGCCGGCTAGACGCCTGCGCCCATCAACCGGCGGGTGACGTCGTCGAGCTGATCGAGGGTGAGGTACTTGATGCGGACCTCGCCGCCGGCGCCTTTTGTATGCTCGATGGAGACGTCGAGGCCGAGGGCCGCGGCGAGATCGTTCTCAAGCGCGCGCGTATCGGCGTCCTTCAGGCCGCCGGACGCCGGGGCGGCGGTCTGGCCCTTTTTGTCGCCATCGGCCCGTTTCTTCGCGCTGGCGTCGGGCCGTCCGCTCGCCGCCTGCACGAGACGCTCCGTATCCCGCACCGAAAGGCCGCGCGCGAGAACAGCGCCGAGCGCCGCTTCCGGGTTCGGCGCGCCCAGCATGGCGCGCGCATGGCCCATTGAGATTTCATTCGCGCGCAGTGCGTCGAGACACCGTTCCGGCAGGGCGAGAAGGCGCATGATGTTCGCAATGTGGCTTCGCGACTTGCCGACGGCGCGCGCGATCTCCTCCTGCGTGCGGCCGTAATGCTCCGACAGACGCTGATAGGCCTGCGCCTCTTCGACGGCGTTCAGGTCGACGCGCTGAACGTTTTCGATCAGCGCGATTTCCGCGGTCTCCTCATCCGTCAGGGTACGGATGACAACCGGCACTTCGTGCAGTTGCGCGCGCTGAGCGGCCCGCCAGCGGCGTTCGCCGGCGACGATCTCGTAATTGTCAGGGCCGACGGGCCGGACGAGGATCGGCTGCAGCATGCCGCGCGCCTCGATGGAGTCGGCAAGCTCGGCGAGCGCGTCCTCATTGAAATGGCGGCGCGGTTGGTCGGGATTGGGATTCAGAAATTCGATCGGCAGGCTCGCCTGGCGCCGTGCGGGGATCGCGGCCCCGTCCGGGGCCGCTTCCGCCGGCTCGCCCGTCGGCGCCGCCTCATCGGGCGGACCGATGTCGCCGAGCAAGGCGTCAAGCCCGCGCCCGAGCCCGCCACGCGCGGAACCGGACGCTTCCGTCGATCGACCGCGTCTTTTCGCCATCGCCGCCATCATTCCGCTCCGGTTAGGCCGCTTTCCGGGCCCGTCGCTCACGCTCGATCACTTCGCTTGCGAGCCGCACATACGCTCTGCTTCCAGCGCATTTCAGGTCATAGAGAAGCGCCGGCACGCCATGGGACGGCGCTTCGGACACCCGCACATTGCGGGGAATCACCGTGCGATAGACCTTATCCTTAAGATGCGCGCGCACGTCGTTTTCGACTTCCTGGGAGAGCTTGTTCCGCCTGTCATGCATGGTGAGGACAACGCCCTGAAGCTCGAGTTGCGGATTTATCCGCTCACGGACGGTCGAGATCGTACGCATGATCTGGCTGAGCCCTTCCAGCGCGAAAAACTCGCACTGCAGAGGAATAATGACCGCATGCGACGCAGCCAGCGCATTAATTGTCAGCATACTGAGGGATGGCGGGCAGTCGATAAGGATGTAGGTGAGGCCCGATCCGGTCGCCGTGAACTCCGCAAACGCGTCAGCCAGGCGATAGTGCCGGCGGTCGGCGCGCAACAGCTCCGCCTCCGCGCCCGCAAGATCGACGCCCGCCGGCGCGAGCGAAAGGCCCGGTATGCCCGTTTCGACCATCGCCGCGTCGAGGCGCTGGCGCCCCATAACGACGTCATAGGTGGTGACGCCCCGGTCCGCCGGGGAAAGACCGAGCCCGGTGGAGGCGTTGCCTTGCGGGTCAAGATCGATGACGCCGACTTTCTCGCCGACCGCCGCGAGCGCCGTGGCGAGATTGATCGCCGTCGTCGTCTTGCCGACGCCGCCCTTCTGATTGGCGATCGCCAGGATCCTTGGTTGAGGCTGAGCGCTCACGGCTTCAGTCACCTGCTTTTTTTCGCGCGGCGGCGCGATCTCCCTTGCGGCCCAGCGCTAGTCTGATTTGCGGTTGATGTCGCGCAGGATCAGGATTCTTGAGCCGGCCTGGGTCGAACTCTCCCGCATCTCCACGGTCATACGCCAATATTTTGTGGCCTGCGTCAATTCTTTGTCCACATCTTGTCCCTTCGGAAAAATGCAGATGGTCTGCGGTCCGGCCACGGCCCCCGCAAGCTCCAACAGCTTCGGCAGCGCCGCAAGCGCCCGCGCAGTGATGACGTCGGGCGCGCGCCGGCCTATCGCTTCAATCCGCTCCGCCTCGACCGAGACATTGTCGAGACCCATCGCCTGCGCGGCGCCGGCGAGAAAAGCGGCCTTCTTTTTCGTCGATTCGACGAGGGTGACCTGAAGAGCATCTCGCATCGCAGCAAGCACGAGCCCGGGAAAGCCGGCGCCGCTGCCGAGGTCGATGAGACTGCGCGCGCCTTCCGGGACGAGCCCCGCCAATTGCGCGCTGTCGCGGAAGTGGCGGGACCAGCGCTCCGGAAGCGTTGAGCGCGCCACAAGGTTCATCCGACCCGCGGCCTCAATCAGCGCCGCGTCGAACGCCCTGAGCTTCGCCATCGTTTCACGTGAAACGCCATACTCCGCGGCGAACTCTTCCGGACCATAGATTTCGGCCAAGTCTGACGCTCCGTGACAGGTCTAGCGCCTATAGCCCGACCCGGTAAAAACGCGTCGCCAAAATCCTGAAAAGTGGAGAAATCGCAGGCGCCGCCAAGCAATTAGCCGGCGCGGCGCGCATCATTGCGCTTGACCCAGGCGAGAATAACCGCGAGCGCCGCAGGCGTGACGCCCTCGATCCGGCCCGCCTGCCCAAGGGTTAACGGCCGAGCCGCGGCCAGGCGCTGCCGCGCCTCATTGGAGAGACCCTCTATCTCTTCATAGGGCAGATCGGCGCGCAGCCTAAGGCTTTCATCGCGCTTGAAGGCGACGATATCGGCTTGCTGGCGGTCGAGATAGCCTGCGTAGAGCGCCTCTATCTCCAATTGCTCGACGATCGCGGGAGACAGCTCGCCGAGCTGCGGCCAGATCGCCCTGACGTCCGCGAACGAGACATTCGGCAGGCTCAGAAGGTCAAGCACGTTCCGGCGGCGGCCGTCCTGATTAACCTTAATGCCACGGCGCAACGCTTCGTTCGGGGTGAGAGCGAGGTCACGCGCCAGGTTACGCGCTCGGGCGAGGTCGGAACGTTTCACGTGAAACGCCGCCGCCCGGTCCGCACCGACAAGCCCGACGCCCTCGCCCGCCGGCGTCAGGCGCTGATCGGCGTTGTCCGCGCGCAGGGTCAGACGGTACTCGGCCCGGCTTGTGAACATGCGATAGGGCTCGGTGACGCCGCGGGTCGTCAGGTCATCGAGAAGAACGCCGACATAGCCTTCCGACCGGTCGATCGAAAACGCGTCCGCGCCGGACGCCTGAAGGGCCGCGTTCGCCCCGGCCATCAGCCCTTGCGCGGCCGCTTCTTCATATCCCGTCGTGCCGTTGATCTGGCCCGCCAGGAACAGACCGCCCACGCGCTTCGCCTCCAGCGTCGGGAAGAGCTCACGCGGGTCCACATAGTCGTATTCAATGGCGTAGCCATAACGCAGCACTCGCGCCCCCTCGAGGCCCGGAATGGAGCGCAGAAACGCGGCCTGGGCGTCCTCGGGAAGCGAGGTCGAAATGCCGTTCGGATAGACGACGTCCGTGTCGAGGCCCTCCGGCTCAAGGAAAATCTGGTGGCTGTCGCGTTCGGCGAAGCGCACCACCTTGTCCTCAATTGACGGGCAATAGCGCGGGCCGCGGCCGGAGATTTCCCCGCCATAGGCCGCCGAGCGGTCAATATTCGCTTCGATGATGCGATGGGTTTCACGTGAAGTGTGGGTGACGCCGCATGCGATCTGCGGGACCTCAATCCGATCGGTCAGGAAGGAGAACGGGACCGGGTCAGCGTCCGCCGGCTGCATCTCAAGGCGCGGCCAGTCGATGGTTCGGCCATCAAGGCGCGCGGGGGTGCCTGTTTTCAAGCGGCCCATGCGAAAGCCGGACGCGTAGAGTCGGTCCGACAACCGCATCGCCGGCGGTTCAACGCCGTCCTCAGTGGAGGCGCCGCGGGCGCGGCCGGCCGGGATGCGCCGCTCGCCGATATGAATGACGCCTTTCAGAAAGGTGCCCGTGGTCAGAACGACGGCGCCCGCGCGAAGCTCGGCGCCATCGGCCAGAACGACGCCGGCGACCGTTTCACGTGAAACGCCATCCGCGGAAACGATGAGGTCCTCTACGGCGCCCTCAATCACATCGAGGCCCTCGATCTCGTTGATCGCCGCCTGCATCGCGCGGCGGTAAAGCGCCCGGTCGGCCTGGGCGCGGGGCCCGCGCACCGCCGGGCCTTTCGACCTGTTCAGCATGCGGAACTGAATGCCGGCCTGGTCGATGACCCGGCCCATCAGGCCGTCGAGGGCGTCGACCTCACGCACCAGATGTCCTTTGCCGAGGCCGCCGATCGCCGGATTGCAGGACATCTCGCCGATGGTCGCCCGCGCATGGGTGACGAGCGCCGTCGCAGCGCCGAGGCGCGCGGCCGCCGCCGCGGCCTCGCAGCCGGCGTGGCCGCCGCCGATCACAATGACATCGTAGACGTTCATTCGGTCCGTCCCGCGAAAGAGAACTCCTCTTTCTCCACCTGACGAGCGAGGCATATAGAAGCGCCGCGGCCCGCGCGCCAGCGGCGAGGCGTTTTTTCACGTGAAGCGCTTCCTGCACGTCGGCGACCGGTTCACTTCCCGATGCAGAAGCTCGAAAAAATCTCGCCGAGAACGTCCTCCACGCCGACCGACCCGACGATCCTTCCGAGGGCGCGGGCGGCGAGGCGAACGTCCTCCGCCGCAAGCTCCGGCGCATCGTCCATGCGGGCGAGCGCCCGGGCGATTGCGGCGCGCGCGTCCGTCACCGCCGCCACATGGCGCGGCCGGGTCAGCGCCCCTTCAGCCTCGGCGCCGGCGAGATCGTCTATCCGTCCACCGATGGCCGCGGCGAGAGCGTCGATCCCCCGCCCGGTCACGGATGAAATCAAAAAAGCGCGCAAGTCCGCCTCGTCGACCTCTTGGGCGTCGACGGCCGCGTCAGCGCCGGCAAGGTCGCCCCTCGTCCACACCAGAATATCGCCCGCCCTCGCCATGGCTAACGTTTCACGTGAAACATCCGCAAACGGATTGACTAGGAGAATCCGCAAATTCGCGGCTTCCGCGGCGATCTGCGCGCGCCGGACGCCTTCGCGCTCAATCGCGTCAGCCGGCGACGGACGCACCCCCGCCGTGTCGATGACGCTCGCGAGCCGGCCGCCGAAATCCATCCGCACCTCAACAAGATCGCGCGTGGTGCCCGGCATGTCGGAGACAATCGCCCGGTCGTCGCCCGCGAGCCGGTTGAGAAGGGAGGACTTGCCGGCGTTCGGCGCGCCGATAAGGGCGATGCGCACGCCTTCGCGCAGGACGCTCGCCCGCGCAGCTTCGCCTTCGCTCGCGACCAGCTCAGCCGCCAGCGCCTCCAGCTCAGGCCGCGCCGCCGCGGCCGTCCTTGGCGCGTCTTCTTCGTCGGCGAAGTCGATCGAGGCTTCGAATTGCGCGGCGGCGCGCAGCAGGCGACCTCGCCAGGCGTCCGCGCGCGCCGACAAGCGCCCGCCCAATTGCCCGAGCGCCTGGGCGCGCTGCGACGAGGTCTCGGCGTCCAGAAGATCGGCGAGCCCTTCGACCTGGGCGAGGTCGAGTTTGCCCGCCAGGAGCGCGCGCTTTGTAAACTCCCCCGCCGCCGCAGGCCGGGCGCCTAGCGCCAGGAGGATGTTAAAGAGGTCCCGCTCAACCGCCGAGGACCCATGAAGGTGGAATTCAACGACGTCCTCGCCGGTGAAGCTCGCCGGTCGTTCAAAAAGTATGGCCAGGCCCTCATCAAGGGTATGGCCGCTCCGCGGATCAACGAATCGCCTGACCGACGCCGTACGGGGGGTCGGCCGCGGGGCCGCCGTCAAGCGGTCGAAGATCGCAAATGCATCGGGTCCGGACAATCTGTAGACCGCGACGCCGGCCTTTCCCGCCCCCGAGGCGCGCGCGAAGATTGTGGTTTCAGCCGCCTTTCCTTCGCCGCCGACCGCGGACGCATTCATCGTCGGCCTATTTCTTCTTCGTCGGCGCCGTCGCGCCCGCCATGGCCGCGCCCATAAGGCCCTGGAAGGCGTCAAGGCCTTTGCCGCTCATCTCAACCCACTGCTGGACAAGGCGTTCAGGATCCGCGAGCGTCTCCATGTTCTCCTTCGCCCGACGCGTCATCTCCGCGACGATCATCTGGTTGAGCGGCTCGACGTTCGGCATGCCGAGAAACGCCCGCGCCTCCTCCGGCGAACACTCAATGTTGATGGTGATCTGCATGTGGGCGCTCCTTTGGCGGACTTCCGAGGCGCCGGCCAGACGACGCTGATATTGAACGTCGTACTCCCGCCACCTTCGCGCAAGACGCCAGGCCGCCATTGCTGGGAATTTCCTTGCCAGCGGGAATTTGCGCGCCAAGATCGCGGACGTTCGCCTCGAGGAATGAGACGCCAGAATGGCCACGCAGCATCGACGTCGCAGCCTTTTCTCCACGCTCCTGCTTTTTGCGGCGCTCGCCGGCTGCGGCGACAGGGACAGTGAAGCCGGCATCGATGGCGCGTCCGGGGAGCAGGCGCCCCGTGGCTGGCGCATCGACGCCGACCTCAATGTCAACGAGTTCCTCGATTGCCTGGAGGCGAACGGCCGATCGATCGTCTCCGCCCATCGCGGCGGGCCGGCGGCGGGCGCCCCGGAGAACTCCCTCGCCGCGTTCGAGCGCGCCCTTGAGGCCGCTCCGGCGCTCATCGAATTCGATGTGGCGACTTCCAAGGACGGCGTCGTCTTCCTCCTCCATGACGACACGCTGGAGCGGACGACCGACGGCGACGGCGTCGCCGCGGAAATGACGTGGGAGGCCATCAGCGCCATGAAGCTCGCGGATGGGACCGGCCGTACGACCGACGAATCGGCCCCCACTTTCGCCGTGGCCCTCGCGGCCCTGAAAGACCGGACCTTTGCGCAGGTGGACTTCAAGCGATCCACGCGTTTCGAGGACGTCATCGACGAAATCCGCCGCCAGGACGCCGCCGACCGCGTCGTCCTCATCGCCTATTCCATCGCCCAGGCGCGTCGGCTCCACCGCCTCGCGCCTGAGATGATGATCTCGCTTTCAATGGAGACGCCGGATCGGTTGGCGGCGGCGCGCACGGCGGGCCTTGCCGAGGACCGGCTTCTCGCCTTCACCGGGACGCAAAGCGCCGACGCCGCGCTGAACGAAACCCTCGACGCTGCGGACGTCGAGGTGATTTTCGGCACGCTCGGCGGCGCGTCCTCCATAGACCGCGCCATAGCGGCGAGCGGCGATGAGAGTCGGTATGCTGAAATCTCTCGGCGTGGCGTCGACATTATCGCCACCGACCGGCCGCTCGCCGCCCATGGCGCGCTCGCGGCGGCCGGCCGAGGCGCAGAAAATGGGCTATGCGGAGTAACCGGACCATGACGGAGAACCCTACTGGAAAGGATAAACGCGCATGCCTTGTCATCGGCGCCGGCGACGGCCTCGGGGCGGCGATTTCGCGGGCGTTCGCGCGCGAAGGCCTCGTCGTCTGCATGACGCGCCGGCCGCGCCACCTCGAAAAGGTTGAGGCGGCGGCGCAGTCGATTCACGACGAGGGCGGCGAAGCGCACGCCTTTGGCGTCGACGCCCGCGACGAAGACGAGGTGGCGGCGCTGTTCTCAAAGATTGAGGGCGAGGTGGCGCCGCTCGACGTCGTCGTCTTCAACATCGGCGCGAATGTCCGACACGACATCGTTGATACGACCTCCCGCGTTTACAGGAAGGTCTGGGAAATGGCCGCCTTTGCAGGGTTTCTCGCCGGCCGCGAAGCGGCGCGGGCGATGGTTCCACGCAAACATGGGACAATCCTTTTCACCGGCGCCACGGCCAGCGTGCGCGGCGGCGCGGGCTTCTCCGCGTTCGCCGGCGCAAAGCACGCGCTTCGCGCGCTCAGCCAGTCCATGGCCCGAGAACTCGGTCCCGAAGGCGTTCATGTGGCCCATGTGATCGTCGACGGCGCGATCGACGGAGAGTTCATTCGCTCAATCATGCCGAACGCCGCCGACCTCGTCGCGGAAGACAAGATCCTGCAGCCTGACGACATCGCCTTGAACTTCGTGCATCTCTGGAAGCAACCGCGCACGGCCTGGACGCACGAACTGGACGTGCGTCCCTGGTCGGAGAAATGGTGACCAACATGGCAAAGACGATCGACTTCTATTTCGACTTCGCGAGTCCGAACTGCTACCTCGCCGCCCAGGTTCTGCCGGGAATGGCGAACGAGATCGGCGCGGAGATCATCATCCGGCCTGTCCTGCTCGGCGGCGTCTTTAAGGCGACGAACAATCAGGCGCCGATGCAGGCGTTCGCGAATGTCAAAGGCAAGCTCGCCTATGACATGCTGGAGATACGGCGTTTCACGGAACGACACGGGCTGTCCGCGTTTCAGATGAACCCGAACTTTCCGATCAATACGCTGGGGCTGATGCGCGCGCTCATCGCTGCGCAGGAAACCGGCGAGGAAAAGGCCTACATTGACGCCGGTCTGAAAGGCATGTGGGAGGAAGGCCTCGCCATGGGCGACCCTGAGGTTGCAAAAGCGCGCCTCGCCAAGGCGGGCGTCGACGCCGAAGCCCTCTTCGAACGTTCGCAAACGCCTGAAGTGAAACAGAAACTGATCGACGATACGGCGGTGGCGGTCGATCGCGGGATATTCGGCCTGCCGACATTCTTCGTCGGCGAGGAGATGTTCTTCGGCAAGGAGCGCCTCGACCAGGTCCGCGACGCCGCTGAAGAGAGTTAGGCGTTCATCGACTCGAAGAAATCCGCGTTTGTGCGCGTCTGGCGCAGCTTGTCGATCAAGAATTCAATGGAGTCCGTCGTGTTCATCGGCGACAGGATACGACGCAACACGAAGATTTTCTGGAGGTCGGATTTCTTGACCAGCAGGTCTTCTTTCCGGGTGCCGGACTTGGCGATGTCGATCGCAGGGTAAACGCGCTTATCAGCGACCTTCCGGTCAAGGACGATCTCGGCGTTGCCGGTCCCCTTGAACTCCTCGAAGATCACTTCGTCCATTTTTGAGCCGGTGTCGATGAGAGCGGTGGATATGATGGTGAGCGAGCCACCCTCTTCGATGTTCCGCGCCGCGCCAAAGAAACGCTTCGGACGCTGAAGCGCGTTGGCGTCGACGCCGCCAGTGAGCACCTTGCCGGATGACGGAACGGTGGTGTTATAGGCGCGGCCGAGGCGGGTGATGTTGTCCAAGAGAATAACGACGTCGCGCCCGTGTTCGACGAGGCGCTTCGCTTTCTCGATGACCATTTCAGCGACAGCAACGTGGCGGGTCGCCGGTTCGTCAAATGTCGAGGCCACCACTTCGCCATTCACCGTACGCTGCATGTCGGTGACTTCCTCCGGGCGCTCATCAATGAGGAGGACGATGAGATAACACTCAGGATGGTTCGTGGTGATCGACGAGGCGATGTTCTGCAGCATGATCGTCTTGCCGACCCGCGGCGGGGCAACGATGAGGCAGCGCTGGCCCTTGCCGAGCGGCGCGACGAGATCGATGACGCGGCCGGTAAGGTCGCGCTTTTTCGTTTCCTCTTCGCGCTCGATCTCCATTGTCAGGCGCGCGTCCGGATAGAGCGGCGTCAGATTGTCGAAATGCACCTTGTGGCGCGCCTTTTCCGGATCCTCGAAATTGATCGTCGATACTTTCAGCAGGGCGAAATACCGCTCGCCATCCTTGGGACTGCGGATTTCGCCGGTGACCGTGTCCCCGGTGCGCAGCGCGAAGCGGCGTATCTGAGACGGCGAGATATAAATATCGTCCGGACCCGGCAGATAATTGGCGTCTGGCGAGCGCAGGAAGCCAAAACCATCGGGAAGCACTTCCAGAACGCCGCCGCCGACAATTTCGACCTCGCGATCGGCAAGCTCCTTCAGGATCGCAAACAGCATATCCTGCTTGCGCATGGTGGAGGCGTTTTCGACTTCCAGGTCTTCGGCGAATTCGAGCAGCTCGGCCGGGCTCTTCTCCTTGAGCTGGTCGAGCGTCATTTTACTGAGGTCCATTTCAGGCGGTTCCGTTCCTTGATGGGAATGCGCGCCGGTACGCCCGGCCGAATTATCGAGGGATATCGGTTGAAGAAAGAAACATGCAATCGAGCAAGCGGTTGAGACGTTACGCTCGCCTAGATGGGGCTTAGGTCATATAGGGTGACAACGCGATCCGTCAATCAGATCAACGTAAGACTTTAAAAAGGTTTTGTTAAAGCGAGGAAGACCACGGCAATCATCAGGACGAAGGGCGCTTCGTTGATGATCCGCCAGAAACGCTCGGTCCGCACCCTTACGCCGGCTTCGAACCTCTTCTGCGCGGCGGCGTAAAAGCCGTGAATCGCGCTGATGCCAAGCACCAAGGGCAGCTTCATATGGAACCAGCCGGCCTGCAAAAGCCCGGGATTGGCGATTAGCATCAGGATCGCAAACAGCCACACGGCGACGATCGACGGGTTCATGATCCCGTGCATCAGGCGTCGCTCCATCGCGACGAAAAACCCTTCCGCTTCGCCCGCAGCGACCGCCTGATGGTGATAGATGAAGAGCCGCGGCAGATACATCATGCCGGCGAACCACGCGATAACGGCGATCACGTGGAGGCTCTTCAGAGCCGGATAGATGCTCGCAAGAAAACTCGACATGACCGCCTGCGCCCGTCAGCTTTCGCGAACGGCGGCGATAAGCTCCGTAACGTTCTCCGGCGGCGTTTCAGGGGTGAAGCCGTGGCCGAGATTGAAGACGTAAGGCGCGCCTTCAAAAACAGATTTCAGGCGTCGCGCCGCGGCCAGCATCTCCTCCCCTCCGGAGACAACGAGCAGCGGGTCGAGACCGCCCTGCACGGTGGCCAATGGCGAAACCGCCTCTCGCGCCCATTCCCATGGCGTCGCAAAGTCGATCCCCACCGCATCGCAGACCTCAAGGCCGGCATATTTCGGCAGGGCCGGCCCGACGCCTTTCGGGAAGAGTATGACCGGAATATCTGGCGCCGCGCCTTTAACGCGTTCGGCGATCCGCGCTGCGGGTTCCACGGAAACAATCTGGAGCACATCTTCCGGGAGACCGCCGGCCCAGGTATCGAAGAGCTGAATCGCTTCGGCCCCGGCCTCGACCTGGCGGATGAGATATTCGCTCGTCGCGTCGACCAGAAGATCGATCAGCCGGCGCAAGAAAGCTGGCCGCTCATAATAGACCTGCCTGAGGGCGGCCGGGTCCTTCATCGAACCGCCGGCAAGCATGTAGGTGGCGACCGTCCAGGGCGCGCCGGCGAAGCCGATGAGGGCGACGTCGTCGGGGAGGCCCGCGCGCACCAGCCGGACAGTTTCGTAGATTGGCGCGAGCGCTTCATGCAGCCGCGCCATCGACAGGCTTTCCAGCGTCGGCTCGTCCATTGGCGGCGAGAGCTTCGGTCCCTCGCCTTTCTCAAACGCGACGTCCTGGCCAAGCGCCTGGGGGATGAGAAGAATGTCCGCGAACAGGATAGCCGCGTCGAGCCCATATCGCCGTATCGGCTGGAAGGTGACTTCGGCCGCCTTTTCCGGATCGTAGCAAAGGTTTAGAAAGGACCCCGCCTCCGCCCGCGTCGCGCGGTACTCCGGCAGATATCTGCCCGCCTGCCGCATGAACCATATCGGCGGCGGAGAAGACGCCTCCCCTTTTAGCGTTCGTAGAAAGAGCGACCGGGGGTTCGTCATCGTGTTCCAATCCAAAACCAGAATTTCTCGAAGAAGAAGAGGATATAGTACCGTCCGGAAAACCGGGAAAACCAGCAATGTCACATAAAGGGCCGGTTTTTGGTCGTAAGCTGTGGATCGGAATGGTCAAAACCGGAGAACGATGACCGACGAAGGACGAGACGTTTTTCAGAGGCTTGGCGCCGTCAAGCGCCGATTTTCCAAAAGACAGAGGCCCGCCGCGTCGCGCCAGCATCCCCACTTTCATCGTTTGCTGGTTTTCCGTCACGGGATGGTCATACTCGGCGTAAAAGCCGGTGAGATAATCGCTTGACGCGCGCCAACCCCCACAAAAGCAAGACGCCGCCGTTTCTGTCCTTGTGGCGAACGCCCGCCATCATGGGCTCGCCGGGAAAGCCGGGGAAATGTTGGAAGACTGACGGACATGTCTGAACTGACGCCGGCGTCGACCGCGAGCTTCTTCCACGTACATCTGGTGTCCGACTCGACGGGCGAAACGCTGAACGCGATTCTGAAAGCGGTGACGGCGCAGTTCGCGCAGGCCCGACCGTTCGAGCATATCTATGCGCTCGTGCGGACCGAAAAGCAGATGCAACGGGTGCTGGCGGAGATCGAAGCCGCGCCGGGCCTCGTTCTCTATACGATCGTGAATCCCGATCTCAGGCGGCGGCTGGAAGTCAGGTGCGCGGAGCTGCAGGCGCCTGCGGTGCCAATTCTCGATCCGTTTATCGCCGCCTTCAAAGAATATCTGGGCCTAGAGCAGACCCTGGAGACCGGCGGCCAGCACGCCCTCAATGAAAGCTATTTCAAACGCATCGAGGCGCTGGACTTCACCATGGCTCATGATGACGGGCAGATGGTGTGGGATCTGGAGCCGGCGGACGTTGTCCTTGTGGGCGTCAGCCGCACCTCCAAGACGCCCACGTGCATGTATCTCGCAAACCGCGGCGTTAAAGCGGCGAACGTGCCGCTTGTTCCCGGGGCGAAGCCGCCGCCGGAGCTGGAGCGCTTGAAGCATCCCCTCGTCGTCGGCCTCGTTGCGAGCCCCGAGCGCCTGGCGCAGATCCGCAAGAGCCGTCTGCATAACTTAAACGCGGCGGATGCAGCCGACGCCTATGGGGACCTCGATGAAATCCGGCGTGAGGTGCTCGCCGCGAAACGGCTATTCGCGAAACATCGCTGGCCGACCATCGACGTCACCCGTCGTTCGGTGGAGGAAACCGCGGCGGCGATACTGACCAAGCTGTCGGCCCGTCTAAATGCGCCGACATCCCCGCGCGAGGCGGCCGCCGACGGCAACGGCGCCTGAACGCGCCGGCCGTAGCTGAACAGGATGATGAGGACATGGCGATCGTTCTGGCGTCGGGAAGCGCAATCAGGGCGAAAATCCTGAGCGACGCAGGCGTACCTTTTCAGGCGAAGAGGCCGGATGTGGACGAGACCAGCATTATCGCCGCGCATCTCGACGCTGGCCGGGCGATTGAGGAGCTGCCGGGGCGCCTCGCCCGCGAAAAGGCGTTGGCGGTGACGCCTGGCGCGTCGGACGCATGGGTGATCGGCTCCGACCAGGTGCTTGAATTCGAAGGTCGCGCCTTTGAGAAACCGCGCGACATGGCCGAAGCGCGCGCCCGGCTGCTCGCTATGCAGGGCGCCACCCATCGTTTGCGTAACGCCGTCGCGGTCGTGAGATCAGGCGAGGTTGTTTTCGAAGAAACAGGCGCCGTCGCGCTGACCATGCGAAAGATGAGCGAGGAGGAGGTCGACGCTTATCTCAAGGCGGCCGGCGAAGACATTCTCTCAAGCGTCGGCGCCTATCAGGTGGAAAAGCTCGGCTCCAGGCTCTTTGACAACATCGAAGGCGACTATTTCACGGTGCTGGGCCTCAATCTCCTCCCCCTGCTGAACTTCCTTCGCCGCAGCGGGGAGCTGACGTTTTGACTGCGCCGCGCCCCTCCTCGCCTCGCCTCGCCGGCGTTGTCGGCGCGCCAGTCGGGCATTCCTTGTCGCCGCTCATCCATACCACATGGGCGCGCCGCGCCGGTGTACCGTTCCATTACATCCCCATTGAAGCCGAAGGCGGCGACGTCGGCTTTAAACGGGTGGTGGAAGGCCTCCGCACCGCCGGCTTTCGGGGGGTCAACGTCACCCTGCCCTTCAAGGAGGCGGCTCTCGCCTTGGCGGAAGACGCCAGCGCCGCCACCGCCGCGATTGGCGCAGCGAACATGCTGACGTTCACGCAGGATGGCGTCATCGCGGATAATTCCGATGCGGATGGCTTCGCCGACGGGCTTCGCGAGACCGGCGCGGCGCCATTGCGATCGGCGCTTGTCCTCGGCGCCGGCGGGTCGGCGCGCGCTATCGTCTACGCGCTTCGATCCCTGATTGGCGTTGAAAACGTCGTCATCGCCAATCGCACGCGCGCGCGGGCGGGCGCCCTTGCGTCATCTTTTGGCGGCGTTCAGGCGATCGACTGGGCGGACCGCGACGCTTCGGCGGCGGACGCCGACGTCGTCGTCAACACGACGAGCATCGGGATGGCGCGTGATGGGGCGTCTACGGACGCAACGCCGCTTCGCCTAGATAGAGCGCGCGCAGGAACGCTTGTCTGTGACATCGTCTATGCGCCGCTTGAAACGGCTTTTCTGCGCGAAGCGCGCGCCAGGGGCCTGCCGACCATGGACGGCCTTGAAATGCTGATGCGTCAGGCGCTTCCGGGGTTTCGCGCCTGGGCCGGCGGCGAGGGGGTGGTTGATCAGGAGTTGCGCGCATCGTGCGAGGCGGCGTTGTCGGCGCGGGGCGCCTTATGAAGCGCATCGGCCTTACCGGCTCCATCGGCATGGGCAAGTCGACCGTTGCGAAGATGTTCGCCGAGCTCGGCGCCGCGGCATGGAGCGCAGACGCAGCGGTACACGAACTATACGCCAAGGGCGGCGCCGCGGTGGACGCGGTCGAGGCGCGATTTCCGGGCGTCGCGCCGGACGGGTCTGTCGATCGCGCGCGGCTCTCCGCCGAAGTCATCGACAATCCCGCTGCGCTCGCCGACCTTGAAGCGCTCGTCCACCCGCTCGTCGCGCAGCATCGATTCTACGCGATGGCGAAGGCTAAAAATGCCGGCGCGCCGGCGATCGTCCTTGACATTCCCCTTCTATTTGAGACGGGCGCCGAGGGCGGATTTGACGCGGTCGTCGTCGTATCGGCCCCGGCGGACATACAGCGCGCGCGCGTGCTCGCGCGGCCGGGCATGACGGACGAAAAGTTCGAGGCGATCCTCGCCAAGCAGACGCCGGACGCGGATAAACGCGCGCGCGCCGATTTCGTGATTGATACAGGCGTAGCCCTCGATGAAACCCGGGCGGCGGTCGCCGACGTCTTTGAGAAGATTGTCGGCGCGGCGTCGGCTACCGCCTGATGTCGAGGGCGTCGCCCATAAGGCGCAGGTCATCGACTTTTGCATTGAGGACCGACCAGTCCTCCCGCTCCGCGATCGCCGCCCATATGTCCTCTACCTCGTCGATCAGCATGTCAGGCGGGCTCGGACGATCGAAATACGGATGATCAAGGCGTTCCGGACGGTCACTTTCCGCGCTTGTCAGGATGGCGCGAACGGGCGCGAAGGCCTCGCCGCCATAGGCGTCCGCGATCGGGCTAGTCGCCGCGCGCGCCTCGGACGCCTTGCCGCCGAACCAGTCGTGGAACGCCTGCTGGAACGGGACTTTCGCCTCCTCCATCCATGAGAGCAGCGTTGCGGCCGCCTCGAACCCTTCGCGATCGCTCGCGCCTAGCGCCGTCACGCCCAGCCGCCGCGCAAACGCGTCCGCCATGCCCGCCTCGAACGCGCCCTGAAATGATTGCAGCGACTCATTAAGGGCGTCCGCCTCCGCCACAAGGCTGAGCGCGCCGCCAAGGCGGGAGAGGTTCCAGGCCGCCGCGTCCGGCTGCCGGCCATAGGCGTAAAGCCCCTGATGGTCAAAATACGCCGCGGTGAAGCTGAAATCCACAGCGGGGAGGAACCGCCATGGTCCGTAGTCAAAGCTTTCGCCGGTGACGTTCATATTATCCGTATTCAGAACGCCATGGACAAAGCCGGCGGCCATCCATTGTGAGGCGAGCGACGCCGTCGCCTTGATGGCTTCCCGGAAGAAAGCCGGCGCTTTTTCCGTATCAGGAAGGTTGGCGAGATCAGGATAGTAACGCGCAATGCAATAGTCGACGAGTTCGGCGATCGCCTCGGCGTTTTCCTCGAACGCCAGCCGCTGAAACGCGCCGAAACGCACATGGCTGTGGCCGAGCCGGACGAGGACCGCCGAGCGCGTCGGCGATGGCTCATCGCCGCGGATAAGCGCTTCGCCCGTCTCAATGACGCTGAAGGTCTTGGAGGTATAGACGCCGAGCGCCTCCAGCATCTCGGTCGCCAGGATCTCGCGCACTGCGCCTTTAAGGGTTAGCCGCCCGTCGCCGGCGCGGGAGTATGGCGTCGTTCCGGAGCCCTTGGTGCCGAGATCGAGGAGCCGCCCGCGATCGTCCTCCACTTGCGCGAACAGGAAGCCGCGGCCATCGCCGATGTCCGGGTTGTACACCCGGAACTGGTGCCCGTGATACCGGACCGCCACCGGCCCGGGGATATTGTCCGGCAGGGGGGCGAAACGGGCGAAATGCGCGACCCAGTCATCATCGCTCAACGCCTCAAGACCGACCGTTTTGGCCGCGCGGTCGTTTCGGTAGCGTAATACGGCCGCCGGGAACGACGCCGGCTCTACCGCGTCATAAAAGGGGGCGCCGGCGGCGTCGCCGAGCTCCAGGAAATCCGTTCGCGGGCGATAGAAGGAGGCGTCCGCCAGGTCGTTCATGTGGCTTCTCCGATCCACGCGGGCCTTGCGCGCGTAGCGCCTTCAAAATCTTCTGCCAAGTTGTCGCATGTGGGCGACGGTTGGCTTGCGGAAACCCACATAACTCCGTGTCCAAGGACAAAGGAGACAGACATGGCTGACGAAGGTTTCTCCCGCATCGAGGCCGCTCCCGTCGAGCCCTCCGACGCCGACCTCTCGCTCGACGAGCATCGCGCGCCGGAAGGCGCAAAGGACGCTGTCGCCCTGTGGCTCGTCAAGACGATGCGCTTTGTCGCCGACACTTTTTTCGCCAAGCGGTATGGCCATCGGGCCGTGGTTCTGGAGACGGTCGCGGGCGTGCCCGGCATGGTCGGCGGCATGCTTCAGCATCTGAAGTCCCTGCGCCTCATCCGCGATGATGACGGCACCATCAAAACGCTTCTGGAAGAGGCCGAGAACGAGCGGCAGCACCTGATGGCGTTCATGAAGATCGCCCAGCCGAGCTGGATGGAGCGCGCCCTCGTTGTTCTGGTGCAGGGCATGTTCTTCAACGCTTACTTTCTCGTCTATCTCTTCGCGCCGCGCACGGCCCACCGCTTTGTCGGCTATCTCGAGGAGGAGGCGGTCGTCTCCTACACCCGCTATCTCGAGGAGATCGACGCCGGCCGCATCGACAACGTCGCCATTCCGCAGACGGCGATCGACTACTGGCGCCTGCCGGCGGATGCGCGCCTGCGCGAACTCGTCATCGCCGTGCGCGAGGATGAGGCCGGCCATCGCGACGTCAATCATGCGCTTGCGGACAAAATGGGCGGACCGGTCCCTTCAGGAGAACCGGTCGAGGCGGCCGCCGAACGGCCGGGCCTGGCGGCTTAGGCCAGGATAGGCGCAGTGATCAATTGACTCCTGGCTAGAGATTGTTGCGTTTCAGGCTAGTCACTTTCTGTCATCCCGGCCGACCGAAGGGAGAGCCGGGATCCCTCGTTGTGGTCTGGTGGAGATCCCGGATAACGCCTATGGCGTTTCCGGGATGACAGTTCGGATGAAGATCCGTGCAGGATGTTAAAGAGTTCCAGCTCAAATAGCCGACGCAGCCGCCATGCCGCCAATCATGTTCCGTCTGGAAGCATTACGCTGCCAACCGCCCGGCCTCCGCATTTGGTATTTGCGCGGCAGGCAACCCGACAGCCGCCGTCCAACCATTGGCCTTGTCTTTGTCAGCTTCCAAATCCCCGGCGCCTTCGTCCGTTCCCCGGAAAGAAATGATGGTTTTGTCTTCGCCGCCGATGCTCAAGTCATAGGCCGTCGCGAAGAAACCGGTTTGCTGATAGTCGGTTGGGAGCGCGTCTCGCCGAAGGATCGCTTCGCCAACCTGTATCGTTTGCTGCGCTCCGCCATCGTCACCGGGAATCGCAAGCGCTCGAACCCCGCCTCCGTCGGGCGCCAAGCGATTGTAGGAATCCATTGCAAGAATGGCGGCATATAGGTTTTCAGAAACGCTCATGTTTAGCTCTCGCTCTTAAAGGCGCCATGGCCAACTGTTTGTCCAAACGTGGTGCTTCCCGATCGCAAACCGCCGGTCGGGAGGGGATCAATTGTCTGACCGGATCGGAGATCCAGCCAACTCAATCTTTGCTCGATCTTATTCGTGAGCGGCGTTTCCGGATCGACGATCTCGATAAAGAGGCCTTCAAACCGGGCGTCGGCCCCGTGGGTCTTGGCAAGATCCTCGGGATCCACCTCATAAACGCTCGTCGGGTCCGCCTCGTCGCGAAACGCGGCAATGCGCGGGAAACTCTGCTCAAGCGTTCTGCCCCCGGATTGAACGGGATAGTCACGGCGTCCATCAATTGCCTTGAGCCTGGCGATCGTCGTCTCATTGGCGTCACCCGCAACGGGAACGCCCCAAAGAAGGCCGATCACAACGAGATAGTCGGTTATCAAAAAGAAGAGCGCATCCGCCTTGCCGCGAAAATCAACGATGGTCGCTTCCACTCTCAGCGTCCGCGCCATCTGAAAGCCCGACAGGCTGGTCGGCGTGTGGCGCGCGACCAGCTCATTGACGGCGAAGCCTTCATATACATCGCCTTGCAAGCGCGCCCGCGCTGTCACCTTGAACCGGAGCCTGACAATCTCGTCTTCCGACACGCCGCACCCTCCGACCGCCAACGCCGGCGCCGCCGCTATCCCGCCAATCATGTTCCGTCGTGAGACAGTCATGTCGCCTCGCCTCTCCCCTGGCGTCTCGGGCGCTACCGGTCTGAACCGGCTATCTGATTTCCGCTCGACCCGGCCCGCGCCGCAGTGCAATATCGGCCGATGAGCCAATCCGCCGACATCTCAGATTCCGACACGGGCGCCCCATCCAGCGACACCCTGGCGCCGAGCTATGAAGACATCGTGGCTGCGCGGGGGCGGATTGCGGATGGCATTATGCGTCCGCCGCTCCTGCGCGCGGACAAGCTGTCGGAGATGACTGGCGCGGATCTCTGGCTGAAGCTCGAAAACCTGCATTACACCGGCGCGTTCAAGGAGCGTGGGGCGCTGAACAAGCTCCTCACCCTGACCGAGGCGGAGCGGGCCGCCGGCGTCGTCGCCGCGTCCGCCGGCAACCACGCCCAAGGCCTCGCCCACCACGCCCGGCGGCTCGGCATCGACGCGACCATCGTCATGCCCAAAACGACGCCGGAGGTGAAAGTCCGCGCGACGCGGGACCTCGGCGCGAAGGTCGAGCTGATCGGCGCGGTCTATGACGAGGCCGCCGAGGCGGCGCACGAGATGTGCGAGGCGCGGGGCGCGACCTTCGTCCACCCGTTCGACGATCCGGCGGTCATCGCCGGCCAGGGCGTCATCGGCCTTGAGATGGCGGAGGAGATCGCCGCGGCGGGCCGCGCCTTTGACGCGGTCATCGCGCCGATCGGCGGCGGCGGGCTCATGTCCGGCCTCGCCCTCGCCTTTTCCGGCGCCGCGCCGGGCGTCAAGACAATCGGCGTTGAGGCGGCGCTCTTCCCGTCCATGAAGAACGCCGTGCATGGCTCGGACCTGCCGGTCGGCGGCGACACGCTGGCCGAAGGCATCGCCGTCCAGCGCGTCGGCGAGCTGACCTCCGCGATCGTCCGGGAACGGGTGAACGAGATCGTTTCGGTCGACGAACGAACCCTGGAGCGGGCGCTCAGCCTCCTGATGAACGAACAGAAACTGCTTGTGGAGGGCGCCGGCGCGGCGGGCCTTGCGGCGGTTCTTGACGACCCAGATCGGTTCGAGGGCCGAACGATCGGCCTCGTCCTTTGCGGCGGCAATATCGACCAGCGGCTGTTGTCGATGATCCTGATGCGCGACCTCGCCCGCTCAGGCCGGCTTGCGCGCCTGCGCATTCAGCTTCTCGACGCGCCGGGGCAACTCGTCCGCGTGGCGACCATCATCGCGGAGCGTGACGGCAACGTTATCGATGTGGGCCACCACCGGGTCTATTCCGATCTGCCGGCGAAGATGACCTGCATGGATGTCACCATCGACACCGAGGGCCACGACCATCTGAAGCGAATCATCGGCGCGCTTGAGGCGGCGGGATACCCGGTCGAAATCGCCGCCTACTGACCGAATCCGCAACCCATCCGGGCCGGCGCGCCTGGCGAATAACCGCCTCGGTTGCGGTTAACGTCGCGATGCGGAAAAAAATACCTTACCGGAACATTAACGCCTTGACATGGTCCTTAACGATTAGAATAACCCGTTTAAGCGTTTTGCTGGTCGTTTCGCTGGGCGATATTCCATGCCTGGTCGAGCTTGGCTTGGCGCGAGACAGTCCTTTTTGGAAGTTTGGGGTAAGATTATGATTAAGGTCTCTGGCGCTATCGCAGGTCTCGCCACCCTGCTGCTGAGCGCTACCAGCGCGAATGCCGCTACGTTTATTTTCAAAGGCGAAGGCGCTACCGATTTTCCGGGCGGCGTCGCGGGTCCTTCCGCGCCGAACAACAGCGAAAACTGCACGGGCAACGACCTCTGCACGATTGATGCGAGCCTTGGCTTCACCTACTCCGACAACGGGGTCACGGTGACGGCGACCGCGTTCTCGAATGGCTCGCCGACGACGCTCATTCAGGACCTCAACCCAAGCAATTCGGGCCTTGGCGCGTTTTCCACGGGCGAAGATTTCTCCGACGACCAGATTCAGTTCGACTCCGGCGAGAGCCTCGAGTTTGACTTTGGCACGGCCACTGAATGGACCGTCACGGACGTTGAGTTCAACGCCGGCGGCGACGTCGATTGCACCAACTTCGCGGCTCGCGGCGAAGGCCCGTGCGGCTCCTTCCGGCTTCAGATTTTCGACATGAATGGCATTGAGACCCTCAACGCGGTTCGGGACATCACCAATGTCGACCTCCTGCCGCTTCTGGGCACCGGGTCGCGTTTCGTTCTGACCGCGCTGACGCCCGGCGCCGGCTTCACGGTCGCCGCGTTTAATGTGAGCGAAGTGCCGGTTCCGGCCGCGCTGCCGCTGCTCATTTCGGGCATCGCCGGCCTCGGCTTTGCGTCGCGCCGCCGCAAGTCGGCCTAAACTATCTTCGGGATGCGGCGTCGCTCTCGGGCGGCGTCGAGCCTCTGATCTAACGAGAAGCCCGCGCTCCGGCGCGGGCTTTTTCGTGCGCCGGCGCCCGCAATCCGCGGCGTCAGCCTTCGCTTCAGGATGAGGCGCGACATGAGGCCCGTAATTGAAACGTCGTCGTTTCGTTATACTTGTATAAGCTGTGCGTGTGAGGGGCGGCGGAATGACGGCGATGCGAAACCAAGAGCGACCTGGCCGACATGCATTCTGGGTTGGTCTTCTCGCCTTGGGCGCGGCGTTGCTCGTCGGCGGCGCCTTTGCGCAGACCGTCGGCCAAAATGCGGCGTCGCGAGACGGCGTGATCCTGACGCTTAGCGGGCCCGTCACGCCGGCGAGCGCGCAATATCTTGAGCGCGAAATCCGGGCCGCCGACGCGGCCGACGCCGAGCTTGTGGTCATCGAAATCGACACGCCAGGCGGGCTCGTCGACTCCATGAAGACCATCATAAAGGCGATCCTAGCCTCCGAAACGCCCGTCGCGACCTACGTCTCGCCGCAAGGCGCGCGCTCGGCGAGCGCCGGGCTCTACATCATGTACGCCTCGCATGTCGCCGCGATGGCCCCCTACACCAACACCGGCGCGGCGACGCCGGTGGAGGTCGGCGGCGGAGGCGGCGACGGCGAGAACCCGTTCGAGGGCGAAGACCTGTTTCCGACGCAGCCGGCCGAAACCGAGCCCGCCGCTGACGAAGATGAAATGGCATCCGAAACGACGGCTGATGAGGCGGACGCTACCGGCGAAGCGGCCGAGGGGCCGGCGCCAGCCGAGGAGGCCGCCCGACCGGCCCCCGCGCTTGGCAATGAAGACGCCATGCGGGCGAAGATCATCAATGACTCCGTCGCCTACATTCGCGCCCTTGCCGAGGGCCGCGGCCGCAATGCGGACTGGGCCGAGCGGGCGGTGCGCGAAGGCGTATCCGTGACCGCCAATCAGGCGCTGGAGCTTGGCGTTGTTGAGATTATCGCCGGGGACCTGGAAGATTTGCTCGACCAGCTCGACGGGCGCGTCGTCACGACGATCGCCGGCGAGAAGACCCTCTCGACAAAGGACCTCAAGCTCACCCGCGCGGAGCCGACCTTCCTTGAGCAGGTGCTGAACTTCATCGCGAATCCGAACGTCGCGGTGATTCTTATGTCCCTCGGCACCACCGGCATCATTATCGAGATGTGGAACCCCGGCTCGATCTTCCCGGGCGCGCTTGGCGCGCTGTGCCTCATTCTCGGCTTCTATTCTTTCCAGGTTCTTCCCTTTAACTGGCTCGGCGTCGCGCTGATGGGCGTCGGCGTCATCCTCATGACTTTGGAGGCGTTTACGCCCACCTTCGGGCTCGCCGGACTGACTGGCCTTCTCGCGTTCGCTGGCGGACTGTTCGTCATCTTCCCGGCCGGGTTCGAGGTCGCGCCGGCGGTGATCGGGACGATCGTCACCGTGTGCGGCCTTTTCCTTGGCATGGTCCTCGTGGCGGTCGTCGGCTCGCGCAATCACGGGCCGCTCATCGGCGCGGACGCCATCAAGAAGCGCGAAGGCTATGTGGATGAATGGGACGGCTCCGAAGGCTGGGTCATCGTCGAAGGCGAACGGTGGCGCGCGCGGTCCGATAAGCCCTTGCGGCCCGGCGACAAGATCCGCGTCATCGACGTTGACGGCCTTGTCCTCGTGGTGCGTCAGGCGAAGGCGGGCGGCCTGCTCGGCGGCCTCGCCCCCAGCGAGGCGTAAGTCTTTATGCTCGCGGCCTTTCTGGAGCTGCCGCAATGGGCGCAAGTCGCGGCGCTCGCCGGCGGCGGCCTTATGCTGGGCGCGCTGTGGCAATTGACGAGTTGGTTTGTTCTTAACCGCGATCCCAGAGACTATCGGCTCGGGAGCGCGCGCCGCGGCGAGAAGGGCGTCGTCGTCGATTGGTCGCCGGATCAAGCGCGCGGCCGCGTCGATCTCGGCGGCGAGACCTGGACGGCGGAATGCCGTCGCCCCCTCGCGCCGGGCGACCGGGTAAGGGTCACGTCCGTAAACGGACTGAAATTGAATGTCAGCGCCGACCGGCGCAAGTAATCAACGCGGAGCTTAACCCGCCCCTTCTGCGAATTGCGGGGCGGCCAAACGGGAGACACCAATGCCAGGCGCCGGCCTTCTAGGAATCGTCGTATTCCTGCTCATCGCCATTGTCCCGCAGGTCATCAAGGTCCTGCGCGAATATGAAAAGGGCGTTGTTTTCACCCTTGGCCGCGTCGGACGACGCGCCGCCGGTCCCGGCCTCGTCCTGCTGATCCCGGTCGTTCAGCAGATGCGAAAAGTCGACATGCGCACGCTCGTGCACGACGTGCCGACCCAGGACGTCATCTCCCGGGACAATGTCTCGGTGAAGGTGAACGCCGTCATCTATTACCGCGTTGTCGACGCGGTGCGCGCCATTGTTCAGGTCGAGAACTTCCAGGCGGCGACCAGCCAGCTCGCCCAGACGACGTTGCGCTCCGTCCTCGGCAAGCATGACCTCGACGAAATGCTGCAGGAGCGCGACAAGCTCAACAAGGACATTCAGGAGATCCTTGATCAGCAGACGGAGGCCTGGGGCATCAAGGTCTCGAACGTCGAGATCAAGCATGTGGACGTCGACGCGTCGATGATCCGCGCCATCGCCAAGCAGGCCGAAGCGGAGCGCGAGCGGCGGGCCAAGATCATTCTTGCCGAAGGCGAACAGCAGGCGGCGGCGAAGCTATCCGAAGCGGCCGAGATTCTCGCCAGCACCTCCGGCGCCATGGAGCTGCGCTATCTGAACTCTCTTCAGGAGATCGCCGGCGATCGCACCAACACTATCGTGTTTCCGTTCAACTTGAACGACGCGGCGGACATCTTACGGCGCGGCTGACGGGCGGCTGCCAGCTCGCCGAAAAGCATGTCTCGCCGCAGGCAAATATGACGGAGGCTATCTTTAGGTCATTCGTCCGATTCTATTTTTGGACTTGTTGCAATAGTGCAACGCAATTTCCGTTTGCGATATTGCTGGTCCGCGCGGTCTAACGCCCCGCGCATCAATCAGGCATATTTCGACCATAAACCAGCGGCTGGGCGCAAGAATCCGGCTGTTCCAGGGAGGTAGTTTGTGATCAGAAATCGCCTGTTGGCGACGTCTTCGCACGTTGTCGCCGTTTCCGCCGCCGCGTTCGCAATCGCGGCGCCGTCTGTCGCCCATGCTCAGGATGGAGACGAAATCGTCGTTCTGGGCTCGCTCATCAAGCGGCCAAATCAGGCGAACCAGCCCTCGCCGATCCAGTCGATTGGCGCTGAGGATTTCAGCGCGATCGGCGCGCAGTCGATTGTCGACGTCACCCAGACCCTGACGATCAACACCGGCGCGCAGAACAACCCTGACGCCTTCACCCAGAACGCCACCACCGGCACGGGCAGCATCAACTTGCGCGGCCTCGGGCTTCAGTCGACGCTTGTTCTTGTCAACGGCCGTCGCCAGGTCCTGAACGGCCTCCAGACGAATGACGGCATCAGCTTTGTCGACACGAACTCGCTCCTGCCGCTGATCGCGATCCAAAGGCAGGACATTCTCAAGGACGGCGCTTCGGCTCTCTACGGGTCGGACGCGGTCGCCGGCGTCGTCAACTTTGTGACGGTCACGGACTATGACGGCGTCATGCTTTCCGGCGACTTTCTGCGGCACCTGCCGGAGCCGCAGGGCGAATACCGGTTTGAGGCGCTCGTCGGCAAAACGTTTGACCGCGGCTCGATCACCGCCGCCGTTGGCTGGTTCGACCGCACGCCGCTCACGACGGAGGAGCGCCGGCTCAGCGTGCCGTTCGGGACCAACCAGGACGTCTCCTCGCTCGGCAATCCGGGCGCATTCTTCCTCTTGCCGCCGGCGGGGTCCCCTCTCGGCGCGTTCGCCGGCCTGCCGATCATTGATCCGACGGGTTGCTCCGAGTTTGGCGGCGGCAATGTCGTTTTGTCGCCCAATGCGGGCGGCAGCGGTCTGGACGTCGGCCTTTGCCAGTTTGACTTCGGCTCTTTTTTCAATCTGGTGCCCGACGAAAGCCGTCTGAACGCCTATGTAAATGCGAAATACGATCTGACTGATTCAATCGAATTCTCGATTGACGCATCGTATGCGGACATTGATTCCGAACGCGGCAACTCGCCGACCTTCCCGTTCCTGCAAACCGCCGTCGTGCCCGGCGCCGCGCCGACAAACGCGTTTTCCGCCGCATTGGGCGGGCCGCTGGATGTGGCCTTCTTCGGACGCGCCATCGGCAATGGCGGCTCGGTGTCGCCAAGCGTCGGCAATTCGGAGACCTATCGCTTCTCCGCGAAGCTTGAAGGCGACAACTTCCTGAACAATGGCTACTGGTCGCTGAGCTATACGCGCGGGGTCAACAACTCGACATTCGCGACCGAAGACACAGTGTCGAACAGATTCCAGTGCGCCCTCGCCGGCCTGCAGGGCACCGCGGCGGGGAACCCGTCGAACGGCGGCGCGACGCTGTGTAACGACTTCGTCGGCCTTGATGGGGCCGTTCCGACCGGACAGTTCTTCAATCCGTTTGCGACGTCTTTCACGATCGCTCCGAACTCGCCGGAGATGCTCGACTTTATCATCGACACGCAAATCCTCGATTCGCGGTCGACCATCGACGTCGTGGAAGGCATCGCGGGCACCGACCTGTTCGAGCTTCCGGGCGGCATGGCGGCGATCGCCGTCGGCGGTCAGTACCGGTCTGATTTCCTCGAGCGCGATTTTGACGACATATCGAACGTTGACGGCTTCGGCTTCGTCATCGGCGGCCAGGATTTCGAGGGCACCGTCGACGTTTACGCCTTCTTCGCCGAGGTCAATCTCCCGGTCACCAACTGGCTCGAGATTCAGGCGGCGGGACGATTTGAAGACTTCGGCGAAGATGTCGGCACGACCATCGACCCGAAGATTGGCGTCTTGATCCGCCCCAATGAAAGCCTGTCGCTGCGCGGCACGTATTCCACGTCATTCCGTGCGCCGACGACCTTCCAGCAGTTCGGGCAGAGCACGACGCTGAACCAGGTCGTTGATCCGACGAATGGCGGAACCGCCTTCGCCGCCGTGCGGGCGTTCGGCAGCCAGGACCTTTCGCCGGAAGAATCGCGCGCTTTCAACGCAGGCCTCACCTGGCAGCCGATCGACGGCCTCGTGATCGACGTCGACTATTTCAATTTCTCGTTCGAGCAGGCGATCACCCAGGAGAATTTCCAGGCGCTTGTGAACGCCAACCCGACCGACACCCGAACCTTTGTCGGCGGCCTGGCGCAGGAGCCGTGCGAGTCCGCGTTCACGGTCGTGTGCCGCGCGGGCAATCCGGCCACCGGCACGATCACCCAGGTGAATACGCAGTTCGTCAACGCGGAATCGATCGACACGAGCGGCCTCGACTTCCGAGGCGTTTACACCATCGAGACCGCTGGCCTCGGCATCTTCCAGCCGACGTTCGAGGCGACCTACATCCTCAATTACGATCTCGTCGACCCGAGCGCAGGGAACATCGACGGCGAGGGCGTCAGGAACTTCACCAATATTGGCAGCCCGACCCCGCAGTTGCGCTTCAACGCCGGCCTCGCGTGGACGTTGCGCCAGCACACGTTCAACTTCTTCGCGCGACGCATCGGCGGCTTCGCCGACGATCAGAACGGCGGCGTCGAGATCCCGGCCCAGACGCGGTTCGACCTCCAGTATGTCTTCGACATCGCGGAGTTCATCGATCGGGATCAGGCGGCGGCGGTGACGTTCGGCGTCAACAATCTGACGAATGAGGCGCCGCCTTTCGTTGCCACGAACGGCGGTTTTGAGTCGCGCGTTCACGATCCGCGCGGGCGCATCCTGCGCTTCGGGGTCGACCTTGAATTCTAGCGCGATCGGCTGATCCGCAGGACTTCCTTGAGTCTCGCGTCCTCGGGCGCGAGGCTCCTTTTTTTTGGGCGCTGAGGGTTCGGTGGCGAACGAAGATTCCGCTGAGATAACGCTCGACGCCACGGGGTGCCGGTGCCCGGTTCCGGTCCTGAAGGTGGAGGCCGCCTTGAGGCGCATGGCTGTCGGCGACCGGCTCCTCGTCATGGCCGACGATCCCATCGCCGCCGTCGATATCCCCCATTTCTGCCGCTCGGCCGGCCATAGCGTGGAGCGCGCGCCGGACCGGCGCGGCGCCTGCGTCTTTCTGGTCACGTGCGGCGAGAAATGACGCGAATTGCGGCGCGTCGGCCATCTGCCGCCGCTTTGCCGCTCCGCATTGCCCATCCTTGGGGTAAAGGTTAACCTGCGTGGGGAGACCGCGATCGCGGCGGGATGCGTCCGGGCGCGCAGCCTCGCCCGCCGACTGCGGCGGCCCTACTTGCGAAGCCGACGAGACTTGCGAAGCCGACATGACCGGCGAAGCCGACGACCGAGGGGTGTAAGGGGTTATGAAGAATGACGTTTTCGATCGCGGCGCATTGGATCGCGGCCGTCTGCGCGATGCGGTTTCGACGAGGCCGCTGACGCGCATGCGCCGGTTCGCCGTCAGCGCCCTCGCTGTCGGCGCGGCCATCTGCGCCGCCGCGCCCGCCTCGGCGGAGTACGACCTTGGCCTTGAGGCGTTCAAGCGCGGCGAACAGGAACTCGCGCTCGATCTGTGGGAGCGTTATGCGGTCGCCGGCGACGTACGATCCATGAAGGCGCTTGGCGACTTTTTCTCCGGCCAGACCATTCTGAATTCTGACGGCGTTGAGATCGAAGCGGAGAAAAAGACCCGCGCCGACTATGTGCAGGCGCTGAAATGGTACCTTCTCGCCGCCAATCACGACTTCAATGAGGAATTCAAGACCCCGACGGTCTACGAGCGCAATGCGCAGATCGAGGCGGACGATCGGTTGCCGCTCATTCGCGCGAAAATGACGGATGCGGAGGTCAAGCGGGCGGAAAAGCTGGTCACCGACACGTTCCAACGCGGCCGTCCGCGGGACATTTTCCTGGTCGCCCAGATGTTCCAGCGCGGCGCCGGCGTCGCGAAGAACAATATTCGCGCCTACGAACTATATACGGTCGCCTCGCGACGCGGCGTCGACGACGCCACGCGCGCTCTTCAGGAAATGCGCGCCGGCGGCCTGATCGATGATCGCCAGATCAAGATCGCCGAGGACGCCGCGCTGGTGTGGCAGCCGCCGCTGCCCGAAGAGCACACCGGCGATACGCTGCAGATGTCCGAGCTGAAGCGCCTCAAGGCGGAGCTTCAGGCGATCAGGCTTCAGGGCGCCCTCGAGGCGGTGTCGGACATCGACGTTTCGGTGCTCCAGCATTCCCTGCGGGCGCTCGGCTATTACTTCGGCGGCATCGACAACAAGATGGGCCCGCAGACCCGCGAGGCGATCCGCCGCTTCCAGTATGCGCAGGTGCGCGATGATCGGCAGATGACTGCGGAAGAAAAGCGCAACGTTGAGATTGGCGTTCTCTCCGCGACAGATACGGTGAACCTCATCTCCCAGGCGGCGCGGCGCGCCGACAACGAGATAGCTCAGTACACATACGGCATTATGCATCTGCAGGGCATCGGCGTCGAACAGGATGGCGGCCTCGCGGTCGACTGGCTGAAACGCGCCGCCGCCCGCAACGTCGCCGAGGCGCATTACGCGCTTGGCGTCGTCTATCGGGACGGGACGTCCGGGCTTAACGCCGT
This sequence comes from Parvularculaceae bacterium, assembly GCA_028284065.1. Lineage (GTDB taxonomy): Bacteria > Pseudomonadota > Alphaproteobacteria > Caulobacterales > Parvularculaceae > MED-G105. The sequence goes on from JANQSJ010000008.1 coordinate 477,730, forward strand.
GGCGCGCAGCAAGGCGGACGCCGCTTTGCATTTCGCGAAAGCGGGCCAGCTCGGCTACGCCCCGGCGCGCAAGGCGCTGGAGCTTCTTGAATTCGAAAGCCCGCGCGGCGTCGGCCAGTGAGAGTGGGGAGATTGTCAGAAATGAAGGCGCTCATGTTCACCGCCCGTCGTCATCAATCCTTCGGTCGACATAACTCCGTCGACGCAAAGCCGGTCATTGGAAGACGTTTCGCCGTGGCCGCCGCGCTGATGGCCGCCGCGCCGCTTGCGGTTGGGTCCGCGCTTGCTGAGCCGGGCAAGATCGGCGGCTTTGACATTCCGACGGCCCCGGGACCCGCCAAGGCGTCGTCCCAGGCGCCGAATAACCAGCAGCTGGCGCAGGTCGTCGTCAGCCAATCGCCCGGCAGCAAGGTGACGACGATCACGCAGGCCATGGGCATCGTGCAGCCTGGCGGGACCATCCTCGTCCGCGGCGGCGTCTATAATGAGAACATCAACGTCACCAAGCCGGTGGCGATTGTCGGGGCGATCGGCGACTATGGCCGTGAGCCGATCATCCGCGCCTCGTCGAATGCGCCTTGCGTGTCTATTGCGCCGCCCTCCCCGGTGGCGCGCGTCAGCATTGAAAAGCTGATTTTTGAGTTCGACCACAGTCGGTCCGGCGCGCCCTGCGTCAATGTCGCCGGCGGGTCCGTCTCGGTGCGCGACAGCGCCATTATCCCGGTGAATGCGGATATCCCGATCCGCGCCGCCTACGGACAGCTTGGCCGGGTTCGGCCTGACCTTAACCGGCATATCGCCCGGCCGCCGCGCGACGAAACGATTGAGAACGCCGCCGCGCGGAGCCTTGAGGAGTATATCTCCCGCCATGCGCGTCCGGTCGGCGCGGAAAACCGCGGCTGGGATTATCTCACCGGCGGTACGAGCATTGAGACCTACGCCCACGCCAAGGCGTCGGTCGGCGGTCGGCGGCTTACGGGTCCGACGGCGGGCGTGCGCGTCCTCGCCGGCGACCTCACCATGGACAACAATACGATCATCGGCGCCCAGAAGGCGGTGGAGTTCGTCAGCCATAACCGGGCGCTGGTGCAGGGATCGCTCACCAATAATGTCATTCTCGGCAACGGCGCCGGCATCGCGGCGCGCGGCCGCGTCGCCGACTTGCTCCTCACCCGGAACACCATCAAGAATAATTCCGGCCCGGGGATCGAGGTGGACGCCCGCGACGCCTATGGCGAAGTGAAGATCCTCGCCAACCTCATCGTCGGCAACGACACCGGCATTTTCCTGTCGGAGAAGGTGCGCTCCGCCGTCGTCAACTCGAATTTCGTCGCCCAGAATTTCGGCGACGCCATCCGGCTGTCGTCGGGTTTCTTCGGGGCGATCGCAGGCAATACGCTCGCCGCTAATGATGGTTGCTCGGTCGACTTCTTTTCCGCCGAGCAGCGGGAAATCAACAACGCCTTCATTCAGGTCGTCGCCGGCCGCGACTTCAGTCCCGGCGTTCAGTACGACTCCACGAACGCGGCGCTCGACAATCTCGGCGACCGGGAGCTGACGCGGCGGGAGCGTCGGCGTCTGAAGAAGCAGAAGATCGATCCGGACACGATGATGCCCATGTGCGGGGCCGCCAGGTAAGGCGGCCGCCGCGGCTTGAGGCTCAATCGGGCGCGACTGGTCGGCGGCCGCGCCATTTTCTGCGAAACCGGCGTCGTTCGGGAACGCGTGACCAACGCCTTGCCGGTCAGCGCGCAAGCTTTCGTCGGCGCCGATCCCGATTACATTAAATGTATCGTTTCGCCGCCGGTCTCATTTGATTTGCGGCCTTGATCGCATGGCGGCTTGCGTGCGCGCGACAATGGCGCCGGGACAATGTTGCCGGAAAAATGGCGCCGGAAAAATGGTGCCCCGCGTCCGACTCGAACGGACACTCCGTGAGGAACCGGATTTTGAATCCGGCGCGTCTACCAATTCCGCCAGCGGGGCCCAGCGTCTCAAGACCTACATTTTAGCATCTGACGGTCAAGGGCCACCGCGCGCCGCCGCATGGTCGCGGGACCGGCCGCGCCAAAGGGCTCGCGGCGCCTGGAAAGGCGGCGGGCTGGCGGCGACGGGACCGCCGACCTTGTTCCCCGCGATGCTTGTGGAAAGCCGCGTCATCGGTTACCGCCCGGCAACCCGAAAGCGGTTAAGTGCCGGGTCAGCGTGAAACCTCCGAAGCGGCGAGCCGGTCGTTGCGTCGGCTTTGCGCCCGGAAGGGAAGGCCGATATGCCCGACGCGAGCGGCGGCGAGACCACGATGTCGATGAATGGGTCCGATGGCGCCTCGGCGCCGAAACGCGCAATCCCGTTTCTGCGCGACACCCTGCGGGCGCTCGCCGCTGAGGCGACGTCCGGCGGAGGCGAGGCCGCCGGCTCGGCCCGGCTTGGGGATATGGTCGACCGCCTCGATGAGCGGGCGTTCGGGCTTATGCTCCTGTTTCTCGCCCTGCCCTGCTGCCTGCCTTTCGTGTACGTTTTGCCGCAGATCGTCGCCCTGCCGATGCTCGCGCTCGCGGGCCAGCTCGCGCTCGGCCGCCATCATCCGTGGTTGCCGCGAGCGCTCGCGGACCGAGGTTTTGACGCCGAGGCGTTCGCTGCGGTTTTCGATCGCGCGGAAAGGTATGTCGGCTGGGTGGAGGCGATCGCCAAGCCGCGGCTCATGGCTGTGACCCGGGGCGCCGGCGTGCGGCTGATCGGGCTGTTGCTGCTCGCCCCTTGCGCGTCCATCCTCGTCCCGCTGCCCGGCACCAACACGGTGCCGGGGATTGGCGTCGCAATCGCCGCGCTCGGCCTTATCGAGCGTGACGGCGCGATAACTTGCCTCGGCGTCGTCATCGGTCTTCTATGGGTCGCCGCGCTCCTGGCGTTCGGGGTGGAGGCGGCGAGCATGCTGAAGGATGCGATCAGCGCGCGGCTATAGCCGCCGTGCGTTTGTGACGCGTCCGAAACGCTGGATTTGCGGGCTACTGCTATTCTCGTGACCGATAATCTGAAATTTCGCGATCCCGTCGCTCTCGCCCTTACGGCGAGCCTCGGGGGCAGCGTCGCCCTGCTCGCCGGCGCGCACGCCTTTGAGGCGATGGGCTATGACCCGTGCGCCCTCTGTCTCGACCAGCGCGAGGCCCATTGGACCGCCGCCGCCGTTGCGGCCGCAGGACTGGTGGCGGCGCGGCTGTTGCGGGCGTCGACCGCGGCCGTCGCCGCAGTGGGCGCGACCGCTTTCGTCTATGCGTTGAGCGCCGGGCTCGCCTTCTACCATACGGGCGTCGAGTTCGGTTATTGGACCGCCTCCGCCTGCGACGTATCCGGCGCCAAGGGCGTCAGCGTCTCGGACTTCGCCGACGCGCTGGAGGCGACCGCGACCGAGGGCGGGTGCTCGGAGGCGGCATGGCGCTTTCTCGGCGTCTCCATGGCGGGCTATAATCTTCTCTTTTCGTCGGCCCTGTGCCTCGCCTGCCTCGCCGCTTCCCTCATCTCGACGCGGCGCCTGCGCGAGCCGGCTGAACTGGAGCGCGGCTATGTCGGCTGAAGATATATCAGTAAACGACGCATCTCCTGCGGACGCCGACGCGGAGGAGGCGTTCTTCCGCCACCACCGTCCGGGGCCGAATGATGCGCGGGCGGCGGAGATGATCCGCGTCGACCATGCCGGCGAATATGGCGCGGTGCAGATTTATCGCGGCCAGCGCGCTGTGTTCGACGCCCTGCCGGGAAAAGCGCGGCTGTCGAACTTGTTGAAGGAGATGGAGGACGGTGAGCAACACCATCTTGCCGAGTTTGACCGCCTGATCGCCGAACGCGGCGTCCGGCCGACGCTTTTCGCGCCGGTCTGGAACGTCGCCGGATTCGCGCTTGGCGCCGGCACGGCCCTGATGGGCGAGAAGGCCGCCATGGCGTGCACCGCCGCCGTCGAGGAAGTCATCGAGAAGCACTACGCCGTTCAGGCCGAAGAACTCGACACGGCCGCGGACCCGCTCGCCGCGACGGTGCGCCAGTTCCGCGACGACGAGCTTGAGCACAAGCACACTGCGGAGGAAAACGGCGCGGAGGACGCGCCCGCCTATGGCCTCCTGCGCGCCGTCATCCAGGCGGGGTGTCGCGTGGCGATCCGGCTTTCCGAGAAGATCTGAACCGCCGGCGGCGCCTGCCTCGGGCAGATGCTTAAATCGCCGACTTCCTTATCAACCCTCTCTTATCCGCGTCTGCTCTAGGATTGGCGTTTCCATGCGGCTGATGTGGGAATGGCGCTCGCCAGGCGCCCGCAATCTGCTACACTGACCAGTGTAACGACCGCGCGGCCAAGGGGAGTCGAGGCGCATGTTCACCGCGGAAAGCGCTGACGGCCGGCAGATCGAATACCGGGACGGCAAACGGCATCTCTGGCTCTTGTCCCTTTCGCTCGCCCTCGTTGCGCCTGTCACGGTCGGGATTTTCTTCTGGAGCGGCGGCGCGCCCGTCGCGACGCTATTCCCGCTTGCATACATTTACTTAATCGTTCCGGCGCTCGATCTCGTGTTCGGGGAGGACCCCTACAACCCGCCCGAGGAAATCGCGCCGCTCATGGCGGACGATCCGTTTTACCGTCGGCTGCTCCACGTCGCCGTTCCGATATTCTATGCAAGCTTTCTCGTTGTGTGCTGGTTCGTCGGAACGACTGACCTGCCGTGGTGGTCGATGCTCGCCCTCGCCTGGGGATTCGGCGCGCTTCACGGCGATGTGCTGACCATCGGGCATGAGCTTGGCCATAAGACAAATTCGACCGATCGCAGGATGGCGCAGATCGTCAATTCGCTCATCGGTTATGGGCATTTCTGCATCGAGCATAACCGCGGGCATCATGTCTGGGTGTCGACTCCGGAAGATCCGGCGAGCGCGCGCATGGGCGAAAGCGTCTATCGTTTCGCGGGCCGTGAATTGCCCGGGACGTTCCGCCGCGGACTGGAGCAGGAGCGCCGGCGTCTCGCCACGCGCGGCAAAGGCTTCTGGTCATTCGAGAATGAAATCCTGCAGGGCTACGCGCTGACGGCGCTCGTCGCGGTCGTCGTCATCCTCGCCTTCGGGCCGAAAATGATCCCCTTTCTGGCGATCCACCATTTCGTCGGCTGGTACGCCCTCACCCAGGCGAACTATGTGGAGCACTACGGATTGAAGCGCGCGAAACGGGCCGACGGCCGCTACGAGCCGGTTGCGCCGCGGCATTCATGGAACACCAACCACATCGTCTCAAACCTGATGCTTTTCCATTTGCAGCGCCATTCCGACCACCACGCCAACCCGCTGCGGCCATACCAGTCCTTGCGCAACTTCCCGGACCTGCCCCGTCTGCCGAGCGGATATCCCGGATGTTACGCCCTCGCGGCGATCCCGCCGCTCTGGTTTGCGGTGATGGACCGGAAAGTGGCTGACTGGGCCGGCGGCGACCTTGATCGCGCCAATGTCGCCCCGCACGCGCGCGACAGGCTCTACAGGCGATATCACCAGCCGGTTGAGGCGCCGCAGGCCGAAGATCGCGTCCCGGCGGCTGTCTAGCTAGAGCCGTTGGGGGGCCGGCGGCGCAATGCGGGCGCGGATCGCCGCGACGGCCCGCCGCACCGTCGTATGGACGACATAGACGCCCACCAGCACGCTGAGGCCGCCGATAAAGCCGATCAGGCAGAAACTCGCTGGGGTCACAGGCATAACTTCCTCTCCGCGAGGCTACGATCGTTAGGCTCGCCTGCCGGGTCTCAAAAAATCGTGTCTATTTTCAGCTGCTTGGTTAACCTCCAGTCGATGGAGACATTGAGGCCGGCGGGCGTTTGCCTGACGCGGATTTCCCGCTAACCTCGACGCGTTGGTTAATGACCGACCCCGGCGCTGCGTCGCGGGGGATGGGGATATTGCCTTAATGCGGGGGGACCGGGGCGCCTCCGGGCGGGTAATGCGCCAAAAGGGCGTTGTCTCTCGCGCGTCAAGCGCCTTCAGGCGAGCGAACGAGGGGCGGCGGGATGACCTCCGAAGTTGTGTTGATGAACCGGCAAGCCGTCGCCATGGCGGCGGACAGCGCGGTCACGATCTCCGGCCAGGACTGGATCAAGACATATCAGTCGGTAGACAAACTTTTCCCGCTCGTTGACGGCCACCCCGTCGCGATCATGATTTACAACAACGCTGAAATCATGTCGACGCCGTGGGAGACGGTGATCTCTCTCTACCGCGACGCGATGCGCGGCCAGGCGCTCGACACGGTGCAGGACTACGCCGAAGACTTCATGAACTTCCTGTCCGGCAACCCGGACCTTTTTCCGCCAGACCATCAGGATACAGAATACTTCAAGATGGTCGCCGTGGTCTTCTCCGCCGTCGCCGAAGACTTCGAGATGCAGGTGCGCCGTTTGCAGGAGACGGGCGGCGGCCGGGTGCGCGAGCACCTCTCGTCGATATTCGAATATGTGGTCGGCCAGCTCCACGAGGATTATAAACGGTATCCGGACGACAGCGCGCGGGGCGACCTTGAGTGCTTTCCAAAGGGCATGGATGAGCAGGTGCGCCGGCGTTATGGCGGCGACGTCGAGCACCTTATCGACAGTCTTCTTTCGGCCATTAGGAACGAGCACGGCGCAATCCAGGTGTCGGATGAGACCCGCAACCGCCTGCGCGACATCGCGGTCTTCGTCGCGACGCGCGATGCGTTCTTCGAGCACTATACCGGCGTCGTGTTCGCCGGCTTCGGCGCGCGGGAGAAGTATCCTGCCATGCGGTCCTATCTTTCTTCGGGCGTCGTTCTCGGCATCCTGAAGCGCAAGAACGACCGCACGGTCGACATGACCGCGGACGGCGGGCCGGTGGTGCAGCCCTTCGCGCAGGACCGCATGATCAAGACGTTCCTTACCGGGATGGACGAATATCAGCGCAGGTTCATTTTCGGCGAGACCTTGAAGCTCTCCGTCAACATCGCAAGCGAAGTGATCGGGTCGACGCCGAATCTCTCCGATACGCAGCGCGAGACGCTTCTGCGCAACTACTCCGAGACGAATATGCGCGTCGCGCTGGGCGAATTCTTCAGGTCAATCGACGGCTATCAGTATGCGGTGCATACGCGGCCAATCTATCGCGCTATCGCCTCCCTGCCGAGGCGCGAGCTTGGCGAGACGGCCGCGTCGCTCATCAAGCTCAACAGCTTCCAGCAGAAGGTCATGCACGCGATTGAGACCGTCGGCGGGCCGATTGACGTGGCGGTCATCACGCGCAGCAGCGGACTGGAGCTTAAGCGCGACAAGCCGGACCTTTAACCAGAGTTGCGGCGCGGGCGCCGCCCTCGGCGGCCGCGATAAGGAGCGAGCAAGATATGAGCGACGAACGCCTGAAGCGCATCTGGAGCGGTTTCGAAACCAAGACCTCCCGCCGGCTGACCGGCAGCGGCGTCGACAACATTGTTGCGCCGAGCCGCGCGCGCGAGCAGGAGGTCCCATTCGACGATCCGCCCGCGGGGTATGCGGCGCCGGCCGCAGCGGCGTTTGCGGCGCTGAAGCGCGAACTCGCCGACAAAGAACGGCGCGGGGCGAAGGGCCGCAAGGCCGCGGCCGGTCCCGCGCCTGCGTCGTCCTTTGGCGCGCGCACGCCGCCGGGCCCGCACGAGCCGATGGCGGAAATGCTAAAAGGCCTCGCCGCGACGGAGCGGCGCGTTGAGCGCCCGCCGCTCGACTATGCGGCGTTCAGGGCGTCGCTCGCGACCGACGCGCTGAACGGGGGCCGCCGCAGGAAGAAGTTCCTGGGTCTCTTTTAGCGGCGGCCCTATTCCGCAGCTTCCGTCGCGATGGCGTTTAAGGCGCCGGCGACCTTGCCTGCGCGCGGGGCAAGCGCCGCTGCGCCATCGCCGAGCGCGCCGATCTCGGCCTCTATGTCGGTTACGGCGACAAACGTCGCGCCCTCTGCGTCCTCGTAGACGAGGGCCTTCAGTGGCAGGACGATTCCCATCAGCGGCTCAGCCTGCATAATCGGCGACCCGACGGTCGGATTGCCGAAGATAATCAGGGTGGAGGGCGGAAGTTCCGCGTCGACTGACGCCGCGCCGGCGGCGTGATCGACGATGGCGAAGACATTAAGGCCCCGCGTGTCGATGGCGGCCTTCAGGTCGGCGAGGGTCGTCGCGAAGTCCTTGCTTGAGGCCCGCACCTTCGCGCGCAGGCCCTCCGTCTCCGCATACTCCGCGTTCGGCTTCTCATGGTGTTTGGCGCTCGCCGATGCGGCGCATCCGGCGGCGGCGAGCGCGGCGAGCGCTGCGACGGCGATCTGTCCGCCGGCGATGTGTCTTCTGGCGATGGTCATGTGGAATTCTCCCTGTGGCTGGCGGCAGTTAGCGGGATCGGCGAAGGCTGCGCAACAACGCCGGCGCGCCATCCCGGTCACAAGCGCCGCAGCGGCGAACGCATTCGCGTGAGCCGGCGGTCAGCCATCTTCCAGCGCGCGTTCGATGACGCGCCGTTCGGCGAGCAACGCCTGGCGGCCCTGTTCGATAAACTCATCGGCTCGGTCGAAAGAAATCGGCGTCGCGTCGCGCATGTCCGGCTTCAACAAGACGTCCGGCCGGTCGAGTTGCAGCCGCGCGCGCGACAGGTGCATCTGGAAGATGTCAGCCGTCGCATAGGCGGTTTCGAACAATTGCGGGCGCGCCTGTTGGCGCGCCTTGGCGAGGGCGAGCTGCTCGGCGACCCAGCGCTGCGTGTCTTCGATCAACCTTGAGACGGCGTCGGTCAGCTTTTCCGCGGGCCGCATCGCCGGGCGCTCAATAACGGCCGGTACGCTCGGCGGCGGCGGATCGAAGCGCTCCAGGACTTTCGGCACGGCGGTGAGGTCGACCGCAACCACGACGTCCGCCCCGAGATCGCGCGCGAGCGACACCGGCGTCGGGTTGGACACCGCGCCGTCGACGAGCCATCGCCCGTCACGTTCGATCGCGTGAAAAAGAACCGGGATTGCGCTCGACGCCCTCAGCGCCGGCAGCAGCGGCCCTGTGGTCATCCAGACCTCCGCCCCGTTCCCGATGTCCGTCGCCACCGCGCCGAACTTCGCCGGCAGGTCTTCGATGGACCGGTCGAATTCGGCGAAGGCGCTGAACGCCGCGCGGCCGTCAATAATGCCGCCGGGACCGGGGCTGAGCGAGAACGACGAGACGGCCGACAGGGGGCTCAGCTCCCGCGCCCAGGTCTCGAACGCTTCGAGGGCGTCGCACAGATAGGCGCCGCCGACGAGCGCGCCCACCGAGGCGCCGGCGATGACGTCGGGCGCGACGCCGATTTCCTCAAGGCCCCTTAAGACCCCGATGTGCGCCCAGCCGCGCGCCGCGCCGGCGCCAAGCGCAAGTCCGAGTTTGCGAGCCATGCCGTCTCCCTCCTCGCCATCATCCTAGCCGGCAATTGCGGCGAGGCCGAGACCGCCGCCTAGGCGTTGCGGGCGAAGCAGCCCACTGTCCCGCGCTACCGCAACGGGCCGGGGCGTAAGACCCCCGCAAGCCCGTGCGCAGTCATTCCTGGACGGGAGCGGTGAAAGCTCATGCGCGCAGAAGAACGCCTCGCCGGCGCGGCCGCGGAAAACGCGAACAAGGACTCGGACGCGGCTGCGTCGCCGGCGATCGCGACGCCAGGCGACGCGCAGGACGGCGCCGCGGAGCTTGATGGCTTGCGCGCGACATCGCGTCCTTCGACCGACGCGCCGCGCCCGCCGACCGGCGACGATATCAAACGCATGATCGATGCCGCCGCCTCCCGCGCCGAGTCGGAGCGCCGCGCCGGGACAAGGGGGGTCGATATCGCCTCCTACGTCCTCCTGTGGGCGGGCGTCGCGGTCGCGATCGCCTCGGCGATCTATCTTTTCTTCTATGGCGGCGTCGAGCCTGTGGCGGCGCTCGCCTCGGCTGCGTTCGTCATTGGGGCGGGCCTTCTCGTGACCGGCGCAGCGCGGCCGGATCTGCTCGCCAGCTTCGCCCGCGGCGATCGCGGGCTAAAGGCGCGCGGCGACGACGACGGCGGCGCCCTTGCCGGCGCAGGCGTCCTCCATGGGCTAGGCCTCGCCGAGGCGATCCTCTCCGATGATCGCGACGGCCGGCTTGTGACGCGTACGGACGGCGTCGTCGTCTATGCGAATGACGCCTATCGCGCGCTTGCGGAGGACGCTGGCGTAGAGGGCGCCGCCGGCCTGCCGCCGCGCATTGATCGGCTCTTCGCGCAGCAGGGACCGGACGCCGCGAAGGTCTTTCGCCTGTGCCGCGCCGCGCGCGCCGGCGAACCCGCCGAAGAGGCGGTGTTCCAGCGCATCGGTCTCAGCGGCGGCGGCGCGCGGCGGCGGTTCGAGATTTCGGTCGCGCCAGTGCGGACGCGTCAGCCCTATGCTGCGTGGCGGATACGCGAAGTCGCTGTCGAACGGGAGGACGAGGACCCCGTGGCGAAGGCCTATGGGCCGGCGCCCGTGCCCATATTCTCTTTCGACCGCGGCGGCGGCGTCGTCAGCGTCAATGACGCGATGCGCGCGCGCTTCGACATTGGCGACGGCGCGATCGCGGTGGAGGATCTCATCCTCGGCGAAGCCTCGGAGCTGGTCGATGCGCTGTGGGCTTGCGACGGCGCGCCCCAGGAAGCGCAGGTGCGCGCCAAGGAAGCGCCGAAGGACGGCGCGGCCGCGACCTTCCGCGCCTTCCGGCGCGGCGGCGTCGGCGAGGGCGTCGTCTTCGCGGCCGTCGAAATTGACGAGGAAGACGCCGCCGAGGCCGTGGCGGCGAGCGTCGCGGGCGAAGTCACCGAAGCGCCGTTCGGCGTCGCCATCGTCGAAGGCGAATTTGGCCGCGACGCGAAGATCGTCGAGGCGAACGGCGCGTTCCTGTCGTCCTTCAGCGGCGTCGCCAAGGGCGCGCCCCTTTCCAAGGCGCTCCCCGCGGGCGCGATCGCCGACCTTGCGGGCGAAGCGCGCAAAAAGGCCGGCGCGCCGCCGCGTCCTGTCGACGCCGAGATCGCCGACCCTTCAGGCGCGACGCGGGCGTTTTCCGTCTATGTCCGGCCCATGCGGCGCAAGCGCGGCGGCTATGGCCCGAAGCGCGCGTTTCTCTATTCGGTGGAGATCACCGAAACGAAGCGCATGCAGGAAGACCATGTTCAGGATCAGAAGCTGAAGGCGATCGGCAACATCGCCGGCGAGGTCGCGCACGACTTCAACAATTTGCTTCAGGTGGTGCTGGCGAGCTGCGAAGACCTTCTCGTCAGCCACCCCGCCGGCGATCCGGCGTACTCGGACCTTTTGCTGATCCGCCAGAACGCCCAGCGCGCCGCGAACCTGACGCGCCAGCTGCTCGCCTATTCGCGCAAGCAGACGCTCACCAGCAAGAGCCAGTCCATCACCGACCTCCTGATGGATTTCTCGCGCTTTCTGGACCGGGCGGTAGGCGAGAAAGTACGGCTGAAGCTGAAGAACGGGCGCGGCCTGCCGAACGTCAAGATTGACACCAACCAGTTCGAGACCGCGCTCATGAACCTCGCGGTTAATGCCCGCGACGCCATGGCGCCTGATGGCGGCGAGGTCCGTATAGAGACCGAACGGCTGTCGCGCGACGACGTGTCGGCGCTCGGCCTCCAACAGCTCCGCGACCAGGATCACGTGCTCGTCTCCGTCATCGACACTGGGCCCGGCGTGCCGGAGGACATCAGGGCGAAGATTTTCGATCCCTTCTTCACGACAAAGGATGTCGGGAAGGGAACGGGCCTCGGCCTGTCCGCCGTGCAGGGCGTCATTGAGCAGATGGGCGGCGCGATCGCGGTGGAGAACCTCGCTGAGGGCGGCGCCGCGTTCCGGATCTACCTGCCGGCCTGCGACGCGGAGGAGACGGCCGCGGAAGCCGCCGCCGCGGCGCCAGCCCCTTCGGCCGACGTCGACTATTCAGGAGTCGGAAGAATTCTCGTCGTTGAGGACGAGCCCGGGGTCCGGCTCGTCGTCGTGAAGACCCTGGAGCGCGCAGGGTACGACGTCGAGGTCGCCGATGACGGCGTCGATGCGCTGGAGCTTCTCGAAAAGGACGCGCAATTCGATCTTGTCATCTCGGACATCATGATGCCGGAGGTCGACGGCCCGGCCATGGTCGCCGAAGCGCGCGAACGCTTCGGGCTTAAGGCTGCCATCGTCTTCATGTCCGGCTACGCCGAGGCGGCGGTGCGCGAGCAGCTTGACGGGATCGACGCCTCCCACTTCATCCAGAAGCCGTTCCAGAAGGCCGATCTTTCCGTCCTGGTGCGGAAAGTCATCCATGGCGACGGGTGATAGGGGAATAGTTGCAGGCTCCCGCCGATTGGCGGGCGCGCTGAATCCGGTATGATCCCGCCATGCGCCAGATCGTCTTCGACCTTGAAACCACCGGCTTCCGGTTCGACGAAGGCCACCGAATCGTTGAGATCGGCGGCGTCGAGCTTGTGCGCGGCGCGGTGACGGGAAAGTCCTTCCACACTTACGTCAATCCGCAGCGCGAGGTGCCGAGGGGCGCTTACGATGTGCACGGGCTGAGCTATGATTTCCTCAAGGATTTTCCCGTTTTTACCGACGCCCGAGTGGCGGAGGCGTTTCTCGAATTCGTCGGCGATGCGGAGCTTATCGCCCATAACGGCAAGGCGTTCGACCTTCCCTTCCTGAACGATGAGCTTGCCGCTGCGAAGTTGCCGTTGCTGCAGAATGAGCTCATCGACACGCTGCATCTCGCGCGGCGGCGATTTCCCGGCGCGCCGGCGAGCCTCGATGCTCTGTGCTCCCGCTTTGGCGTCGACACCGCGGCGCGCGAACGCGACGGCCACGGGGCGCTGCTCGATTCCAGGCTTCTCGCCGAGGTCTATATCGAGCTGACCGGCGGCGCGCAGGCGGGGCTCGATCTTGACGCCGAAGCGGCAAGCGCGACGTCTGCGAAGAACCGCGGCCCCGCCCGCCAGCGGCCGGGTCCGGCGCCGACGCTCGCGACGCCGGAGGAGACAGCCGCCCACGCGGCGTTGATCGCCGAGATGGGGCCTGACGCCCTGTGGCGCGCCCTTGAGAAAGATGCATCAGCGCCCGCCGCCGACCAGGCCGTCGCGGCTGAGTAGACCGGCGCAGTCCCCACTGAGGGACCTGCGCCTGCGCGCCGTCCGGCAAGTTTACGCCTGCGCGCCGTCCGGCAATTTTATGCTTGCGCGCCGTCCGGCGCCGGGCTCGCCGCCGCTGCGCGGCGCCGCTGTTCGTAAATGGACAGGAAGTCGATTGGGTCGAGCATCACCGGCGGGAAGTTTCCGGTCTGCGTCGTCTCGGCGAGAATCTGGCGCAGGAACGGGAAAATGATCCGTGGACACTCCACCAGGAGCACGATCTCGAGCTGCTCCTGCGGCACGTTCTTGATTTCAAACGCGCCCGCATAGGCGCTCTCCACGACGAAAACAGGTTCGTCGTTACTCGTGGCGTTCGCGGAGACGGTGAGTTCCACCTCATACTGATCTTCGCCGATGCCCCGCGCGTTGACGTCTACGCTGACGGCGATGTTCGGCGCTTCGCTCATGCCGCTAAAGATCTGAGGCGCCTTCGGGTTTTCGAATGAGAGATCCTTCAGGTATTGCGCAAGAACCCGAAGGCTTGGCGCGGCGGCGTCGCCGGCGCCCGGCGCGGGCGTGTCAGACATATCGTCCCTTTCGATCCGTGCGCGCCCTCGGCGGCGGGGATGCTCGCCCGTCGAATGCGCGCGGGAGAAATTCGAGTACAAGCGGCGCCAGCCGAAGCCCGCCTCAAGGCGGGCGCGTCTCGGAACGCGCGCCGAAGAAGCGCGGGTCCTACACGGCCACGCGCCGCCTCGCAAGCCGACGCGCCGCGTCGGCGGGGCGTTACAGATCGACCCGTCGCACCGAGATGATCCGGCCCTCCGCGTCGGCGCGCGCTTTCAGATAGGCGACCGCCCGCGCTGCGAGCCAATGGCGGATCGGCGGCGTCAGAAGCGCAAAGCCGACCGCGTCGGTTATAAATCCCGGCGTCATCAGGAAAGGCGCAGCGAGAATGAGGAAGACGCCGTCGGCGATGGCGTCAAGCGGCGCGCGGCCTTGAGACAGGTCGCGCTGGGCGGAATTCAAGGCGGCGACCCCTTGCGCCCTCAGGATCAGCCCGCCGATGATCGCAGTGCCGACGCATGCGGCGATGACCGGCAATGGGCCGACCATGGCCCCGGCCGCCAGCAGCACGTAGATCTCCAGAAGCGGGCCGATTACGAACAGCGTGATTAATAAAACAGCCATGCGACCTTCGGTTTATGTCTGACAGGTGTTTTCGATATAGAGCTGCCTATATAGTGGCATAAGCGGATCGTTCACGTGTTTGCGGTAAACCGCGACCGCCCGCTGGTAAACTGCGGCCAGCCGCCTCCGCGCGTTCTCGAAGGCGGTTGGGAGCGGATTGGGGAAGCTAAAACAAGGGCTTGCGTCTTTATGGATCCTCTCAGCCTGATACTCGCCGGCGTTGCGATTTTCTTCGTGTACAAGCTGATTTCCGTCCTCGGCGCCCGCACCGGCCACGAACAACGCCAGGAAATTGAAGGCCTGCAGCGCGCCGCCCGGCCCCAGGAGGACGATGTCGCCGGCGACGCGACGCCGCTTCGGCCCGGCGCTGAGCGCCGCGCGGCCGCCATTTCCGCGGCCGCCGCTCCCTTGCGGGAGGCGGACCCTGAATTCGACGAGCGCGCCTTCCTTGACGGCGCAAAGGGCGCTTATGAGATGATCGTGGAGGCCTTCGCCGCCGGCGACCTGAAGAGCGTCAAGAAGTTCCTCGCCGCGTCGGTGCTGGAGGCGTTCCGAAAAGCGCTTTCCGACCGCGATACGGCGGGCGCGCGGGTCGATCTGAAGTTTGTCGGCATTGAGGAGGCGGCCGTGAAGTCTTCGCGCGTCGACGATGGCGCGATGGTCGCTGTCGTCAATTTCGCCTCCAACCAGGTCCGCACCACGTATGACCGCGAAGGCAATGTGATCGACGGCGATCCAAATCGCGTCGATCTGGTGCGCGAAGCCTGGACGTTTTCGCGCAAAATTGCCTCCTCTGATCCGAACTGGACCTTGGTGGCGACGAGCGCATCGGCCTAAGACTCTGTCTTCGCCTCGCGCCGATCGCGGCGCCGGGATAGCTTGGGCCGCCTGAATGTCTTCCTCTTCACCTGCGCGGGGGCCGTCTTTCGGGCCGGTCGCCCTCATCGCGCTTTTGGGCGCGGCGCTCCTGACCTTGGTCGCCGCCGTCTTCGCCATTCGCGCGGCGATGGAGACCGCTGAAGTCGATCCCGAAACCGACTATGAAGTGGTCGGCGTCAGCTTCCAGCGCATCCCGTTCGACGCCCTTCCCGACTGGCGGCTCGACAACGTGGCTGAGGCGCTTCCCGCATTCCTTCGCTCTTGCCGGCTGCTGGCGGAGCGCCCTCCCGACGCGCCTTTTAATCCCCTCGAAGCGATCGAGTCGCCTTTCCTCGAAGAAGACCTGCTCGCCGGCGCGGTCGGAGACTGGCTGCCGCTTTGCGAAGAGGCGCAACAGGTTCTGGACGGCGCGTATGCTGACGAAATAGCGCGTTCCAGCGCGGCGCGCGATTTCCTGATGTTGCGGTTCGAGCCAGTCGCGGTGGCGCGTCGATCAGAGCCGCGGCCGGACGGCAAGGCGGCGGGCCGCGAGCCTGTCGACGACCCGGTCGGCAAGGCGACCGGATACTTCGAGCCGACTTTCTTCGCATCGCAGCGGCCAAGCGGAAGGTTCAGCGCGCCCGTCTATGAGCGGCCGTCGGACCTTATTGAGGTCGATCTCGGCGCGTTTGATCCGAAGCTGAAAGGCCGGCGCCTGTTTGGGCGGCTCGAAGAAGGCGCGCTCGCGCCCTATCCGACCCGCGCGGAAATCAATGGGGGCGCTATCAGGCGCGTCGCCTCGCCGATCGCCTATATGGACCCGGACGATCTTTTCTTTCTTCAGATCCAGGGCTCAGGGCGGCTTACCGTCTTGGCGCGCGACGGCAGGCAAGAGATTTCCGTTGGCTATAATGGAACGAATGGGCGGCCGTACTTCGCCATCGGCCGAGCGCTCGTGGAGAAGGGGGAGATCGCCCTTGAGGACATTTCCATGCAGTCGATCCGGCAATGGCTCGACGCGGCGCCCCCGGAGGAGGCGCGCAAGCTGCGCGAACGAAATCCTTCCTTCGTTTTCTTTCGGGCCGCCCCCCCGACGCCGGACCAGGATCTCGGCCCGGTCGGGGCCGGCGGCGTGCAGCTTACGGCGATGCGCAGCATCGCGATCGATCCGTCTTACTATGGTTATGGCGGGCTTATCTGGGCCGCATGGCGCTCCCGTGACGGGCGTGAGGTGGGGCGTCTCCTCGTCGCCCAGGACACCGGAGGCGCCATCAAGGGGCCGATCCGCGGCGACGTCTTCGTCGGTTCCGGCCCGCAGGCGGCAGAAACCGCCGGCCGGATGAACGATCCCGCCACCTTCGCCGTACTATTACCGAAATCCCTCTCGGCCCGATTTCCGAGCGGCCCGGGAAGTCTGGCCAAGCCGCTCGACAAGGCCGACAGGGGCGGTGGATAGGGCATATTTTGAAGGCGTCGTTTCGATGTCGGATCGGAAGCTGAACGATGAGGAAGCGCGGCTCTGGCGCCGCGCGACGCGGGATGTGGCGCGCCCTTTCCGGCGGTCCGGCGGCGTCGAGGCGTCCGACGCGGAGAGTTCTCGCCTTCGCGCGCCGGCGCGCGTTGCGGGAAACGCGCCGCCAAGGGACGCCCCGCAGAGCCGGAGACCCGGCGCGCTGCGCCCGCCCTCGGCGTTCGGCGCCGGCGACCCGAAGCGCGATCTCGCGGTCGCGCGCCGTCGTCAGCCGATAGACCGGACCATTGACCTCCACGGCATGACCCGCGCCGTCGCCGAACGCGCGTTTAGGACGTTCGTGCGCGGCGCGCATCGCGACGGATGCCGGCGCCTCCTCGTCATCACGGGCAAGGGCGGACCGGCGTCGCAGGCGAACCTCACGCGTCGGCGTTTGCGCGCCGACGGAATGGACAGTGACGCCAGGATCGATGACGCAATAGGCGGCGATCTGCGCCCGGTCGGCCGCGGCGTCCTGCGTGAGGCGGTGCGCGAGTGGGTTGATGGGCCAGAGTTGCGGCCGCTGGTCGCGCGACTGGCGCCCGCCCGCCCGAAAGACGGCGGCGCAGGCGCCTATTACCTTTTCCTGAAGCCGTCTTCTTCCCGGACGTCTGGGGCTGCGATCCGCCGCTAGCCGCCGATAAGACGCTGAAGCGCAGAGAGCGCGCCGGCAAGATGCGGCGATACGGCGTCTCGCCCGAACCAGGCGGCCGCCGCGGCGATGGCGGCAGGGCCGACGACGCGGTACCGAATCCACTTGTCCCGCAGAAACGCGCTGAAGCCCGACATGAAGTTGTCGACGTAAAACCGGCGCCGGCCCGCCTCCGGCAATTGATGCGACTCCATGGGCATGGCCGCAATGACGCCTGAAGAGCGGTCCTTCCACCGCGCGAACGCCGCGCCAAGGACCTCGCGCGCGGCGCAGCGCCCGAAAATCGGCATGGTCGTCCGGAAGTGGCGCGGTTCGAATTCGGCGTCGAGGACGATCGCGCCCGGCGATTCCTTGCCGCTGTCCTCATTGATCTTCACGACATTGTACCTGACGCCGTGGTGGCGCAGAAAGCTCTCCACATCGCCGATCGACGCGGCCTTCTTGCCGCGGCGGAAGCGGAACATGACGCGTACGCCCGCGCCGTCCATATCCTCAGAGTCCTGAAGAACGTCTTTCAGCCGCGTCATCCAGTACTTTGCGCGATTGCCGGTCAGTCCGAGCTTGTCGCTGAGGATGGTTTCGTCAACGATGTCGCGCACGACCATGAACCGCGTCTGCACCGTGGGATCGTTCTTGTCGGCGTCCTGCACATTGTCGTCGATGATGACAAAATCAGGCGATTGATAGGCGATCTCGAATGGCATCACGACGCCATAAAGCTTTGCGTTCGGGTTCTCCGCCGACATTGTCGACGTGAACATCGTGCCGCCGCCGCGCGGATCGAACGACGTCGACGTCTGGCGCGTATTGTTAAGCGTATTGCGCGCAAGCCGCGACATTTCGCGGTGCGGCTCGACCGTGTTGAGCGTTTCGTTGACTTCGACGCCGGCGCTGCGAAGCGCGTCGAGCTTGGTCTTGCAGCGGCGCACCGCCTCCGGCCCGGCGAAGACGGTATCTATCCGCTCCCGGAGCATATATTGCGCCGATGCGTCGAGCTGGAAGCCGCCGCCATACTGCCGGCTCGTCTCGGCGCTTTCGCCGTCATTGAGGAAGCCCTGGGCGTCCTTCCAGGCGTTCGACTGCCAGCGGTTGCGCTTTGAGTTGAGGAGGCCGGAAAGGCCGGAGCCCGGATGCGACGTCTGGATGACGTCGAGCAATTGCGGCTCATAAACGGCAAGGCAAAACTGATCGGTCGCCGTGATCTGCTGAACGCCGACAAGCGTCAGGAGGCTTGCGAGGGTATTCAGCGTCTCGATGTCATAGTTTGTGTACGGCGCATAAAACGGCACCACGGCCATGTCCGCGGTCTTGTTGCGCACATTGACGAGCGCCAGCTCCTTGGTGTGCAAGGGCCGCATTTCGGGATTGGCGAGGTCGAACCCGCCATCCGACTTGAGGGTTTCGTCGTCGCTTCGGCCAAGCCGGCGCCATTGCACGCTGACCTTGCCGTCCGAGACCGCGCTGGCGCCGGCGTCATAAAGCCGACGCCGCGCAGAGCGGGCGTTGTCTGCGGCGAATTTGTGCACGGCCTGATAGCCGAATCCGAACTCCTCGCCCGCAAAGGCGATCTTCGGCCGCTTGCCGTCCGAAATCAGCGCGCCATCCGCCATGTCGATACCCCGCTCAGAGAGGTTAAGATTAACGCGCGAAGACGCAAACGGGAAGGCCGCCGGCGATTTCCATCGCAACCGCTAAGCGCTTGCTCGGCCTGCCCTGTTGCCCGCGCGCCACATGGCGCCGGCCAAACTGCGGTGCTCACCGCCTGAAAAAACTGAAGAGAGACGCGCCATCGGCGGAACTGGTGGGTTCGACGCCGCCGCGCAGGCGCTCCAGTTCCTCGAATGCGCCGATCGCAAAATGGGTGATCGAGGTAAGCCGGGCCCACTGTCGCGGCACCTCGTTGCGCTTCAGAAACACCCCTCCCCCGTCCTTGATGTCGAGGTCTTTGAGGATGTCGAAGGGCAGGCCTTCTGAGAGAAACAGGTGGCCCGCCGTGAGGGCGCCGCGCTCGTTCTGGCTTTCCACCCGGGCGAGCAGCGTCAGGTCGACGGCGTTCAATTCAAGGCCTGTTTCCTCCAAGACCTCGCGCACCGCGCAGCCTTCGGCGGTTTCCTGGCCCTCTCTGCGTCCGCCGAACATCGAAAACCGCCCGGGATATTGGACGCCCTTGCCGCGCGTGCGCTCCTGCAACAGGAACGGCCCCTCGCCCTGCGCCTTGATCAGAACTGTAGAGTAGTGCTCGACCGCGCTTTCCGGCGCGCGCGCGTCCTGACGGCGCGGCGCAGCCTGGCGGCCGTCCAACGCCCGGTCTTGGCCAAATCCGCGCGGCGGTATGGTGCGCGTCAGCATGCGGGCGCGATCCCCCGGTTCTACCCTCGATAGGCCAAGGATAGCGTCAAAGAATATACTTCGATAGGTCGGAGTCGGCCGCGACGGAGTCGAGCCGCGATTTCACGTAGCTTGCGTCGATGAGCGCCGCCTTGTCGGTTCGGTCCGGGGCGTCGAACGACAGGTCCTCCAGGACCCGCTCCATGATGGTGGCGAGGCGGCGCGCGCCGATATTCTCCACATTGGCGTTGACCGCCGCTGCGGCGTCGGCGAGCGCCTCGATCGCGTCGTCGGCGACTTCGAGGTCAATGCCCTCGGTTTTCATCAGGGCGGCGTATTGCTTGATGAGGCTCGCCTCCGGCTCAGTGAGAATGCGTTTCAGATCGTCGCGGGTGAGCGCGTCGAGCTCCACCCGGATCGGCAGTCGGCCCTGAAGCTCCGGCAGGAGGTCCGACGGCTTCGACAGGTGGAACGCCCCGGAAGCGATGAACAGGATATGGTCGGTCTTCACCGCGCCATGCTTGGTGGCGACCGTCGCGCCCTCGATAAGCGGCAGAAGGTCCCGCTGCACGCCCTCGCGCGAGACGTCCGCGCCGCCGCGGCCGCCCGCCTCGACGCCGCGGGCGATCTTGTCGATCTCGTCGAGGAAGACGATGCCGTCGTTTTCGGCTCGCTCCAGCGCTTCCTTGACGATTGCGTCGTCGTCGAGGAGCCGGTCGGATTCCTCCGCGATCAGCGGCTCATAGGCGTCCTTCACCTTTAGCGTCGTGGGCGTCGCCGGCGCGTTGAACGATTTCCCGAGGAGGTCGGAGAGGTTGAGGACGCCGATCTGCCCGCCGACGCCGCCCGGCAGCTCCAGCGCCGGTCCCTTCCCGCCCGCGGGCCGCAGGTCGATCGTCACCTCGGTGTCGTCTAGTTCGCCGGCGCGCAGCTTCGCGCGGAAGCTTGATTTCGTGCGCTCGCCCGCGTTCTCCCCGACAAGGGCGGCGATGACGCGGTCCTCCGCGGCGTCGCGCGCCCGCGCCTCGACCTCCTTGCGGCGGTCCTCCCGAACGAGCCCGATGGCGGTCTCCACAAGGTCGCGGACAATCGATTCCACGTCGCGGCCCACATAGCCGACTTCCGTAAACTTGGTCGCCTCCACCTTCAGGAAAGGCGCGCCCGCGAGGCTCGCGAGCCGGCGCGATATCTCCGTCTTGCCGACGCCGGTGGGGCCGATCATCAGGATGTTCTTCGGGGTGATTTCATCCCGAAGGGGCGCCTCGACGCGGCGCCGGCGCCAACGGTTGCGCAGCGCGATCGCCACCGCGCGTTTCGCCTCCGCCTGGCCGACGATGAACCGGTCAAGCTCCGAGACGATTTCGCGCGGCGAGAAAGAGGTCATGGGCGAGCGTCCTTACCGTGGCCCGTTGACCTAAGCGCGGCGCGCCGGCCTCGCAAGCCGCCGCCGGCGCGCGGCGGCGCTGCGGTTCGCGCTTTGCCTGGCGGCTGGAAAAGCGCAAAAGTGGCCCAAACGAGCGCAGCAAGGGGCCGCACATGACCCACGGAACTGGGAAGACGCAGATGGTATTCACGAGCTTTAGAAGGCGCGCGGCGCAGACGTGCGCCATCGGCGCGCTGGCCCTCGCGCTTGCGGCCTGCGGCCAGGAGAAGGCGGCCGACGCCGGGACGACGGCCGAGGCGGCCCCCGCCGCGGGCGCGGCAGATTATCAGGAAACCCTGATGACCGCCCT
Source organism: Parvularculaceae bacterium (assembly GCA_028284065.1). Lineage (GTDB taxonomy): Bacteria > Pseudomonadota > Alphaproteobacteria > Caulobacterales > Parvularculaceae > MED-G105. Next base: position 499,108 of record JANQSJ010000008.1, read on the forward strand.
CCTCGACGCAAAGCCCGGCGATGTCATCGACATTCCGGAAGGGGTCTATTCGTTCGACCGGTCGCTCAGCCTCACCGTCGACGGCGTCACCATCCGCGGCGCCGGCATGGACAAGTCGATCCTCACCTTCAAGGACCAGGTGGCGGGCGCCGAAGGCCTCCTCGTCACGGCGAGCAATTTCACCATTGAAGATCTCGCCATCGAGGACACCAAGGGCGACGCCCTCAAAGTCAACGAAGGCGAGAACATCATCATCCGCCGGGTGCGCACGGAGTGGACCGGCGGGCCGAAGACCGAAAACGGCGCCTACGGCATCTATCCCGTTCAGACGACGAATGTGCTGATGGAAGGCAATGTGGCGATCGGCGCTTCCGACGCCGGCATCTATGTGGGCCAGTCGCGCAATGTGGTCGTGCGGAACAATCGCGCAGAGCAGAATGTCGCCGGCATTGAGATTGAGAACACGTTCGACGCGGACGTTTACGACAATGTCGCCACCAACAACACCGGCGGCATTCTCGTTTTCAATATGCCGAACCTGCCGCAGCCGGGCGCGCGCACCCGCGTCTTCAATAACGAGATCGTCGAGAACAATCTGAAGAACTTCGCCGTCGAAGGCACCGCCGTCGCCAGCGTGCCCGCGGGGTCGGGCGTCGTCATTAATTCGAACGACCAGGTCGAGATCTTCGAGAACGAGATCAAGAACAACAAGACGGCGAACATCATCATCTCCAGCGTCTTTTCGACGGGGTATGCGGAGGGCGGCGCGCAAGAGTCGTTCGATCCCTATCCGGAAGGCATCTACATCCACAGCAATGACATGTCCGGGGGCGGCAAGAACCCCGACGGGCTTGAGCTGCAGGCGCTGAAGACGCTGAAATTCGGGCCGATGGGCGCGATCCCGGACGTCATGTGGGATGGTTTTGTCAATGCGGAGAAGCTAGTCGACGGCGCCCTGCCGGATGAGCTGAAGATCTGCGTACGCAATGGCGAGTCTGAGATCCTGAACGCCGACGGGCCGAATGAATACGCGAACCCGCGCGTCGACGCCGCCGCCCATGACTGCGAACTGCCGCGCCTGCCGGCTGTGACGCTGCCTGAGAAGCTCGCGGAGCTCTAAGAGCCTGTCTGAGAATGGTCGTAACCCGCTCGGCGACAGATAATCAGACGTTCGTTTCTCCGCGACGATGTGGTTCAGGCTCTTGGTCTACAACAATTAGAGCCCGAACCGGCCATTTCAGCAGCCAGCGGACATCTGATTATCGAATGGCGACGCCGCCGCCGATGCATTCAAGAAGGCTCTAGGCGTATGAGGGCTTTGGCTATTGCGGCCGGCGCTGTATTGCTCGCCGCGTGTGGATCGGACGCGCCGTCCTTCTCCGAGACCCGCCCCGTCTTCCACGAAGAGGGGTATCCGGAGCTTTTGTCGGACTGGAACGTGGTGAAGGCGGAGGGCGGCGCCCTGCGCCTCGCCGCCGGCGTGACGCCTTACGACCTGGCGACGCCGCTCTTCACGGACTACGCCCTTAAACTTCGGACGGTGGCGCTGCCCGAAGGAACCAAGGCGGATTACCGCGAGGTCGACGTCTTCGCGTTTCCGGTCGGAACGATCATCTCCAAGACCTTCTATTACGGCGAAAACGCCGACGGGACGGTCACAGACGAAGGCGCGCCCGCCTTTTCGGGCGGGGCCCTGCCCATGAACGGCGTGCGCCTGATGGAGACGCGCATCCTCGCCCACCGCTCCGCCGGATGGGTCGCCGTCTCCTATGTCTGGAACGATGAGCAGACCGAGGCGATGCTGAAGCGCACCGGCGCGATCGAGCGGCTGACCCTCGCCCGCGGCGGCGCCGCGCCGGTCGACTTCCCGTATGTCGTGCCGAACCAAAACCAGTGCGCCGGCTGCCACGCGCCGAACAACACGACGCGGGCCATCTCGCCCATCGGGCCGAAGGCGCGCCACCTCAACAAGGCTTCGGTCTATCATGACGGCGCCAATCAGATCGCGCACTGGCGCGATGCGGGGCTCCTGTCGATCAGCGAGGCTGACTTAGCCGCCGCGCCGATGAATGCGGTATGGACGGACGAGGAATGGTCGATTGACGACCGCGCCCGCGCCTATCTCGATTCCAATTGCAGCCATTGCCACAACAAGGTGGGCCCCGCGGACACGTCCGGGCTTGACCTGACGCCGGCGGCGGCCGGCCCGGCGCTCGGCTTCTGCAAGGCGGCGATCGCCGCCGGCGACGGCGCCGGCGGGCGGCCCTACGACATCGTGCCCGGCCATCCGGAGGACTCCATCCTGCTCTTCCGTATGGAGACGACCAATCCCGCCGCGATGATGCCGGAGCTTGGCCGCTCCCTCTCCCATAGCGAGGGCGTCGCGCTCATCCGCGACTGGATCGCCGGCCTCGACGGCGACGGCTGCGTCTGAGCGCCTGACCCGCGGTTTGAGGCTCTATTGCCTGTCGCGAGATTATCAGGCGGCTTTGTCGAAGCGGAGCAGCCGCCTCATCCTGAGAAGGGAAATCGCCCTCCCCCTTCAAGACGCGCGATTGGACCCCATCCAATCGCGCCCTCAGGGAGAGGGCATTTCCCGTCCCGAAGGATAGGCGCTTCAAGCTGGCCCACCCCTTCGCGCTGACGTCCAACGCGCCGGATTGAAAGACCGACCCTGTTTTGCAGAGCCAATCTGCGATCTCTATGCTCGGGGTAATCGCGGAGGCTTGAATAATGACCGACGACCGGACGGACATCACCATCGAGCTTGAGGACGATGGCGGCTCAAAAGGCCGCTATGTCGCCCATGTGGCCGGCATGGACGAGCCGGCGGAGCTGACCTTCTCGCGCGCCAGCGCCGCGCTCATCATCGTCGACCATACGGGCGTGCCGGATTCCATGCGGGGGATGGGGGTGGGCGCGGCCCTCGCCGCGCGCGTCGTCGCCGATGCGCGGGAAAAAGGCTTCAAGATCGTGCCCCTCTGCCCCTTCTTCAAAGCGCAGGCCCAGCGGCATGCCGACTGGGCGGATGTGGTGAACCTTTAGGCCGCTCCGTTGGCGACCCACCGCCATGGCGGCGGGTTTTCGCTATACTTGCACTGAAAGCATTCGCCGATTTGGAAATCGGCGAGAATGTCAGCGTGCATCAGGTAATTTTCGGGTCTCTCTAGACGCCTGTCCGACGGGCGGCCGTTCGGCTGCGCGCCTTCCTCAGGCTGCGGAGAGCTGCGCCAGCCGCAAAACCCAGTTGTGGACGACCACCTCAAAGGAGCCGACCCCGTGGCCTCTCAAATCGAAATATCGCCGCCAGTCGCAATGTGGCGCGTCAACGCCTTGCGCATCATCTACCTGCTTATCGCCCTCGGATTGAGCAGCTTTGTCTGGCGGCAGCTGCTCTACGAGTCGGCGGACTGGCCCCTGATGAGGGGTGTGGCGAAGTCGATGTTCGCCGCACTGGCGTTGCTCGCCTTGTTTGGCGTTCGGTATCCGCTGCAGATGTTGCCCGTCATTCTGTTCGAAACGCTCTGGAAAACGATCTGGATAGTCGCCATTGCGATACCGGCCGGCCTCAACGGTCGCTGGAGCGTCGTTGAAAGCACATTCTATGAATGCGTCGGCATCGTGGTGATCTTCTTTATCATGCCGTGGCGCCATGTATGGACGCTATACGTCCGGCAGCCGGGAGAGCCGTGGCGACGCCGCTAGCCGCCTGTGAGAAAGCTCAACAGTGCGCCCCGCCGCCCGTACTTCAAAGCGAAAGGCCAGGCGCGATGCCGATTGGGCGGATGTGATGTATCTGTAGGCGAGTGTTTTGGCGGCGCTGATGGGAAGCCGCTTAGGTGGCGTTCAGTCAATAAAGTCCGAGATGGATCAAAGGGCTATCCTAAACGCCGACTACTCCGGCGAAGGCCGGAGTCCAGTCCCAACATAGTAACAGGCCACGCCTCGCAATTTTGATTGCTGGATCCCGGCCCCTCAGCCTGAGCGTTGCCGGAGGGCGCCGGGATATTCGGATATGAGAAAGTACGTATCCGGAAGGTCGTGTCGAACGGACCGAAATTGCACCCTAACCCCCAATCCCCTCCACCGTCAGGCTTTCGTTCGTATAGACGCAAATGTCCGCGGCGATGGACATCGCCTTGCGGACGATCGCCTCGGCGTCGAGGTCGGTTTCGGCCATGAGCGCGCGGGCCGCGGCGCGGGCGTAGTCGCCCCCCGAACCGATCGCCGCGACGCCATGGGTCGGCTCCAGGACGTCCCCCGCCCCGGTGAGCTGCAGCGTCACGTCCTTGTCGGCGACGATCATCATCGCTTCGAGGCGGCGGAGATATCGGTCCGTGCGCCAGTCCTTGGCGAGTTCGACCGCCGCTCGGGTGAGCTGGCCGCGGTGCTGTTCGAGTTTCGCTTCGAGCCGCTCCATCAGGGTGAAGGCGTCGGCCGTGCCGCCGGCGAACCCGGCGATGACGCCGCTCCCCTCCCCCAGCCGCCTGACTTTGCGGGCGTCGCCCTTGACGACCGTCTGGCCGAGGCTGACCTGCCCGTCGCCGCCGACGCACACCGCGCCATTGCGCCGGACGCAGAGGATTGTGGTGCCGTGCATCTGGGCCGCGTCTGTCATCTGGCTCTGCACTCCGTTTGCGTATGACCCAAGAAAGCCGGCATATGCCCGCTCTGTCAAAACCCGGCCAAAACGGGCTAAGCTATGGTCATGGATATGGAAAACCGCGCCTCCACCGCCCAGCGCAAGACCCGCGAAACGGACGTCTTCGTGGCCGTCGATCTCGATGGCTCGGGCGATTACGACATAGAGACGGGAATCGGGTTTTTCGACCACATGATGGAGGCGTTCGCCAAGCACGCCTCCCTCGACCTTAAGATCCGGGCCGAGGGCGATCTCCATGTCGACATGCACCACACGGTGGAGGATGTCGGCATCGTGCTCGGCCAGGCCTGCGCCCAGGCGCTCGGCGATATGGCCGGCATCAGGCGCTTCGGCGCGGCCTATGTGCCGATGGACGAGACCCTGTCGCGCGCGACGATCGACGCTTCCAAGCGGCCCTACCTCATCTGGCGCGTCGCCATTCCGCGCCCGAAGATCGGCGAGATGGACACCGAGCTCTTCAAGGAATGGTTCCACGCCTTCGCCATGAACGCAGGGCTCTGCCTGCATGTGGAGAACCTCTACGGCGAGAACTCGCACCACATCGTCGAAAGCTGCTTCAAGGCGACCGCCCGGGCGTTCCGGCAGGCGGTTGAGACCGACCCGCGCGCCGGCGGCGCGACGCCGTCCACGAAAGGCGCGCTTGGCTAGGCCCGGGGGCGGCGCCTTCCCAAAGAAACGTTTCAAAGCCTCATCCTGAGGAGCGCCGCGCAAGCGGCGCGTCCCGAAGGACAACCGCAGAATGTAGCCTTCGCTGCTATCCTTCGGGACGCGCGAGCCATGCTCGCGCTCCTCAGGATGAGGCGATTGAGGCGCGGCGCCGCCGGCGAGAATGAAACCTCGGTCGTGACCTGCGGCCTAACCTCGATCGCTCTCAGCTTGCGCTTCGCGCGGCCCGCCCCTATCCCCGCCCCTCCTTCCGGTTGGATCGGTCAGAATGGGCGAAAGCGTCGCGATCATTGATTACGGCTCCGGCAATCTGCGCTCGGTCCAGAAAGCGTTGGAGCGCGCGGGCGCCGAGCAGGGTCTCGCAACCCGCATCGTCATCTCTTCAGACGCCGCGGAGGTCGCCCGGGCCGACCGTATCGTGCTTCCTGGCGTTGGCGCGTTTCGCGCGTGTTTTCAAGGTCTTAGCGCCCTGCCCGGCATGCTCGACGCGCTGGAGCACAGCGTCCGGCGGGCCGGTCGGCCGTTCCTCGGCGTCTGCGTCGGAATGCAGCTTCTCGCCGCGCGCGGGCATGAGTATGGCCTGAGCGACGGCCTTGGCTGGATTGACGGCGACGTGCGCCCCCTCGCCGATTTGCCAAGCGTTGCCGATGCCGACTTGCGCGTGCCGCACATGGGCTGGAACGATGTCGCTTTCGCAGCTAGCGGCGGCTTTGGCGCGGGCGCGCCGCGGGCGTTCTATTTCGCCCATTCCTATCATTTCGATGTCGAGAAGACCGACGATGTCATAGCCTCCACAGACTATGGCGGCCGCATCGCCACTGGCGTGCGCAAGGACAACATTCTGGGGTTTCAGTTCCACCCGGAGAAAAGCCAGGCGGCCGGGATAGCTCTTCTCGCGGATTTTCTGAGGTGGCGGCCATGACGGCGGCGCCGTTCGAAATCTGGCCGGCGATCGACCTGAAGGGCGGGCGTTGCGTGCGGCTTCTGCATGGCGATCTCGACGCCGAAACGGTCTATAATGACGACCCGGCGGCGCAGGCGGCGGCGTTCGCCGCGGCCGGGTATGACCGCCTGCATGTGGTGGACCTTGACGGCGCGGTGGCGGGCGCGGCGCGCAACGCCGCTGCTGTTGAAGGAATCGTAGGCGCATTTTCGGGGCCGAAACAGCTTGGCGGCGGCGTGCGCGACATGGCCGGCGTCGATCGCTGGCTCGGCGCCGGCGTCGACCGCGTCATTCTGGGCACGGCCGCGGTGCGCGATCCGGACTTCGTTCGCGAGGCGGCGCGCGCGCATCCCGGAGGGATCGTCGTCGGGATTGACGCGAAAGACGACGAGGTAAAGGTGGACGGCTGGCTGGAAGGCGCGGGGACAACCCCCATTGAGGTGGCGAAGCGCTTCGAGGACGCTGGCGTCGCCGCCATTGTGTATACGGACATTTCCCGCGATGGGGCGCTTACGGGCGTCAATGTGGAGGCGACGGCCGCGCTCGCCGCCGCGTTGTCCATACCGGTCATCGCGTCTGGCGGCGTTGCGGGGGCGGGCGACATCGCCGCGCTCGCGCGGCGGCCGGAAGGGATCGCCGGGGCGATTGCGGGCAGGGCGCTTTATGACGGACGCCTCACCGCCGCCGATGCGTTCGCCGCGGCCCGGAGGGGGTGAGGGACGTGTCTTCCCCCCCGTCTCTTCCGGATGCGCGCACGCTGTTTCTCAGCGGTCCGACTGCGGACATATCGGGCCTTGCGCAGTTCTGCGGGGCTCGCGGGAAGGGTCCGAAGAGCGGAAAAGGCGCTGATGCGGACGACGCCCGCCTCACCGCGCGCCGACCCTGGCGGCGAATTGAGGCGACGTCTTACGACACGGCCGCAGGCGGCCTCGGGCGCGGGCGGCGCGCGCTGGATGTTTTTCAGCATGGAAACGAAACCTCCCTGCGGCTTTTCGTATGGGCGAGGGACGACTGGCGCGTGGTCGAACGGCGCCTGCCAGCGCCGGCCGGATTTGCGACCGCCGGACCTTTGGCGGACGGCGCGTTGTCGGCTGCGGCGATACTCGACAGGCTTGACCGCGCGGACCGCGAAGAGGCGCTCGGCGCGCTCAGCCTCTCGCCCGGCGATGCGCTTGCGCCCATCGCCGCGTTGCGCGCCGACGAGGCCGTCGCCGTCTCCATCCTCGGCGAGGCGATCATCGAAGCGACGCTCGTGGTCGGCCGCGTCGACGTTGAGGACGGGATTGGCGGCTATGAGGGCGACGCCTCGCCCGTCGGCCTCGCCCGCATTTGCCTCTTGAAAGGGCCGGCCGACGAGCTTTTCAGTTACGCCCGCGCAGCGATCCGCGCGTCGGCCGGGCGGATCGCTCCTGCGGCGGGGGAAAAAGCGCACTGGCGCGGCGCATCGCGGGCCAGCGATCTTACAAAGCCGCGGAAGGTCCGCATCGACCCAAATGGCGACGCCGCCGCTGCGCTCGCCGAAGGGCTCTCGGCGTCCGCGGCGCGGCTCGCTGAATTGCGGGGGCCGCTTTCCCTGGCGCGCGACCCTGAGGCGGCGCGGCAGGCGCGCGTCGCCTTGCGGCGTCTACGGACGTTTGAGCGTGTCTACCGCGGCGCGGTCGGGGGCAGGGGCCTCAGGCGCATCGCGAAGCGCGCAGGCCGGCTCGCCCGCGTCATCGGCGGCGCGCGAGACTGGGACGTTTTTCTCGGCGCGACGCTGTCCGAGCTTGAGGCGAGCGGGTTCGATCCCAAGGGCGCCGCGCGCCTCAACGCCGCCGCGGGAAAGGCCAGAGACGCCGCATGGCGCGCCGTCCATGCTGAAGTCTCTTCGCCGGACTACCCATTGCTCGTCCTCGACACGCTTGAGGCGGCGAGCGCGCAACAATGGCGCAAGGGCGCAGCCGACGATCTGTCTGCGGATGTCCGCGCGTTCGCTGACGCCGCGCTCGACGTCGCCTTTGGCGAGGCCCACGCGATCGCCGACGAGATTCCGCCAGGGGATGAGGCGGGCCTTCACGATCTGCGTCTTGCGCTGAAGCGGTTTCGCTACGCGGCGCAGGCGTTTAGAGACATCTATCCGCGTGAGTCGCGCAAGCCCTATTTCCAGGCGATGAGCGCGTTGCAGGAGCGTCTAGGCGCGCTCAACGACGCGGTGGTGGCGCAGGGCCTCGCGCTGGAGGCGGCGAAGGGCGGCGGCCGGCCCGCCGCGCGCGCCGCGGGCTATGTTTGCGGGCGCGCCGCGGAACGCGCCGCGCGCGCCGCCGACGCTGCGTGGGACGAGTGGCGCGCGCTCGCCGGGACGCCGCGATACTGGCGCGCCGCGCCGGTATCGGATGACAGCGCGAACGCGAATGAGGCGCCTGAAGTGATCTCGACGGCGCCTTTCAAGGCGGGAGCGGCCCCACGCGAATGCTGAAAACGCGGATCATCCCATGCCTCGACGTGAAGAACGGCCGCGTCGTCAAAGGCGTCCAGTTCGTGGACTTGCGCGACGCCGGCGACCCGGTCGAGGCGGCGGTCGCCTATGACGCGGCGGGCGCTGACGAGCTTTGCTTTCTCGACATTTCGGCGAGCCACGAGGGCAGGGGCGTTTTGCTCGACGCGGTGGCGGAAGTCGCGGAGCGCTGTTTCATGCCATTGACGGTCGGCGGCGGCGTTCGGTCTACGGAGGATGTGCGCCAGATACTGCTGGCCGGCGCGGACAAGGCGGCCATCAACACCGCCGCGATCAAACGGCCGGCGCTGATCACGGAGGCGGCGGAGCGATTCGGCGCGCAGTGCGTCGTCGTCGCGATTGATGCGCGTCGCGTGGGCGAGGGCCGGTGGGAGTGCTTCACCCATGGCGGCCGCGAGCCGACGGGGGTGGACGCGGTGGCGTTCGCTACGGAGGCCGCGGCGCGCGGGGCCGGCGAGATCCTCCTGACGTCAATGGACGCCGATGGCTCGCGCGCCGGCTTTGACATCGCGCTCACCCGCGCAGTGGTGGAGGCGACGCCCGTGCCGGTCATTGCGTCGGGCGGCGCAGGCGCGCTTTCGCACCTTGTTGAGGCGGTGGTGGACGGACGCGCGAGCGCGGTCCTCGCGGCGTCGATCTTCCACTTCGGCGACCATACGATCGCCGAGGCGCGCGCCGCGCTCGCCGCCGCGGGCGCGCCAGTTCGAGAGATACCTGTCCGAGAGGTGGACGCGCGGGCGATGGCGGAGGAGAGCTGAAGATGGCCGAGGAAACAATCGGCGCGGCGCTTGATGCGCTTGTCGCCACGGTCAAGGCGCGCAAAGGCGCGTCGCCCGATCAATCGTACACGGCGAAACTCCTGTCCGATGGCGTCAATCGCTGCGCCCAGAAGCTCGGCGAGGAGGCGGTCGAAGCGGCGATCGCCGCGGCGTCGGGCGAGAAAGAAGCGCTCGCCGGCGAGGCGGCGGACGTTCTTTTTCACCTTGCGGTCCTGCTCGCTGCGGCGGGGGTCGAGCCCGGCGACGTCGCGAACGAGCTGGCGCGCCGGCGCGGCGTTTCCGGGCTGGAGGAAAAAGCGGGCCGCTGAGCGGAACCGTTGCGCGGACGGACCATGAGCGTAGCATCGCGCCCAAAGCCGGACCAGTTAAAGGAGAATTCCATGGCTCAAGACACCGCAATCGATCGCCGCAGGCTTCTGGTGGGCGCCGGCGTCGGCGCAGTGGCTGCGGCCGCCGGGCCGCGCGTCATTGCGGCGGATGCGAAGGCCCCCGACCTTTCGGGAAAATCGATCCTTATCACCGGCACGTCATCGGGCTTCGGCCGTCTTGGGGCGGAACATTACGCGCGTCTCGGCGCCAAGGTCTTCGCGACCATGCGCAACGTTCCGCGGCCGGAAGCCGAGGAGCTGCGCGATCTTGCGTCCACGGACAAGCTCGACATCGAGGTCATCGAAATCGATGTGCGCTCCGACGAGCAGGTGGCGGCCGGCGTCGCCAAGGCGGAAAAAATGGCCGGCGGCGCGCTCGACGTGCTCGTCAACAATGCGGGCATCGGCCTTGGCGGGCCGATCGAAGTGCAGGACATGGAGGCGACTGAGCTCATCTTCGACACCAATGTCTTCGGCTGCCACCGCATGGCGCGCGCCGCGCTGCCGGCGATGCGCGCGGCGAAGCAGGGCCAGATCTTCCAGATTTCCTCCCAGCTCGGCCGCGTCATTCTGCCAGGCTTCGGACAATACTCGCCGACCAAGTTCGCGCTTGAGGCGATGAGCGAGCAGATGGCCTATGAGCTTGTTCCGCACGGCGTCGACGTGACGATCATCCAGCCTGGCGGCTATCCGACCAAGGTGTTCCGCAACGCCAATATTCTCTCCGGCGTTCTTAAGGAGCGTACGGATGATGGCCTCATTGCGGCGTACCCGGAGCTGACGTCGCAGATGGGCGCATCGGGCGATGGCGGCGGGTCGACCGATCCAATGGACATCCCTCGCGCGATCGCGGAGATCATCGCCATGCCGCGCGGCCAGCGGCCCTTGCGGCGTCCGGTGCATCCGGCGCGCCGGCCGCAGGAGACCATCAATGCGGTCTCCGCCGAGACCCAAGTTGCGATGCTCGGCGGCTCGCCCTACGGCCCGTGGGTGAAGGACGTGCACAACAAGTCGTAGCGTAAGGGGGCGGCGCCCCCTTTTTATTTCCTAGGTTGATTGCGCCTTGGCCTAAACAGCCAATCGGCAGACCCGCGATAGCGAGCGACGATTGACGAAGTACAACAGTAACGTTGCGCCGATGGCAAGAAGTACGAGTACGGAGGACAGCGTATTCGCCTTGTTCAGTCCGCCTAGTTTGAAGTGAAGGAATGAAAGTGTCGAGATAGGCATCGCCGCATACATCGCGAACGTGGCGACTTCGGCCGCAAGCCCTAGCTTACCTCGCGCCTCGCCTTGTGTGCAGGTCAGGTGTTGAAACGTCAGCGGTAGCCAGAAGAATGACCGCAGGTCAAATCGATCCTGTTTCTCTGTGCGCTCATACTCATTCGCGAACGACCAGAGCGCGAGAGTGTGCTGGGAAGTAAGGACGAAAAGGATGAGCGGAACGAATGCGCCGATGAAGTTTAGCGGGATATTCAACCCAACAAGGCTCTCCCGGCCATTGTTGTTTTCAACCTCGTCTGCGCGGCGTTCGAAGGTCGCCAGCACCTGAGACAGCGGTTCATCCCAAAAGCGCAGAGCGACCTCTTTTACAATAGGCTCAAAGCCAAGCGCCTCTTCATCGGTTAGCTTCAGCATCGGCGAGATGCCCGCCATAACCGCTCGAGACTTAGATTTGTCAAATTTCTCGGAAGATTTTACGAGGCTAACTGGATACTGCCTGGATTCCGTGACGCCGTCAGCGGTGACAAAAGTCGCGTTCAGGCGCGCTTGCCACTGGACACATTCGCCGTACGGAAACAGGTCGAAGAAAGCGCGATCATTTTCTCTGTATACGGTTCCAAGCCCGACGCTTGAAGAAGGGATGTAAAGGTCCAAATCGAGTGAACTCACGCCGGCGCGACTGAGTTCGTGGAGTTCAACTATGATAGGCGCTAGGTCTTCAGCGTCGCACGGCGTAAACAAGTCAATCAGATCGGTGTTCATGTCTTGGATGCCGCGCTGGATCTCGTCGAGGGTTGCGCGTTCCCCTCGCGCCAAGACTGCGCCCCTTGAAGGGCCGCCCATATCGAAGGTGTAGAGTCCGGCTATCAAGGACGCGACGACGTCTGGAATAGGTTCGAGCGATTTAGTCTCCGGGCGGGCGTCAAGCGCTTCGCCGGCGTCAGAAATGATATCCGTCACTTTCTGTAGGGAACGCCTCATGAGCGTTTCGTTGTAGGCGTGGTCAAAGGCGTCGTCGAACGGACGCGCGCCATTGGGGTCGCTCATCTCGCGTCCGTGCGCGTATGTCGCGTCTAGATGGCGAATCAGCAGGTCGCGGATCTCGGCCGCGACTGTGTCTTCTTTAAGCGAAAGCGCAAAGGTAGTAGCGGCGATGCATACAAATGACAGTAGCCTCAAATAAGCGCGTGCCGCGATGAGCGTGTCTGGCGCCATCTTTTGAGCTTTCAAGTGTTCAGCGGCGCATCGCCGGCCCCGAAGGCGACCGTGTTGGGATTGGATGCGCTCGGACTTACCGCCGCTCGGCTAGAAAAGCCGTATACTTTGTTTTCGCGTCCGCCGCGTCTTTTTCCGAATAGAAGTTAGGCAGGGAGGCGTCGTCGAATACGTGGTCCGCTCCCGGATAATAGACGAGGTCGATATCGTGCCCGCGGCCCGCGATCTCCTCCAGTAACGCCTTGCATTCGGGCCCATTGACGATCGAATCCTTGCCGGCGACGAGGGCGAGCGTCGGCGGGGATATCGTCCAGTCATTGACGGTGGACCATGTGGCGCGTCCGCAATGGGGATAGACGAGGATCGCCCCGGCGATGTCCGGAACGGAAAGCCCCTTCTCGGACAGCGACGCCGGCGAGCGCTTTGACAAGTCCATGGCGAAAAGATCCATCAGCGTCCAGGCGCCGTGCGACCAGCCCGCGACGACGATGCGCGAGGGGTCGACGTCCGGGCGCTTCGCGATCAGATTCAGCGCGGCGATGACGTCGCCGGCGCGCTCCTGGGCGAGAAGCTCCTTACCCTGACAGACAGTCTGCAGCGAGGTGTCGTAGTCGATCTCGCGCGGCGTGTGGCTGTCGACGGAGATCGCCCGCCAACCGGCCTCCGCGGCGACGCTCGCCCAGTGCTCCATCAGCGGCGCGCGATACCCGGCGCAGCCATGAAACTGAACGACGGTCGGCAGGGCCGCGTCGCCGGCGCCGTCCGGCGCGGCCTCCATGCGGATGTGGTCGGCGATGAACGCCTCCTGCTCCGTCAGCGTCGATTTCGAGACGCCGCGCGCCAGGGTGTCGAGGACGAACGCCTCATTGTTCAGCGCGGCGAATGCGCCGCCGGCAAGCAGCGCGATGATGACGCCAGCGCCAATCAACCAGTTTCGCATTTTCGGCCCTCCAACTAGATTGCGCGAACCTACAAAAGCCCAGCGTCTTCGGCCAGCGCCTTGAGGCTCGCCTGCGGACGCGCGCCCACATGGCTGATGACCTCCGACGCGGCGACGGCGCCGAGCCGGCCGGCGACGTCGAGCGGCCGCCTGAGCGCGAGGCCGTACAGCACGCCTGCGGCGTAGGCGTCGCCGGCGCCGGTGGTGTCCACAAGCTCCTTCGGCGGAACGGCGGCGATGTTGACGCTCGCCCCGTCGCGCGGGACGAGGCGCGAGCCTTTTTCGCTCATGGTGATGGCGGTGAGCGGGCAGAGCGCGCGCGCCGCGTCGTCGACGGCGTCTGAATTCGCCTCGAACAGCATCTCCGCCTCGACGGCGTTGGCGAAGAGAATGTCCACATGCTGAGGAATAAAGTCGAGGAGCGCGTCCCTGTTCCGCTCCACGACAAATCCGTCGGAGAGGGTGAGGGCGAGCTTGCGGCCGGCCTTGCGCGCGGCCTCGCCCGCCTTGGCGAAAGCGTCCCGCGCGCCCGGCTGTTCGAAGAGATAGCCTTCAAGATAGGTGATGGCGGCGGACGCGACGAAGTCATCCGCCACGTCGTCGGGCCCCACCGCGCCGGCGGCGCCAAGGAACGTCGCCATGGAGCGTTGGGCGTCGGGCGTCACGTTGATGAGGGAGCGCGCCGTCGCCGGGCCGCCTGAAAGGCGCGGAACGTCAAAGGCGACGCCGAGGCTTTTCAAATCATGGGCGAAAATGTCGCCGAGGGCGTCGTCCGCCACCTTGCCGATGAAGCCGCCCCTGCCGCCGAACGACGCGACGCAGGCGATGGTGTTCGCCGCCGAGCCCCCGGAAATCTCCATCGCCGGCGCCATGTCGCCGTAGATTGACGTCGCCCGCGCTTCGTCGATCAGCGTCATGCCGCCCTTGGCGATATCGTGCGCTTTCAGGAATGCGTCGTCTGACTGCGCCAGGACGTCGACAATGGCGTTGCCGACGCCGACGACGTGCAGCGGGGCGTCAGCGGCGGTCGGCGCTTGGTCGGCCATGGGCGGGCGGTCCTTTTTGGAGAATTGAGGGATTGCGTGGCGCGTCGTATAGGGCGCCGGAGCGGGAGGCGACAAGCATGGGCGATTGGATAAGGCGGCTGAGGGCGTCGGAGCGCGCATTGAAAAGCGCGGGGCGCGACGGATTTGCGCAGGCCCGGCGGCGCGTCGCCGCGATGACGGCGATGACGCTGGCCGTTGCGGGCCTTACGGCGTGCGCGGCGACGCCGACGGCCGACCCGGCGCCTATCGCCGCGCCTGCGCCGGCCTATGAGTTCGACCCGGCCAACCCTGCGTTCCGCAGGGAGGATGTTCTCGGCCGCACCGCGGCGGAGATCGATGCGCTCCTCGGCGCGCCTGCTCTTGTCAGGACCGAAGGCGCCGGCGAGTTCCGCCGCTATGATCTCGCGCTTTGCGGGCTTGTCGTGCTTCTTGCGGCGGAGGATGGCGCGGATCGCGTCGCCAAAGAGCTTTACGCCAGCGCGCCCACGTCGGGCGACGAGGGGGAGGCGCCGACCGCCGCCCGCTGCCTTGGGGTCGGGCCTAAACGGGACGCGCCGACGCCGGGCGTTTGAGGCTTACCCCGCCGGCGCCTCTTTCAGCGGGGCGCCGCCTTCCGCACGGTTCGTGCGCGCCTGCCGGATCCACTCAAGCGACGTCGCGGCGACAGCCACCAGTCCCATCGCGGCGGTGAGGTAAAAGACGAATGCGAAGCCGCGGATTTCGATCAGTTCGCCCATGGCGCCGCGTCCGAGCGATCCGAGTAGGAACCCGAGCGACGCCAGCAGCGCATACTGAACGGCGGCGTACCGCTTGTTCACGATGGACGAGAGATAAACGACAATCGCGGCGCTGGCGAAGCCGACGGCGAGGTTCTCCGCCGCGATAACGACCATCAGCCGGGCGAGCGCTTCATTGACGGTCACATCGAGCCGGAGGAAGTCGGCGAGCGGTTGCATCACGCCAAACAGCGAATAGAGACCCGTCGCCGACATGAATGCGTGCGTTGTCGCGCCGCCAAGGGCGAGATCGGCGAACAGGAGATTGGTCGCGGCGGCGAGGACCGCGCCCGCGACGAGGCACGGCATGCGCCCAACCCTAAGAATGAGCGCGCCGCCGACCGCGATGCCGACAAAGGTCATCAGCGCGCCGAAGAGCTTTGACGCGATCGCCACTTCATCGAGCGTGTGGCCAAGGGCACCGTAGTTTTCGCCGAGGTAGAAGGGGTAGGCGAAGGCGCCCCATATGAGATCGGTGAAGCGATAGGAGAGCGCGACAATCAGCACCAGGAGCGCGCCCCAGCCCAGCCGGTTGATTATGTCCGCCATCGGCGCAAGGACGGAACCGTAGAGCGCATCGAAGACTTTCTGGCCGGGCCAGGGCGCATCGGCCGTTTCAGGCGCCTGGCGCGTTCGATGGACGTAGAGCATCGCCGATGCGGCGAGCACCGGCGCGATGATGGCGGCGAGAATGATGAACGGGCCCGCCTCCCGCGTGAAGGCGCGCGCATTCGCCTCGCCGGGCGCGGAGAGGGCGAATGCCATGAAGCTGAACAAGGTGGCGAATGACCACGCCCATCCTAGAATGACGGGCGTCAGCGCAAGATTGCGCCACTGCGCCGGCGGGGCTTCGCCGGGGGCGCGTTCGCGCCGCACGATTTCTGAATCGCCGGCGACGAATACGCCGCTGATGGCGAGCGCCATCAGAAGCGACAACGCGACAAACGTATCATTCCAGCCAATTCGCGCTGCGAGGATGAGGGCGCCTGCGCCGCCGAGGATGACAGACGTTCTGTATCCGAGCTGGTAGACCGCTGAGAGCAGGTCGACGGTGGTTTTTTCATTGGCGACTTCGATCCGCCAGGCGTCGATGAGCACGTCCTGGGACGACGAGGCGAGCGTGCAGATGATCGCCGCAATGGCGATGAACCCGATCTGGGTCGTCGGATCGACAGTCGAAATCGTCAATAGGCAGAGTAGGATGACGGCCTGGAGGATTAGCGTCGTGGCGCGCCGCTGCCCCATGTTGAAAAGGCGCGGCGTCGGCGCCCGATCGATGGCTGGGGACCAGAGAAACTTGAAGCTGTAAATTATGATGATCCAGGAGAAAACGCCAATAGTTGCGACACTGATGTTCTCGTTCGTGAACCATGCGTTCAGCGTGCCGGTTATGAGCACGTAGGGCAGACCAGCCGCGAAGCCCAGGATGAACATCGCCAGTGAGTTGCGCTCGCGCAGCGCGTCGGCGAGATCGCGCCAGGTGTACTTCTTCGCCTCGGTCATGAGACTTGATTCCTAAATTGCAGCGGACCGCGCCGAAGTTGGGCGAAGGCTCGCTTGGCGCGGGCGCCGCCGTAGCCTCAGGCCGCAAAGGTCGAGCTTACGCGGCTTCACATTTCAGTTGAGTCAAGGCGCGACGGGCGCTTGGCCGCGCCTTCGGCATTCTCGCCTTCGGCGCGCGCGTCGCTGATTGACATGGAAGACCTTTCCTCGCTCGGCGGACCCCGACATTAGCGACGTTTGCCGCCGCGGAAAGATCATACGCGCGGCGCGGCTAATAGAGTCTGGCCAACCGGTTAAGCGGACGTGACCAGTCATTGCTGCGGCTATCGTCAACGCGATCTCAATCATTTGCCCCCATAGAGGCGCCGGTAGTGCGAAGCGCAGCGGGAGCCCGAAGACATGGCGGCGTTAACCCTCGTTCGGCGGTCGACGGCCTTATCCATGGCGGCGCGCCTCGCGCGCTCAAGGCGCGGCAATGTGGCGATGATGTTCGGCGTCCTCGCCCCTGTTCTTGTCGTCGCGTTAGGGGCGGCGATCGATTTCGGACGCGCGAGCCTTGCGCGCACGATGGTTCAGGAGGCGACCGACGCCGCCCTGCTGGCCGCGGCGCGCCTTAAGACGGCGCGGCCGAATCTGTCGCAGGCGGAGCTTGACGCCGCGGCGCAGAAGTTTTTTGACGCCGTCCTCGACGATGAAAGCGGCGTCGTCGCGGGGCCGGTTTCAGTGGCTCATAATCCGGCGACGAATCAATTCTCCGTTAATGTCGACGCGCGCCTCCCGTCCACCTTCATGCGGCTCGCCGGCATCGGCGCGATCGACGTTGGGGCGAACACGCTGGTGGAAGTGGCGCCGCCGGGCGCTGTGGAGGTCGCCCTTGTGCTCGACACCACGGGGTCGATGCGAAACGGCGGCAAGATGGGAGACCTGAAGGAGGCCGCCGGAAATCTTGTCGCCTCCATGTTCGCGCTTCCGGAGGCGGACGTGAAGTTCAGCGTCGTGCCGTTCGCCCAATATGTGAATGTCGGCCTCGGCCATAACGCGGCGGGCTGGCTCGACGCCAGCGATCCGGGATTTCAGGGCTGCGTCGGATCGCGGCCCTACCCTGAAAACACGCAGGACGGCGTCACCGCCCTGTCGCCGGTTCCCGGCCTCAATGTCGGGGCCTCCGCCTGCCGGACCGAGGAGGTGACGCCCCTCACCGATAGTCAGACGACGGTGGACCAGGCGCTCGACGCGATGACCCCCGATGGCTGGACCTATATCCCGGCCGGCCTGGTCTGGGGATGGCGGACGGTATCGCCTGCGCCGCCCTTCCAGGAGGGACTGACGGGCCCTGAACTGGAGGACCGCCGCGGGATAAAGGCGATCGTTCTGATGACGGACGGGGCCAATACGGTGTCCCCTGACCCGAACGATCCATCGGATACGGACCATGCGCATGGCGGGTTCAACCGCTGGCAGGTCGCCGCGGCGACGGCGTACGCCAACACGCTGACGGGCGAGCTTTGCGAGGCGATAAAGGCCGACGACATCAGCCTCTTCACGATAGCGTTCGACGTTTCAGACACGACGATACGCGACATTCTTGAAGACTGCGCCAACTCGCCGGCCGACTACTATGATGCGCAGAACGCGAACGAGCTCATCGCCGCATTCGACGCGATTGGCGAAAGGCTCCGGGATTTGACGCTGCGTCGTTAGCGCGTCAGGCGGTCAAAGCGGATCGCCGGTTTGACGTCGCCCGACGCGAAATCAGTAACGTAGAGCCCTCCGGGTGAGCCAACCTGAACGCGGAAGGCTCCAGAGCGTTGTCAGATGAAGTCGCGCGCAAGTGCGGCGCGCCGGACGTGTCGGCGCCGCGATCAGGACCCCGACGATCACGACGCTGCGACAAGGCGCCGCCCGCGGCGCCACTTGGCGACCATGTCGGCGAGGTCGGCGGGATCAAAAGGCTTGGTGAGGAAATCGTCCATGCCCGCCGCCAGGCATTTGCGCCGGTCGTTCGCCATGGCGTTGGCGGTGAGCGCGAGGATCGGCGTCTCGGCGTTGCCGCCGCCGCCCGCGCGTATTCGGCGCGTCGCCTCCAGCCCGTCCATATGCGGCATGTGCATATCCATGAAAATTATATCGTATACAGATTTTGCGCACATATCGACGGCGATCGCCCCGTTTTCAGCGACGTCGACGGCGTGGCCGTCGCGCCGCAGAAGCGTCGTCGCCAGGACCGCGTTGATGGAATTGTCTTCGGCGAGGAGAAGTTTCAGCTGGCCGTCTGACGTTTCATCGGCCGGGCCGGGGACGCCGCGTTTCGCGCGGGCCGGCGCGCCGGCCTCAGGACCGGCGTCCTGCGCATTCGCAGCGGACGGCGCAGTCGAGGCGGGTCCGGTCCTGGATTGCGGTCCGGATTGAGGCCCGGGTCGAGGCGACGCGGCGCGCTCCGCGCGCGTCGGGCTTACGCCGCTCAGCTCCCGGACAAGCGTCGACTGCCGGATAGGCGTCACCAGATAGCCGTCGAAGCCATGCTCGCGCAGTTCAACGATGGAATCGCGGGCCTCCGCGCCGATAAAGACGAGCGCGCGGGCCGCCGCAGCGAGATCCGCCCGGGCCATCCCTCCGGCCAGCCGATGGTCGCACAGGAATACCGGGCGTTTCAGGCGCGCGATCGCCGCCGCGGCGTCTTTTGCGGACCGCGCGACCTCATAGTCGGCGCATCCGAGCGCCGCGAGCTGGCGTGTGAAATGGCCGGCGAGGATCGGCGACGGCGTCGCGACGAGAATCGGCGCGCGTCCTGTTTGCGGGGCCGGCGCCGCGGGCGCGGCGGCTTTCGTCCGCATCGTGAAGGTAAACTCGCTGCCCTCGCCAGGGGCGCTGCGTACGGAGATCCGGCCGCCGAGCGCCGCCGCGAGGCGGCGCGAAATCGCGAGCCCTAACCCAGCGCCCTCGGCGCGACGTTCGCCGCCTTCGACGGCCTGCTCAAACTCATCAAAGATCCGCGCCTGCTGCTTCTTGTCGATGCCGACGCCGGTGTCCCGCACGACGATGCTGAAGTCGACTTCGTCGCCTGCGCAGGGCCGCGCAAAGGCTTCGATCGCAACGCCGCCGGCCTCGGTGAATTTCACGCCATTGCCAGCGAGGTTGATGAGGATCTGGCGGATGCGGTTCTCGTCGCCGATCAGTTTTTGCGGCGTGGACGGATGAGTGAATCCGCAAAGGTCGATCTTCTTCTCCGCCGCGCGCGGCGCGAGCATTTCCGTGGCGCTTTGGACGGTGTGGAATGGATCGAACGGCGCGGCTTCGAGTTCGAGCTTGCCGGCGCGCAACTTGGCGTAGTCGAGGACGTCGTTGATCAATGTCACCAGAGCGCCGCCGGCTTCGCGAATTGACTCAACATAGCTGCGCTGATTGGCGTCGAGCGGCGTGTCGAGCAACAGATTGGTCATGCCGATGACGCCATTTAGAGGCGTGCGCATTTCGTGGCTCATCGTGGCGATGAAATGCGTCTGGTCGGCGATGTCGCGCGCGGGCGAGGGCCGCCCCGGCGGACCGATGCGCATGGTGACGCGGCGACGGTCAAAGGCGATGCGCCCGGCGTAAAGGCGTTCGCCGCTTTCAAATGCGGTCAGCCGCCAGTCGATGATCGCCTCGCCGTGGGTCGTCGCGGCGGAGGTTCGAAACCGCGTCGGCGCCTCGTCGCGGGCGGGCGGTTCGGCGTAAGGGGCGAAACGCTTGCCCGACCAGGCCGCCGGCGTCGCGCCGAACAGCTCTGCGAAGCTGAGGCTGACGAACCTGATGACGTCGCGCCCGTCGCAAAGGACGACAAGTTCCCGCTCGTCCTCAGCCTCGTCCTCGGCGGTCATCATGTTGGCCTCGCCCCCGTCGCGCTCACGCCGGGAATCATGCGCAGCCGCGCTGAAGATAGCGTTAGCGAAGACCGTTAACGGAATGTTCCGGCCGCTGGCGCGGCGGGCTCAGGCGGCGGCCGCCCGCCTGCGGCGCCGGCCGGACGCTCCGCGCCTGCGGGCGCGGCGTCGTCGCTGCGGGCGCGATGGCCGATCGCCTCTGAGATATGGCGGCGGCGCACGCCGTCCGACCCGTCAAGATCGGCGAGGGTGCGCGCAAGGCGCAGGATGCGCGTGTAGGCCCGCGCGGAGAGGGACAGCGTCTCCGCCGCCCGCGCCAGCAACGCCGCGCCGTCGGCGTCGGGTGCGGCGACGATGGCGAGACGGGCGTCGCTGAGCGCGGCGTTGTGGGTCGCCGCCGGCCGCATCAGCGCATCGCCGACCATTGCGCTTTCGTCCGTTTCCGCCGGCGCCCCTGCGCGGCCATCGTCTCTCGCGGCCGTCGCTTCGCGGTCGGCTTGCGCGGCGCGCGCGGCGGCGACGCGGGCCGCAACCGCCGCGCTCGCCTCGCCGTCGGCCGGCCGGGCGAGGTCGGCCGCCGTCACCGGCGCAAGGTCGACGGTGATGTCGATCCGGTCGAGCAGCGGGCCCGATATGCGCGCGCGGTAGGAGGCCTCGCAGCTTGGGCCGCGCGCGCAGGCGCGTCCGCCGGCGCGGCCGTGCCCGCACCGGCACGGGTTCATCGCCGCGATGAGCTGAAACCGCGCCGGGTAGCGGGCCCGCGCGTTGGCCCGGGCGATCATCACGTCGCCGGTCTCCAAAGGCTGGCGCAGGCTGTCGAGCACCTGCGGCGAGAACTCCGGCAGTTCGTCGAGGAAGAGGACGCCATTGTGGGCGAGGGAGGCTTCGCCCGGCCGCGCCCGAGCGCCGCCGCCCACCATGGCCGCCATCGACGCGCAGTGGTGCGGCGCGCGAAAGGGCCGCGCCGGCGAAAGGCGCCCACGCTCCAGCATCCCCGCCATGGACTGGACCATCGAGGTCTCCAGCATCTCCCCGGCCGAGAGGGGCGGCAGGATCCCCGGCAGGCGCGCCGCAAGCATTGACTTGCCCGCGCCGGGCGGGCCGACCATCAGAAGATTGTGTCCGCCCGCCGCGGCGACCTCGAGCGCGCGGCGCGCATTCTCCTGTCCCTTGACGTCGGCGAGGTCCGGCGCCGGCGATGGGTCCGTGAGGCCGCCGGGCGCCGGCGGCGACAAGACTTGCGTTCCCTTCACATGGTTGACGAGCTGAATGAGCGAGGTCGGCGCCACGATGTCGAGCCCGGCCCCGGCCCACGCCGCCTCCGCGCCGTTCGCCGCCGGGCAGATAAGCCGCAGGCCCGCCGCAGCGGCGGCGAGCGCGGCCGGCAATGCGCCGTCGACGCGCGCTATCGCGCCGTCGAGGCCAAGCTCGCCGATCACCGCCGCGCCCTCAAGCGCATCGCGCGGCGTCGCCCCCATCTCCGCCAAAAGGCCGAGGGCGATCGGCAGGTCGAAATGCGCCCCCTCCTTTGGCAGGTCGGCCGGCGCAAGGTTCACCGTGACGCGCTTCGCCGGCAAGCCAAGGCCGACGGCGCTCAGCGCGGCGCGCACCCTGTCGCGCGCCTCGGACACCGCCTTATCCGGCAGCCCCACGATTGCGAACTGGTTGGCGCCGCCGGCGATCTGCACTTCGACGGCGACGGGCCTGGCGTCGACCCCCTGAAAGGCGAAGCTCGTCAATTGAGCGACCATCAAAACTGTCTCCCCCGGCGCGTCTTGTTGCGCCGCTTGATGAGAACATTACACGAACATAGACGATCGCACAATTCACTTTGCATTCGTCGCGAACGCGCGTTTTTTACCGCAACGAATTCGGAAAAGCGGGCCGCCGCCGGCGCTATATTGGTTTAAGCGGGTATGGCTAATGGCGGCGCGCCTGGTGTGGCGGCGGCCCTTGATCGGGTTGCGGCCGCGCAGACCATATTATCGCCCGTAACGCCAACTAACGCCTGGAATTTCAATTGAACGCGCTGGACACCTTTAAGGCTCGGAAAGGGAGCGGCTGCGTCGACGACATGGACATGAAGGTTCGGCTTCTGTTTACCGCGGACGGCGCGCTTCTCGGCGAACGCATCGCTCTTGCGCTGCAGGAACGCGGGGCGGGACTCTCTTTCGGTCTTTATGACGAAGGCGATCTCGACCAGCGGTCGGTTTCGGCGACGC
Organism: Parvularculaceae bacterium; assembly: GCA_028284065.1. Classification (GTDB taxonomy): domain Bacteria; phylum Pseudomonadota; class Alphaproteobacteria; order Caulobacterales; family Parvularculaceae; genus MED-G105. Next base: position 521,807 of record JANQSJ010000008.1, read on the forward strand.
TCGTCGTCTGGACGGCCGAGGCGCGCGCATCGTCCGATGTTCTGCTCGCCTGCGAAAATGCGATGGCTGAGCGCAGCCTGGTGCCGGTGGGCGGGCCGGGGCAGGCGCCTGAAGCCTTCTCGGAGCTGACGCCCATCAGCCTTTCCGGATGGACGGGCGAAGCCGATGATCCGCGATGGCGGTTCGTGCTGGATGAGCTCGCGCTCGCCGCTCGCCGCGGCGGTACGCGCAATGGCGATGATTCAGGTGCGGACGGCCCGCGCGACCGCGTCGCGAACGAGGGCCGTTCAGGCGCAGACGCAGACGCAGGCGGCGCGGCGGCCGTCGCCGAGCCTGCAAAGGAATCGTTTGCATCCGCGCATGTCGCTGAGGCGTCGGGTGTCCAGGCGTCTCGGGCCGCATCTTCGCCGCCGGCGCGCGCCGGCGGCGCCCTTCGCTCCCGCTTCGCCGCCCGGCCCAACATCGCCGCCCTCGCCGCCGGGTTCGTCGCATCGCTCTTCGTCATGGGCGGGGCGGCGTTCGTCGCCGGGGTCTCCGCCTATCGCGCGAAGCCCGCCCTCGCCGCTGTCGCCCCCGCCGAGGAGCTTGCCGACGCGCCGGCGTCGATGCGGACGCTGACGGCCGCGCCGAGCGCCGTCGACCCGCCGCCGATCGTCGCTTTCGCCGAACCGGTCGGGGGACCAGCCTTTGGGCGCGTGGAAGCGGCGGAAGATGACGCGCCGCGCGGCGGCGACAGCGAAACGCCGCCTGCTGACGATGTCATTGGGCGTCTCGCCTGGGCTTCGACTGAGGTTGAGGGCGAGGCCGCGGGCGATGCGGCGATCGAGGCTGTCGTCGGACTGGGCGCGCCGACGGTCGAGGCCGCCGCCGCCGCGCTCGCTATTGCGGCCGACGGCGCTGGCGGCGTTGCGGCTCCTGTCAAGCTCGCCGCCGCGCCGACGGTCCCGACCGACGCGGACGACCCGCTCGCGGCAACCGCGGACGACGTCGCCGCGGGCGCGCCGGTCGGCGCCTTTCGCGACTGCGAGGCGTGTCCCTATCTCGTCGTCGCGCCGGCGGGCGCCTTCGCGATCGGTTCGCCGGCGAGCGAGGCGGCGCGCACCTATGACGAGTACGTCGTTTCCGACATCGAGATGCCGGCAGCGTTCGCGATTGGCGCCCATGAGGTGACGTTCGGCCAGTGGGACGCATGCGTTGCTGACGGCGGCTGCCGCGGTTACCGGCCGTCCGATGTCGGCTGGGGGCGGGGCGAGCGGCCGGTCGTCAATGTCTCGTTCGAGGACGCGCAATCCTATGTGGACTGGCTGTCGCGCAAGACGGGCAAGGCCTATCGCTTGCCGAGCGAGGCGGAGTGGGAGTACGCCGCCCGCGCGAGAGCGGACGGCCCGTTCGGATTCGGCCGCGGCCTGTCGCCCCGCAAAGCGAATTATCACGGCGACTATCCTTACGACGGGCCAAAGGGCGTCTATCGCCGCAAGACGACGCCGGTCGGCGCGTTTTCCGCGAACGCTTTCGGACTTTACGACGTCCACGGAAATGTCTGGGAATGGACGGCGGACTGCTGGATGGCCGGCGCGCGGGTTGCGGACCCCGGACCGCGCCCTGTCGACGCCGGCGCCGGCGGCGATTGCGCGCAGCGGGTCTTGAAAGGCGGCGCCTGGAGCACCGGCGGCTGGCGGTTGCGCGCCGCGCACCGCGAGGCGACGCCGCTCGGGACGCGCAATTTCTCCACCGGCTTCCGCGTGGTGCGCGACGCCCCGCAGGGGTGACGGCTGGAGCTCCCGAGCAGCGACGATGCGCGCCGCCGCAACCCGCCTATTGGCGCGTCGCCATCCGCGCCGCCGCCGCGAGCGCAAGCGCGCCGACGACGATGCTGATGACGATGCGGGCCGGGAAATAGACGATGGCCGGGAGGCCGAAAATCCAGTCGACCAGGCCGTCCGGCAAGATCAGGTAGGCGAGATCCTTCACCCAGTAGATAACCGGCAAGTGGTCCTTCAGGTGCGCGCCGACGGTGATCGGCCACGCGGCCTCACCCATGGCGGCGAGCGCCGCTACGAAGGCGAGGATCGCCGCGTCGAAAAAACTGCCGAACAGCGACAGCCAGGCGAACCAGATCAGAAATGCGCGCATGGGCTTCGCCCCCGGCTTTCTGAACGTCGCGTCCGCGCCTTAGCCAAAGGCATTAATCTAATCCGCATATAGGGTTGATGGGGATTTCGCCCCTGCCTATATGCCGCACGAACGCGGCGTTTGCGGCCCGATAAGGGCGGCTTTGGCGCCGCGGCGAAGACTTTCCCCGGGGCCGGCTTTGGAATTCGGTTTACGAAACCTAAATCGCTTTCCCGAAATCAGGAACCGGACAGGAAACGAGCGGGACGAGAGACTAACCGAACGCAAACGCAAGGGACCGCAGTCTTAAGAATTCCGCGCTGGCCAGTGAGCCGGGCGAACGCAAGGGCGGTCCGCTTAAGGAGATGAGGCTATGGGCAAGGTGATCGGCATCGACCTCGGCACGACGAACAGTTGCGTCGCGGTCATGGAAGGCAAAGAGCCGCGGGTGATTGAGAACGCGGAGGGCGCGCGCACGACGCCGTCCGTCGTCGCCTTTACTGAAGAGGGCGAGCGTCTGATCGGCCAGCCGGCCAAACGCCAGGCGGTCACCAACCCGGAGAACACCTTCTTCGCGATCAAGCGCCTCATCGGCCGGCCCTATTCCGACCCCACCGTCGACAAGGACAAGGGCATGGTGCCCTACGCCATCGTCAAGGCGGACAATGGCGACGCCTGGGTCGAAAGCCGCGGCGAGAAATACGCGCCGTCGCAGATCTCGGCGTTCATTCTCCAGAAGATGAAAGAGACCGCCGAAGCCTTTCTCGGCGAAACGGTGACGCAGGCCGTCATCACGGTGCCCGCCTACTTCAACGACGCCCAGCGCCAGGCGACCAAGGACGCCGGCAAGATCGCCGGCCTTGACGTCCTCAGGATCATCAACGAGCCGACCGCCGCCGCGCTCGCCTACGGGCTTGAGAAAAAGGACGGCAAGAAGGTCGCGGTCTATGACCTCGGAGGCGGCACGTTCGACGTCTCCGTCCTCGAGATCGGCGACGGCGTCTTCGAAGTGCTGGCGACGAACGGCGACACCTTCCTCGGCGGCGAGGATTTCGACCTCAGGATCGTCGACTATCTCGCCGACGAATTCAAAAAGGATCAGGGCATCGACCTGCGCAAGGACAAGCTCGCGCTGCAACGCCTCAAGGAAGAGGCGGAGAAGGCCAAGAAAGAGCTTTCCTCCACCTCGACCTATGAGGTGAACCTGCCCTTCATCACGGCCGACGCCACGGGGCCGAAGCACCTCAACATGAAGCTGTCGCGCGCCAAGCTCGAGAGCCTCGTCGAGGACCTCGTCAAGCGCACCGTCGATCCCTGCAAGTCGGCGCTGAAAGACGCCGGCCTCGCGCCGGGCGACATTGACGACGTCATCCTCGTCGGCGGCATGACCCGGATGCCGAAAGTGCAGGAGACGGTGAAGCAGTTCTTCGGCCGCGACCCGCACAAGGGCGTCAACCCGGACGAAGTCGTCGCCCTCGGCGCGGCGATCCAGGCGGGCGTTCTGCAGGGCGACGTGAAAGACGTTCTCCTTCTCGACGTAACGCCGCTGTCCCTCGGCATCGAGACGCTGGGCGGCGTCTTCACGCGCCTCATCGACCGCAACACGACGATCCCCACCAAGAAGTCGCAGACCTTCTCCACCGCCGAAGACAACCAGTCCGCGGTGACGATCCGCGTCTTCCAGGGCGAGCGCGAGATGGCGGCCGACAACAAGATGCTCGGTCAATTCGACCTTGTGGGCATCCCGCCTGCGCCGCGCGGCGTGCCGCAGATCGAGGTCACCTTCGACATCGACGCCAACGGCATCGTCAACGTCTCGGCCAAGGACAAGGGCACCGGCAAGGAGCAGCAGATTCGCATCCAGGCTTCGGGCGGACTGTCCGACGACGACATCGACCGCATGGTCAAGGACGCCGAGGAGCACGCCGAGGACGACAAGAAGCGGCGTGAGGCGGTCGAGGTGAAGAACCAGGCCGAAGCCCTGGTGCACCAGACCGAGAAAAGCCTGGGCGAGCACGGCGACAAGATTTCGGACGAGGAGAAGTCCGCGATCGAAGCCGATGTTGCAGCGCTCAAGACGGCGACGGAGGGCGAGGATCTGGAGGATATCCAGTCCAAGCCCGAAGCGCTTGCGCAGTCTTCGATGAAGCCCGGCGAAGCCATCTACAAGGCCGAACAGGCCGAGGTGGGCGATGGCGATGCCGGGCCGGCCGACGGCGATA
>JANQSJ010000009.1 GCA_028284065.1 Parvularculaceae bacterium
TTCTGCGTTCAGATTGAATCATCCAGAAGGCTCTAAGTTATTGATTTCGCGTCGGGCGACGTCAAACCGGTGATCCACTTTGACTGCCCGACGCTCTAGCGAGCGCTTTCCAAGGAGTACGACATTAGCGGGATGATCGTTCGCCTCCGGTCTTGGTTGAGCTAACCGGACACTTCCCCGCATCTGCTTTCTTACGTAAGCGTCGCAATCGAGAATTGCGGCGGCGAGGCCAAAGGCCACATCAGAAAACAGACATTCAACTTTTTGACCTCCAATGGCGCTTTTCGGGGAGGACTTGCCGTCCCATCCCGACTTGAGCCAAGCGGCATTAACGGCCCCGAATCCTAGCGCTTGTTCTCGTTCGCCGCGCCGCGGGAGAGCGCCCGGGCGACGAGCTTGTCGAGATCATCCGCGCCCGATGCATGCGCGCGCAACCGCTCGCGCAGGCGATGGGGCAGCTCGTCCGCGCGCAGATCGCCGACGCCGGCCTCAATGGTAGCCCGGACGAGGCGATCTAGCTCGGCGTCGCTAAGGGGCGGTTTGCCCATGCTCATCTCCTATCGCGGCCTCACGCCCCGTCAGTTCAGAAGCGCGCCGGCGGGCGGGCCGTCCGCCGCGCCAAGGCCATGGCCGCCGCGCGGCGCCGCGTGCGCGCCGTCGATGGTCAGCCCCGAGGCGTCCGCCGACACCTGCACCGTCGAGCCGTCAAGAACGTCGCCGGCGAGCAGCCGCTCCGCCAGCGGGTCCTGCAGGCTGCGCTGAATGACGCGCTTCAGAGGACGCGCGCCATATACCGGATCATAGCCTGCCTCAGCGAACCAGTCGCGCGCCGCATCGTCGAGTTCGATGACGACGCCGCGGTCCTCCAGCAGTTTTTGCAGGCGGGCGATCTGGATGTCGACGATTGCGCCCATGTGCTCGCGCCGCAGGCGCCCGAACAGGACAACGTCGTCGAGCCGGTTCAGGAACTCCGGCCGGAACCGGCCGCGCACCGCCTCCATGACGCCGCCGCGCGCTTCGTCGACGGACGCGCCGTCCGGCAGCGCCGCGAGGTGCTCCGCCCCCAGGTTCGACGTCAGGATGATGAGCGTGTTGCGGAAGTCCACGGTGCGCCCCTGCCCGTCGGTCAGGCGGCCTTCGTCGAAGATCTGCAGCATGACGTTGAAAACGTCCGGGTGCGCCTTTTCCACCTCATCGAAGAGGACGACCTGATACGGCCGCCGTCGGACGGTTTCGGTAAGCGCGCCGCCCTCCTCATAGCCCACATAGCCCGGCGGCGCGCCGATAAGCCGCGCAACGGAGTGCTTCTCCATGTATTCCGACATGTCGATGCGCGCTATCGACGTTTCGTCGTCGAACAGGAACGCCGCGAGCGCCTTGGTAAGTTCGGTCTTGCCGACGCCGGTCGGCCCCAGCATCAGGAAGGCGCCGATCGGCCGGTTCGGGTCTTTGAGGCCCGCCCGCGCCCGGCGGACGGCGGCCGAGACCGCGCCGATGGCGTCCGGCTGGCCGATGACCCGCTCAGCAAGCGCCTGCTCCATGCGCAGGAGCTTGGCGCGTTCTCCCTCCAGCATTTTCTCCACGGGCACGCCGGTCCAGCGCGACACGACGGAGGCGATATGCTCCGCATCCACCACTTCCTGGACGAGGGCGCCGCGTTCGCCGGCGGCTTCGGCGTCGGCGAGCTTCTTCTCCAGCGACGGGATGACGCCGTACTTGAATTCCGACGCCTTGCCGAGATCGCCGCGCCGTTCGGCCTCGGCGAGTCCCTGGCGGGCGCGGTCAAGCTCCTCCTTCACCTTGGTCGCCGAAGCGAGGCTTTCCTTCTCCGCTCGCCAGGCGGCGGTAAGCGACTCCGACTTTTCTTCGAGGTCGGCGATCTCGCCGTCGAGCTTGCCAAGGCGCTCCACGGACGCCTGGTCGTCCTCCTTGCGCAGCGCCTCGCGCTCGATTTTCAACTGGATAAGCCGCCGATCGATTTCGTCGAGCTCCTCCGGCTTGGAATCGACCTCCATGCGCAGGCGCGAGGCCGCCTCGTCCACGAGGTCGATGGCCTTGTCGGGCAGAAAGCGGTCGGTGATATAGCGGTTCGACAAGGTCGCCGCGGAGACAATCGCGCCGTCGGAAATCCTGACGCCATGATGCAGCTCGTATTTTTCCTTCAGACCACGGAGGATGGACACCGTGTCCTCCACCGTCGGCTCGTCAACGAACACCGCCTGGAAGCGGCGCGCAAGGGCGGCGTCCTTCTCCACATATTTGCGGTATTCATCGAGCGTCGTTGCGCCGACGCAGTGAAGCTCGCCGCGCGCCAGCGCAGGCTTCAGAAGGTTAGACGCGTCCATGGCGCCGTCGGTCTTGCCTGCGCCCACAAGCGTGTGCATTTCGTCGATGAACAGGATGATCTCGCCCTCGGCGGACGTCACCTCGGAGAGCACCGCCTTCAGGCGCTCCTCGAACTCGCCGCGATACTTCGCGCCGGCGATGAGGCTGCCCATATCGAGCGCAAGGAGCTTCTTGTCGCGCAGGCTTTCCGGCACGTCGCCATTGACGATCCTGAGGGCGAGGCCCTCGGCGATTGCGGTCTTTCCGACGCCCGGCTCGCCGATCAGCACAGGGTTGTTCTTGGTGCGGCGCGAGAGCACCTGCATCGCGCGGCGAATTTCTTCGTCGCGGCCGATGACGGGGTCGAGCTTGCCTTCCGCCGCAGCCTCGGTGAGGTCGCGCGCGTATCGTCCGAGCGCGTCATAGGCCTGTTCGGCGGACGCTGAGTCCGCCTTGCGGCCCTTGCGCAGATCGGCGATCGCCGCCTCAAGGCTCGCCTGCGTCACGCCCGCCTCTTTCAGCGCCCGACTCGCATCCGCGTCCCCGGCGCCCGCTAGCGCGGTCAGCAGCCGTTCGGCGGTGACAAAGGTGTCGCCGGCGGCTTTCGCCTGGCCTTCGGCGTCCGCGAATACCTTGGCGAGGGACTGGGCGAGATAAGTCTGCGCGCCGGCGCCCTCAACGCGCGGCAACTTGCCGAGCGCCTCCTCCGCAGCGGCCAGCGCCTTTTCGGGCGCGCCGCCGGCGGCGCGCACCAGATTGGCGGCGAGGCCTTCGGCGTCGTCAAAAAGCGCTTTCAAAAGGTGCTCGGGCGTCACCTGCTGGTGCCCGTCCCGCAGCGCAATTGTCTGCGCCGCCTGGACCATGCCCTTGGCGCGGTCGGTGTAATTCTCGAATTGCATATCGCCGTCCTTCAATTCGATCTTTGGCAAGCATCAAATCCGGCGGCGTCCCGGCATGCGGCGACATCCGCCTGTCCTTCAGATGGGAACGGACGGTCCAATGGCAAGAGGCCTCCCGCACGCCATGCGCGAAGGAATCTCATCTGCGATTCTGAAGGAGGGTTAAAGCGTCGACATGCTGACGAGCGCGCCGCCATCGACGATGATCGACTGGCCCGTCATCCACGCGCCGGCGCGCGACGCGAGAAAGACGACCGCTCCGGCGATGTCATCAGGCTCGCCGAACCGGCGCAGCGGCAACTGGCCGGCGGTGTGCGCCTCCACCTTCGGGTCCTTCCACAGCGCTTCGGCGAACTTCGTCTTGACGATGCCGGGACAGATGCAATTGGCGCGCACATTCGAAGCCCCGTATTCGACCGCAAGATTGCGCGCGATCTGAATGTCGGCTGCCTTGGAGATTCCATAGGCGCCGAGCGTCGAGCTGCCGATAAAGGCGCCGATCGACGAGACGATGATGAATGCGCCATCGCCGCGCTCCGCCATTTTCGGCATCGTCATCTGCGACAGCCAATGGGAGGCGTTGACGTTCGACGTCATAATCTTGGCGAAGGCGCCGTCGTCGATTTCCCGGCTCGGCCCGAAATGCACATTCGCGGCGGCGTTCGACACCACAATATCGATGGCGCCGAAAGCGTCTTCGGCGAACGCGACAAGGGCGGATAGATCCTCCTTACGGGACACATTGCAGCGCGTCGCCGCAGCCGCCTCGCGCCCGAGCGCGGCGTTTATCTTGCCGGCCGCCGCTTCGCACGCCTCGATGTCGCGGCTGGCGATAACAACATTTGCGCCGGCCTCGGCCATGCGCCGCGCCGCAGCCTCGCCAATGCCGCGCGAGCCGCCGGTGACGATCGCCGATTTGCCCGTCAGGTCAAAAAGTTCAGCAGCCACAGGCGCGCCTCTCGCCTCGTCGCATCAAGATGCCGTCGCCTCGTCAAGGGCCGCATCTTCTCCGTTGGCGGCCTTTTCAGCCTTGGGCGTGCGCGGCCTTCGGGTCCGGCGTTTCTTCGGCGCGCGCTCGCCAGCCTCGGCGCTCTCCTCACTCTCGGGAGAGTCGGCGGCTGCGGCGGGTTGGTCCGCTGATTTCTCGGCGTCCGGCGGCGCGGAGGCCTCCGCAGCGTCGTCGCCGTCGCTCCTGCGCGCAGGACGGCCGCGCCCGTTCGCGCGGTCGCCCCGCGGGGCGCCGCCTACGGACGGTTGCTCCGCGTCCGCAAGGTCCGACTGGTCTTGCGGACCGGCGGCGTTCGGCTGCATGGAGCGGATCAGCCGGAAATAATGCTCTGCATGCTGAAGGTAATTCTCCGCCTTGACGCGATCGCCGGCCGACGCGGCGTCGCGCGCAAGCGCCTGATATTTGTCGAATATCTGATTGGCGGTGCCGCGAATCCTCACCTCCGGGCCGTTTGAGTCATACGCCCGGTTCGGGTTCACGCCCTGACGGCGGCGTTGATTGCGTCCACGTTTCATCTTGACTGTCCTACTGCCTCAAACCTTCAGATCAAAAAAGATACTCTGTTTCGCCAACCTGGCTTCGCGCCCCTGGATTTGCGCGCCTGACTTTACGCACCTCGCGTCGCGCACCTTGCTTCACGCATTTTGCTTCGCGCATCTTGCTTCGCGCATCGCCCCGAAGCCGACCGGAACCGGCCTTCGAAGCGCCAGACCCAATGCCCCATGCCCCATGCCCCATGCCCCATGCCCCATGCCCCATGCCCCATGCCCAATGTCCAATCACCGAAGCCAAGGAGCGCAGCGCACGGATCACCGGCGCAATTCACTTAAAGCGGCGCCCGCGCAGGTCGCCGGATTATCATCCGTCTGAACCACTTCCGCATCGGCGACACGCGCCACGGCCCAATCAGCCGTCATCGACAGGCGCCAGAGGTTCGTGTGCGCTATCTCGCTTTTGCGCCGTCAAGCGCCCAAAGCCGCAACTCCGCCAAAGGAGGCCGGGCGCGAGGCGTGCTCCTCGGCGGTCCGCCAGCTTGCGTTCAGCATTAGGTCTTTTCCATCCTTGGCGGCCGACCCCCGCCGCGCAGCACATCTTTTGAGCTAAGGATTGTTAGCCTAGCGATTGTTTCCATCGCTCGCTTAAGGAAATGATACCGTGGCCGAAGCGCATTGCAATGGTTTTTTCGCCTCCTTACAGATCGATACGCAGCGCCCTCGGCCGGCCGGCGAGGTCATTGCGGACGCTTAACGCCTTTGGCCGCAGGGTTTCCAAGGCGATTTTGCGGACGTCGGCCGCCTGGCCGTCGCCGAGTTCGACCAGGGCGCGGCCGCCGTCAGCCGCCAGTTTCGCCGCGGCCGCGAACACCTCTCGATACGCCGCAAGGCCGCCCTCCAGCGCGAAAAGCGCTCCAGGATCCTCGTATTTCACGACGTCGTCGGCCAGCGTCGCCGCGTCCGCATGGGGAATGTAAGGCGGATTGGATATCACAAGGTCGAACGGTCCTTGCGCGTCATACTGGTCCGTGTCGGTCCAATCGGCGATCGCAAAGCTCGATCGCGCCGCGACGCCAAGCCGCTCCGCGTTGTCTCGGGAAAGGTCTATCGCAGCCGCCGACCTGTCGACGCCGACGCCAATCGCGTCCGGCCACTCCCGCAACAGCGAGATCAATATGGCGCCCGACCCGCACCCGAGATCCGCAATCCGCGCCGGCGGATGTCCTCCGTATGAGGAGAGCGCGCACTCAATTAGCGTCTCCGTGTCGGGCCGCGGCGAGAGGACCGGCGCGCGCGTCTCGAAATCAAGGCCCCAGAATTCGCGCCGCCCGACAATGTAGGCCACCGGCTCGCGTTCGATGCGCCGCGCCAGCAAACGGGCGAAACGCTCCGCATGGCGATCGTCGAGGATACGGCCTTCGTCCGCTATCAACGCCGCGTTGTCGCAATGCAGCGCATGCTTCATCAGGACGCGGGCGTCGAGCGCCGGGCTTTCGCTCGCCCGAAGCGCCTCGGCCGCGCGTCGCACGGCCGCCCCCACCGCAAGCCCCCGAAAGGCCGCGGCGTCGACCTTGTCAGCGCGCGACGCCTCGCCAATCTCAGTCATCGCCATCTTCGCGCAGGGCCGCGAGGCGGTCAGCGCGATCCTGCGTTATCAGGGCGCCGATCACGTCGTCCAGCGCATCGCCTGCGATGACCTCATCAAGCTTATAGAGCGTCAGATTGATGCGGTGATCGGTGACGCGGCTTTGCGGGAAATTATAGGTCCGGATGCGCTCCGAGCGGTCGCCGGAGCCGACCATGCCGCGCCGCGCCTCCGCCCTTTCCGCATCCGCGCGCGCGCGCTCCGCCTCGTAGAGCCTGGCGCGCAGCACCTTCATCGCCTTGGCTCGGTTCTTGTGCTGAGATTTTTCATCCTGCTGGCTGACGACGATGCCGGTGGGCAGGTGGGTGATGCGTACGGCGCTGTCGGTCGTGTTCACCGACTGTCCTCCGGGCCCCGAAGCCCGGAAAACGTCAATGCGCAGATCGCTTTCGTTTATCTCGATATCGACTTCCTCAGGCTCCGGAAGGATGGCCACGGTCGCCGCCGAGGTATGGATGCGGCCTTGCGTTTCCGTCGACGGCACGCGCTGCACTCTGTGCACGCCTGATTCGAATTTCATTCTGGCGTAGACGCCCTCGCCCGATATCGCCGCCTGTATCTCCTTGAAGCCGCCGACCTCCGCATCAGACTGCGACAGAACCTCGATCCGCCATCCCTGAAGCGAGGCGTAGCGCTGGTACATGCGGAAGAGATCGCCGGCGAAGAGGGCCGCCTCATCGCCGCCGGTGCCGGCGCGCACCTCCAGGATGACGCTGGAATTGTCCGCCTTGTCTTTCGGCAGCAGCATCACCTGTAAGGCGTATTCGAGTTCCGGCTCGGCCTGCCTCAAGTCCTCAAGTTCGCTGCGGGCCATTTCGGCCATGTCCGGCTCGTCGCTGTCGCTGAGCTCTTTTAGCTCCGCAATCTGACGGCGCGTCGACGACAGCTCCCGCGCCTTTTCCGCGATCGGCTTCAGTTCGCCATGCTCCTTGGACAGACGAACGATCTCAGAGGAGTCGCTCGCGGCCGACATAGCCGCTTCAAGAGCATCAAGCCTCTCCAGAAGCGCTGCTATCTTCTCGTTCGGGATCATCTTCGACTATTCGCCCACGGCGGACCCTAGCAGGCGACGCCGCCGCCCGCGCGCAGGAAACGCCTGCGACGAGGTCAGGCGCCGACTTCTCCAGCGCCCACAATTTGTGATTTCGTGCGCTTCGCGGGAAAAATAAAGACCTTACCCCGATCACATTAAGCGATTCGGGCGCGTTAGAGCCCGTCTCAACTAGCCGGCGAGGTCTTGCGCGATCGGACGGCCAGACGCGCGCCGGACGATGCGACAGACAATGGGATGGCCGGTACGGGCTCTATTTCTTATCGACTGAGAGCCTGACCCATATCATCGCGGGATACGAACGTCTGACTATCTGGCGCCGAATGGAATAGGCTCACCCCAAGATAGGCGCTCGGCCGCGATTTGATCGATTGGCCGCTCAGCTTGCCGCGGAAGCCTATTCGGCGGCGACGACGCTGGCGTCGCCGGCCTCGGCTTCCTCGGCCTTCTGCGCTTCGATTTCCGCGGCCTTCTTCTCCACCAGCTCCACCAGGTGATCGACGAGCTTATCGTTGTCGAGCTTGTGGTTGGGGGTCCCGTCCAGATAGACCATGCCGTTGTTCTTGCCGGCGCCGCCGCCAGTGAAGCCGAGATCCGTCTCGCGGGCTTCGCCCGGACCGTTCACGACGCAACCGATCACGGAGAGGGTCATCGGCGTCGTGATGTGCGCCAAGCGTTGCTCCAGCACCTCCACGGTGTCGATGACCTCAAACCCCTGCCGTGCGCAGGACGGACAGGAAATCACGTTGACGCCGCGGTGGCGCAGGTTCAGCGACTTCAGGATGTCAAAGCCGACCTTGATCTCTTCAACCGGATCGGCGGAGAGCGACACCCTGATGGTGTCGCCAATGCCCGCCCAGAGGAGCGAGCCCAGCCCGATCGCCGACTTCACCGACCCGATGCGCATGCCGCCCGCTTCGGTGACGCCGAGATGCAAGGGGCAGTCGATGGCGTCGGCAAGGGCGTGGTAGGCGGCGACCGTCAGGAACACGTCCGAGGCCTTCACCGAAATCTTGAACTCGTGAAAGTCATTGTCCTGAAGGATGCGCGCATGGTCGAGCCCGCTTTCCACCATCGCCTCGGGACACGGCTCGCCGTATTTTTCCAGAAGGTGTTTCTCCAGCGAGCCGCCATTGACGCCGATTCGCATGGCGCAGCCGTGGTCTTTCGCCGCCTTGATGACTTCCTTGACCCGGTCTTCGGAGCCGATATTGCCCGGATTGATGCGCAGGCACGCCGCCCCGGCCTTCGCCGCCTCAATGCCGCGCTTGTAGTGAAAATGGATGTCGGCGACGAGCGGCACCGGCGAATGCTTGACGATTTCGGGCAGCGCCTCGGTCGATTCAACGTCAGGGCAGGACACCCGGACGATGTCCGCGCCGGCCTCGGCAATCTCGTTCACCTGGCGGATGGTCGCCTGGGCGTCGGAGGTCAGCGTATTCGTCATCGACTGAACGGAAATCGGCGCGTCCCCGCCCACCGGCACATTGCCGACCATGATTTTGCGGCATTTCCGCCGCTCTATGTCGCGCCATGGACGAACTGACATCGCAAGAACCTCATGCATCCGGCTTCGCCGCACCGCACCCGGGCGTCATTAGCGACAAATCCCGCGCCGCCCGGATAAGTCAAGGGGCGGGCCGTTTGGTTTATCGCCGCGCCGCGGACGGCGGCCGCCACGCGCGGGCTCTCTTGAGGTGCTACACGGCGACGCTCGGATTTGGATCAGGCGACGGCAGGCTAAGGGTTCAGGCGGGCTTGCGGAACGTGATGACCGCCCGCTGGTCGAACGCCGCCCGGGGGTCGCCGTCGATTGTGCGGGGCGCAAACCGCCATTGCCGCACGGCCCCGAGCGCCGCCCGCTCGAAACAGGAATTCGAGGCGTCCGCCACGCGTTCGTTCACGACCCGGCCGTCGACGCGCACGGTAAAGGCGAGTTCGACGGTCTCCACCGGCATCGACCCGGCGAGGCAACGCGGCGGATAGACGGCGTCCACGCGCTCCGAGACGACCGCCTCTACAAACTCCGGCGCGCCCGGAATCTCGGAGATGGCGGCGTTCATCTCGCTCGGATCGAACGCCGCGGCGACGGGCGTCGGCGCAGCGCCATCGGTCGGGCCGAGCTCCTGCGACGGCCGCGTCGCCGCTATGGCGCACCAGACGACGAACCCGAGAATCGCGATGACGGCCAGAAGAGGCAACTCAATTCGGTCCGTCGGCGCGCCGTCGGCGCCGGAAGCGCCCTCAGACCCGGCGGGCCGCGCCGCATCCGCCGGCGCATCCGCGGCCTGGGTCGGCGGCTCGGCGAAGCCGGCTTCCTGCTTGAACCAGTCGACCACCGGCTGAGGCTCAACGCCAAGCGCTTCGGCGTAGGCGCGCACGAAGCCGATCGCGAACGCCTTCGACGGCAGCCGGTCAACCGCCATCGCCTCCAGCGCTTCGATGAAGTGCGCCTTAATGTGCGTGCTTGCGCTGACCGCGTCGATGTCTGCGCCCTGCGCCTCGCGCACCGCCTCCAGATAGGCCCCAACCGAGACAAAGTTGCGCGGATCGACCGTCGCAGCCACGGACCGCGCCCGCGAGACTTCGAGCTCGTAGATTTCCGCCGAGAGTTTCTTCTCGCCCATGGCTGTTGGACTCAAACCTTGCCTTAAAAACCTTAGAGCAGGAACCGCGCCAGTAACACCTGGCGAGGTGTGGAAATTAACCAATAAGGCGAGTCTTTCATCCCGCCTGCGGCAAAGGTCAGGCGGAATGATTAACAAGGCTTTTAACGCTGCTTCTCGGGCGGCGCGGCGCAGGGCGGTCAGCCGGCCCCGTCGTCCAACATCGCGCCCTTCGAGCGCAGGAGAAGCGCGAGCCGCGCCCTTGCCTCATCCCTCTCGGGCGACGCGCCGGCGGCGGTTTCCTCGTACCACTGCGCAAGGTCGGAGACCTGAACGGACCGGACGAGCCGCCGGAACGCGCCCACCGCTGTCGGCGGCAGCGAAAAACTGCGCACGCCCGCGGCCAGCAGCGCCGCGCCGAATACCGGGTCGGCCGCCTGCTCGCCGCAATAGGACAACGGCTTTTTCGCCTCGCCGACTTTCTCCGCCACAAGCCGGATGAACGACAAAAATCCGATATCGAGCGGATCGTAGCGCTGTTGCGTCAGCGCGGCGTTACGGTCGGCGGCGAAGTAGAACTGCGCCAGATCATTGCCGCCGATTGAGAAGAAATCCGCATAGGGCGCAATCGCGCCGACGGTCCAGGCGGCCGCCGGCGTCTCGACCATCGCCCCGACCTTAACGGACTGCGGCGGCGCGCCGCCGCGTTGCTCCTGGATCGCGATCTCCTTGTCGAGCAGCGATCGCGCGAGCACCATTTCCGCCGGCGTCGTCACCATTGGGAAAAGGACGTAAAGGTCCTGGCCGGCGGCGGCGCGCAAGAGCGCGCGCAATTGCGGGCGCAAGATGCCTGGCCGGTCGACCGCCATCCTGAGGCCGCGCCAGCCCATCGCCGGGTTTCCTTCCGGGTCGCGGTTCATGTAGTCGGCCGACTTGTCCGCCCCGAGATCGGCGGTGCGAAACACCACGGGCTTGCCGCGCGCCCGCGCGAGCACCGCTTCATAGAGCCGCTGCTGGGCGCTGACGCGCGGCAATTGCGAGCCGATCAGGAATTGCAGCTCGGTGCGGAAGAGGCCGACGCCGGCCGCGCCGGTGCGCTCCAGATGCTCCATGTCGAGGGTCAGCCCGGCATTGATCCGGACCTCCACGTCGACCCCATCAAGCGTCCGCGTCGGCAGATCCTTCTCGCGCGCGTAAGCCGCCTGGCGCTCGGAACGCAGCTCCAGCTTGTGCTCGAAACTCGTGACGATGTCGGGCGTCGGCCTGAGAAAGACGACGCCCTCCTCGCCGTCGATCGCCACCTCGTCATGCTCTTCGGCGGCATCGATCGCCGCGGCGGCGCCCGCCACCAGGGGCACGCCGAGCGCCCGGGCGACGATCGCCACATGGGACGTGGTCGCGCCCTCGGCGAGGACGAGCCCGCGCAGCTTGTCGCGGTCATATTCGAGGAGCGCCGCGGGCCCGAGCGACCGCGCAAAGAGCACCGCCTCGTCGGGCAGGCGATCGTCATGGGCCTCTTCGGCGCTGAGATGCCTCAGCAGCCGGAACGAAAGATCGTCGAGATCGTGCAGGCGCTCGCGCAGATAGGGATCGCGCGCCTGCGACAGCCGGGCGCGGTTTTGCGACGCCACCCGTTCGACCGCGCTTTCCGCCGTCAGGCCGCTGGACTCCGCCGCTTCGCGCAGACGCGCCGCCCACCCGGCGTCGCCTGCGAGAAGGCGATAGGTCTCCAGAACCTCGCGCGGCTCGCCTTCGAGGCGCGCAGACGCAAGCATGGCGTCAAGCGAAGACCTCAGCGCGGCGATCGCCGCCTCAAGCCGACCCACCTCGGCGGCGGCGTCGCGCGAGAAGACGTTGTGCTTCGGCGCCGGCGGCTCCACGAACCAGACGCGTCCGATGGCGACGCCCTCGACGACGCCGACCCCGCGGCGCCGTTCGGGAAGGCGCAGCATTTCGCCCACTTCCCTTGTCGCGCTCTCATCGAGGAGTTCGCCCGACGCGGCGATTTCCGCGAGCAAAGTCGCGACCGCTTGCGCCGCCTCGATCTCATCGTCTTCATACTGACGGCTGCGCCTGTTTTGCAGGACAAGCACGCCGAGCGCCTTGCCGGAGCGCAATAGCGGCACGCCCAGGAATGAATGCAGCGGGTCCTCGCCGGTCTCCGGCCGATAGGAGAACGCCGGGTGCAGGGGCGCATCGGCGGTCATCAGGGGCGCGCCGGTCTCGCACACCCTGCCGACGAGGCCCTCGCCCCGCGCCATCACCGTTTCGTGCACGGCCTCGGGCTTCAGGCCCTCGGTTGAGTAAAGCTCAAGGGAATCGTCCGGCTGGCGCAGATAAATTGAGCAGACGTCGGCCCCCACATGGGTCGCGATGCCGGCGGTGAGCTGGTCGAGCCGTTCCTGCGGCGTCGCTTCGGACGCCACGATGTCATGCATCCGGCGCAATAGCGCGGTAATGCCGCCGCGCCCGAGGCGCGGAGGCTCTGCGCTGCCGCGCGCGCCGTCGAAAACGCCGCCGCGGGTCATGGGCGGGCGCCCGTTTCAGATGCGGCGTCCGCCGCGGCCTTGTCGAGGCCATAGGCCTGGTGCAGCGCGCGCACGGCGAGTTCGGCGTATTCGGCGTCAATCAGAACGCTGATCTTGATCTCCGAGGTGGAGATGTTGTGGATGTTGATTTGCCGGTCGGCGAGCGTTCGGAACATGGTCGACGCAACGCCGGTGTGGCTGCGCATCCCGACGCCAATAACCGACACCTTGACGACGTCGCGGTCCGGCTCGACGCGGTCATAGCCGATGTCCCCTTTGGCGGCGGCGATGGCGGCCTCCGCGCGGTCGAGGTCCGACTCCGGCAGGGTGAAGGAGATATTGGCGCCCGCGGTGCGCGCCGGGCTCTGGATGATCATGTCCACATTGACGTCATGGTCGCTCAGAATGGTGAAAATCCGCGCCGCGCGGCCCGGCTCGTCGGGCACGGCGAGCAGGCTGATGCGGGCCTCGTCGCGGGACACGGTGATGGCGCTGACAATACGCTGCTCCATTGTCTCCTCCTCGTCGCAAATGACAGTGCCGGGATTGTCCGCATCCGGCGCCACGAAGCTCGACAGAACGCGAAGATTGACGCGATGCGCCATGGCGAGCTCCACCGAACGCGTCTGAAGCACCTTCGCGCCGAGGGACGCCATCTCCAGCATTTCCTCATAGGACAGACGATCGTTCCGCCGCGCCTGCTTGGTGATCCGCGGATCGGTCGTGTAGACGCCGTCGACGTCCGTATAGATATCGCACCGCTCCGCTTTCAGCGCCGCGGCGAGCGCGACGGCCGTCGTGTCGGAGCCGCCGCGGCCGAGGGTCGTCACGCGGCCCGCGTCGGAAACCCCCTGGAAGCCGGCGACGATCGCGATCTCGCCATTGTCCACCGCCTCGCCAAGGGCGTCGCCGTCTATGCCCGCGATCCGCGCGCGGCCATGGGCGGCGTCGGTCTTCAGCCCGACCTGCCAGCCCTGCCAGGAGCGGGCGCGATAGCCGAGGTTCTGAAGCGTCAGGGCCAGCATCGCCGACGTCACCTGTTCGCCGGTTGCGACGACGGCGTCCGCTTCCACATTTCGCACGTCGAGCGCAGCGTCCGGCGGCCCGGCCGACGCCGCGAGGTCGACAAGGCGGTTGGTCTCGCCCGCCATCGCCGAGACGACCACGGCGACGCTATTGCCGGCGTCCGCCTCGCGGCGCGCAAAGGCCGCCGCGTGGCGGATGCGCGCAAGGTCGGCGACGGAGGTTCCGCCGAATTTCATGACAATGCGGCCCATGGGGAGCGGTCTCGTTCGCCTGTGCGTCTGCCTTGTGCGTCTGCCTGCGCGCTCGCCTTGCGCGCCTCATTGCGCGCCTCATGGCGCGCCGAGCCGGCGCGACGCGCCGCCCCATTCCAATCGCGAACATCCATGGTTACGAGCGGTGTCGTAGAAAGGCAACACAACCCCTCTTTTTCCCGAATCCGCGCCCTAAACCCGCGCTGCGCCGCAGGAGACGACGCCCATGACCGCCTCAACCGCCGACGCGATCGACGCAGCCGAGCGGACCGCCGCCCCGGACGGCGGCACGATCGATCCTTCGGAAATCGCGAAATTCGAGAGAATGGCGGCCGAGTGGTGGGACCCGCTCGGAAAGTTCAAGCCGCTGCACAAGTTCAACCCGGTCCGGCTCGCCTATATCCGCGACATGGCCTGCGCCCATTTCGGACGCGATCCGCAAAGCGCATCCCCGCTTAATGGGCTCAGGCTCCTCGACGTCGGCTGCGGCGGCGGCCTCGTCGCGGAGCCGATGCGGCGGCTTGGCGCGAGCGTGGTCGGGATAGATGCATCGGACCTCAATATCGGCGTCGCGGCGACGCACGCAGAGGAGAGCCGTCTCGACATCGATTACCGGGCGGCCAGCGTCGAGGCGCTCGTCGACGCCGGCGAGCCGGCCTTCGACATCGTCCTCAATCTCGAGGCCGTCGAGCACGTGGCGGATGTCGACTTGTTCCTCGGCGCGTCGGCGCGGCTTGTGAAGCCCGGCGGCATGATGATCGTCGCCACCATCAACCGGACGTTCCGCGCCTTCGCGATCGCCAAGGTCGGCGCCGAATACGTTCTTGGCTGGCTGCCGAAGGGCACGCACGATCCGCGCAAGTTCGTGACGCCCAACGAGATCGAAGCGGCGCTGACGCCCGAAGGCATGGCGGTGACGGCGCGCGCCGGCGTCGCCTATTCGCCCCTGTCGGACGCGTGGCGCGTCGTCGACGATCTCGGCATCAATTACATGGTCGTCGCCGCAAAGGCCGCCGAGCGCTGACCGACTCTCAGGCGACGACAACCTCTTCCGACCGCGCGACGCGCACTTCCGTAGCGTCAGCGCAGTAAGGCGCGATAAGCCAGGCGGCGGCGTCGAAGGCGATGCGCGCCGCCTTGCGCCCCTCGGCGACGGCGACGTCGAACTTGCGCCAGTCCCGCAAATCGACGCCAGGCGCATCCGGCGCGACGAGAATGTCCGGAGGCTCCGCGCCCATCGCCAGCGGCCGGCCGACGGTCGCCGCGCGCATCAGAAGCGATACGATGGGCGGCGCGGCGCTAAGGCCATTGCGCCGCACCCACCCGACAAATGTTGGCGGATCGACGAACGCGTCGGCCTCTATCGACGCGGCTCTGGCGACGTCGACGCCGATCGTCAGCCCGCGATGGCGGGCCCGCATGACGTCGACAGGAAAATTATTCAGGACCGCGCCGTCGACGAGTAGGTCATCGCCATCGACCACCGGCGGCAGGACCCCCGGCAGGGAGATCGACGCCCGCAACGCGTCGCGCAACAGGCCCTCCTTGTGGACCCGGACCGCGCCGCGGGTAAGCTCCGAGGAGACGCAGAAAAACGGGATTGGCAGATCCTCAATGCGCTGATCGCCGAAATGCCGCGCGAGGCGCTCCTCAACAAGATCGCCCCTCGTCAGCGACACCACCGGCAGCATATGGTCGGATAAAGGACTTGAACTGACGAATGCGTCGCGCAGTCGCGCTTCTATCTCCTTTTCCTCCCAACCCATCGCGACGCACGCGCCGATGATCGCCCCCATCGAGGCGCCGCCGATGAGATCGATCGGCGTCCCGAGGCGGCGCAATTCGCCGAGGACGCCGAAATGGGCGTAGGCGCGCGCGCCGCCGCCGGATAGGCATACGCCGACGCTGCGGCCCGCGATGGTGCGCGCGAGGCGCGCCCGGCTGCGCGGCCCGCGCCAGCGAAAAATCCGGTCCGCCCCGATTTCTCGCGCCCACGCCGCCGTCCAGCCGAGATCCTGGCCCTCATGCACCATGACGAGGTCAACGAGCCGAAACCGCCGCGCCGGCGAAGATTGCGCCGGCGACAGCGGCAGGGGCGAGGCCGGCTTTGCGTCGCGGCGCGCGAAGACCAGCATGCGGTCGGCGTGGCGCAGGCAGAAGCGATACCACTCGGAGTCTTCGATGCGGCAGGGCAGAAACAGGGCGTCGACGGCGTCTTCGGCGGCATGGAACGCCCCCTCGCCCATATCGGCTTCATCGCCGCTCATGGGCTCGCGCAAGACGGCGGTCTTCTTGCCGAGCGTCCGGATCTCGCGCGCGAGTTCCTCCGCATAATGAAGGGGCTCCAGCGATCGCGAACTCGCAACGATCGCGAACACCCTAGGCGGCGCGCTTGCGCCGTCGGCCGCAGGCGCGCGGGCGCGCCTCAGGATTGTCCGCGCGACGCCGGCGGCGAAGTCCGCCCGCTTCGCCATCAGCCGCGCAACGATGCGCGCGTCGAGCGCAATGAGATTGGTGTCCCGAAGGGCGTAAGCGGACGCGGTCCGCGGCGCGCCGTCCAGCATCGACATCTCGCCGACGATTTCGCCGGCGCGAATATAGCCGACTACCTGGTCGGTGCTTCCGTTCGCGGAGGCGCGCTCGCGGACGACGATAAGGCGCCCCGACAGCACGAGATAAACCGCATCAGGCTGCGACCCGGCCTCGAACAGCGCAGCACCGCCCGGAATGTTGATCGGCCGCCCGCGCGCGATCAACGCCCGTCGCGTGGCGTCGTTAAGGCCCGCCCCAAAAGGCGTCGATTTCAGAATGTCCTGCGGCGTCGACATCCGTCCCCGCATTCGCCGTCCGTCTGTGTCTGTCGTTCGTCCTAGACTGGACAGGCTAGGCGCGTTCGCTGACGGGGGCGTTAACGCTCGCCAGCCTAGAGCGTCGGGCAGTCAAAGTGGATCACCGGTTTGACGTCGCCCGACGCGAAATCAATAACTTAGAGCCTTCTGGATGATTCAATCTGAACGCAGAA
>JANQSJ010000004.1 GCA_028284065.1 Parvularculaceae bacterium
GTCGAGCGGCTTTTTCTTCGCCTTCATGATGTTCGGCAGCGACGCATAGCGCGGCTCGTTGAGGCGCAGGTCCGCCGTCACGACCGCCGGGACGCTAAGCGAGACCGTCTGCAGGCCGCCATCCACTTCGCGGGTCACATGCACCTTGCCGTCGGCCGGTTCTACTTTCGATGCGAAGGTGCCCTGCGGCCAGCCTAGAAGGGCGGCCAGCATCTGCCCCGTCTGGTTGCAGTCGTCGTCGATCGCCTGCTTGCCCATAATGATGAGGTCCGGCGACTCTTCGCCGACGACGGCCTTCAGAAGCTTGGCGACCGCCAGCGGCTCGACCTCTTCGTCCGTCTTGATCAGAAGCCCGCGGTCCGCGCCCATTGCGAGCGCCTGGCGCAACTGGTCCTGCGCCTTTTCAACGCCGATGGAGACGGCGACGACTTCGCTGGCCGCGCCGCCTTCTTTCAGGCGGACGGCCTCTTCGACGGCGATCTCGTCGAAGGGGTTCATCGACATTTTGACGTTTGCGAGTTCGACGCCCGTGCCGTCCGACTTCACTCGGACCTTCACATTGTAGTCGACCACGCGCTTGACGGGGACGAGAATTTTCATGCGATTTTCCTTAGCCCGGCGCGCCGGGGTTTTGCGGCCTGTTCGACCGCAACAAGGCGCGCCTTGACGATGTGGCGGAACCTAGCGGGGGCGTCACGAAGACTCAATGCGCTGCGGCGCCGTCGGCGCGGCGCAAGCCTTCGGCGGCCGCCGAAAGGTCAGCCGCCGGGTCCTTTGCCGATGACAATGAGGAAGACAGCCATGATCCCGATCGCCACGGCCTGGGCCGCGATCCGGAGACGCATCAGCTTGTTGCCATTTTCCTTGGCGAACGCCCCGCCCTTAGCGAGGGAATAGATCCCGAAGCCGAGAATGATGAGCGTCGCGCCGAGCGCCACGGGGATCAGAAAGTAGAGAAATCCGGACATTCGCTCACCTCAATGATTGCGCGGCCGCTGTCGCGTCCTGGCTATTATCGCGTCTCAAACGCGGCGCGCCGCCGACATTTACCGCTCGCCATTGGCCGACGCCACAGGCCGTGGCGCCAGACGCCCCGGACACGTGGCCCGATGCCGACGATAAGCAAGCCGGCGGCGCTATCGTGACGCAGCGAAGCGCGCCCCGGTCAGCGGCCCGCCGAATTGCGGATCTTATAGTGCCATTCAGGGAACCGCGGCTCCTCAAACTGGGGCGCTGCATCGGCGGCCAGAACGACGCCGTTGCCCGGGCCCATGGCCAGCGCGCGCCCGACCTCAGAGGTTTCGACGCCTGGCGCTTGATATAAGGGCGCGCCCGGCAGCGACGCGATATACCCGACAATATCGGCGTCCGCCGGCGCCTCGACGCCGAGGCCGCCCTCTTCCGGCGGCGCAATCGAAGGCGGTTGAAGTTCGTTCAGGGCGAAGTCCATACGAACGTCATAGGTCCGCTCGGCTTGAAACCTCAAAAACCGCTGGGCGTTATACCAGGCGGCCTTGGTCTCATCGTCCGTACAGGTTGAAAGTTCGCTTCCGTCCGCGCCCCAGCGCCGTTCAGGGCAGTGATATGGATCAAACGATAGCGACCACAGCCGGTGGAGCACATGCGCAAGGTTGAGCCGGATGCGCGAATTGTCCGACCGCCCATAGGTAAAAGAGCACTGCTCGACTTCCTCGTTCAGCGCGCGCCAGAGATCGCCGCCCAGGTCTTCGCCCTCATACGCCGCGATGTCGGAGCCGGCATTTATGTCGTCGACGAACCGTTGGACCTCGCGGCGCAATTCGATCACCGAGACCTTCAGGCGCGCATCTCGCGATGGCGTCGAGTACGCTTCCCAGTCGCCATAGGTTCCATAGATATTCCGCGGCAATCTTCCCGGGTGCGGGCGCAGATGGACGCGGGCGAGCCTCGCCGTCTCCACCGCATATTTGCGGTCTCGCGCGGAAGCGCAGATCGTCTCCATGCCGTTGCGCAGTTCCGTCACCGGATTGAATTTGAAGCCCGGCGCCGCGAGGCGGCGGCGCACAAAGTCATAAAATGGCATGGACCGGCCGTCGATCCGGAATTCGCCGAGGCTCCAGTCTCCCTCCGGATGCGGCGTATTGCCGACATATTGCTCAATGGAGAAGTCAGCCAGGTCTTCGTTTGACGCGGCCTTGATCCGTCCGCCCCGATAGGACCCGTCGGCGGCCTTCTCCGCTCCGACAAGGCGGATAGGGCGCCACGCCTTCAGGCCGGAGCCGAGCTCCGGCTTTGAGCGCATGAAATTCGGTCCGTAGACGGTGCGCGTAACCGAATGATCCGGATGCGATGCGATGACCAGTATTCGGCCATCTTCCAGCACGTCATAGACGATGCCCACATGGCCGTAGATGTCATAGGCGATGATGCCGGGGCGCACGGCTTCGCGGGTAATCGCCACGGGATAGAAGTCGTCGTGCGAGCGCCCGCCGCCCGTTTCCGGATGGGTGCGGAACATCGCGGTCGACACCTCGCCCGGTATCCGCGCGATGAACGACGGGGCGGAGATCGGCCTGCGCGCCGCGCTGGAGCGCCGCCCGGCGACGACGTTGCCGCGCGTTGAATAGCGGATGTCCTCCGGCCGCCCGTCAGCGGTGCGCATGGCGCTCTGGTAGGAGAAGGGCAGGCCGTTCTTCCAGGCGTAATAGGCGCGCAGCGTATACGCCATGTCGGCGCAGTCGCCGGAGAAAAGACGCTTGTCGGTCAACCGGTATGGGTTCGCCGGATCTGAGAGGCAGGATTCAAGCGACGTGCAGTTCGACCAGCCGATCGCGCGCACGAACGCCGAATAGCCGCGCTCGTCGGCCGCGCTCCATTCGGTCTTCAGGATCTTCCAGGCCGCGCCGGCATTCGCCGCGGTCGGCGGCGGCGCAGTCGACGCCGCTTCTTTTGCTTCAGCGGCGTCCTCAGGCGGGGCGTTCCGCGCCTTGTCGGCGACGCTTTCCGGCGCTTGCCCGGCGGCCGTTTCGTTCGCCAGCGCCGCGCCTGTCTGAAGGGCGAGCGCAGCGGCGAGGACATACGGTCCCCTTGCCCCTGCGCGGCGAGCGGCCCGCCAAAATCGCCTCGTTCTAACCATCGCGTGAAGTTACCTGATGCCCCGCAGGCAGGGTAGCGGGCGCAACGTTCCGCGCAAGAAAACATTTAGGTGTTGAGGTCTTGGGCGCCCCGCGCGACGGCGGCTCGCGCCGATTTGCCCCGTCTTGTTCAAGCGCTCGACGCGCGTCGGCCGCCCCGTGACTCTTTGGCGCGGACCGCCCCGGGAAAGATATGCTATTGCAAAGCATTCGCATATTCGGACGTGCGTCCGCGCTGCGTAAGGGAGGATCGGGCGATGAAAAATCAGAGTGCGGGCGCTGGCGCGGGTGATCCGGGCATTCAGGATGCCGGCGGTTCAGGCGCGCAGGAGCGTAAGAGGCTGAGAGGGACGACGGGTGACGGCGGCGCCCGTCCGGATGACGGACAGGCGGCGATCGTAAACGCCGTCGGCGTCTTCCTGCTGATTCGGGAGCTTCGGGCGAAACGGGCCTGCCGGGCATGCGACGGCGCGCCGGAGATTGTCTCCCGGCTGGCGGCTCTTGTGGGAGAAGTAGAGCGCGCGCGGGGAGTGTCGGAGGATGATCCGACGCAAGACGTGTTTGCGTCAGCGTGGAGAAAGGCGGGCGCCGGGCTCGGCGACCCCGGCCTCTGGTTCGGTTACGTGGAGTATCAGATGGCGCGCGCCGTGGCCGAACTGCTTGATGACGAACCGGCCGCCGCGGAGCGCACGGTGCGGCGGCTACGCGGCGGCGAGTCGCGGCGAGTGTTCGAAAGAGCCGCGGATGTGGCGATGACGTTGCGGGCGGGCGGCGTGACGCGGCTTGATCTGTCGCAGGTCGCGTTTGGCTGAGCGCGGCCGCCGCTCTCAGATGATCGCTGTGGGGTGGACGGCTGTAAGGCGAACGACGGCAAATGATGTCCGACTGACTCATGGGTCCGGCGGGGGCGCTGTCGATGGCGCATCGAGTCCGACCATGGAGCATAGCTCCGCCGGCGTCGCGCCGGCGTCGCGCATCGACCTGATCGACTGAGCTTTATTGCGTTTTGACAGGCGTTCGCCGTCCGCGCCGAGTATCAGCTTGTGGCGTCGATAAATCGGCTGCGGCAGATCGAGCAGCGCTTGCAGAAGCGCGTGCAGATGCGCCGCTTCGGTGAGGTCTTCGCCGCGGATGACATGGGTGACGCCCTGGTCGGCGTCATCGATAACTGAAGCGAGGTGGTAGCTCGCCGGGAAGTCTTTTCGGCCAAGGATCGGATCGCCGAATTGCTCCGGATGCGCTGCGACCGTCTCGCCGCCCGCGCCATCGGGCCGTTCGAACCGCACGCGCAAGGGGCCTGCCTCCCGAAGCGCCGCCGCCATGGACAATCGCCATGCGAATGGCCGTTCCACGGCCAGCATCGCCGCTTCTTCTTCCGCCGACGGCGGCGCGCCGACATAGGCGGCGTCGGCGTCTTCGCCGGGCTCGCCGCGGGGCCCGTGCGGCGCGGCGGCGATCTCGGCGGCGATTTCGCGGCGGGTCTTGAAGCAACGGTAAAGGAGGCCGCGCGCGGCGAGGTCTGCAAGCGCCGCCTCATAGGCGTTGAACCGGTCCGACTGTCGGCGGACCGGCGTCTCCCATTCCAGTCCAAGCCAGGCGAGATCCTCGAAGATCGCCGCTTCATATTCAGGACGGCAGCGGCCCTGGTCGATGTCTTCGATGCGCAACAGAAATCGCCCGTCGGCGCGCCGGGCCGCGTCATACGCGCTGAGCGCCGAATAGGCGTGGCCGAGATGCAGATAGCCAGTCGGCGACGGCGCGAAACGCGTAACGAAGGTCTCCATGGGACCGGAAACTAGAGGCGCCACCTTGGCCGGCGCAATCGGGCCGTGCGATCTCTTGCGGGGGTGCGTTCGACGGCGTCTTTGGCCTATGGTCCGAGCGGCCGGGCGATGCGCCGTCCGGGCGGAGCAGAGTGGGGGCGATGCTCATGGACGGGCGACCTGACGACGCCGACAGGCTTGGCGACCTTGGCCGCCGGATCACCCATTGGGCGATTTTTCGCCGCTACTGGCTGTCGATTATCGGGACGCTCGGCCTGATCATGGCGTCGGCCGGTTTGTGGCTGTTTCAGCCCTATCTGCTCGGCGTTGCGATTGACGGGCTGGTGGAGAACGACTGGTACGGCGTCGCCTATCTCGCCGGCTTACAGGTTGGCGTACTGATTATCGGCGGCGCGCGGCGCTATTACGATACGCGCGTTTACGCCCGAATCTATCGCGACATCGGCGCCGAGGCGGTAAGCGCCGCGCAGGCGGCCGGACTTGAGATCACGCGGACGGCGGCGCGCGCGAACATGCTGCGCGAAGTCGTGAACTTCTTCGAGTTTCGCGTGCCCTCCATTATCCGCGCCACGATCGATCTTGTCGGGTCCCTCGCCCTGCTCTCGTTTCTTTCCCTAAATGTTTTCTATGCGAGCCTCGGCGCGCTGGCGGCGATACTCCTGTCGTCATTTCTTTTTGGCGGCCAGCTCCTGCGTCTGAACAGGGGGTATAATGACCAGCTTGAACAGGAGATCGACGCCTACCAGGCGCGCTCGCGCCAGCGGACGGACGCGCACCTATCAGCGCTCGCCGAATGGCAGATCCGCCGCTCCGACACCCAGGTGGCGATTTTTGGCCTGACGAGCTTCGTTCTCATGGGCGTCGTTCTTTACGCCCTTTATGACACGGTGAGCGTTCAGCAGGCGGCGATCGGAACCGTTTTTGCAGTCATCTCCTATGTCCGCCGCTTCCAGATCGCGACATTTGAATTCCCGGCCGCGTACCAGCAAATCATCCGTACGCTGGAAATAACAAGGCGCATCAACGAAGCGTGGCGCGCCCCTTCGGAGGAGATGCGTCGCGACGCATCGCTGCGACGCGAGGCGGCGGCGGTCCGGCTGATGGGCGAATTCTTGCGGGAGCGGAATGGCGACGATCGCCGGTTGTGACCATACGCCTGCTAATAGCCTGTCTGAGAATATCCACGATCCACTCGGCGACAGATAGTCAGACGGTCGTTTCCCCACGAGGATATGATTCAGGCTCTTGGCCTGAAACGAATAGGGCCCGAACCGGCCATTGCGTCGGCCATCCCATAAGTCGGGCTCGTCTGATTATCCGGGCGCGCAAGATTTTGCCGGCTTTCTTTAAGGGGCTCTAAGCGTTGTAAAGGCTGTAGGTTAGGCCGAGCGTTATGAGCAGCGCGAAGGCGAGGGAGTAAATGCTCGTCGAGATGACGCCCTTCAGGAAAACAGAGACCCAGTTTGATTGGTATGCCTGACGGAAAACGACGTAGGGCTGCAAGAGCGCCCAGCCGAGCGTCAGAATTGCCATCCAGCGGAGGTATGGGAGCTGATTGATCAACATCGCCAAGAGCAAATGCGCGTAAAGCGCCGCATGCATATAAAGGCTCACTACAAGGTGGTCGTAGACCAGCAATTTGCGGCGGTAGAAATAGAGCAGGATCAGAATGACAGAGTAGATGACCGGCGCGAGAAGCATGGTGCGCGGCAAGGTTTCCTGAAGCTGCGCAATAAACAGGCGAGGATCGTCCGTGGCGCGCTTGGCGGCCTCCACTAGCTCCCGGCCGACCGGCTCCAGCCAGTCGGGGCCGTCATAGTCGAAATCATCCCACGTCATATCCTGTAGATCGCCGTCGTCCTCCTCCGCCTCCGCTTTCGGCTCCTCGGGTCCCGCCCCATCGCTCACTGCGCCCTCCAGGGCGTCTTCGACGGCCGCTTCAATTGTCGCCTCAGCGACGCGCTCGACCATGTCTTCGGCCTCGTCGGCGTCAGACCTGTCGGCGTCAGTCGTTGCGCTTTCGACTTTTTCGGCGCCGCCGTCGTCCGGACCGGAGTCGGGACGGACATCCGGCGAATAGATCCAGAACGCAGTGAAGAAGAAGAAGACGCTGGCGAAGAGATAGAGTCGGAAGGGCGGCGAATATCGCACGCGCCTGCCGTCGAGATAGCGGCGGGCCAGGCGTCCGGGCCGCGTCAGCAACAGCCACAACGTGCGAAAGAGCTTACCGTCTATCGCCAGCGTATCGACGAATACGTCCTGCACGAGGCCAATTGCGGCCCGACGCGGCTCTTCGGCTTGCTGTCCGCACACATGGCAATAGTCGCCTGCGAGGACCGTGTCGCAGTTCCGGCAAGCGTCAGTATGCGCATTATCAAGCATGCAGGGTTCCAAATGAAAGGCGCAAGGATGCTGATGCAGGGCGAGTCGCGGGATTGCGTTTCATACGTCCTCAACATGTCGGGGCGCAAACGCATTTCCGCCAGTCGGCGCGGCGCGCCCCAGGGGCGTTTCGTTGACCCGATCAGCACCGGCGAATTCGCCGGCCCCCGACGCGCTTAATTCGGCGCGACGAAGACGACGTGCGGAAGGCTCTGCATACAACCAAGTTGCGACATGAGTAGCAGCTTATGCTGTCTACATGAGTCACAACGCGATATTTGGCGCCAATGGCGCCAAATATAGAATATTCGGCTAAAACGTTGTAAAAGTGTGTTGCAATGCGGCAACGGCGGCGCGTTTTGGAGCGCATGTCCGACAAAGAGTTTCCGCACGCCGTAGCGCGCGACTTCCGCCCGGGCATAACGTTCGTCCCGGGACGAAACCAAGCCCTGGCGACCGTAAGAGCGGCGTCCAGGACCGACTAGGAGACCAATAATTGCTGACGCCCGCACACGCGGGCGAATCGGAGGGATAAAATGGGACACGTAGCGGCCGCGAAGAGCGGCCTTAGACTATTGTTTGGCGTTTCAGGCGTGGCGCTCGCCGCAACGACAGGGGCTGCGGCGCAGGATAGTCCGGAACCGGAAGACCAGATCATCGTTACGGGATCGCGAATCGCGCGCGATCCGAACCTCGTATCGCCATTGCCGGTTCAGTCGATCGATGCGGACGAGATACGGCTTTCCGGCCAGCTCGACGTCACCGACGTGCTAAATGACATTCCCGCGTTGTTGACGTCGACGCCGGCTGGCCAATCAATTGACGGCGTATTCTCCGGCGCGGTTGGCGGCGCCTTTACGAACCTGCGCGGGCTCGGCGCCGAACGCACGCTGACGCTCGTCAATGGTCGCCGGCATGTGGGCGGCATTGCCGGCTCGGCCATCGTCGATCTCAACTCAATCCCGAACGCGCTCATCGAAAGCGTCGAGGTGCTGACCGGCGGCGCGTCGCAGGTCTATGGCGCCGACGCCGTCACCGGCGTCGTCAATTTCATCCTGAAGCGGGACTTTGAGGGCGTCGACCTCGCCGTCAATGGCGGCATTTCCGGCGAAGGCGACGGCGAGCAATATGGGTTCTCCGGCGTTGTCGGCAAAAACTTCCTCGATGATCGGCTGAACGTCACCGTCGCGTTCGATTACTCGAAGCGCGAGCAGATCCAGTTTGGCGACCGCGATTTTTCCAGAGACAATCAGGAAGCGGATGATTTGCCGAACCCAAATGCGGGTCCCGGGCAGCCAAGCCGTGTGATCCTGCCTGACCCGCGATTCTCCATTTCCTCGAATTCCGGCGTCATCCTGCCAGGCTCGATCGTCGGGCCCGCCGGTACGGCATTCATCGGCATCGACACCAACAACAACGGCATTGATGACTGTAACGAATCGTCAGTCGGGCAAAATGCGGATTTCTTTCTTGGAGGCTGCCTGACGATAGACGATGAAACGGGCCTTCCGCGGCCTTATGTCGACGGCATTGTCACAGGCGCATTCAATCAGTTTGGCGGCGACGGCATTCCCAACAACTTCAATCAGAATCTTCTGTTGCCTGACCTTGAGAATATCGTCGGCAATCTCTTCGTTTCGTACGATTTGGCGGACAATGTCACGCTGTTCTTTGAAGGCAAGATCGCCGATTCCACTGCGCAGAGCGGCGGTCCGCTCAACACCTTTTATGACCTTTTGACGGTTGCGCCTGACAATCCGTTTATTCCGGATACGTTGCAGCCGTTCGCTGGTCAGGGGTCGGCGAGCGAAGCCTTTTTCGTCACGCGCGACCCGACGGACCTAGGCCCGAACATCAATACTCAGGAGCGGCGCGTGCTGCGCATGGTGAGTGGCATCGAGGCGGAAGGCTCCAACGGCTTCAAGTACGATTTGACCTTCAACTATGGAAAGTTCACTCGTACATCAAATGATGCAAACCGGGTGATCACTGACCGCTTCTTCGCGGCGGTGGACGCGATTGACGATGGAAGCGGCAACGCGATTTGTAGGTCTGACGTCAGCAATACGCCGCCGCCGACAACCCCCTTCGGCATCCCGGCGTCTGATCCCGGATTCTTCACGTTCAATCCGGGGGATGGTCAGTGCGCCCCCTATAACGTCTTCGGCCGCGGCTTTGGCGACCAGACGCAAGCCGCCGTCGATTTCATCACGACGACTGTCGTGAATGAATTCGAGCTCGATCAGTTTGTCGTCAATGGCAATGTCATCGGCGATCTCGATCAGCTCTTCACCTTGCCGGGCGGCTCGGTCGGCTTCGCGACCGGATTCGAGTACCGGCGTGAGACCAGCGAATCGACTTTCGATCCGTTGGTGCGCGGCGTCGCTCCCGTTACGACGCCGGACATCGCTCAGGGACAGCTCATTTCCAGTCTGCCGAATGCGCAGAATTCGCTGGTGTTTGACCCCGCCGCGCTGACTCAAAACGCCGGCGGCGAGTTCGACGTCTGGGAATTCTATACGGAGATCTCCCTGCCGATCATAACGGACCGTCCTTTCTTCGAGGAATTGACGGTCAATGGCGGCGCCCGCTTCGCGGATTATTCCACGGTCGGCGCGACGATATCCTGGGGCGCGTCGGCGACCTGGGCGCCGATCGATGACATCAAGTTCCGCGTCTCCTACGCTGAACCGATCCGAGCGCCGAACATCAGCGAACTCTTCGACCCTGCGCAGGCCGAGTTCTTCCGACCGATCGACCCGTGCGACCAAAATGAGATTGACGCCGTGGTCGCCGCCGGCGATCCGAACGCGGCGAACCGCGTCGCGAACTGCCGAGCTGACGGCATCCCGGAAGGGTACAACGATCCGTTGTCGGCGCGTTTTGTTGGCGAAACCTCAGGTAACCCGGACTTGCAGGAAGAGAAAGCGACGACCTTCTCCGCCGGCGCAATCATTCAGCCGCGCTTTCTAGAGGGCTTGTCGATCACGGTTGACTACTGGTCTATCCAGATCGATCAGGCGATCGCGGCGGTGAGCGCGCAGGATATCGTCGACAACTGCTACGACTCGAGCAATTTCCCGAATCAATTCTGCGCCAACTTCACGCGTAACCGGGATCCGAGTTCGCCTCAGTTCCTTGGTTTCGACTTTCTTCGCCAATCAGAGGTCAATTTCGCCAGTCAGGACGCGCGCGGCATTGACGCGCAGATCATCTACGATTTCGAAGTCGGCAGGAATGAATTCAATGTAACGCTCGGCGGCACGTGGAACGAGCGTTTGAACGACTTCTTCGATCCTGGCGATCCGACCGCAGTCGATCCGGAGCTCCGCGAAATTCAGCGGCCTGAGTTTGCGGCGAGCGGGGCGCTGCGCTACACGCGCGGTCCGCTTTCCGCGCAATGGCAAACCCAGTTCCTGGACGAGCAGGGCCTGCGCGGCGTCGAGATCGAAACCGTTGACACTGTCTTCGGCCCCATTGGCATTACGGACGCGACTTTCCTTCACAATCTGAACGCCAACTATCAGATCAACGATCAGTTCCAGGTGTTTGGCGGCGTCAACAACGTCACCAACGTCACGCCGTTCATCACCGAGCAGGCCTTCCCGGTTAGCCCGGTCGGGCGCTACTTCTTCCTCGGCGCCCGGTTCACCATGTAATCGGTTCCCTCTGACGTCCGACAGTATCCGGACTGACGAATGAAGCCGGCCCCTCACGGGGCCGGCTTTTTCATTCATATGCGTATGTGTTTTTGGTCAGGGTCTCGCCTGCCCACGCCGCGCCCGACGTCCGGCGCGGCCGCCCAAAGATCGCCCCTGTTCTGCATGGCGCGGTCATCGCGGTGGGCGG
This sequence comes from Parvularculaceae bacterium, assembly GCA_028284065.1. Taxonomy (GTDB): domain Bacteria; phylum Pseudomonadota; class Alphaproteobacteria; order Caulobacterales; family Parvularculaceae; genus MED-G105. Next base: position 11,129 of record JANQSJ010000004.1, read on the forward strand.
CGATGTCGGTGCGGCGTCAGCGTCAAGCGGCCGCGCCGCCGACGGTGAGGGCGTCGACCTTGATGGTCGGCTGGCCGACGCCGACGGGCACGCCCTGGCCGGCCTTTCCGCAGACGCCGATGCCTGGATCGAGCGAAAAGTCGTTCCCCACCATGGAGACGCGGGTGAGGACGCTCGGCCCGTCGCCGATGAGCGCGACGTTCTTCAGCGGCGCGCCGATCTTGCCGTTCTTCACGCGATAGGCCTCGGTGCAGTTGAAGACGAACTTGCCCGACGTGATGTCCACCTGGCCGCCGGAAAAATTGACGGCGTAGATGCCGTCCTTGACCGAGGCGATGATCTCGCCGGGGTTCTTGTCGCCATTGGTCATGAAAGTGTTGGTCATGCGCGGCATGGGCTGGTGGGCGTAGGATTCGCGCCTGCCGTTGCCAGTGGGCGCGACGCCCATGAGGCGCGCGTTCAGCCTGTCCTGCATGTAGCCTTTCAGGATGCCGTCTTCGATCAGGACGGTGCGGCTCGTCGGCGTGCCTTCATCGTCGATGGTGAGCGATCCGCGCCGGCCCGCAATGGCGCCGTCGTCGACGACCGTCACGCCGGGCGCGGCGACCCGTTGCCCAAGCCGGCCGGCGAAGGCGCTTTCGCCCTTGCGGTTGAAGTCGCCTTCAAGGCCGTGGCCGACCGCCTCATGCAGGATGACGCCGGTCCAGCCGGGGCCGAGCACGACCTCCATTTCCCCCGCCGGCGCAGGCTCGGCTTCGAGGTTGACGAGCGCCTGGCGAAGGGCTTCGTCCACCTTGCCGCGCCAGGCGGCCGGGTCGATAAAGCGCGCATAGCCTTCGCGCCCGCCAGCGCCGTGGCCGCCGGATTCCTGGCGATCGCCTTCGCCCGCCGTCACCGAGACGTTGAGGCGGACGAGCGGCCGGATATCGCGCAGGATCTCGCCGCCGGGGCGCAGGATCTCCACCATCGACCATTCGCCGGACAGTGAGGCCGACACCTGGCGGACGCGGGGGTCGACGCCGCGGGCGTAGGCGTTGATTTCTTCCAGCAGCGCCACCTTGTCAGCGAAAGAGACCGCGTCGAGGGGATTATCGTCGGGGTAAAGCCGCGTATTGGTGCGGGCCGGACCGTCGGCGTAGGTTCCGGACCGCCCGGTCTTCACCGCCGATACCGCCTCGGCCGCGCGCTTCAAGGCCGCCGGGCTTAATTCGGAGGAGTGCGCATAGCCGGTCGATTCCTCCACGACGGCGCGCAGCCCGAACCCCTGCTCCACGTCATAGGCGGCGGATTTCAGGCGATTGTCGTCGAATACGAACGCTTCCGACTGCGTGTACTCAAGAAAAAGCTCGCCATCGTCCGCGCCGCCAAGCGCCGTATCGAGCGCCTTGCGGGCGTCGCGTTCCGACAGGTCGGTTCGGCTGAAAAACAGGGAGCTGTCCATAGGAGCCTCATCAGTTTTTGCGGGCGTCGCCTTGGGCCCGCGGACCCGCGCGACGGGACCTCAAGCCAAGCTCAAGCTGTCTACTATACGCTAACCTGAAGATAATCTCCCGCATGCGACGTTTTTCCGTCGGATGCGGTGATTGGCGTACTATCCCTCGGCGCGGTTCGGCGTATATACGGGCGAAAATCGCCTAGACGATCTGATTTCGCAGCTTTGGATACCGTTATGTTTAGCCTTCGGTCTGCCGCGCTCGCCGCGACACTGGCCATCCCGTCGACCGCCGCGCACGCCCAGAACGCAGGCGCGGAGGAGGCGGCGGGCCACGCCGACAACGGCGTCGCGTTGTTGCCCGCCGGGTCTGCGCTGGCGAGCGACGTTCACTTTTTCCACAATGCGGTCCTGATGCCGGTCATGACGGTCATCAGTTTCTTCGTTCTGGCGCTCCTTATGTGGGTGATCGTCCGCTTCAACGCCAAGGCGAACCCGGAGCCGCGAAAGTTCAGCCACAACACCCTTGTGGAGGTGATCTGGACCGGCGTGCCGATCCTGATCCTTCTGTTTATATCCGCCTCGTCCTTCGAACTGCTGATGTCCGAGGACAAGACGCCGGACGGCAAACAGGTCGTCTATGAAGGCGACGGGAAGACGACTGCGTTTGAGTTTCCGAATGACTTCGCGTCCGCGACGCGCAAGGTCGCGGCCAAGCGGCACCTCGACGTATTTGTGGAGCAAGGCGGCGAACTGAGGAAGATCGCCGCGCGGGCCTTTGACGCCGACGGCTTCAAGGACGGTCCTGTCACGGTGACGCTCGCCGACGCCCCGGCCGCCGGTGAATCAGTGATCATCCGCGGCGGCCGCTCCAGGGTTGGCGGCCAACGCTGGTTCTGGCGCGATGCAAGCCATTCCGAGATCGCCATGGCCCCGACCATGACTATCAAGGTCAATGGCTATCAGTGGGGGTGGAGCTACGCCTACCCCGATTTCGGCGATTTTGAGTACACATCAAACATGCTGCCGGAGGATAAGACGACGCCGGCGCTTTATCGTCTGGCGGTCGACAACAATGTCGTCGTTCCCGTAGGCGAGACAATCCGCGTGACGACGACCGCGCGCGACGTCATTCACTCATGGGCGATGCCGAATTTCGCGCTCAAGATTGATGCGGTGCCGGGACGCATCAACGAGACCTGGTTCAAAGCTGACCGTGAGGGAATCTACTACGGTCAGTGTTCGGAGATCTGCGGCGTCAAGCATTCCTTCATGCCGATCGCGGTCGAGGTCGTCTCACGCGAGAAATTCGAGGCGTGGGTCGACGGACAGCGTGAATTCGCTGGGATGGCGCCGATGTTCAGCGGCGAGGAAAGATTGGCGTCGGCGGACGAGGCCGACGACGCGCGGTGACGCCGCCGAGCGCGCATTTGGGCGACCAGAGTGGGACGCCGACGGTTCAGATAACGAGATTTGAGAGGGCCTGCTGATGGCTGACGGACAAACCGGAACCGCGACGGACGCGCACGATGATCACCACGATCATGTGCCGCCGTTTTTCGTGCGCTGGTTCTTTTCGACCAACCACAAGGACATCGGCACGCTCTACCTCATCTTTGCGATCCTCGCCGGGATAGTCGGCGGCGCGATGTCGGGCCTCATGCGGCTAGAGCTCGCCGAGCCGGGCGTTACGTTCCTGACGAGCTTCACCGGCGGCGATGAGGTCGCGGCGGCGAACTTCTACAACGTCCTCATCACCTATCACGGCCTCATCATGATCTTCTTCATGGTGATGCCGGCGATGATAGGCGGCTTCGGCAACTGGTTCGTGCCCATCATGATCGGCGCGCCGGACATGGCCTTTCCGCGCATGAACAATATCTCTTTCTGGCTTTACGGCGCGTCGGGCATTCTCATCCTGCTGTCAATTTTCGCGCCGGGCTACGGCTCGCAGATCGGCTTCGGCGGAGGCTGGGTCCTTTACCCGCCGCTGTCTTCCACGACGGGCTCGCCCGGGCCGGCGATGGATCTCCTGATCTTGTCGCTGCACCTTGCCGGCGCGTCGTCGGTTCTTGGCGCCATCAACTTCATTACGACAATCTTCAACATGCGCGCGCCGGGCATGACGCTGCACAAGATGCCGCTCTTCGCCTGGGCCGTGCTGGTGACTGCGTTCCTGCTCGTCCTGTCGCTTCCGGTGCTGGCCGCCGCGATCACCATGCTGCTCACGGACCGGAATTTCGGCACGTCTTTCTTCGATTCTGCGGGCGGGGGCGATCCGATACTCTACCAGCATCTGTTCTGGTTCTTCGGGCACCCGGAAGTTTACATTCTCATCCTGCCTGGCTTCGGCATCATCTCGCACATCGTGTCGACCTTCTCGAAGAAGCCGATCTTCGGCTATCTCGGCATGGCCTACGCCATGGTGGCGATCGGCTTTGTCGGCTTCATCGTCTGGGCCCACCATATGTACACGGTTGGCCTGTCGGTGAACATGAAGGCCTATTTCGTCGCCGCGACGATGATCATCGCCGTGCCGACAGGCATCAAGATCTTCTCGTGGATCGCGACCATGTGGGGCGGGTCGATAGAGTTCAAAACGCCGATGCTGTGGGCCGTGGGCTTTATCTTCCTATTCACGGTCGGCGGAGTGACGGGCGTTGTGCTCGCAAACGCGGGCATCGACGTCTACTTGCACGACACTTACTACGTCGTGGCGCACTTCCACTACGTCCTGTCGCTCGGCGCCGTGTTCGCGATCTTCGCCGGCTGGTACTACTGGTTCGGTAAGATGTTCGGCGTTCAGTACCGGGAGATTCTCGGGGTCCTGCACTTCTGGGTGATGTTCGTGGGCGTCAATCTCATCTTCTTCCCGCAGCATTTCCTCGGACTGCAGGGCATGCCGCGCCGATATGTCGATTATTCGCCGGGCTTTTCGCTCTACAACGAGATCTCAACCTATGGCTACTACGTCATGTCCGTTGGGATGCTGATCTTCGCCTATGCGATGTTTGACGCCTTCTTCGTCTACCGCAAGAAGGCCGAGGCGAACCCGTGGGGCGAGGGCGCGACGACCCTCGAGTGGACGCTGCCGTCGCCGCCGCCTTTCCACCAGTTCAACGAGTTGCCGAGGTTCGACGCCAAGGACTCCAAGGCGTTCTAAGCGGCGCGCTTCGAAATCGCCTTTCAGTGAAGCCCCGGCTCCGGCCGGGGCTTTTTCGTTGCGCCCGCGCACGGAGTGGCCGCGGCATTTGACGCCCGCGCGGGAGCTGTCATTTTAGCGATCTGTTAACCATTTCGACGAGGTCGAGACGCGCGGCGCAAGGTACCGGAAAGCCCGGCGCCCGCCGAAGCGGCCGGACCGGAGAAGAGAAGCGCAAAAAGGGGTCAGTCGCCGTGTTGGAGACCATTCTCAACGATGTCGTCGCCATCCTTCGCGGCGTCTTTCTTCAGGGGGACGCCACGTCCCTCGCGATCGCTTTCGGATCGGTGCTTGTGGCGGCCTTGATGATGCAGCGCGCGAGCCAGATCGCCGGCATGACGCTGTTGGCGCTTGCGCTCTTTGTTATCGGCGGCTTCGGTCGCGCGATGCTCGGCCGGGCGGCGCCTGAAGGCGCGGGCGGGGCCGCGGGCGCCCAGGTCGAATCGAGCCTGTCGCAGTTCATGAACATGCAGGCCGGCTCGCTCCTCGCCTATTTCCTGGCGTTCATGGCGCTGGTGCTAGGTGTTTTTGCCCTGAAGTCGGCGATAGTCCGCGGCTAATGCGGGCCGCCTCGGGGGGCGCGACGCTCGGCCGCCACCAATCGCCCAATCTCGGCTCTTCCGTTTCGGGCGCGGTTCAGTCATAGACGCGCCCATGACCATGCTTCACGCCAACGCCGCCGCGCCGGGGATTGCGCAAGAGGCGGCGCGGCCGCTCGACTATTTCGATCTTCTGAAGCCGCGGGTCATGTCGCTGGTGGTGTTCACCGCCGCCGTTGGCATGATCGGCGCCTATGTGCAGGGCGGCTCGCTTCCCATTGGCCTCGCGATCATTTCCCTTCTGGCGATTTCAATCGGCGCAGGCGCGTCCGGCGCGCTTAACATGTGGTGGGACGCCGATATCGACGCTGTGATGGAGCGGACGGCGACGCGGCCGATTCCCCGCGGCGCTGTGCCGGGGCCGGAAGCGGCGGCGTTCGGCCTCGTTCTATCCGCCCTTTCGGTGGCGCTTCTGGCGCTATCATCGAACTATCTCGCCGCCGGGCTTCTCGCCTTCACGATCTTCTTCTACGCCGTCATCTATTCGATGTGGCTGAAGCGCGCGACGCCGCAGAATATCGTCATTGGCGGCGCCGCGGGCGCGCTGCCGCCGGTGGTCGCCTGGGCCGCTGTGGCGGGCGAAACGCCGTGGCAGGCCTGGGCTCTGTTCGCGATTATTTTTCTCTGGACGCCGCCGCACTTCTGGGCGCTCGCCCTCAGGCGGTCGTCGGATTATGAGCGCGTCGGCGTGCCGATGATGCCGAATGTGGAGGGCGAAGCTGCGACGCGGCGTCAGATATTCGCGTACTCGCTCCTGCTTGCGGCGTTCGCCGTCGCTGTTCAGCCCTTCGGCCTTGGCGGGCCGCTTTACCTGGGCGTCGCCATTCTGACGGGGGTTCATTTCGTCCGCCTCGCATATCGGCTTCTTCGTGCGCCATCCGGCGATGCAAAGTCGGCGATGCGGCTATTCGGCTTTTCGATCCTTTACCTCTTCGGACTATTCGCCGCGCTGCTGGTCGAAGGGCTTTATGCCCTCGCGCGCCAGCCCCATCTCTAAGCGGGGAAGCGGTCCATGATGCGCGAAGATGAGAAAAAAAGGCGCAGCCAGCGCAATCTCGCCATCGCAGGCGGCATCACGGCGTTTATCGTGTTGATTTACCTGGTGACGCTGATGCGCATCGGCGCATCGGTCGGCGCAGGCGGATAGGGACGGCGATGGCGAGCGACGACATGGCCCGCGCAACCGCGAACCAGCGAACGGCGGTCAGGATCGCCGGCGTCGCCGTTGGCATGCTTGGGCTTGCCGCGGCCTCGGTGCCAGCCTATCGCGCCTTCTGCCAGGTGACGGGATGGGGCGGGACGACCCAGCGGGCCGAGAGCGGCGCTTCGGAGGTGCTCGCGCGGGACGTGACGGTCAGGTTCGATGCGACGGTGGGAAAGGACCTTCCCTGGCGGTTCAAGCCGGAGCAGCAGAGCCAGACCCTCAAGATCGGCGAGACCGGCCTCGCCTTCTACGAGGCGACCAATTTCTCCGACGCGCCTGTGGTCGGGCGGGCGGTCTTCAACGTCTCACCGGCCAAGGCCGGGGCCTATTTCAACAAGATCGAGTGTTTCTGCTTCACCGAACAGGTATTGCAGCCGGGTGAGACGGTTTCGATGCCGGTGACGTATTTCATCGACCCCGCCCTCGCCGATGACGTCAATCTGGACGAGGTCGAGACGATTACGCTGGCGTATACCTTTTTCCGCTATGATGAGGGCGAGGGCGGCGGCGAGTCGGTTGAAGCGGGCCTCTAGGATTTACCGGTCCTGGTTCGGGCGGCATTTGACGGACGGGACTTTGTCGCAGGCGCAAGCGCCCGCGAGGCTTGGAACCGATCGCCTGCCCCGGCTATAGGGATCGCATCATGATGCGGCGGCGCGGCGCCGCGCTATTCAAGACGCTTTAAACGAGGGTTAGCGGCCATGGCCGGCGGAGACGTCAAACACGATTACCACCTGGTGAACCCGTCGCCCTGGCCGCTTGTCGGCTCGCTCTGCGCTGCGACGATGATGATCGGGGCGGTTATCTGGATGAAGTCCGGCGCCGGCGAAGCCGGCCTTGTTCTCGGCTCCATCGATAATCCGATGATCGCATTGCGCGGGCCATATCTGTTCCTTCTCGGTTTGACCGGGGTGCTCGTCACGATGGCCGGCTGGTGGCGCGACGTGGTCCGAGAGAGCCTGACGGGCGAGAACACGTCGCTCGTCGTGCGGCTTGGCCTGCGCTACGGCATGGTCCTGTTTATCGCGTCTGAGGTGATGTTCTTCGCCGGCTGGTTCTGGGCGTTTTTTGGCGCCGCGTTGTTCCCGGGCGCAGGCGAGCCAATCCTGCTGAGCGACGGGACGCAGATGCTAAACGCCAATGGCGATCCGGCCTATCTCGGCAATGACGGTCGGCAACACGCGACGGGCGGCGTTTGGCCGCCGCATGGCGGCCAAATGCAGGATGTCGAGCCGCTCTCTCCCTGGGGCCTGCCGCTTATCAACACGCTGATCCTTCTTTTGTCCGGCACGACGGTGACGTGGGCGCACCACGCGGTTCAGCATGGAGACCAAAAAGGCCTGAAGCAGGGGCTCATCCTCACTATCGTCCTTGGGCTGATTTTCACGTTCTTCCAGTATCTTGAGTACAAGGAAGCGCTGACCCTCGATATGTTCAAATTCTCCGGCGGGGGCATTTACGGCGCGTCGTTCTTCATGGCGACGGGCTTTCACGGCCTGCACGTTGTGATCGGCACGATCTTCCTCATTGTCTGCTATTTCCGGGCGGCGGCCGGCCACTTCACGCCGGAGCGGCATTTCGGCTTTGAGTGCGCAGCCTGGTATTGGCACTTCGTTGACGTCGTCTGGCTGTTCCTGTTCGCCTTCATCTACGTTCTCGGCAATCAGGGCCTGTTGCCCTAACGGTTTCTGGAGCGGGCGATGGCGCATCGCTATCCGCCAGTGTCTCCCTATGCGGCTGGCCTTTCAGGCAAATGCCCGCGGTGCGGTCGGGGTGCGCTCTTTCAGTCCTTCCTGACGCTGAAGGCTAACTGCGAGGCGTGCGGCCTCGACTACGCCAAGGCTGACGCCGGCGACGGCCCTGCGGTGTTCGTGATCTTCATCGTCGGTTTCTTGAGCGTTCTCCTCGCCCTGTTCGCGCGCTTCTCCTTCGGATTGCCCACGGGCGCGGCCTACGGCATCGCCGCGGTTTTCGCGGTCGCGGCCACGCTATTCTCTCTGCGCCCTTTGAAGGCGACGCTGATCGCATTGCAATTCCGGCACAAGGCTGCGGAGAGCCGGGGCGAAGACGCCGGCGGCGGACCCTCATGAGGTTTTATTTCCGGCCTGCGCTCACCGTCGCAACGCTCCTTACGCTCGGCGTTCTGGCGTCGCTCGGGACCTGGCAATTGCATCGCCTCGAATGGAAGCGCGGCCTGATCGCGCAGGTCGAGGTCCGCATCGACGCCGCGCCGATATCCTATTCCGATATAAGGAAGCTCCGTGAAAACGGGCCGGAGACAGACTTTTCCTATACGCCTGTCGAGATAAAGGGTCGCTATCGCCATGACCTTGAATCGCATGTCTTCGGCACGCTGAATGGCGCGCCGGGGTATTATGTTTTTACGCCCTTGCGAGTCGACAAGATGCCGACGAAAGACGGCGTCTACATTTACGTCAATCGCGGGTTCGTTCCGCAGAACCTCAAGGACATAGATACGCGTACGGAGGGATTGCCTGGCGGGGACGTGACGGTGCGCGGCCTTCTGCGCCGGACCGAGCCATTTGATATGGGGCTTGCGGATTTTTTTCGGCCGGAGAGCGATGAAGACGGGAACATTTGGCATGAGCGACGGACGATGCTATTCGCCGCCAATGCTAATATCATCGCCGCGCCGGACGCCTATATCGACAGCTTTGGCGAGGAGAATGCCGGCGACTGGCCGAAAGGCGGGACGACTAGAATAGAGTTTTCCAACCGGCATTTCGAATATGCGTTGACTTGGTTCGGCCTCGCCGCCGCGCTTTTGGGCGTTTACGGATTTTATTCGATCGAGCGGCAGGGCGGGGAGGAATAATAAGGCCATAGCAACGGGCGATAAACCCGCATCACCTCATCCTGAGGGATTTTTCTCCTCGCCCTTCGAGATGCCAGTCTAACGGCTGGCTCCTCAGGATGAGGAGAAAAATCGTCTCGAAGGATGGTGATGCGGGTTTATCGCCCGCAGCTCTAACGCTCTTCTTCGCCGTCTTCGTCTTCATCGTCCCCAAAAAGCAAGATCGCGCCCGCCCCTGCGCCGCGGCCGCACGCCGCAAGCGACCTGCCGGTATAGACCTTGTCCGACTTGTAGCACTTGCGCCCGCGCCGCGTACGTCCGCAGATCTCGCCGCTCTCCGCGTCGATCGTCGTGATGCGGATGCGGACCTTCGCGGCGAGGTCGGCGTAGATGACCTGGCCGGCGCGCAGGGTCTTTATCTCGCCCGCCGCCTTCACGGACTTGCATGCAGAGTCGTCCGCATGCGCCGGAACCGCTGCGCAAGCAAGCGCGCCGCAGACAGTCGCGATGGCCGCCCGCGCGCGGCCCGGTTCGCCAATCGCCCGTCGCACGCTATCGCTCCGTCAGCTTGAATTCTATCCGCCGGTTCTGGGCGAGCGCAGCGGCGCTCGCGCCGGCGACGAGCGGCGCAGTGGAGCCGGAGCCGGTCGCCATGAGGCGGCGCGCCGGCACGCCGCGCGACCGCAGATAATTGACGACCGAAATCGCCCGCTCGGCCGACAATTCGAGGTTGGAATCAAAGCGCAGGGCGCAGCTTGGACCAAGCGGCGCCTGGTCGGCGTGGCCGTCGACGCGCAGGACCCAATTCACTTCGGACGGAATGTCGCCCTGAATGTCGATGAGCGCCGACGCCAGCTTGTCGAGGTCCGCCTGGCCGCCCGCTCCGAGCACCGCAGAGCAGGAGCCGAAGAGAATGTCGCTCTCGAAGACGAAGCGGTCGCCAACGACCCTGATGTCATCGCGATCGCCGAGCGCTTGGCGCAAGGCCTCGAAAAAGCGCGAGCGCACTTCTTGGAGTTCCTGAACCTTCCGCGCGAGAGCGGCGTTCAGACGCTGGGAGAGGTTCTGGATCTGGGCTTTCTGCTCCTTGTCCTTCGCTTCGGCGGCTTCAAGCGCCTCTTGCAGGCTTTGCAATTGCCGGCGAAGGGCGGCGAGCTGCGCGTTCAGCGTCGCGATTTGCGACTTCTGGTCCTCGGAAAGCGCCTTTTCGGCTTCGAGTTCTTCGGCCGACGCTGCGACTGCGGCCTGGCTTGTCGCGAGCGCGGCGCCGAGGGCGGCGATTTCCGCGTTTTTGCCCTCGATTGTCTCCTGCAGCGAAAGAATCCGCGCCTGAAGGTCGTCGCGCGCCGCCTCGGCGAGGCCGAGCTGCCGAGCGAGCTCGTCAAGGCGCGCGGTGAGGCGCAAAAGCTCCGCGTCCTTGCCGGCGAGTTCGTCCTTCACCGAGGTTAATCGTTCGCCGAGATAGAATTGCGCGACGACGAATATCGACAGGACGAACATCAGCACCAGGAGCAACGTCGACAAGCCGTCGACGAAGCCGGGCCAGATATTGGCGTCGGTCCCGCGTCTGCGCCGGGCCATTGCCTATTCTCCGCCGCCGATGCGGATGAGGGTTCGATTAAGCGCGCGGATCTCGTCTTTCAGCTCCGCAATCTGTCCGGCCTGCGCCTTTATCTGGGTCTCGGTGTTCGTCGCGAGGGCGGCCTCAAGCGATCCTATCGCGCCCGACATATCGCCCGCATCGGCGTAGTCCGCGAAACTGGCCTTGTCGCTGCGCGACGGCGTCTCGGTCTCCTGCGCCAACCAATCTTCAAGATCGGAATAGAAGCGGTTCTGCGCCTGGCCGGCCTGAATCTCGAGAAAGCCAATAATCAAGCTGCCGCCAAGGCCAAAGAGCGATGACGAGAATGCGGTGCCCATCCCGCCGAGGGGCTCCTGAAGGTTACGGATGAGCTGGGCGACGGCGTCCTCCGCAGCGCCATCGGTGGCGAGGCCGCTGATCGTCGCGGCAACGGCGTTCACTGTTTCAAGAAGGCCCCAGAAAGTGCCGAGCAGGCCGAGGAAAACGAGGAGATTGCCAATATAGCGGCCCATCTCGCGGCTCTCATCGATTCGTGTGCCGACGGAGTCCAGTATGGCGCGCGACGATTCCGATGTGAGCCGATATCCCTGCTCTTGCGCCTTACGCAGAATTTTCGTGGTGGCGATAATCAGGCTTGGCGCTTGTCGGGGCTGGCGGCCGCCTTCGTCATAGGCCTTAATCCATCGCGCCGCCGGCAATATCGCGCCAGCCTGGCGAAAACTGTAGACGATGCCAACGAATAGGACGCCGATGATGAGGCCGTTCAGCGCCTGGTTCGCATTGAAGGCGTCGAGCAGAAGCGTCGTCGGCTGCGGGCTGTAGGGCGACAGATAGAAAAGCACGACGCCCACCGCCGCCAGGAACAAAAACATGTTCAGCATGTAGCCGCCCGGCTTGGTAAACCGAACGTCCGAAGTACGCGCCATCTTGGCCCCTCCCTAGAACGCGACCTGCCCCCTGGTCACGTTAGTTTATGTCATATTCTCCGGCCTAACGAGCCCCCCTTTAGGCGGATTACGGGGCGAAGCGTGAGCGCGCGCGCCTTTCGCATCAAGCTGATAAACCTGAACAAGTTTCGATTTGGCGGAACGTGTTGCGCATTCCGTGCGCTTTTTTCTTGACGTGGCGAATGTTACAGTTCAATGAAGGTAATGTGACAGATATATGACGACGCGGCGCAGCGCGGCCTGAGGGCCTTATCGCTGAGGGCCTTTCAGGCGGGACCCCCGCCGGCTTAGCCGCCGCTTCGTCGACATCTGCCCAATTCGAGAGAAGGCCGCGCCGGGGCTCGACGGACGTGGCCGAAACCGGACGCGCCCGAAATCGGTTTGGGCGCGCGCGCCGCCGCTCAACCTTTTGGCGGGGCGTCATGAAAAAGGAGCGACAAAATGGGGAAAAAACGTGTAATGATTTTCGCCGCCGCCGCTGGCGCGTTGCTGGCGACGCAGGCGTTCGCCCAGGACTTCGGGCGCATGCCGGCGAGCTATCAGACGGCGACCGAGTCTTACATCAAATCGCGGCTGTCGAATCCGCGCGGCGCGACGGTTGAATGCGCCGGCAGGCCGTACCGCGTTCTGCTCGACATTGGCGGGCGCAAGAATGTTCCGGCCTGGGCGGTAAAGGTGAAGTATGGAAGCCGCATGGAGCGACAGCGCGGCAGGTCGCGCGCGGTCGTGTTCTTCGTTAACGGAAGGCCGGTGGCGATGTCCGACGATCCGCGCGTGCGATACCGCCGCGCCGCCTGAACGCGCGTTTGACTGATGCGCCCTGGCGCATCTTTTACGAATGGCCCCGCATCGCGATTGCGATGCGGGGTTATTCATGCCGGCGCCAATCATGACGCGATCCTTCCGGCTCTTTGGCGGCGGCCAGTCGGGGCGGCCTTGCGCGCCTGCGTAAACTGTCTAAAGCGGGCGGCAGACTCGCTGACGACATTGGAAATGGCCCCCCAGGATGCCCCCCAGGATGATCGAATCGACGCCCACATTGCGGAACATTGCGATCATCGCCCATGTCGACCATGGCAAGACGACGTTGGTCGATGAGATGCTGCGGCAGTCCGGCGCGGTGCGCGAGAACGCCGACATGGCGGAACGCGCGATGGACTCCAACGATATCGAGCGCGAGCGCGGCATCACCATCCTGGCGAAGTGCACGAGCGTGGTGTGGGCGCCGGAAGGCGCCGCGCCCGTCCGCATCAATATCGTCGACACGCCCGGGCACGCCGACTTCGGCGGCGAAGTGGAGCGGATTCTCTCCATGGTGGACGGCTGCCTTCTGCTGATCGACGCCTCCGAAGGGCCGATGCCGCAGACAAAGTTCGTACTGTCGAAGGCGCTGGGGCTCGGCCTCAAGCCGATCCTTGTGCTGAACAAGATTGACCGTCCGAGCGCAGAACCGGACGCGGCGCTCGACGCCGCGTTTGATCTCTTCGCCGCCCTCGGCGCCGATGATGAGCAGCTTGATTTTCCAACCCTCTACGCGTCCGGCCGCGACGGCTGGGCGGCGCGCGAGCCCGATGGGCCGCGGGGCGGACTTGGTCCACTTTTTGAGGCGATCGCCAGCCACGTTGCGCCGCCGCGCATCGAGCCGGGCGCCGAGACCGCGCCTTTCCGCATGCTGGCGACGACGCTTGAGGCGGACCCCTATCTCGGCCGCATCCTCACGGGACGGATTGTCTCAGGGATTGCGCGGCCCGGCGCGACGATGAAGGCGCTCGCCCGCGACAGCGCCGAGATCGAACGGGCGCGGATAACGAAGACGCTCGCGTTTCGCGGCCTGAAGCGCCAACCGGTTGAGGAGGCGGGGCCTGGCGACATTGTCGCGCTCGCCGGCTTCCAGAAGGCCTCCGTCGCTGACACCTTGTGCGATCTTTCCGTGGCGGACGCTCTTCCGGCGCAGCCGATCGACCCGCCGACGCTGTCGGTGACGATTTCGGCCAACGATTCGCCGCTCGCCGGACGGGAAGGGGACAAGGTCCAGTCGCGCGTCATCCGCGACCGTCTCCTGCGCCAGGCCGAAGGCGACGTCGCCATTCGGGTGACGGATGCGGCTGGCGGCGACGGCATGGAGGTGGCGGGTCGCGGCGAACTGCAGCTTGGCGTCCTCATCGAGAACATGCGCCGGGAGGGTTTCGAACTCGCCGTATCGCGCCCGCGGGTGGTCACGCGTACGGATGACAGCGGCGCTCTGCTGGAACCCATCGAAGAAGTCGTCATTGATGTGGACGAGGACTATTCCGGCGTCATCATTGAGACGCTCACTCGCCGCAAGGCCGAGCTTCAGGAGATGAAGCCTGCCGGCGCCGGAAAGACCCGGCTCATCCTCCATGCGCCGGCGCGCGCGCTCATCGGGTATCATGGCCAGTTTCTGACCGATACGCGCGGCTCGGGGGTCATGAACCGCTCTTTCCTTCAGTACGCGCCCCATCGCGGGCCCATCGAAGGGCGGCGTAATGGCGTCTTGATCTCGAACGGAGACGGCGACAGCGTTCCTTACGCGCTTTGGAACCTAGAAGAGCGCGGGGCCCTGTTTATCGGCGCCGGCGAGGCGGTTTATCAGGGGATGATCATCGGCGAGAATGCGAAGGACGACGATCTCGACGTCAATCCGCTGAAAGCCAAGCAGCTCACCAATATTCGCGCCGCCGGCAAGGACGAAGCGGTGAAGTTGACGCCGCCGCGCCGGCTGTCGCTTGAGCAGGCGATCGCCTATATCGACGAAGACGAGCTTGTCGAAGTGACGCCCACGTCTATTCGCCTACGGAAAATTGAGCTTCTGCCGCACATGCGCAAGAAACGGGCGAAAGCAATGGCGTGACGCTTTCGGGATAGAGGCGGACGCGAGCGGCGAGGCCCGCATCCGCCGTCGATGCGTCGGACTTATCCGTCAGAAGCTCAAGCCCACATTCAGTTTATAGAAATCGCCGGGACTGTTCTCCTGAATTTCCGCGCCGCCCGTGAAGCGCGCGAAGAAGCCTTCCGGCAGGCTGAACTGAACATAGGCGCCTGCCCACTCATACGTTACGCCAGTTGCGCCGCCGGGATAGGTGTTGCGCGAGTTTTGCAGCAGTTCATAGTGGCCGCCGGCGGAGAAGTACTTCCCGAACTTGTATCCGCCGTTCACCCACATGTGCAGAAAGTCCAGCGCCGCATCGCCCTGACGCTGACGGGCGGCGGCGTAGTACCCGGTGTATAGCTCCCCCTCCAGCTTTTCCCCGCTGTAGTTGACCGTAATGCTTGGCACAATTCCGTCCGCAAACCGCGCGCCGACCACGTCGCCGTCCGCGTTGATTTCGCCGCCGGACAGCAGCGAACCGTTGGTCAGCCCAACCTGCGGCTTGACCAGGAGATCGCCATCAAGAAAATGGAAGTTGGCCCCGACGCCGAATTCTGTCCACAGATCATCCCCCGTATTGCCTTCATTTAGGCCGAATGAAGGCCGCGTCCAAAGGATGCCGTAGAAAGAAAAGTCTATGTTGTCCTTAACCGGGATGAGGCCATTGAACGCCGGATAGAATCCGAAAAACGAATCCTGATTGAGCGTGACGGTATAAGAATTGCCGCGCCCGAATTTCTCTTGCTCCGGCCCGGCCGCTTCCACTTGCGCAAACGCCACGGTCGCCGTGAGCGGCCCGGCGAGACTTACTGCTAGTCCGCTTAGGCGGGCAATTTTTGATGTCTGTCGCACGTCGAGACTCCTCATTCTTGAGCGTTGAGCGTCCCTTCACATGCGGCGTTTCTTTCCCTTTATCTTTACATACCGAATTGCCCGCACTCCTTACCCTGGGGGTAAATTGAGGGCGCGATGCATTAAGGCGCATCACGCCTATCTCAAAAAGCCGACAAGCGTATGCTGCGACTGCGTTTAATATTTAGGATAATATGCCAGCTTTGCGATTCGGATAGAGTATTATCGCGCATTCGGCGAGAAAATTAGAAAAAGCAGCGGAGTTGTGGCAAAAGTGACACAAACCCTAGTCGCGGAATCGGGCGCGCGCATTGCGAATTCTAATGTAAAAAAGGCGTAGGCGGAGGAAAATCAGCCACCCCAGACGAGGCCGATGACGGCGCCGCTCATCAGCGTCGCAAGCGTCCCGGAAATCAGCGCCTTCGGTCCGAGGTCAAGGACATCTTTGCGCCGCTCCGGGGCGATCGCTGTCAGGCCGCCGACGATGATTCCAAGACTGCCGAAGCTGGCGAACCCGCACATTGCGTAGATCATGATCAGCTCCGTCCGCTCGCTGAAGACGCCGTCCGGCGTCTGCGCCAAGGAGACATAGGCGATAAGTTCATTAAGCGCCGTCTTCTCGCCCATGAGCGCGCCAGCCGCGAGCGCCTCGGAAGCGGGGACGCCGGCGAGCCATACCAGCGGCGCGAACGCATAGCCGAACATGCGCTCCAGGGTGATCGCCCCGCCGCCGACCTCGCCGAGGGCCGAAAGGCAGATATTGATGAGCGCGGCCATTGCGACGAAGCAGATAAGGCATGCGACAATGTTGAGGTACAGCTTTAGGCCCTCGGTTACGCCGCTCATAAACGCGTCCATCGCGCCATCATATTTGAGATCGTCGCCGGCCGCCGCGTCTGTCGGCGTTTCGTCGGGAGCGGGAGGCACGATGATCCGGGCCATGAGAATAGCCGAGGCGGCGGAGATAATCGAAGCGACGAGCACATGTCCGAGGGCGGACGGCGAAACTGGGCCGAGAATGATCGAGTAGAGCACCATCACCGAGCCCGCCACCGTGGCGAGCCCGCCCGTCATCACCACGAAAAACTCGCTGCGCGACAGCTTTTTGAGATAAGCGCGAATCAATAGCGGCGCCTCCGTCTGGCCCATAAGGACGTTAGCTGCGGTGGCGAGCGAAACCGCCCCGCCGACCCCGAACGCGCGTTCAAGGACGACCGCGAACGCGCCGACGACCAGCCTCAATACGCCAAAATGCCAGAGCAGCGCGGACAGCGCGGAGATGAAAATAACCAGGGGCAGGCCCTGAAAGCCGAGGATGAAGAGCGCCCCTTCATTCGTCGCTTCAAACGGAGCGTCGCCGCCGCCCAGATAGCCGAAGACGAAGGATGCGCCGGCATTCGCCGCCGCCTGAAGGGCCTCCACAACGACGTTCAGATAAGCGAGGCCGTCGCGCGCGCCGGGCGTGAACAGGAGCGCGGACGCGGCGACGAACTGGAACGCCGTTGCGCCGATCGCCATCCGGACAGGAAAGCGCGACCGGTCTTCGGAGAAGCCCCAGGCGATTGCGCAGAATGCGACGAGGCCGAGAGCGCTTTGCAGTCGAAGGCCGGCGTCTCCGGCGGCGAGATAAGAAGTCATCGACGCGCACTGTCGGCTGTTTCGCGCCCGGCTCCAATGCTTTGGGCGTTGCGCGTAGACCGCGGCCGCCGCGCGATTGGCCGCGCCGCGGGCGCTTATTGCCGGAGGCGGCGTTTTCTCCTAAACCCCCCACCTCAGCATCCGGAGGCGAGCCGGATAGGGCGGCGCTTTTGGGCGCAAGTCCGAGACACCGATGAAGGCGACACGCAAGTAGCCAAGATAGGACTTAAGTGCCTCGCGCAGAAAGTCGCGGCGACACTTCCGATCCCGTAGCTCAGTTGGATAGAGCGCCAGATTCCGAATCTGGAGGTCGCAGGTTCGAATCCTGCCGGGATCGCCACCACGGGCTCCAATATCGTCGTTTCGTATTCAACACAGTCCTCTGACGACGCGCTTCCCGAAACTGGGCCATTCAAACCTGGATTTCTCCAACTGTGTCGCCTCTTCAAGCGAAAGGAGAGGTCGACGAAGAGACTGAAATCTTCGGATGCGCCGCCACCTCTTATGTAAGTATCGCGGATTTCCTGGATGAAGGCTGGCTTGATCGGATCCCCAAAGTTTGCAGTCCAGATCAATGGGCATAGGCGTAACCGGAGCCGGTGGCTGCGACGCCAGGAAGGCGTACGGACGACCGCTATTGGCGCATCGTTGCGCTACTTCGACAAAGGCCGACGCCTTCCGGGGGCGTTCAATATATCGATGCGCAGCAACTCGTCGCCCAGTTGACCGACAAAGCTCGCATGATAGCGGTTTGCTTGAGTGGTTAGCAGACTGAGTGACGGCGCGCCCATCTGGCGGCCGGCGGCGCAATCGCCGCCGGCGTTGATTATTTGAGGTTCGTTTTTGACAAGGAGATGAGTTCGGAAACCGCCAACAATAGCGGTATGCCCAGGATCAGAAGGTTCAGGGTTGGAACGACATCCGTAAGCACTTCAAGCCTCCATTAGTTTCGACATTGCTGCTACGAAGGCTTTCCGGATTTAGGCGTCAGGCAGGTTGCCGCATTGCGGCAATCGTTCTTCGGGAAAATCGCCGCTTAAGTGATCCGCTAACGGATTGCGGCGCGTTGTCGCAATATCGGCTCGCGCGGAACATGCGTGTAAGGATGGCCGTACTTGTTGGTCCGGGCGCGCTTTTCGCCCTGCTCGCCGAGCGTTGAAAGGGGGCGGCTGGCCGCTGACCGCGAATATTGTCCGCCAATAGTGAAGTCGCCGATCACAGGATCAGCCCTACGGGCGCCTGATGCTACTTTATCGGCAGCCAATACGGCGTCTTGCGCTTGTAGAAATCGAAACGCGCCCCATACAGCTGATGAAATCTACGCTCCTTTAGGCGCGGGCCAAAATAACAGTAGGCGGACCAAATTGACGCCAGAGCGATCTTGTCCAATGTCCAGATTGGACCTGTCCATAAAGCGAGCGCAAAGGCGAGATAAATCGGTTGTCGGACGAACTTGAACAGGCCTGTCTCCGGCATGTCCGGAAATTTAGGCCTGCCGCCCTTGTAAAGGGCGAGCCAGCCGAGAGCGCCGGTCTGCAATTGGATGCCGGCATCCCATGCCGCCTTCGCGAGAAGCGCCCAGCTGCCGGCGAAGGCGACAAGATGAAGCGCCAACGCAGCGCCCTCCGGACGCCAGAGAAGAACCCCGCTTGGCGACCAGAAAATGAATACGAGGATAAGCTGCAACGAAGCGATGAGCGCGTACGTCGTCGTCGCGAGCGTTTCGCCGCACCCATGCGGAGCAAAGCGTGCGAGCAATGCCCGGCCGCGTTTCGTGAGCAACCATGAATGCAGCGTCGGGAATTGAGCCAGCAGGATGACATTTGCGGCAATTGCAAGCGGGCCTTGGAACGGCCCAATGGCGTAGGTAAGGCCGGTTCCGACGCTCGCCGCCATCACGGCGCCGGCAAGCGCGAAAGCGCCGTGGCACGCAAGGCCGTAGACGATCGCAACGCCGCGTCGGTGACGGGCAGGGTGCGTCATGAGGTCAGAGGTAGGGTTCGTCATCTCAGAATTCCGGTGCAAGACGCACTACGTCTCACCCCTCAGATGGATGCGTTTTACGAAGGGGCGCGGCGCTCCGTCGCAGAATGACAGTCCGCGCGCCTAGATACTCCTTTAATCCCAACCAAATTGCGGGCCCCCTCGCAAAGCCGTTTGCCGCCTCTTCGCGCGCCGGAACGCCGAAAGGGCCAGTCCGCGAAGGCCGCCGCCAGTGAACAGTCCGAATACATCGTCGTGGTCGTTGTGACCGTCGTGTTGCGCCGTTAGGTCGATGCGCGCGACGTGCAGGGCGTTTTCGTCCGGCGTGAGGGTGGGCGCGCACTCCAACGCCTGAATATTGATTTCGGCGAACGCCTGCTCAGCGCCCAGCGGCCGCATGCTCGCGCCGATCTCATCCAGAAGCGCACGCAGGATATGTGCGGCGCATTTGACTCAGATCAAAAATGCAAACGATTATCATGAGCATATTTTCGTCGTAGCGCCTGGCTTATGTCCCAGGCTCGCGCACGGGGGCCGAGAATGCTGATCAGAACACGCACGATGCAGAAGGTTGCGCGCAATGCCGGCGTCGTCACGATGCTCATGGGGGGCGCGGCGCTACCGGCGATCGCGCAGGAGGGGCGCTCGGCGCTGGCGGTTGACGAAATCGTGGTGTTTGGCGAGCGGCCCTCGCTCACAAATGACCCGACCGACCTATCTCGCGCCCGTCTCACCGAAATTCCCGGCGCCACGAGCGTTATCGGTCCCGACGAGCGTTTCGGGGAGGCGAACCGTTCGATCGCCGACGCGATCGGGGGAACGCCAGGGGTCATCGTCCAGCCCTTCTTTGGCGGCAACGACCAGCCGCGCATTCAAATGCGGGGGTCGGGCCTGCAACAGAACCCGACGCAGCGCGGGGTTCTTCTGTTGCAGGACGGCTTGCCGCTGAGCCGCGCAGACGGCTCCTACATTGTTGCAAGCCTGGAGCCCGACGCCAGCAACACGATCGAGATCTATCGCGGCGCGACAGGCGCGCGCGTGGGCGGCGCCACGCTCGGCGGCGCGGTCAATTTTATCTCGCTTACCGGACGCGACGCCCAGGACGCGCGGCTTTCAATTGAGGGCGGCAGTTTTGGAACCGTTTCCGGCCGCGCGTCCGCTGGCGGACAAATCGGCGACTTCGACGTCCGAGCGACAGTCGTCAGTAGCCGGAGCGATGGATTCCGCGAACCCTTCAACAGCTCAGACCGGACCGCTGCGCTCATCAACGCGGGCTATCGCATAACCGATAAACTCGAAGCGCGGTTTTACGTTGATTACGTCGATCTCGGCTTCGACGTCGCCGGCCCGATAACTGCGGAGGCGCTAGAGAGCGATCCCCGGAGCGTTCACCCTGGCCCCACCGTTACGCCGAACCCGGGCGGAATGCCGCCTTTCCTCGTCTCTGCGCCAGGCCCGAATGTCCCGCGCGATCAGCCCCGCCGAGACGCGGAAAAGCTTCGGCTCAGCGCACGGACGACGTACGTCGACGGCCTTGATGAGTTTGACCTTGGTTTCACGTATGCGAATACCGACGAAGCGTTTCGCTTCCCGGTCTCAGCCGGCATCAGGGCGACGGAGGGAAACGACTTCGCGATCGATGCGCGGTACACGCGCTACCTGGCGGGCGACTCGGTCGTGCCGGCGATTGAGCTTAGCGCCCACTATATCACCGGCGACCACGAACGCACTGTCAACCACAACGCCTTCGGCGCGGCGGGCGACTTGTTCTCCGCAAACGACCTTTCCGCGCAAACGCTAACGCTGAATGCTTCTGGCACGCTCCGGATTGCGGAAAGATGGCGCTTTACAGCCGGCCTCAACTACATCTACGCGACGCGGGACAATGACGACGTCTTCGGCGCGCCGACCCGGTCGACCCTTCGCGTGGGCGGGCCGCCGCCCGGACCGCTTCCCCTTGCCGTTCCGGCGGATGACACGAGCTTCTCGCGAGACTATGACGGCCTCAATCCCAGCGTCAGCCTTAGCTACGCATGGCGACCGCAGAACATCGCATTCGTTACGCTTGCGCGGAGCTTTGAACCGCCGACCTTCGAAGATTTGCTCGTCCCGACCGGCGGTACGCCAAATTCCGGACCGCTCCGCTTTGTCACGACCGATCTTGAGGCGCAGTCCGCCTATACCCTCGAAATTGGAGCGCGCGGATCAGAAGGCCCATTTTCATGGGACATTGTTTTTTACCAGGCATGGTTGGACGACGAACTGTTGTCGCTACGCGATGCGACCGGTGTTCCGCTTGGCACCCGGAACGCCGACGAAACGCGGCGCACCGGCGTTGAGGTCGGGTTGGGGGCGACTCTGAACAATTGGGCCGCCGCCCGCGTCGCGTACACTTTCCAGAACTTTACGTTCAGGGACGATCCATTTTTTGGAGACAACAAGCTGGCGGGCGCCCAGCCGCATACGCTCGACGCCCGTATCGATCTGACGCCTATCGAAGGCCTGCGCTTCGGTCCATTGGTCACCTGGGTGGCGGGAGAGACGCCGGTCGACAATGCGAACACGGTCTTTCGCGACGGTTACGCACTGCTCGGGCTCCAGGCGCGCTACCAGGTTCCAGGCGGACGGTTCATTCTCTTCGCAGATGCGCGGAACTTGACTGACGAACGCTTCGCCTCGTCGAGCCTCGTCACCGATATCGCAAATCCGACGCAGGCGGCGTTCTTGCCTGGCGATGGACGCGCCGTTTACGGCGGAATTGAGGTCCGTTTCTGACCAAGCGCCGTCGTCACTTCCTCATCAATCCGGGAGACCCCATCATGCTCAGCAAACGTCTTCTCACCCCTCTTGCGGCCGCGACAGCGCTTGCGGCGGCGGCTACTGCGCCGGCAATTGCAGAAGAGTCCGCCGAAACCGCGGACGCAAATGGCGCGCTTGTCATGTTCTTGACCCAGACAGACCCGATGCTGGCCGGGCACGGCCTTCATTTCGCCGGGAGAATGGCGATGGACGGGCGGCCGTCCACAATTGTGCTCGTTGGCGAAGCGGGCCGGCTTGCGTTAAATGACTGGACGTCGAATGCGAGCGCAGTAAGCGGCGACGCATTGCAAGAGGACCTCAAAAGGTTCGTCGACGCTGGCGGGCGCGTTTACATAACGCCGTACACGTTGAATTCGTTTAACGCATCAGCAGATGCCCTGATCGATGGCGTGTCGCTCCCGGACAATCCAAAGGCGATCCATCACCACATGTTTGAGCCTAACACGCAAATGATTGTCTGGTAGCCGCCCCTGAGCGCGACTCTGCAAGCGGCGATGCGAACGGATGGCGCAGTCTGGAATGCGCGGCCCGCTATGCGGATGACCGGGTGAGCGAGGCGCGCCGAGTGTTGGCTGACGGACTAAAAATTGCCACGCGAATCCATCAACTCTCTTTCGCTAGCGCCACGAGACGTGGCCGCAGGTCTTCCGCTTTCGCTAGGGGTTGATCGTATGTCAGTCGAATGCGCTCGTCGTCGAGCGCCATGTCAACGCCTTCCGGGTCGAGACCGATGATACGCCAAGGTCCGTCGCAAGCGCCGCAATAATGAGTCGCGTACCGACGCGTCGCGTCCGAGTGATCTTCGTTCATATGCGCTACGGCGCCTGGCTCAATACGCCGCCAGGCGCGCCAATGATCAAATTCTGTCAGCAAATCTGACGCGCCCAGATCAAACGCTTGCGCAAAGCCTTTTACGAACCGCGCAGACTGGATCTCCGCCCGCCAGATCGAAAAGTCGCCAAAATCGATATATTCGGCGGCGCCCGGATTTGCAGATATGTAGCGCCGCCGCGCGAACGCCTTTTCCTCTCCGGTCAGCCGTTTCGCATTCGCACGCAAAACGAGCCGCGTGGTGGCGAAAGGGTCGGGCATGAGCGCTCCAGTCAACAAGAGGCTTATTCCTGGCCGTTCGTCCATCGCCGCTGACTTTCCGGACAAAGACGACGCGGGAAAGATAGGCGACCCGTCGACATCAGTTGCAAGTCCAGTCAGCGTCAGCTGAGGCGCATTCTCGTTGACGCTTGAGAACCCAAGAGCCGCCCAGCTTGACCTCCGAAGCAATTCCTTTGCGGATTGAACGACGGAGAAGCGTGCGCTCCCGGAAGAGCTATCTTGAAGATCTTTCACGCCGGTTCTCCAGCTCGATCCAGCTCGCTTGAAGGCTCACAAGCGCCAGATTTGGACAAGCGCAGCGGCGACAAAGAGCAACTGGAGCAAGTTTACGATAACGGAAGTCCGATGTCCGGCCTCGAACTTTCGCGCTGCGCCTTCGTCCCCTGCAAGCTCCGCATCTCGCCATGCGTTGATCTTTGGAACAAGCAGCCGCATGACGGCGAAGGTCGAGCCGGCAACGACAAGCAGCCCGATTGCGACTGTCGGCGTAGTGTAAAGCGCCGCCGCCGCGACCAGCGAACTCACGATCATGAAGACGTAGTAAGCGGGGAAGAGCCTGCGAAGAAAGCGCCCGGCATCCTCAGTATCGAGCGCTTTGAAGACGGTTGGCGCCACGACGGATGGAAAAAACACCATTCCGCCAAACAGGGCGGACAAAGAGATCATCCCGATGACGTTAAGGACCGCCTGAAAACTGGCAATCTGAAACACGATGGCGCTCCTGTTCCTCGTCGAAAGCGCAAAAGCGTCGCCGAACGCGGGGCCGGCGTCTTGGGCGCCAAATGCCGCACGTTCTTGAGGTCGTAGATTGAGGAGGTAGGGGAAGTGGACGGCGTCGCGCGGCGCCGATCCTCAACAGCTTGCCGGCTAGCGCGTCTTCGGCAAAGCCGACAGCGCTATAGAGCCCGTTTGAAAAAGCCGGCAACGTCTTGTGCGGTCGGATAATCAGACGAGCGCTTGCCGCCGCAAAGGCCGGTCCGGGCTCTATTTGTTACAAGACTAAGAGCCTGAACCATATCGTCGTGAGGAAATGACCGTCTGATTGTCAGTCGCCGCGTGGGTTACGATTATTCTCAAACAGGCTCTTAGCCCTAGAACTCATCAGCGCGCCGGAAACCGCCGCGAAACAGAGTGTCGGAACGAATGGCGTGGCCTCGCTCAACAAGAAAAGTCCCTACGTCGACGCCATCGACATTCACGTCGGCTATCAGGAATCCGTCGGGGTCCTCGTCGACAGGCTCAATTCTGCAGGTCTTTCCCTTGATCAGACCAGACAGGGTTTCCGCCGCCCAGTCTGCGCCCTCGTCGTCCCCTGCGGGCGCGCGGACGCCCGCAATGCGCACATTGATGAAGCCCTCAAACCGGTCTTTCAGCTGAAAGATTTCGCCGTCAATGATCGCGTCAACGACGACGGCCGCCCCAGCGGTCCTGACCCGCGATCGCCGGCCGATGAAAAAGTAGGCGAGCGCCGATCCGGCGGCGAATAGGGCGAGCAGCATGTTCCATTCTGACATGAGCGAACAGGACTCTCATGCTTCCGCCACCGAACGCCTGGATTTACCCCAGCCTCATGTGGCTCGACGTCAACGCGCAGCCGCCTCGTTGCATTCAATCGCAAAAGCTATCTCATCCCGACGCTGAGCGTCGCAGTGTCATTTGGTCTCATGGACGATTGCCCCGGTCGCTTCCGCAAACGCCGCATGCGCGTCGACCCTGAAGAGGTTCTGGCTCGAACGTGTGACAAATTGTATGTCGTTGTGGAAGCAGTTTCAGACGTCGGCGCCAGTGCGGCAGGCATTTCGGTCTTGAGCTGCAAAATGCCACGATGCAGCTATGCTACCGCCCTGGAAAGGACGCCATTATGCTTCTCTTGCCCGTCCTCGTCGGAGCTCTCGCTATGACCGGCACGCCCGCCGATTTTGAATGTTCGGTACTGACAGATTTTACCGACAGCAAAAGCAATAGTCGATGGACGACAGTCAACGACAACGTCATGGGCGGAAGGTCGCGAGGAGGTTATCAGGTCTCCGACGGCCGGCTCGTGTTCGAGGGCGACATAAACACGAATGGCGGCGGCTTTTCATCGATCCGTTGGCAATTGCCCGAAGGCGCGTTGCGAAACGCCCAGGCTATCAGGGTTCGGATTATGACCGACGGTAGGGCCTATAAGCTTAATCTGCGCACTGGCGCGCGGGCGGCAGGCCGACAGCTTGCATACCGCGGCGATCTTGACGCCGCGGACGCGGGAACATGGCGGGAGGTGACGGCGCCGTTCAGCGCGCTTGTCCCGACCAGTTTCGGGCAAGTTGTCCGCTCGGCGCCGCCTTTCGCGCCATCCGACGCTCAGACGCTCGGCTTCATTTTGGCCGATGGTCAGGATGGGGCGTTTCGCGCTGAAATCGCGCGCATCGATGTGTGTAAGCTCAAGTGACGCAGCGTTCGTTGGCGGGCGCGACCGGAATGGCGATAATGCGCAGGACCCTCCTCTCATCCATAACGGCTAGCTGATGGCGCGGCGGAGCGGCCGGCGGTCACGAGACAAGAACCGCCCAGGTTCGGCTTTCGTACCACCGCTATGGATAAACCGGACCGTGATCACGCAGCGAATGGCGATGGGCGACAAAGGTCGGACACGCGCCCGCGCCCGGTGCCTTCCAGCAGGCTATCCCGTCTTGGGCGGTTTGGCGGCCTAACCGTAGGCGTTGCCGGCGCCGTGGCGGCCGAGAGCGCGAGACGTCTGGCGACAGGTAGGCCCGCGAGGCTTTCCGACGTTCTCTTGACGCCTTCAAACGCTCTGCGCATCGCGGACGAGTTATCCCGGCTGCGCGGCGCCGCCATGAAGATCGGCCAACTCATCTCAATGGAGGCCGGCGACTTTGTCCCCGCGGAGCTCGCGGAGATTCTCTCGCGCTTGCGCGATTCCGCGACGCATATGCCGCCCCACCAGTTGAGGGCGACCCTCGATAGGGAATGGGGCCGAAGCTGGCTGTCTAACTTTCAACGTTTTGACCCGCGCCCCATCGCCGCCGCCTCTATCGGACAAGTCCACAGGGCGATTGATCGGCAAGGGCGAGAACTGGCGATCAAGGTTCAGTATCCCGGCGTTCGGGAGAGCATTGATAGCGACGTGGATAACGTCGCATCGCTCTTGTCGATTTCGGGGCTGCTTCCGAGAGATAGCGACATTCGTCCGTTCCTTGACGAAGCGAAAAGGCAGTTGCGCGAGGAAGCGGACTATCTGGCGGAGGCTGAGCGTCTCGAAAGGTTCGGGCGGCTTCTTGCAAACGATCCCTCTTTTGTGACGCCGGAGCTCATCCCGGAGCTTACAACCTCTCGCGTTCTCACAATGTCATATGTGAGCGGATTGCCAATAGAAACGCTCGCGAGCGCGTCCCAATCCACAAGAAACGCGGTCATGTCCCGCCTGATCTCACTCGTGTTCAGGGAGCTCTTCGACTTTCGTTTTATGCAGACGGACCCGAATTTCGCGAACTTCCGCTATGACGAGTCATCGGGTCGTATCGTACTTCTGGACTTTGGCGCCGCGCGCGACCTCAGTCCGGACCTTTGCGAGCGTTATCGACATTTGATATCCGCTGCGCGCAACAGCGATAGACTATTGATGAGGGAAACCGCGCTGGAAATTGGCCTCGTGAGCGAAGGCTTCTTTGCCGCGAACGCAGATCGAATTCATCAGGCGTTTGACGTCGTGAGCGAGCCGTTGCGGCGCGCCGGCGCCTATGATTTCGGAACTTCGGACATCCCCGATCGCATGCGGGACCTCGGCATGGACTTTGACATGCGCGATCTTCTCTCTCAGGCGCCGCCGCCTGACGCCGCCTTTATCCACCGCAAATTCGGCGGGATCTTCCTGCTTGCGCGCACGCTAAAGGCGCGCGTCGATGTCGACGGAACCGTCGCGCGTTTTTGCGCAAACACTGCATCTGACCCCGCCCCGTTAACGCCGGCTAAATGCTAAAAGGCGCGAAAGACATGACCGCGCCGAAACGCAGCAATCCGGATTGAGTTGGAAAGGCCATCGGTAAAGCAGAATTCTGTCTTTGATGTCAGGAACTCTTTTCCAACGACAAGAAGTCGCCGTGCTGACGCCCCCGTTCACGTCAACCCATCTGCTCGCGATCGAATTCCATACGGAATTGTCTGACGACATCCATTTGTTCGTGCGACCAGAAAATCAGCGGCTTCAGCATCTCCAGTAAGCCGCGACCCAAAGGCGTCAATTCATAGGAAACCGCTACCGGCGGCCCGGGATCTACAGTACGCGTCAGGTATCCGTCACGCTGTAACCCGCGAAGGTTTTCGGTAAGCACGCTTTGCGTGATATCGCCGATGCAGCGCTTTAGGTCGCCAAAACGCTTCGGCTCATCCTCCAGGGCAAGGATGATGATCATCCGCCATTTGCCCGTCACATTGGACAGCACGGAACGGATGCAGCAGTTGGACGCCTCGGCTTTGTTGGCGACGCCTATTGGTAGCATTTTCAACTCTGGTAGCTTCTTCATACCTGTATGCACGCTAGCCAATGAGGTCGCGCTAGGCAAGTCTTATAGGGATAAGTTGGTAGGTTTCACCCTACCAGGTCACATCAAAACACGTAATTGCGCGCCAGTCGTGAATAGCTATTTTGTAGCTAATTAATACCAAAAGAGGATGCTATCATGTCTCCCAAAGAACTCGTCATCGCCTTGTTCGCCGCGGCCTTTATCAACCACGACCCGGAGGCCGCCAGACAACTCGTCACGCCGGACTATATTCAGCACAACCCGCAAGTCCCGACCGGCGCTGATGGATTGCTCGGTTTGATATCGCTCGTCGAGCAATCTGGAATGACGGTGAAGACGCACAGGGTCATTTCCGAAGGCGAACTGGTCGTTCTCCACAGCACATTCGAAAACGCTGACGCCTTTGGCGTGCCGACGCTTGCGGCCTTTGACGTCTTTCGTGTGGAAGATGGAAAAGTGGCAGAGCACTGGGACAACCTGCAGCCTGTTCCCGAAACGACCGCATCAGGACGGGGTATGGCGGACGGCGCCACCGAGATTACTGATCTCGACAAGACTCAAGAGAATAAAGCGCTGGTTCTTGGATTTGTGCGCGATGTGCTTGGCGGCGCGGCGCCGGAGAAGGCGCCGACATACTCAGAAGTCTATATGCAGCACAATCCCAACCTCGCAGACGGAATTGATGGCTTGCTTGCCGGCGCCAAAGCCTGGGCCGAACAAGGGTTCGTCATCACAAAGTTCGATCCGCAGATTGTCGTAGCGGAGGGTAATTTCGTTTTCGTCGCCTCGGATGCAACGGTAAGCGGAGAACCGTGGGCCTTCTTCGATCTTTGGCGCGTTGAGGACGGCAAGATAGTGGAACATTGGGATGTCGTTTCGCAGACGCCTCAGGAGATGGCGCATGACAATGGAAAGTTCTAATACCATAGCGAGCGCAGGCTGGCGTTCTCTCCAATTCGTCAAGCCGCTTACCAGGCGCGGATGTGTCGCTGGCGTGCAAGAACGCCGATGGCGCCCCACAATAAAAATACTTGATACGGAGGAAGAAGCTCATGATCGCCTGTAACTGCGTGGTTCAAGCGAATCAGATTTCTACCGAAACGGAGGCAAGTCTACGCGTCCAATTGAGCGAGTTCGCCGAGCGTAGATTTCACGCGCCGGCGGCCATCAATTGGATCGCCATCCCCGAGGGAAGCGGCTTCACCGCCGGAAAGCCGAGCACATCGTCAGTCGTTTCGATGCAGGCGCCGGAGCCTCTTTCACGTACTGAACGCGAACCGCTGTTGCGCGAACTTTGCGAGATTTGGGCGCGTGAGACCAATTCTTCGCTTAACGAGGTGGTGGGCGTGATTTCGGACCCCCCAACGCAATAGGAGCTTTTTTATGCCTTTATACATGTGTAATGCGGCCAGGGGAGTAATTCAGGATGCCGCAAAGGCGAAAATCGCCGCTGACATAACCCGTATTCACTGCGCAGTAACCGGCGCGCCGGAACAATTCGTACACGCATTTTTTGCCGAAGAGTCGCCCGCCCAACCATTGAACGACAAAAGTGCGGTTCTGTTTGGGAGCATCAGAGCCGGCCGCACGGACGCAGATAAAGCGGAGATTAAATCTAAAATGCGTGCTTCCATCCATTCGCATACAGGCATTGCATTGGACAAGATTGACGTTTTGACGGCCGATGTCCCGGCGAGCTGGGTTCTCGAAGGGGGCGAGATCATGCCGGAGCCTGGCGAAGAGGCGGCGTGGCTGGCGCGCCATTCGAGTGGGGAACGAAAATAGTCATTAGACACCCTTGCTCTGAAGTGGCCATGGCCTTCATTAGACGGCAGTTATCTTGCGCCACCGGTGACCTGCCGGTTCCGCTTACTGACGAAATCTCGACGAAACAGCCAGGCTTTATGCGATCATTAGATGCGCTATGATGGCAGGCCGGCTCGGCCATAGCGGCCAAACGGTGGAGGGCAGGATCGGCCGGTTAGAGCGTCCCTGGGGCAATCAGCGTGTAGCGTAACAATGTGTACGGACGAACGGACTTTTTGCGCCGTCGCCATCGTATGACGATGGTCTCCGCCTAAATCATATCATTGAAGAGCTCGGATTTACGGCATTCATCGTGGATGCGGACGTTGAAGGAATAGTTGAACCCGTTCGCCCCGGTTCGGCTCGAACCCCACGGGCTCCCCGCTTCGATGAAGAGCTTCTTCGCGTCAAACCCCGCGTTGCGATGTGGTGCAGAAGAAATCCGGCTCAGAACCCGACGGGCTGATCCTTGCGGAAAAAATCGCAAATCGCGGCAAGCCGGTGAAGCCCTTTTTAGGAGTCGTTTAGAACCGCCTTTGACTTCCTCAAAAGCCCAGTGAATCTGTGGCGTTCAGAGGATTTGAGAGACAAGAAAACTGTCCTAAAACTGACCTTCGCCAGGCAACTTTCCTACCGGCGCGGAGATGGATTTAGAACCGCCTCGCCAAGCCTCCCTTTTGAGGTAATTCAACGACTTAAGGGGAATGGAGAGGCTAATTTTTAGCCTGAAAACGCAGTGGCGCACCGGGGAAGATTCGAACTCCCGACCTCATGGTTCGTAGCCATGCGCTCTATCCAACTGAGCTACCGGTGCGCGGGGCCCGCAGTCGCTGAACCAGCTAGCGGGAGCGCGGGTTAAAGCCGATTGCGCCCCTTTAGGCAAGCTGCGCGCATGGGGCGGCTTCTCGCCCGCGTTGGCCGCGCGGCGCGGGCCGCGCCGGCGTCATCGGGATTGCGGCGCGGCGGCCTGCTTTTCGGATTCATATACGCCGCGGGCGATGGCGCGCGCGACGCAGTCCGCGGCGATCGCGCCGAGCCGCGTAATCGTCAGCGGGTCCTCGGCCGGGGGGCCGTCCACCGCAAGGACGAAGATCACGTCCCCGTCCGTCGGCCCATGAACCGGCCGCAACGCCCGCGCGATCCCATCCTGGGCCATCACCGCAATGCGTTCGGCGCCCGCCTGGGACATCTTCGCCGCGAGCGCCACGACCCCGATCGTGGTATTGGCGCGCGCCGTCGCAGCCGCGAGCTTGGTGTCGGGCGGAAGGTCCGCCGCCGGCGGCGCGTCCGGCGCCGGGCGTGCGCGGCCAAACTCGCCATTGAGCTCATAGGGCCACGCCCAGAATGCGTCCGAGCCGGGCATGCGCGGCGATCCGAAGCTGTTGACGGCCATGAGCGCGCCGACCATCCAGCCGTCGTCGGTTGCGAATGACGCTGAGCCGAGGCCGCCGGCGCCGGCGCCTGCGCTTGCCCCATAGCCCGCACCTGCGCGTCCCAAAGCAATCGGCCCGGCCGCGCCATCGCGCGCGGCGTTCAGGGCCCAACGCCCGAGCGCTGCGTAGGGCGGCGCGTCGCCCCAGTTCTTGTCGCCGCCATTGGCGAGATCATAGAGGATCGCCGCAGGAACGATCGGCGAGGGCGGAACGCCGGGCGTCGCGATCAGCTGAAAACCGCGGCCCTTCTCCCCCAGCGCCGCCCCGACGCCGTCCGCCGCGGCAAGCCCGTAGGACGAACCGCCCGACAGCACGACCGCATCGGCGCGGTCGACAAGCGTCGAAGGGCGCAGGAGATCCGTTTCGCGGGTCCCGGGCCCGCCGCCGCGCACATCGCCGGCGACGATCGCCGGCGCACCGACGACAACGACGCTGGCGCCGGTTCGCGCGCGTTCGTCTTCCGCCGCGCCGACCGAGACGCCGGGGACGTCGGTGATGTCGTTATTGGTGCCGGGGCCTGCGGTCATGGGCGCTCCTTTTCGCGGGTCTTGTGAGCGGCCGTCGACTACGCAGCGTCGGTCTGCGCGACGTCGCCGGCCCCGTCATATGGCAGGACAAGCTCGAATGTCGCGCCTGTTTCATCCGATCGCGAGAGTTCAAGCCGGCCGCCGTGCGCCTTCGCGATCTCCGCGGAGATGGCGACGCCAAGCCCGGAGCCGCCCGGCTTCTGGGAGCCCTTGAAAGGCTCGAACAGGTCCGCGCGCGCCGCCGGCGGCAGGCCGGGGCCATCATCGGCGATTGCGATAACGAGCGAGCGATCGTCCGCAAAGGCGTCATCATCTTTTCCGACGGCGGCCGTGACGACAATCCGGCCCTTGACGTTTTCCGGGCCCTGGTCCGCGTCGGGCGCGGCGCCTTGGGGCGCGATCGCTTCGGCGGCGTTCTTCACGATGTTGAATATCGCGCGATAAAGATGCGTCGGGTCCGCCGCGACCCGCACATCCGGTGGCGTTTCGTTGACGAAGTCAACGTCGAGCCGCGCCGCGTCGTCGAATACCTCGTCGACAAGCGCGCGCAGGTTCGTCGGCTGTTTGTTGAGGGCGCTCGGCTCCATCCGCGCAAATTTCAGCGTGTCGCGGCTGAGGGCTACCGCCCGGTCAAGCGCGGCGATCAGCCGGGGGCTGAGTTTCCTGACGCGCGGGTCGTCGCTCTTGGCGAGCCGGTCGGACATCAATTGCGCCGAGGCGAGAACGTTTCTGAGATCATGGCTGATCTTGGAGACGCCGGCGCCGAGGGCGGCGAGCCGTCGGCGTTCGGACAATAGCCTTTGCATTCGCGCCTCCAGACCAGCAAGGCTTCGCTCCGCAATGCCGAGTTCATCGTTTCGCGCGCTGGGGTTGAGGATGTTGCGCGG
This sequence comes from Parvularculaceae bacterium, assembly GCA_028284065.1. Lineage (GTDB taxonomy): Bacteria > Pseudomonadota > Alphaproteobacteria > Caulobacterales > Parvularculaceae > MED-G105. Next base: position 43,382 of record JANQSJ010000004.1, read on the forward strand.
CGATTCCGGGTCCGCCTCGAACGCCATCATGTTGCGCGACATGTCCTTGACGGGATCAACTATGATGCGCGCAAGCCATATGTATACAAATAATGCGGTAAGGCTTGAAATCAAAAGCGACAACAAAAAGACATTGCAGGCGTAGACGAAGAGGTCCTGGCGCATCTGCGCCTGAGAGACGAGAATGGTGACGCTGCCGTCGCGGCCATAGCGCGCGCGTCCGGTGACGCTGATGAGGTCATCGCCGCGAGAGAACAGGGTCGCCCAGGGCGCAAAGAGCCGCTCGATCGTCCAGGCGGACGAAAGGTTCACATAATGCGCCGGCATCGGCGACGGCCCACCGCCCGGCCCGGGATCGATCTCCGGCGCATAGATCAGCATCTGCGTGTCGGCGCGTAAGGAAGAGACGCCCTTTACGCCTGCCGTGGCGAAAAGCTCGTCGGCGATAGATGCTTCAATCATTTCGCCATAGGGCGATCCGTATGCGATGCTGACGAGAAATGCGGCTTCGACGCGCTCCTGAAGATAGCTGACGCGATGATAGGCGATCGACGGGATCAGCACGACCGCCTCGGCGATAAGGACGCATGCGATTATCAGCCCAAGGATCTTGAGCGATAAAGAGCCCTGCGGCCGCTCCGTTGCACGAGGGTCCGTCTCAGTCATTGCCCTAATCGAACGTCGACAGGAGCCGAACGAGAAGTCTCGTCCGGTCTGAGAAGAGCGTTGGCGTATAGAAGGCGCCGGCGGCGCGCTTCGCCATTTCAGAACGCGTAGGATAGGGGGCGATCATGCTCGTGTAGGATCCGATTTTCCAGCCATTGGCCATCGCCGCCGCCCAGTAGCCGATCTGTTCGCCGGCGTTTTTGCCGACGATGGAGGCGCCGAGGACGTCGCCATTCTTCTTCGTGACGACTTTCAGGAAGCCGTCAATGCGCCGTTCGGCCTGGGCGCGGTCGTTCTCGTCGAACGACCAGCGCGAAACCTTGACGTCGCCATGGGCGTCTCGCGCCTGCGCCTCGGTAAGGCCGACGCTCGCGATCTCCGGATCGCAATAGGTGACGTGGGGCGCAAGCGCGTCGCGTTTCGAAGAAACGGCTTTGAAGAGGATGGTCCGTATGAGGCGCGCCGCATCGTCGCCCGCCACATGGGTGAACTGCTTGCCGCCGGCGACATCCCCCGCTAGAAAGATTCGCCGGTTCGCCGTGCGCAAATTGGCGTCGCATTTTGGGCGGCCGTTTTCCACTTCAACGCCCGCCGCTTCAAGCCCGAGCCCCTCGACATTGATCCGCCTGCCGACGGCGATGAGGAGACGGTCGCCGACGAGCGTCCTGCCGTCGCCAAGGCGCATTTCGATGTCGCCGTTCGCCGCCGTCGCGAACGACGTCGCCTTGGCGTTCTCAATGATCTCGACGCCTTCATATTGAAGCCGTGTACGGACGACGTCGACTGCTTCGGCGTCGTCGCGGGAGAGGATTGTCGCCGCTTCCACAATCGCCACGTCGACGCCGAGGCGGCGGTGGGCCTGCGCCATCTCCACGCCGATGGGGCCGCCGCCAAGGATGAGAAGGCGTCGGGGCGCGACGCGATGGCCGAAGATCGTTTCGTTCGTGTCGTAGGCGACCTCGGAAAGGCCAGGGATATCCGGTACGAAGGGCTGAGAGCCCGTAGCGACGATGAAGAACTTCGCTTCAATGCGCTGGCCGCCGGCCTCCACCTCGCGCGGGCCGACAAACCGAGCCGGCGCGCGGATAACCGTAACGCCAAGGCCCTCGAACCGCTCCTGACTGTCGACCGGCGCGATGGCGGCGATGACGCTATGCACGTGCTCCATGACGCCGGCGAAGTCGACGGTCGGCTCGGCATGGACGCCGAACTTCGCCCCGTCGCGCGCGCTCTGGGCCGCGCCAGCGGCGGCCAGCAGCGCCTTGGACGGCACGCAGCCATAGTTCAGGCAGTCGCCACCCATTTCGCCTTTCTCGATAAGAACGACCTTGCGCCCGAGCTGCGCGGCCCCTGCGGCGAAGGACAGTCCCGCCGACCCCGCGCCGATGACGCAGACATCCGCCGTTACGCGCTCTGCATTCACGCTGCGGACTCCTCCGCCCTGTCGGCTGCGTCCCCTTTGCCGCCTCGGTCGAGTTTCACGCCAAAGGCCCTCAAGGCGATTGGCAGCGCGCCGAGGAGGGCGAGCGCGATGATCGGCGTCAGCACCTCCGGCTGCAGGAGAAGGCCGCTCAGATTGACCTCCCCGCCGGTCTCCAGGATCGCCCCGAGGCCATTGCCGACGCTCACATAGGCGAAGGTGCCGGGAATGATGCCGATAAAGGTTGAAAGGACGAATGCGCGCAGGGGCACGTTGAGAAAGGCTGGAGCGACATTGACGAGGAAAAACGGGAAAATCGGAATGACCCGCAGGAGCAGGAGGTAGCTGAAAGCGTTTTCTTTGAGGCCCGCCTCCATCCGCGCGACGACGCCGCCCGCCTGACGTCGGAGGACATCGCCAAAGGCGGTGCGCGCCGCGAGGAAAATGATGGTTGCGCCGATGGTCGCCGCGACGACAACTGTCGCGACCCCGGTCGCGGTTCCGAAAAGAAAGCCGCCGGTAATGGTCATCAGGCTGGCGCCCGGAAGGGAGAGCGCCACGGCGGCGATATAAATGAGCGCGAAGATGGCGAGCGAGGTCCAGAAGCGCGCCTCAACCAACTGGGTAAGGCTCTCATAATTCTGGCGGAGCGCATCGAGGCTGAGATAGCGGTGCGCGCCGGAAAGATAGACGGTCCCCGCCGCGAGCGCGATGACGGCGATGGGGAGGTATCGCTTGATCCGGCCCCCGGTCGCTTCGTCGCTCGCCTCGTCGCTCGAAGCGATCTCCTCTCCGGCCGATTTGCCGGCAGCCTCAATAATTTCAGTCATTTCTCCGCGGCTCCCGCTTCGCCGGCTGGCCGGCGCCCTTGTCGCGCCTTACATAGCGTCGCGCCTTACATAGCCTCGCGCGATCGCGGCGCGAGTGACAATCCATGACGCCCCGTCACGTTGGCGCGATAGGGCGGAGCCTAAAACCTGCGCCGCCCGCGCCCCCGGCGCTCCGAAAAGCTTGACGCTCGGCGTTCGGTCTTTTACCTGCCGCGCTTCGAAATTCACTCAGAAGGTACGGTTCGCCGCCATGAAACGCACGTATCAACCGAGCCGGCTTGTCCGAAAGCGCCGTCACGGCTTCCGCGCCCGCAAGGCCACCAAGGCCGGCCGCAAGGTGCTCGCCCGCCGCCGCGCGCGCGGCCGCAAGAAGCTGTCTGCGTAGGGCGCCGACCGCGTTCGGGGGCCGCATGCCTGGCGCAGATAGAGCGCCTGAGACAGCCGGATCGCCCGAAACCATCAAGGCGCGGCGGGACTTCGTCGCCGCGAGACGCGCGCCCGGCTTCGGAACGCCAGGATTTCTGCTGGTGCGTCGCCCGCGTGGCGACGCCGCCCCGCCGCGCGTCGGCTACACCCTGACCAAGAAACTTGGCGGCGCGGTGCGCCGCAACCGCATTCGCCGCCGGCTGAAGGCCGTGGCCGCCGAAGCGTTTCCCGGCGCAGCGGACGCCGGATGCGACTATATCGTCATCGCCAGGGCCCCGGCCGCTTCGCGACCCTATGCGCTTATGCTTGACGACATGAAGCGCGCCCTTTTAACCCTCGCCAAAAGGCGCACATGAGGGGCGGGCGCGCGCCCGACGCAGGCGCGTCGCGGCGCCTGCGCCGACGTCAGAAATCGGAACCTGTTGATGGACCGCAACACCATTCTCGCGATCGCGCTTTCCATGGCCGTCATCATCGGCTGGGAGATGTTCGTGCTCGGGCCGCAGCGCGAAGCCTACGAGGCGGCTCAGCAGGCCGCCCAAGAAGAGGCCGCGGCTGCGGCCGAAGCGGCGGGCGAGGGGGCTGTCGACGCGCTCTCGGGGCCCGCCGGCGCGGCGAGCTTCGCGCCGGTGGCTGGCGGCGTCGCGCCGTCAAACGTCGTGCCCGTCGAGGCGGCGCTGGCCGAGGCGCCGGGCCGGGTGAAAATTGACACGCCGGAGCTTGTCGGCTCGATCAATCTCGCCGGCGCGCGGATCGACGACCTCCAGCTCAAGAACTTCCGCGAGGCGGTCGATCCTGAAAGCGCGCGCATCCGCTTCTTAAGTCCCGTCGCCGCAGAGCATGGCCATTATATCGAGCAGGGCTGGCTCGCCGCCGGCAAGGACGGCGCCGGCGCTCTTTGGACGGCGGACGAGGGCGCGACATTGACCCCTTCCTCGCCGGTGACGCTCACGCGCCGCGAAGGCGCGCTTGTCTTTGAGCGGACGCTCTCAGTGGACGACAAGTTCATGTTCACCGTCGAGGACACGGTGCGCAATACGGGGCGCGAGGCGGAGACGGTCGTCCCCTGGGGCATCGTCATTCAACGGAACATCCCTGAGGACTTCCGCGACTTTCTCATCTTGCACGAGGGGCCGATCGCGATCGTCGGGGACTCGCTTTTCGAGCGCAAATACAAGAAAGCGCGCACGGCGGTCGTCGAGAAGGCGGGCGAACGCGGCTGGGTCGGCATCACCAACAAGTATTGGCTCGCCGCCGCAATTCCGCCGCAGGGCGAGAACTTTAAGGCCGAGCTCAGAAACGTCGGCACCGAAGCTGAGCCTATCTTCCGCGCCAGTTACTCAATGGACCCGCGCGAGGTGCCAGCCGGCGGCGAGATCAAGCTGACTTCGAACCTCTTCGGCGGCGCGAAGGTCGTCGACATTCTGCGCCAGTACGAGAAGGAGCCGGAGGCTGGCGGCCTTGGCGTATGGGACTTCGACCGGGCGGTGGACTGGGGCAACTTCTTCATCCTGACCCGTCCGATTTTCTTCCTCCTGAACCTGTTCGGCAATCTCACCGGCAATTTCGGCGTCGCGATTTTGCTTCTGACGCTCGTCATCAAGGCGGTTTTGTTCCCGCTGGCGAACAAAGCCTACGAGTCGATGTCGAAGATGAAGAAGCTGCAGCCTCAGCTCGAAAAGCTTAAGGAGAAGCACGGCGACGACAAGATGGCGCTTCAACAGGACATGATGAAGCTCTATCAGAAAGAGAAGCTGAACCCGCTCGCCGGCTGCCTTCCGATTCTGGTTCAGATGCCGATCTTCTACGCGCTCTACAAGACGCTGTTCGTGACCATCGAGCTGCGCCATGAGGGCTTTCTCGGCTACATCAAGGACCTGTCCGCGCCGGACCCGACGTCGATCTTCAACCTCTTCGGCCTGTTGCCCTATGACCCGACGGCGATCCCGCTTATTGGCGCGTTCCTCGGCCTTGGCGTCTTGCCGCTCCTGATGGGCGCGGCGATGTGGTTCCAGACGAAGCTCAATCCGCCGGCGACCGACCCGACGCAGCAGATGATTTTCAATCTGATGCCGTTAATGTTCATGTTCCTGTTCGCCGGCTTCGCCTCAGGGCTCGTGCTCTATTGGTTCTGGAACACCGCGCTGTCGATCGCGCAGCAATACTTCATTATGCGGAAGAATGGCGTCGAGATTGACTGGGGCGAGCGCTTTTCCTTCCTGAAGAAGCTGAAGGCGCCGGCCCCCGGAGAGTGAGCCGGGCGGCAGGCCCGTGTTCGAGCATGAATGACGCCGTCGATGGGAGGCTTCTGGAGGCGGGCCGCAAACTTTTTGCGGGACCGTGCGACTTCATGCTTGGCGTCGTCTCGCTTGAGACGCTGCCCGATGAGGATGGGCCGGAGGTCGCGTTCGCCGGACGCTCAAACGTCGGCAAGTCCTCGCTTCTGAACGCATTGACCGGGCGCAATGGCCTCGCCCGCGCCTCCAACACGCCGGGCCGCACGCGGGAGATCAACTATTTCGACCTTGGCGGGCGCATGCGGCTCGTCGACCTGCCGGGCTATGGCTTTGCAAAGGTCTCAAAGAGCGACGTCGAACGCTGGACGCGGCTGACGAACGATTTTCTCCGGGGACGGACGGCGCTCCGCCGGGTTTGCCTCCTTGTCGACAGCCGACATGGGCTGAAGCCCGCTGACCACGACATGATGGACATGCTCGACGCGGCGGCCGTCAACTACCAGATCGTCCTGACGAAGATCGACAAGATCAAGCCGTCAGCGGTTCCGTCCGTACGGGACGGCGTCCTCGCCGCCATTTCAAAGCGGCCGGCCGCCCACCCGGTCGTCATGGCGACGTCGGCCGAAACCGGCGAGGGACTTTCCGAACTGCGCGCGGAGCTTGCCGCATTCGTAGAACGATGACGCCGACGCCGCCGTCGCCTCCGCATCACGTGTCGCCGGCCGCGAATTTCGCCCGTGTCGCCGACGCAAGGCCGTTTCTCGCTTCATAGTCCGAGAGGTCGCGTCTTAGCTCCGGCAGCAGAAGATAAAGGGCGATGATGTTCGGAATGCACATGGCGAACAGCATCGCGTCGATAAAATCGATGATGGCGGAGAGAGAGACCGCCGCGCCGGTCGACAGGATCGCGCACAGGATGAGCTTGAACGCAACGTCCACTGACCGCCTGACGCCGAATAAATACGCCGCGGCCTGCGCGCCGTAATAGGCCCACGACATGAGCGTTGAGAATGCGAACAGGATGACCGAGACGAGAAGGACGTAAGGGTACCAGGCGAATGTTTGCTCAAACGCGGCGGACGTCAGTTCGATGCCGACAATCGCAGAGCGCTCCACGTAGAGGAAGGGCTCGTAAACGCCGGTGACGATGATAACAAGCGCGGTGATCGAGCAGACGACGATGGTGTCGATGAACGGCTCAAGAAGCGCCACATAGCCTTCGGTCAGCGGATCGTCGGTCTTGACCGCTGCGTGGGCGATGGCGGCCGAGCCGACCCCCGCTTCGCTTGAGTAGGTCGCGCGCTGGACGCCGTTGATGATCGCGCCCGCGACGCCGCCGCCCGCCGCCTCGAACCCGAAGGCGTTCTGGAAGATGAGGGCGAATGCGCCCGGCAGTTCGCCGATATTCAAGATAACGATCGAGAGGCCGGCGAGCAGGTAAAGCCCGGCCATGCCGGGCACGAGGAGTCGCGTGACGCGGCCGATGTTCCTGATGCCGCCGAGAATCACGATGGCGACGAGGCCGCACAGGATAACGCCATAGGCTAAGGGTGCGGAGACGCCTGTCACCTCCGCAAACTGGGCGTGGCTCTGGTTCACCTGAAAGATCGACACCGACGCAGCCATGCAGAAGACCGCGAAGAACACTGCGGCGATGCGGCCCGCAAGCGCTGCGCCGCGCCGCCTGAACGCGTCTTCGATATAGAACATTGGCCCGCCGAGGACGCGGCCGTCCGGGCCAATCTGACGGTATTTCACCGCCATCGCGCATTCAGCGAACTTCGACGACATGCCGAGAAAGCCGGCGACAATCATCCAGAAGACCGCGCCGGGACCGCCAAGGCAGATTGCAACGGGTACGGACGCAATATTCCCAAGTCCGACAGTGCCCGACAATGCGCTCGACAGCGCCTCGAAATGCGAGATCTCGCCCGCCGCTGTTTCCGAGCCGCTATCGTCGCGGCGCGCGCGGCCGAGAAGCAGCGACCAGGCGTGACGAAACCCGCGCAGGTTCACGAAGCGGAAGCTGAAGGTGAAGACCGCCGCCGCCGCGATCAGCCAGATGACGACTAACGGCAGCCGCACGCCCGCAATGCTCACCGATACGAAGATGATGTCGTTCAGCACCGCGCTAAACGGGGCGAAGGCGGCGTCAATCCGTTCGGCGATGGTGGAGGCGTCGGTGGAAGCTTCTGCTGCCATGATTGGAGAAACTGCTCAGGCTGGCGAAACGATGAACCTAGCCGCATTTCAGCGCGATGGGACAGGGTCGCGCCGCGGTTGAGGCGCGGGCGTGGCGGCTAAAGCCCAGCCAGCGCCTGCTCAAGGTCGGCGAGGAGATCGGAGATGTCTTCGACGCCGACGGAGAGGCGAACGAGGCTGTCGTCGACGCCGAGCTCCGCGCGGCGCTCGGCGGGGATTGAGGCGTGGGTCATGAGGCCCGGATGCTCGATAAGGCTCTCCACGCCGCCGAGGCTCTCGGCGAGAGTGAAGACCTCGACCCGTTCCAGCATCGTCTTTGACGCCTCAAGGCCGCCCTTCAGCCAGATCGTCGCCATGCCGCCGAAATGCTCCATCTGGCGCTTCGCGACGTCATGATGGGGATGGGATTTGAGGCCCGGATAGGCGATGCGCGAGACGGCGGCGTGCGCCTCCAGCATTTCCGCAACGGCCATGGCGTTGGCGCAGGCGCGCTCCTGGCGGAGGGCTAGCGTCTTCAGCCCGCGCAGCGCCAGGAAGGAATCGAACGGCCCCTGAATGCCGCCAATGGAGTTTTGCAGGAAGGCGATCCGCTCGCCGAGCTCCGCGTCGTCGACGACAAGGACGCCGCCGATGACGTCGGAATGGCCGCCGAGATACTTCGTCGCCGAATGCATCACGATGTCCGCGCCCTGATCGAGCGGGCGCTGGCAATAGGGCGAAGCGAACGTGTTGTCGACGCCGACGCGCGCGCCATTTTCGTGGGCGATCCTGGCGACCGCTTCGATGTCGACGATCTTCAGCATCGGGTTGGTCGGGGTTTCAATCCAGACGAGGCGCGTTTCGGGTCGCATCGCGCCGCGCAGATCCTCCGGGTTCGACAGATCCACATAGGAAATCTGAAGCCCCATGGAGTCTTTCCGCACCCGTTCGAACAGGCGGAACGTGCCGCCGTATACGTCGTCGGTGGCGATTACGTGGGCGCCTGCGGGGAAGAGCTCCAGCATTGTCCCGATCGCCGCCATGCCTGAGGCGAAGGCGAAGCCGCGCGAGCCATTTTCGAGATCTGCGATGCAGCGCTCATAGGCGAAGCGCGTAGGGTTCGCGCCGCGGGCGTAGACGAAGCCCTTGTGAACGCCCGGGCTTTCCTGGGCGAAGGTCGAGGTTTGGTAGATTGGCGGCATCACCGCGCCGGTCAGGGGGTCCGGCGCCTGGCCGGCGTGAATGACGCGGGTGGCGAAGGCTCTTCGGTTTGTCTTCTTTGTATCGTCGAGCCCCATGCCGTCCTCCCTCATGCTTCGCCTTGTCGCGCGGATCGCAAGGCATTGCGGACGCATACCCTTCGGCGCGCGCAGAATAAAGGCCGGCGCGTGCGCCGGCCCAAAGGCGTCTCCGGACCAAGTGTTTGCGGTTGGCCGTTCGGAAACGCGAAAAAAGAGAAGACCTGAAGCGTCGTCCCGATTCCGATTGAAGCGATGACGCTTTAGGGGTGAATAGCGATCGGATCGAACGAGGGCTTGGCTATTTCGAAGCGCCCAGAAGGCCGGTGCGGTAAAGTCCGCCGGCGATTCCGGCCCCGATGAGCGGCGCCACGATAAACAGCCAGAGTTGCGACAGAGCCGATCCCCCGACGAAGACCGCCGGTCCGATCGATCGCGCCGGGTTCACCGACACGCCCGTAACCTGAATGCCGACAATATGGATCGCGGCGAGCGTCAGACCGATCGCGAGGCCGGCGAACGCCGTCGGCGCGCTTTCCTCCGTGCTGCCCAGAATGACGATCAGGAAAATCGCCGTGGCGACGACCTCGAAAGCGAACGCTGCGAGAAGCGAGTATTCGCTAAGATAGCCGGGCCCCCACCCATTCTGGCCGAGCCCGTTTTCCGCAAGGCTGAAGTCGGCCGCGCCCGACGCGATCGCCAGCAGCGTTCCGGCGCCCGCGACCGCGCCGACGGTCTGCGCGGCTGCGTATCCGACAAGATCGCCGATCGACATCCGGCCGGCGATGAACGCGCCGAACGACACCGCCGGATTCACATGGCATCCGGAGACCGGGCCGATCCCATAGGCCATGGCGACGATGGCGAGACCGAAGGCGAACGAAATCCCGAGCTGGCCGACTTCCGCCCCAGCGAGAACGGCGGCGCCGCATCCGACAAGGACGAGCGTGAAGGCGCCGATGAACTCGGCGATGTATTTTTTCATGATTGACCCCAGTAACTATAGGTTGTGGGGCGCTTCCTCCGGGGCCAGTCCGGCGCAATTGTGGCGAAATCGTGGTCATCGCGGCCGCTTTTCGGCTTAGAATCTCAGGCCGCATCAGGAATAAAGGGCCTCGCGCTTGAGGTTGCGCCAGCGGCTCGCCGCCATGGTGAGCAGGCCGGGGAAGATGCGTCGCCCGCCGCGCGACTGCGCTGCGTGGCCGCCGCGGGAGATGTCGAAGACGGATCGTATATGGGGACCGCGCGGCCCCTCTCGCATGGGCGTCGTGTAGACGCAGCCCTCGAAGTAATAGTGCGTCACCTGGCTGAGCCGCGTCAGTTTCGCGTTTTGCACCCGAGATCCGCCGTGGAAGAGGTTCGCCGCCCAGATAAACGCTTCGCCTTTTTTGGGCGTGGCGAACTCAGCCTGGTGCCCGCCCGCGTCCAGCGCGGCGCGCACGTGCGGCTCATAATGCGCAATATAGTCCGTTCCAGGAATATCATTGAGGCTATAGACGGGAAGGTTTTGGCTGCCTGGATAGTAGACGAGCGGGCCGGCCTCGGCCGCAATGTCTTCAAGCGCAACCCAGACGCCGCACATGAAATGGACGGGGTTCGATGAAAAATGCATCGTGTCCGAATGCGGCTTCTGTTGGCTGCCGCGAACGAAATTCAGAGTCTGAAACGGGAACGCGCGCCGGCCGTAGAGTCGCGACAGGAAATCGAGCAGCGGCGGATGAGCCGCTATGCGCCGGACCGCGGTATCGCGACGCCACAGGTCCTGAGCGCGGATATGGCCGGCCGCCCCGACGCGCCGGGTCGCGTCCGCCGCCGCGGCGAGATCAGCGTCCGCGAAGCCGAAGTCCTTTATGACGAATCCGTCGCGCCGGAGCTTCGCGGCGTCCGCGTCGCCCGCAAGCGCACCTTCCGACATGAAGGCGGGCGTCACGTCGTCGGCGACGGGCAGTGCGGTGGTGGCGTCCATGGATGGCGAGCCTAACCGAGAAGCGCATCCTTCACATCCGCTTTCCAGCCGACAAAGACCTGCGTGTCATTCTCGATGATTGGCCGTTTGATGAGGGTCGGGTTGTCGACGAGCAGTTTAATCGCTTTCGCCTCGTCAAGCCCGTCCTTGTCGGCGTCATCAAGGCTCCGCCAGGTGGTCGACGACTTGTTGAGCAGCTTTTCCCAGCCGCCATCGCTCGCGCCGGCCCAACGCTTTACGTCGGCCGCCGAAATCCCGTCGGCGCGCACGTCCTTATACTGATAAGCGACGCCAGCTGCGTCCAGTTCCTTGCGCGCCTTGCGGCAGGTGTCGCAGGTTTTGAGGCCGTAGAGGATCATCTCTCAATAAGCCCTTTGTGTATAATCTGAATCGTGATATTCACGATTTGTTCTAGTTCAAGGAAGTGAAAATGGCAAGCAGCAAGAATTTTTGGACATCCAAAAGAGCGGATGGGTGGGCAGTAAAGCGTGAGGGAGCCTCCCGTGCCTCTTCCGTTCATTCAGACCAAGAAACTGCGTGGAAAGAAGCGCGCAGACTGGCTCGCGGTTCAGGAGGTGAGGCGCTCCTGAAGGGCAAGAATGGTCAGATTCGTGCTCGGAATACCTATGGTAAAGACCCATACCCGCCCAAAGGGTGAACCAAAGGCCGTGCCGAATTCCCGCATCCCCCTCGCAATAGCTTACGATTTTGATGGGACTTTGGCTCCTGGCAATATGCAGGAGCGGGATTTCATTCCTGCCGTGAAGGCAAATGGCCCTGAGTTTTGGAGAGAAGTAAAGGCCCTCGCCAAAAAACATGAGGCCGACGAAGTCTTGATGTATATGGGGCTAATGCTGAAGAGAGCGCGCGCGCATGACGTGCCCATACGGCCAGATGATTTCAAATCATATGGAGCCAAGTTAAAGCTATTCAATGGCCTTACTTCTTACCGAGGTAGAGGGGCGAAGGAAGAGACCAAAGGTTGGTTTGATCGAATAAATGCGTATGCCGATGAAGCGGCAATCGACATCTCTCATTACGTGATTTCTTCTGGTATCCGGGAGATGATTGTTGGAACCGCAATTAGCAAACATTTCAAAAAGATATACGCTTCAGCTTTCCAGTTTGATGCTAGTGGGGTGGCGATTTGGCCCGCCCTTTCAATCAATTATACCACTAAAACTCAATACCTGTTTCGTATAAACAAAGGAAGCTTGGATGTTCATGATCACTCGACGATAAACCGCTACATACCCCATCGAGATAGGGCCGTCCCATTTAGAAATATTGTTTTTGTTGGTGACGGAGACACCGATATCCCTTCTTTCAGACTGGTTAAAGAGCAGCACGGTCATTCGATTGCGGTTTATCCGCCGCGTCAGAAGGGGGCCGTTCAGAAACCTCAAAAGCTGATGAAGGAGGGGCGGATCAACTATTTTGCTCCAGCAGACTATCGGGAAGGCAAACCTCTTGACCGTATTGTCAAAGCGATTATTGATAAAGTTCAGATTGACGGCTACTTGAATAAATTCAGTTAGCTGATCGGTTACTTCTTCACGCCACCTGCAGCCTCAGATAGTTCAACAAGTCCGTCCGCGTAATAAGTCCCTCGAAGCGTCCGCCTTTAAGGACGACCGCAACATGGCCGCGCGCGAAGACGGGGAGAAGCTCCTCTATCGGCGCGGCGGCGTCGAGCGTGTCGACGCGGTAGGTCATCGCCGACTTCACCGGGTCCTTGAACTTGTCGCGGTTGCGCACGACGGAGAAGAGAATGTCCTCCTCGTCGAGAAGGCCTTCGATCTCCGCCTTCTCGTTCAAGACCGGCAACTGCGAAATATCATAGAGCTTCATCCGTCCGTAGGCGACCATCAGCGTATCGTCAGGCTTGACGGTGACGGTCGCGCGCTCCGAATGGCGGCGCGAGATGAGGTCGGTGAGGTCCCCTTTCGGCGCGCGCTTCAGGAACCCCTGATCGTACATCCAGTAGTCATTGTACATCTTGGAGAGGTACTTATCGCCGCGGTCGCAAACAAACGCGACGACGCGCTTTTTCTCTGTCTGCTCGCGGCAGTATTTCAGCGCCGTCGCGAGGATGGTGCCGGACGACGAACCGCCGAGAATGCCCTCAAGCTTCAGAAGGTCGCGCGCCGCCTCGAAGCTCTCCTTGTCGGAGATGGCGTAGGCTTTCTTGACGTACTGAAGATCGCAGACGTCGGGGATGAAATCCTCGCCAATGCCTTCCACCAGCCAGGAGCCGACGGCGTTCGGCTTGACGCCGGTATTGACGAGATCGGTGAGGATTGAGCCCACAGGATCGGCGAGCACCATCTCCACATGCGGCGCGACCCGCTGAAAGAACCGCGACAGGCCTGTGATGGTGCCGCCCGATCCAACGCCGGCCACCATCGCGTCCATGTCCTCATCCATCTGCCCCCAGATTTCCGGGCCAGTGAATTCCTCGTGCGCCGTGGGGTTCGCTTCGTTCCCGAACTGATTGACGTAGAAGGCGCCGGTCTCGTCGGCGATAGCTTGCGCGACCTCCTGGTAATAGTCCGGGTGTCCTTTCGCGACGTCGGAGCGGGTGAGGCGTACGTCTGCGCCGAGCGCTTTCAGGTGGAAGATTTTCTCCTGCGCCATCTTGTCGGGCACGACGATGGTGATCGAGTAGCCTTTCTGCGCGGCGACTAGGGCGAGGGCGAGGCCGGTATTGCCGGCGGTCGCCTCGACGATTGCGCCGCCGGGTTTCAGCTTGCCTTCCTTCTCCGCCGCCTCGACCATGGCGAGGCCAATCCGGTCCTTGATGGAGCCGCCCGGATTGTTCGCCTCCAGCTTAAGGAACAACTCGCAAGGCCCCGTGTCTATACGGTTGACCCGCACCATCGGCGTCCTGCCGATGCCTTCCAGCACATTGCCCAGAACCGGACCGAAGGGCGTTTCCTGCATTTTCTGGGCTCCAGCTCAAGTTTCAATTTCGAGTTTGCACAGCTCGGATAACTCATTCCGCTGTGTTGCAGAAGAACAACTTTTGCGTTTCTCAATCGACTTGCGAGCACGTCAGGATTGTGATGGTGTTGTCGCAAGGGAGATCGATATGACCGAGTTAGCATTTACTGAGCTGGCCACAAAAACGTCAGGTTTTTTGTTGTCGTCAGACGAAGATGGGTCTCTCATTATGCAGAACCCAGACAATATTTATTCGGCACTGGAAAGTGATCTTTTCCTCACCGCAGTTGGCGATTTTCTGGCCGCGCGACCTAAGAGGCTTTGGCGAAAGCCTTCAAGAGTCGACTTCCCGGGAGGAGCATTCGAGTTTCACTTGCGAGTGCCGCTTAAGGAATCGCATAAGCGCCGATTGGTTAACAATCAGCGTGATTACTTCTACCCCGTTGTTCATATGGACCCTGGCTTCAGTTTTCACACGCCAAGCGTCGTCGCAGCCCTAGCCGAGGCGACTAAGCTTCAAGGACTCGCTCCTGGTGACTACGCATATGCCATTAGATTTGAAGCAGGTGCTGGATACGGTCATGGACGACGCGCCATCGCGGGTCTTGTCGATTTGAAGCGCTTGCGGCGTCCTTGGTTTATTGGCTCCGGTGGCGACGGGAACGCCCTTGAGTACGATCAACTCATTTCCGAAGACGAGGCTCGGCGCATTTACCACATTTAGTATCCCCCGATACAGTATCCTACGGAGGAGGGCGTTCAACGCGTCGGCCGCGCACGCTTTAGATCGCGAATGAAGAAACGGCCTGGATGCAGCGCAGCAGTGACTTTTTCGTCAGCGATGGCCGAGTCTCCAAGCATCTGCGCGGCGAGGATCGCGGCGCAATAGGGCGCCGTGACAAGGCCGCGGGAGCCGAGCCCGATGAGGAAGAAGACGCCTGGCGCGTACTGCGCCTGTGGATAGGGGCCGGGCCGGCCGAAGCGCAAATCGTCATATGCGCCGCTGAAGTCGCCCCAATCGGGCGCGGGGCCCACGATCGGCAAGCGGTCTGGCGTCTGGCACCGCACGGCCGCTCGCGGCGACGTGGTCGCGTCGTGGGGAATGTCGAGGCCAAGGCCGCGCGCAGCATCGATGTTATCGCGGGTCGCCTCCTGTGAGGGCGTCGGCGCCTCTCCCGGCCTCATTTTCTCATAGGTCGCGCCGATCAAAAGGCCGCCGCCGGGCGCGGGCGCGGCGTAGGGCCCTGCCGCGATCGCATGAGGCGGCGCGGCGGCGTCCGGCAGCCAGTCGACCTGCCCCGCGACGCCGGAAAGGGGCAGCGTGCGCGCTTCGCGAAAGCGCAGCGCATCGCGGCCATTGGCGATAACGACCGCGTCGAACGCTTCAACGCCTTTTGATGTCGCGACGCGCACGCCGGTCGGTCCCGGCTCAACCGCGTCGACGGCCGTCCGCCGAACCTCCGCGTCGCCGAGAAGCGCGGCCACATAGGCTGAGGGGTCGATGACGCCGCCTTTCGGGAAAAAGAGACCGTCGGATCGCGCCTGCAAATGGCCTTCCTGCAGGACGCCCGCGGCGATGAGCTTTTCCTGTCGCGCACGGTCGTCATCGTCCGTCGCCTGGAGCAGCGCGCCGCACTCATTGTAGATGTCTCGCTTCGCATCCGACCGGAGCCGGGCGATCGTCTCAAGGGCGAAGAGGTACGCCTCGCGAAAGAATCGCGCCGGGGCGGCCCCGCCAAGGTCGAGCCGCGGCATGATAAGGCCGCCCGGATTGCCCGATGCGCCGCTCGCGGGTCCGAGAGGGTCGAAGATCACCGAAGCGCAGCCGCGACGCGCAAGCGCGTCCGCCGCCGCCGCGCCGGCGACGCCTGCGCCGACGATCGCGACGCGGGCGCCGGTGGAAATGCGACGCGCCGCGGACGTATCGAACCACGCCGGGCGATTTTGTTTTCCGCCCTGCGCGCCATCCCCGCCGTTAAACGTCGCCGTCAGCATGTGGCGCTTTGCGCCGAAGCCCGCGCGTTTCTCCACGGTGAAGTCCGCCGCCTCGAGCCCGCGGCGCACCGCTCCCGCCGCCGTAAAAGTGGCGAGCCGCGCGCCCGGCTTTGACCGCGCCGCGACTGCGTTCAGAACCTCAGCGCGCCACATGTCCGGGTTCTTCGCCGGCGCAAATCCGTCAAGGAACCAGGCGTCCGCGCGGAACGTCTCGCGCGCGAACGCCGCCGCGTCGTCGAACAGCAGGCGAAGACGCACGTCTTCCGCGATCTTGATGTCATGCGCGCCGGGATCAGGCTGCGGGTAGGCGGCCTGCAGCCCTGCCGCAAGATCGCGAATGTCCGGGTGGGCAGCGCAGACGCCTTCGTGCGCGCGCGCCAGGTCCTCCGGGGTCAGAGGAAAGAGGTCACAGGAAAAGTATAAAAGGCGCGATCGAGGCGCGCGCGGGCGACGCCGCCACAATTCCCATGCGGCCAGAAAATTGAGGCCGGTCCCGAAGCCGGTCTCGCCAATGACGACATCGCGCGTGCGCGCGCTGGCCGCCGCGAAGAGATCTGCGAGGCCGGCGCCGCCGAGGAAAACATGGCGCGCCTCGGAGAGGCCGTCGCCGGCGAAGTAGATATCGTTGAAGTCGGTTGAGCGCGGCGTCCCGCTGGGGCCATCCCAGCGAAGGCGCGCAGGCTTTAAGGGCGCAGTAACGGCGAAGCCCCCGGCGCTCGGGCCGGGGGCTTCGGAAGCAAATTCATCCTGCGTCGTGTCGCGCGCCATAGCCCATATAACGGGCGTATCGCGCGCGTCGAGCCGTGCGCTACTTTTGCGCCGACGGGAAGAAAGAGGCGAACGGATTTGACGAGAACGCCGCCTGCATGGAGCGTTGCGTCGGCTCGGTGGTCTCGCGCATCGCCTCCATGCTCGCCTCGGTCATGGAGCGCACGCGCTCCACGCGGCCTTCGAACAGGCGCGTCCAGTAGTCGCGCTGCATCTCCAGCGCTTCGCCCATGGTCTTGGCGCGGGTCAGCTCGTTGGCGAAATCGACGGCGTCGGTCATTTCCTGACGCGCCGCCTCCATCAACTCCGCGCTCGTCTCCTGCATTCGGGTCTGCATGGCCTCGAAGGTCTCGCGGCTCGCGTCGAGCATCTCCTGAGTGCGGCCTTGCATCTCCTCGGCGTTGTCATTGAACGCCTTAAGGAGAGCGTCATACTGGTCGCGCGCCGCGCCGGAAAACGCGAACGCGCTTTCGTTGTCGTCCTTCACGGCCGCTTTCGGCGCCGCGGGCTTGGCGGCGGGTTTGGCGGTCGCCGTCGTGTCGGTGGTCGTCTTGGTGGCTGTCGTCATCAGGATTCCTCCTTGTTTTTCTTGGGTGATCGCGCGCTTTGCCGAGCGGTCGACATAGTGTCGAAGTCAAAAAATCACCGTTCGCCTTTCCTCATGTCTCGCTAATGGGAGTGGGACGCGAGAAGGCGGACAGTCCGGCGACGCCAGCGTCCGATATCGGTTCACGGTCTCAACCGGTCGGTTTTGCTGCGTTGCCGCAATGCCGTTGGACGTACCTGAGGCCGCTGGCGTCGGCAAGTGCTTACGCGCCCGATTGATTGTGAATTTTCTTCGACGGCGTTTGGCGGGGAGCCGTCGCCATCCGCCTGACCGTCAGGGGCTCGGCGACCCCTTCAGGGCGTCGAGCGTCGCGGCGGAGGCATATCCGTCAGCCGGCAGGCCCGCAGATTTCTGCCAGGCGCGCAGCGCCTTCTTCGTATTGGCGCCGATTACCCCGTCCGCCGGGCCCGGATCGAAGCCGGCCGCATGCAACGAGGCTTGCAATTCCTTGCGCTCCGACAGCGACAGCGCCCGGTCCTCGCGCGGCCACGCGCCCAGCGCGCGGGCGGGCCGGCCTGCGACGCCGTCCGACAGCATGCCGACGGCGAGGGCGTAAGCCGTCGATCGGTTATATTTCAAGATCGCGTCGAAGTTTGAAAAGACCAGGAACGAGGGCCCGCGCGCCCCGGCAGGCGAGATTAGCCGCGCTGCGGCGTTCAGGTCGTAGCTTTGCAGGAGATCGCCCCGCGCGGCCCTGAGGCCCGCCGAGGCCCAGGCGGCGACCGGCCTGCGCGCCGACGGCGGCGCTGCGCTGAAATCGAAGTCCGCCGGCAGCTTCACTTCGACGCCCCAAGGCGCGTCCTTCCGATAGCCGGATTTCGACAGATAGTTCGCCGTCGACGAGAAAACGTCATCAAGGTTCGACCAGATGTCCCGCCGGCCGTCGCCGTCCGCGTCCACTGCATACGCGAGGTAGGTGGTCGGGATGAACTGGGTCTGGCCCATGGCGCCGGCCCACGAGCCCTTCAACTCGTCGCGTCGGGCATATCCGCCCTCAAGTATCTTGAGCGCGCCGATGAGCTGGCCGCGGCCGTAAGAGACGCGCCGGCCTTTCCAGGCGAGGGTCGCCAGCGCTCGAAGCGCGTCATAGTCGCCCATGATCTCGCCATAGGCGCTTTCAAGCCCCCAAATGGCGACCAGAATTTCCGCATCGACGCCGTATGTCTCTTCGATTGCGGCAAGACGGGCCTTTTCCTGCGCGTATCCCTCGCGGCCATTGGCGAGCCGCGTTTCAGAGACGGCGCTGTCGAGATAATCCCAGATCGCCCGGGAGAATTCGGGCTGGTTGTCGTTCAGGTCAAAGACACGCTCATTGACTGTCATGCCGGTGAGTTCGCGCTCCAGCAGGTCCGCGCTAACGCCTTCGGAAATCGCCTCGCGCTTGAAGCCTTCGAGCCATGCGTTGAAGGCCGCTGCGTCGGCTCCTGAGGCGGGCTCCTGCGCATGCGCGCCGCCTAAAAGGGCGAAGGCGGCGGCCAAGGCGGCGCAAGCGACGGAACGGACCGGCCCCATGGTGAAGTAACTCCCGCGATGCGTCGCCATCACGCGCTCCTCGATTCGTCGCCGCTGTCCAAAGGCCCCAGCGTCCATAATTGCATGCGGGGGCTGCGCAGCCAACGCCTGCGCATCATGCTTTCGCGTTTGGTTGATGAGGGTTAATCGAGCGTTAACCTTGGCGGCGGGGCGTCCTCGTCGCTGTGATTGCGCCGCCAATCTTGGCGAGGCCGGCCAAAGGCCGAGCGCATGTAAGTATGAATGAGCTTCTGTAGAAAGAGGATAGGGTATGCGGAAGATAATCGCGCGCGTGAGCGTCATCGCGGGGCTGTGGGCGTCCGCCGCCGCGCAATCGCCGACGCTTTCTTCCGCCGATCTCGCCGGCTTGTCGCTTGCGGCTGGCTACAAGGCGGCGTTCACCTGTTCGGGCGTCTTCAACGCGGGCCGCACGCCGGAACAGCTCGACGGCGATGAATTCGCCCGCGTCTATCCAAACCTGCGCGAGGCGTTGGACGCTCTGCCGGCAGCGGAGATCGACGAAGAAAAGAAGACGGTCTCTGTGGCCTTCGATCGGCGTCAGCCGCCCCGCGTCGCCGCCTGGCGCCCGCACCTCGGCTGCGCGCAACTGCCCACCGGCGCCGATCCGGAGATGGCCGCGCGTCTGCCGCAGGCGAAGGTCCGCATGACCCGGGACCTGCCCCGGCCTTTGCCGCGGGCGCTCAGCGAAGACGGGGCGCTTGTCAAAGCGGTTGGCGACGCGTTCGACCGCAAGACCTATGGCGAGGGAACCGAGACGACGGCCGTCCTGGTGCTGAAGGACGGCGAGGTGATCGCCGAACGGTACCGCGAAGGCTTCGGCCCCGACGTTTCCCAGCGCACCTGGTCGGTGGCGAAGTCCATTGCGGCGACTGTGATCGGCGCCGCGGTGGAGGAAGGATTGTTCGAGCTTTCTGAGGATGACGCCGGCCTATTGCGCGTCGCGGACAGGGCGGGCCTCGACGCCTGGTCGGGCTCCGGCGATCCCCGCGGCGAGATCACGCTCGACAATCTCTTGCGCATGGCGAGCGGCCTTGATTCGACGCCCGCGGGGAACCGCACCGACGATGTCTATTTCGGCGGCGGCCGCGTTGTCGATCACGCCATCACCCGCCGCAAGGTCGCGGCGCCCGGCGAGAACTGGCGCTACGCCAATAACGACACCATGGCGGCGGTCCGGGCGCTCCGGGAGCGGATGGACGACGACAAGGCGTTCCGGCGATTTCCGTTCGAGCGCGTGCTCCATCCGATCGGCATGCGGAATACGTATCTTGAGACCGATTGGAACGGCGACTTCGTCCTGTCGAGCCAGGTGTGGACGACGGCGCCGGACCTTGTCCGCCTCGGCCTTCTCTACCTCAATGACGGCGTCTGGAACGGCCGCCGCATCCTCCCCGAACGGTGGGTGGAATATGTGTCGAGCCCTCACCCCGCCCAGCCGCTGGCGGCGCGCGCCAATGGCGAACCCCGTCCCGGCTATGGCGCGCAGTTCTGGCTCTATGGCGAACGGTTTAAGCTGCCGGCGGGCAGCTACGCCGCGCGCGGCAATCGCGGCCAGCACGTAATGATCATCCCGGAGCGGAATGTCGTCATCGTACGCCGCGGCTTTGACGAGGTCGGCGGAACGCGTTTCGATATTGCGGCGCTGTCGCGGGATGTTCTCGCCGCGCTCGACGGCGCAGGGGAGTAAGCCACTGTCAGGAGGTCGCGCGCGCGAGCGTCACCTTGCTTTCGGGGCGGCGTCCCAGGGCGTCGGAAATCCACGCCGCCGATTCAATCACCGCATCGAGGTCGACGCCCGTCGGGACGCCTGACCGTTCAAAGGAATAAATGACGTCTTCGCTGGCGACATTGCCGCTTGCGCCCTTCGCATAGGGACAGCCGCCGAGCCCCGCGACCGAGGCGTCGAACGTCCGTACGCCCATCTCGTAGGCGGTCCAGACGTTTGCCAGAGCTTGTCCGTAGGTGTCGTGGAAGTGTCCCGCGAGCCGCTCGGCCGGCACGGCGTCGCGGACAGCGCGGATCATCTCCGCCGTCCGACGGGGGGTTCCGACGCCAATCGTGTCGCCGAGGGAAATCTCCGCGCACCCTGCTTCGAAGAGGATCTTCGAAACCTCCGCCACTCTCGCGACGTCCACGTCGCCCTCATAGGGACAGCCGAGGACACAGGAGACGTAGCCGCGCACGGGAATCCCGTCGTGGACTGCGGCCTCCATGATCGGCCGAAACCGGTCAATGCTCTCCGCGATGGAGCAGTTGATATTCTTACGGCTGAACGTTTCCGACGCCGCGCCGAAGACCGCCACCATGTCGGCGCCGGCGGCGCGCGCCGCGTCATAGCCTTTCATGTTGGGCGTCAGGACGGGATAGGCGACGCCCGGCCGCCGCTTGACGCGACGTAGCACCTCGTCGCTGGCCGCCATTTGCGGGACCCATTTCGGCGAAACGAACGCGCCGGCCTCAACTGTTCGGAAACCCGTCGCCGCGAGGCGCTCGACCAGCCGGATTTTCGTCTCGACACTGACGGTCACCTTCTCGTTCTGAAGGCCGTCGCGCGGGCCCACCTCGACGATATGGACGCTATCAGTCACGCTGGCGCCTTACGCCTCCGGCTCGAAATCGACCATCAGCGCGCCGTCGCCGACCTGATCGCCGACGGCGAAGCGGACGCCAGTGACGCGCCCTGCGCCCGGCGCCTTTATCGCGTGCTCCATCTTCATCGCCTCCATAACAATGAGGGTGTCGCCCGCCGCGACGCGCGCGCCGGCCTCCACTTTCAGCGCCGTGACGACCCCCGGCATCGGCGCTTTCAGCGAGCCCGCGGCCGACCCGTCCGCGCCAGCGCCTGACAAGGGGTCGAGCCTTCGGAAATCGGCGGACGCCTCACCGATGAAGACGCGCCAGCCCTCAGTCGTTTCGGCGACCGCGCCCTTTCGCGCGAGCCCGTCAATCTCAATGGAGAGCGCGTCCGGCGTTCCTTCCGCGCGGAAGGAAAACGTCCGTATATCGCTTTGGACGTCTCCTTTTCGCCGCAGCGCGGCCGCGGTCTGCGTTTCAATCTCCGCATGGCGCAGCGCAGGATCGTCAGGGTCCGTCAGGACGCGGGCGATGGCGGGCTCGCCGCCTTCATCGAGCCAGTAGACCGCCTTCGCCGGCTTGTTGAGCCGGAAGCCCATAAGCGACGCCCACGGGCCATCGGCGGCGTGCGCGGGCCGGGCGGCCGCGCGGGCCTCGCATTCGAGGGCAAAGAGCAGCGCGGCGCGGGCATGGTCGCTGACCGTTTCCGCTGGAAACAGATAATCGCGATGCTCGTCAATGAAGCGCGTCGAGACGTCGCCCGCCACCATCGCCGGATGCGCGGCGAGGCGGCGGAGGAAATCCGTATTCGTCTCAAGACCGGCGACGCGCGTCGCCTCCAGAGCTGTCGACAGCCTGGCGAAGGCGGCCTCTCGGTCGCCTGCGTGCACGATCACCTTCGCGATCATGGGGTCGTAGTAGGGGGTGACCTCCTGACCTGCGCGCACGCCGGAATCGATCCGCGCAACGTCCGGTGGCGGAAAGCTGAGATGGGCGACGCGCCCAATGGACGGCGCGAAGTCGGCGTCGGGCTTTTCGGCGTAGATCCGGGCTTCTATGGCGTGGCCAAATTCAGATATGTTTTCCTGGCTAAACCAGAGCGGCTCTCCCGCTGCGACGCGGAGCTGCCATTCCACGAGATCGACGCCAGTTATCATCTCACTGACGGGGTGCTCCACCTGGAGGCGCGTGTTCATCTCCATGAAATAGACGTTCTCGCCGCCGTCATAGAGAAACTCGACCGTGCCGGCGCCGCGATAGTCGACCGCCTTGCCCGCCTGGACGCCCGCCGCCAAAAGCCGCGCGCGGACGTCAGCGGGCATGTTCGGCGCCGGCGCTTCCTCGATAATCTTCTGGTGGCGTCGCTGTACGGAGCAGTCGCGTTCAAAGAAGTGAACGACCTCGCCCTTGCCGTCGCCGAAGATCTGGACTTCGACATGGCGAGCGGTCTCGATATACTTCTCCACGAGAAGCCGGTCGTCGCCGAAGCTCGACGCGCCCTCGCGTTGCGCCGAAGCGACGGCGTCTGCGAGGTCCTCGGACGCGTCGACCCGGCGCATGCCCTTGCCGCCCCCGCCGGCGGTAGCTTTCAGGAGCACAGGGTAGCCGATGCGCTCGGCCTCGCGCGCGAAGGTATTGAGCGACTGGTCGGCGCCCTGATAGCCGGGAGTCGTCGGCACGCCCGCCGCCTCCATCAGATCTTTCGCCGCTGACTTTGAGCCCATGGCGCGGATCGTTTCCGCTGTCGGACCGATGAATGTGAGGCCCGCCGCGGCGACCGCGTCGGCGAATTCGGCGTTTTCGGAGAGGAAGCCGTAACCCGGATGGATCGCTTCGGCGCCTGTCGCCGCCGCGGCCGACAAAATAATGTCCTGACGCAGATAGCTGTCGCGGGCGGGCGCCGGGCCGATGCGCACCGCTTCGTCGCAGGCCGCGACATGCGGCGCGCCCGCGTCGGCGTCGGAGAAAACCGCGACCGTCCGCACGCCCATGCTGCGGGCCGTGCGGGCCACGCGAACGGCGATTTCGCCGCGATTGGCGATGAGGATCTTCTTGAACACTTAAGTCGGTTCCTCGTCGAATATGCCAAAGGCGTCACAGTATCTGACGACGGTTTGGTTCAATTCGGTTGACCCATGGGTTCTTGGCGCGCGCGGGGCCATCGGGCTGGTCCTGGCGCGAACCTGAAACGCGTCGCCGACGCTGCCGCCTTCCCATCGGTACCCCATCGGCTCCGCTGGGATGAAGCCGAAGCGTCGATAATAGGCGTGGTCGCCCAAAACGAAGAGCAACCTTTCAGGATGCTGCTGGAACGCCGCGTCGATCGTCGCGTTGACGACCTTCGCGCCGATGCGCCTATTCTGTTGGCGCGGCGAGACCGCCACAGGCGCAAGCCCCAGCTCTGTCGCGAAGTGATGCCCGCGTTCGTCGCCAGCACGGCTTATCGTCACAGGACTGATTGCGGCGTAAGCGACTATGCGTGCTGATTCTTCGGCAAGCCGCTCGGTGACGATCGAACCATCAGCCCACAGTCTTTCGACGAGACGCGCCTCTTGAGAGCTTTCAAACGCCGCCGCCACCACATCAAGAACGCCCGCGCGGTCACCCCTATCTGGGGGGCGGACTATTAGGGAAGCAACGGTGGCGGTCATGCATTCAGCCCTTCACCCAGCCGGGCGCGCGCTTGTCGAGGAAGCTCGAAATGCCGTCCTGGCCTTCGGCGCTTGCGCGCACCTGCGCGATGCGCGTCGCCGTATCCTCCATCACCTTGCCGTCGATCGGTCGATAGGCGACGGCGTTGATGAGCGCCTTCGCCTCGCGCTGCGCGTCCGGTCCGCCAGCGAGGAGATGGTCGAGAACGCCCTCGACAGTGGCGTCAAGCTGCGCGCCCATCGACACCATGTGGACGAGCCCGATACGTTTCGCCGTCTCCGCGTCGAAGCGTTCGCCGGTGAGGAACCAACGGCGCGCCTCCTGCGGCCGTATCGCCTGCACCACAAAGGGCGAGATGACCGCCGGGATGAGGCCAAGCCGCACCTCGGAAAAGGCGAATACAGCTTCCTCCGCCGCAACGGCGATATCGCAGGCGGCGACAAGGCCGACGCCGCCGCCCATGGCCGGGCCATTGACGCGCGCAACCACAGGCTTCGCGCAGTGATTGATCGAATGCAGCATATAGGCGAGGCGGCGCGCGTCGTCCTTGTTTTCGTCGGTGGACGCCTCGGCTGCGCGGCGCATCATATTCAGGTCCGCTCCGGCGGAGAACGCCTTGCCGGCGCCCGTCATTACGATCGCGCGAACATTGTCGTCGGCGCCATATCGTCCGAAGGCGTCGCAAATCGCGGCGATCAGCGCTTCGTCGAATGCGTTGCGCACGTCAGGCCGATTCAGCGTGAATGTGGCGACGCCGCGTTTGTCTATGCTGACGAGGAGGGATTGAGTCATCGGACGGCCCTTTCGTTTACATTCTGAAGACGCCAAGCGGCGTCTCTGGGATCGGCGCGTGGAGGCTCGCCGCGAGGGAGAGGCCGAGCACGTCGCGTGTCTGCGCCGGGTCGATGATCCCGTCATCCCACAGCCGCGCCGAGGAATAGTAGGGCGAGCCCTGACGGTCATAGTCAGCGCGGATCTTGTCCTTGAATGCGTCTTCCTCCGCCTGCGGCCATTCTTGGCCGGGCTTCAGGCCGTCGCGGCGTACGGTGGCGAGGACGCTCGCCGCCTGTTCGCCGCCCATGACGGAGATGCGCGCGTTCGGCCACATGAACAGGAAGCGCGGGCTATAGGCGCGCCCGCACATGCCGTAATTCCCGGCCCCGTAGGAGCCTCCGACGACGATGGTGAGCTTCGGCACGCGCGCGATGGAGACGGCGGTGACGAGCTTTGCTCCGTCCTTGGCGATGCCGCCGGCCTCCGCCGACTTGCCCACCATGAAGCCGGTAATGTTCTGTAAAAAGACGAGCGGGATTTTTCGCTGGCAGCACAGCTCGATGAAGTGCGCGCCTTTCAAGGCGCTTTCGGAGAACAGGATGCCGTTATTGGCGAGGACGCCCACAGGGATTCCGTGAATGCGCGCGAAGCCTGTGATGAGCGTCGCGCCGTAAAGCGGCTTGAACTCGTCGAAGACCGAGCCGTCGACGACGCGCGCGATGATCTCCCGCGCGTCGTAAGGCTTGCGCACATCCTGCTCGACGACGCCGTAGAGCTCCTCCGCCGGGTAAAGCGGCGCGACCGGGTCGGCGATATCGATGTCGGTCTTCGCCCGCCGATTAAGCCGCGAGACGATCTGGCGGGCGAGGCCGAGAGCGTGGTCGTCGTCTTCGGCGAGATGGTCGGCGACGCCGGATTCCCGCGCGTGCACGTCGCCGCCGCCAAGCTCCTCCGCCGTGACGACTTCGCCCGTGGCGGCCTTTACGAGCGGCGGCCCGCCGAGAAAGATCGTCCCCTGATTGCGTACGATCACCGCCTCGTCCGACATCGCCGGCACATAGGCGCCGCCGGCGGTGCAGCTTCCGTGCACCACGGCGATCTGCGGAATGCCCTTGGCGGACATGTTCGCCTGGTTGAAGAAGATGCGGCCGAAATCATCCTTATCGGGAAAAACCTCGTCCTGCATCGGCAGGAAGGCGCCGCCGGATTCCACGAGATAGACGCACGGCAGATGGTTTTCTTCGGCGATTTCCTGCGCGCGCAGGTGCTTTTTCACCGTCATCGGATGGTATGTGCCGCCTTTGACGGTGGGGTCGTTGGCGACGATCATGCACGTCGTCCCGGCGATGCGCCCAAGCCCTGCGACGACGCCCGCGGCGTTCACGTCGCCGGAATACATCTCCCAGGCGGCGAAGGCGCCGATTTCCAGAAACGGCGCGCCGGGGTCGACAAGCCGTTCGATCCGTTCACGGGCGAGGAGCTTGCCGCGGGCCTTGTGGCGCGCGGCCCGGTCCGGCCCGCCGCCCTCGGCGACCCGCGCCGCATTGGCGCGCAGCTCCTCCACGAGGGCGCGCATGGCGGCGGCGTTCGCGGCGAAGGCTTCGCTTCTCGGGTCGATGCTTGTGTCTATCGCTGGCATGCGGCGCGGCGTTTCCGGTTGTTTTCCGTGGGTCTATCAGAGCCGCCGCGCGCGCGAAACCGCCTCATACGGCGCTGCGCTGACCCTGACGCATGACGGCGCCCCATAGCCCTGCACAACAAGGCCGAACTTTTGAACCGACCTGTTGGACGTCAGCGCTGCATGGCGTCAGGCCTGAAGCGCCTCCACGGCCGCGCGGAACGCCGCGGGCAGGGGCGCCGGCCGGCGTGTCTCGCGATCGACATAGACGTGCGTGAAACGGCCTTCCGCCGCTGGCGTGGTCGCGCCTTTCCCGAAGAGGCTTATCTCGTAGGTCACCGACGAATTGCCGATGCGGCCGACCCTTATGCCCGCCTCTACATCCTGCGGAAAGCTGAGCGGCGCGAAATAGCGGCAGGTCGTCTCCACGACGAGGCCGATGGTTTCCCCTGCATGGATGTCGAGTACCCCCGCCTCAATCAGGTACGCGTTCACCGCCGTATCGAAATAGGAGTAGTAGACGACATTGTTCACATGTCCGTAGACGTCGTTATCCATCCAACGGGTATTGATCGTGCGGAAATGCCGATAGTCGGCGCGGGTGGTGGAAGGTTGGGGCATCTTCCTTAATCCTCGTCCTGAGGAGCGTCCGCCAGGACGCGTCTCGAAGGATGATGCGCGTCACTTCGATCATCCTTCGAGACGCCGCTTCGCGGCTCCTCAGGATGAGGGGGAAGCAGCGCTACATCACCTCCGTGTACATGGCGAGCGCGTCATCATACGTCACCTCGCGCGGATTATTGACGAGCAGACGCTGCACGTTCATGGCGTCTTCTGCGATTTTCGGCAGGTCATTGTGGGAAATGCCGACCTGGCTGAGCTTTCGGTCGACGCCGGTCGCGTTGACGATCTCCATCAGGCGGCTGATGAACGCAGATGACCGCGCTTCGTCCGATCCGCTTGCGTCGAGGCCGAGCGCCGCGCCCAATTCCGCGTAGAGCGGCGCGGCGGCGAGCGCGTTGAACTTCAGAACCGGCTCCAGCATCAGAGAGTTGGCGAGCCCGTGGGGGATATGGAAGATTCCGGTGAGCGGGTAGGCGAGGGCGTGCACCGCGCCGACGGGGGAGTTGGCGAACGCCTGGCCCGCCAGCATCGAGCCGAGAAGCATGTTCGCCCTTGCGGCCGTGTCGCGAGGGCTTTCGCACGCCGTGACCACATTGTTCGATAAAAGCCTCAGCGCCTCGCGGGCGAGGGCGTCCGAGACCGGGTTTTTCCTGTGAACGTTCGTATACGCCTCGATGGCGTGGACCATGGCGTCAATGCCCGTGGCGGCGGTGACATGGCGCGGCAGGCCAATGGTCGTCTCCGGATCAAGGACCGCGATGTCAGGGAACAGGGCGTCGTCGACAATGCCGACTTTTTCGTCCGCCTCCGTTGTGACGACGGAAATTGACGTGACCTCCGATCCCGTACCGGCGGTCGTTGGCGCAAGAACGAGGGGCAGCCGATGTCCGTTCACATTGTCGAGGCCGTAAATGTCCGCAAGCGACTGGTCCGATTTGACAAGCACGGCGACGAGTTTGGCCGTGTCCATTGACGACCCGCCGCCCATGGCGACGACGCCGTCCGCGTCGTGCCGGCGCGCCGCCTCGATAGCGTCATGGACGCGCGCGACCGACGGGTCCGCTTCAACTTCGTCATAGAGCTTCGCGTCGAGGCCGGCGGACGTGAAGCTCTCCAGCACCGGCGCGATGAGGCCCGCCGCGACGAGCCCCTTGTCGGTGAGAAGTATCGGCCGCTTCATCCGGGTTGCGACGATCACCCCGAGGCGCCGCGCGGCGCCGGGTTCAAAGATGATCTTCGGCGTGGTGGTGAAGGTGAAGTTTGTCATTCGCTCACTATCCATCTGCGCATGAGCGCCATTGCGGCTCCGCCAATTAAGCCGCCAAGGATCATCGGCGGGTTGACTGCTGGCCAACGACCAGATGCCGCCCCCTGAGGGGGCATCTCGCGAAGGATCAAGAATGCGATCGCGGGGATCGCAGCGCCCATGAGAGCATAAAATATTACAGATGGCCGCTTGCCGCGCGCCTCGCTCAACAGCGTCAATAACAAAGCGGGAAGAAGCGTCACAACAAAAAGGTACGCCGCAAGAAAAACTGCCGAACCAATCGAAAATGGCGATTCATAGTTCCCGCCGGTCTGCGACATCGCGTTTTGCAGTAGCGCGTATCCGACGATTGAATAGACCCCTGACGCGAGCACGCATGCTAGAGCGAGGCAGATCGGAAAGGAGAGAATTTGCCAAAGCCGTGGCATCCTGCTCTTCCGCGTCAGTTAAACCGAACCAATCGCCCCGGACGTTCGTCCGTGACGCGATCATTGTCGATCACTTGCCGCCCGGCGACGAGGGTCGCGCGGAACCCCTTCGTCGGCTGGAGAAGGCGCTGGCCTCCGGCGGGGAGGTCCTGCACCATTTCCGGCGCGCCATAGGAGAGCCCATCATAGCCGATGACATTGAGGTCCGCCCGTGCGCCGACTTTTATCCGTCCGCGGTCGGTGAGCGAGAGATAATCCGCCGGGTCAGCGGTGAGCATCTGTATGGCGCGGGCGAGCGGGAGCTGGCCGTCCTCGCGGTCGCGGGTCCAGTAGGTGAGGAGATGCGCCGGGAAGCTTGCGTCGCATATGGTGCCCACATGGGCGCCGCCGTCGGAAAGGCCGAGAAGCGCCTTCGGGTGGGTCAGCATCTCCCGAACATTGTCGTAGCTAAACTCCGTGTAGTTATAGACCGGGAAATAGATGAACTGCTTGCCGTCCTCCTCAAGGAGCACGTCATAGAGCTTCTCCATGACGGTGACGCCGTCGCGCCGCGCCTCGGCGCCGAGGGAGCCGTCCATGCCCTGATCATAGTCAGGCGCCATTCTTCCTTTTTGGCCAAGCCGATAGAGCTTGTTGGCGACGAGTCCGATGCCGGCGATGAAGCTATCGGCGATCGGTGGCACGGAGGAGCCCTCGCCCGCGAGCTTCACCGGCGCATCGGCGAGGCAGCGCGCCTTGAAGTCCGGATCGCGCATGATCCGCACGCGTTCGTCTAACGGCTTGTCCTTGATCTTCAGGTATTCCGGTTGGGCCATTACCGGGTGGAACGTGCACTGAAGGCCGTTGAGGACGCCGATGGCCCGCGGCGCGACCTGTACGCGGAAGTCGATGCCGTCGGCGTTAAGGCGCTCCACCTGATCCAGAATGCGCCGCCACTGGTCCGGCGCGAAGTCCCGTTGCATCAGCGAGAACGAGGCCGGCCGGCCGCCGCCGGCGCGGATGAACGCTTCGAGCGCGGCGAACTCCTCGTCGAAATGATCGCCCGGGCGTTCGAGATTGAAGTCGGAGACCCCCTGCAGGACGCCGCGTTTTCGGCCCGCAAGCGCTGAGGCGAGGCCAGCGAGCTCTTCCTTCGTCGCTTCGGATGACGGCGTCCAGTCGCCGTCCGCCGTGCGGTGAATGTCCGTGCGGCCGATGGAGAAGCCCGCCGCGCCGGCGTCCATGGCGTGGCGCACGCACTCGCGCATCGCCCTGATGTCGTCCTCCGTGGCGATCTCTTCGGCGAGCGCGCGCTCGCCCATGACATAGACGCGGATCGGGTCGTGCGTCGCCATGACGCCGAAATCGATCGTATGCGGAACCCGGTCGATGGCGTCGAGATACTCCGGGAAGGTCTCCCATTCCCAGGTAATGCCTTCGTGCAGCGCGGTGCCCGGAATGTCCTCCACGCCCTCCATGAGGCGAACGAGGCGGTCATGGTCGTGGCGTTTCACGGGCGCGAAGCCGACGCCGCAATTTCCCATGATGGCCGTCGTCACGCCGAAATTGACGGAGGGCCGCAGTTCCTGGTCCCAGGAGACCTGGCCGTCATAGTGGGTGTGCAGATCGATGAAGCCAGGCGTCACGATCGCGCCCTCGGCGTCGATGACGCGGTCCGCAGGCCCGGCGCACGCGCCGATCTCGGCGATGCGGCCGTCCTTGACGCCGACATTTGCGCGCGATGGCTCGCCGCCGTCGCCGTCATGGATAATGCCGCCCTTGATAATCGCGTCAAACGTCATGCTCGCCTCCCTGACCTCGTCACACAGGCCGTTGCGGCGGGCGGGGCGTCGTTCAAGCGCGCGCCCGGTCCCGCATTCGGAAGATTCCGACGATACCCGTCCCGGCGACGATGTGCCAAACGCCCCACACAGCCGCAATGGCGATGGCGCCGCCGAGGCCCTCGAACTGGCTCACCAGAATGACGAGGGCGAGGCCGGAGTTCTGGATGCCGATCTCGAAGATCAGCGATCGCCTGGTGGGGCCGGGCGCTCGCAGCGCCGCCCCCACGATTCCGCCGACGCCGAACGCGATCGCGTTGTGGAGAATGGCGATCGGGATAATGAGGCCGAAGGCGGGCAGGAGGTCCGGGACCATCTGGATTGAGCCGTAAACGATGGCGACGCCAAGCATTGCGGCGCCGATAAACGCAAACGGCCGTTGAATGCGGTCGGCTACGCCCGGGAAATGCGCCCGCAACGTCATGCCCAAACCGAGCGGAAGGGCGAGAAGGGCGGTGGTCTGCATGACGAAGCCGATACGGTCCACGTCAATTCGATCAAGAAGGTCCGCAGTCGGCGGATAAATGTCGGACCAGAAAAGGATGGCGGCCGGCGTTAGGATCGCCGCGAACGCCGTCGATGCTGCGGTCAGCGACACGGAGTACGCAACGTCCGCGCGCGCGAAATAGGATAGCATATTGGAGACGTTGCCGCCCGGGCACGCGGCGACGACGATCATGCCGAGCGCGATCGACGGCGGCGGCGCGGTAAGGGCGATCAGCGCCAGCGTCGCTATCGGCAGCCCGATGATTTGCGCGCAAAACCCCGCGGCGAATTGCTTCGGCGCGCGCGTCACCAACATAAAGTCACTGACTCGCAAGCTGAGCGCGACGCCAAGCATCATGCAGAAAAGCGCAAGCGCAACCGCCGCGCGCGACGCGCCGTCAAGGCCGATTCGAAGCTCGTCTAGGCTCGCCGGGTCCAAGCGATTTTGCTCCTTATGGAGATGTTATCGTATTGAGCTGGCGTTATACCTAGAGCCTTCTGCGTTCAGATTGAATCACCCAGAAGGCTCTAAGCTATTGATTTCGCGTCGGGCGACGTCAAACCGGTGATCCATGTTGACTGCCCGACGCGCTAACTGCGCTGACGTCCAACTGTTCGGTTTGAAAGGTCGACCTTGTCTTGCAGGGCTTCGGGGAGAGTTCATGGGTCAATGTCAGCGCAGCGTCATCTTAAAGGTCCGCGCGAAGGAGCGTCGCGACCGCGCTGATCGCGAGGCTCGCCGATGCGCCGGCCGTCAGCCGAATGCGCAAGTGAGCGTACCAGTCAGGCAGGCCGCCGGCTTTGACGGCGTTCAGGTCGCGAAACAGGAGATAGAGAAGCGCCCCGATAAGGACGAGATGCCGAACGAGCGCGCCAGCGCCGACGCCGCCCACGGCCGGCCAGATCGCCACCCACGCGGCGAGGGTCGCCGCCATGCCCGGCCAAAGGCGGTCCGTCGCCGGCTTTTCCGTGACGATAAGCGCCCCTGCGCCCATGCCGGCCATATAGCCGACGATGATCGCGCCGTAGGCCAACATGATCTCGCGCGCAGCAAGGACGATGTCCGCGGACGCTATCCCGGCCGGCGCCCATTGCGAGAGCGCGCCGGCGGCGAAGGGAATGAGGCCCGAATAGCCGAGATAAATGAGTTCGCGCTGGCGCGGCATGCGGAGCGGCCGCCCTTTCTGCTTCAAGCGGTCCGGGCATCAAGCGTCGGAAGAGGGGGAAGTCAATGCGCCGGGCTGAAAAGCCCGGTCGCCAAGGTTAGCGGAATTCCGGTGAGAGGCGTCGCGTTACGCGTCGAAGCGCTCATTGGCGGCCGGGTCGCGCGGCTCGGCGGCCCATGCGGCGACGCGCGCGTCGATGGCGGATTTCTCTTCCTCTGAGAGGCCGGCCGAGACGCCTTCGGCTAGCGCTTGGGCCTGGTCGTCGCCGTTCCGCGCTGCGATAGAGTACCAGTAATACGACTTGCCGCGATCCTGGATCGCCGCCGCATCGGCCTCGCCCGTGGGATGGAACGTGGCGCCGAGATTGTACATCGAATTCACGAGCCCATAATTCGCGGCCTTTTCGAACCAGTCGATCGACTGGCCGACATCGCTCGGGCCGCCTTCGCCGCGCGCAGCCATCACGCCGAGCCGATGCATGGCGAGCACGTGGCCGCCATTGGCGGCGCGGCGGTACCAGGCGCGCGCCTGGTTCAGGTCGCGTTCAACTGATTGGCCGACCTTGTAGAGCTCGCCTAGATGAAGCTGAGCCGGCGGATGTCCGAGGGCCGCCGCCTGCTTGACCAGGTCGATTGCGTCTTCGCGCTGGCGTTCGCCGTCGGCGAGGGAGAACGCTTCTATGCCGCGTACGAACAAATCGCGCGGCTGCATCGCCGGGTCAATCTCATCGACGCGCGCGAAACTCGCCTCTTCCGCGGGCG
The DNA here is from genome assembly GCA_028284065.1 of Parvularculaceae bacterium. Lineage (GTDB taxonomy): Bacteria > Pseudomonadota > Alphaproteobacteria > Caulobacterales > Parvularculaceae > MED-G105. Next base: position 76,362 of record JANQSJ010000004.1, read on the forward strand.
TAGCGCCTTCGGAGCGCGCCGCTTCGGCGACGTCGACGATGGCGGCGTCCGCCGGGGCGTCCGTTGGGTCTTGCGCGGTTTGTTGCGTCGGCACGGTGAGGCTTGCGTTGCGCTCAGGCGCGATTGCGCCGTCCTGCATGAGGAATACGAATGTGGCGCCCGTAAGAAGAACCCCTGCGCCGAGCGCCAAGGTGACCGGACGGGAAGTGAGCGAGCGCGATCCGGCGGCGATTTCGCCGGCGTCACTGTCCTGCGTCTCCGCAGCCGCTGCGCCGTCGCTACGATTGATGAGCCCGCGCAGCCGATCGAACAGAGAGACGGGGCCGGTCCCGCGCTGATCGGCTGAAGCTTGGGTCGCCGGCGCGGCGTCATCCTCATCGGCGTCGTCGAGCGCGCCGAACGCCGCGGTCAAATCGGCCGTCGCGGCGGCGTCGTCGCCGATGCCGCGACGCGCCCGCGCTTCGGCGAGGCGCTTTCGTCGGATTTTCGCTTGCAGAATGGCGCGCTGGCGCGGCGTAAGCCGACGTTTGCGGCCGCTTGGGCCGGCTGAACTATCATCGCTCGGGGAAGCGTCGTCGTCGCCCGTATCCGCGATGGGTGCGGCTGGAGGGGGAAGCTCACCAGCGGCGGCGCGCGGCGGCAATTGCGGTTGCGTCGTCGGGCTCGGTTCTGGCTCGCTAGCGCCCGGCGCATCGTCGCGGAGCTCATCGAGCGGGTCGCGCGGCGGGCCCGCCGCGATCGCCGCCTGCTCGCCGTCATCTTCGTCTTCGCCGAACCCGAGGGCGTCAAGCTCAGCCATGATGTCGTCAATGTCGCCGCTATCGTCTTCGTCGACCATTACGCCCGATTGGCCGGCGACGGCGACATCCGCGCCCGGGCGCGGGGCGAGGGCGGTTGAGCCGCTGTCGACCTCCGGCTCCGAACCCGTTTGCTCGCCGCCATCGAAAATGTCGTCCGAGAACGGATCGGCGAATTCGTCTGCGTCGTCATCGTCCGCTTCGGGAAGAAAATCCGCGCCTGCGTCCTCCGCCGCGAAATCTTCCTCAAATTCGTCGTCAAAGCCATCGTCCGCAAGATCGCGGGCGCGCTCTCCATCGGAAGCAGGTTCATGCGCGTCGTCTGCGTCCGCAGCGCCGGCGTATGCGTCCGCGTCGAAGGGCGTCTCTGCGGCCGTTTCGCCGCCCGCCTCGACGGGGGCGTTTGCATCCGGGCCTTCCGGCGTCGGGAGGAGGTCTTCATCGCGATCGCCAGCGAGCCTGTTCGCCTGCGCGTGTCCCGCCGACGTCAGTCCGGAAAGATCGCCGCCAGGAAAAACCGTCTCCTCAAGTCGGTCGACCACTGACTGAAATGAGGCTTGCAGCGCGCCAATGCGGTCTTCCGTCGCCTTGGCGAGCGCCGCGACGTTTTTCTCAAGTTCGTCGCCGCGGGCGGCGTCGCCCTGCTCCCGCGCTGACAGGATATCGGCGCGCAGAACCGCAATCGCCTCCGCAACGCGCTCGACGGCGAGGGCGCTGCGTTTCTCGGCGTCTTCGATTTTTGCGGTCAGCCCGACGATGGAATCTTCCAGCGCGCCTGCGCGATCGCCAGCTCGTTTAATTTCGTCGCCGAGCACGCGAAAGCGCTGCTCTGCGCCCTCAAGCGCTTCCGAAGCGGCGGATGCGCTTCCCTGGCCCGCCGCTGCGGCGACCTTCTCGACGCGATCGAGGCGTTCGGTGATGTCGTTTAGCGCCGCGCCCAGCGCGGCGCCGCCATCTCCGGCCGCATCCGACGCAAGGGCGAGCTTCGCCGCATCGCCAAAGCGCTTTTCGGCCGCAGCAAAGCGCTCCCCAGTTTGCTTTTGCGCTTTGTTGAACTGCGTCGCCACATGGGTGACAGCCGTCTCAAGCGCCTTGATGGACTGGCCCCGCGCGCGGTCCGCTTCGGCGAGGCGGATAAGCGCCTGATCAATCTGTTCGCGGCGCCCGGCGCTTTGCTCAAGCCGCTGGACCCTTTCCAGGACGCCGCCCACCTTGCGGGAAATGTCTTCAACCTGACCGACCTGGCTTTTTTCTGACGCCGCCACGTGGTCGCTGAGACGGCCAACCAGCTCCGCCAGATCCTTTAGCTTTTCGCCGTCGTTCGCTGCGTCCGTATCCAGTGCGCTCAAACCGGTCTCTCCGTCCCCGGCGATGTCAATCACCCGATTGAGCCATTCGCCGAGCGTCATCCCCTCGCGGCGCGCGGCGTCTTTCGCCTTTTCGCGCGCTGCGCGCTCGATTCCCTTTACGCTCCACGGCGCGGTCGATTTTGTTTGCGCAGCCACCGGTATTTCGACGTCCTGTCGCCTATTGTTCGGGCGCGCGAAGCGTCCCTTTGACATCCGACATAAACCCTTAAATCGGCGTTAAGCTGGTTCGCGGCCGGCGCAAACCCTTGTAGGTGGCGGGCCGCAGGGCAATTCGGCCTGCGATTGCGTCGCCGGCTTGGTTAAGGGCGACGGCGTCGGCGCCGCGATTTTAGGGCGCGCGACCAAAAAACTAGATGCGCGCCGCGCCAAGGCCCTTTAGAAGGCAAAGTCAGACAGCCGGCGACGGAGCGAGGCCGGCCGCCGGCGCGGCTAAATTCCGCTGCGCGCGGATATGATGTGGAAAATTTCTCGTCGAGGAGAGACGCCCATGACAACCTACGTCCCGCCGATCAAGGACCTCTCATTCGTCATCAATGACGTATTGCAGGTGGGCAAGTACGCGAACCTGCCGGGCTTCGCAGACGCCAGCGAAGAGACGATCGAGGCGATCCTGGAAGAAGGCGGCAAGCTCGCCGCGAATGTGCTGCACCCTCTGAACAAGGTAGGCGACCGGGAAGGGTGCGTGCGCCACGATGACGGGTCGGTCACTACTCCCACGGGTTTTAAGGACGCCTACAAACAGTTCAGCGACGGCGGCTGGCAGGGGCTGTCGTTCGACACAGAGTATGGCGGCCAGGGCCTGCCTTATGTGCTGTCGGTGGCGTTCAATGAAATGGTGTCGGCCGCGAACATGGCGTTCGGCATGTATCCGGGGCTCGCCATGGGCGCCGCGAATGCGCTCCACGCCCATGGCACGCCGGAGCAGAAGCAAACCTATCTGCCAAAAATGGTGACGGGCGAATGGACCGGCACCATGAACCTTACCGAACCGCATTGCGGCACTGACCTCGGCATGCTGCGCACCAAGGCGGTCCCGCAAGGTGACGGCAGCTACAAGATTTCCGGGCAGAAGATCTGGATATCCGCCGGCGAGCATGACCTCGCCGACAATATCGTCCATCTCGTCCTTGCTCGGATCGAAGGCGCGCCGGAAGGCGTGAAAGGCATTTCGCTCTTCGTCGTACCGAAATACCTCGTCAATGAAGACGGCTCGCTCGGCGAACGCAATTCGCTTCAGTGCGGCGGCCTCGAAGAGAAGATGGGCATTCACGGCAACGCCACCTGCGTCATGAACTATGACGAGGCGACGGGTTGGCTCGTTGGCGAAGAGCACAAGGGCCTGAAAGCGATGTTCGTGATGATGAACGAGGCCCGGCTCGGCGTCGCCATCCAGGGCGTCGCGATCTCAGACGTCGCCTATCAGAACGCGGCCGCCTATGCGAACGATCGCCTTCAGGGTCGTTCGCTGACGGGGCCGAAGGCGCCGGACAAGCCCGCCGACCCGATCATTGTGCACCCTGACGTGCGCCGCATGCTGCTGGAGCAACGCGCGACTATTGAGGGCGGGCGGGCCTGGATGCTATGGGCCGCGTTGCAGGCGGACCTGCACGCCAAATCCGAAGATGAGGCGACCCGTCAGACCGCGGACGATATCCTGGGCCTGATGACGCCAGCCCTTAAGGCCTATCTCACCGACAAGGGCTTCGCGCACGCCTCAAGCGCGCTGCAGGTGCTCGGCGGGTCAGGCTATACCGAGGAATGGGGCATGGAGCAGTTCGTGCGCGATGCGCGCATCGCCATGATCTATGAAGGCGCGAACGGCATTCAGGCCCTCGATCTCGTCGGCCGAAAGTTGCCGCGGGACGGCGGCCGCGCCATCCAGGCCTTTTTCGCCGAAATCGATGCCTTTATCGCCGACAATCAGGGCAATGACGAGTTGAAGCCCTATATTGACGGCCTCGCCGCGGCCAAGGCGGACGTCGTCGATGGAACGCAATGGCTGATGCAGAACGCCTTCGCCAATCCCGACAACGCCGGCGCGGCGTCGACGGATTATCTCAATCTCTTCTCGCTCCTGTGCCTTGCCCATGGCTGGGCGCAGCTCGCCAGGACGGCGATTGAAAAGCGCGACGGCGAAGACGATAAGGCGTATTTTGAGAACAAGCTCATCACCGGCCGGATTTTTCTTGAGCGCATCCTGCCGGACGCCAAGGCGCACCTTGCCAAGCTGAAGTCCGGCGCCGAGCCGATCATGGCGATGGACGCCGAAGCGTTCATGGCCGGATAGGCTGTCTAGAGCCCATTTCAAAAAGCCGGCAAACTCCCCCGCGACCGGATAATCAGACGTGCGGCCGCCGAAGCAATGGCCGGTTCGGGCTCTATTTTTCATAGACTAAGAGCCTGAACCATATCGTCGCGGGGAAACGAACGCCTGAGCATCTGCCGCTAAGGCGCTTGCGGACGTTTTCAAGCAGGCTCTTGAGAAAGACCGCTACATTTGCCGGGCCGCCCTGATGTTTCAGGGCGGCCTATTTTTGCGCGCCGTTCGATATGTCGCGTGATCGGCGCAGGTCATCGCACAGGCGGTGGCGTTGCGCCGCCGCTTCGGGTGGTCTGCAGTCGCGCCGATTTGCGCCAACGCGCGCGGCCGGCCTTGGTCCCCTGAGGAGATTTGCGATGAGATCGTTCACCGCCGGCCTGATCGCCGCCGTCGCCCTGATCGCCGCTCTCGTCATGTGCGGCGCAACGCTCGCAAAGGAGCGGCCGTCGGACACGGCCGCCGCGTCTCTCCCTGAAACCGCCCGTGCGCCTTACGCCGCCTTGCGCAAGCTGGATGGCATGCTCGGCGTGTGGCGGGTGACGTCGGAAATCATGTCGCCTGAAGGCGAATGGACGCAGACGTCGGTGACGCGGCTTGAGTACGCGAAAACGATGCGCGGCCTGCAATTGACCGAAACTCATCTCGCCACGCTCGAAGGCGCGAGCATGGAAATGGAGGTGAACTACACATTCGATCAGTATCAAAACGTCTACCGCGCGTTTGTTATGGACGACACTTTCGGGTTGGGCGACGTCTATGAAGGCGACATTGACGGCGACAACATCGTGCTGACGAACCTTCGCGCAGACACCCATGCGCTCCTGCCGGATGGCCGAAGAATGCACTTTCGCCTGACGGTTCCGATCAAGGGCGACGTCAGGGACATGCGCGTCGACCAATCCGTCGATGCCGGCGCGACATGGTCGCCGTTTTTTAGGGTCGTGTTTGAACGGGCGTAGCGTGACGACAAAAGCGTCTGCGCCCTCGCCGGCGTCGCGCCGTCGCCAGAAGATCGTCGGTTACCGCGTTGCGATCTTCCCGCCCGCCGCCGTCGCCAGAATGAGGGCTGCGAGGGCCGCCGCGAGGTACGCCAGCATCGTCTCCCGGCGGCCGGAATTGGCGACGTAGATCCAGAAGAGGCCCCAGGCGATCGGCGCGGCGTAGAAGAAAGATCGGTTCCGCCATGCGAGCGGCAGGGCGATCGCCGCCCAGACAGCGAGCAGAATGACCGCGCCCGGAACGTCTGCGAGACCGAGCGGATTAAGGCCGCTGAAGTTCAGCGCCAGGGAAAAGCCCGCCGCGGAGGCGATGGTGATCCATCCGGCGAGCGCGAAGAGCGGCGCGTAGGCGATCGCCTTCGCGGACCGCATTCCGCCGTCGCGTTGCGCAGCGTTCAAGGCCGCAATGGCGATGAGAAGCGGGGTGGCGATCGCGATCAGTATGAAAAAACTCACAAAGCCGGGGCCGAATAGCGGTTGGTGCAATGCCCAGACGGCGTTCCCGCAGAAGGCGGCGAGCGCAAGCCAGCCGATGCGCGCCGTCAACGGATTGCGGAGCTGCGCGGGAAACCCGTGCCAGACCGCAAAGGCGAAACAGCCGAGAAACAGAGGTCCCCAGATCGCGAATGCGGGACCCGCAGGCGACAGCAGCGTCTCATACTCTCTCGCGCGGGTTGATATTGACACGGACCAGTCGAGAAGCTCCGGCAGGTACGCGACGAACATCTGCGCCGTCGCCGCGACGAGCAGGAGGATCGCCCGCGCGATGTCCAATCCTGAGATTCCGGTCGCCTCGTTTCGCTCGGTCACCGTCGTTCTGGCTCCTTAGGGCGTCATTGCCGCGACGCCCGCGGCCGTATTCGTATACTGCTGGAAGGAAACGGCTTTGCCGTCGACGACGCGATAGCTGTGCACGAACGGCGCGTCGAGCGGTTTGCCCGTCGCCTTGTTCGTGGCCGTGTAGCGCCCGAACACCACCGCGCGATCGCCTTCGACGACGATCTCCGCCGGGGTCGTGGTCCAGTCGATCCATTCGCCCCTGAGGCGAGCAAAGACGCCGGCCGAGATCGCCGGCAGACCCACATAAGGGTTGCCGTCGGCATACGGATTGCCTTCCGCTTCGTTCCATTCGATGTCGGCCGCCATGGCGTTCTGGACTTTCGCGCCGTCGCCGGTCTTGAACCCGTCATAGAGCGCTTCGATGACCGCCCGCGTCTCTTCCGTGCGGGCGCCTGTATCCGCTTGAGCGTCAGGGTTCGCCGAACCGCACGCCGCCAATGCGGCTGCGGAGATTGTCGCCGCAATCATCTGGATTGGTTTCATTTTCGCTCCTCAAAGTCGCCGCCTCGCGCGGCGATCATTGGCCCGGCTCACGCTCGCGCCAGCGGAAGAAGAAGGTGAGGTAGAAAAGGCCGCAATAGATCAGCCCAAAGACGGCCGTCAGTCCGACGCTCAGCATTGGCGCGATGCTGAGCGTCACGCCTTCGCTCGCCATTTGACCAAGCGGGCTCAGCGTCCCGGCCGCCTTCATCTGTAAAAGGGCTTTGTTGATCGCCTCGGCGTGCCGCGCGATCCCGAGCGAGCTGACGCCCATGACGATTAAAGTGAGCGACAAGCCGAGAAAGCAGATCGCTTTCAGAAGAACGCTTGTGTGCCGCAAAAACCAGTAGAGGCCGACGACGTAGGCGGAAATCACTGTGAACGACAAAGAGACGCTGAGAAAAGTCAGCTCCAAGAGCGACAACATTTGGGAGGTGACGTCGGCTTCTGTCATTCCGCCCCAAAAACATGGTTTCCAAAAAAGAAATCGGCGGCGATCGGAACGCTGTTCAAGCGAAGGCCGCGCCGCCGAATTGTTAAGCCGCGAGCTTGCGGATCACGTAGTGCAGGATGCCGCCATTCCTGAAATAGTCGAGCTCATCGGCGGTGTCGATCCGGGCGCGACCCTGAATGTCCTTCGCGGAGCCGTCCGCATACGTTATCGTCACGCGCAGGTCGGCCTGCGGCTCAAGCTCCTCAACGCCATGAATGGTGATTTGCTCGTCGCCCTTGAGGTTCAACGAGGCCCAGCTGTCGCCATTAGCGAACTCCACCGGCAAAACGCCCATGCCGACGAGGTTCGAGCGGTGGATGCGTTCGAAACTCTCCGCAATGACCGCGCGCACGCCGAGCAGGATCGTGCCCTTCGCCGCCCAGTCCCGCGAAGAGCCGGTGCCGTATTCCTTGCCGGCGACAACGATGAGCGGGGTGCCTTCCGCCTTGTACTTCATCGCCGCGTCATAGATCGACATCTGCTCGCCGGACGGCACATGGCGGGTGTAGCCGCCCTCGACGCCGTCGAGCATTTGATTCTTGATACGGATGTTCGCGAACGTGCCGCGCATCATGATGTCGTGATTGCCGCGGCGCGAGCCGAAGGAATTGAAATCGGCGACGCCCACCTGGTGCGACTTCAGGAAATCGCCGGCGGGGCCGTCCTCCTTGATCGATCCGGCGGGCGAGATGTGGTCGGTAGTGATGGAATCCTTGAACAGCGCGAGAATGCGCGCGTCCTCGATCGGCTGCACATCCTCCGGTTCGCGCGTCATCCCGGCGAAATAGGGCGGGTTCGCCACATAGGTGGAGGGCGGCCAATTATAGACCTGCGCGTCCGACGTCTCGATGCCGCGCCATTCCTCATCGCCCTTGAAGACGTCGGCGTAGCGGCTCGCGAACATTTCCGGCGTCACGTTGGCGCGCACGATTTCCGCGATTTCGTGGTTTGTCGGCCAGATGTCCTTCAGGTAGACGTCATTCCCGTCCGTGTCCTGACCGATCGGATCGGTGGTCAGATTGACGTTGACGGACCCGGCGATCGCGTAAGCGACGACGAGCGGCGGCGAAGCGAGGAAATTCGCGCGTACGTCCGGGCTGACCCGGCCTTCGAAGTTGCGGTTGCCGGAGAGGACGCTGGCGACGGCGAGGTCGCCATCATTCACCGCTTTCGAGATCGCCGGCGGCAACGGGCCGGAATTGCCGATGCAGGTCGTGCAGCCATAGCCGACGAGATTGAAGCCGAGATGGTCGAGATCGTCCTGCAGGCCCGCCTTTTCCAGGTAATCGGTGACGACCTGCGAGCCCGGCGCAAGCGAGGTCTTCACCCATGGCTTCGCTTTCAGCCCCTTCGCGCGCGCATTGCGGGCGACTAGTCCCGCTGCGACCAGGACCGACGGGTTCGATGTGTTCGTGCACGACGTAATCGCGGCGATCGCCACGTCGCCCTGGCCGATATCGAACGCTTCGCCCTCGACCGGCATCCGCTTGTCCGCTTCGTCGGCGAGGCCATACTCCTTGTCGAGCGCGGTTGCGAAGGCCTGGGGCATGTCGGCGAGGACGACGCGGTCCTGCGGCCGTTTCGGTCCGGCGAGCGACGGGCCGATGGTGGAAAGCTCAAGCTCCAGCGAGTCGGTGAAGACCGGGTCGGGCGTCGAGGCGTCGCGCCACATGCCCTGTTCCTTCGCGTAAGCCTCGACGAGCGCGACGCGATCCGGGTTGCGGCCCGTGGCCGTCAGATAACGAATGGTCTCTTCGTCGATCGGGAAGAACCCGCATGTCGCGCCGTATTCCGGCGCCATATTGGAGATCGTCGCCTGGTCCTCGAGCGTCAAATTGTCGAGGCCGGGACCGTAGAATTCAACGAACTTGCCGACGACGCCTTTCGCCCGCAGCATCTGCGTCACCGTCAGGACAAGGTCGGTCGCCGTCGCGCCCTCGGGCAGCTTGCCGGTCATCTTGAAGCCAATGACTTCCGGGATCAGCATGGACACCGGCTGGCCGAGCATCGCCGCTTCTGCCTCAATGCCGCCGACGCCCCATCCGAGGACGGACAGTCCGTTGACCATGGTCGTGTGGCTGTCGGTGCCGACGAGCGTGTCGGGATAGGCGTACGTCTCGCCGCCATGCTCGGCGGTCCAGATCGTCTGGGCGAGATATTCGAGGTTCACCTGGTGGCAGATGCCCGTGCCGGGCGGCACGACGCGAAAATTGTCGAACGCCTTCTGGCCCCACTTCAGGAACTGATAGCGCTCGCCATTGCGCTCGTATTCGCGTGCGACGTTTTTCTGAAACGCCTGCGGCCCGCCGAAATAGTCCACCATCACCGAGTGATCGATGACGAGGTCCACGGGCGCCAGCGGATTGATCTTCTCAGGGTCCTCGCCAAGCGACTTCATGGCGTCGCGCATTGCGGCGAGGTCGACGACGGCCGGGACGCCGGTGAAATCCTGCATCAGCACCCGCGCCGGGCGGTACGCGATCTCGCGCTTTGTTCGGCCCTCTTTCAACCAATCGGCGAAAGCCCTGATGTCGTCGACGGCCACTGATCGGCCGTCTTCGAAACGCAACAGGTTCTCAAGCAGCACTTTCAAAGAGAAAGGGAGCCGCGACACGTCGCCGATATCCGCCTCGGCTGCCTTCAGGGAGTAGATGGCGTATGGCTTGCCGCCGACGTTTAAGGTTTTCTTTACCTTCAAAGTATCCTGTCCAGGTATCATCGGCGGGCTCCGGCTAGCGCGGTTACTTGAGTTTCGCCGGTTATGGCGTAGGCCGCTGCGACGCGCAATTCGCCGTAAGGAGGGGGTGACGCGCCGACGCGGGCGCGAACGGGCGTTTCCGGCGCTGACTTCTCCTTTTGGGTATGCGCGTCATTATGGTTTGCGCGTTCGGCGCAGGCGCGCGATGTCTAGGGTTGGCGCTTCCGGGCGGCAGGATTCGGCGGCGCTGCGCAATTTGGCAATGGTTGCAGTTCGGATTGGTTAAAGGGAGCGACGTCCCAATGTTCTTCAAGCCCGCGTTCTTCAAGCCCGCAAACGACAGGTTGGCCTCGAAAAGGTTAGCCGCCGCAATTGGCCTTGGCGCCATCGGGATGGGCGCCGTCGTCGCGCTTGCCGGTTCCGCCGCGGCGGCCGAGCCGCAGGCGCTGGCCACCTACCGCGACTGGAGCGTCTTCGTGCGCGAAGTGGATGGCGACAAGATCTGCTTCGCCGCCACCGAGGCGAAGGAAAAATCCCCGAAGTCGGTGCGCCACGGCAACATCTTCTTTCTCGTGGCGAACTGGGCGTCCGGGGCCGCCAAGAACCAGCCGAGCCTGATGACCGGCTACAACCTCAAGGACAAGCCGAGCCCGACCCTTCGGATCGGATCGGAAAAGTGGACCATGTTCTCCTCGGAGAACGAGGCGTTCATCGAGTCGTCGTCCGATGAGCGCACGCTGCTGTCGGCGATGCGGCGCGGCGCGGACATGCGGATTTCCGCGGTCTCGAGCCGCGGCACCGCAACCAACTACTCTATCTCCCTTCGCGGCCTGACCAAGGCGCTCCAGCGCGCGGAGACGGCGTGTAGCTAGCGCCGCTGCGCTCAGCGCCGTCGGCCAAATTGGCGGGGACGCGCAGCCCCGGCGCCCAAAAAATGAACGGCGGAGCGTTGCCGCTCCGCCGTTTTTGTCGCTGGAACCCGGGCGTGATGGGTCTGGCGACGCTTCCTGTCGGCTACGTGTGTGTAGGGGTCAGCCGCCGACGGGAGAGGGGGCGCTGTCAGCCGGCTCCATGCCGGCTTCTTCGACGCGTCTGTCTTTCATCTTCCGGCCGCGCGAGGTGATTTCGTCGACGCGGTCGAGATAGTCCTTGTGCTCGGTGCCCATCAGGCGATCCCAGAACGTGAAGTAAAAGCCGTAGTTTCCGGTCATCCGCTCATGGTGCATGTGGTGGTGGGTGACGCTTGAGTTCAGGCCGAGAATAGGATGCCGGGCCCAGCCATGCGGCATCAGCTCATACCCTGCGTGCGCCATGGCGTTCCGGAAAATCATGAACCACAGGAACCAGACCGTCGTCATGTCGTGCAGCGGCAGGACGAGTGCGTAGAGCGGGACCACCATATAGTTGATGGCGGCCTCCGCCGGCGCGAACGCGTAGGCCGTGAAGGGCGTCGGGTCCTTGGTGCGGTGATGGACGGCGTGGGTCCACTTGAACAGCCGAGGATGGTGCATCGCCCGGTGCGACCAGTAGAAGTAAGCGTCGTGGAACAGGAGCAGCAGAACGAATGAGCCGTACTTGTAAATCGGCCCGTACTTGTCCGGGTCCGCGTAGAATTTGAAAACGCCTTCGGTCGCGCCCTGGAACAGAAAAATCGACATGAACATGTACACCAGCACCGTCGAGATCGAATAGAAAATCTCGCGCCTGACCTGGCGGAAGCGGGCGTCTGGGCGGCGACTGTTTGGGCGGCCGAGCTTGCGGCTCTTCAGGACCCCTTCGAAAACGATCCAGACCAAAGTGAAAACGACCAGAGTGGCGATGAAGTAACGTGTCGCCTCAATCTTTGCGATCGTTCCGATGCTCTGCCGGGACGACTCCAGGAACCAAACCGTGAAATCGATCAGAAAGTCCATTCAAGAGAATTCCCTCGTGGCGCTGACGTAAATGGTGCGCTGAATTTGTCGCCGCGCGCTGCGTGATCTCGAAAAACCGCGCGCGATTTCGAATTCGAGGAGGGTTTTTTAAAAACGCTACAGCCGCTGGAGGTGCGCCGCCGCTCTTTCTGGCGCCACTAATGATCTGCTTTTAATGGGTTTATTGGGCGCGACGCGACGAGAGCGACCTCGCGGGAGGCCCGGCGAATATTTTGCCGCAAATCTATTGGTCGGAGCGCAGGGCGCGCGCCCGCCAGGCGCTCGGCGTGTCGCCGGTTGCTTCCTTGAAGGCGCGATTGAACGGCGCGAGCGAATTGAAGCCGGACTCCATGGCTATGGTCAGGATGGGCGTCGCCGCCTTTTCAGGGTCGGCGAGGGCGGCCTTGGCGGTGGCGAGGCGATTCTCGTTGAGGAACGCCCGGAAATTCCGGTGACCGAGGGCGCGGTTGATGAGCGCGCGCACCTGATGCTCCGGCGCGTCCAGCGCCGCGGCGAGCTTGCCGATCGACAGTTCCGGGTCGAGATAGATTTTCTCTTCTATCGCCGCATCGAGTTTTGTCTTCAACAGCCGCTCGGCCGGCGCTAGATCCGGCGCGGTTGGCGCTTTCGCTTCAGCCGGCGGCTCAAAGCGCAAAGCCGCCTCGTCGATGGTCAACATCCAAAGGGAGCCGGCGAAGATGAGCGCGAACATGCCGCCGTAGAACAACGCCGCGTACCAGACCGGAAACCAGTCATCGCCGAAGCCGACATCCGCCACCAGACTGAGGGCGTTGATTGCGACGACGCCCGCGCCGACGAGGAACCGCGCCCGACGGCGGCGTTCGACTAGGTCCGTCTTTAGCCCGGCCCAGAGCTTGAACGCGAGGTCGACTGAAATGCCGACGCGCAAGATGTTGATGCAAACCTCCACTGCAAAATCAGCGCGTGACCCCTGGTTCGGCGTCGCTAGGTCGCCGATCTGGAGCGCAAGCCAAATTGCCGCAACGCCGAGTTCCCATCGGCCGGGTTTGTACTCGTCATCGAACATGGCGGCCGCGAACCACCACACGAAGATCGGGACATGGACGCGGATCAATTCAACCGGGATGTCGAACGCTGGCGACCAAAGGGATTCGAATGGCGTGCCGGAGAGCAATTGGAAGATGAGGCCTACGCCGAGCGGCAGGTAAAAGCGTGCGATCGGCGGCGTCGGACGCGTTCGCCAGAGAAGGACCAGCTGCAGGACGATAAGCGCAGCGCCGCTATGCTGGATGAATTGGTAAAGGTCTCGCATATCGCCCGGGCCGCCGCGCAAAGAGCCTAATCCGGATTGCGGCGGAAGTGCATCGCGGTTCGGCGCGTCCGCGCGTCGGAGCGTCGCATTGCTCGCGCCGCCGCGACAAGTCCCTTCGCAGCAGGTCAATCCGGTTGGGCCTATTGAAAAGAGCGGGCGCGTCGTTTCCCGGTCGCGTCCCAGCCGCGTCCCTATGCCGACCTGCGGCCCCCGCGACAAAGCCGCCGGATGCGCCTATATGCGGCGATTATCCCGCATTCGAAGTGCGCAAGACCGTTTATAGATCGACCCGTTCATGGCCGCCCCCGACCGCATCCGAAACTTTTCCATCGTCGCGCACATCGACCACGGCAAGTCGACCCTCGCCGATCGCCTGATTCAGGTGACGGGCGGCCTCTCCGATCGCGAGATGAAGGAGCAGGTCCTCGATTCCATGGACCTGGAGCGCGAGCGCGGCATCACCATCAAGGCGAACACCGTCCGGCTGACCTATCAGGCCAGGGACGGCGAGACATACGTCCTCAACCTCATCGACACGCCGGGCCATGTGGATTTCGGCTATGAGGTGTCGCGGTCGCTCTCCGCCTGCGAGGGCGCGCTCCTCGTCGTGGACGCGAGCCAGGGCGTAGAGGCGCAGACGCTCGCCAATGTCTACCAGGCGATTGACGTCGATCTCGAACTCGTTCCCGTGCTGAACAAAATTGATCTGCCCGCGGCGGAGCCTGACCGCGTGCGCGCGCAAATTGAGGATGTCATCGGCATCGACGCGTCAGACGCGCTGGAGATTTCCGCGAAGACGGGTCTTGGCGTGCCCGACGTGCTCGAAGCGATCGTGCAGCGCCTGCCGGGGCCGGAAGGCGACCGGGAAGCGCCCCTGAAGGCGCTCCTCGTCGACAGCTGGTATGACAGCTATCTCGGCGTTGTTGTCCTGGTGCGGATTGTCGATGGCGAGCTGAAGAAAGGCATGAAGGTCCGCATGATGGGCTCCGGCGCGGCCTACACTGTGGATCAGGTGGGCGTTTCGACGCCGAAGAAGACGCCTGTGGATGCGCTCGGGCCAGGCGAAATCGGCTATCTGACAGCCTCCATCAAGCAGGTCGCCGACACCCGTGTCGGTGATACGATTACAGAGGAGCGCAGGCCAGCGAATGACGCGCTGCCCGGATTTAAGCCGTCGCAGCCGGTGGTGTTCTGCGGCATCTTCCCTGTCGATGCGGCCGATTTTGAGGACCTGCGCGAGGCGATGGGCAAACTGCGCCTCAATGACGCCAGCTTTGAGTTTGAAATGGAGACGTCGGCGGCGCTCGGCTTCGGCTTCCGCTGCGGGTTTCTGGGGCTCCTGCACCTGGAAATCATCCGTGAACGGCTGGAGCGCGAGTTCAATATCGACCTTATCACCACTGCGCCGTCGGTGGTTTATCACATCCACCTGACCGACGGGGCGATGCTGGAGTTGCATAACCCGGCCGACATGCCGGACCCGGTCAAGGTCGATCATATCGACGAGCCGTGGATCAAGGCGACCATCATGACGCCCGACGAGCACCTCGGGGCGATCCTCAAGCTCTGCGAGGAGCGGCGCGGCATCCAGCAGGAGCTCACCTACGCGGGGACGCGTGCGATGTTGGTATACGAACTGCCCCTCAATGAGGTCGTGTTCGACTTTTACGATCGCCTCAAATCGATTTCAAAAGGCTACGCCAGTTTCGATTATCAGATCCTCGATTACCGCACCGATAACCTCGTCAAGATGCAGGTCCTGGTGAACGAGGAGCCGGTGGACGCGCTCTCCATGATTGTCCACCGCGACAGGGCTGAATTGCGCGGCCGCGCCATGTGCGAGAAGCTGAAGGATCTCATCCCGCGCCACCTTTTCAAGATCCCGATCCAGGCGGCGATCGGGGGACGGATTATCGCGCGTGAGACGATTGCGGCCTTGCGTAAGGACGTCACGGCGAAGTGCTATGGCGGCGACGCGACGAGGAAACGCAAGCTCCTGGAAAAGCAGAAAGAGGGGAAGAAGAAGATGCGCCAGTTCGGCCGCGTCGAAATCCCTCAGGAAGCCTTTATCAAGGCGTTGAAAATGGACGGCTAGCGTGTTGATCGCGAGCGGCAAAGAGTAAGGCGTATGGCTGACGGCATTCAGGACAGCGGCGTGTCAGGCGGCGATTGGGCGGGCGATCTGGGGCGCCGCTGGATTGAGGCGGAAGCCGTCATGGACCGGATGCTGCAGCCGATGCTGCGCGAATTGCTGGCCGCTGCGGCGCCCAAGGAAGGCGAGCGCGTCCTTGACATTGGCTGCGGCGCCGGGGGAACGACCGTCGCCCTCGCGGACGCCGTCGGGCCGACGGGGTCCGCGCTTGGGGTCGACGTGTCCCCGCACATGGTCGCCGCGGCGGCGCGTCGCGCGAAACGGGACGGCGTCGCGGCGACTTTCGTTGAGGCGAACGCCGAGACGCACGCCTTTGCGCCGCATGCGTACGACCTTGTGGCGTCACGCTTCGGGATCATGTTCTTTGACGATCCGCAGGCGGCGTTCCGCAATTTCGCGAAGGCGACGGACCCGCGCGGCCGGCTTGTCGCACTGGTCTGGCGGTGGGCGGAGGAAAACGAGTTCATGACGACGGCCGAGCGGGCCGCGGCGACGCTCCTGGAGTTGACGCCTCGGGTGCGGGACGCGGCCGGGCAGTTCGGCTTCGCTGATCCGGACCGAACCGCCGCGCTCTTGCGCGACTCCGGCTGGCGGGACGTTTCCTTTCGGCCGGTCGACGCCCGCTGCGAGGGACGAAAAGAAGACCTTGAGTTCTTTTTCACGCGGCTCGGACCGGTCGGGCGGCTCTTCCCGGGTCTTTCCGAGTCGATGCAGCAGCAGGTCGTCGATGCGGTGGCGCCTGCATTCGAGCCTTATGTCGACGGCGATGCGTTTCGTTTCGATGCGGCGTGCTGGCTGATCAATGCGCGGCCCGCCTGATTGAACCACGTTGCGGATTGGCGCTTGCGGGCGAGGGGGCGCATGTGGTCGGTAGGGCGTGCGACACCTTGAGGGGCCCCGCATGCAAAGCGAAGCGCAAGCCGCCGCGCGGCCGAAGGGCCGCGTCCTGCCGTTTATCCTGCTCGTCCTATTCTTCGACGCCATGGGCGCGGGGCTCATCCTGCCGGTCCTCCCGGGGCTGATCGGTGAGCTGTCCGATCTGCCGAACGCGATGGCGGCGGCCATCGCCGGCTATCTCCTTTTTACGTTTGCGGGCGTTCAGTTTCTCTCCGCGCCCATTCTCGGCGCGCTGTCCGACCGGTTCGGGCGGCGGCCCGTGCTGCTCCTCGCCATGCTCGGCTTCAGCATTGACTATTTCGTCATGGCGCTCGCGCCGAGCCTTGTCTGGCTGTTCGCCGCGCGCGCCCTGTCGGGCCTTTTCGGCGCGACGTTTCCAGCGGCGAACGCCGCGATCGTGGACATCTCAAGCCCGGAGACGCGGGCGCGGAATTTCGGCCTCACCGGCGCGGCGGTGGGCCTCGGTTTTGTCTTCGGGCCGGCGCTCGGCGGGGTTGTCGGCGAATACGGGCTGCGGCTGCCGTTCCTCGTCGCGGGCGTTCTGACGGGCCTGACGACTCTCTATGGCGCGCTTGCATTTCCCGAAACGCTGTCCCCGGACAATCGCCGCGGGTTTTCGCTTGCGCGCGCCAATCCCATCGGCGGCCTAATGTCGGTGGCGCGGTTCCCTGTGGTCGCGCTCATCCTCGCGGCCGTCTTCGGCCTGCAGCTCGCCAGCCAGTCCTACGCCAGCATCTGGGCGTTCTACACGATCGAGGTGGCGGGCTGGACGCCGCTTTATGTGGGCCTTTCGGCGGGCTTTTACGGGCTAATGATGGCGATCGTGCAAGGCGGCCTCACCGGGCCGATCGTAAAGATTTTCGGCGAGCCGCGCACCGCGACGGTCAGCATCCTGATCGCCATCGTTTCCTATGTGGGCCTCGCCTTCGCCGCCTCCGGCAGAGACATCTATGTGATGGTGCTCATCGGCGCGCTCGCCGGCTGCGGCTTCCCGGCGATGCAGGCGATGATGACGTCGCGGACGCCGGAGGATTCGCAAGGCGAACTTCAGGGCGCCATCGCCAGCCTGTTCAGCCTGTCGGCGATCATCGGGCCGCTCGTTATGACGCAACTGTTTTCAAGATTCTCCGACGATGAAGGCGCCTATTTCCCGGGCGCCGCCTTTGTCGCCGCGGCGTTCCTCGTGGCCCTCTCATTCCTGGCGTTGCGGTCCGGCCTGTCGCGGGATGCGCGGGACCGAGAGCGGATCTAGAGCGTGTTGCGTCCAAAGCGAGTCAGTCGCCGTCATCCCGGCCGACCATGAGGGAGAGCCGGGATCTCGCCCAAACAGGAAAAGATCCCGGATAAAGCTATGGCGTTTCCGGGATGACAGGAAGAACGGTGATCCAGGGTTGCTGCAACACGCTTTAAAACCCGCCGCCGGTCTTGAAGCCGCCGCCGCCGAAACCGCCGCCGCTTCCAAACCCGCCTCCGCCGAAGCCGCCGCCGCCGAACCCGCCACCGAAGCCGCCGCGCGGCATGCGGCGAATGCGCGGCCGTCGCGGCCGACGCCGCCGATATCCGCCTCCGGACCCCCCGCCCCAGGAGCCGCCTGATCCCCAGGAGCCTGACCCCCACGGATCGTGTCCGCGCGGCAGGCCGAGCGCGTCGCGCCATTCATCGCCGCCGAAATCGGTCTCCCAATCGCGCCGACGCGTCCGGTGCCCGCGCTGGATGCGCCGCCAGACGTCGTCGCGTCCAATCTGCGCGGCGAGAAACTCCGCGATCAGCGTTTCGATCAGGCGCTCGCCCTTGAAGGTCGAATACGGACTGTCATAGCGCGCCGCCTTGAAGCGCCGGCGGATCTCCTCCAGGTCAGAAAGACTGCGCGCGCGGCGTTTATGCGCGCGTTCCGCGTCAGCGCGGGCGTCTTCGAATTCCAGCCGTTCGCGCCGCAGGCGGATCAACGCATCCACAAGACGGTCGTCTTCGAGCGTATCGGTCGCTCCGGCGAAGCGTTTCAGCTCCGGGATTTTCATGTCGCGGATCGCCTCTGCGATGGCTTCGCGCGCGTCGGCGAGGGGGCCTACTTCGCCGCTAGCCGCTGCGGCGTGCGCGGCGCCCGCCTCGTGGTGGGCGCCTTCCGCTTCAGTTATCGCGTCGTCCGCCGCCTCAAGCGACGAGGCGAGCTCCGCCGTCCGGTCGCGCAGGGCGTCGACGCCATCGGCGCGCATGGCCTCGCGCTCATAGGCCTCGATGTCCGCTTCTAGGTTTGACGCAGCCTCCTCCAGCGCGTCCACATGGTCGGCGATGCGGTCCGGCAGCTCTATGAGGCGCGCGTAATTGAGCCGGTGATTTCGATAGTCGATGAGGCCAGAGACCCAGCCGTCGAGGGCGGCGATCGGCGGCGCGGCGCGATAGGCGGGCGTCGCATAGCCGCGATCAAAGAGATATTTGAAGAGCGGATCGTCTTCATAGGGAGCGCCCTTTTCCGCCCGCTCGGCGAGGGCGCCGTCGCGTTTTATCCGGGCGCGCTCCACCGTCGCGGCCGCCTCCTCCAGGGCGCCGGCCTTGGCGAGATAGGTCTTGTCGGACGCAAGGCGCTCGCGCGTCGCGGCGGCCGCCTCTTCATGGGCGGAGAGGGCCGCTTCGTGTTCGCCCTCAAGCTCGCGGCGCACCGCTTCGGCCGCGTCGAGCTCGGCCTTGGCGGCGTCGAGGCGGGCCGTCGCCTGGCCAAGGAAATCGTCATGCCGGGCGATAAGGTCGAGGGCGCGTTTTTCCGCCGCTGCGACGGCGGCGGTCGGCGCCGCGGCCTGTGCGTCGCTTTGCGCGCCGTCATTGAGCGCGCTGATCCGCAATTCGGCGAGCGCGGCGTAAAGCTCCGCCTCTTCAGCGTCGAGGGCGGCGCGCGCGCGCGCGTCCGCGGCCGACGCCCCTGCAACGTCGCGCAAGGCGGCGCGCGTTTCGGCGATGCTGGCGTCAATTTGATGAAGCGCGTCGCGTCCGGAAGCCATTCAAATCACCACTTCAGAATGGCGCCGCCGGCGGTCGCCACGTCGTATTGCGGCGCGAGACGCCCGGCGGGCTTTCGTCCGATGACGTCGTTTTGAATGATCTGATCGTCGCGCTTGTCGTCCGCGACGCGGTCATAGACTGACTGTGGCACGCGCACGCCCCATTTCTCCGCGCGATCGCGCGCGCCGTCCTCTTCGCTTTCTATCTCCAGCGATCGTACGGCGCCAGTGGCGTCCACCGCCTCGACGATGAGGTAGTAATTGCGCTGACCCGGCGCGTCGCGCGGCGTGCGATAGACGCCGGAACGCTCCCCCGGTCGCGAGACGACGCGCAAGGTGAGGTCGCGGGATAGGTCTTCGCGCGCGGCGCGCAAGGACGCGAGGGCGGCCTCCGCCGCGGCCTTGTCTTCGCCCTCGGTCGCCGCGACGCCGTTGGCGTAAAGCGCCGAAATTGTCGCGCGGGCCGCGTCCGCGTCGTCTGCGGCCATCGCGAGCGCGGCGTCGCGCGCGTCCTGCAAGGCGCTCGGCAGAACTTCGGTCAGTTCGTAAGCGGCGCGCTCCGCCGCGCGCGCCCGGGGGCCCTCGAAGCCCACCTGATAAGTCGCCGTGACGAACGCCGCGACGCCTGCGATAGCGGCGGCGGGCTTCAGCCAGCGGTCGCGGGTGACATAGGCGAGCGCGAGCCGGCCTTGCAGCCCGCGGTCGGTCGGTTCGTAGACGAAGCGTTTTTCCTCAAGCGCCTTGACGCCGTCGCGCAAAATGGCGTCCGGCACGTCGATTCCCTGCGCGTCGTAGATGTCACGCAGGCGCCCGATGAGCGCTTCTTCGCGGTCGCCTGACGCAAGCTCGCGCTCCACCATCACCTGGCGCCGCCGTAGCGTGTCGACAACGTCCATGGCGAGCATCACGTCGTCGAAGCCGGCTTTCTCGGCCGGCGGTTCCGCGCCGTCTGCAGGCGGCGCGGCCTCGGCTGTGGCGGTCGCTTCGGTCATAGGCGCGGGAACGCGACGCGGCGTTACGTCTAGTTCGCGAGGGCGTCGGTGGCGCCCGCCTCGACCAGGCGCGCAAGCCGGCGCTTGCCGTCCTCGACGGCGGTGCGGATCTCCTCGGAGTTCTCCGTCGCGAGCTTGCGCATCTCGGCGATGATCTCCTGGCTGCGCTCCTGATAGTTGACGACGCTCTCGACGAGGCCCTTGACGGCCGCGGCCGAGACGGTTGGTCCGTACCCGGCCTTCACCGCTGCTTCCTGCACCTTGCCGCCGATATCGGAGAGCGTCTCAAGGCTCTCATTGATGCCCTTCTTCATGGCCTCAAGGGTCTGCGTCGATTCATGTAGGCCGTGCATGCCCGTGAACGTCGCTGTCAGCGCCGTCAGCACCGTTTCATTGGTGCCGAAGAACGAGACCGCCTGCGCATAGACGCGCTCCTTCGCCGTCGTCGTCTGCACGAGGCGGGTCATGATGACCTCGGACGTATTGTATCCAATGGTGATATTGTCGGAGAGGTCCTTGGCGACCTGGTAGCGTTTCTCTTCTTTCTGCAGGGCCCGCAGCGCTTCGTCGCGGTCAAGCTCCAGCCGCGCGCGTTCGGCCGCATCGTCGCCAGTGAAGGCCGTCACCTTGTCGACGGCCGCCCCGACCATCGACTTCGCTGCGTCGAGCTTGCCCTCGGCGGTCTTCAGGACTTCGAGCGCCAGGACTTCGGACTGCTTCAGCGCGCCGCGGAAGTCGCGATAGGCTTCGAGGATGCGGGTCTCGCGCTGGACCTGGTCCTGCGTGTCGCGGGCGACTTCAAGGTAGAGTTCCTTAATCTTGCCGAACCGCGAGGCGATGTCGCCGCGGGTCATTTTCATCCAGACATTGGAGATGCGCTCCATCGTCGAGACTTTCCCGTCGGCGTACTGATCGACGAGCGATCGGGCGTCATCGCGGATCGAGTCGAACGCGGCGGTGATCCCGTCGTATCGCTCGGCGACGTTCATGCCGGCGACTTCGGAGCGGACAATGTCGTTGAAGTGCGACGACTGGTCGAGGGTGCGGGCGATCGCCGCGACGCGGTCCTCGTCCAGGTCGGAAATCTGTTTCAGGAGCGCGATGATCGGCGCCGGCTCGCCCGGCTCCGGCGCAAAGCCGAGGGCCTTTAACTCGCCCATGGCGCGGTCGAGAAACTGCAGCGCGGTGGGCGGCGGCGTTCTGTCCGCCGTGGCGGCATCGGCTGACGCAGCGTCGGTATTTGCGATTTCAGACATGGATCATCCCCTCCGTCCAAGGATGGCGGGGATATAAGGTTTGTAGGCCGCAATGCCTAGCCCTTGACGGCAGATCGCAGGCTCCGTTGGACGCTCAGGAAAGCGCTTTCATCGCGCCAGCGTCGCCGGCTTTCACGTCGATCTCGACAATCTCGCCAGCTATCGCCTTGCGCCATTCGGCCATGTGCGGCGTAGTGAAATGCGCATCAAGGGCCGCCTGGTCGCGCCAGTACTCCAGAACGATAAGGCGATCGGGATCTGTAAGGTCGACGCCGTAGGAATAGGCGAGGCAGCCCTCTTCGGCGCGCGAGGCGGCGATCATCGTTCTGTTCGCGTCGCCGAGGCGCTTGACCCCGCCGGGTTTCGTGCGCGCGTGTCCGGTCACAATGATCATTGGCGTCTCTTTCGGCCCGGATGCATCGTGCTGGCTGCATCTTGTTGGCTGCATCGTGCTGGCTGGTCCCCCTTGGACAGGGCTGGCGGCCCAGGACCGGGGACGATAGACCGTAGCCGCGAAATGGTCCTTCGCCTCGGAAGGTTGCGCGCATGCAAGATGAAAATCCAGACCTGTCCGCATGGACGCCGCGGCCCGCGCCGAATCTTGACGCCGCCGAGGGGCGATTCGTTCGTGTCGAGAGCTTCGATCCGCAAAGGCACGAGGCGGCGCTTTTCGCGGGCCTCGGCGGCGAGAGCGCAGCCGCGCTTTGGCGCTTCATTCCGATCGGGCCGTTTTACGAAGCGTCGGCGCTAAGCGGGACGCTGGCGTCCTTTAAGGAGTCCGGGAACTGGCGGCCGATGACGATTTCGTCGAAGGAAGACGACGCGGCGGTGGGGACCGCTTCCTTCATGCGCTTGCGGCCGGAACATGGGTCCGCCGAGATCGGCGCGGTCGTCCTTTCCCACGCTTTGCAGGCGACGCGCGCCGCGACCGAGGCGATGTATCTGATGGCGGCGCATCTGTTCGACGACCTCGGCTATCGCCGTTACGAGTGGAAATGCAACAATGCGAACGACGCGTCAAAACGGGCGGCGGTGCGGTTGGGCTTTCAGTTCGAGGGCGTCTTCCGCAACGACATGATCGTCAAAGGCGGAAGCCGCGACACGGCCTGGTTCTCCATGACCGACGCCGACTGGCCGCGCGTCAGGGCCGGGTTCGACGCCTGGCTCGCGCCCGACAACTTTGATGACGCCGGCCGTCAGCGGCGCAGCCTCGCGTCGTGTCGCGGAGGCGTCGGCTAATCGGGCGTCGGCGCCCGCGCCCGCATGTGGTAGGCTTTGGCGTCATCCTGCAGGAGGCGCCGCCATGGGCAATGCGAACAAGACCCAATATAATATCCATACGGATATAAAGTACCCCGCCGCCGTCCGGTTCGACGTGCAGGACGTCATCGACGCCAATGACGAGCCCTGGTTCAACCAGACGCTGGTTCAGGTGAACGACAGCGTCCTGCGCCTCGGGCTCCTGCATGGCGAATTTCACTGGCACAAGCACGACGACGAAGATGAACTCTTCTATGTGCTGTCGGGCGACCTCTTGCTCGACATTGGCGAGGCGACCCACACGCTCGGACCGGGGCAGGGGTTCGTCGTGCCGAAGGGCGAGATGCACCGCACCCGCGCGCCTGAGCCTGTGCAGGTTCTGATGATGGCGACGGCCGGGGTCGTTCCGACAGGCGACTAATCGCGCCGTTCCTTGTCTTCGCTGTAGATGATCACCTTGACCCCCGCCGGGTCGGTCAGTTGGCAATAGGGCGCGTTACGGCGCCGCAAAGAAACGCCGAGATGCCGCCACTGAAGGTCGAGCGCGTGAGTGATCCGCTCAACGTCGTCGACCATGAACTGAAGGCTGACGCCTGAAAGGTCACGCGCGTCGCCGCGGTGAATCTCTAGCTGAGCGCCCGGCGCAATCTGGTATATCGCGCTGGCGTCGGACGGATGGTCCCATCGCTCGACCAGGAAACAGCCGAGCAGCCCGCCATAAAAGATGCATGTTTCTTCAAAACGCGGCGTGACGATCTGTGTCTTCAACAGGGCGATTTGATGGGCGATGGACATGTCGCCTGCGCTAGGTTGGGACGCCGCAACGCCGCTTCACTTGGCGCTGGCGAGGGTCCGCGGCGCCGGCGTTTCGCGCAACGCGGTTTGTTGCGAATAGCGCACGGCTCATCGCTACGTTTGTAGCAGTCGTTGATGTTGCCGCTAGCCGCGCTGCGGCGTAACTCCAATAAGAAATTCCGTTCGCACCAGACGCCGAGGCCCCTGACATGAACATCCACGAATACCAGGCGAAGCAGCTCCTGAAATCCTACGGCGCGCCCGTCGCCGATGGCGTCGTCGTGCTGCCCGGCGACAACCCCGAGACCAAGGCGAAAGAGCTGCCCGGGCCCCTCTATGTGGTGAAGGCGCAGATCCACGCCGGCGGCCGCGGCAAGGGCAAGTTCAAGGAGGCGGCCGCAGGCGAAAAAGGCGGCGTGCGCCTCGCCAAAACGCCCGGCGAAGCGGCGGCGTTCGCCAAGGAAATGCTGGGGAACACGCTCGTCACCAAGCAGACCGGCGCCGCCGGCAAGCAAGTGAACCGCATCTATATCGAGGACGGCGCCGACATTGAGTCGGAGCTTTACCTATCCGCCCTTGTCGACCGCGCCACGGGCCGCGTCGCCTTCATCGCCTCCACCGAAGGCGGGATGAACATCGAAGAGGTCGCCGAGGAGACGCCGGAGAAGATCGTCACCGTCGATGTTGATCCTGCGACCGGCTTCGCCCCGCACCATGGCAGATCGATCGCCAAGGGCCTTGGGCTGTCAGGGCCGCAGGCGAAGGAGTGCGCCAAGCTTTGCGCCACGCTCTACAAGGCGTTCGTCGCCAAGGACATGTCGATGCTGGAGATCAATCCGCTGATCGTGATGACCAACGGGTCGCTGCGGGTGCTGGACGCCAAGGTCGGGTTCGACTCAAACGCGCTCTTCCGCCATCCGGACATCATGGAGTTGCGCGACGAAACCGAGGAGGACCCGTTCGAGCTGAAGGCCGCAGAGTTCGACCTTTCCTATGTGAAGCTCGACGGGAATATCGGCTGCATGGTGAACGGCGCCGGCCTCGCCATGTCGACCATGGACATCATCAAGCATTACGGCGCGGAGCCGGCGAACTTCCTCGACGTCGGCGGCGGCGCGACGAAAGAGAAGGTGACCGAGGCGTTCAAGATCATCACGTCGGACCCGGCCGTGAAAGGCATTCTCGTCAATATCTTCGGCGGCATTATGCGCTGCGACGTCATCGCGGAGGGCATCATCGCCGCGGTGAAGGAGGTGGGCCTTGAAGTCCCCCTCGTCGTGCGCCTTGAAGGTACGAAAGTCGAGGAGGGCAAAAAGATCCTCTCCGAAAGCGGCCTCGCCATTACGCCTGCGGACGATTTGGAGGACGCGGCGGAGAAGGTGGTGAAGGCGGTGCAGGGGTAGGGCTGGAATCAGCTGACCGAGCATCTATTGAAGAGGGGAAAAGATGTTCAATCCATTTAGGCGAAATTTGTGGCGCTTCAACATTGGCGCCGGGCGATTGAGATCGCTTGAACTTAATGGTGTAGACGGGTTCAGGTTCCAACACCCTTCTGGCGTTTTGGACCTGCTTTTGGATCCTGAAGCGGGCGAACAGCTCGACAAGGCGGGAATACGAAACGGCGATCGCTTCGTGCTAACGGGGATACACGAGATTGGATCCGGCGCCAGTCCGCTCCTCAGTCACTTAGTTGTCGCGAAGGGCGCAGTCGCCAACTATTCGTTTCCGGCGCGTTCCGCTAAGATTCGGGTAAAGAATTTTTCTTGGATTGACGGCGAGCCTTCCGCAAGGGCTGCGCCGAAGCCGAAGCGAAACATTGAGCCCTTGTCGCAAGACCTGAAGACCCGATTTCTGGACGTTCGTCGCCCGGCCAATATTCAGCAAACCGCATAGATCCAGCGAATTGCAACTAGGCTCTGGCGTCACGAGCTGGAAACTAGATTTGTCCGTTCGGTTTATGTCCAACGCCTATGAACCCAATGCGCCGTGACAAGCCCTCCGCCTTCAAACCAACGTCATGCTCCGACGAGTTCCGAGCATCCATGGGGATCTGAGATGCGTCTCGACGCCCATTGTATCCCACGAAGAGCGCGGGGATGGCGTTGATCGGGCGCTAGGATGACGCTTGCGACGGCGCAAGGACGCCGGACGCACGGGATTTGAATTGGAAGAACACCGCTCCGAATGTTCGCCGCGCGGCGAGCGATTGGGTCTCGCTTCCGGATAGCGCGAATGAAAAAACGACATCGGAGATTTCGGCGTTTTCGGCTTCAGGAATGACGGTGCATCACACGGCGCTCCAACCAATTCTCCCGCCTCCTAAAAAAAACTCATCGAACGCCTTCAGCCCAGACGCCGCGCGGGCTTGAGGGCGGTTTTCAGAAATCTCATCGAACGCCCCCGGCGGTGGGTTTAGGGTTCGGGGGAATGGCGGTCCGACTGGCTGCGCGTCGAATAAAGTGATGTGGGCCGGCGCATCAAGGCGCGGCGCCTTCAGGACGCGCCTTCGCCAGACGACCGCAAGACAACTCGATGTGAAGGCGCCATGACGACAAACATTTGCCGCAAAATCCGATCGCAAATCGGGGCTGCAACAAATACGCGCTGCGGGCTACGCCTCGCCGATGCCAGCAGCGACCAACAAGGCCGATCTCCTCTCCGTCACGGAACGGGAGTTCCGCAAGCTCGACACGCTCATCAAGGGGATCGACGCGTCGACCGCCCTCGCCAAGGACCCGGAAGACCCGGAGGACACATCGATAAAGGATGTCGTCGCCCACCGCGCCCACTGGATTGACCTGTTTCTCGGCTGGCGCGCTGACGGGCTTGCAGGCAAGCAGGCGTTCTTCCCGGCGAAGGGCTACAAATGGAGCGAGCTGAAGCGCTACAACGCCGACTTGCGCGGAAGGCAGGCGCGGCTTTCCTGGGCGAAAGCGTGCGCGCTTCTGCGAGACCGTCACCAGGCCCTGGTCCAGTTGATCGCCTCTGAGACTGACCGGTCGCTCTATGGCGGGCCGATGAAAGGCGCCAATAATAACTGGACGGCGGGGCGCTGGGCGGAGGCGTCGGGCGCCAGCCACTATCGCTCGGCGGCGAAGTATATTCGCGCGCGGCTGCGGGAGATTGGGGACGGTTGAGGCGCCCCTGGACGCCGGGCTGAAGTCCAGTGATTAGAGGCTGCGGTCGATCCTGTGCTGCGGCGTCGCCGGCCGGTTTCGCGGGGGCCGCCCATGCGCAGGGTCGAACGAAAAGAAAAGCGGAAAAGAGACAAGCAGACATGACGACGAGAGACGATTTCCGGTTTTTCCATCCCCTGCGGGTGCGATGGAACGAGTGCGACGCGCAAGGCATCGTCTTCAACGTCAACTACTTTCTCTATTACGACATCGCCGTCTTTGAATACACGCGCGCGCTCGGCTACCCCACGCCTTTGGAGGCGCCGGAGTTCGTCACCGCGCGGGCGGAAGCGGACTTCAAGGGCTCAGCCGTATTCGATGATGAACTGGAGATCGCGGTGCGGACCGCGCGGCTCGGCCGCAAGTCGATGGTCGCCGAGGGCGCGGTCTTCAGGGGCGACGATCTCTTCAATGTCGGCCGGCTTACCTATGTTCAGGTGCGGAAGGGAACGACCGAGACGGCGCCCCTCGACCCCGACTATGTCGAGCGCATCCTCGCCTATGAAAAGACGGCGCCGGAAACAGCCGGCGGCGCGCATGCGTGAAGTCTCCGACTCGATTGGCGACGCCTTGACGAGACTAGTCGATCCACTAGTGTTTACTTCAGCGTCGTTTGGGGGGAGTGGGGCATGTCCGGCGATACTGACTATGGCGGCGGGAGCTCCGACGGTTGTCGGCCTCAGCATCCGTCTTCCCAAGGCCCTTGCATTCCGCCGATCCACGTTACCTGCACGACGCCTTGTCCTCCATGGTGGCTCGTCGTCCTGCAGGTTATCGGCAAATTCATCACCTGGTGGATCGCCAACCCGGCCATTACCGTCGTTTTGATCCTGATTGCTCTGCCAATCTACTTCGTTCCCAAGGCGACGGGGGCGATAGAGGAATGCGCCGCCGAAGGGCCTTTGCACGAGGAAGACTATGCGGGCTACGCCAAGGACCATAATTGGACCGGGCGCGGCCCCCATCCGGAAGGCTGGTGCAAGAACGTCAAGCTGATTGTTCTTCAGAGCATACCGATAAAGCGCATCGCGAGAGAGGTCTGCGAAGAATGCAAAGAGGGCTCGCCCCCCAGTCCTCGGCCGCTTGTGTTGGGCGACAGCGATATCCGCTTGCGACGTTCGGGACGTAACGACTGTGGCCAGTTTGATTGGACGATCGACTACAAGCTTCCGAATGATCGCGATTTCGGCGCAACCGTCGGGTCGGACTATCTCTATCAGCCGGAGCGGGCGCAATCCCGCGGGCAAATCAGTTTGCCGCAGTTCTGCGTTTCAGGGAGCGACCGCCGTTGGATCATGCTGCAGCCGCCGCGCGTGTATTACACCGCGTCTTCGTACGCGACCGGCGACGACAATATGGCGATAGATGAAAAGCGTGCGCCGTATGTTCTGTTTGTAGCGATGGAGGAGGCGAGCCCACATATCGCAAACGCTTACTTCATCTATCTCGACGATCGCTCAGAGCGCCCGCAGGTGGTTGAAATTAGTTTCGAGAGCCTGCGCAACAAGCCGTTAATCGGGCCGGGCCGCAATTTGCAGCTGATCAGCAATCTGAAGCTTGACTCGGACTTACGTGAGATCACCTTCCAGATCGGCGCGCTTGTGACTGAAATGACTATCGCAGGCGTGGACTTCGGTCCTTGCCCAATTGGGCGACCGAACTGTCCGAGAGTTGGGCGACAGCGCACCAGTGACGCATCCGGCAGCTACGTCGTGTCGCTCAATCAAAATGGCGCGGTGGATGCGGTCAATCGCTTGAATTAAGCGAAGGCTCAAAGAAATCACCGCGTCGTGGGGGACGCCTGAGGCGTGGACGTCGCTGGGCGGGCAGCCGCCTTTAGCGTCTCGGCAGGCGTAAGTCGAACGCCTGTTTAACAGTCGCAATCAAATCAGTGGAAAACAGTAAGCAAGCAATAGACTCTGACAAAAGCGGAGACGCCTTAAGCAGCCGACCCGACCGTCGCTCGCATCGCTTTCCAGTCTTCCTTGATCATCTCAGCGGCCTTCTCGCCGATCATGATGGAAGGGGCGTTGGTGTTGCCGCCGATAAGCGTCGGCATGATTGACGCGTCCACGACGCGAAGGCCCTCGACGCCGCGCACGCGGCATCGCGGATCGACGACGGAAGCGTCGTCAGATCCCATACGGCAGGTCCCGACGGGGTGATAAATCGTGTCCGAACGGTTGCGAATGTCCTCAGTCAGCGCTTCGTCGCTCGCGTCCGGCGGTGCGTAAAGGGACTGGCCGGTGACGGCCTTGAGCGCCGGCGCGTCAAACAGGCGAAAGACGAGCCGCGCGCCCTTGATAAGAAGCGCCAGATCGTCCGGGTCCGACAGAAAGTTCGGGTTGATCGCCGGCGCAGCGGTCGGGTCTGGAGAGGCGAGGCGCACGGTCCCGCGGCTTTTCGGCCTCAAGACGCAAACATGGCAGGAAAGTCCGCCGCCGAGATGCTTCTTGCGGCCATGGTCGTCGACAAGGCCTGGCACGAAATGCAGTTGCAGGTCGGGTTCGTCTAGGGAGGCGTCGCTCTTCACGAAGCCGCCGGCCTCGGCGAGGTTCGACGAGAGGACGCCTTGACCCTCGCGCGCAAATGGGAGGTATTCGCTGACGAGGCGCCACGCGAACCGCGGCGTCAGGCCGAGGGAGTCAGCCGAGTCCGTGCGGAAGAGCGCGGTGTAGTCGAGGTGGTCCTGAAGATTGCCGCCGACCTCGCCCGCGTCGACGCGCACGTCGATCCCATGGTCCTGTAGATGCGCGCCCGGCCCTATGCCGGAGAGCATCAGAATATGCGGCGACTGGAACGAGCCGGCGGAGAGGATAACCTCGCGCCGCACGCGGATCGTTCGCCACTCGCCCTCGCCGCCCTTGTCTGCGATGACGACGCCAGCGGTCCTGGCGCCGTTGAACGCGACGCGCATAACGCGGACTTCGGTTTGCACTTCGACGTTCGGCTTCTCAGACGCCGGATGAAGATAAGCGACGGCCGCCGAGCAGCGACGTCCATTTCGCTGCGTCACCTGGTAATAGCCGACGCCCTCCTGACTCTCGCCATTAAAATCCTCATTGCGCGGGATTTGCAGCTCCTGCGCCGCTGACAAAAACGCGTCCGACAGGCCGCTATGGTGGCGCAGGTCCGAGACGGACAGCGGCCCGTCAGCGCCGTGAAAGTCGTCGTCGCCGCGTTCATTGCCCTCCGCTTTCTTGAAATAGGGAAGAACATCCGCATACGACCATCCCTCCGCCCCCAACTCCGCCCAGCGGTCATAATCCGAGGCCGTGCCGCGTATGTAGATCATGGCGTTGATGGAGCTCGACCCGCCGAGCGTGCGTCCGCGCGGCTGCCATCCACGGCGACCGTTAAGGTGCGTCTGCGGCGTCGTATCGAACGACCAGTTTTATTTATTCTTCTCAGGCCAGAACGAAAAGCCGATCGGCACGTGAATGAAAGGATGTCGCGCGTCGGTTGGCCCGGCTTCGAGGACGCAGACGGTGACATCCGCGTCTTCGGCGAGGCGGGCGGCGAGCGCCGAGCCGGCCGAACCTGCGCCGACGACGATGTAATCGAATTCCGGGGCCGCGCCGCCCTCGTCGAAAGTCGCCATGCGGATGGCCTCCCCTAGGTCAGACGAATTTACGCAAGAGGCCGATGATCTGTGAGGTGCGCGTCGTATAGGGCGGGTCGATCATTCTTCCGGAGGAGAACTTGCTCTGCCGGAATACCGGCTTCATGTGCGAGAAGGTCTCGAAGCCGGCGTCCCCGTGATAAGCGCCGACGCCGCTTTCACCGACGCCGCCGAAGGGGAGGTGCTCCTGCGCCACATGCCAGAGCGTGTCATTCACTGTGACGCCGCCTGAGACTGTGCGGCGGAGGACGTCGGCTTCGGCCGCCTTGTCCTCGCCGAACCAATAGAGCGCAAGCGGCCGTTCGCCGGCGTTGATCCGCGCTATCGCTTCGTCCCGCGAGCTGGCGGTCAGGACAGGCAGGATGGGTCCGAAGATTTCCTCCTGCATGATCCCGGTCGTCGCCGGCGGATCGACGATGATGGTCAGCGGCAGTTTGCGCTGGGCGCGGAGTTTCTCAGCGTCGCCCACTTCGACGACGCGCGCCCCGGCTGCGCGCGCCTCCTCGACGAGCCGCCCTAGGCGCTCGAAATGCCGGTCGGAGACGATGGCGGTGTAGTCGTCCGTCGCGTCTATCCCCGGGTGCAGCGTTTTCGCCGCCGCGACGAGGGCGTCTACGACTGCGTCTGTCTTGCCCGCGGGCGCGAAGACATAGTCGGGCGCGATGCAAGTCTGCCCGGCGTTGAAGAGCTTGCCCCGGGCGATGGCGTAGGCGGCGGCTTCGACGTCCGCCCCGGCGTCGATGACGGCCGGGCTCTTGCCGCCCAGCTCCAGCGTTACAGGGGTCAGGTTCTTCGCTGCGGCCATGGCGACCTTGCGGCCGATCGCGGTTGAGCCGGTGAATAGGAGATGGTCGAAGCGCAATTCGGTGAACGCCTGGCCCACTTCGACCCCGCCGGTGACGACGGCGAAAAGGTCTTCGTCGAAGGTCGAGCCTATCATCTCGGCGAGCGCGTCGCTCGTGCGCGGGGTCAGCTCGCTCGGCTTGATCATGACGCGATTGCCGGCGGCGATGGCGGCGACGGCCGGCGAAATCGCCAGCTGGACGGGATAGTTCCAGGGCGCGATGATCCCGACGACGCCAAGCGGCTGGGGCTCGATGCGGCTGCCGCCGGGCATCATGTGCATCGGCGTCATCACCCATTTCTTGCGCATCCAGCGGCCGAGCGAGCGCTTCGCGTGGCGCGCCGCGCCGATCGACACGACGACGTCCGCCACCTTCGATTCAATTGCGGAGCGGTGGCCAAAATCCTCGTTGATCGCGGCGATGAGCTTGTCCTCATGCGCCTCGAGCGCGCCAATCAGCTGGTCGAGGCGCGCCGCCCGCGCTTCCTTCGATGGGTTCCGGTCTTTGTCAAAGGCCCGCGTCTGAGCGGCGAAGACAGCGTTCAGCCGCTCAAGCGCCTGTCGCCCGCTGTCGCTCTCCAGAGGTCTCGTCGAATCCGCCATGGCTTCCTCCCGGTCGGGCGCTTGCCCGCCGCGTGTGATTATTGAGCCTGCAGAATGGGGCGCGGGCGGCGGCGTTGTCCAGAAGCGGGTTCAGGCGGCCGGAAGGCCGGCGCGCCATAGTCGTGGCGGCTTGGCCTCAATGCTCATGGCCCATGGCCCATGGTCCACGGCGCGCGGCCGCGGCGAGGGAAGTAGAATGGCTCGCCCGGCGTCGGCTCAGGAAGGTTCGACCGTCCAACCCGGGCTCGCCGCCGACACTTAACTGCTTGGTCCGCCAAGCCGTTTGTTGCAGGGACCTGGGACGCCGAATTTCGCAAACGCGGCGCAAACGTGATCATGCAAGAGCTGACGCGTTTCTAACTGGAGCGGCCTACATTTCCGAAGCAGCTCTTGCTCGGGGGGAAGATAGACGAAGTCCAGGTAGTCCGTCTCCAGGCCATGATAATGATGCCAGGGGCGTCGCCCAGTCGGCGAGCAGGCGGAATTGTCGGCGTTCGGATCAGCAGGCGCGACGCCACCGAGCCTCTCGCTTCCTCGAAGCTTGTTCATAAGGTCGTCAAGCCTGCTCGTGACGTAAGGTTGATGTTCAGCGCCGACCTCGAGTGGCGTCAGCAATTGCAGGGATAAAGGCGTGCCAATGGAGATCGTTTCAACTCGGTCTCCATAGTCCGGGCGCAGTTTGTTGCGTAGGAGGGCGCCATAGACCGATCCCTGCGAATACCCGACAATCAGTAGCCGGCTACTTTCGTCTTTGTCGAGAATATTGCTCAGATAACCGCTGATCTTTAGGAGATCCTGCGGCTCGGCCATCGACGCATCGTGGCCGTCCAACCCCTCAATGACGGCGCGCGCGGCTCGCGCTCCGCCGCCGAGGACGCCCGTATAGGACCGGGCGAAGACGTCCGCGACATCGTCCGGAAGCGCCTGGCCATAATTGTAGCTGACGAGATGTTCGGCCGCTTCATTGTAGTCAAGGATGAGGTCTTCGATCATGACGGCGGTCTCTATCGCATCGAACGCGAGCCCGCCCGTGGCGTTGAAGTAGAATTCATCGGTGGAGACCTCGGCGCGAAAGGCTCCGTCCCTTGGGTTGGTGTCCGGCGTCGGCGACTCAGTAGAACGGAATTGGTCAAAAAAGCTGGTCGAGTGCTGCGGGTGGAAGTTGCCCTCCAGCGCGCAGCCGCCAACCCGGTCGCTGACCGCCATCTCGACTGCGTCGCGCACCAGCAGAGCTTCACGGTAGGCGGAAAAATCCGTTGTGTTGACGCCATTGATATAGTTTAGGCGCGGCAGGTTGAGGCCTTCGCATCCGCTTTGGTCGGCGAGAATGCGCTCACGGAAAAACTGCGCGCGTTCGGTCTGGCGTTCCGCTTGCGCTGCGGCGGGCGAAGTGAACAGCGGCCCTAGAAAGACAGGCAGCGCGGCGAGAAATGCAAAAGCGATGCGGATGATCATTCCTGAACCCTATCTGGTGCGAGGCCTCCGACTGAAGAACGCGGACGCTGATAACACCGCGCCCTGCAACGCCCGTCGCGTTGGCAGCGGGGGTCGTCGCACGCGTACACATCGCACTCCTCAGAACACTCCGGCTGCGGACGGGGCGGCGGCGCGGGGTCGGGCTCAGGCTCTGGCTCCGGCCATAGCAGCTCCTCCAGATCATCGTCTTCCGGCCATTCAAGCTCAGGTTCTTCCTGCGGCGGCGGCGGTGGACGCGCGAAGTCATCGCCAAACTCGCGGCGGCAACTCATCAGCTTTTGCTCGAACGACTGAAGCTTGAAGGGCTGCAGCGAAGACTGCTGCGCAAATGTAACGTAAGCCGCGTGGCGGTCCGGGTTCCGTAACACGCGATAAAAGAAACGGTCGAGCCGCTCGCTCGGTCCGGGACCCGCATCTTCCTGCGCTACCGCCGATCGATGCAGGCTGAGGCAACCCGCGGTTTCGAATATTCGGCTGCGTTGATTTCTTGCAGGCGGATCGTATACGCCGCGCCGCGCGTCCAAGATGGCCTCGTCAACGAGGCGGTGCAGAAGGGCGGCGATCCGCAAGGCGAACGGATCGCCTTCGAACAGCTCAAACGGGTCGGATCTCCCCCTTAACGTCACCGTCTCAGTTACGGTTACCTGACGCTGTACGACGACGCCGTCCGCGCCGTCCATGAAGACCCCGGTCGCGCAGCCTGATAAAAGTAAAAAGCCGAGGACAAACCCGGCCAATCTTTGTATCGCCGCCATATAGTTCCCCCAACATCTCAACGTTAAGACGGCGGCGCGCGCGATGGCAAGAGATATCCTTATGTTCGGCCGACGCCGCTATCGTGTGCCGGCAGTCCCTTTCACTACGCGACTGCGTCATGAAATGAAGCCGGGTCCAACCGCGCGCGTCCGGTGTTGTTCAGGGAGTCCGGCAGCGTCATCGCTTAACGCCGAGCGCGAAAAAATGGCGATCGACGCGGTCGTATGAGTGACGACGAAGGAGACTTTGCCGGCGACGACAGCCGTCCGGGGCTCGGCATACGGGTCGTAATCCTAGGAGCCGGGACCAGCGGCGCGCGCACCGCCGCATCGGCCAAAGCGCCTTCTTCAGCTGACTGACGGCCGGTGACGCCGTGCAGGCTGGAAGCGATGCTGACAGCCTCGCATGCGCCGACGGACGGCTTGTCACCGGGACCGACGATGATGTCGCCTTCCACGGCGATGACGTCCAGAAGCAAGACGACTGATCGCCCGCAAGACGCCCGGCGACCCTACGACCCTACGACCTAACGACCAGGTCAATGCGCAGCGTAAGCAAAGCCCGCGCAGTTTCGATATCAGGCCACGCGACCGCTTCGTGAAGATGGATGTAGCAACGTTGGATGCGTCCGCTAACGCTCAACCGCGCGTCACCCGGCAAGGGCGGTCTCGCGTATGTCATCGCGCTGCGACTGACCTCCAGCTAGTGGATGGTGGAGCCCCAAGGCCAATCATTAGACCGAGGCGACAGCGGTTCGAGCTTGCGAGAACTGGTGGAGCCGAGGGGAATCGAACCCCTGACCTCGTCATTGCGAACGACGCGCTCTCCCAACTGAGCTACGGCCCCGAACCAGGCGAGGAGAGGTATTTCCGCCGCGCCCGCTTGTCAATTAGACCGCAGCGCGCCCCGCCGCCGCCGGATTGACAAGCTGGCGCGACGCTTAGCGCCGGTTGCGCCGCGCGGCGGTGCGGCCTAAATGCGGATACGCTTCGCGCTCACGGTCGAAACATCAGCGCGGGAGCGCCCGTGGCCCGCCGGGGCCGCGCAGCTCCGCTATCAGGCGCGGCCCGTAAACAGTCGGGCGCTCCACAGGCAGGATTTTGTCGTCGCCATGCTGATGATCCAATACATCTTTAATTCCGTGATCAGCATCTACACGTTGGTGATCTTCGTCATGGTCATCATGAGTTGGCTGATTAGCTTCAATGTGGTGAACCGGCATAATCAGTTCGTGGACATGGTGTACCGGACGTGCGTGGCGCTGACCGAGCCATTGCTGCGGCCGATCCGGAACGTGCTGCCGTCCATGGGCGGGCTCGATATCTCGCCGATCGTTCTGCTGATTGGCATGAACGCCCTGCAGGCCGGACTGAATCATTACGTGTTCAATCCGATGATCCGTTCGGGGCTCTAAATCGGCGTTAAGGGTTGGCGTGCCGCGCTGAAGCACAGCGCCAGCCGAATGACCTCTTAGGGGCACGGGTTCGGCGCTTCGGCGTGAACGGCGCCGACGGCCTTTTCCATTTCCTCCGTCCACGCAATATCGATCGATGACAGCGCAGTCTCAAGCTGCGCCATGGACGTCGCGCCAAAAATGTTCGACGTGACGAAAGGCCGGGTCGTGACGAACTGCATCGCGAATGCGCATGGGTCGCCGCCGAAATCGCGCGCCAGAGCAAGATAGGCCGCGATGGCCTTTTCTGCGCCCGGCGTCTGATACCGCTGTAGTCTGCCAAAGAGCGTGCCGCGCGCGCCTTCGGGCTGCGCCCCATTCAGGTATTTGCCGCTCAAAACGCCCTGCGCCATCGGCGAATAGGCGAGCAGGCCGATGTCCTCCGTCATGGCGATTTCCGCAAGACCGATCTCGAACGAACGGTTCAGCAGGTTGTACGCATTCTGTATAGACGCCATGCGGGGCGCGCCGAGCTCTTCCGCCGCCTGAAGAAACTTCATCGTCCCCCAGGGGGTTTCGTTCGACAGCCCCACATGGCGGATGCGGCCCGCCTTGACGTGATCGGCGAGGGCGGCGAGCGTTTCTTCAAACGGCGTCCCTGCGTCAGTGAAGTGCTCGTATCCGCGCAAATGGGCGCCGAAATTCTGTACGTTCCGGTCCGGCCAGTGCAGCTGGTAGAGATCGATATAGTCGGTCTGCAGATTTTTGAGGCTGCGCTCCACGGCTGCGTCGACCTGCCGGCGCGTCAGCCGCGTTGGTTCGCCGTTGCGGATCCAGGCCATGGGCGAGCGTCCGGTGACCTTCGTTGCGAGGATGATTTTGTCACGCGCGCCGCGCTTGGCGATCCACCTCCCGACTATCCGCTCCGACTCGCCCTGCGTCTCCGGCTTCGGCGGGATGGTGTAGAGTTCGGCGGTGTCGAAAAAATTGACGCCGCGGTCAACGCAGGCGTCCATCTGCGCGCGCGCTTCCGCCTCGTCAACTTGATCGCCGTACATCATCGTGCCGAGACAAAGGGAGGAGACATTGAGGCCGGTCCGGCCGAGAGGGCGTCTGTCGATCATGGGATCACTCCGAATTCGGGGGCGATATGAAGCAATTTGCGCTATTCTGAGGAGCGCGGAGTCTGGATTCGTCGCGACAATGCCCCTCGCGAAAGGTTAAGCTACGACCGCAGCGTCGCAAGTGCGCCTGTTGGGCGCGGCTGCAGGGTAAAGGGCGGGGCGGAAGCCGCAGGGCGGCTTCATGGCGTCCAGGTCGCCGTCGATTGGAGGCCGAACATGGCAAGGAGCGGATTGATGCTTTCACCGGACAGCCATTGGGGAACGAACAACCGGCGGTCGGCTGGGGTGCGCCGCGTGATCCGGGGCGTCGCGGCCGCCGGCGCGCTGGCGGTCGCCCTGGCTGGACCGGCCGTCGCGGAGAGCGTGACGTTGCCGGAGGCCGCTGAGCGGGTGGGCGGCGTCGCGACCGGCGATCGGTACGGCTTGCCAACGCGCCTGCCCGCGCCCGAGATCGGATTAGCGAAGCGCTTCCTATTCTGGGGTGGGCTTGGCGCGGTGTTGGCGGCTGCGTGTGGCTTCGTCCTTGGGCGCGGCGGCGCTGCGGCGGCCTTAGCGGCTGGGCCGAGCGGCGCGGCCGCCGCCGCTGGGCGGCGCATGTCCGACGACGCGCGATCGGCCGCGTCCGGCATTGGGCGCGCCGCGCGGGCGTTCCTACGCCGAGCGGTCGCTATCCTAATGTTCATGCTTGCCGCCATCGTTTGCGGCGCGGCGGTAGCGGCGGATCATGTCGGCCGCGCCGTCGCCGCGCGCCGCACGGCTGGTCGCGGCTGGGGCGCGCGTTCCGGCGGAGCGGTCGGCGGCGGGTTAATGATTCATTAAGAAAAATAAACACTTAACTTACGAATTGGGCGCTTCGCCTCAATTTCGCCAAATAGGGAGCGCATAAAGCTCTCAGTCGGCTGTCTAGGCGACTTGCTTGCGCAATCTTTGGAAACGCCCGCTGCGCGGAAAGCCCCGCGCGGCGGGCTTTTCGTTTCGCCGCCGGCAATGCTGGCCTCATTGCGCCGCAGGTCCCGGGGCCGTTTTCCCAAAAATCTGTTGCGCCGGCTGACGGCATGGCGGAATCACGCCCCTAGTCAATCGTTTCCGGCATGGCTCGAACATCATGACACAAGTGCGTATTGCGCCATCGATTCTTGCGGCTGACTTTTCGCGTCTCGGCGAGGAGGTCTCTGCGGTCGCGCGCGCCGGCGCGGACTTCATCCATGTGGACGTCATGGACGGCCATTTCGTTCCTAACCTGACGATCGGGCCGGTCGTCGTCGCCGGCATCCGCAAAGCGACGGATCTTCCGTTCGACGTGCATCTGATGATTTCGCCCGCGGACCCGTTCGTCCAAGCGTTTGTCGAGGCGGGCGCGGACGTCGTGACGGTGCATCCGGAGGCGGGTCCGCATGTCCATCGAACGCTCCAGGCCATTCGCGCAGCGGGCGCGAAGCCGGGGCTTGCGCTCAATCCCGGCACGCCCGCAGAGATCGTCGAACCATTGATGGAGGATGTCGACCTCATTCTC
Organism: Parvularculaceae bacterium; assembly: GCA_028284065.1. Taxonomy (GTDB): domain Bacteria; phylum Pseudomonadota; class Alphaproteobacteria; order Caulobacterales; family Parvularculaceae; genus MED-G105. Next base: position 114,417 of record JANQSJ010000004.1, read on the forward strand.
GCCATGACGGTCAATCCGGGCTTTGGCGGACAGGCCTTCATCGAGTCGCAGCTCAAGAAGATCGAGGCGCTAAGGCGAATGATCGACGCATCGGGCAGGTCGATTATGCTGGAAGTAGACGGCGGCGTGAACGCGCAAACTGCAAAGCGCATCGTGGACGCCGGGGCCGACGTTCTTGTGGCGGGCTCGGCGGTGTTCAAGGGCGATCCCTCCGCATACGCAGAGAATATCGCCGCGATTCGGCGCGCCGCCGAGTAACGGGCGGGGCGCATGGACGCGAAGCCGAAAAAAGATGCGAATGGCTATGCGCACCGAGGTGAGGCGTCCGGGAACGGCGCCGGCGCGGGCGGCGCGCCCGTCATGTCGCGCCTGCGCAAGGTATGGTCGGTCGGACCCTTTTATGACGCAAAGCTCAGCGGGCCTTCGCCCGACAGGTTCTTCTGCCATGCGCCTGACTATCGTCCCGCCCGTCCTGACGAAGGGCGCGCCGTCGCCGCGGGCCGGTTCGCCGCCGGACGAGAGGAAATCGATTGCGGCGATGATCCCACGGCGATTTTTGACCGCGCCGGCGCCGGGAGCGCGGTCTATGACGCCGTCCAGGGATGGCGTTGGCTCGCCGCGCTCGCCGCGCTCAAGGAAGACGGCGCCGCGCCTGCGCGCGACCTCGCTTCCGCCTGGTGCGATCGCTTTGAGGATTGGTCGCCCGCAGCATGGTCGCCGGCGCTCGTAGGCGAACGCCTTATAAGGCTCTGCCAGCATGGCGATCTCGCGCTTGCGCGCGGCGACGTCGTCTGGCGCAGCCGGCTGCTCACCGCGACGGCGCGGCAAACCCGGCATATTGCGCTTTGCGGCCACAAGGCGCCGGCCGCTTATGACCGCCTGACCGCCGCGATCGCGCTTTGTCTCGCCGGGCTTTGCCTGCCCCATTGCGAAGAGCCGTTCGGGCGCGGGCTAGAGCTGCTGCGCCGCGAAGCCCGCCTGCAGCTGCGCCCCGACGGGGGGCATATCAGCCGCAATCCATCACGCCAGCTGGAGCTTGTCCTCCGCTTGCGGATGGTGGAGGAGGCGTTCAGACGGCGCGGCATCGCGACGCCCGGCTTCCTCAGGCATCTGACCGCCCGCGCCGCCGACCATCTCGACATGTTCCGCCTTGGGGACGGACGGCTCGCGCCCTTTAATGGCGGTTATGAGGAAGACGAAGACGCAACGGGCGCAGCCGTGGGCCAGGGTGAAGGCGTCGCTGGCCCCGGCGGCTTCGCCAAATATTCCGGCTTTCAGCGCATCGATTCCGGCCGCGCAGCGCTCTTGGTCGATGTCGGCGCGCCGGATCTCCACGAGGACCCGCGGCGCGATCGCGGCCTTTATGGCGGCGGCGGAGCGTTTCACTTCGCCATCGGCAAGGAGCGGCTAGTCGTCAATTGCGGCGCCGGCGAGCACCTGCCCGAGCCCTGGCCGGATGCGCTGCGACAGGCGGCGGCGCATTCGACCCTGTCGTTTGACGGCGCTGACGCGGGCGACGGCGGCGCGACGCCGTTCGGGCCGCCGGCGCATCGGCGCGCCGAGAATGACGAGGGGCAGCTTTTGGAGATCGAGCGGCCGTTCCGGACTATAGCCCCAGCGACCGCCGGCGGTGCGCCGGTTCCTTCCGGCGCGGCGCGGCGCGGGCACCTGCGGCGACTATTCCTGCGTCGCGGCGGCGGCGAGCTGATCGGCGAGGATGTGCTCTCTGGCGTCGAGACAGCGCGCCGCGGCCAGTGGCGCATCCGTTTCCATCTCCATCCCGCCGTCCGCGCCTCGCTCTCGCGAGACGGCCGCTCCGCGCTTGTCGTGCTGCCGTCGGGAGCCGGATGGCGGTTCCGCTCCAATGCGCGCGGACTTGCAATTGAGAAAAGCGTCTATTGCGGCGCGGGCGGCCCGCCGCAGGGCGCCGAACAGCTTGTCCTTTCCAGCGGCGGCTTGGAAGCGGCCGGCGACGACGATAGTATCATCAAGTGGGGATGGAAGCGGGTCAGCGACTGACTGCGGGTCAGACGCTTGCGCGCTGGCTTACGCGGGTGCGCGGCGAAGGGAGTATGCGGTGTGTTTAAGTCGCTGATTGACGCCTTTCGACGAACGCCGGCGCGGCCGCGGCGCGACGTGACGTTCACCGACGAGGAAATCTCCGCGTTGATGCCGCGCCCGATGCGGCGGGTCGACCAGCGCGCGGCGCGCCGTCTGCTTGCGGGCAAGCGCGTCCTTATCACCGGCGCCGGCGGCACGATCGGCGCGGAGCTGGCGCGACAGGCGGCGGCCTTCGAACCGGCGCTCCTCGGCCTTCTCGATAACTCCGAATACAATCTCTACGAGATCGATCTCGAAATGCGGGAGGCGGGCGCGGAGCCCTTCCTGTTTACGTCGCTGACGGACATGTGCCGTACGGAGCATCTCCATGCGGTGTTCGAGCGCGTCAAACCCGAAGTCGTCATCCACGCAGCTGCCTTCAAGCACGTTCCCATCGTCGAGCAGAATAGGTGCGCAGGCGCACTGACGAATGTCATGGGCGCGAAAGCGGTGTTCGACGCCGCGATTGAACAGAGCGCGGAGTCGGTCGTCTTCATCTCAACCGACAAGGCGGTCAATCCGACGAGCTTCATGGGCGCCACGAAACGGATCGCCGAACTCTATGCCCAGGCGCTTGACGTCGCGCAGAACGAGACGCGCTTCGTCACGGTGCGTTTCGGCAATGTGCTCGGCTCGACCGGCTCGGTCGCGCCTCTTTTTGCGCGTCAGATAGCGCGGGGCGGTCCGGTGACGGTGACGCATCCTGACATTCAGCGCTTCTTCATGACCACGAAGGAGGCGGTGCGGCTCGTGCTCCAGGCGGCGAGCCTTGAGCGCGGCAATGAGTCGATCGTCGCCCATGACGGGCGCATTTTTGTCCTCGACATGGGCGAGCCGGTGCGGATTCTCGATCTCGCCAAGCGGATGATCGAATGGAAAGGCCTGACGCCCGGCAAGGACATCGAAATCCGCTTTTCGGGGCTGCGCCCGGGAGAAAAACTCTTCGAGGAGCTTTTTCTTGATACGGACAAGCTGATCAACACCGGCGCTGACGGCGTGCTTCTCGCATCGCCGGCGATGATCGATCTGCCGCTCCTGAACCCCCGTCTCGCGGACGTCATCGAGTGCGCGCAGTCGGGCGACCGCGATGGCCTCGACGAGGCGGTGCATCACCTGGTGCCGGAATTCAGCCCCGCGGTGGAGGTTGGCCTCGGCGCAGACGAGGAGCCGTCGAAACCCTGACGATCGACGGGCCTGACTTTAGTCCTGAAATCGCTATGCGCGGGCCCCGCGACTCACGGCAGATATGGCCTCCGGCCGCTCGGCGCGGCGATCCGGACTCTAGTTCCGCCCGTATTACGTTTGCCGAACATCGCGCCGCCCCATGGTATCATTCCGGATACGGGTTCAGCCTCTAAGGACAATGCATGCAAGGTCTCGTCGCCGTGAAACGCGCCATTCTGTCCGTGTCCGACAAGTCCGGCCTCGCCGAATTCGGCGCGCGTCTTGCCGGCGCAGGCGTTGAGCTCATCTCCACCGGCGGCACCGCGGCCCACCTTCGCGACGCCGGGCTCGCCGTCGCGGACGTATCAGAGATCACCGGTTTCCCGGAGATGATGGATGGCCGTGTGAAGACGCTGCACCCGCGGATACACGGCGGCATTCTGGCCAACCGGGACGACGCCGGGCACGTCGCGTCCATGGAGTCGGAGGGCGCGCCGTCGATCGATCTCGTCGTCGTAAATCTCTACCCCTTCGAGGCGACCGTCGAGGCGCAAGCCGACGCTCAGCATACGATCGAGAATATAGATATCGGCGGTCCGGCGATGATCCGGGCGGCGGCGAAGAACCACGCCCATGTGGCGGTGGTCGTCGACGTGGAGGATTATGCCGCCGTCGCCGACGAGATAGAAAAGACAGGAGGGCTATCGGCGGATACGCGGCGGCGGCTTGCCGCCGACGCCTTCGCCCGGACAACGGCCTATGACGCGGCGATCGCGGGCTGGTTTGCAAGCCGCATCGGCGATGAGACGCCGCGTCGCGCCGCGCTCGCCGGCGCGCGCGCGCAATCGCTGCGCTACGGCGAAAACCCGCATCAGTCTGCCGGGTTCTACCATGTCGCGCCGACGCGGCCCGGCGTCGCCACTGCGCGCCAGATTCAGGGCAAGGAGCTTTCCTACAACAACCTCAATGACACGAATGCGGCTTTTGAGCTTGTCGCCGAGTTTGATCCGTCGCGCCCGGCGATTGCGATCATCAAGCACGCCAACCCCTGCGGCGTCGCAGTGGGGGACACGCTCGTCGATGCGCACGCGATGGCGCTGCGCTGCGATCCGGTTTCGGCGTTTGGCGGCGTCGTGGCCGTCAACCGACTCCTTGACCGCGCCGCGGCCGAAGCGATCGCGGCGGTTTTCACCGAGGTCGTCATCGCCCCCGATGCCGACGATGAGGCGCTCGAGATATTTTCGCGCAAGAAAAACCTGCGCCTTCTTCTCGCTGGCGGCCTGCCGGACCCGGCCGCGCCGGGCGTCGTCGTGACGCCCGTCGCTGGCGGCTTTCTGCGTCAGAGCCGCGACGACGCCCGCGTCGGCGCGGAGGACCTGAAGATCGTCACCAAGCGCGCGCCGACGCAAAGCGAGATCCGCGACATGATCTTCGCTTTCCGCGTGGCGAAGCACGTAAAGTCGAACGCCATCGTCTACGCCAGAAACGAGGCCACCGTTGGCGTCGGGGCGGGACAGATGAGCCGGCTCGATTCAAGTCGCATCGCCGCGCGCAAGGCTGAGGACGCCGCCATCGAAGCGGGCCTTAAGGACCCGCTGACGGTCGGGTCAGTCGTCGCATCGGACGCTTTTTTTCCGTTTGCGGACGGCATGATCGCGGCGGTCGAGGCCGGCGCGCGCGCCGTCATTCAGCCGGGCGGCTCAATCCGCGATGAGGAGGTGATCGCCGCCGCTGACGAGGCCGGCGTCGCCATGGTGTTCACCGGCGTCCGCCACTTCCGCCATTAGCGGCGCGCCCGGCGCTCCGGGTCACGCCAGCGTATGCCGACGCCGGGTGCGGTCGACGAGCTCGGCGAGTTTCTGATCGAACAGCGTGACCTTGCCGACGCCTGGATTGCTCGTCGGGTCAAGGCTATCCGTATACTCCTCAAACTGGACAACGAGCGCGTCATGGGCTTCGCGCCACTGGCCAATAAGGTCGTGCGCCCAGCCGTCGCCTGGCGTTTGCGGGGCCTCGCCCGCGAACTGCGCCGCGTTTGCGGCGAGGCCGATCTGCCGGTCGATAAGGCAGTCGGTGAGGCGGCGCATGGCGAGGCGATCGAAATGCTGCTTTAGACGCTGCCCGCGCGCCGCGTCATAGACGCTTTCCACGTGGAATGTGTCGCCGGCGGCGAAGAAGAGCGCGCCAGCATGCGCCGGCCGCCAGCCAGTCCGCCGGGAGAGGACGATGATCGGCATCGCAAAATGCAGGATCGGCAGCAGCGCCGCTTCGGCGGCGAGGTCGTCGGTCGCGCCTTTTTCGCGCCAGTCTTCCGTCCGCCGCCTGACCGCTTCGGCGCTTGTCTTGCTGAGGAGCGATGGCGCCGTCTCGCGCAGTTCTGAGAAGGCGTCCCTGTACGCGCTGACGAGCCCTTCGATTCCGCCGGTGTCGATGGCGTCGAGCGCTTCTGGTTCACGCAGGAGTTGGTAGACGACTTCCGACAGTAAGGTCGACGCAGCGCCGTAAAGCTCGGTCTGCGTCTCGGCGGGCGCGCGCGCGTCGAGCGCGTCAACTGCGCCGGCGAAGGCGCCGAGGTCGAGAATCTGCCGGCCGCCTTCATAAGCGAGCGCGATTTGCGGCAGCCGCGCGCCTGTCGCCTCCGCCGCCCTCTGGGCGAAGGCCGCCCCGCAGGTGTTGACAATTTCGTTGGAGAGGCGCGTCGCAATGATTTCCCTGCGCAGGCGATGGCCCTTCAGCGCGCGTTCATACGCATGCAAACGCGCCGGGAAGTAGGCCGACAGCTCACTGTCCAGGGCAGGGTCGTCCGGGACCTTCGATGCGACGATCGCATCGAAAAGCTCCATCTTCGCATAGGCGAGAAGGACCGACAGCTCCGGCCGCGAAAGCCCGGTCCCGCCCTGGCGCATCGCCGCAAGAAGCTTGTCGTCCGGCAGGTCCTCGATGTCGCGGTCGAGACGGCCTTCGCGTTCCAGCGCCGCCATCATCCGCGCGTGCGCGTCGAGGTCTCGGGCGGCGTGAGCCTGCATCGAGGTCAGCGCGCGCGTCTGCTGGTAATTGTTGCGCAGGACATGCTCCGCCACCGTCTCCGTCATGTCCCGGAGAAGGTCGGCGCGGGCGTCGGCCTCAAGTTCGCCGCCTTCGATGGCGGAGGAGAGAAGTATCTTGATATTTACTTCGTGGTCAGAAGAGTCAACGCCCGCGGAGTTGTCGATCGCGTCTGTATTGATGCGTCCGCCCGCCCGCGCAAATGCGATGCGCGCTTTTTGGGTCAGGCCGAGATTTGCGCCTTCGCCGACGACTTTCATGTTCATGTCTTCGGCGTCAATGCGAATGGCGTTGTTCGCCCGATCGCCGACGCGCCAGTTTTCCTCTGTCGACGCCTTGAAATAGGTGCCGATGCCGCCGAGCCAGAAGAGCTCCACGTCCGCCTTCAGGATCGCCCGGATGATGTCGTTTGGCGCTGCATGCGCGGCGTCAATCCGTAAGAGCGCGCGCATCTCCGCGCTTAGAGGCGCCGACTTCGCCGCCCGCGAGAACACGCCGCCGCCCTTGGATATCAAGGATGCGTCATAGTCGTTCCACGAAGAGCGCGGCATGTCGAAGAGGCGCTTACGCTCCGTCCACGATGTTTCCGGGTCCGGGTCGGGATCAATGAAGATGTCGCGATGATCGAACGCGGCGACGAGCTTCGTCTTGCGGGAGAGAAGCATGCCATTGCCGAATACATCGCCCGACATGTCGCCGACGCCGGCCGCGGTGAATGGCTCGGCCTGGATATCCTTGCCGATCTCGCGGAAATGCCGCTTCACCGCCTCCCACGCGCCGCGGGCGGTGATGCCCATCGCCTTATGGTCGTAGCCTTGCGAGCCGCCCGACGCGAAGGCGTCGCCGAGCCAGAAGCCGTACTCCTCCGAAATCGCATTGGCGGTGTCGGAGAAAGTCGCCGTGCCCTTGTCCGCCGCGACGACGAGGTAGGGGTCGGGCTCGTCCCAAGCGACAACGTTCGGCGGCGGCATCGTTTCTCCGCCGACAATGTTGTCGGTGAGGTCGAGAAGGCCGCGAATGAACTCTGAATAGGCGGCGCGCCCTTCCTCGAACACCGCCGCCCGATCGCCGTCGGGCAGTTGCTTGGGATAGAAACCGCCCTTTGCGCCGGACGGCACGATGACGGCGTTTTTGACGCGCTGCGCTTTGACAAGACCCAGCACTTCGGTGCGGAAATCCTCGCGTCGGTCGGACCAGCGCAGGCCGCCGCGGGCGACCGGGCCGAAGCGCAGGTGGACGCCATCGACGCGCGGGCCGGAGACGAAAATCTCGCGGTGCGGTTTCGGGTCCGGCGCCTCGGTCAATCGCTTCGTGTCGATCTTGAACGAGATATAGGGCTTTGGCTCGCCGCCGGGCCCACGCTGGTAAAAGTTTGTACGCGTCGTGGCGTCGAAGAAATTCAGAAAGCGACGAATGATGCGGTCTTCGTCGAGGCTATGGACGTCTTCAAGGCCATCGGTGACGAGGTCCGTCGCGGCTTTCTGCGCCGACGCCCGCGACTTCATGTCCGGCGGCCCGTTGGGGTCGAACCGCGCCTTGAACACCTCGATCAGCCCCCGCGCAATCGTCGGGTGCCGCGCAAGCGTTTCTTCAATATAGCCTTGCGAGGCCGGAAACTCCGTCTGCAGCGCATGGCGCGCCGCTGCGCGCAGGACCGCCGCCTCGCGCCAGCCAAGGCCCGCCTGCACAATCAGCGCGTTGAAGCCGTCATCTTCAGCCTGGCCATTGAGCACGGCGAGAAAGGCCGCCTTCAGCTTGTCCCTGACGGCGTCAAGGTCGATCGGCCGGCCGCTGCGCTCTTCGACGTAAAAGTCATTGATCTCAAAAACCGCGTCGAGGTCGGCCGGGCGAATGCGGTCGCCTGTCTCGGCGATCACCTTGAGCCCCAGATTCTCCATTTTCGGAATGAGGTCGGAGAGGTGGAAGTGCGCGTTTCTGGAATAAAGGCGGATGCGCAGCGCGTGCGATGGCTCGCCCGGGGTGCGATAGACGGCTAGGTCAGCGAGATTATCGCCGAGCGCCTCAATGGCGCCGATGTCCGCGATCGCCTGCCCGGGATCGTTCGCCTCGCGGTAGCGCGCGTCGAAGGCGCGCTCATACCTGTTGAAGAGAGCGGTCGACGTCGCTCCCTGATTGTCGGCGCGCATGGCGTCGAGCAATGCGTCGGACCAGTTGCGCGTGATCTCGCGCAGCTCGCGCGTCAACTCCTCAACGCCCGGCCCTTCCGGCGCGCCTGGATTAATGCCGATGATATAGTGCACACGGACGAGCGCCGCGTCGCCGAAATGCGGGCTAAATGCCGCCACCCAGCCTTCGAACGTTTCGGCGAGCAGCTCCCCGATTTGTTCACGGATGGACGAAGAGAAGCGATCACGGGGAATAAAAACAAGGGCGGAGACAAAGCGGTCGAACCTGTCGCGTCGAAGGAAAAGTTTCGTGCGCGGACGCTTGAAGAGCCGCAGGACGCCAAGCGCAGTCTTGCGCAGGGAGTCGATGTCGCTCTGAAACATTTCGTCGCGCGGAAACGTCTCCAGAATGTTGAGGACGGCCTTCTCATTGTGCCCGCCCGGCACGAAGCCGGCGCCTTCCGCGATGCGGCGCACCTTCGCGCGCAAAAGCGGAATGTCCGATGCGGGTCGATTATAGGCGTCTGCGGTGAAGAGGCCGACAAAGCGCTCTTCCCCCGTAATCCGTCCGTCAACAGAATAAGATTTAACGCCGAGATAATCCATGTGCACGCGTCGGTGCACGCTTGACTTGGCGTTCGCCTTGGCGACGAGGATCGGTTCGCCCGACTGCATGAAGTCGAGCACCTGCGGCGATGGCGTGCCGTCATCAAGATAGGTGGACTTAAGGATGCGCTTTTCCGGATCCCTTGCTATCCCTAGATCGCCGCTCGCGTCGCGCTCGAATGTCGGCGCGCCGTCCGCGTTCGAATAGCGGTATCGCCGGACGCCAAGGAATGCGAAGCGATTGTCCCACAGCCATTTCAGGAACTCGATCGCCTCGCGCAGTTCTTCGCGATCGACGCCGAGCGGTCGCGTGCGTTCAAGCTGAGCGATGCACGCGGCGAGGCGCGCGCGCATCGGCTCCCAGTCGGCGACCGCGAGCCCCACATCCTCGAGCACCCGTTCGATTTCGGCGCGCAATTCGTTGAGCTCATTCGCGTCGACCGGCGGGTCCATCTCGGCGCGGATCATCGCTTCGCGCAGGGCGCATCCGTCGGCCGGCGCGCATCGGCGCCCGTCTTGGTCGCGGCAGACGTCGATGACGGCGTTGACGAAAAACGACACCGGCCGGCCGGCGTCGGCGAGCGCGCCGGTGATCGAATCGACAAGAAACGGCTTGTCCTCGGTGGCGATTTCAAGCGCCATGCGCGCGGGCCGATCTGCGCCCGCCGGTTCGAGGGTCAGCGAGACGATGTCGCCATCGGACGCGCGAATCTCCGTCGCCGACCAGAAGGCTATCGCCCGTTCAAGGAGCCGCGCCGGATCGTCCCAATTGGCGTCATCGCCCGTGGCGTAATAGACAATCTGGTGCAGGAGGCTCTCAAAGCCAGGCTCAATGTCGCCCCCGCCATTGCGCGGCGTACCGGCCGCGCCCGCCGCGAGCGACAGCGCTCGCCCTAGGATTTCGCGGTCCTCCACCGACGTGAAGCCTTCCGCCATGGCTATTGATCCTTCCACCTCACTAGCGCGTCGCGTCATCGGCCGATTTCGGGAAGGGGCGCGCCGTTGTCTATGTGCCGTCAGGCGCCGGGCGGCGCCACAACTCTGTCGGCGGCGGGCCGAACGCGGGGATGGCGTTCGTCAATCGTCGCCTGCTTCGCCACGCCTAGCACGGACGAGTTGCTATTTCACGAAGAGCCGGCGGCCCTTCGCAGTTCATTCCTGGGGCGGATTTGACGCCTAAAGGGCTATCGGACCGGGGTCAGGCGCGCGCCGCGGGCGCAGGCCGCGGCAGGGCCTCCCGCGGCGGGGCTTCGCTGCGGCGCGGCATGCGGCTGCGCGGATGGGCGCCGGCCGCTGCGATGCGCGCCGTGTCCGCCGCATGCGCGACAATGGCGAGGCCGGATGCGGCCAGAAGGGCGGCGGACGCCGCCAATAGCGGGGCGTCTCCGATCGCGCGTGACGCCGCAAGGGCGACGAACAGGATAGCCGGCGCGGAGATGCTAAGCGCGCTCGCCCGGTGGGCGCGGTGGAACCAGCCTGCGGCCGGCGCCGCGACGGCGATCGCCAGGATGACGGCCGGGGCCGCAGGGGCGTCGACCCCGCGCGCATTCAGCAGGATCGCGCCCGCGCCAACTGCCGCGCTTAGCGCCGCAAGGCTTGCCGTATAGTTCGCCCGCCAACGGAATGGCCGCCCGGCGATTTTTTCGCCGCGGCGAAAGGTCCTGCGCAGCCGGCCGCTGGCGTAGGCGGTGAAGAAGACGAGCGCGATCCAGACGGCGGCGCGTTCGGGCTGCGCGCCGGCGAACAGCGTTGCGCTTGCCGCGCTCGCGCCAACGAGGATTGCGAGGCCGACGTCGCCGCGCCGCGAGAGTTCGTCGATGAGGTGCAGTTGCGCCGCCCGCGACGGGCGCCTGGCGCTGCGGCTTCGGATCGCGCCGCCGACGTCCGCCGCCGCCGCCTGCAGGCCGCGCACATCGTAGCGTTTCTTGACGCCGACCTTCATCGCTGACCTCGAATTGTTTCGATTGCGCAATTCGCATCGACCGATTTGGCGCACGCGGCAATCGGCCGACGAGGCCGCCCGCGAAACTTTCCGTCAAGGAAAGTTAACGAAGCGTTAAGGGGCCGGCGCCGGCCGCCAGTCGTCGGCAGCCATCTCGAAGCCGTCGAACTCGAACGCCGGCGCCACCGTGCATCCGACAAGCGTCCAGGCCCCAAGGGGTTCGGCCGTCTGCCAGGCGCGCGGCGGCACGACGATCTGCGGCCGGTCGCCGGCAAGGACGTTCGGCCCCAGACGGTGGGCCGCCGCATCGACGCCGTTGTCGGAAATTGTCAACGCAAGCGGACCGCCAGCATAGAAGTGCCAGACCTCCGCGGCGTCGATGCGGTGCCAGTGCGACCGCTCGCCTGCCGAGAGAAGATAGTATATCGCCGTCGACGCGCCGCGTTCGCGGCCTTCCGGCGCGTCGTCCCGAAACGTCTCCCTAAACCAGCCGCCTTCCGGATGGGGCGCGAGCCGAAGCTCGTTGATTATGTCGGATGCGGAGGGCGCGCGTGAGATCATTACGGTTGGGCGTCGGCGTTCCGCGCGGCGGTCGTCGGCCTCTGATAGTTCGCATTGATCTCGACGCCTGCCTGGATGAGCTCGCCTCGCAGGACGAGCGCGTCGAGGTCGAATGGGTCGAGCGTAAGGGCGCGGACGATATCTTCAGCCGCCTCACGGTTCTTGCCGAGCGCGCGCCGCGCCCTTGCGCGAATAACGTAGCCTTCCGACGTCGCCGCCTCGCCCTCCTCAGCGGCTGTGACGGCGTCCGCCGCCGCCTGCCAGGAGGTCGCCGCCGCGTGCGCCTTAGCTGCGACGATTGCGATATCCGCCCGCCAGGGCGCTGCGGCGCGCGCCGCCTCGGCGGCCTCTTCGGCAAAGCCTGGTTCCTCGGCGTCTATCCAGGCGAGCGCCGCTTCCGCCAACACCGTCGCGCGCGCGTCGTCATCGCCTGCGTCCGGGCGTTCGGCGACTTCGAGCAGGCGAACCGCTGCAAGACGCGGGCGGCCAAGCGCCAGATGCGCCACCGCCGCGCAATGGATCGCCGGCGCGCCGCCGCCGTCGATCGCCCAGGCGCGCGCGCTCGCTTCGCCAAGCTCAGGGTTTTCCGCGATAACAGCGATGCAGTCTGCGTACTGATCGGCGCTCGACTCATAGCGCGCCGCCGCGGCGCGCGAGAGGAAATCGGGTTCGGGCGGCGCCTCGGGCGAAAGCAACGCTGTCAGGAGAAGGGGGAGCAACATGGAGAAGATCTACCAAGACGCGCAGCGATCGGAAAGGCCGAAACCTGTGGGCGTTAGGGCGATCGCGGCGCGCGCGGCCAGGCTATTCGGCGGCTTTGCGCGCCGGCGCGCGCCGGCGCACGCGCGGTTTCGCGGACGCCTTTCGGCGCGTGACAGGCTTTTCGGCCGCGCGCATCGGTTCGGACAGCAATAGCTTGCCGTCGCCGCCGTGAGGTCCATCGATGCCTGCCGGCGACCCGGCCCCGACGCCGCCTTTTGGCTCCGACGGCAGATAGAGCGTCACCCGCGTGCCGGCGCCCGGCGCCGATTCCATGCGCACCCAGCCGCCATGCAGGCTGACGAAACGCTGCACGAGGGCGAGGCCGAGGCCTGCGCCGGCGGACGGACCGCTCGCCTCGAACGCCTCGAAGGCGCGCGCCTGGTCCTCCGGCGATACGCCGCGGCCGGAATCTTCGACCCAGATGCGCACGAGGCCTGGCGCGCGGTCGGCGCTGAGGGTCACTTCTCCGCCGCCGCCCGTATAGGCGAAGGCGTTCGACAGGAGATTGAAGAGCACCTGCTTCATGCGGCGTTCGTCCGCCCGAATAACGCCGACGCCCTCAGCGCAATCGACCTTCAGCGCGATCTGCGTATCCTCCGCCTTTAGCGCGGCATAGGCCGCCGCATTGGTCAGCAGCTCGCGGATGTCCACATCGCTTTCTTCAAGCGACAGCTTGCCGGCGTCGATCGCCGCAAGATCCATGATATCGGAAATAAGATCCTTCAGCGAATATGCGGCCGACAGGATGCTGGAGACATAGTCCCGCTGCCGGTCGTTCAGAACCCCGAACATCTGACCATCAATCATTTCGGAGAACCCAATGATCGTATTCAGGGGCGTGCGCAGCTGATAGGACACATGGTCGACGAACTTCGACTTCTGGCGGTCGATGTCCTCCAGGAACGCGTTGCGCTCCTTCAGCTCTTTTTCACGCTCGCAGCTGTCGGTGACGTCAAGGAAATGGATCATCGTCGCGCCGTCGGGCAGCGGCTCGGTGCCGAAGGAAAGCGTGCGCCCGTCGGTCAGCGCCAGCGGATGGGCGGCGATCGGCGTGCGGTCCTCCGCGGTCATGGATGTGACCCGTCGGCGGACAAGCCCCAGCGCCTCGCCGCCATCTGCGGTGAAGGCGCGCATGCGTTCGAGCACGGCCTCAATGTGCGGGCGCGTCTCAATGAAGGCCGCATCAAGCCGCCAAAGATCGCCAAAGGCGTCATTGGCGAGCTTCAGCCGGCCGTCCGACCCGAAGGTGGCGACGCCTTCGGAGAGATTGTTGAGCGTCGCGCGCTGCACCTTGATTTGGGTATTGTGGAGCGCCTCGAAGCGCAGCCGTTCGGTGATGTCTTCAAAGATCGCAATGACGCCGCCAAGGGGATGGCGCGCTTTGGCGACCCGCAAGGTGCGCCCATCGGGCAGCGGCCAGACTTCGTCCGGCGCGGCGCCGGCGCGGTCGACGCCCGGCGCGGTCTCATCCGTATAGAGAGATAGTTGGGCGGCTTTCCAGGCGCGATAATCCGCCTGCTCCGGCAAGCGTCCAGCCTGCCGCAGTCGGTCGAGCAGATCGCCGAGGGGCGGTTTGGCGTCCAACTCCGCCGTTTCAAGTCGCCACAGGTCCTGGAACGCCGCGTTGTAATAGGAAAGCTCCTGGCCGACGCCGAACATGGCGACGGCGGCCGGGATCTGGTCGATTAGGCGCTTCGTCGCCTCCACGTGCCGGGACAGTTCGGCGCGGGCGTCGTCTTCGTGCGTTACGTCGATCGCGAAACCGCAAAGGCCTGCATCGCCGCCGACATGGGTCGGCCGCTCGATGACGCGGAACATGCGTCGCTCGCCATGGACATTGACCGCGATGCGCGCTTCGGTCGGCGCCTTCTCGCGCGTCGCCTTTTCGGCGAGCCGACGCACGGCGTCGTCAAGCTCGATCTGGTCGGCGACGACAACGCCGGCGGCGCGCGCCTCGACCGCTTCGACGTAGGCGGCGTTCGCCCAGACAATGCGGCCGTCCGAGGCCCGCCGCCAGGCCGGGCAGGGGACGCCCTCGATCAAACTGAGCGCGCCATGCAAGTCTTCCGCACTCTGATTGGCGCGCCCGACAATGGCCCCTTTCTCTGCCATCCGCGCGGCCGGGTCGGTGAGCCAGAGGGCCGCCTGACCGCCGGCGATCGCGCCCTCGACCTCGATCGCGCGGCCTTCGCTCGCTCGCACCGCGCCGACAAACGGCAACCCATGCCGGCGCAGGTCCTTCACCTTGCGCCGCAGGGATTGCGGCTCAGCGTCGCCGTCATCGACAGCGAGGTCGCCGATCGCATCGAGCAGTCTGTCGATCGGTTCGGCGTCCGTGCGCTCCGGTCCGGCGAAAGCCATAAGCGAGGCGAGCGCGGCGGGGCCGCCAAGAATTTTAGGTCCGCCCCAGCCCGGCGCATTCGGATCGTCGCCGTCGCGCCAGACGAGAATTAGGCCGCGATAGGCCGATAGCACCGCTTCGGCGTTTTCGAGCCGCGCCTCCATTTCGGCGAGGCGTCCCGACCATTCGCCGACCGAGCGTCGCGCGCCGGTGGAAGCGCGGGCCGCCCACGCGAGGGCCGCCGCGGCGAGCGCGCCGGCGCCGACCGCCGCCACGAGCATCGGGTCAAGCGCGCTCATGAGATCGCCGCCGGCCGCCGGTTCCTGGGCGCATGCGACGCCGGCAAGCGCCGAACTGGCCGCGGAGGCGAAGAGGCTTGCGCGCAGGCGCACGCCGGCGCGCCGTTTACCGCGCGCACGTCCTCGCCCTGACGCAAGCTTGAGAAGTCGCTTCATGGGTCTCCATGGGCGCGGCGTCATAAGGGTCGCCGATCGCCAGCAAATTACTGTCTGCTGCTTCGCCGATCCTCGCCAGCTAAAACATCGCCGGCGGCCGCGCTGCGAAACCGTTTTTCTCCCGGCGCGTTACTGATTATCGCCGCCGCCTTCATCGTCTTCTTCCGGGGCGTTTCGAGCGGCGCCGCCCAAGATGCCCTGCAAGAGGGATTTCGCCGCGGATTCAACGCCATCGCCGTCGCCCGCGCCATCGGACGCGCCGCCGCCGAGCGCCCGCTCCAGAAGCCGCCGCCCCTGACCCGCCGCCTTGTCGGCGATCAACGCCTCCGCATCGACGCCGATTTTCGGCGCGTTGAACGTGCCGGTAATTTTGAGCGGCGCTGAAAAGGCGAGGCCGTCGCCGCCGTCCGTCCGGTCCGTCACGCGGGGGCTGAGATTGATGTCGACCGTCTGGCGCGGCAGGTCGACAAGGCCGTCGCCCGTCATTGTGAAGAACGGGCCGGCCATCGAAATCGTCGGCGCCCGCGCGACGCCATCGCTGATGCTGAACGCCGACAGGAACTCCGTGAAGCTCGTTTCATCGTTCGGCTGGCCGACGGAAGACACCGCGGCCACGAGCGCCGTTGGCGAGAAGCCGCCGCCATCGACGACGGACTTTAGCGACTGGGCGATCTTGACGATGTTGACGCCCTTTATCGCGCCGTCGGCGATGTCGAAGCCGCCCTCCCCGTCGAGTGAGGACATGATCGCCTTCTGGCTGTCGCCAAGCGCAGTGAACTCCAGCCTGAGCGCACCGACGCCGAGGAGCCGGTCATTCTTCAGGAAGTCGATCGCGAAAGGCTGCGCTTGAACCGCGCGCAGGTCGAAATATCCCGCAAAGCGCGTCGCGGCGCCCGACGCGTCGACCGTGAGCCGCCCGGAGCCGCCGCCTTCATAGAGCTGCAATTGCGGCAGGTCGGCGGTGAGCCGGCCGTTTTCTATCGACATGTTCACCCGGCTTTGGCCGGTCCTGATCTGATTCACGAGAATCTCGTCGGCCGCGAATTCAAGCTCCGCGTCGATATTCCGCAGGCTGCGCAAATTGAGTTCCGCGTCGGACCATTCGGGAAAGCCGGCGCCCGCCTCGGGAGGCGGGGGCATATAGGGCCGGAGGTCGAGGCTGCCGGTTCTCAAAGAGCCGACCGCTTTTGGCTTGTCGCCTGAAAGCTCAAGCGTCATCGCGCCCGTCGCCTCGATCGCGTCGAGGGCGATGCGCAGGTCCTCCAGGCGCACCGCGGTTGCATCGCCTGCTGCGGCGCCCGACAGCGTAAGCGAGTCAAAGCCCGGGGCGTCCTGAAGCTCGGTCCCGAAAAGGCCGGCGAGGGCCGGCAGGTCCGGCGCGTCGATCGAGACCGGACCGGAGAACGACGCGGCGCCGTCCGCCGATACGACCTGAAGGTCGGCGCCCACGTCCGACGAGCCGAGGCGAGCGTCGAGCTTGACGTTCGCCTCCTCGCCGTCGGTAAGCGCGCCAAGGGTCGTGACCACGAGATCGAACGTCGCCGGCGCGCCCTGGAACGTCATTTCACCTGAGGCTTCAAGCGGCTCGTTCAATCCGGCGAGCCGCGCCGACATGTTGATGTCCTCCGCGTCGTAGCGCGCGCCGGATACGCCGTCCGCATAGCTCGCCGCGCCGTTCTCGATGCGCACGTCGCCGAGCCGAAGATCGCGCGGGCTGCGGCCGCCGCCCGCGGCCGGCGCATCGCTTTCCGCTTCGCCGGCCGCGTCGCCGGCGGGCGCGATTTCCCAGTTCGCCGACCCGTTCGCCTTGCGCTCAAGGCGAATGACCGGGCGCTGCAAAACAAAGCGGTCGACCGAAACATCGCCGCCGAGAAGCGCGAACAGGTCGACCGCAATGTCCGCCGCTTCGACGTCGACGAACGCATCGCCGTCAAAGCCTTCCGGGTTGGCGACGACAAGGTCGGTGACGTGAAAGCCGATCCGCGGCCAGATGCGGAAATCGATTTTCTCGCCCAGCGTCACGTCGCGGCCGACCGCGTCGCTCGCCGCGGCCTCAATGCGGCCGCGATAGCTCGACGCCGGCACCAGCGACGCGGCCATCAGCGCCACCGCTGCGAGAAGTATGACAAGCGCTATCAGTCCGCCGATGAATCGCATGTTGGGGGGTCCCTTTCGAGCCTTGGATTTCGACCGCGAATCGATGCGGATGACAGGCCGCGCCGCGCCGAAAATCAAGCGAAAGATCGGCCATAATTGCGGCGTTCCAAGGGCGCGGCGGGACAGCCGTTGACTTTGGAACAAAAGTAGAACACTGTCGCGCCATTGACGGCCAATGCGGCGTCGGGCAACGGGAGCGGCTCACATGAACGGATTGAAGCTCGTGGAGACAGGCGGCGTGGACAAGCGAAAAGCCCTAGAAGCGGCGATCGGGCAGATCGACAAGGCGTTCGGCAAGGGCTCGCTGATGCGGCTCGGCGATCGCGAGGTCGTCGATATCGAGGCGGTGTCGACGGGCTCGCTGGGCCTTGATATCGCCCTCGGGATCGGCGGCTTGCCGAAGGGCCGCATCGTTGAGATCTACGGGCCGGAAAGCTCCGGCAAGACGACGCTTGCATTGCATACCGTTGCGGCCATGCAAAAGACCGGCGGCGTTGCGGCCTTTATCGACGCTGAGCACGCGCTTGATCCGATCTACGCCCAGAAGCTTGGCGTCGATCTCGATGAACTTCTCATTTCGCAGCCCGACACTGGCGAACAGGCGCTTGAGATCGCCGACACCCTGGTGCGGTCGGGCGCGGTCGACGTGCTGGTCATTGATTCGGTCGCCGCTCTCACGCCTAGAGCCGAGCTTGAAGGCGAAATGGGCGACAGCCTTCCCGGCCTTCAGGCGCGGCTCATGAGTCAGGCGCTTCGGAAGCTGACGGGTTCAATTTCAAAGTCCAATTGCCTTGTCATCTTCATCAACCAGATCCGAATGAAGATCGGCGTCATGTTCGGCTCGCCTGAGACGACGACTGGGGGCAACGCGCTTAAGTTCTACGCGTCCGTGCGCCTCGACATTCGCCGCATTGGCGCGATCAAGAACCGCGACGAGGTTGTCGGCAATGCGACCCGCGTAAAGGTCGTCAAGAACAAGGTCGCCCCGCCTTTCAAGCAGGTCGAGTTCGACATTATGTACGGGGAGGGCGTTTCGTACGCCGGCGAGTTGATCGACCTCGGCGTCAAGGCCGGCGTGGTCGAAAAGTCCGGATCCTGGTTTTCCTATGGCGACGAACGGATCGGGCAGGGGCGCGAGAACGCAAAGCAGTTCCTGAAGGACCATCCGGACATCGCCAACGCGATTGACGCGGCGATCCGGTCAAACGCAGGTCTCGTCGCGGAGGAGCTGTTGACCGGACCTGAAGGCGATGCGGACGGCGCGCCTGAAGATGGCGACGACGAAGCCGCGGCTGGCTGAGGCGCTTGTGGACGGCGACAGGCCGGTCGCGAAAGTTCCGACTTGAAATCAGCGCCTTGACGGCCATAGTCCTGCGCCCGATTTGAATTTGGGCGCCTGACGTTGCGATTCCTTTGCGCGGCTCGGCGCCCTTTCCCCGCTGCGGCCGTTTACCTGGGCTGCGGCGACAGCGTTTCAGGGCTTCGCCATGCCGAGTTTGAATGACATCCGTTCGACCTTTCTCGACTTCTTCGTCGGCCGTGGCCACGAGCCCGTGCCGTCGGCGTCTCTCGTGCCGGTCGACGATCCAACGCTGCTCTTCGTCAATGCCGGCATGGTGCCGTTCAAGAACGTCTTCACAGGCGAGGAGAAGCGCGGCTACGCCCGCGCAGTGAGTTCGCAAAAGTGCGTCCGCGCCGGCGGCAAGCACAATGATCTAGACAATGTGGGCTACACCGCGCGCCACCACACGTTCTTCGAGATGCTCGGCAATTTTTCCTTCGGCGACTACTTCAAGGAAGAGGCGATTGAGGCCGCCTGGTCGCTGGTCGCGGGCGAGTTCGGCCTGCCGAAGGACCGGCTCCTCGTCACCGTCTATCATGACGACGAAGAGGCCGCGGCGCTCTGGAGCAAAATCGCCGGCCTTCCGGACGACAAAATCATCCGTATCGCGACGAGCGACAATTTCTGGTCAATGGGCGATACGGGGCCTTGCGGTCCGTGCTCGGAGATATTCTACGATCACGGAGCCGACGTGCCTGGCGGGCCGCCGGGTTCGCCGGATGAAGACGGCGACCGTTTCATCGAGATCTGGAACCTCGTCTTCATGCAGTTCGAGCGGTTCGAGGATGGCCGGCAAGAGCCGTTGCCGCGACCGTCTATCGACACCGGCATGGGCCTGGAGCGGATCGCCGCGGTGCTCCAGGGCGTGCATTCCAATTATGAAGTCGATCTCTTTCGTAAGATAATCGGCGCGTCGGAGGATCTCTCCGGAACGAAGGCGGAGGGCGAGGCTGCCGCCGCCCATCGCGTCGTTGCGGATCACTTGCGCGCGACGTCCTTTCTCATCGCCGACGGGGTCACGCCGTCGAACGAAGGCCGCGGATATGTCCTGAGGCGGATTATGCGGCGCGCGATGCGTTACGCGAACGCGCTGAAGCCGAATGCGCGGCTGCTTTCCGGCCTCGCGCCCACTCTGGCCACGGAAATGGGCGAGGCGTTCCCTGAACTGCGGCGCGGGAGCGACGTTATCGTCGCGACGATCGCGGCGGAGGAGGACAAGTTCGAAGACTTGCTTGGCCGCGGCCTGAAGCTCCTCGAAGAAGAGATTGCGAAATTGCCCAAGGGCGCGGCGTTGTCCGGCGAGGCGGCGTTTAAGCTCTACGACACTTATGGCTTCCCGCTGGATCTCACCGCCGATGCGCTGCGCCGCGAAGGCCGAGGGGTCGACGTCGCCGGCTTCGAAAAGGCGATGGACGGCCAGCGCGCCGCGGCGCGGGCCGCCTGGGCGGGTTCGGGCGATGCGGGCGACGACGCCCTGTGGAACGAGCTCGCCACGGAAATGGGGGAGACGGAGTTTCTCGGCTATGACCGCGTCGAGGCGGAGGGCGAACTGCGCGCGATCATCGTCGATGGCGCGCGCGTGGACGCGGCGACCCCTGGCGCTGCGGCGGCGCTCGTGTTCGACCGGACGCCGTTCTATGCGGAATCCGGCGGCCAGCATGGCGATGCGGGCGTTGTCGAGCGCGAGGGCGGCGCGTGCGCCTTCGCGGTCGAAGACGTCAAGAAACGCGGCGGGGCGCTCCACGTTCATTTCGGCTCTGTAGGCGAGGCGGGCGTGCGCGTCGGCGACCGGTATCTCCTCAAGGTCGACGATGCGCGCCGCGACAAGACGCGCGCCAATCACTCCGCGACGCATCTTGTCCATCGCGCTTTGCAGGAGGTTCTCGGGCCCGGCGTGCGGCAGATGGGCTCGCTTGTGGCCGACGATCGCTTGCGCTTCGACTTCGCCCACGACGCGCCGATGACCGAAGCCGAGATCGCGGAGGTGGAGGCGCGCGTCAATCACCATGTGCGCGCCAATGGCGAGGTCGAGACCAGGCTCATGGGCTATGACGAGGCCATCGGCGCCGGCGCGATGGCGCTCTTCGGCGAGAAATATGGCGACGTCGTCCGTGTCTTGACGATGGGGGAGGATCACGAGCGGGCCGGCGGCGCCTATTCGGTGGAGCTGTGCGGCGGCACTCATGTAGCGCGCCTTGGCGATATCGGCCTCTTCAAGATCGCGTCGGAAGGCGGCGTCTCGGCTGGTGTACGGCGCATCGAGGCGCTTACCGGCGAGGCGGCGCGGCGGCACCTGGAGCAGGAGGCGGGGATCGCGAAGCGTGCGGCGGCGGCGCTCAAGACGGTTCCGGCCGAGCTTGTCGATCGCGTCTCTGCGCTTGTGGCGGAGCGAAGGAAGCTGGAGCGCGACCTTGCCGAAGCGAAAAAGAAGCTCGCGCTCGGCGGCGGGGAAGGGCCGCGCGAGGAGGCGGAGACCATCGCGGGACTGAAATTCGTCGGCAAAGCGCTCGACGGCGTTGCGGCGAAAGATCTTCGCGGGCTCGTCGATCAGGCCAAGGAGCGTGTGGGGTCAGGCGTCGCCGCCTTTGTCGGCGTCAATGACGGTAAGGCGGCGCTCGCGGTGGGCGTGACGAAGGATCTGACGGCGCGCGTCTCGGCTGTCGACCTTGCGCGCGCCGGCGCGCTCGCCATTGGCGGCAAGGGCGGCGGCGGCCGGCCGGACATGGCTCAGGCCGGCGGCCCTGACGGCGCACGGGCGGCGGACGCCATCGCGGCGATCAGGGATGCGCTGGCCGGCGCAGAGTAGCCGGCCGCGCGCCAAACCTGCGTCAGAATCTGACCGAGCCGCCGGAGGACGTGCTGGAATTGCGCTGCTGGGGATCGCCGAAAACGCGCACCGACCCACCCGAAGAGGCGTCGGCCGTCAGGCTGTCCGAGGCGTGCACCCTTGCGCTCGCCCCGGACGAGACGTCGACGTCGACCTTCGCGCAGATAAGCGCTTCTGCGTCAACGCTCGAGCCGGAAGACCCATCGACGCTGGCGCTGTCGCATGCGCCCTCGACGTCGATCGATGCGCCGCTCGATGCGTCAAGCTCGAAGGATCCGGCGTCGACGCCGGTCGCCGTCACGCCTGCGCCGGAGGAGGCTTCTATCTCGGTCAGGCTCGGCAGAGTGACGCGGGCGTCGATACGGCCGCGGTCTCGGCCCCAGCTCATGCTGCGATAATTCCGGCCGATTTTCAGCTCGCCATTCTTCACCTCGACATTCAGCCGTTCGAGATCCTGCTCCGCGGCTTCGATCTCCACACTGAAGGAGCCTCCAACGGTGACGTTCGCGATGATCCCTGAGGAGATGTCGACTGCGTCAAATCCGTCGAGGTCATAGGTTCGCACTTCCGCAAAGGCGGGCGCGGCGATGAACGCGGAGGCGGCTGCGGTGGCGACTGCCGCGATGCGTCGGCTCAGGTTCGGCTGATTGATCATAAAGTGACCTCTGTTGCTTACGAGACTGGTTTCAACGTTCGCCGCGCCCGATAGAGCGGAATGATTTGCGCAGTTTTTGCGCCCCCTGCCGAGCCTTTGACCGATCTTGGGGTCAGTCAGCTTTTTCAATCTGCCTTCACTCTCTGCCAACCGCACATCCCGAAGGATCTGTCGGCCACACCGCTCACGCGTTTCAAATGCCTACTCACGCGCTATCCACAAGAGGCCCATCGACGAAACGCATGTATTTCGCGTCAAAGCATCTGCGGCGGATCGACCGCAACGCCGGCGCCGATTAGGACGCTTGCTCACAATTTGGCGCGCACGGGTATCAAGCGCACGGCGCTCTAAGCCGCCATGGCCTCGCGGAAATGCTCGTCAACCTTGTCGAGGAAGCCGCTCGTCGTCTGCCACGCCTGCTCCGCGCCGATGAGCAGCGCGAGGTCTTTCGTCATGAAGCCGCGTTCGACGGTCTGGATGACGGTTTTCTCAAGCGTCTCGGCGAAGCGCACAAGCTCTTCATTGCCGTCCATGCGCCCGCGATACGTAAGACCGCGCGTCCAGGCGTAGATTGACGCGATCGAATTCGTCGACGTCTCCTCGCCCTTCTGGTGCTGACGATAGTGCCGGGTGACAGTGCCGTGGGCGGCTTCGGCCTCGACCGTCTTTCCGTCCGGCGTCATCAGCACCGACGTCATGAGGCCGAGCGACCCGAACCCTTGCGCGACGGTGTCCGATTGCACGTCGCCGTCATAGTTCTTGCACGCCCAGACATAGCCGCCCGACCATTTCATGCAGGCCGCGACCATGTCGTCGATGAGGCGGTGCTCATAGGAGCCGCCGAATTCTTTGAACTTGTCCTCGAATTCCGTCTCGAAGATTTCCTGGAAGATGTCTTTAAACCGGCCATCATATTTTTTCATGATGGTGTTCTTGGTCGATAGATAGACCGGGTACTGACGTTGCAGGCCGTAATTGAAGCAAGCGCGGGCGAAGTCGCGGATCGACGAATCGAGATTATACATCCCCATATAGATGCCGGCGTCCGGCGCGTCGTATACCTCGTGTTCAAGGACGTCGCCGTTTTCGCCTTCCCACTTGATGGAGAGCTTTCCCTTGCCCGGGAACAGCATATCGGTCGCGCGGTACTGGTCGCCGAAAGCGTGGCGGCCGATAATGATCGGTTGCGTCCAGCCCGGCACCAGCCGCGGCACGTTGGAGATGATGATCGGCTCACGGAAGACAACGCCGCCGAGAATGTTCCGGATGGTGCCGTTCGGCGAGCGCCACATCTGCTTCAGGCCGAATTCCTCAACGCGCGCTTCGTCCGGCGTAATCGTCGCGCATTTGACGGCGACGCCATACTTCTTGGTCGCTTCGGCGGCCTCGACGGTGATCCGGTCGTCGCTCGCGTCGCGCGCTTCGACGCCGAGATCGAAATACTTCAGGTCGACGTCGAGATAGGGATGGATGAGCTTGTCCTTGATCATCCGCCAGATGATCCGGGTCATCTCGTCCCCGTCCATTTCCACGATGGGGTTCTCGACTTTGATTTTGCTCATTATAGGCCTGCCTCGATCTGAAGACGAATGCGAATGCTTGCGCCGCCGACGAGGGAAGCGTCCTGCGTCGGCGGGGATAGGCGCGTGCGCCCGGCTATATCAATGCCGATGGTGCGGCGCAAAGGCGCTATGCTGTTGGCGCGCCCCGCCGTCTTGTCATTTCGACATGGAGGCGCGCAGCGCGGTTGGCGGCGCTAGTGCGCGTCGAGAGGCCGGTCTTTTCAAAGCCGACCTTTTCAAGCACGCGCCCGGACGCGGGATTGAAGTCGAAGTATCCCGAAGAGAGAAGCGAAAGACCGCGCGCATCGGCGTAGGCGACGACGGCGCGGGCGGCCTCGGTGGCGTAGCCGTTTCCCCAGAAGGGCTTGCCGAACCAGTAACCAAGCTCCGCATCGGCGGCGCCGTCAAATGGCGACAGGCTGATGACGCCGAGGAAGTGCGTATCCTCGAAGCGCTCGACCGCCCAGACGCAGGCCCCCGGAACGATGTCATTCAGAAAGAACGCCGCGTCCTCAGGCCCGTAGGGATGCGGGACGCGCGCGAGATTTCGCGCGACATCGATGTCGCCGGCATAACGAACGATATCGTCGGCGTCCGTGGCGGCGGGCGGTCGCAAGGCGAGTCGGTCGGTGCGAAGAGGTTCGACGGGAAGGGGGCGCATCGGGTGTTGGTCGACCTCCAATGGCCGTCAGGACGAACCGCCATCTTGCCTCATGCGCGCGCGAACGCCTATCGAACCCCATGCGAAAAGAGCCGAAAATCGCCCGTGGACTTGAGGGCGCCGATGCGCGCGCGCCGGCTGTCGTGCTGGTCGAGCCGCAGATGGGCGAGAACATCGGCGCGGCGGCGCGCGCCATGCTGAATTTCGGGTTAACCGACATGCGCATCGTCGCGCCCCGAGACGGTTGGCCAAATGACGCCGCGATCGCCATGGCGTCCGGCGCGGTCGGCGTTCTTGAAAGCGCGCGCCTTTGCGCGGACCTCGACGAGGCGCTGGCGGATGTGAACTACGCGCTGGCGACGACGGCGCGGACCCGCGAAATGCGCATGCCTGTATTGACGCCCGCTACGGCGTCTGAAGACCTGCACGCGCGGACGGACGAGGGCGCGCGCTGCGCCATTGTGTTCGGTTCGGAACGGCGTGGGCTTGAAAACGAAGACGTCCTGAAGTGCGACGCAATTCTGTCGATCCCGACCAACCCGCATTTCCCGTCGCTCAATCTCGCCCAGGCGGCGTTGCTGATCGGCTATGAGTGGCGGCGCATCGCCCTTGGCCGCCACGACGCGCCCCCTGCGGAGACCGCGGAAGAAGCGGCGTGGGGCCGGCCCATCCCGGCGCCGAAGGCGGATTTCGAGAATCTCGTTGCGCATCTGTTCGACGAGTTGGATGCGCGGAATTATTTCTTTCCGCAGGAAAAACGCTACGCAAAGGAACGCAATTTGCGAGTGGCGCTCGCCCGTGCGGGCCTCAGCGAGGGCGAGGCGCGGACGCTGCGCGGCGTGATCAAGACGCTCGCCGGCGCGCGTAAGGATAACTGACGCCGCGCCGAGGCGCGGTCCCGCAAAGAGGCCCAATCCCAAGATGACCGTTTCCGCCGACGGCGCCGCCGCGCAAGAGCGCCGTGAAGTTGTTGACCGCGTCGACGAGGCGGCGCGCCTCTCGGCCCACCGTTTCAAATACTACGACTTCGCCATGGCGGCGTTCGTGGCGATCCTCATCTGCTCGAACCTCATCGGCGCAGCGAAGCTCGTCCAGGTATTCGAGCCGGTGAAGGTTGGCCCGTTTGAGTTTGGCATTTTCAGCGCAGGCATATTGTTCTTCCCGCTCTCGTACGTGCTTGGCGACGTGCTGACGGAGGTCTACGGCTACGCCCGCGCCCGCCGCGTGGTATGGGCGGGTTTTGCGGCGGTTCTCTTCATGGCCTTTATGTCCTGGGTCGTCGTCGCCATGCCGCCGGCGCCGGGGTGGGAAGGTCAGTCCGCCTACGAACAGGTTTTCGGCCTGACGCCGCGCATCGTTTTCGCGTCGGTGGTCGCGTTTTGGGCGGGCGAGTTCGCCAACGCCTTCGTCATGGCGCGGATGAAGGTCGCGTCCGGCGGCGCGCATCTCTGGCGACGAACGATCGGTTCGACGGTGGTGGGCCAGGGGGTCGACAGCCTTTTGTTCTATCCGCTGGCGTTTCTGGGCGTCTGGTCGCTTCCCCAGGTGATGACGGTGCTCGTCACAAACTACGTCCTGAAGGTCGTGTGGGAGGCGCTTCTGACGCCCGTCACGTACCGGATCGTCGCAACGCTGAAGCGCATCGAGGGCGTCGACGTGTTCGATAATGAGACGGATTTCACGCCCTTCTCCCTCCGCTCATAACGCCACGCGAGGCGTAGGCCCGCCCTGCGCGTAGGCCGCCCGGCTGTTGCGGGGCGCTCATCGGGATGCAGGGCCGGCTGGCGCGAAGATTGCTTTTGTTAACGCCTGTTCCGCCGAAATCGGTCGAGGGCGTGTAACGTGCCGGGCGCAAGCGACGCACATGAGAAACTTAAGCGCCGTCGCAGGCGGATCGCCGCGGCGCTCGCGCTGG
The DNA here is from genome assembly GCA_028284065.1 of Parvularculaceae bacterium. Taxonomy (GTDB): domain Bacteria; phylum Pseudomonadota; class Alphaproteobacteria; order Caulobacterales; family Parvularculaceae; genus MED-G105. Next base: position 140,638 of record JANQSJ010000004.1, read on the forward strand.
CGTACCCGACTGCTGCGGGAATCGCCTATTTCACCGGCGCGCATGTCGGCGCGCAGGTCGGCGCGACGGCGCCAGGAACGGCCCCCGGAGAGGCCATTGCGTTAATGCCGGAGCGCCCAATTGCGGCGGATCGCGCTGGCGCTGAGCCCGCGCCGGCCATCGCCCGCTATCTTGGCGACCACGACCCTTGCGAAAAAACCGAAGCGATCCTCACAGGCGCCTTGGGGGAGGCCGAGGCCATCATCATCGAAGGCGATCTTTTTGCGGACCTGACCGATATTGTGCGCCTGGGCCCGTCTGACTGCGGCGCGCGTTCGGGCGTCGCCCGCGCTGAAGCGGCGCTTCCGCCGCCTGCCGAGAAGCAGGCGGCCTCGCAGAGCCGGGCGCGAGAGGCGATTAAGGGCGTCGATCGGCCTCAACGCGCTATTGGCGGCGCTGTCTTCGCAGCGCGCTCAGGCGCCGGTGGCGGCGAGCCCGGCGCCGGGGACGGACCCCCCGGCGTACCGGTAGGCGACAGCGGCCCCGTCGTCTTCGCCGGCGGCATGGTTGGGGCGGTGGGTCGTGGAGGCGCCGGCCGACCCGCGCCCGGCGCGGAAAATGTCGGCGATCTGCCTGGCGACAATGGGAACGCCGAAAATGTGAGTGTCGACAGTCTGAATGCCGGCGATGGGGATGGAGGCGCGGGGAGCGACCTCGGACCATCCGGCGGCGTCGACGGCGCGACCGCTGAGGCTGGCGGGGGAGAAGGGGCGTCCGCGGCTTCGGGGAACCAGGACGGGGGCGGTTCCCCTATTGAGCTCGGCGGGTCGCTGTCGGATCAGGTGAGCGGCCAAATACTCAACTCTGGCGGCGGGGGCGGCGCAGGCGGCGCGGAGGCTGGCGGCGGCGGATATGGCCCGCCGATGGCGACGCCCGTTGTTGAAACGCCTTTGCCAGGCGCGATGTGGCTCATGTTGGCGGGTCTTGCCGGCTTGCGCGCGGCCGGCCGCGGCAAGGGCTGACAGCGCAGCCCGTCAGATTTACCGTCTATCGCCTGCCGCTCTCGCGCCGAGCCGTATGGGCGCCTTAGGAGTTACCCTCCAGGCTCTTCTTCTCCGCCAAGTTCCACGTCGAGCGCATCAAGTTCAGCCTCCAGTTCGTCGAAGGCGTCTTCGTCCGCCGGCGCAGGCGCAAGCTCGAAGCGTCCATTCTGGATCTGGCGACGGCGGTTCTGCAGATAGAAGCTGCGAAATGCGGCGTAGTAATCGAGCGAGTTATCGCGCATTTCAGCCAGCGGTTCGATGAACGGCTCGCGCGCGCTGATCCCGCCGACGCCGGCGCGGGTGAAGCGGCCGATGTTCGCCGGGGGCGTGCGAACGTAAAAGGACGGGTCAAGAAGAACATTGACGCCGGTCCCGAGAGTATCGCGCGCTGTGCTAGGGCCGATGAGCGGCAGGAAGAGATAAGGTCCTGCATCCATGCCCCACACGGCGAGGGTCTGGCCGAAATCCTCGCGATGCCCTTCAATGCCCATCAAGCCCGCCGGATCGGCGAAGCCGCCGGCGCCAATGGTCGAATTGACGACGAAGCGCGTCGCGGTGTCCCTGGCGCGTCCGAATTCGCCCTGCAGCAGGTCGTTAACGAGAGTCACCGGCGCGCGCAGGTTGGCGAGGAAACGGCGCACGCCCCGCCGGCCGCGCTTCGGCGTAACTTCACGGTAGGCGAGCGACACCGGCACGAGCAGATTTTCGTCAAGGAAGTTGTGGGCGTCGAACATCGCCCGGTTGAAGCCGGCCCAGGGGTCTTCCTCGTCCGTCGCGGTCCTCGACGCCTCGATCGCTTCCTCAACTCTAACCGGGTCCATGCTTTCGCCGGCCTGGCCTGACGGGCCTTCCTGCGCAACGGCCGGAATTGCCAGAATGAGGCCTATGGCGGCGACGGCCGCGCGCGCAAAACTGCCCATGAAACGCGTCACTGAAGTTTCCCTGCTGATATGGCGCACCCGTCGTCGTGCGCCGACAGGTAAGAGGAACAAGCCTAGACGGTTAACCGTCGCCGGAAAACCTGAACGAAAGCGCATGTGTCGGCTCGATGCCGCGGCGCTTCACCCACGTTGCTCCGCATATAAGGATATGTTTATATCTAGTATTCGAAGTTCGCCACATGGACGGGTCGTGTCCCTCGATCAGACGCTCAATCTCTTTCGCGCGGTCGGCGAGGAAACGCGCCTGCGGATCGCGACCTTGCTGCGGCGGGGCGAACTGACCGTGTCGGAGTTGACCCAGATTCTGGGCCAGAGCCAGCCGCGGGTAAGCCGGCATTTGAAGATTCTCGCCGATGCCGGGCTCGTCGAGCGACATCGCGAAGGCTCATGGATTTTCTACCGATTCGTTGGACGGCAGCGGCTCGGCGATCCCGCTGTCGACGCAATTGGCGATGCGCTGAAGCGTCTTGGCGCGTCGGAGGATCGCGTCGCGGCCCGTGACCGCGAGAGGTTCGAGCAAAGCCGCGAAGCGCGCGCGTCCGCGGCGGCGGCTTATTTTCGCGCCAACGCCTCGGACTGGGATCGCATCCGCGGCCTGCATATTTCAGAGCCGGCAATCGAAGCGAAGATGCGGGAGCTTCTGGGGGCGGAGGAATGCGATCTCTTCGTTGACCTGGGCACGGGCACCGGCCGCATGCTGACGGCCTTCGCCGACCTCTATCGCGAAGGGGTGGGGTATGACCTGTCGCGCGAAATGCTCGCCGTGGCTAGGGCGCGCCTTGACGAGGCCGGAGTTACGCATGCGCAGGTAAGGCTCGGCGACGCGCTAGGCGTTCCTGCAGAGACGGGATCGGCGGACGTCGTGTGCATTCACCATGTCCTGCACTATCTCGCGGAGCCGGCTGACGCTGTTGCCGAGGCGGCGCGCATCCTGAAACCCGGCGGGCGGCTCATTGTGTCCGATTTCGCGCCCCATGACCTTGAATTCCTCCGCGACGAGCATGCGCATCGACGGCTCGGTTTTTCCGAAGAGGAGGCCGAGGGCTGGGCCGAGGCGGCAGGGCTCGAGCCGGCGTCTTCGGCCGCCCTTCGCCCGGAGCGGGATGCGGGGAAGGGGCTGACGGTGAAGATCTGGCTTTTCAAGTCATCCGCCGCGGTGCGCCGGCTCGCGCCGCGCGATGGCAAGCCGCCGCTGACCGATTTGTCCCTGAACTGAACGCATTTGCGGGCGCTGCGGGCCCCGCCCCCTGCGCTGGAGAATAAAGCAAAATGTCCGAGCTTGGCGTATCATTCGAGTTCTTCCCTCCGAAGACCGAGGCGATGCAGAAAAAACTCTGGGGCGCGGTGGAGAAGCTTTCGCCTCTTGAGCCGGGTTTCATTTCTGTCACCTACGGCGCAGGCGGGTCGACGCGCTCGCGCACCCACGAGACGGTGTCGCGGCTCGTCAAGGAAACAGGGCTTAAGGTCGCGGCGCACCTCACCTGCGTCGCGGCGACGAAGGATGAAGTCGACGAGGTCCTGCGCGACTACTGGGCCGCGGGCGTACGGCATATCGTCGCCCTGCGCGGCGATCCGCCGGGGGGGCCTGGCGATCCCTATACGCCGCATCCGGGCGGATACGCCAACGCCGCCGAGCTCGCCGAAGGGGCGCGCAAGATCGCGGACTTTGAAATCTCTGTCGGCTGCTATCCGGAAAAGCACCCTGATTCCCCGTCGAACGCGGCCGACATCGATATGCTGAAGCGAAAAGTCGACGCTGGCGCGACGCGCGGACTGACCCAGTTCTTCTTCGATAACGACGCCTATCTGCGCTATCTCGATCGCGTCCGGGATGCCGGCATCGACATTCCCATTGCGCCGGGCATCATGCCGGTGACGAATTTCGCGTCGGTGCGCCGGATGGCCGACGTATGCGGCGCGACGCTGCCGGGGCGGCTCGTGAAGTTGTTCGCCAATCTCGATGGCGATCCTGAGACGCGCCGCCTTATTGCTGCGACGGTGGCGGCGGAGCAGTGCCTCGATCTCGCCGAACGCGGCGTCAAGGATTTTCACTTCTACACGCTCAATCGCGACGACCTTGTCTTCGCGCTTTGCCACATGCTCGGCCTTCGGCCGAAACCGCTGGCCGCCGACATGCTGGAGGCGTCCGAGGAAAAGAAGGCCGCTTCGTCATGACGCGCTCCATATTCGTAAATGTTGGTGAACGGACGAACGTCACCGGCTCGGCGAAGTTTCGCAAGCTCATCAAGGAAGGGCGGTATGACGATGCGCTCACCGTCGCCCGCCAGCAGGTTGAAAGCGGCGCGCAGATCATCGACGTCAATATGGACGAGGGCATGCTCGACGGCGTCGAGGCGATGCAACGCTTTTTGCGTTTGATAGCCGGCGAGCCGGACATTGCGCGCGTGCCGGTGATGATCGACTCCTCCAAATGGGAGGTGATCGAGGAGGGCCTGAAAAATGTTCAGGGCAAGTCGATCGTCAATTCGATTTCGCTGAAAGAAGGCGAAGGGCCGTTTCTGGAGCAGGCGCGCAAGGTGATGCGCTACGGCGCGGCCGTCGTCGTGATGGCGTTCGATGAGGTGGGGCAGGCCGACACCGCCGACCGCAAGATCGAGATCTGTACGCGATCCTACAAGCTCTTGACCGAAACGGCGGGCTTTCCGGCGACGGACATTATCTTCGATCCGAACATCTTCGCCGTCGCCACGGGCATCGAAGAACACAATAATTACGCAGTCGACTTCATCGAGGCGACGCGCGCCATCAAGGAGACGCTGCCGGGCGCGCGCGTATCGGGAGGCGTCTCCAATATCTCCTTCTCGTTCCGCGGCAATGAGCCGGTGCGCGAGGCGATGCACTCGGTCTTTCTCTACCACGCCATCGCGGCGGGGATGGACATGGGCATTGTCAACGCCGGCCAGCTGGCGATCTATGACGAGATCCCGCCGGACCTGCGCGAGCCGGTTGAGGACGTCATCCTCAATCGCCGGGACGACGCGACGGAACGCCTTTTGGAGGTGGCCGAGCGTTATCGCGGCGGCGCCAAGAAAAAGACCGAAGTCGATCTCTCCTGGCGCGAGGCGTCTGTCGCGGAGCGCCTTCGGCACGCGCTCGTTAAGGGCATTACGGACTTTATCGTCGAAGATACGGAGGAAGCGCGTGCCGAGCTTGGGCGGCCGCTCTATGTCATCGAAGGGCCGCTGATGGACGGCATGAATGTCGTCGGCGACCTCTTCGGCTCCGGCAAGATGTTCCTGCCGCAGGTCGTAAAGTCCGCGCGCGTTATGAAGCAGGCGGTCGCGTATCTGACGCCGTTCATGGAGAAGGAGAAAGAAGAGGCAGGCCTCGAACAGGGGCAGGCTAACGGCAAGATCCTGATGGCGACCGTCAAGGGCGACGTGCATGACATCGGGAAGAACATCGTCGGCGTCGTTCTTCAGTGCAACAATTATGAAGTCGTCGATCTTGGCGTAATGGTGCCGGCCAATGAAATTCTGTCCAAGGCGAAGGAGCACAATGTCGACGTCATTGGGCTCTCCGGACTTATTACGCCGAGCCTTGACGAGATGCGCCATGTGGCCGCGGAGATGAAGCGCGAGGGCTTCGCCGCGCCGCTCCTCATCGGCGGCGCGACGACGAGCAGGACGCACACCGCGGTCAAGATCGCGCCTGAATACGACAATGGCGTCGTCTATGTGACGGACGCGAGCCGCGCCGTCGGCGTCGTTGGATCGCTCATTTCCGATGAGAAGCGAGAGTCTTATCTGACCGAGATCAATGCGGAATACACCGGCATCCGTGAGCGGCACGCGGCGGCGGCCGGCCGGTCGCCGCGCTTGCCCATCGAGAAGGCGCGCGAGAATGCGCCAAAATTTGATTGGCAGGCGTATGATCCTCCGGCGCCGTCGTTTCTCGGCGTCAGGGCGTTCCGCGACTACGCCCTAGAAGACCTCGCCAAGTATATCGATTGGTCGCCCTTTTTCGCGTCCTGGGACCTCGCCGGCCGCTATCCGCAGATCCTTGAGGATGACATTGTCGGCGAGGCGGCGCGCGGGCTCTACGCTGACGCCAAGGATATGCTCGCGGACATAATCGAAGGGAAAAAACTGACCGCCCACGGCGTCGCCGGATTCTTCCCGGCGAACGCAGACGGCGACGATATCATTATCTATACGGATGAAAGCCGCGCCGAGGAGCGCTGCCGCCTTCATGGCCTGCGCCAGCAGATGCCGAAGCGCGACGCCGGCGCGCCGAACTTTTGCCTGTCCGACTTCGTCGCCCCGGTCGCCTCGGGCAAGGCCGACTATATCGGCGCCTTCGCCGTCACGGCCGGCCATGGCGAGGAAGCGCTTGCCGAAAGCTTCGACCGCGCAGACGACAATTACTCCTCGATCATGTCAAAGGCGCTCGCCGACCGCTTCGCCGAGGCATTCGCAGAGGCGCTGCATGCGCGGGTCAGGCGTGAGCTATGGGGATACGCCGCGGAAGAGACAATGTCGCCTGACGACATGATCGCTGAGAAGTACCGCGGCATCAGGCCGGCCCCCGGGTATCCGGCGCAGCCTGACCACACGGAAAAGGGTACGATCTTCGAACTTCTACAGGCGGAGGAAAATGCCGGCATGGCGCTGACCGAGAGCTTCGCCATGACGCCGCCGGCGTCCGTGTCAGGCCTCTACTTCGCTCACCCTCAGTCGGTCTATTTCGGCGTCGGGCATATCGCCGCCGACCAGGTTCGCGGGTACGCCGCGCGCAAACAGATGGCGCTTGGCGAAGCGGAGAAGTGGCTCTCGCCTATCCTCGCCTATGAGCCGACCTGACGCGCGCCCCAGTAGGGCCCGCCCAAGGCAAACGAAGGCGACGGCGCGCACGCCTCGCAGCGATCTAAAACGCTTTCAAAACGGTAATGATCAGGATCATTGCGCCGGCCCCACAGACCACCCCGACGCTGGCGATACGCAACTGGGAAAATAGCGACTCCATCGCTGCGCCTCCCTGTTTTCGCCTAAGCGAGAGGGACTGTGACTCTCTTGTGACGACTTTGCAAAAGGTGATTTACAAGCGCCGGCGCAATGGTTGCGCACGATTTCCGCAAGCGCGCTGAACTAACGTGCGAATATTTTTTGATAGTTTTTAAATCTGCGTCCCGGTTAAGGGGCTTTCGGCGCAGCCTTGGGCGTGGCCTGATGCCAGAATGTGCGCGACAAGATAGATATTGAAGCGGAGGAAGCGACCTGTGTGGGAGAAGATTGGCGCTGCGTTCGAGGCCGCCCGCGAGCGAACCCTCGGCGCCATGCTCAACGGCATGGCGGACGCGAAAGCGCGCCGCGACCAGTCGACATTTTCCATCGCCCTGATTGCGTTGTCGGCGAAACTTGCAAAAGCGGACGGCGTCGTCACCGAGGACGAGGTCGCCGCATTCAAGGATTTCTTCGACTTTCCGGCGGAGGAGCGGCGAAAGGTGGAGATGGTCTACGGCCTCGCGCAGCAGGACGTCGCGGGGTTTGACCATTATCTGAAGCAGGTCGCAAAGCTGTACGAAGAAGAGCCTGCCGTTCTGGAGGATGTCCTCGACTGTCTTTTCCACATCGCCGCCGCGGACGGCGTCGCGCATCCGCGCGAACTTGCGATGCTTGAGGCGGCGGCCGAGGCCTTCGGCGTCGCGCCCGGCTGCTTCGCGCGGATCAAGGCGGCGCATCTAGGCCTGGAGGCTGAAGATCCATTCTTCATACTCGGCCTGCCGCCGGACGCCGATGAGGCAGCCGTGCGCGAGCGCTATCGACATCTTGCGAGGCTGCACCACCCCGATGCTCTCGTCGCGCGCGGCGTTCCGCCCCATTTGTCAAAGATCGCCGAAGGCCGGATGGCGGCGATCAACGACGCCCATCAGCGCGCGGTTGAGGCGCTCATCTAACAGCGGCGCTGGACCTTTTCGCTAGGCGATGCGTAAGCTTTAGAGAGTCGCGTCGTAAGCCGCCTCCCAAGAATGGCGGCGCGGCAAGAGCGTAGCGAAAATCAGGCCCGGGCGTCGCGCTTCAAGCTTGGGCCTCAATGCAGGCGCTGCGTACTGCGGCGATATCAGGCGAAGGTGCAGGGATGACGGCGGACGCAATCACGCCCATGCGGGACATGCTGAATGATCGCCCCAAAGGCAAAGCGGTCCGGCGCGCGCGTTCGTCGGCTTCGCTGCAAGGGCGATCGACGCCGCCCGGCGACGGGCTCGCGCGCCGGGTTGTGGACGCGGCGTCGCTTGCGGGCGCTCTCGCCATGGTCGGCGTCGGCCTTGCCGCGATCGCCGTCGCCGCGCCGCTCGCCGTCGCCGCGTTCAGGATCGCCGGCGCCGGGCGCGTTCGCCGAACCCGATGGCGCGCGGTGTCGACGGTCTGATCGCCGCCGCGCGCGAACGCTCTCCGCCGCCGCCGCCGTATGCGGCGCCTAACTTCGAAAATTCTCGTTGCGGATAATGCTGCGGGGCCGTCCCGCGGCGACGAAGCCTTCTTCATCCATATAGTCGACCCGACGCGCCCGGCCCTCGCCGCGCGCCCAAACCGGACCTCTCCCCATGTCGCTTCGCGAGTTCGCGGTCCTTCTCAACATGTGCCTGTTCTGGGGGCTGCATTTCGTCGTTATCAAGCTCGCGGTCGCGGATCTTCCGCCAACGACCTATGCGGCCGTGCGCATGGCGCTTGTCGCCGCCATCCTGTCGCCATTCCTGCGCTGGCGCCCGGGCGCCATGGGATACATTCTTGTTGGCGGGCTTTGCCTCGGCGCGCTGAACTATGCGCTCCTGTTTAATGGCCTGACCCGGGCGACGGCGTCGGCGAGCGCGGTGGCGGTGGAGCTCTATACGCCTTTTGCGACGATCCTGTCCGTCATCTTCCTTGGCGAGACGGTCGGCTGGCGGAGAGTCGGCGGCATCGCGCTCGCCTTCGCGGGCGTCGTCCTCATCGCGCTTGCAGGCGAACAGGAAGCCGGAACCGAAACCTCGCAGACGCTTGGGATCGCGATGGTCGCCGGAGCGGTTATGTTCGAGGCGGTCGGCGCGGTCATCATCAAACGAACGAAAGGCTTTAAGCCCATCGAGCTCCTCGCCTGGTTTGGCGTCATTGGCGCCGCGTTTTTGACGCTGACGGCCCTCACGATTGAGCCTGGCGGCTTTGAAAGGATCGCCAGCGCCGATCCCTGGCGCGTCACCGGCGCGGTCGCGTACTCAGCCGTCGGCGCGTCGATTATCGGGCATACGTCGTATTATTGGCTTATTCAGCGCCTTCCCATTTCTCTTGTGGCGCCGAGCGCCTTCATCACCACGGTCATTGCGGTCGCGGCGTCCGTCGCGATTCTCGGCGAGCCGTTCACGCCGGCTTTCGCGATCGGCGGCCTGATGACCATGGCCGGCGTCGGCGTCATTCTCCTGCGCTCCAACCGCGCCGCGCCGGAGCCGGGAGCGCGGGGCGCGGGCTTCTTTCGCCGCACGAAAGGGAATAAGACGTCGTCATGACAGTCCCTATTGAGGAGGCTCCATCGCCGAATTTCGACGCCCGCGGGCGTGGCGTTGACATGGTGGTCCTGCACTATACCGGCATGCAGACGGGCGCGGCGGCGCTTGACCGCCTGCGCGACCCGGCGGCGAAGGTCTCCGCCCATTATCTCGTCGAGGAAGACGGCCGCGTCTTTCGTCTGGTGGCGGAGGAAAGTCGCGCCTGGCATGCCGGCGTCGGGAGTTGGCGTGGCGAGACGAACTTGAACGCCCGCTCGGTGGGAATCGAGATCGTCAATCCAGGCCATGAATGGGGATATCGTCCGTTTTCGGAGGAGCAGACAAAGGCGGTCATCGACTTGCTCGCCGGGATTTTTAAGCGCCACGCGCTCGCGCCTGCTTGCGTGGTCGGCCATTCCGATGTCGCGCCGCATCGCAAGGAAGACCCCGGCGAACTCTTTCCCTGGGACCGGCTCGCCGACGAAGGCCTCGCCATCGGAACGTACCGGGGCGCGCCCGATCCGTCCGTTGACTATTTCGACGCCCTGAAGGCGATCGCCGACATCGGTTATGACGTCCCGGAGCGCGCCCACGCTGCCGCTGTCCTCGCCTTTCAGCGACGCTTTTGCCCGGCTGCGTTGGGTCAAGGCCTCAGCCCGCTCACAAAGGCCGCGGCGATCTGGGCGGCGCGGCAGTTTGAACAGGCGCCCTAGAGCGTCGGGCAGTCAAAGTGGATCGCCGGTTTGACGTCGCCCGAAGCGAAATCAATAACTTAGAGCCTTCGGGATGATTCAATCTGAACGCAGAAGGCTCTAGCCGTCAATCGTGAGGCCGGACGCAGGCCTCCCTTGCGCAAGTTGTCCGTAAAGGGAGCGTATCTGCGATGCGTGGCCGACGGCCAGCGGCTTGATGAGGCTCGCTTCGCCGACGCCCGCGGCGCGCGCGAGGAGCTCGCCGAAGCGGCGCCGCGGCGCTGATCGCCGTGGCTCGCGCCAGTCAGACAGCCCCCGCGCGGTTGCGAGCCGCGCGTGAAATCCGTGCGCCGCCTTCAGGGCGCGCGCCACGTCTGCGCCGATAAGGTCCGCCCGCGTCATACGGTCGAGCGCATCGCCTGCGCATGCGCCGCGCAGGTCCGGATGCGCCGCCACATGGCGGTGGGTGAGAATGGAAATGACCAGATCGACGTCCGCCGAGCCTCCGTCCGGCTGGTCGAACGGCGACAGGCCGTCCGCCCCATTGTCGGCCTGGCGCAGCCGCTGGGTGCGCATGCGGTCGACGTCGCGCATCATCGCGTCGGCGCGCCGATTGGGGTCGGCCGCCGCGCGGAGCGCAGCGGCGACGGGCGCGTCGTCGCCGACAAGGGTGACTGCGCGAGCGTAAGCGAGGCGGTCCGCGGCGATCGCCTCCTCGTTCAGAAACGCCTTGATCCTGTCGAAGCTCGAAACCAGGGATCCTGCGTCGCCGCCAGGCCGCTTGCCGGTCGCCGGGCGGAGCGCAAACGGGGGCGCGCAGAGGTTTTCTGCGCGTTTGAGGAAGGATTGCGCCGCCTTCGTCGCCGGCTCCAGCATCTCATCCGGGGCGGCGAAAATGAGCGTCGCCGGCGCGCCCGGCGCGCCGTCAAAGCCGGCGGAAAGCCGGATAAGGCACGCCGCCGCGGCACCCGCCTCCGCCGCGCAGCCTTGGAACAGCGTCGCCAGCGTCGCGTCGTCAATCTTGCGGAGCGCCTCGGCCGCCGCAGCGACGTCCATAACGCCGATCGCCGTCAGCCCGGCCACGCGCGCGATGATGTCCCGGCGCCAGGCGGCGATGTCCTTCGGCGTCTCGAGCCCGTCAGGGCCAAAACGCATAAGGAGTTCGTCGGCGTCCGCAGGGTGCTCAATATCGTCCGCTTGCAGAAGAAGCGCAGCCCCATCCGCGGTCTCCGCGAGCGGCCCGGCTGTCGGCGCAAAGTCGCCGAGGGCGTGGGCGAGGCCGGCATGAATTGCGGGCTCACGGAGCTTTTCGGCGAGCGTTTCCTGGTCCAGCGTCGTCGAACGCAGGACGGCGTCGAACAGGCGCGCCGCGTCGTCGGGCGATTTGGTCTCGCCGAATGCGGTCAGAAGGCCGGGCGCGATCGCGGCGAAACGGGGCGGCGCGCCGTCAGCCTTCGCCCAGCGCGCGGCCCAATCATCAATCCGAAGGCAGAGGGTTTCGCTATCGTCGAAGCCCAGCGTCTCGAGCGTCTGCGCGTCGGCGACCCGGTCGCCTGCTTCCGCCGCCTCGCCTGCTTCCGCCGGTGGCCTCCCGGCGGCGGCAGAACGGGGTTGGGCGCGGAAAGGGGCGAACGCCATATGCGGGCCGGCCGCGAGGCGATCGAAAGCGTCCTCAGCATCGGCCATCGCGCCATAAAGGGCGAGGTCGAACTTGTCCGTGGAGGAAAAACCAGACAGCGCGGCGAGCGCGTCGCGGTCCGCATCATACGCGCCTTCGCCGATCATGCCGGCGCGCGAGGCGACGGTTAGCGCGAAGCCTGCGCCGGCGGAAAGGCGGTCCGCAACGTGCCGCGCGATAAGGCCGCTTTCACCTGCGATCCTGATCGCCTCGGCGGTTCTCGGCGCGCGGAAGCACGGCCGCGCCGCGCCGTGAAGGCGGCGCAGCGCCGCGGCGATGCGGCCAAAGGCGGCGGCCGGGTCGACGTCGACGGATATCCCGGCCTCGCCCGCGGCGGGCGGCAGCGCATTCCAGACGATGTCGTCGATCTCCTCCAGAAACGCGCCCCCCGCATCGGCGTCGCCGGCGACAATGCGGGCCCCGGCGATCCATTCGGCGAAAGCGTTCATTTGCGGATTGGCGATCGCGGCGGCGAGGCGCGCCTCGCTTTCGACGACGCCCTGGCCGTTCACGCCGTCGCCGAGCGGCGTCGTTACCGCAAAGACGCATGGTTCGCCCGGCGCGCCGGCGAGCGCGTCCTTAAGCTCCGCGCCGATCCGCACAAAGGCCCGCTCCGCGGCGGCCGCGTTACGGTCAGCGAAGCGGGCGCCGCCATAGACCACAATGACCTCGATTGGCGCTCCGCCGACAAGGTCGCGTGAGGCGAGGGCGCCGCCGGCAAGGGCGAAGACGCCCTCCATGGCGTCGCCGGCCGCGCCGAGCTTTAGCTCGCCGCGCCCGATCGCCGCCCGCACCAGCCAGCCAAGACCGGCCTCGACGATTCGATCGGCGAACCAGGCGCGCGATTCGCACGCTTCGGAAGCGGATATGTCGCCCGCGAGTTCAGCGATGTCGAGGGCCAGATCAATTCGCGCACGAATTGACGCAAGCGCCGAATTCAACGTTGAGCCCGCCCCGACGCCTTCGCGGACGCTTTCTAGGTCGGCGAAAGCTTCGTCCAGCACGTCGTCGGCGCGTCCGACAAGCGCTTCCGCGGCGATCGCCGGCCGGCGCATCGCGGCGTCCGCCGTGCGGCGCGTGCGGCCGAATGCGTTCAGCATGGCGAGGGCCCGGCGGGGTTCGTCAAGATCTGCGGAGGGGGCCTCGCCCAGCGCCTTTTCGAGCTCCCTGCGCCATTCCTTGGCGCTTGCGGCGGCCGCGGACGGGTCGAGCGCGCGCGCGCCGTCATTCGGGACTTTCGGGGCGGGAGCCGGCGCAGCGGCCTCCGGCGCCTCGGCCGGCCGCTGCCCGCGCGGGCGCGTGGGCGCCTGGCGGCCTGGGGTCATGAACGGGCTCCTTCGTTACGCAACTATCATGGCCGCGGCGCGCCCGTCGCCGCGTCGGCCCACATGGCACGACGCCCGTCAAGCCTCGGTTAAATCTGTTGCTTCATTTGTTGCGCGCATCTTATACCGCGGGCGAACCGGTTAATCCGAAAGGTAAAACACGTCTTGACACGGAGGGTTGCGCTCATCCTGCTGGCCGCGCGCCGGGCGAGGGCCCGGCTCGCCGGGCTGAGCGCCGTCGCCGTGTGGGGATTTGCGATCCTTATCGGCGCGGCGAGCGCCTATGGCGTCATCGGCTTCCTGTTCGCCATCAACTTCGTCTCCGCGCTCGCGTTCGGCGCGACAGAGACGATGATCATCAGCGGCGCCTCCTCGCTCGGGGCGTTCAGGGCCTGGCTCGCCCCGACGCTCGGCGGATGCGCCGTGGCCGGCGTTCTATATGCGGCCGACAAGTTCGACTGGCTCGGCGGCGGACGCGCGCAAGGGGTCGCGGACGTGATCGAGGCGCGCGCCGTTAAGAATGGCTCGATCTCGGCGCGCACCGGGGTCGCGACCGCGCTCGTCTCGGCGATCTCGATCGGGGCCGGCGGCAGCGCCGGTCGCGAAGGTCCGGCGGTGCATCTCGGCGCTTCGATCGCCTCCCTCCTCGATGACAGGTTTGGCTTCAGCGCCCAGGACCGGCGCACGCTTCTCGGGTGCGGGGCGGCGGGGGCCGTGGCGGCGAGCTTTAATGCGCCGATCGCCGGCGTTCTATTTGCGCTCGAAGTGGTGATGGGGGCCTACGGACTCTCGATTTTCGGGCCCATCGCCGCGGCGAGCGTCACCGCGGCGGTGGTCGCGCGCACGCATCTGGGCAATTACCCCGCGGTCGCCGCGCCCGCCTATGGCGACATCGCGACCGTGGATGTGGCGCTGGCGGCTGTGCTTGGCCTGCTCTGCGGCATCGTCGCGACGGCCTTTTTGCTGGCGACGGAGCAATTGACGCTGGCCGTCAGGCGCGCGGCGGACAAGCGCAAAATCTCCTACGTCTGGCTGCCGCCGGTCGGCGGCTCGATAATCGGCGTTATGGGCGCACTGCATCCGGAGGTGCTGGGCGTCGGCTATGAGGCGGTGACGAACGTCTTCGAAGGCGCCTATGCGGTCGACGTCCTTCTGTTCCTGCTGGTCCTGAAGATCGCCGCGACGGCGGTGACGCTCTCCTGCCGGTTCGGCGGCGGCGTCTTCTCGCCGGGCCTTGTCATCGGCGCGTTCGCCGGCGCGACGTTCGGCGGGATTGTCGCGGGCGAGGCGCCGACGGCGACCGCGGGGCCGGCTTTCTACGCCATGGTGGGCATGGGCGCAGCGTCGGGGGCGATCATCGGCGCGCCAATTTCGACGACGCTGATCGTTTTTGAGATGACCGGCGACTACGAGCTGACGATTTCGCTCATTCTCGCGGTCGCGCTCGCAACCCTCGTCAGCCAGGCGCTTGCTGGCCGGACGTTCTTTCACTGGCAGTTGTCGCGGCGCGGGTATGATCTCTCCGAAGGACCGCAGGGCGTCATACTACAGACCATCCGCGTACGCGATGTGATGGAGCGGATGCCGCCCTCGGCGGCGCTGCCGGAGGGCGCGGCGCGCCTGCAGACGCAGGACTCGCTCGGACGCGCGCTCGCGGAATTCGAAAAACAGGAGGAGGTCGGCCTTCCCGTCGTATCCCCCCGGGCGCCGGAGGAGGTCGTCGGCTATCTCTCCCGCGTGAAGGCGCTGCACGCTTACAATCGCGCCCTTGTCGACAGCCATGTGGAGCACCACCGCTGAGCGTCGATCACGTGGCCGCCGGCGCGTCGGCGGCGTTGATCCGTTCGGTTATCTCTGCGATGCGCGTCAGGGATTGCAGCGCGATCGGCAGGGCGACCGCCGATTCCATGAATTCGTATGAATAAGTGACGATGGAGAAGATTTCGCCCGGCGAGGCGTCTGTCCGCGTCGCCGCGAACCAGAGATTAAAGGCGAGCATCGCCATCAGGAGGCCGAAGATAAGTCCGTAGACGATGGATTCAGTGTCGGAAAGGCGCACCTCATGTCGCCGGATGCTGAGAAGGTGCGCGCGCACCGCCTCCATGACGCCGCTTTCGATGCGCGTCACCTGTTCTTCGGCTTGGGCGTTAAGATCGCGATTGAGGCGGAAGAAGCGTGGAGCCGACGCGCCGTAGACCAACAAAAGCGTCGCCGTCGCGGCGCCGGCGGAAAGGGCGAGCGCGCGGTCGAACGAAAACAGGATGACGACCGACGCGATCACCTGGATCGTCGCGGTCAGGACCAGCGGCAACTCCTCTTCGAGGAAGTCCACAAGCTCGCGCCCCATGGTCAGGCGCGCATTGACGGCGGAGACGGGCTGGCCTTGCGCCCGTTCGACGATCGCGCTCCCGAGCGCCGCGCGCATCGAGCCATAGACGCGCGTATCATATACCCTGCGGCCGACCGCGACCGTGAGGAGCAGGAAGACTGCGCCGATGAGATAGGCGAAGGGCCGCCACTCGTCCGTCAGGAGACCATCTATCGACCGACCGATAAGGAGCGGCAGCGCGGCCAGGAGCGCCGTCTCGACGAGCGTAATCGCCCAGGTGAGGGACGTGCGCCTCCAGAACGCGGCTATTAGGCCGCCAAGCGAAAGGCGAGCGCCGAGCTGCTTCATTTGGCTGTCGTTGCGGCGGGCTTAGGCGCGCCGTCATTGGCCGGGTTCGGCGCCCAGCCCGGCGGCCCGAAGACATACATCCACCACTCGCCGAAACTGCGGGCATGCTTCAGGTCATGGAAAAAACGCGGCAGTTCTGAGAACCACACCACCAGAGGATGCACGCTGTCGAAGTCGCGCTTGAGGCCGTAGCGCGGCGTCTCCTCCTCCTGCTGATAGGTGCCGAACAGTCGGTCCCAGATAATCAGAATGCCGCCATAATTTGTGTCGAGGTATTTCGCGTCGCAGCCATGGTGCACGCGGTGATTGGCAGGCGTGTTCAGGACGCCGTCGAGGGGGCCGAGCTTGCCAATAAGCTCGGTGTGGATCCAGATCTGATAGGCCTGCACGACGATGATGGCGAAAAAGATGAGCTCCGGCGCGAAGCCGAGGAACAGCATCGGCAGATGAAATATCGCTGACGTGACGCCTTCAAGCGGCCCGAACCGGAATGCGACGCTGATGTTCATGAAGCGTGAGGAGTGGTGCACCGCGTGCTGCGTCCAGAGCGACCGCCATTCATGGGCGAAGCGATGCTCCCAATAATAAACGAAATCGGCGACAAGGACCGCGAGCGCCGCCGTGCCGATAGTGATCGGCATTCGCCACGAGACATAGGTCTCCGCGATCGCGACATAGCCGGCATAAGCAAAAGTAAGGACGAAGATCTCCATCAGGAGGAATGGAATCTGCGTTGAGAAGCTCGCGAACATGTCCGCATAGCCGCGCCAGCGAAAGGAGCGCGTGAAAAGTCCCTTCACGAACTCAATCGCGAGAATCGCGCCGCCGATGACATAGAAGGCTTCGTCAAGTGACGAGCTGAACTGCTCCAGAGCCTCAGGCGTCATTTGGGTTTCTCCATTCCGGCGCCGCCCAGGCCGATCGTCAGGGTGCGCCAGGCGAGTTCGGCGGCTTGGCTATGCGTCGCCTCCCCGGCCTTCACGCTTTCCCACGCGGCGAAAACGAGGTGGTCATAGGCCTGCGCGATCCAGGCGGTCGGCGCGGCTTGCTCGAAAACGCCCTCGTCCTTCGCTGCGTCTATAAGCTCCCGCGTCTCGCGCATCAGTCGGTCGAACTCCGCGGCGATGGCGGGATCGTTCTCCAACGGCTCGCGCGACAGGAACCAGTGCCGGTCGCCGAGCGGGATGACGGCCTCAAGGGTTCGGCGCAGCGCTTCGCCCGGGCTGTCGACGCCCGCGCAGGCGGCGTCCGCCGCTGCGTCCATCTCCTCAATGGCGATGAGGGCGAGGGTGCGGATGAGATCCTCGCGGCCTGCGAAATGCCGGTGCAGGGTCGCCCTCCCGACGCCGGCGCGGGCGGCGATCTCGGCGAGGGATGAGCCGGGCGCGTCGGCGAGGACGTCGAAGGCGGCGTCGATGATCGCGTCTTTAGGGGTCGGACGAAGGCTTTGCATGGTGAGACATTGATGTCTCACTTGAGAGTATGATGTCAATGGCTCACATAGGCACTGCGCGCGCTTCGTTTGCGTTCGGCGCGTCCACCTTATTAAGGATTTGATTTATATATATAATTACAAGCCGCGCCTGGTCTGGGCGCTTAGATGTCGAACGTCACGCCCTGGGCGAGCGGCAAGTCCGATCCGTAATTCACTGTGTTCGTTGCGCGGCGCATATAAGCTTTCCACGCATCCGAGCCCGCTTCGCGGCCGCCGCCAGTGGCTTTCTCGCCGCCGAACGCGCCGCCGATCTCCGCGCCGGACGTGCCGATATTGACATTGGCGATGCCGCAGTCGCTCCCGACCGCTGACAAGAACCGCTCCGCCTCGCGCACGTCCGTCGTGAAAATCGCGGAGGAGAGCCCCTGTTCGACCGCGTTCTGGAGCGCGATCGCCTCATCAAGCTCCGTATAGGGAAGGCAGTAAAGGATAGGCGCGAACGTCTCGTCGAGCATCGGGCCTTTCTGTTCGGCCATTTCAACGAGCGCAGGCTCGAAATAGGCGCCGTCGAGGCCGTCGATCTTCTTTGGGGCGCCCCCTGTGACCTCCGCGCCAATCTGGCGAAGGTCGGCGATGACGGAGTTCATCTGGTCGGCGGCGATACGGTCGATCAGCGGACCGACGAGCGTGCGCTCGTCGCGCGGGTCGCCGATCGCTGCGGTCCCATAGACTTTCTTCAGCCTGCCAATGAAATCGCCGTGAATGCTCTCATGTACGAAGAGGCGACGCAGGCTGGTGCAGCGCTGGCCGGCGGTGCCGAGGGCGGAAAACGCGACCGCCCGCACCGCGAGTTCAAGGTCGGCGCTCGGCGCGACGATCGCGGCGTTGTTGCCGCCAAGCTCTAAAATCGCGCGGGCGAAACGCTTCGCCGCACGCGGCGCGACTTCCGCGCCCATGGCCGTGGAGCCGGTGGCGGAGACGAGCGGAATGCGCCGATCGTCGACGAGCGCGCTCGCGACGCCCTTGTCGCCGAGAATGACCGATGACAGATCCGGCGGCGGGGCCTCGCCGGTCTCCTCCGCAAAGCGCGCCGCCGCCCCGTCGAAGATCGCCTGGGTCGCCAGCGCGCAAAGGGGCGTCTTTTCCGACGGTTTCCAGATGCACGGGTTCCCGCAGATGAGCGCAATCGTCGCGTTCCACGACCAGACGGCGACGGGAAAGTTGAAGGCGGAAATGATCGCCACCGGCCCTAGCGGGTGCCAGGTCTCCATCATGCGGTGGCCTGGCCGTTCGGAAGGCAGGGTGCGGCCGCCGACTGTCCGGGACATGCCCGCGGCAAAATCACAGATGTCGATCATCTCCTGCACTTCGCCAAGTCCTTCGGAGAGCGTCTTGCCGGCCTCCAGGGTGACGATGCGGGCGAGGGGCGTTTTGGCTGCCCGAAGCTCCTCGCCGAGCAGCCGCACAAGTTCGCCGCGGCGCGGCGCGGGAACCTCCCGCCAGGCATTGAACGCGTCGACCGCGCGAGACACCGCTTCACGCGCAACGCCCGGATCATCGTCGGCAATGCGCGCGATCTCGCCGCCGTCGATTGGCGAGGTGATCTTGCGGCCGGCCGCGACTTTCTCCGGAAAGGGCGCGCCGATCTCCTCGAACGCGGCGCGGACATCGTCTTTCGGCGAGAGAGGCATCTCGGCTCCTTGCGATCCTTGTTGCGCGGCGCGCGCCGACGCTCTGGGCTGGCGTCTCGCCAGTCGTGGAGTGTCTATGCCGCGCCCCGCGCCCCTCGATCAAGCGTCGGGCCGCCCTCGCGAAGCTGGTTTGTGCAAAAGGCGCTTATGGAACGAGGCGGCCGCTCCTAATATGCGCGCATGATCAACGTCCTCGCCTTCGCGTCGCGCCTCTTACGCGCGCATCGGCTTCCCCTCATCGCAGCGACAATGTCGGCGTTCGCCGGTTTCCTGAGCGCGGGCGCAGCCCACGCCGAGGTCCTGGCCTCGGGGCCTGATCACTATCGCCTGCGCCACGAAGCCGTCGCCGCCGCGTCGCCTGACGCGGTCTGGCGTCGGCTCTTGCGGCCGCAGGACTGGTGGAACGGCGCCCACACCTTTTCCGGGGATGCGGCGAACCTCTCCCTAGACGCGGCGGCCGGCGGTCTGTGGACGGAGGAATGGGATGGCGGGTCGGTCGCGCACGGCCGGGTGCTGACCGTCATTGACGGCGAGATGCTGCGCCTCGATGCGCCTTTTGGCCCCTTGCAGGGGCGCGCCGTCACCGTCGTCTGGACGATCACGGTCGCGCCGGCTGAGGACGGCGCCAGGATCACGTTTGATGAGATCGCAACGGGCGGCGCGGACAGCGCGCTTAACGCCCTTGCGCCTGCCGTCGACGGGGTGAAGGCCGAAGCGATCGCCCGGCTCGCCGCAATGGACTAACGCAAGAGCGGCAATCCGCGGCCAGCGCGCCGACGCAGCGCAATCGCCTGGGCTTGTCACCGCGGCCCCAGCATATTCTCTGGCCGGACGATGGCGTCGAAGTCCTCCGCTGGCACGCCGTCGGCGATCGCTTCCTCGCGTAGGGTCGTGCCGTTCTTGTGCGCCGCCTTGGCGATCTTCGCTGCGCGGTCATAGCCGTATTTCTCTTTCAACGGCGTCACGAGCATCAGCGAGTTCTTCAGTCCCTTCTCGATATTGTCGAGCCGCGGTTCGATCCCCACGACGCATTTCTCCGTGAACGACACGGCTGCGTCCGCCATCAGCCGCACCGACTGCAGAAAGTTGTAGCTCATCATCGGATTGAAGACGTTGAGCTCGAAATGGCCCTGGCTGCCGGCGAATTTGATCGCCGCGTCATTACCCATGACATGGGCGCAGACTTGCGTCAGCGCCTCGCACTGCGTCGGATTCACCTTGCCCGGCATGATCGACGAGCCAGGCTCATTCTCCGGCAGCGCCAGCTCTCCGAGGCCGGAGCGCGGACCCGAGCCGAGGAAACGGATGTCGTTGGCGATCTTGAAGAGGGACGCCGCGACCGTGGCGATGGCGCCATGGCTCATCACCATTGCGTCATGCGCTGCGAGCGCCTCGAACTTGTTAGGGGCGGTCGTGAATTTCATTCCCGTGATCGCCGCGATCCTGTCCGCCACCATCTCGTCAAAGCCGGGCGGCGAGGCGAGGCCGGTGCCGACGGCGGTGCCGCCTTGCGCAAGCTGCATTAGCGCCGACATGGTGCTCTCGATACGGCAAATCCCGTTTCCGACCTGCGCGGCGTAGCCGGAAAACTCCTGGCCCAGCGTGATTGGCGTTGCGTCCTGCGTATGCGTGCGGCCGATCTTGATGATGTCCTTCCATGCCTGCGCCTTGTCGTTGAGGGCGTTGCGGAGCTGCTGCAGGGCCGGCATGAGCCGATGCTCAATTTCCTCCGCACACGCAATATGCATCGCCGTGGGGAAGGTGTCGTTCGATGACTGGCTCATATTGC
Organism: Parvularculaceae bacterium; assembly: GCA_028284065.1. GTDB lineage: Bacteria > Pseudomonadota > Alphaproteobacteria > Caulobacterales > Parvularculaceae > MED-G105. The sequence continues at coordinate 161,368 of JANQSJ010000004.1, forward strand.
AGTGGTCGTTCGGGTGAACGGGGGTCTTCGAGCCGATCTCGCCGCCGAGAAACTCAATCGCCCGGTTCGCGATCACTTCATTGGCGTTCATGTTCGACTGGGTGCCGGAGCCCGTCTGCCAGACCACGAGGGGGAAATGGTCGTCGAGCTTGCCTTCGATGACTTCCTGCGCCGCCTCAACGATGGCTTTTCCAAGTTTGTCGTCGAGTTTGCCGAGCGCCATGTTCGTCTCGGCGGCGGCGCGTTTGACGATTCCAAGGGCGCGCACGATTGGCGCCGGCTGCCGCTCCCAGCCTATCTTGAAGTTGCCAAGCGAGCGTTGCGCCTGAGCGCCCCAGTACCTGTCCGCCGGCACCTCGATCTCTCCCATGGTGTCGGTTTCAATGCGGGTTTCCGGTGTGCGGCTGGCCATGGCGGCGGGCTCCTGTGAAATCGTCTATGCTTCGCCCGCGTTATAGCCGCGCCGGTCCGGCAGACAACGCGCAGGGGCAGGGGCCGCGCCATGTCTCCGCCAATCGACCAGGACGCCTATGACGCCGGTGAAAACCGGAGTCCAGCAGCGCACTCATCTGGGCGAAATTCGGTGACCAGCGTCACACGCGCACAACACCCCGGCTTTCGCCGGGATAAGCGGGCAACAAATGGCAGGGCTCAAGAGCCGCCAGTCGGATCCAGGGGCGCGCGTTGTATTTCGAACGGGTCCAGCCCCAGCTTGGCGCGCTCGCCATTCATATGGGTTTCGATGCTGTCGAGAACCGATTTGAACCGCTTTTCGTCGCTGAGTTGATGAAACACCGGGTTTCGTCCGTATGCCGCGCTGCCGCCATGCTCGTCGATGGCCGCTTCGATGACGCTGAAAGCGCCATCCTCGTCGCCGGTGAGCGTCAGAAACTCCGCCCATTCGACCATCTTCTCCTGCAGGTGATTGCGTGAAATCTTCGCCTGTTCGTAGGCGTCGGCCGCGAATGCGATCGTTTCGTCCGCCATCGGATGCTCAAGGGCTGAAAACGCGGCAATTAAGTGAACATAATTCGGATCGAGGAAGAATCTTCGATAGCTTTCGAGGTCGCCGAATTTTTCGTCGAAAAATTCGGCGATTTCAGACCAACTCCGCGTTTCATACAGCGCTTGAAGGTAGATCTCCTGGGCGCGACTGAATTCGGGCCGGGCCGCGGCGTTTGCTTCCGCTTGCCGAACCGCCTCTGTGGCCTTTCCCTGGGCCAAAAGCGCGTAAGGGTGGAACTGCGTCACCGCATCGTCCGCCAGCACCTCCGCGGCGGCGCCCATCCGTAGGCGGTCAATCGTGCGTCTTTGGGGCACGCGCGGATCAATGTTGTCGCCGGTGACATTGAGCGCCGCCTCCAATTGCTCTATCGCCTCGGCCAGTCGTCCCTGCTGAGCGAAGGTTTAACATGGGAACGGTGCGGCGCAAAAACCTCGCCGGCGCCCGGTCTTCAGACAACGCGCACGGACACGGGCGCGCGGCGGGTTAGCTGACCGCCCTGTCCGAGGCAGGGGGGCCAATGGAGCTTTCGTCGCCCCGACGATGCGGGCTTCGTAGAGGTTCACAAAACCCGCCCGCATGGCTCATTCATCGTCGGCCCGTTCTCGTGGCATGACGGTCGGCAAGGGTTCGCTCCGTGGGCTCCGCTTGTCCCGGCGCCTGTACTGGCTTTGATACGCGCGCCGTTGCTTTGCGACCTCATACAGGATGATCCCGGACGACGTCGCCAGATTCATGCTTTCGATCATACCGAACATGGGAATGGAGACGCACAATTCACTGCGTTCCACGGCGAGATCGCTGATCCCTCGACCCTCGTTGCCAAACCACACCGCGAGTTTGGCATGCTCCGTATAGTCACATTCATCCAGGTAGAGATTGCTCTTCCCTTTTACGTGGGGTGACGTCGCAATCGACACAAAACCATTGACCTCCAGATGCTGGAGGCATGATTCGGTGTCGCCGAAGCGTTTCACGAACGTCCACTTCACCGCCGACGCCGACGCCTTCGAGAGCGACCGCCTATCGCGTAAGTCTTCCCAGTCGTCCGGAAGTCCGCCGCGCTTGTCGACGACGTAGACCTTCTCAACGCCTAGAGCGTTTACGTTCCGGATGACGGTGCCGATGTTTCGAATATCGGACGGGTTTTCGAGAACCGCGATCAGGTTCTTGCAACGAAAGTCCTTAATCGCGTCCGCGCGTTTTCGGATCCTGGCGCGTTTTTGATTCTGTTTTTCTTCTTCCATTCGACGGTTTCATCTTATCTAAATAGGCCAGTCTACGAATTGAAAAAGTCGATGTATCGCCTGGTTGCGGCTGGCGCTGAAGGGCGCCGCGAACTGGCGCTAGACCGCCCGCGGCCTGCGCGGTTCGCCGACGCCGCACTCGAGCGCTGATCTGTCCCACCTGGCGCGGTCCGCCGCAGCCTCATAGGTGGCCTGAAGGAAGCCCATAAGCGCGGTATGCGGGTTCGCAGATGTTGCGACGGCCGCATACGGAAGGATATACTCGCCTAGCTCCTTGTGGAAGTAGGCATCCGGATGGCCCGGGTCCTGATCGCCGAAGCCGTCCGGCGTCGGATAGGCGTAGCAGTAGAACGCGGCCTCTTCGACGCCGCCGCCGCCGGGCCAGAAACCCGCCGAAGAGACTTCGTGGGAATACGCTTCGCGCGTCACCTCGTCGGGGAGGGCGGGGAAGCCGCCGGGGTGCAACGGCGCGGTGCGGCCCGAAAAGCGCGTGACGGCGAGGTCAAAGCTGCCCCAGAAAAGGTGCGACGGGCTGGATTTGCCAAGGAAGCCCGTCCGGAATGTGCGGAACGTTCTGTCAACGGACAATAAAGCGCGGTGAAAATCGCGCGCCGCGTCCGGGTCATAGGCGCCGCCGTCCGTCTGCTTGCGAAAAGGCGTAGCGTCCGGCACCTCGTTCGGCGCGCCGTGCATGTCGCAGTCAGCGCCAATCTCACGCACCGCCTCGACAAAGGCCGCATGAAAATCCGCCACCGGCATCGCCGCCAGCGGGACCTGAACCTCCCGGCCGTCGCTCGCCAACACCTTCAGCGCGTGATCCACAAAGTCGAATACTACTTCATAGGCGGCGTCGGGGCCGTAAACGGTCGATGTCGTGAGGCCTCGCGGCGTCACATAGAACGTCGCCTGCCATGAATGGTTCATCCATGGCGTCAGCGCGAGGCGGAACTTGCCGACGATCTGCAGCTGCATGTGCAGGCTTTGCCCGGTTTCGCGCCACCGCGTGAAAGGAATCTCCGGCCAGTAAATCGATTTAGAGGTCATTGGGCGCCTTCTATTGCGATGGGGCGCCTGCTTGCGAGAGCGCTCGCGGGCGCGCGGCGAAACTCAGGCGGTCGATTCTCGGGGACGGCGCGGCGTTCGCTGGGATGGGGAGCGCCGCCGCGTCGCAAGGCGCGATGCGCCTTCACTTCTTGCGGAACGCGTCAAGGCTGACGACGTCCGCCGAGCCATCTTCGGCTGGCGCCTCGGAATCGTCTTTCGCCGCGGCGTCGGCCGCCTCATCCGATGGCGGCGTATCAGCGCCCGGGGGCTCGGCGTGGGACGCAAAGCGAAGTTCGAATTGAGCGCTCGGGTCGGCGAATGTGGCGACCGCTGAGAACGGCACTTCGAGCCGAGACGGCTCGCCCTTGAACCATAGCGTCACGCCGAACTTGTGTTCCTCGACCTGAAGGTCCTTGAACTGATGCTGCAGGACGATTGTCATGCGTTCAGGATAGGTGTCGAGAAGGTCATCGGGGATCGACACGCCGGGCGCGGTTGTTAGGAACTCAATATAGAAATGATGCTCGCCGGGCGCCGCGCCGAGTTCCTGCGTCACGTGCAGGACATCATGAACGACCCGACGAAGCGCGTCGTCCATCAGGCCTGCGTAGTCAAGTTCGACGTCGCTCACGTGTTTTCGCTCCCGCTGAAAACTCGTCCCGGCCGAGACTCTTGGTCGGCGCGCACCGGCCTTTTGCGCGTAATCCTTACGCGGCGGCGCTGCACGCGGCGACACTGTGCGATCGACTGGATTTTCGCCAGAGCCGCAGTCGTCAACGGACGCTGGTAGCCGGCGAGAGTAGCGAACGCAATGGCGGAGGCCGATATACGCCACATATCGCCAAGGCGCCTCGGTCGGCCATCGCAGCGAGAGGCCGGTGGTTCAGGGCTAAGTCGGGAGATAATCCCCGGCTTCTGTCGCCAGGCGCGCCATATCGGCCACGGCCGATATGGCCATCTTAGGGCTCCGGCGCCCTAACCGGCCATCGCGTGCGAATTCCTGTCATTGTCCGCCATTTAGGGAATAGTCCCCGGCTTCTGTTGCCAGGCGCCGGGGGAGCCCCGCCTAGCCTTGGAAAGAGGCTAGGGCTTTAAGAGCGAATTCACTTAAGCCGCATTACGCAGCCAGAGCGAACTCTTCCGAGTAGTTGTCATTTGCAACTATTCAATTTGGCCCAATAACGGAGGCCATCCGGGCGAAAGCGCAGTCTTTACACGTTCGTCGATCCTGTTTCGGCCCCGCCGCAATCCTCCGATCCGCTGCTGTTCAGCCGCCGCTGTTCAGCCGTCGTCGAAGGCCTCTGGTGGAGCCGCCGGGTACCGCCCCCGGGTCCGATCCGCTTATTACACAGGCCATTTATCGCCATAGCCGGCACGCCGGCCTGACCAACATAAGCGCCAAAGGTTGACGATAAAAGAGGCGCGGCGCGAGCGGGCCGCAGCCCCATGAAAAGACTGTCAAATGTTTGTAACTTCTATGCATTATGTGCGCGCTGGCGTGAGCCGGCGGCATGCGGCGGCTGTTCGATGGAACTGGGGACCGAAGGGTGGACGGGCAGGATTTCAAGAAATGGCGCCGGCGCCTGAAGCTATCGCAAAAAGACGCCGCCGACGCGCTCGGCCTGAAGCGGCGGATGATCCAGTATTATGAAAAGGGCGAACGCGACGGCGAAAAAGTGAAGATCCCTCTCGCCGTTAGGCTCGCCTGCTTTGCGATCGCAGAAGGCGTTGCGGACTACAACGGTCCGACGCGCAAGGTGAAACGCCGCGATCCGCCAGCGTCGGAATAGCTTGTTGGCCGCGTTTCCGACCTTCATTCCTGCGGAGAGGCGCTGAGCGGCAGGTCTTCCACCGTCTCCGCCGCGGCGCCGGGGTCTGCGTCCGATGCGCGGGTCGGCTCGTCGAAAGCCGGCTCGGGAAGCGGAATCGCGCCCTCGCGGTATGCCTTATAGGTAAAAGGGTCCTCGAAGCGGCTCACCATGGCGACATTGGCGCGGATCGTCGCCGCTTCCGGGTGGTTGGCCGCGGCCCTGAGGCGTTGCAAGGCCGCATCGCCGGCCTCGCCAAGCTCAAAGCGAAGGTAGCCATAGTCGAAGTCCTCCGCGGAGACCGCGCCGGACAGAAGCCTTTGTTCCTGATTGCGCGCGGAAATCCGCCAGGGGTCGATGAGCGGCGTTCCTGCGGCGAGGAGCGCAACGGCTGTGATGGCGGCGAGGCCCGCATTCATTTTCGAGGTGGCGGGCATCCAGAGATCGTCGCGGGACAAGGCTTCGCCAATAACGCTCGCGACCGCGGCGGCGGCGTGGAGGGCGGCGATCCCCACAGCCCCAAGGGCCATTAACCGCATCGGCGTCAGGCCATAGGCGTCGACGCGGACCCCGAGGCCCTGATAGGCGAAATACGCGAATATGGGCGCTGCGAGCAGTGTCAAAGCCGTGGGCGCGCGCAGCCAGACCGGCGGCGGGCCTCCGTGGCCGCTCTGGCGGACGCCATTGAACGCGAGCCAAATGAGCGCGACCCACGCTATGAGCGCCGCCGTCGGCGAAGGGCCGCGAAATGCGGCCCATGGTCCTGACGTCGCCGCGACGCCGATGAGCGCCATGGAAACGGCCGCGATGACCGGCGTCGCCCATCGAGACGCCCAGACCGCAAGAAACCTCAACGCGCCGAGCGCCGCGCCGCGGCCCCTGAGGACGCCGATCATAAATCCTGCGAGCGCGCCGAGGACCGGCCCTGCGGCCCAGGCGTAGGGCGCGGCAATTCCGATCGCAGCCGCCGCACGGTCTCCCGCCGCCATCGCGCCGATCCCGAGCGCCGCGGCCGCGGGCAGAAGCAGGAGCGCGCTCGCCGCGAGCACGAGAGGGATCGTCAGCGCATGCATGAAGAAAGCGGCGTCCGCCGCGCCCGGGTCGTCCTCGTCCGCGCCGTGCCTCAGGCCATAGGCCTTGACGAGCGCGATGAGCAAATAGGCGCCAAGCGGCGCCGCGGCGCCGAACCAGGCCGCCGCGGGCAGCGTCGATTTGCGGCCGAGCGGGTCGCCCGCGGCGAGGCTCATCCAGTAAGCGGGGCCGGCGGCGAGGGCGGCGACGGCGAGCGCCGCCAGGAGCGGGCGCACGCGGTCGCGTCTCTCAACGAGGAAGGCGTAGACCCCGGCGAAGGCGGCGAGGAAAAAGAGGGCGCCCGACGCCGGCCCCGGCGCCATGACGCCGAGGCGAAAATAGGAGACCGCGCCCGCAGCCGCGCCGGCGAGCGCGCCCGCAAGGACGCTCCATCCGACGACCCCGCGGCCGACTTCGTTCATGCTGGCGCGACTCATCCCAAATACCCCTCAGGCGCACTATATCAGGCGCGGTCGCGCCAGCGCCAGCGGGGCGCGCGGCGCGTGGTTTTCCCCATGGCGGCGCGGGCGGGCTGGCGCGCCCCTCGGCGCTTTGACAAGACAGGCGCGCCGGCAGGGCGAGGAGACGGGCGGCATGAGCGTAGCGGCGATCAGCGAGCGGCCAGTGACGAGATGCGACAATCCATTCGACGCGGCGTACCTCCTTCTGCTTCGCCACGTGCTTGCTGAGGGCCATGATCGCGCCGACAGGACCGGCGTCGGCGCGCGGTCCGTTTTCGGCCATCAAATGCGGTTCGACCTTTCTGCCGGGTTTCCCCTCCTGACGACCAAGAGATTACACGTTAAATCAATCGTGCACGAACTTTTATGGTTCCTCGCCGGCGACGCGAACATTAAATACCTCAATGACCATGGCGTCACGATATGGGACGAGTGGGCCGATGAAAACGGCGATCTCGGCCCTGTTTACGGACGGCAGTGGCGCTCCTGGCCGACGCCGGGCGGCGGGTCCATCGATCAGCTCGCGGACCTTATCGCGCGCCTTAAAGAGGATCCCTATTCGCGCCGGCATGTGGTGACCGCATGGAACCCTGCTGACATCCCAAGAATGGCGCTGCCGCCCTGCCATTGCCTGTTTCAGTTTTTCGTGCGCGAGGAGGAAGGCGAGAAAGTTCTTTCCTGCCAGCTCTACCAGCGCTCCGCGGACGTCTTCCTCGGCGTGCCCTTTAATATCGCGTCCTATGCGCTGCTGACGTCGATGGCGGCGCAGGCGATCGGCGCGCGGGCCGGCGAGTTCGTGCATACTTTCGGCGACGTTCATCTCTACCACAATCACTTCGATCAGGCTGAGCTGCAGCTCTCGCGCGCGGCGGCGGCCCCGCCACGGCTTGAGTTGAACCCCGATATCAAAAACCTTTTCGCTTTCCGATATGAAGATATTCGGTTTGCTGACTATAATCCTGCGCCAGCCATCAAGGCGCCGATCGCGGTATGAGCGAAGGGACGGCGCTTCAGCGTCAGCGCCCTGCCGCGCCAAGAGTGCGCGTGGCGATGGTCGTGGCCGCCGCGCGCAATGGCGTCATAGGGCGCGGCGGCGCGCTGCCCTGGCGGCTCTCGGATGACCTGAAGCGCTTCAAGAAAATCACCATGGGCAAGCCTGTGATCATGGGGCGCAAGACGTTCGAGAGCATCGGCAGGCCGCTGCCGGGCCGCGCGAACATCGTCGTCTCGCGCCGGGCCGATTTTGCCGCCGACGGAATTGTCACGGCTGCGCGCCCCGACGACGCGCTGACCCGCGCGGAGGCGGCGGCCATTGAAGCCGGGGCGGAAGAAGTCTGCGTCATCGGCGGGGCCGAGATTTACGCCGCGCTTCTGCCGGAGGTCGACATCGTGCGCCTCACCGTCGTCGATGCGGCGCCGGAGGGGGATGCGCATATGCCAAGCCTTGCATGCGCCGACTGGCGCGGCGATATCGTCGGGATGGTCGAGGCGGAGGAAAAGAACGACTGCGCTGCGGTTTTCGTCGACCTTTTTCGCGTTTAAGGCGCGTCGCGGCTGCGCAAAACGTTTCAGGATTGCAGCCCGCGCCGCCATTATTCGGCCGCTTAGTGGTATAGACTTCAAAAAGAGCAGGCGTTGGGCGCGCTTGCGGAAACACTGAGGCGAGGGGGCGTCCGATGGGACGGACACAGAGAAGTTTTCAGCGGACAAATTTTCAGCGGACAAGTCTTCACCGGGCGAGGTTTCTGGCCGCGGCGTCGCTGTCCGCAATGGCCGTCGTTTCAGCCGCGGCGCCGGCGGCGGCCGAGCGCCTGCAGGTGACAAGCTGCGTCAGCGGCGAGGATGCGCGGTCGGTGTCGGTCGTCGCGCCGGGCCTTGTGGGCGCGGCGTGTGACGTCAGCTATCTGCAGGATCGCGGCGAATACGAATCGATCCCGTTCCACGCCAATTCGGCGTCGGACGCCTGCGACGTTCCGGCCGCGACGCTCGTGCGCGAGCTTGTGGCGAAGGGGTTCGCGTGCGAGGGACCGCTCCTCGCCGTGGCGGTTCCGGACCCGACGCCGGTCGCCATGGCGTCCTCGCCCGCTGGCGCCGGCGATGCCGAGACGGCGCCGGACCGCGTCGCGGCGGCGGGCCCCGCTCCGGCCGCGGACGGGGGTCCGGCCCATCTCACCGCAGCGCTAACGCCGATATCGCTCGAGCAGCGCCCGCCTCGCGCCGGGCGATCCGGCCGCCTCAGCGGCGCGCCCGCGCGCCCCGCCCCTGTGGCGAAGGCGTCTGCGGTGAAGGCGTCCGCGACGCGTGGCGCGGCGGATCCTTCTTTTTCCGCTACGCCCATCGCTCAGTCTGCTGAAGGGGCGCCAAGCGCGCTCAATGCCGCGGAGGTCTTGCCGGCGACTTCCGCCGGCGTCGTTCCGCCGTCGACTGAAGAAGCGGTGAAGGGCGTTCTCTTCGCCCAGACAGCCGCCTGGAATGCCGGCGACATCGACGCGTTCATGGACGGCTACTGGAAGAGCGAGGACCTGACCTTCGTGTCCGGAACGAAGGTGATGAAGGGCTGGGACGCGACGATCGACCGCTACCGCCGGCGTTATGGCGAGGACGCGTCGACCATGGGCCGGCTCGCGTTCGAGAATCTGGAAGTGACGCCGACATCCGACGATGTCGCTGTCGTCGTCGGACGATTTCGGCTGGAGCGCGGCGGCGCGACGAGCGGCGGCGCGTTTACGCTTGTGATGCGCGACGTCAATGGCGCCTGGCGCATCGTTCACGATCACACAGTTGCGGACACGGAGTAATCATCGGGCGATAAATCCACATCGCCGTCCTTCGAGACGATTTTTCTCCTCATCCTGAGGAGCCAGCCGTTAGGCTGGCATCCCGAAGGGCGAGGAGAAAAATCCCCCAGGATGAGGCGATGTGGATTTATCGCCCGAAGCTCTAAGTTCGGACCGACCCTTCCGTAGGCCCATTAATGACCACGTCGGCGAGCGCATCGAACGCGGCGCGAACGGGCGCGGGCGCGGCGCCAAGGTCGGGCGGCGCGGCCCCCAGGCTCGCGAGCGCCGGCGTCAGCGGCAATTCGGCGAGGAGGGGCGGCGCGTCCGGCACGTCGGTTTGCGGCGCCGCCTCGCCGAACGGATGGACGCGCGCGCCCTCCGCCGTCTCCATGAACGCCATATTCCGGACGAGCCCAAGGACGGGCGCGCCCACCGCCTCGAAGAACTGCAGGCCTCGGGCGACGTCGGCGCGGGCGAGCGGCTGCGGCGTCGTCACCACGATCGCCGCGTCGAGAAGCGGCCGGGGCCCGCGTTTTTCGCGCGCCATCGTCAGGTGCACGTCGCCGGTGCCGGGCGGCGTGTCGACGACGAGCACGTCGAGCGCGCCCCAGTCGACGTCCGAGAGCAGCTGCCGCGTCGCGCCCATCACCATCGGTCCGCGCCATGCGAGCGCCTTGGCGTCATCGACGAGATAGCCGATCGACATCGTCTTCAGTCCGAACGCCTCAACCGGCTGGATGCGCCCGTCCTTCAGCGGCGGCTTTTCGCCTGACGGCCAGCCGACGAACGTCGGCAGGGAAGGGCCGTAAATGTCCGCGTCGAGGAGGCCGACCTTGAGGCCGCGCGCCGAAAGGGCGAGGGCGAGGTAAAGCGCCACGGTCGATTTGCCGACGCCGCCCTTGCCGGACGCCACCGCAATCACCCGGCCGACGTCTTTCAGGGCTTCGGCGCCTGCGGCGATGCGCTCCTCTTTCGCGCCCTTTTGCGATTCGGCGCGCAGTCCGAGCGGATTGGCGTGCCGGTTCGCCATCGCCTTTGACGGCGCTGTGTTGGGCCCGTCCCGAGGCCCCCCGACGATCACCGCGCGGGCGACGCCCTTGACCCGTTCGGTCGCCGCCTGCGCCGCCTTTGCGAGCGCCGACGCCTCGTCCGGCGACAGGCCGTCCGCATTGAGCGTCACCTTGGCGACGCCAGACGGGCTCACCGTCACGCCGGCGATGCGTCCTTCGGCGACGAGGTCGCGAGACCCCACGGCCGGGGCGTCCAGCTCTTTGCCGTCTTTGTCTTCAGCAGTGCGCCTTGCGCCGAGAGCCGCGGCGATTCGCGACAGAGCGCCGCCGCCTTCAGACGCGTCGCCATCGGCGGGCGCGTCATTTTCCGTCCGCGCCGGCGCGCTCGCGAGGCTCGCTCGAACACTGATTGTTAAGTCCTCGGCGTTCATGACCGACGCGGCCTCCAACCGTTGGCGAAGGGGGCGACATGCCGCGCACGTTGCGCGCCGCCGCACGGGGCATATATAGGCGAGGCGTCCTGCGCCCGAAACGGGCCAAAGACAATCAAAATGGACGGCCAAAATGGACGGCGCGGCGCGTTAAACAGGAATGCGCGGCGCATATCGCGCACCGGGGAGCTTCCGACGCCCCGGCGCGGTCGACAAGAGGTGAGAATGCCCTGGCAAGATAACTCCGGAAACAATGGCGGCCCGACTAAGGGCCCTTGGGGACAGCCGCCGAAGAATGGCGATGGCCGGCCAGGGCCGCAGCGCGGCGACGCGCCGGACCTTGAGGAGCTGCTGCAGGCGTCGCGCCAGCGCCTGAAACGGGCGTTCCCCCGCGGCGCGAACGGCGGCGGCGGCGGCGGCCGGCGCGGCCCTGAGCTCAATGCGCGCACCCTTGGCCTTGGCGGCGCTGCGATACTTCTGCTTTGGGCGGCGAGCGGCTTCTACCAGGTGCCCGCCGCCTCGAAGGGCGTCGTCACGACATTCGGCCGCTACACGCAGATGACCGAACCGGGACTGCGCTGGCATATTCCGGGTCCCGTCCAGAACGCGCGGGTAGTCAATGTCGCGGAGGTGCGCTCGCTCACCATTCCCGCGCAGCCGCGCGGCCGCTCGGTCGAAGGCGAAGGGCTGATGCTTACGGGCGACAAGAACATCGTCGATGTGGGCATGGCCGTTCAGTATAATCTGAAGACGGACAAACCGCCTGAAGGTCTGCCCGGCCCGGCGCGTTTCATCTTCAATGTGGATAACCCGGAGGTCATGGTCCGCGCGGTGAGCGAATCGGCGATCCGTGAGGTCGTCGGCCGCAACTCGCTCGACTTCGTCCAGACTGTCGGCCGGACGCAGGTGCAGGACGATACGCGCGTGCTGATCCAGGCGGCGCTCGATCAGTATGCGGCGGGCATCCAGATCACCGAGGTGAACCTGACCAAAACCGAGCCGCCGACCGCGGAGGTGAACGAAGCGTTCCTCGACGTGGAGGCGGCGGACCAGGACCGTCAGCGGGCGATTGATTCAGCGCGCGCCTACGCCAACAAGGTGGTGCCGGAGGCGCGCGGCGAAGCTCAGCGAATCCTTGAAACCGCGCGTGGTTATTCCGCCCGCGTCACCGCCGAAAGCCGAGGCCAGGCGGAACGTTTCTCAGCCATCCTCGGAGAGTACCAGAAAGCGCCGGAGGTGACCCGCCAGCGCATGTATCTTGAGACGGTCGAAAAGGTCCTTGGCGATATGGACAAGATCATTGTCGAGGAAGGCGCCGGGTCTGGCGTCGTCCCCTATCTGCCGCTTAATGAGCTTGGCCGATCCGGCCGGACGGGAGGCCAGTAATGAGCCGCATCGCAATCCCCGCCATTATGATCGGCGGCTTCCTCGCCGTCGTGCTCGTCAGCTCCATCGCATTCGTCGTTCCGGAGACGGATTACGCCATCGTTCTGCGCTTCGGCCAGCCGGTCGACCAGCATAAGGAAGCGGGGCTTCAGCTGAAGCTGCCCTGGGAAAGCGTCACCTATATCGACAAGCGCAACCGCGAGCTTGACCAGGAGGAGATCGAGGTCATCGCCAATGACCAGGAACGCCTTCGCGTCGACGCGTTCGCCCGCTACAGGATCGTCGACCCGCAGACGTTCTATGAGCGCGCGGGCAATGAGTCTGCGGGCGAACGGCGCCTTGGATCGGTCATGGACCAGACGCTGCGCCGGGTTCTCGGCGAGGTAAGCGTTGAGGACATCGTCTCGAACGAGCGCGGCGCGCTGATGCTCCGCATCAAGGAGCTGCTTGGGCAATCCGCCGCCCGGTTCGGCGTTGAGATCATCGACGTGAAAATCCGCCGCGCCGACCTGCCGCCGCAGAACTCGCTCGCCGTGTTCCAGCGCATGATCACCGAGCGCAACCAGCTCGCCGCCCGTATTCGCGCGGAGGGCAATGAGGCGGCCCAGCAGGTTCAGGCCCAGGCGGACCGCGAGGCGACGGAGATCCGCGCGACCGCCGACGAGGAGTCGGAAAAGATCCGCGGCCGCGCGGACGCGGAACGCAATCGCGTTTTCGCCGAAGCCTATGGGGCGGACCCTGAGTTCTTCGCGTTTTATCGCTCGCTGCTCGCCTATGAAGCTTCGCTTCAGAAGGGCGACACCACGATCCTACTGTCGCCGGAAAGCGAATTCTTTCGCTATTTCAATAACCTGGAAGGCGTCCGCGACGGCGGACGCTGACCGGTCCTGAGCCGCGTTCGATCGAATGCGAGCCCCGCCGCAAGCTTGCCGTTTACCGAGTTTGCGCTAACCTCGACGCTTTCGGCGCGCGGGTCATCGGGGGGACGCGCGAGACAACGGGGTTGTTCGTGGGAAAGCTGGCGCAGGCGCGAAGCGGTTCATTACATGGCGGAGCGAAAAGGATGCGCGCACGGCGCATGATCGCCAGCGCGGCGGTCGCCTGTGTCGCGGCGATCGCCGCTATTGGCGTCGACGGCGCGTCAAGCCCTGCCGATGCGGCGCGCCGCGGGTCGCAAAATAGCCTGCCGGACCTTGTGACCGAGCTGTCGCCGGCCGTCGTCAACATTTCGTCCTCGGTGCGCCGGCCTGGCCAGCCGCAGCTCACGGGCCAGGCGCAGCGGATGCAGCGCAAGCTCTCCGGCCAGGCGGTCTCGCTTGGCTCCGGCTTCATCATCGATCCGTCTGGCATCGTCGTCACCAATAATCACGTCATCGACAATGCGGTGGACATCAAGGTCACGCTGGATGACGGCCGGGAGCTCAGCGGCCGGGTGCGCGCCGCGGACCGCGAGACGGACATCGCCATCGTTCAGCTTGAGACTGGCGGCGCGCGCCTTCCTTACGTGGAGTTCGGCGACGCGGACTCGGTGCGCGTGGGCGAGGACGTCTTCGCCATCGGCAACCCTTTCGGGCTCGGGAACACGGTGACCAAGGGCATCGTATCGGCGCGCAATCGCGACATCGACGCCGGCTCCTTTGACGACTTCATCCAGACCGACGCGGCCATCAATCGCGGCAATTCCGGCGGCCCATTGTTCAGCATGGCCGGCAAGGTTGTGGGGGTGAACACGGCGATCTACTCCCAGACCGGCGGATCGGTCGGGGTCGGATTTGCGGTGCCGGCCGATCTCGCCAAGCTCGTGACGAGCCAGCTTCTGAAATTTGGCGAGACCCGCCGCGGATGGCTCGGCGTCTCGATTGAAGAGATGACCGCGCAATACGCGGGCGACCTCGGGTTCGCGAAGCCGCGCGGCGCCATCGTGACGCTGGTGCGCCCGAATAGCCCCGCGCTCAAGGGCGGATTGAAGCCGAATGACATTATCCTGACGTTCAACCGCCGCGAGGTGAATGGCGTGCGCGATTTGACGCGCGCGGTCGCCGAGACGCCGGTGGGTCAAACCGTCCCGGTGCAGATTATCCGCAACAAGAAGCGCATGACCGTTCAGGTCACGGTCGACCGGCGCGAGACCAACATCCTCGCCGCGAACGCCGGCGGGCCATTGCCAACGGGCGCGGTGCGGAGCGCGGGCGTCACCTTCCAGAAGCCGTCGCCCGAGGTTCTCGCAGCCTTTGACCTGCCGCGCGACACCGAGGGCGTCGTTGTGACGGACGTCGACCCGGACAGCCAGGCGGCGATTGTCCTGCAGCCGGGGGATGTCATTCTGGAGATCGGCTGGGAGCGGATGATGCGGCCGCAAGCCGCGGCGGACAAGCTTTCCAAGCTACGCAACCTCAATTCCGGGCCTGTACTCGTCTACATCCAGCGCGGCGACCGGCTCTTCTTCGATAGCCTGAGGCCGTAGGGGAGCTCATTAAGTGCTTCCAGACGTGGTGATTTCCCAACCGCTCTGGTCGGTTGCGAGCGACATTGCCACCGTCGCAATCGCGCTAGGGGCGCTTATTGTATCGCGCCGGTCGGTAGGGCTTACGAAAGAAATCGCCGAGCAGGAGCTCAGTCTGAAGAAGAGAAGCGTCCGGCCGATCCTTTCCGTGCGGTTTACAGTTGGGCGAGATTCGGAATTCGCGCCGCAGCACTTTCATGTCCGAATTGTCAATGATGGCGTTGGCCCGGCGATCATAAAATCGCTCGAAATCGTCCTTCCTGACGGAACGCCGTGCGAGAATATTCTGCATGTGGCTCCGAAAGCGACACGCAATCTCGCCGTTTCGACCGAAACCTGGAGTTCCGACAGGGCGATCGGCCGTGAGAATGAACTCATTCTGCTTAGCGTGCGGGCCGCAGAGAATCACGATGACGAAACCATCCGTACAGAGATGGAGTCAGCCTATGCTTCGATCGAAGGCACAATCATAGGCATATCCTATACGGATATTTACGACCAAGATGCGGCGCCGGTGATGTCAACGCTCGTCGACGGGCGAACGCGGCCTGCGACGCAAGCGGAAGCGGCTCGGTTCGAAGCAGCATTTGGTCCGGCGGACGCTTACACGTCCAACCGGCCGTTCCGCCGACTTTTTCGGCGTCCTTAGGACTTCGCTACTGTTCTACTTTTTTGCGGACATAACTACCAGCCGCAACCTGTCGTCGTCAGGTTTCCCCTATAAATTCCTCGTCCGCATACCCCTGAAAATAAAGAAGCGCCGTAAGGTCGCCATGGGCGACTTCGGCGTCGGCGGCTTCCGCGACGGCGGGCTTCGCCCGAAAGGCGACGCCGAAGCCCGCGGCCCCGATCATGGCGAGATCATTGGCGCCGTCGCCGACCGCGATCGCGTCGACGGCGGATAAGCGAAGTTCTTTGAGCGCCGCGGCCAGCGCGTCGGCCTTTCCCTCGCGACCGAAGATCGGCTCCCGGACGGTTCCTTTCAAATGGCCATTCTCGATCTCCAGGACGTTGGCGGTATTGCGCTCAAATCCGGCCGCTTCGGCGACGCGCTCGGTGAAGAACGTAAAGCCGCCTGAGGCGAGGATCGTCATCGCGCCGTTCGCGCGCATGGTCTTCACGAGCGTCTCTGCGCCGGGCGTGAGCGAGACTTTTTCATCGAATGTTCGCTGGAGCGCGTCCGCGGACAGCCCCTCAAGGCGGGCGACGCGCGCGCGCAGCGCTTCTTCGAAGTTCAGCTCGCCGCGCATTGCGCGCTCGGTAACGGCTGCGATTTCCTCCTTGAGGCCGGCATAGCCCGCGAGTTCGTCGAGGCATTCCTGCTCAATGATGGTCGAATCCATATCGGCGATCAGCAGCTTCTTGCGACGGCCCGCCGCCGGCTGGACGGCGACGTCGATTGGCGCATCGCCAAGCGCGGATTGGACGGCAGGTAGGATCGCCGCCTTCGCCGCCGGCTCGAAAACGGCGCTGAGCGTGATATCTTCAGCCGCGCCTGCGCTCAACGTACGGCGCAATGCGGTAGGGAAGCCGGCGTCTCCGAGCGCCACTACGACCTCTTGAACAAGGTCGTCGGACAATTGGCGACGTTGAGGATCGGCGACCAGCGTGACGGCGATTTCAGATAAAGGGGCTTCGGACATTCCGGCTTCTGACCAAACGACTGAGGGCGTGCGGGCGGACGCGGTATTCATCGCCGGTCCGACCGCCGGCGGCAAGACCGCAGCGGCCGTTAAGCTCGCCGCAGCGCTCGCGGCGGCTGGCCGCGCGACGGAGATCGTCAATGCGGACGCCATGCAGGTCTACGCCGACATCCCGATTCTCTCCGCCCAGCCGTCCGAAGACGAGCGCGCCGGCGTCCCGCACCGCCTTTTCGGCTATCTTTCCGGCGCGGAACGCGGCTCGGCGGGACGCTGGGCCGAGGCGGCGCGGCGGGTCATCGACGATGCGGCCGCGCGCGGCGCCTTCGCCATCGTCGTCGGCGGGACGGGGCTTTATTTCCGGGCGCTTGAAGGCGGGCTCGACCCGGCCCCGGCCGTCCCCGACGAGATCCGCGCCGCGGCTGAAGCGCGGCTTGCGAAAATCGGCCTGTCGGCGTTTCGCGCTGAGGTTCTTTCCCGCGATCCGGCGATGGCGCGGCTCGACCCCAACGATCGCCAGCGGCATGTGCGCGCCTGGGCGGTTGTCGAAGCGACGGGGGAGCGGCTGTCCGATCTGCAGCGCGGCGAGGGCGAGGTGGGCCTTCGGCCCGCGGCCTGCGTCGTCATCGAGCCGGCGCGCGAGGCGCTCTACGCCCGCTGCGAAGCGCGGTTTGACGCAATGCTCGACGCAGGCGGGCTAGGCGAAGCGCGCGCCCTCATTGCAAGAGGCTACGCCGACGACGCGCCGGTCATGAAAGCCGTCGGCGTTGCGGAACTCATTGCTCATCTGAAGGGCGAGGCATCGCTCGACGCGGCGCGCGACCTGGCGAAACGCAACACCCGCCGCCTCGCGAAACGCCAGTTGACGTGGTTCCGAAACCAGGCGGCGGACTGGCCGCGGGCGGCGGACGCCGCATCGGCCGTCCGCTCGGTGATGGCGGATCTTGATGCGGCCCGGGACTGCGCTGACGCCGCTACGCTCTAGGTCGCCGACTGGCGCGCGCGTCATTCCGTAAGCCGAAAATGCGGTTTGCGTTTGAAGCGATTGAAGCAAACGGCTTCTAGTTTTTAATCCCACGGGTCGCGACGTGAAACCCGCGATCACCTATCGCTGCGACCCGTCCCTCGCCCGTCAAGCGCTTAAAACGTGGCCGCGAAGAGTTCCGTCTCCGGGCCGACGCCGGCGCGCTTCATGCCGTCGGAATTCCAGGCGAAGGCAATGTTCCCTTTGGCGTCGACCGCGATGACGCCGCCATCGCCGCCTTGGGCCGCGACGTCCGCGATAAGGCCGTCGGCCGCGGCCTGCAGGCTTTCGCCGCGATAGCGCACCCGCGCGGCGACGTCCTGGGCGCCGCCGGCGAGGATAAAATACTCGCCAAGGCCGGTGCACGAGGCGGCGACCCATCCGTCCGCCCACGTCCCTGAGCCGATGAGCGGCGTGTCGCCGACGCGGCCTTCAAGCTTGCCGAAAACGCCGCCTGTCGACGTCGCCGCGGCGAGGCGGCCGTCGGCGTCAATCGCGACGGCGCCGACCGTGCCGTGGCCAAGCTCGGCCTGCGTCATTTCATCGGGATAGACGCCGATGGGCGTGCGATAATAGGCGTTCGGATCATCTACGAAGGGAAGGCCGTTCTCGCGGCAGAAATTCTCCGCGCCGCGGCCTGCGAGCATTACGTGCGGCGTCTCGTCCATGACTTTGCGGGCGGCGGCGATGGGCGAGACGAGATGGGCGACGGCCGCGACGGCGCCGGCCCGGCGCGGGGCCGCGCCCGCCTCCCCACGCATGATCGACGCGTCGAGTTCGGCGTAGCCGGCCTTGTTCGGGGCGGCGCCGCGCCCGGCGATGTAAAGCCCGGAAGCCTCCATTTCAGCGACCGCCCATTCGACCACGTCCATGGACGCGTCGCCGCTGAGAAGCCGCCGGTCGGCTGCCGACGCAAGCGCCTTCAAATGCGCCTCCGCCTCCGCGTAATCCCTTCCGGCGCGCGCGCCGGCGCCGCCATGGAGGGCGAGGGCGGGGCGTCGAGGCTGAGGCGCGTTTGTCATCGGCGTTTCCTTTCTTCGACGCCGATACGCCAGCCTGCGCGCAAACGCCAGCCGCTCCGTCGCCGGCATGGGCTGGCCTTATGGACGCGCCCCGGATATGCCGGCGCCTCAAAGCGAGGAGTTGACGATGGCCAAGTTGGCGCTCTTGCGGCATGGGCAAAGCGAGTGGAACTTGCAGAACCGGTTCACGGGATGGGTGGACGTGGACCTGACCGACCAGGGCGTCGCGGAGGCGCGCCGCGCGGGCGCCATGCTGGCGGAGGAGG
Organism: Parvularculaceae bacterium; assembly: GCA_028284065.1. GTDB lineage: Bacteria > Pseudomonadota > Alphaproteobacteria > Caulobacterales > Parvularculaceae > MED-G105. Next base: position 180,064 of record JANQSJ010000004.1, read on the forward strand.
GGAGCGCCTATGCGGCGTGCTACGCTTCGGTGCTGAAGCGGGCGATCCGGACCCTGAATTTCGCCCTTGAGGGCATGGACCGTTTGTGGCTGCCGGTGACGAAGGACTGGCGATTGAACGAGCGCCACTATGGCGGCCTGACGGGCCTTAACAAGGCCGAGACGGCTGAACGCCATGGAGCGGACCAGGTGAAGATCTGGCGTCGGTCGTTCGACACGCCGCCGCCGCCGTTTGACGGCGCCGCCTCGGATGATCCGTGCGACGACCCGCGCTATGCGCATGTGGCCGCGGACGTCCTTCCGAATTCGGAGTCATTGAAGACGACGCTCGATCGGGTCGAACCCTATTGGCGGGCTGAGATCGCGCCGCGGCTTGAAGCGGGCGAATCGCTGATTGTCGCCGCGCATGGCAATTCATTGCGAGCGATCGTGAAGCTGCTGTTCGACGTATCCGATGAGGATATCGTGTCGGTTGAGATCCCCACCGGCAATCCGTTGGTGATCGAGCTCGTCGAAGGGACAACGCAGGCCGCTGCGGCGCGCTACCTTGACGAGGCGCGGGCGACTACGCTTCCGCCGGTTCCGATTCCTGCTTGACGCCGAGGTCGGTCCGAGTGCGGAGCGATGCGGCGACTTTCTCGCGCTCCCGTGTCTTGATGAACTCGGAGACCTCAAAGGCGATGTCGGCGCCGGGGGTAAAGGATGCGACGAAGTGCCGGACGACCTCCGCGTCCCCTGACCACTGGCTGCGCTCTATCGATTCTTCAATATATACTTCGCCGCGCATCGCCTGAAGCATGGACGCCACGTCCGTCGCGAACTTCGCGACCGCAGGCGTATCGCCGCCGCGGCGCGCCGTCATTTCGCCGTTCATGAAAAAATATGTATACGGCGCGTCGTCTATCATCGCCTGCAGCACATAATTCGCATGCGGCTGGGCGCATTTGTTCGCGAACATCTCGGTCGCCAGGGCCACCGAATCCGGCTGCAGGTCATTTGAAAAAAGGCAGTCCTTCGGCTCCGAGGCGCCTGGGCGGCTCATAAAGTACTCGATCGCCCAGAACATGAGTTCGCGCAGCGCCGGGCGCATGCTCTCACCCGCGTCGGAAAGCCGATACTTGCTGCGCGCGTCCGCGCTTGTCGACACGACAAGGTCGGCTTCCTCAAGCTCCTTAAGGCGCTTGCTGAGAAGGTTCGTGCCGATGCCCGGCAGGGCCGCATGAAGGTCCCCGAAGCGTCTCGGCCCCAGAAACAGCTCGCGGACGATAAGGAGCGTCCAGCGTTCGCCAAGCAGGTCGAGCGCATAGGCGAGCACGCACTCCTGATTATAGGTCCGGGCCATTCTTGTCCTCCCAAGCCGCGGCGCTTTCTTGCGCCGTCTGGTGTGGTTTTCGCCGCGTTTGCTCTGACCGAGGGCTGTTTTCAGCCACTTGATCGCCAGGCCGTTAGTCACTCGAGCCAGCAGGTCTCCTGAGCCATTACGTCTCTAAAGGCGACAGGTCTAAAGGCGACAGGAAGCGCGGTCCGAGGTCCGCGCCGCCAGCGCGCGTGTTCCGGGACGCTAACATGACGGCTCCCCTCTAAAAATATCCTTGACACTTTAAAAATCAATAGTAAACTCATCAGTGTTGTTGAGCGCATGCGCTATCCATGGATAGCATCGACCACGCATTGGAGCACTGACATGAGAATCGCCCTTATCGCCGCTGGCGTCGCCTCCGCCGCAGCAGTCGCCACGCCGGCGCTCGCGAGCACAGCCAAGCACGTCAATCTCTGCGTCGCGGAGATGAAAAAAGAGGGTATCGCCCCATCGGGTGATTTCCGGAGCAAATTCGTCAAGTCGCGCGGCGCGTCGACCAAGACGCTGTTCATCGACCTCATCCCCAGTGACGGCGATACCGTCAACGGGAAGTGCAAGGTCTCACGCGGGAAGGTGAAGGAAGTCTCCCTCGCCTGACCCCAAAGCCATTGGCCGCCCTCCCTGAATGTCACAACCCGGCGGCTGACCCTCGCCTGACCCCTACTTAGGCGAAGCCCGCGCCGGCGACGGCGCGGGCGTTTTTTTGGCCATCCGAGGCGTTCAGTCGCGTTTCCCGCGTTGACGGAGCGTTCCCCGCCTCATGCATTCGTCGGCGGGAGCATGCGCGCCGCCTTGATCAGGAAGGTGGCCGCGCGACGAATTGAGTTGTTCATTTTGTCTGTGGTCCCCTTTAGAAGTGTCATCGGTCGGCGATGCGGCGATCCGGCCGATTTTGGCTGGATTCTGGCATGTCTTGAGCCAGCAGGGAGCCTTGAGCGCGCCGGCGCCGTCGCCTGAGCGATCACGATCGCGCGTAGCGTCGGCGAGCAGTGGCGTAAGGCGCGGCGCGGGTTTGAGGCGTGGGTTCGATATGTCTGTACAAGCAATCAATAAGGCCCGAAACGCCGATTGGGCGCCCGGGACCTGGCGGGCGCGGCCTGCGCGGCACATCCCGGACGACTATCCCGACCCGGATGCGCTGGCCGCGGCGGAGGCCGAACTCAGCGGCTATCCGCCGCTCGTCTTCGCGGGGGAAGTGCGGACCTTGCGCGCGCGCCTAGCCGCTGTCGCCGACGGAGAAGCGTTTCTCCTCCAGGGCGGCGACTGCGCGGAGAGCTTCAAGGAGTTCCATCCCAACAACATTCGCGACACGTTCCGGGTGCTGTTGCAGATGGCGGTGGCGCTGACCTTCGGCGCCGGCGCGCCCGTCGTGAAGGTGGGGCGGATCGCCGGCCAGTTCGCGAAACCGCGATCCGCGCCGACCGAAACGCGCGACGGCGTGACGCTTCCGAGCTACCGCGGCGATAACATTAACGGCATGGAGTTCGACTTCGCGTCGCGCACGCCGGACCCGCAACGCCTCTTGAAGTCCTACGGCCAGGCGGCGGCGACGCTTAACCTCATTCGAGCCTTCGCAAGAGGCGGGTATGCGTCCCTGTCTAACGTTCATCAGTGGAACCTTGAATTTGTCGCGGGCGATCGGCAGAGCGACCGTTACCGCGCGCTCGCTGACAAGATCTCCGAAGCGTTGACGTTCATGCGCGCCTGCGGCGTCACCGGTGAAAAAGTGGCGTCCCTGCGCGAGACCGACTTCTTCACAAGCCACGAAGCGCTTCTTCTGGGGTTCGAAGAGGCGATGACGCGCGTCGATTCAACGACCGGGCGGTGGTACGACACGTCCGCGCACATGATCTGGATTGGCGACAGGACGCGGCAGCCCGACGGCGCGCACGTTGAATTCTGTCGCGGCGTCGAAAACCCGATTGGCGTCAAATGCGGGCCAAGTCTCGATCCGGAAGAACTGTTGCGTCTTCTCGATATTCTCGATCCGGAGAATGAAGCAGGCAGAATTGTCCTGATTGCGCGGTTCGGCGCCGACAAGGTCGCTGACGGGCTGCCGAAATTGCTTCGGGCGGTCGCCCGCGAAGGCCGCACGGTCGTCTGGTCAAGCGACCCGATGCACGGCAACACCATTAAGACTGACACAGGGGTGAAGACGCGCCGCGTCGACGCCGTCTTGAAGGAAGTGGATGAATTTTTCTCCATCTGTCGCGGCGAGGGCGCGTATCCGGGCGGGGTTCATTTTGAGATGACCGGCCAGAACGTGACCGAATGCCTGGGCGGCAGCGACGAGGTTAAGGAAAGCGATCTTAACTCGCGCTACCACACCCATTGCGATCCGCGGCTCAATGCGAGCCAGGCGCTCGAACTAGCGTTCATATTAGCCAACCGGCTAAAGGCGCGCGCTTAGTCGCGTCGGGTATCCGAGCGAGCCGCTGAAACACGCGGTAACATTCTTTGAACGCTCGCCCTTCGCAATGCAGTATAAGCTATTAAAATCTTTCGATATCCTGCATCGGCAAAGCTCGGGGGAAAAGCGGGATCATGAGTACGTCTGCGGCGGATTGTTCAACGAGGCCCGACCAGCTGCGCGCCGGCGTCATCGGCGCGGGCGTGTTTGGCGGGTTCCACGCTCAGAAATACGCCGCTGCGGATGGCGTCCAGCTTGCCTCCGTTTTTGACGTAGACGCCGAACGCGCGGCCCATCTCGCCGATCAACACGGCGCGGCCGCAACCTCGTCCATCGACGCGTTTCTGGACTGCGTTGACATTGTCACGATCGCCTCGCCTGCGGCGTCGCATTATCCGCTCGCGCGGGCGGCCCTCACGGCCGGACGGCACGTGTATGTAGAAAAACCTCTGGCGCTCCAGGTTGACCACGCGGAGTCGCTTTCGCGCATCGCCGCTGAACGCGGGCGCGTCCTGTTTGTCGGCCACCAGGAGCGTCTCGTTCTGGATGCGATCGGGCTTTTCGCTTCGGACGAGCGGCCGAAGCGCCTGGAGTTCGCCCGTTGCGGCCCCGCGTCCGGGCGCTGCGAAGAAGTGTCCGTGGTCTGGGACCTTATGATCCATGACCTCGATCTTGCGGCGCGTCTCGGGTGCGCGCGTCCGGTTGATGTGAAGGCGGCCGGGTCCGCCCATGAAACCGTCGCCACGATTGAGTTCGAGGGCGGCTGCGCGGCCTCGTTTCTGGCCAGCCGGCGTCAGTCCATGCGTCGTCGAATGATGAGCGCCCACTACGCTGACGGCGTCGTGACGGTAGACTTCCTTAGTCGCTCCCTCACGTCGACGCGCCCGGACGGCGTCTTGCGCCAAATGGCGCTTGGCAAGGCGCTGGACGACCCGTTGGGCGCGCACGTGGCGACTTTCTTGTCCAGCGTGCGCGGCGAAAGCGCGGCGGATGTTGTCGCCGCGGACGGCGTTGATTCCATCGCTCTTGCGGCTCAGGTCGACCGCGCGGTTGACGCGATATCGGCGAAGGCGCTCCCCGGCCGGGATGTTGCCGAAAACGCCGACCGTCTCTTCGCATAAAGCGCGTCCAAGAGACATAGGCACCGCCATCGTCGGTAACCCGTCAAGTCTTCGCCAGAGCTGACTTGCTGTGAACGGCTTGCGTTCCCGAGCTATCTCTTCCCCGTGACGCAAAGCGGTTGAGCCGCCTGGGCGCTGTTTTGACAACGAGGGCGGTTCAGAAGCTTCCCGTTACAGTTTTTAGTCGCGCTGAGCCTTATCGCCTCCAGGTGTTTTTCGTCTGCGGCGAAAGCCCTGCGTCGATGGAGATTGATGTGGGAGGCCTTGAGGGCTTTTTGCGTCCATTCGCAAATGACGCCGACTTCTAGATGGAGTCTGCCCGTCTTGAATTGCGGGGCCGTTGCGACGCCTGCGGATCGCGCGAGGGCCAAATAACCGCGACAACGCGTCGGCGGAAAAACGCCTTGTCGCGCCGGATACGCCCTGTCGGAACCAGATTATGTTTGCTAATCTCCTCGCTTGCGTAGCGGGAGAGTTCGGTCGCGACATCGCGGCCGGCGCCGAAGGAGCAACCGCCCCGGAAACTCTCAGGCAAACGGGACCGCGCGCAGGATAAAGGCTGGAAAGCGAAGCTGAAGCGGTCTGAGCGCCGCCGTCGGCCAAGCACCGAAGGAGTAAGCGCGAGGTGGGCCAAAGTCGCTGCCTGGCGTGAAATCTCTCAGGTTCATGGACAGCCGGGGCCGTTCGATTGCGCCGCGCCGGAGTCGGCGCGGATTATTCTGGAACGGCGGCGCGCAATGCCCATTGAAGACGAAGCCCTCAAGCGTACGCCGCTTTATGAGGCCCATCAGGCGGCCGGGGCTAAGTTCGGCCCTTTCGCCGGGTATGACATGCCCATTCAGTACCCTGACGGCGTAATGCGCGAGCATCTGCACACGCGCGCCGCCGCCGGTCTGTTTGACGTGTCGCACATGGGTCAGGCCTTCCTGCGCGCGAGGGGCTCACGGCTCGGGACGCCCGAAGCGCATGAAGCCGTGGCGCGCGCGTTGGAGACGTTGGCGCCGGGCGAGTTCCTGAAACTTAAACGCGGCGGCCTGCGCTATTCGGCGCTTCTGAATGACGAAGGCGGCATCCTCGATGATTTCATCGCCACGCGCGCGCCGGAAGAAGACCGCGACGGCGAGTTCTTCCTTGTTGTCAACGCCGCCTGCAAGGATCAGGACTTCGCGTTAATCCGTGGCAAGATTGGCGGCGCAACAGAGCTTGATGTGCTCAATGATCGCGGGCTTTTGGCCCTTCAGGGGCCGGAAGCGGCGGCGATCATAGACGACCTATTTCCGGGCGCGGCGACGCAAGGTTTCATGACCATGCGCCGGGCGCAATGGAAGGGCGTCGATGTGCTCGTGTCCCGGTGCGGCTACACGGGCGAGGATGGCTTTGAAGTTTCGCTGCCCGCGGACGCCGCTTGCGCGTTTGCCGAAACGCTTCTCGCCCGGGACGCGGTGAAATGGATCGGGCTTGGGGCCCGCGACAGCCTGCGCCTTGAGGCGGGGCTGTGCCTTTACGGCCACGATCTCGACGAGACGACCTCGCCGGTGGAGGGCGCGATCGATTTTGCGATCGGCAAACGCCGCCGCCGCGAGGGCGGCTTTCCCGGCTTTGAGCGAATCGCCAGAGAGCTTGCGGATGGACCGCGCAGGCGGCGGGTCGGCATTGCGCCTGAGGGCCGCGCGCCGGTGCGCGAGGGCGCTGAGGTTATTGACGCCGACGGACGCGCCGTTGGCCGGGTTACGTCTGGCTGCTTCGGCCCAAGCGCTGAGCGGCCGGTGGCGATGGGCTATGTGGACGCGGCGCATGCCGAGACCGGAACCCCGTTGCAGGTCGTCGTAAGAGGCAAGGCGCTGCCCGCATCGGTCGCCGAAACGCCGTTCGTTCCGCAGCGATATTATCGGGGATAGGAGCATTTTCGATGACGGTTAAGTACACCAAAGAACATGAATGGGTGCGCGTCGAAGGCGATGTCGCGACTGTCGGCATTACGCCGCACGCCGCGGAGCAACTTGGCGATGTTGTATTCGTCGAGCTGCCGGACGTCGGCGCGGCGTTCGAGCGCGACGCAGACATGGCGGTTGTGGAATCAGTGAAGGCGGCGTCGGATGTCTATGCGCCTGTATCCGGGGAGATCGTCGAAGCGAACGGCGCGATCGTCGAGGATCCGGCCCAAGTCAATGCCGATCCCGCGGGCGGCGCCTGGTTCGTCAAGATGAAATTATCCAATGCGGGCGAGCTGGGCGAGCTGATGGACGAAGACGCCTACAAGAAGCTTCTGGAGTCGCTCTAGGCCATGCGTTATCTTCCGCTTTCGGACGAAGACCGCCGCCGAATGCTCGCAACGATCGGGGCCGCCGATATTGGCGAGCTGTTCGCAGACGTTCCTGCTGATGCGCTCGACCCGCCGCTCGATCTGCCGAAACATAAGTCCGAGCTTGAGGTTGAGCGTATCCTCGGCGGCCTCGCCGCTAGGAACCGGACGGCGTCGGAAGGCCCCTTCTTTCTAGGATGCGGCGCTTACAAGCACCATGTGCCCGCCACAGTCGACCATATCATTCAGCGTTCGGAATTCCTGACATCGTACACGCCCTACCAGCCCGAGATTGCGCAAGGAACGCTGCAATACCTCTTCGAGTTCCAGACGCAGGTGGCGGCGCTTACGGGCATGGAGGTGGCGAACGCCTCCATGTATGACGGCTCGACGGCGTGCGGCGAGGCGGCCCTGATGGCGCGCCGGATCACGAAGCGCAAAAGGGTCGTTCTGTCTGGTGGGCTGCATCCGCACTATGCATCCGTGACGCGCATGAGTTCGGAGCTTGTGGGCGACGAGGTGGAATTCGCGCCGATATCTGTCGACGCGCGCGAAGATCTTGCGCACCTCATCGACGAAGCCACCTCATGCGTTATCGTTCAGAATCCGGATGTGTTCGGAAATGTGCGCGATCTGAGGCCAATTGCGGCCGCAGCGCACGAAAAGGGCGCGCTCCTCATCGCGGTCTTCGCGGAGGCGATGTCGCTCGGGGCGATTGAAAGCCCTGGCGCGATGGGCGCGGACATTGTGGTGGGCGAAGGCCAGTCAATCGGCAACCCGCTTACATTCGGCGGCCCCTATGTCGGGCTCTTTGCGACGCGAGAGAAGTTCGTCCGTCAAATGCCCGGGCGTCTTTGCGGCGTTACGGCGGATGCGGAGGGAAAGCGCGGATTCGTGCTTACCCTGTCCACCCGCGAGCAACACATTCGCCGCGATAAGGCGACGTCGAATATCTGCACGAATTCCGGCCTTTGCGCGTTGGCGTTCACCGTGCATATGACCCTTCTGGGCGAGGCCGGCCTGCGCCGCGCGGCGGCGCTGAACCACGACGCCGCCTGCCGGACCGCGGACGCGCTCGCGGAGGTAGACGGCGTCGAGGTTGTAACGCCTGCCTATTTCAATGAATTCACCGTCCGCCTGCCGAAGAACGCGGAGGCCGTGGTCGAGGCCCTCGCCGGTCGCGGCGTCATCGCCGGCGCGCCCGGCGGGCGACTTTGGCCGGACGAACCGGACGCGGAGAATCTCCTAATCGTTGCGGCGACCGAATGCGTAACGGACGCGGATATTGACGCGTTTGCGCGCGGTCTAGGCGAGGCATTGTAATGGCCGTGCTGGCGTCACGCGAGTTCGAGGTGGTGGCGAAGGACGCGCGAGGCTCGGCTCAGGTCCGCGTTTTCATGCCCGAGAGGGCGCCCAATGGCGAGTGGATCTGCCGACTTCAGTTTCAGGGCTTTTCGCAGACGGATGACCAGCCGCACGCCTATCGCGGCGTCGACGGCTGGCAGGCGCTCATCCACGCCATGAAGGTGTCGCCGACCATCATCGCCGGCACCGCGGAGTTCGCGGAAGGCCGCCTTCGGTTCGGCGGCGAGATGTTGGATGCGGACAATCTTGGCCGGACCATGCAGGTCGGCGATCCGGTTCCGGAGGTGCGATAATGACCATGAACAGTCAGGGACGGCCGACAAGGGCCGAGTCGGCGGGAACGACTGAAGAGGCGAGCGACACGCCGACGCTCACCGGCAATCGCGGCCTTATGATTCGGGAATCGCTAATCTTTGAAAAGGACGCGTTCGGACGGACTGGCGTCGACCTGCCGGAGCCGAAGCCTCGGGCGAATCGCCTTGGCGGCCTTGAACGCCGCGAGGGTATCGGCCTGCCGGGCCTGTCCGAACCTGAAACCATGCGTCATTTCGTGCGGCTCAGTCAGAAGAACTACGCCATCGACATGGGGCCGTTCCCGCTCGGGTCGTGCACCATGAAGCACAATCCGCGCCTCAATGAAAAAATGGCGCGCCTGCCCGGGTTCGCCGACGTGCATCCGATGCAGCCGGAGGCGACCGTTCAGGGGGCGCTTGAACTGATCCATGTTCTGGCGCGCTGGCTCAAAGAGCTCACGGGCATGCCCGCCGTCGCCATGAGCCCCAAGGCGGGCGCCCATGGCGAACTGTGCGGCATGATGGCCATTAAGGCGGCGATCGAGGCGAAGGAGGAGGCGGCGACGCGCGTGCGCGTCCTGGCGCCGGAGTCCGCTCACGGAACAAATCCCGCCACCGCGGTCCAGTGCGGCTTCAGGGTTGACGCTATCCCCGCCGACAAGACCGGGCGCGTCGATCTGAACGCGCTGAAGGAGAAGCTCGGAGAAGATGTCGCCGCGATCATGGTGACCAACCCCAATACGTGCGGGCTCTTCGAACACGACATCCGCGACATAGCGGACGCCGTTCACGCCGTGGGCGGGTACTTTTATTGCGACGGGGCGAACTTTAACGCGATCGCCGGTAAGGCGCGGCCGGGCGATCTCGGCGTCGACGCAATGCACATCAATCTGCATAAGACGTTTTCCACGCCCCATGGCGGCGGCGGCCCGGGCTCCGGTCCGACAGTGCTGTCCGAGGCGCTCGCGCCCTTCGCGCCTGTGCCGTTTATCGTTGAAAGGAATGGCCGGTTTCACCTGATTGAACGCCGCGAGGCCGCGAAATCCGCTGGCGCGGAGGGCGCGGAGAGCTTTGGCCGCATGACGGCGTTTCACGGGCAAATGGGCATGTTCGTCCGGGCGCTGAGTTACATGTTGAGCCATGGCGCTGATGGCGTCGTTCGCGCGGCGGAGGACGCGGTCCTGAATGCGAACTATGTTCTTGCCCGGCTGCGATCAGAGCTGACGGCGGCTTTTGACGGATACTGCATGCATGAGGCGCTCTTCGACGATCGGTTCCTTAAAGGGACCGGGGTTGAGACCATCGACTTCGCCAAGGCGATGATCGACGAGGGCTTTCATCCGATGACGATGTACTTTCCGCTTGTGGTCCACGGCGCGATGCTCATTGAGCCGACCGAATCAGAGTCCAAGGCCGAGCTCGACAAGTTCTGCGATGCGCTCCTGTCGCTGGCCCGCCGCGCGAAAGCCGGCGAAGTCGCCGCGTTCAAGGCGGCGCCGCGCCACGCGCCGCTCAGGCGCCTTGATGAGACGAGCGCCGCGCGCAAGCCGGTGCTGCGCTGGACGCCGCCGCAACCGGCCGAAGCCGCCGAATAGGGCGCGGCGAGCCTGCCGCCGCGCCGTTGTCCGATTTGTCGCTGGATTGGGTCACAATCGGTCATGCGGTCATTGCCGGCGGCGCCTTACGCGACATAATCGCCCCCACGCGCAAGCTTTAGCGCATATCCGCCGAAAGGGAGGGGCGCTATGGGCGTTCTGGCGCAGGTCACCGTTGACGGCCTCAGAGTATTGTCGACCCTGTTTGTCTTCGCCATTGGGCTTGGCGCGATCACCGTCGTCGCGATGTTCTTTGTCGACAGCAGGCAGACAAAAGACGCTGTCCGCCATAACTATCCTGTTTTCGGCAGGTTCAGGTATCTCTTCACCCGCCTCGGAGAGTTCTTTCGGCAGTACTTCTTCGCGCTCGACCGGGAGGAGATGCCGTTCAACCGCGCGGAGCGCGACTGGATCTACAAATCGTCAAAGGCGGAGAGCAATACCCAGCCCTTCGGCTCGACGCGCAACCTTACAATCGTCGGCACGCCTATTTTCGTGAATTGCGCTTTTCCGCGCCTTGACGAAGAGGCGAATGATCCGCCTCCCGTCGTCTTCGGTCCTGAGTGTCCCGCGCCTTACGCCGCCTCGTCCATCATCAATGTCTCCGCGATGAGCTATGGCTCGCTGTCGCGTCCGGCCGTCCGCGCCCTGTCGCTTGGCGCGAAGCTCGGAGAATGCTGGATGAATACCGGGGAGGGCGGACTGTCCCCTTACCATCTGGAAGGCGGGTGCGACATCGTCTTTCAGATTGGCACGGCGAAATATGGCTGCCGGACTCCGAATGGGGAGCTGGACGACGGCAAGCTGCGCGCGATCGCGGAGCGGCCGGAGGTCAAGATGATTGAAATCAAGTTGTCCCAGGGCGCGAAGCCCGGCAAGGGCGGTATTCTGCCTGCGGAGAAAGTCACGCGCGAAGTGTCCGAAATCCGCGGCATTCCCGTGGGGCACGCGTCGATCTCGCCAAACCGGCATCCCGAAATCGACAATGTCCGGGAATTGCTTGATTTCATCGCCCGTGTGCGTGCGGCGTCTGGCTTGCCCGTTGGAATCAAAACTGTCATTGGCGCATATGGCTGGATTGACGATCTTTGCGATGAGATTGACGCGCGTGGGTTCTCGAGCGCCCCGGACTTCATAACGCTTGACGGCGGCGACGGCGGCACGGGCGCCGCGCCAATGTCGCTGATCGACAATGTCGGCCTTCCGCTGAAGTTCGCGCTGCCCATGCTTGCTGATATCCTCGAGCGGCGTGGCTTGAAAGAACGCATCAAGATCATCGCATCGGGCAAGCTCGTGACGCCGGCGGAAGTCGCCTGGGCCTATTGCGCCGGCGCCGATGCGGTGAACACCGCCCGCGGCTTCATGTTCTCGATCGGCTGCATTCAGGCGCTTCGCTGCCATGCGAACACCTGCCCCACGGGCGTCACGACCCACGACAAACGCCTACAGGCCGGGCTCGACCCGGCCAAGAAAGCGCCCCAGGTGGCGAACTACCTTGAGCGGATGCGCAAGGACGTCGCCATGATCGCCCATTCCTGCGGCGCGGAACACGCGCGGGCGCTCAAGCGTTTTCACGTGAGGATCGTCCAGGCGGATGGCGCATCGGTTCCGCTTGACGTTCTGTGCGATCGCCTGTCCGCGGAAGTGGGGTATGGCGTCGCGAGAGCGGCGGTGGCGTAGCGGTCCGCGCCGTCCCTATGCGGAGAAACCGCCAGCGTTAAGAAATTGGCGTTCCTCGGGCGTTGATTTCCGGCCGAGGACGCGATTTCGGTGCGGAAAGCGGCCGAACCTGCGCACAATGTCCGCGTGCTCTTTCGCGTGTCGGTAATGAAGCGGCGAGGAGAGGCGCGCGCGGTAAAGCCGTAGCGACAGGCGCTGATCCGCCGGGTCTTCGGAGTGCATGAACGGCAGATAGAAGAACGCGCGCTCCTGCGGCGGCCGGATCAGGTCGAAGCGACGCGCGATGCCGCGCGCCGCAATTGCGCGGGCGCGGGCGTCGCCAGCGAAAGCGAGCGGGTCGCCGCGGTGGATATTGCGCGAAAACTGATCAAGGAGCAGGACGAGCGCCAGCGCGCCGTCCGGAATCGATTCCATCGCCGGCCAGTCGGCGCCGCTTGCCCGTTCGTGGGCCGCGCCGAACCGACGACGTATCTCATTATCGAGGTCTATGGATCGCCGAAACCATTGGCTCGGCGTACATTCTTCGAACCAAAAACGGATGACGTCCCTAGAAAGCTCTGTCGGGCGTTGACGGTCTGGCGCAGCGGCGCGCAAAGGTCGGGCCGCTAGTTCAAGCGGGCGCGCAAGTCGTCAAGCGCCTTTTCGGCGAGCGCCGAATGAGCGCTCTGGTCCATGCGCTCGCGGACGATGTCCTGGGTCGCATCGACAGCGACATCGACCGTCCGTTCACGAATTTCCGACATGGCCTGCGACTCGGCGCGGGCGATTTTCGCCTCGGCCGACTTGGCGCGGCGGTCGATCTCCTCATTGATCTTGTCTCGCATGGCGGCGGCGAGGCGTTTGGAATCACGCTTCGCCTGTTCGACGATCGCCTGCGCTTCCTCCTCCGCCTCGCGCTGGCGGCGCTGGTACTGGGCCAGCACCTCCTGGGCCTCCTCACGCAGGCGTCGCGCCTCGTCAAGCTCGTCGGAAATCCGCTGCGCGCGCGAATCGAGGGCGCCGGCGATGGTTTTGTGGACGCCCAGATAGAGGAAGAGCCCGACCACGACCAAAAAGCCAAGGCTCACCCAGGTGGACGTGTCTTCGAGGATAGGCGTCGCGTGGGCGGCTTCCGCGGCGTCGGCGCCAGCCAGAACAAGGAAATCAATCATCGCGTCGGCCCTTTCGGAATGGTCGAAGACTTACTGGATGGCGCGCCCGACGGCTGACGCAACGGCCTCGTCCGTCGGCCGTTCGTCAATCAGCGTCCCGACAATCTCCCTCGCGACGTCGGCGGCGGCTTCACGGACGTTCTCCATCGCCTTGGACTTCATCTCCGAAATCCGAACCTCCGCCGCGGCGACGTCAGCCGCGGCGCGTTCGTCGGCTTCCGCCTGCATCGCGTCGACTTCGGCCTCGACTTCGGCGCGAGTCTCCGCGGCGATCGACTGCGCCTTGGCGCGTGCGTCGGCGAGGGCGGCCTCGTAGGCCTTCTCCGCCTCCTCGGCCTCACGGCGGAACTCCGCCGCCTGATCAAGATCGTCGGCGATGCGATCGCGCCGGTCCTCGATAGCGCCGCCAAGTCGCGGCAAAATCGCCGACGACATCACCCAGTAGAGTGCGCCGAAGGTCACCGCCAGCCAGAAAATCTGGCTTGGATAAGTCGAGAAATCCATCTGCGGCAGGCCGCCTGAACTCTCCGACCCATTAGCGGATTCTGCGGCGGCGTCGGCGGCGGCCATCGCAAGGTGCAGCATCTCATCGTCTCCGGAGTTGCCGATGATTTGGCGCCCGTAAGACAAGCGCCGCCCGGTCCAAAACGTTCGTGGCTTAGAAGACGAAGAGGATGAGCATCGCGACGACGAAGCCGAGAAGGCCTGTGAATTCCGTCAGCGCGAAGGCGAGGAGCAGGGTCTGCTGGTTTGCTGCGGCGGCTGACGGGTTGCGAAACGCGCCCGACAGGAAGTTGCCGAAGATCAGACCGAGGCCGACGCCCGCGCCGGCGAGGGGAAGCGCCGCGATGCCGGCGCCGATGAGTTTAGCTGCTTCAGGAGTCATGGCGGTGGTTTCCATTTCAGTTTGCTTGTTCCGCGAGCCGATGTCCGTGTGCGCGCCCGGCCGGCTCATGCGCCGCGCGCAGTTGGCTAAAGTCGATCAGTGATGCCCCACATTCACGGCGTCATTCAGGTAAATGCAGGTCAGGATTGCGAACACGTACGCCTGCAGGAAGGCGACCAACAATTCGAGCATGGTGATAGCCACCGTCCCGAGGAAAGGAAAGATGGCGATCGCCCCGACGACGCCGCCCGCCCCGAGAAGCGAAATGATGAAGCCGGCAAACACTTTGAGGATGATGTGCCCGGCCAGCATGTTCGCGAACAGCCGGATCGCCAGGCTCAATGGCCGCGAAAGGAATGACACGAATTCGATCAGCACAATGAGCGGGAGCAGCCATGGCGGCACCCCGGACGGCACGAAGAGCTTAAGGAACCCGAGGCCGTTCTTGTAGAAGCCGTAGACGATCACGATCGATATCGACAGCATCGCAAGCCCAAAGGTCACCGCGATGTGGCTGGTGGTCGTGAAAGTGTGCGTGAGGCCCGGGATTGACGGCGTTAGCCCAAGGAGGTTCGCGAGCAGGATGTAGATGAACAGGGTGAAGACGAAGGGGAAGAACTTCATCCCTTCCTGACCGATTGCGCCGCGGACCATGTCCGCCACGAAGTCATAGGTCAGTTCCGCCACCGACTGCAGGCGACCCGGAATAAGGGCGCGCGATCGCGTCGCGGAGAAGAAGAAGAGGGCGGCAAGCCCTGTAGCGACAACCATCCACAGCGACGAGTTGGTGAAGGAAACGTCGATTGCGCCGAGCGACAGGGGCACGTAGCGATGGATTTCAAACTGCTCCATCGGCCCAGCGAGCTGGTGCCTCAAAAGCCGCTCGAGCAAGCCGCCCATTGTCGACGAAAGAATGTTCAAGGCCGTCGTCATCTATCGTCCTCACCGGACCGTTTTTCTTTATCGGCGCCGCCGCCGGCATCGTTCTGGCCCGCCGTCATCGCCGCGGCGGCGTTCCTGAGGCCTGCGGCAAATCCGATGAACAGGCCCGCCAAGAGCCCAAAAGGCGAAACGTCGAACGCAAAATCCGCCCCAAGCCCAAGCGCCAATCCGACCAAAACGGCGGCCATCAACTCAGACGCCAGCCTGAACCCCGCTCCGAGCGAACGCCCTCTTGCACTTGCGGTCGCGGCCTTTTCCGCGTCCGTCTCGCGCTCTCCGCGGGCTGCGTCAAGCCGCCGGGACAAATCGTCCAGTCGCCGCCGATCCGGCCCGTCCGGCTGGTCTTTCGTCGAGGCTGGCATGAAGGCTGGCCTTGGAGCGCAGAAGCGATCGATCCGCGCTGAAAATTTCGCGGAAGCTACTGACGCCGCGGTGCAGCGTCAAGCGCCTGGCGCCCATGAAAAAAGGGGATTTTCGCCACCTGGCGCAGCCGTCTTGCGAGGGTGGCGGCGGCGGGCGCACGGGCCGGCTAGAGAGCGCGTTCCTCGCGGTCGGAAAGGAGAGATGCGTCGTCGCCTGCCGGCTTCGTCTTGCGTTCCGCCGGGCTGAACGCGATCCCGGCGGCTCGTTCGGTCGTCGGCCGCTGCGCCTTGGCGACGCGCGCGTCCATGCGAACAAACTCTATTCCGCGGCGACCAGTTGTTCCGCCCCGCTGAGGTCCACCGAGACGAGCCGGCTGACGCCGCGCTCCATCATGGTGACCCCGAAGAGCCTGTCCATGCGGGACATTGTCAAGGCGTGGTGGGTGATGACGAGAAATCGCGTCTTCGTTTCATTCGCCATTTGGCGCAGGAGTTGGCAGAAACGCTCCGTGTTCGCATCATCGAGCGGCGCGTCGACTTCATCCAAAACGCAGACTGGCGCGGGGTTCGACATGAACACTGCGAAGATCAGCGCTGTCGCGGTGAGCGCCTGCTCGCCGCCTGACATGAGCGACATTGAGGTGAGTTTCTTGCCGGGCGGCGAGGCGTAAATCTCAAGGCCCGCCTCAAGCACGTCCTCGGATTCTGTGAGGCGTAGCTCGGCCTGGCCGCCATTGAAAAGCCGCGTGAAGAGGCGCGAGAAGTTTTCGTTGACCGTATTGAATGCGGCGTTCAGGCGTTCGCGGGCTTCGCGATTGATGCTGCCGATGCCGGCGCGCAGCTTGCGGATCGCCGCTTCGCAATCCTCTCGGTCTGATTCGATCGCCTCCAGTCGCTCGGCGATCTCCTGAAGCTCTTCGTCCGCCCGCAAATTAACGCCGCCAAGATTTTCCCGTTCGCGCTTATAGCGCTCAAGCTTGCGCTCAAGCTCTTCACGCGTGGGCAGCGGCGCGCCGTCCTTGAATTCCGCAATCTCGGGCAACTCTTCAGGCTCGCACTCGCATGTCTCACGCGCGCTGGCGACGGCCTCAAGCGCCCAGGTCTCGGCGCTTTCCAACTGCGCATCCGCCCGCGCGCGCGCCTCCCGGGCCGCTCCGGCGTCGGCGTCCGCGCTGCGGGCCGCGGCGTCGGCTACGCGACAGGCCTGCTCGGCGCTCGCGAGCGCGTCGGCCGCCGCTGCGCGCGCTGCTTCCGCTTCGGATACGCGCTCCATCAGGTCGCGCCGTTTCCGGTCGATTTCCGCCGGCGCGCCAGCGGCCGCTTCCTGCGCCGCTTCGTTCGCCTTCAGCCGCTCGCCGAGTTCGTCGCGCCGGGCTGCGGCCCCTTCCACACGCGCCCGCCACGTTTTTTCTTCGCGATCAAGCTCCGCCCGCCTTGCGTTGCGCGCCTCCGCGTCGCGAACGAGGTCGCGATGTTCGCCTTGCGCTTCGGACTGGGCCCCGCGCGCAGATTGAAGCGCGTTGCGCGCATCGTTCAGCGCCTCGGTCAGGCGTTCCTCATCCAGCAGGGCGGCGAGCGCCTCGCGCGCCGCGGACGCCTGCGCCTCGGTCTCCTCACGTTCGTTTTCCGCCCTTGCGATCGCGTCGCTGAGCGCGGCGAGACGTTCGCCGGCGCCGGCGCGGGCTCGCTCCGTATCAAGACGGCCACTGCGCGCCGCATCAAGGGCCTTGCGCGCTGATGCGGCTGCGGCGCGCGCGTTCCGTTCGGCCTCCTCCACTGACCGCAGTCGCGCGATCGCCGCGTTGAAAGCTGCGTCAGCCTCGGCAAGCGCTGCGCGCGCATCGCCGATTTCTGCGTCGACCTGCTCAAGGCGATTGCGCTGCTCCAGCCGGATCGCGGATGCGGACCGCGCCTCGGCGCGCTTCACGAAGCCGTCCCAGCGCCAAAGGTCTCCTTCGCGGGAGACCAGCCGCTGCCCGGCTTTGAGCCCGCCCGCGAGGCGAGGGCCGTCATCGCGAGGCACGACGCCGACCATTTCGAGGCGCAGCCAGAGCGCGCGCGGCGCGCGCACGTAGCGGGCGAGGGGCGCCGCCCCCTCAGGCAGGACCTCGCCGCCAGAGGCCGCGACCGGCCCGGACCAGGACGTCGGCGCTTCCTCGTCGAGCGCGGCGTCGAGGTCGTCGCCAAGCGCCGCGGCGAGCGCTTTTTCAAGGCCCGCATCAGCGCGTATCGCCTCGATCACCGGCGGCCAGTCTGCGCCGCCGTCCGTCGCCAGTACTTTTTCAAGCGCATTCTTCTCCGCCGATAGGCTGTTCATTCTTTGCGCCGCCGCCTCTTTCGGACCGCGCGCCGCGTTGAGGCCCGCACGCGCATCGACTGAGGCCGCTTCAGCGGCGCCGAGAAACGTTTCCGCTTCCGCGTTGCGCGTTTCGGCGGTTTCGATAGCGTCGGCGCCCTCCGCATCGCGATCGATTTCCGCAAGGCGCGCCTCAACCTCGTTGCGCTCGGCCGCCTGCGCCGTCGCCAATTCGGCGAGCCGCGCCAGCCGCCGTTCGGCCGCTGCGATCGCTGCGTCTGCGGCGCGCCGTTCGGCCTGGCTCTCCGCTGCGCGCGAGCGGGATTCTTCGTATCGCGCCTCCGCCTCGCGCAGCGCCGCCGTCGCGTTGGCGAGCTTTTCGGCGGCTTCGGCGAGGCGGTTTTCCTCCGATGCATCGCGCGCCGCGAGGCCCTCGCGCTCCCGGCCGATCGTTTCGATCGCGGCGGTCGCGTCGCTGTGCAACTCCTCCTCGCGGGCGAAGTCCTTTCTCGCGCTTTCCGCATCCTGACGAAGCCGCTCTAGCTCGGCCGCCGCCCGACGCGCCTCATCGTCGAGGCCGTCGCGGGCGATCTCGAGGCGATGCAACGCAGCGCCCGCGTCGGCCTCCGCCTGGCGCAAGGGCTGAAGCTTTTCGTCCGCTTCCTCGCGTGCGGATGCGGCTTGGGCGGCTGCGCGCGCGGAATCCTCCACGCGGCGGCCGAGTTCTTCCGCCTCGTTGGCCGCGGCGTCCCGCTGCGCGATGGCGTCGTTCCAGCGCAGGAACGCAACGCCCGCCGATGCGCGTCGAATATCTCCGGAGAGGTTGCGATAGCGCGTCGCCTGCCGCGCCTGGCGGGAGAGGGCCGATTTCTGGGCCTCAAGTTCGCCGGTGACGTCTTCAAGCCGCGAGAGGTTCTGTTCCGCCGCGCGCAGCCGCAATTCCGCTTCGTGGCGGCGCGAGTGAAGACCCGTGACGCCTGCGGCCTCTTCAAGCAGGCGTCGCCGGTTCTCCGGCTTGGCGCTGATCAATTCGGAAATCTGGCCCTGGCGCACCAGCGCCGGCGAATTCGCGCCGGTGGAGGCGTCCGCAAACAGACGCTGCACGTCCTTGGCGCGCACTTCCTTGGAATTGATGCGATAGATCGACTGCGTCCCGTCGGCGTTCTTCACGATACGCCGCGAAATCTCGATCACCGACGCTTCATTGTATTCAGCCGGCGCGCTGCGGTCGGCGTTGTCGAGGGTCAGCACGACCTCCGCCCAGTTGCGGGCCGGCCGCATGCCGGAGCCGGAGAAGATCACGTCGGACATGCCGCCGCTGCGCAGCGCCTTTGCGGACGTCGCCCCCATAACCCAGCGGAGCGCCTCCAGAAGATTGGACTTGCCGCAGCCATTGGGGCCCACAACGCCGGTCAGGCCGTCACGGATATCGAGATCCGTCGTGTCGACGAATGACTTGAACCCGATAAGGCGAAGATTGTCGAACCGCACAATGACCTTTCCAGACCCGACAAGGGGATCCTATCCGGAACTCGCTTTCTGGACCCCTCCTGGCCGGACGACTTGCGCCGGCGCAATCGCCGCGCGGCGCTATCGAAGGATCTACGCCGCGGCCAAAAGGGATGAAGCTTCGCCGCAGCGCGGCTCAGCGTTCATTGTTGAATCGCCTGCGATTCTTCCCTCGCGGCAATTTCCCGCGATACAGCGACGCGTCAGCCTTGTTCGGCCGGCGGCTCGTCCGGCGCGTCCGACGCCTTGCCCGTGGCCGCCGCGTAGGCCGCATCAAGCGCTTCGGACCATTCCTCGAGGCTTCTGAGGCGCTTCGATTCGCCGTTTATAATAAAGCTCGGCGTCGAGTTTATCTGGAAGGTTTCTTCGGCTTCCTTAACGTTTGCGTAGATCAGATCGACAAGGTCCTGACGCTGCAGGCACGCGTCGAAAGCCGGCTCTTCTATGCCGGCCTGGCCGGTGATCTTCAGCAGCTCCGCCTTGTGGTCGGCGCCCTGCGCCACCCAATCGCGCTGTTTGCCCATGAGCGAGCCAATTATCGCGAAATATCCGTCCGCGCCGCTTTTCTCCGCGGCGCATCGCGCAAGCACCGATCCGATCACGGACAGGCGCGCAGGCGGCGTTGGGAATTCGCGGAATACAAATTTCACCTTGCCGGTATCGACATAGTTTTCCTTGATTTCCGGCAGGAACTGCAAATGAAACGCTGCGCATGCGGGACAGGTGACGGACGCGAATTCAATCACGGTCACCGGGGCGTCGGCCGCCCCGAGCACCATGTCGGTTGCGCTGACCGCGCCCGCTTCGGGAACGTCGGCCGTATCGGCAGAGGCCTCGCCGCCCGACGCTGATTGGCCGCCGCAGGCGATGAGCGAAAATGCGGCGATGGCTGCCAGCGCAGCGCGAGGCGGCTTCGAAAAAATCAATCGGGATAAAGGCATATCGGGATTTCCTAACGCTTCCGGAGCGCGCTGGGCGCGGCCGAGATGCGTGAAAATCGCCGATACCGCCCGCTGGCGCAAGGCGATGCGTGGCCAGTCTCAGGATTCTGGCGCTCGGGACGCGGCGCGCCTGCTAGTCCGCGGCCTTAAATCGGGCAAGGCCGGAGGGGCCCGCATCGCCCGGAGGGCCATCCACCGCGTCGTCCTGGCGGATCACAAGCCTGCCGATGGTCCGCGCGCCGAAATAGCCGTTGAGGCGCGAGACGATGGCGTCGTGCTCGAACCGCAGCCGCGCGGCGGCTGCCCCGTGCGGCGCATGGACTTCAAGAGCGCGGCCCTCGCCCGAGCCAAGCATTCTGCCGGGGCGGCAGAGTGCGGCGGTTTTGGCGCCTGCGATGGACGGCCAGCGGGTGACGAGGCCGGGGTCCACATACCGCGTCTTCTGCGCAAGCCGCGCGACAATGAGGTTGATCGCCTTCGCGGCCGTCGGCGCCGGCGGCCGCGCCGGACGCGTCGCAATCCGCGGCCGGGGCCCATGCGGCGCGTTGGGGCGTGGAAGGTTCATGTCGGCGTGCCCGTGTCTAACGGTTGGGGACATGGCGTTTTCTCCCAGCATTGGTGCTTCTCGAAAGGTTCGCCCCCCCTCTTGCGGCATATTTGACCTCGTCCTACGCCGTCACGCAATCGCGCGCCGCCAGGAAAAGCACGTCGCGACGCAGCAATCCGGAAGGCGTTCATGAGCCCGCTCAGCGACGCAATACTGTCCTGGTACGATAGGTCCGCGCGCCGTCTGGCGTGGCGCGTCGCGCCGGCGGATCGCGCGAAGGGCGTTGCGCCGGACCCCTACCGCGTCTGGTTGTCGGAGGTCATGCTTCAGCAGACGACGGTCGCTACCGTGACGCCGCGCTTCGAAGCGTTCGTGGAGCGCTGGCCGACGGTCCTCGCGCTCGCCGCCGCCGATGAGGATGACGTCCTCGCGGCCTGGGCGGGCCTCGGCTATTACGCGCGCGCCCGCAACATGCACGCCTGCGCGCGGCAGGTCGCGAACGAACGGGGCGGCGTCTTTCCCGATACGGAGGAAGAGCTCCTCAAGCTGCCGGGCGTCGGACCCTATACCGCCGCCGCCATCGCGGCCATCGCCTTTGATCGCCGGGCTGTTGTCGTCGACGGCAATATCGAGCGCGTGGCGGCGCGCCTGTTCCTGATTGACCGCCCGATCCGCGAGGCGAAGGCGGAACTGAAAGAACGCCTCGAGGGCGTGTGGCCGACACGCCGGAGCGGCGATTTCGCGCAAGGGCTCATGGATCTCGGCGCGACCGTCTGCACCCCGACGACTCCATCCTGCCTCATCTGTCCCGCGACTGCGTACTGCGCCGCTTCGGCGGACGGGGATCCCGCAAGGCTGCCGGTCAAGGCGAAGCGCGCGGCGAAACCGGAGCGCGAAGGCGTCGCCTACGCGCTCTTTGACACCCGAGGTCGGGTGCTTTTGGAGAAAAGGCCGCCAAAGGGGCTTCTGGGCGGCATGCTCGCGCTGCCGAGCGCCGGCTGGTCGGCCATCGACAGCGATCCGCCCGCGGACGTCGGCTGGCGCGACGTAGGCGCGATCGCGCATGTCTTTACGCATTTTCGGCTAACTTTATCTGTACGCGTCGCCGATGCGCCGCGCGGGCGACGCGCGAAGTCCGGGGAGAGGTGGTTCGACCCGGAAACGGCGCCGGCGCCCACGGCGATGCGCAAGGCGATCGATCTCGCCGTCAGGGCGCGTCAGAAATCAAGCGCAGCGTAGGCGAGGTCGGCGAACTCGCAGAGGAGCGGGCGCGTGTCGCGCGGGTCGATGATGTCCTCAATGAGGAAGGCGTCGGCGGTCCGGAAGGGCGAGGTAAGCGCTTTCAGCCGCGCCTTGATTTCGGCGAGCGCCGCTGCGGGATCCTTCGCCTCTTTCAGCTCCGCGGCGTAGGCGACCTCGACGCCGCCGGCCATGGGAAGCGAGCCCCAGTCCGCCGACGGCCAGGCGAAGCGGTACTGGAACCTTGCGTGGTTCGACATCGCCGCGCCGGCGACGCCATAGGCCTTCCGTACAATGACGCTCGCCCATGGGACGTTCGCGCCATAAATCGCGTTCATGGCCTCGACGCCGCGGCGGATGGTGCCGGCGCGCTCCGCCTCGAGGCCGATCATAAAGCCCGGATTGTCCACGAAGTGGACAACGGGCAGGCGGAATTTGTCGGCAAGTTCGACGAAGCGCCTCGCTTTCTCCGAGCCGTCGGCGGTCCATGAGCCGCCGAGAAAAGTCGGGTCCGAGGCGAGGAGGGCGACAGGCCGCCCCGACAGCCGCGCGAAGGCGGTGATGACCCCGCGGCCCCAGCGCGCGCCCATTTCAAAGACGCTGCCCCGGTCCATCGTCGCCTCAAGTATCCGCCGCATATTGTAGGCGGCGTCGGCGCTGTCCGGCACGGCGCTGAGAAGCGTCTCGTCGCGACGCGTCGGCGGGTCGTCGCAGTCGCGAATGGGCGGGACGCGGCCGACCGCGCCGGGGAGATAGCTCAGGAATGTGCGTACACGCTTAAAAGCGTCCGCTTCGCTCTCCGCCTCATCGTCGACGACGCCGTTCGTCGCATGGACGTCCGCGCCGCCGAGCGCTTCGTTGTCGAGGGCCTCGCCGCCGGCCCCGATCGCCGCCGCGACGCGGGGACCGGCCGTAAAAACCTGCGAGAGGCCCCGCACCATCACCGAATAGTGGCTGGCGACAAGGCGCGCCGCGCCAAGACCCGCGGTGGGGCCGAGGGCGAGGGCGACGACCGGCGCGACGTCCAGGTTTTCAACGACGTTCTCCCATCCGGGAACGAACGGCACATAAGTGCGGCCCATATCCTCCAAGGACTTCACCGAGCCGCCGCCGCCCGTGCCGTCGATCATGCGGATGATTGGCAGGCGGAGTTCTCCCGCCATCTGTTCGGCGAGCACGAACTTGCGGTGAATGGCGGCGTCCGATGCGCCGCCGCGCACGGTGAAGTCGTCCGCCGTCGCGACGACGGGCCGGGCGTCGATGTTCGCGCGGCCGAAAATGAAATTCGACGGCCTGAGCTTCCGAAAGGCGCCGGCGTCATCATACTCCGCCCTGCCGGCGATGGCGCCTATCTCGCGGAATGAGCCCTTGTCGACGAGCGCCGCGATGCGTTCGCGCGCGTTCAACTTACCCTTCGCCGCCTGCCGCGCGAGTTTATCCGCACCGCCCATTTCCAGGGCGTCCGCGCGTCGGCGGCGCAGCTCCTCCAGCCTGTCGCCGGTCAATTGTCCGTCGGAAGTCATTTTCGAAGCGATCCGCCGCTCAAGAGATCAAGGCCGCCCGCTTGATCGCGAGAGGCCGCGGGCGTCGCCCGCCTAAGCCTTGCGCGTCCGCCGCTTGCGAGCTTTGTCGCGCAGAAAGTCGATCGGCTTCAAGCCCGTCTTTTCTTCATAGTGCCAATAGGTCCAGCCATTGCAGGCTGACGCGTTCTGCACCAGGGCGCCGATCTTGTGGATCGAGCCCTGGCGTTCGTCGCCTTCGGCGTCCTTGACGACAATCGACCCGTCCGGCCGCACCCTGGCGGGTCGGCGTTTTTTCGGATCGTAGAGCGTTGCGCCAGGCTTCAGGAGGCCAAGCTCGACGATTTCGCCGAAGGGAATGCGCGGCGCGCGGCGCTTAGATTGCGTTGCGGCGAGATCCTCCTCGCTGATGGGCGTGGCGGCGGCGATCCGACGGCGCGCGGCGTCGGCGTAGTCGCGGTCGCGTTCGATGCCGATGAAGCGCCGTCCGAGCCGCTTCGCGACCGCGCCAGTTGTGCCGGAGCCGGCGAAGGGATCAAGCACGACGTCGCCGGGGTTGGTCGTCGCGACGAGGATGCGGTGGAGAAGGCTTTCGGGCTTCTGGGTGGGGTGCGTCTTCGCGCCGTCGGCGCCCTTTAGACGCTCCGCGCCGGTGCAGATCGGCATCAGCCAGTCGGAGCGCATCTGAAGGTCGTCGTTTGACGTCTTAAGGGCCGCGTAGTTGAACGTATACTTCGCGTCTTTCGACTTCGCCGCCCAGATCAAGGTCTCATGCGCGTTCGTCAGGCGCGTGCCGCGGAAGTTTGGCATCGGATTCGTCTTTACCCAGACGACGTCATTCAGAATCCAGTAGCCGATATCCTGGACCGCCGCGCCGACCCTGAAAATATTGTGGTAAGAGCCGATGGTCCAAAGGGCGCCGTTCGGCTTTAGGATGCGATGCGCTTCTTTGAGCCATGCGCGGCTGAACGTGTCATACGACGCGAAGTCCTCGAACTTGTCCCAGTCGGCGTCGACGCCGTCGACATTGGAATTGTCGGGCCGTGTGAGGTCGCCGCCAAGCTGAAGATTGTAGGGCGGATCAGCGAAGACAAGATCGACGGAGGCGTCCGGCATCGACGCCATGACCTCGATGGCGTCGCCGAGAACTACGTCCTTTTCGGGCGCCTTCGACTGAGATGCGCTGCGGTTACGGCCGCGCCGCGGCCGTCGGCTATTTTGTGTCTCGTCAGCCATTCGCCCGTCTCTTGGAAATGCCGGCCGTTAGGAAAGCGCATACGCCGCGCGCCCATCCTATCGAATGCGGGAAGGACCGCCGGGGCAAGATCATTAGGCAAGATTAATGCGCTGTTAACGCCGACGCCTCGCGTCCGGCGTTTATTCCGCGGCGATAAGCGGGCGCGGGCGAGGCCGTTCGAGCGCGTCGCGCACGGGCGCGAAGGAGCGACGGTGGTGGGGCGTCGGGCCGAGCGCGATGAGCGCTTCACGATGGGCGCGGCTGCCGTATCCTTTGTTGCGCTCCCAGGCGTAGCCGGGGCGTTCCGCGGCGAGTTCGATCATCATCCGGTCCCGCGTCGCCTTGGCGATGATCGACGCCGCCGCGATCGACATCGAAGTGGCGTCGCCCTTGACGACGCAATAGGCGGGACAGGCGAGGCGCGGCTTCACGTTGCCGTCGACAATCGCGACGCTCGGCGGCGCGGGCAGATTGGCGACGGCGCGCGTCATCGCCAGAAGGCTCGCCCGCAAAATGTTCAGCGTGTCGATTTCCTCGACGGTGGAGACGCCGACGCCGATGCGCGCGGTCTTCCAGAGGGCGGCGGCCACTTCCTTGCGGCGCTTCTCCGTCATGCTTTTGGAATCGCGCACGCCCGCCGGCGTGCAATGGGGGTTCAGGATCACCGCCGCCGCAACCACGGGGCCCGCGAGCGGCCCGCGCCCCGCCTCGTCGACGCCGGCGACAAGCCCATCGAGGGTATCTTCGATCTCGAAAGTGGGCTGCCGCGGCACGGGCGAAGCTCCTGCGTGCGATGAGTCTTTCGATGTATCCTTGCGTTAACATTTAAGGCCGCGCTGATTCGCCGAACAGGGATAGTTGTCCGCCGTTTTCCACAGGCCGCCTGAAAGCATCGAGCCGCAGCTTCGGCGTTTTCGTGGAAAGGCCAAGACGCCTGCAAGCCGCCTTGAAGCGCATGTCGATAAGCCGCGCGCGCTCCGAACGGGGCTTTATTGCGCGGCTCCATTGCGGGTCGTAGTCCCTGCCGCCGTTCATCTCGCGAATCGCCCGCATGACGCGCGCGGCCCTCGCGCCTGCGGCCTCGTCCAGCCATTCCTTGAACAGGTCGGATACCTCCAGCGGCAGGCGGATGATCGTGTAGCCGACGAAAGCGGCGCCGGCGTCGCGCGCGGCCTCCAGTATGCTCTCAAGCTCATGATCATTGAGGCCGGGAATCATGGGCGCGGCCATGACGCCCGTGGGGACGCCCGCCTCGGCGAGCGCTGCGACCGCCTCCAGCCGTTTGCGCGGCGCGCTCGCCCGCGGCTCCATCGCGCGGGCGAGGCTCGCATCAAGGGTCGTTATGGAGAGCATCGCCTTGACGACGCCGTGGCGCGCCAGGTCGCCGATGACGTCGATGTCGCTTTCGATAAGGTTGGACTTCGTCAGTATGGAGACCGGATGCCTGAACCTCTGCAACGTCTCAAGGACGCCGCGCATGATCCGCCGCTGGCGTTCGATCGGCTGATAGGGGTCGGTGTTCGTGCCGATGGCTATGGGCGCGAGCTTGTAGCCCGGCGCGCCAAGCTCGCGCTCGAGAAGCGCCGCCGCGTTCGGTTTGGCGAAAAGCTTCGCCTCGAAATCAAGGCCCGGCGACAGGCCGTAATAGGCGTGGGTCGGCCGCGCGAAACAATAGATGCAGCCATGCTCGCACCCGCGATAGGGGTTGATCGAGCGATCGAAGTCGACGAACGGGCTGTCGACGTAATTGATGATCTTGCGCGGGCTTTCTTCAATTACCGTCGTCTTTACGCGGTCTTTCTCCGATCCCGTCGCCCAGCCGTCGTCGAACGCGTCGCGCGCGACCTTTTCATACCGGCCGCTCACGTTCGACTGCGCGGCGCGGCCGCGGGCCCCGCCGGTCCGCCGTTTCGTCGGAATGACGACATGTGATTTCGGCCGCTTTTGCATATTCAGTATGTCATTGGCGAGCGCGCCGAGCGCCGGGCTCTGACGGGACGCGGTCAATGAGAACAAAAATAGAACAAAGGCGCAAGCGCCCCGCGCCGGTTTTCGATGAAGGCGCCGACAAAGACGCCGGTCAGCGAGGGGCACTGGCGGCCGTCGTGATCGCCAGAGACGCTGGCGCGCGGATCGGCGCGTGCCTCGATGCGCTCACTGAAGCGCGGGTGGCGGGACTCATTGGAGACGTCGTCGTTTCAGATGGCGGATCGTCTGACGACACGATTGCAATATCGAAGGCGAAGGGCGCGCGGACAATCTCGAAGGCGCAAGGACGCGGGGGCCAACTGGCGGCGGGGGCCGCCGCCGCGCAAGGCGACTGGCTTCTGTTTCTCCACGCAGACACCGTGTTGGAGCCGGGATGGTCGGTTCCCGCTCGCCGCGCGATGCGCGCAGGCGAGGACGCGGCGTTCGTTTTTCGGCTGGCGTTTGAGCGCGACACGCCGGCGATGAAGATCATCGCCGCGTCAGCCAATTTGCGCACGCGCCTCTTCGCCGCTCCCTATGGCGACCAGGGGCTCTTGATCGCGCGCGCCGCCTATGAGCGGATCGGCGGGTTCAAGCCGATGCCGCTTTTTGAAGATGTCGATCTGATTGACCGGTTTGTGCGCGCTTTCGGCCGCGCGCGCCTGCGCACGCTCCGGCCGGCCGCGCGCACCTCGGCCGAGCGCTATGAAAGAGATGGTCCGTTCAGGCGGGTCGCGCGCAATGCGATCTGCCTCGCCATGTACCGGGCGGGCAGGGCGCCGGAGCGCATCGCCGACTTCTATGCCGGCCGATGAAGGTTAGGCGGGTCGATGAAAGAGTCGTTTGAACCTCGCGCGCGCGATACCGCGCGCGGGCCCACCGTCATTGTCATGGCGAAGGCGCCGGTCGCAGGCCGTTCAAAGACCCGTCTCGGGCGCGACATCGGCGCCGCCCGAGCGGCTTATGTCAGCGCGCGCCTTATCGAGCGCACAATGGACGCCGTTATGGAGGGGCGCAATGCGGGCTGGTGGCGCGCCTCGGCCGCAGTCGATCCCGCCGCCGCCTTGGGACGGGGCGTTTTCCGACGCGCTGACGGCGTTGACGTCTTTCCTCAGGCGCGCGGCGATCTTGGGGTGAGGCTACTGGCGGCAATGCGCCGCGCTTCGGACGGCGGCCCAATCATCGTCATCGGCGCGGATGCGCCGGCGATTTCCGCTGTGGCGATAGAACGGGGATTCCGGCGCCTTAAGGCTTGCGACGTCGTGTTCGGGCCGGCCGAGGACGGCGGCTTCTGGCTTTTAGGCGTCGCGCGCGGCGCATTGCTGCCGCGGTCTTTCGAGGGCGTCAGGTGGTCGACGCGCCATGCGATGGCGGACGCCACAAGTCGCTTCAGAGGCCGTCGCATAGCTTACCTCGATGAACTCGCGGACGTAGATGAGGCCGGCGACCTCAGCGCCCTCGGAGGCGGCGTCCGCCGCGTCCCGCAAAGCGCCCCTTCGCTCTTTCGCTAACGGCCCGAACGCTAACGGCCCGGGCTATTTCCGCAGCCAGCGGAGGACAAGGCTTACCGCGATGCTGAGAAGGATCATCGTCGTAATCGGGAAATAGAACGAGAACCCGTCGCGCTCGATCCTGATGTCGCCGGGCAGGCGCCCCAGGCCGAGCTTGGCGATCGCAGGCCACAGCACGCCGAGCGCGATGAGCGCGGCCCCCGCGAGGATGAGCGCCTTCTGGACTGGCGACATGCCAACCGATTCCTTTTGCGGCGTGGAGAAGTCTGCCGGGCCGCCCGCCGCAAATCCAGTCTCGCCGCCGGCCGCTTCATTGTGAGGATGCGTGACGCGCGCGATGGACATCGCGGTCGCAGCGACATAGCTTCCGCCGCAGCGCAGGCCATAATCGCAGGCCGCGCGCCAGTTCCGCCAACCGCCGATCGCCGACGCCCCGCAAGCGCGGATCGAGAAGCGCCTTTCCTGAGGGCCTGACCATGTCGACCGAACCTGAACGCATCACCATCCTCGCCCGGGAGTTCACCGCCGCCGCGCTCGAATTCCATCGTGGCCGCATGGCGGAGAAGGGGTATCGGATGGAAGGCTCCATCACGCCCCGCGCCTTTAAGATGATCGAAGGCGTCGAGCCGCCGAAAGACCTGTTCGACGGCGATCCCCTGTTTGCGGTCACCTTCGTCAGACGCGACGCGGCGAGCTAGCCGTAGGCAAGTCGAGGCGCCTCCGGAGTCCGACACGCGTCTGCGGCGTTTGACGCGCTATGAACGCGTCGCTTGAAGCATGGCCGGCGGCAAATGCTCCCGGCGATGTTGCCGACGGAATCGGGCGTCGCTAAGACCCAAAGGCGCTCGCCGTATTGCGGCCGTCGCAGCGCGCAGCCCTGAGCCTGCCGACGCCTTAGGCGCAGGCCCTTTGTCATTGGAGGCCCAATGTCCGTCCTCGTCGATCGAAACACCCAGGTGATCTGCCAGGGGCTCACCGGCAGCCAGGGTACGTTCCACACGGAGCAAGCGATCGGCTACGGCACGAAGATGGTCGCCGGCGTCACGCCGGGGAAGGGCGGCAAGACATGGACGGCGACGGACGCTGCGCCGGATAAGGCGAAGGGCGCCGAGCTGCCTGTCTTCGACACGGTCGCGGAGGCGTGCGCCCATACGCGCGTCGACGCGTCGGTCATCTATGTGCCGCCTGCGTTCGCGGCCGATTCGATTCTTGAGGCGATCTCCGCGGAAGTGCCCCTCATCGTCTGCATCACCGAGGGCATTCCGGTTCTTGACATGGTCAAGGTGAAGCGCGCGCTCGACGGCTCCGCGTCGCGTCTTGTCGGCCCCAACTGCCCCGGCGTCATAACGCCGGACGAATGCAAGATCGGCATTATGCCGGGCCATATTCATCGCGACGGCCATGTGGGCGTCGTCTCGCGCTCCGGCACGCTCACCTATGAGGCGGTGCACCAGACGACCGTCGCGGGGCTCGGCCAGTCGACCTGCGTCGGCATTGGCGGCGATCCTGTGAAGGGGACCGATTTCATCGACGTGCTGGAGCTGTTCCTGGCCGATGACGACACCCATTCGATCATCATGATCGGCGAGATAGGCGGCTCGGCTGAGGCGGACGCCGCCCGCTTTCTTGCAGAGAACAAGGTCAAGAAGCCGACCGTCGGCTTCATCGCCGGCGTCACCGCGCCGCCCGGGCGGCGCATGGGGCACGCGGGCGCTATCGTCTCCGGCGGCGACGATACGGCGGAAGCGAAAATCGACGCCATGAAGTCGGCCGGGATAGCCGTTTCTCCGACCCCGGCGGCGATGGGACGAACGCTCCTGGAGCTTCTCAAAAAATAAACAGTTCCGCGCGCATGGTTAGCGGTTAGTGACCATTGAAACGGCGCGCGATGGGCGTACGTTTCCGGGATATTGTAACAGTTCAGCATGTTGGTGCGCGCGAATGGCGAAACTTGGCGACGGGACCGGCGGATCCGCCGGGGCGAGCGACGGCTCTAAAGGCTCCGGCGGAGCGGCCCTCAAGACGAATGGTTCGACCGCGGAACGGTCAGTGTTAAGCGGCGGCAACGCGCTTTATCTTGAAGAACGATACCGCGACTACCGCCGCGACCCCGCATCAGTCGATGCGGACTGGCGCGCGTTTTTCGATGGCGTCGCAGGCGGCGCCGCGCCGAACGGCGTCGATGCGCCCGCAGGGCCGAGCTGGCGGCGCGAGGATTGGCCGCCGCGGCCGAACGGCGAGGCGACGGCCGCGCTCGACGGGAACTGGGGCGAGGTCGAAAAGGAGATCGCGCCGAGGATCGCGCAGCGCGCGCATGCGAAGGGCGGCGCGATCGATCAGGACCAGGTCCGTCGCGAGACGAAAGACTCCATTAACGCCTTGATGCTGATCCGGGCGTATCGGGTCCGCGGCCATCTCGCCGCTGATCTCGATCCCCTCGGCCTCGCCAAGCGCGCCGAGCACCCGGAGCTTGACCCTGCGTCCTATGGTTTCGCCGAAGCCGACTGGGACCGCCAGATTTTCATCAATCACGTGCTCGGGCTTGAGACCGCAAGCCTGCGCGAGATCATGGCGATCCTGAAGCGAACTTATTGCGGGACGTTCGCGCTCGAATTCATGCACATGACCGATCCGGAGCAGAAGCAGTGGCTTCAACAGCGGATCGAAGGTCGCGACAAGGAAATCACCTTCACGCCGGAAGGCAAGAAGGCGATCTACCGCAAGCTTCTGGAGACGGAAGGCTTCGAGAATTTTCTGCACACAAAATATGTGGGCACAAAGCGCTTTGGCCTCGACGGCGGCGAGGCGATGGTTCCGGCGCTGGAGCAGATCATAAAGCGCGGCGGCGCCCTCGGCGTTCAGGAGATCATCCTAGGCATGCCGCATCGCGGCCGCCTCAACGTCCTCGCCGCGGTGATGGCGAAGCCCTATCATCACATATTCCACGAGTTTCAGGGCGGGTCGGTGACGCCCGATGAGGTGGAGGGCTCCGGCGACGTCAAATACCACCTCGGCGCGTCGTCCGACCGCGAGTTCGACGGCAATTCGGTGCACCTGTCGCTGACGGCGAACCCATCGCACCTGGAGGCCGTCAACCCGGTCGTTCTCGGCAAGGCGCGCGCGAAGGCCGACAAGTTCCGAAATGCGGCCGACGAAACCCCGCCGCGTGAATTAGTCCTGCCGCTTCTGATGCATGGCGACGCGGCCTTTGCCGGCCAAGGGGTCGTCGCCGAATGCTTCGGCCTGTCGGGCCTTAAGGGCTACAATACGGCGGGCACGATCCATTTCATCGTCAACAACCAGATCGGGTTCACGACGAGCCCGCAATTCGCGCGCTCCTCGCCCTATCCATCTGACGTTGCGAAAATGGTCGGCGCGCCGATTTTCCACGTTAACGGCGATGACCCGGAGGCGGTGGTCTACGCGGCGAAGGTGGCGATCGAGTTCCGCCAGAAGTTCGACGCCGACGTGGTCATCGACATGTTCTGTTATCGCCGGTTCGGCCACAATGAGGGCGACGAGCCGAGCTTCACCCAGCCGCTCATGTATCGCCGGATCAAAAGCCATCCGACGACGCGGGCGCTATACGGCGAGCGCCTCAAGGAAGAGGGCCTGGTGGACGACGCCTGGCTCGATTCCGAGCGCGAGTCGTTCCGTCAGTTCCTGGAATCCGAATTTAGTCAGGGGGAGGAGTTCCGCCCCAACAAGGCGGATTGGCTCGACGGCCGCTGGTCGGGCTTTGCGCCTGCGGAGGACGGCGACCGGCGGGGCGATACGGCGGTCGACGTCGCAACGCTGAAGGATCTCGGCCGACAGATTTGCGCCTATCCGGAGACATTCAAGGTCCACCGCACGTTGAATCGGGTCCTCGACCAGCGCGCCAAGACCTATGCGGAAGGCGAGGGGATCGACTGGGCGAGCGCCGAAGCGCTGGCTTTCGGCTCGCTCACGCTTGACGGCTATGCGGTGCGCCTTTCAGGCCAGGATTCGCGTCGCGGCACCTTCTCCCAGCGGCATTCCGTCTTCATCGATCAGGAGACGGAGGAGACCTGGACGCCGCTCCAGAATCTCGACGGCGCGAAAGCGACCTTTGAGGTTCATGATTCCAATCTCTCCGAGTTTGCGGTGATGGGCTTCGAGTACGGCTATTCGCTCGCCAATCCGCGCGCGCTTGTGCTTTGGGAAGGCCAGTTCGGCGATTTCGCCAATGGCGCGCAGGTGATGATCGATCAGTTCATCTCCTCCGGCGAGCGCAAATGGCTCAGAATGTCCGGCCTCGTCCTCCTTCTGCCGCATGGCTATGAAGGTCAGGGTCCGGAGCATTCCTCCGCGCGTCTTGAGCGCTTCTTGCAGATGTGCGCGCAGGACAATATGCAGGTCGCGAATTGCACGACGCCGTCGAATTACTTCCATATTCTGCGCCGTCAGATGCATCGCAACTTCCGAAAGCCGCTCGTCATGATGACGCCGAAGTCGCTTCTGCGCCACAAGAAGTGCGTCTCGACGCTGGAGGAGATGGGGGCTGGCTCTTCCTTCCATCGCGTTCTCTGGGATGATGCGGAATACAAGAAAGGCTCAACAGTCGAGCTTGTGGCCGACGCCGACATCAAGCGCGTCGTCATTTGCTCCGGCAAGGTCTATTACGATCTTCTGGAGGAGCGCGAGCGGCGCGGGATCAACGATGTCTATCTCCTGCGCGTCGAGCAATTCTATCCGTATCCCGCCCAGTCAATGATCAAGGAGCTTCAGCGCTTCCGCCACGCCGACATGGTCTGGTGCCAGGAGGAGCCGAAGAACATGGGCGCCTGGTTCTTTATGGAGCCGAATATCGAATGGACGCTTCAGCAGATCGAAGCTGAGACGCCCCGGCCGCGCTATGTCGGCCGGTCCGCCGCTGCTTCCCCCGCGACCGGGCTTATGTCGCGGCACAAGGCGGAGCTCGCCGCGTTCCTCGACGAAGCGCTCACCGTGTAGGGATTTTCAGTTTAGGAAGCGCCGGGCCAACGCGCCGCCGTTTCAACCGGAGAAAGACTAAACGCCATGGCCGCTGAAGAAATCATCGACGTCGTCGTGCCCGAAGGCGGGGAAAGCGTCACCGAGGCCGATATCGGCGAATGGCTGAAGAAGGTCGGCGACGCCGTCGCCGTTGATGACGCAATCGTCAGTCTCGAGACGGATAAGGCGGCGATGGACGTCGCCGCGCCCGCCGCCGGCGTGATTGTCGAGGCGATGGGCGCGGAGGGCGACACTGTGGCTGTCGGCGCGGTCCTTGCGCGGATTAAGGTCGGCGCTTCCGCCGCGTCGTCGGCGCCAACGACGAACGGCGCCGCGCCCGCCGTATCTGCGCCTCAACAGGCCGCTTCGGGCGGCGGCGATCTCATCGAAGTCCTCGTCCCGGAAGGCGGCGAGAGCGTCACCGAAGCGGATATCGGCGAATGGCTGAAGAAGGCGGGCGACGCCGTCGCGGTGGACGATCCGATCGTCACGCTCGAGACCGACAAGGCGGCCATGGACGTCGCCTCGCCCGCCGCTGGCGTCATCAGGGAAATCCGCGGCGCGGAAGGCGACACTGTGCCTGTTGGCGCGGTGCTCGCCGTCATCGAAAAGGGCGCTGCGGCGGGCGCGTCGGCGCCGCAACCCGCCGAGCCTGCGCCCCAACCGAGGGGTCAATCATCCGCACCACCCTTGTCGCCTGCGCCGCGCCGTGTGGTGGCTGAAAATGGACTCGATCCGTCCACCATTTCCGGCACGGGCAAGGATGGCCGCATCACCAAGGGCGATGCGCTTGCGGCGGCGGCCGCCCCAAGACAGGCGAAGGCTCCCGCCGCGCCGCGTGAGCTTGGCCCGCGCGAAGAGCGGGTGAAGATGTCCCGCATGCGCCAGGCGATCGCGCGCAACCTTAAAGAGGCGCAGGACACCGCGGCGATGCTGACGACGTTCAACGACGTCGACATGACCGCCGTCATGGACCTGCGCAAACAGTATAAAGAGCTTTTCGAAAAGAAGCACGGCGTGAAGCTCGGCTTTATGGGCCTCTTCGTAAAGGCGTGCGTTCACGCCCTCAAAGAGCTGCCGGACGTCAACGCGGAGATTGACGGAACCGATATCGTATACAAGAACCACTATGATATCGGCATTGCGGTGGGTACGGACAAAGGCCTCGTCGTGCCGGTGGTGCGGGACGCCGATTATAAGTCCCTCGCCGATATTGAGATGGAGATCGCCGATTTCGGCCGCCGCGCGCGCACTGGAGATCTGAAGATCGAGGAGATGCAGGGCGGCACGTTCTCCATCACCAATGGCGGCGTTTACGGCTCGCTGATGTCGACGCCGATCCTCAATCCGCCGCAGTCGGGCATTCTCGGCATGCACCGCATTGAACAGCGGCCCGTCGTCGTCGACGGAGCGGTCGTTCCCCGGCCGATGATGTATCTCGCGCTCTCCTATGATCACCGCATCGTCGACGGCAAGGGCGCGGTGACCTTCCTCGTGCGTGTGAAGGAGAACCTCGAAGATCCGCAGCGGCTGTTGCTGGACCTTTAGTGCCCGTGCGCCTCGTAAAGGTCGAATACAATTTAGGCGAGTACGAAGTAGAGGATTTCCAGAACTTCTTCGGCCAAGCCCGGCACGGTATCGATCGCGAAATCCGGCTGACGTTCGAGGGCGGAGCTGAAAAGTTTCTCTCATGGGTTCAGCACGATCACTGTGACCCATCTCGGTATGACACGGATCTCCATCTGGAAGTCTCGAGCAAACCTCTCTGGAAAGGTGCGCCTGTCTTGAAGGATATGTCTTCTGACCAGACTTGGCGCGATCTGGTTGGTCGAAAGGTAGACCTATCATGGACAGGGGAGCACGACAGTGTGCTGAAAATCTCAAGCGACGACGCGAGCGTTTGGGTGACGACAATGAGCGACATTATCCAGGTTTCGAAAGAGAAGCCTGGTGCGACGAGGCGAGAAAATGACCGACCAATATGACGTAGTGATCATCGGCGCGGGGCCTGGCGGCTACAACGCCGCGACGCGGGCGGGTCAGCTCGGCCTAAAGGTCGCAATGATCGAAAAGCGCGAAACGGGCAAGCTCGGCGGCACCTGCCTCAATGTCGGCTGCATCCCGTCAAAGGCGTTGCTGCACGCTTCGGAACTTTATGAGGCTGCGAGCGAGGACTTCGCCAATCTCGGCATCGTCACGAACGGCGTCTCGCTCGATCTGCCGAAAATGCTGAGCCAGAAGGAAGACGCGGTCGAAGGCCTCACCAAGGGCGTCGAATACCTTATGAACAAGAATAAGGTGGACGTCGTGCGCGGGGCCGGCGAGATCATCGCCCCGGGCAAGGTGAAGGTGACGGCGGCGGACGGCTCGACGCAGGAGATTGCCACACGGAACATCGTCATCGCCACCGGGTCCGAAGTGACGCCCCTGCCGGGCGTCGACATCGACGAAGACCGGGTTGTTTCCTCCACCGGCGCGCTCGACCTTACCCAGGTGCCGGAGCACCTTGTGGTCGTTGGCGGCGGCGTCATCGGGCTGGAGCTTGGGTCGGTCTGGCGGCGGCTCGGCGCGAAGGTGACGGTCGTTGAGTTTCTCGACAAGATCCTGCCGACCATGGACGGCGAGGTGTCGAAACAATTCCAGCGCATCCTGAAGAAGCAGGGCGTTGAATTCCGCCTGAAGTCGAAGGTGACCGGCGTCGACACGTCCGGGAACGGCGCGAAGGTGACGGTTGAACCGGCCGACGGCGGCGCTGCGGAGACGATTGACGCGGATGTCGTGCTCGTCGCGATCGGCCGCCGTCCGCATACGGCG
Source organism: Parvularculaceae bacterium (assembly GCA_028284065.1). Taxonomy (GTDB): domain Bacteria; phylum Pseudomonadota; class Alphaproteobacteria; order Caulobacterales; family Parvularculaceae; genus MED-G105. Next base: position 216,107 of record JANQSJ010000004.1, read on the forward strand.
GGGCTTGGTCTGGAGAATGTTGGGGTCGAGACCGATAAGCGCGGCTTTATCCTGACCGACAATTTCAGGACGAACGCGCCCGGCATATGGGCGATTGGCGACTGCGTCCACGGGCCGATGCTGGCCCACAAGGCCGAGGATGACGGCCTCGCCTGCATCGAGCTTATCGCCGGTATGCCGGGCCATGTGAACTACGATGCGGTCCCGAATGTCGTTTACACCTACCCGGAGGTCGCTTCGGTCGGGAAGACCGAAGAAGAGCTGAAGGCCGCGGGCGTCGCCTACAAGGTCGGTAAGTTTCCGTTCTCGGCGAACAGCCGCGCCAAGACGAATCACGAGACAGACGGTTTCGTGAAGATGCTCGCTGAAGAGGGGACCGACAGGCTCCTCGGCTGCCACATCATCGGCGTCGGCGCGGGCGAGTTGATCGCCGAAGCCGTCAGCGTCCTTGAATTCGGCGGTTCGTCGGAGGACATCGCGCGCACCTGCCACGCCCACCCGACGCGCTCCGAAGCTGTCCGCCAGGCCGCCATGGGCGTCGAAGGCTGGACGATGCAGGCTTGAAGCGCGCCGCCCAAGACAACGTCAACGAAGAAGACGCCAGCGACACGCCGCTCAGCGATATTCTCGCCAAGGCGGCGGACGCCTCCACCGACGGCGACGGCCGGGTGTCCGTGCAAGAAGTGCTGGTCGCGCTAGGCGACCGCAGTTACGGGTCTCTCTTTGTCGTACTTGGCGTCGCGTCCGGCACGCCGATCGCCATCGTGCCCGGCGCCTCTTCGCTGCTCGGCGTCGTGATCTTTCTCGTCGCGACGCAGATGACCTATGGCGCGCGCCATGTCTGGCTGCCGCGCATCATTCGCAACCTTTCCGTATCGGAACCTTCCCTGCGCGCTGTGCGCGACCGCATCGCCCCGGCCGTGCGCCGCATAGACGCTTTGATCTTTGAACGCTTCAACTGGGCGGCGAACGCCGCCATGCGCCGCCTCGCCGGCGCGCTTGTCGGCTTCCTCGGCCTTCTGATGGTCCCGCTCGACTTCGTCCCCTTCGCCGTCGCCGCGCCGGCATGGGCGTCCGTCGTCCTTGGCCTGGCGATCGCCGCCCGTGACGGGCTCATTATGCTTGTTGGCGTCGCCGCATTCGCCGGTTCGCTCTGGCTCGCCTACGCGGCGCTGTTTTAGGCGGCGTCAGACGTCGGGGCGTCCGGACGACGGCTGTCGGCAGCGGCGCTTTGCGTTTCCTCCGGCGCGCTTTTCGACCGAGCTAATGATTCGCCGCGTTCCTTTTTCCGATCTATAAGGAAACCGGCTTGCGGGAGGGCCGATAATGACATTCTTGCGTTTGTTGATGGTCGCGACGATTTATTCGGTGATCATCCTCGAGGTCTATTCCGGCGTCATCCATGGGCCGTACTGGTGGATTGTGCCGGGCGCGCTGGTGATTTCGCTCGTCGGCGCGCTCGTCGTCTTCGGCGACCAGGTCGCGCCTCTGTCTGGCGAAAACGGCCATGCCGGCGCGGAGCCGACCATCGGCCGCTGGATCGTCGTCGTCGCCACGGCGACGCTGATGGCTGGCTTCGCCTATTACTTCGGGCGGGAGATGATCCCTGAAATCATGCAGAATCCGACGATGGGCGGCGTAAGCGCCGTCCGCTGAGGCGACTGCCGGTTTGCCTCAAGTCGTCCTTTCTGCGCCCGATCTGATCGGCCTTTTCGGGTCTGGCTTGATTGTCGCCGCCTACGCCGCGTCGCAGGCCGACCGTCTCGACGTGAAGGGCTTCGCCTATTCCGCGATGAACCTTCTGGGGGCGGGCGCGATCCTATTTTCGCTCTTTTTCACGTTCAATCTCGCCTCGTTCGCCATTGAACTGGTGTGGTTGGCGGTAAGCGCCTTCGGCCTCGTTCAGGCGGTCAGGCGAAGACGATAACCCATCGAACATGGGCTGCGGCGCGCCGCGGCGCCCAGGCCGCAAGGCGTTTTCCGAGGCGGCCATCGAACGCCTCAACGCCAGTGGCCGCAAGGGTTTGGGAGCGATCCTGCAAAAACTTATCGAACGCCTGCGCGGCGCGTTTATGGTCGGGCTGGGTCGGGGCCCACATCGCAAGCGGTGCGCCATGCGCCGCGGCGGCCTCGCCCACGAGACTGGATTCACGGCCGCATTCCGGCCAAAGTCCCGGGTTTATTAAGGATTTCGCGTCGCCCCAGGCGCGCGCCGTACGGAGCGACTGACCTGATGACAAACGCCGCGACAAACGCCGGACAGGACACCCCGACTCCGGGCGCGCCGGAATCCGCCGATCGGTCCTTCTTCGGCCACCCCAAGGGTCTCGCCATCCTGTTCTTCACGGAGATGTGGGAGCGCTTCTCGTACTACGGGATGCGCGGGCTCCTGATCCTCTATCTGACCCAGCACTTCCTGTTCTCCGACCAGCGTTCGGCGCTCATGTACGGCGCCTACACGGCGCTTGTGTATGTGATGACGATCATCGGCGGCTCGCTCGCCGACCGCTATCTCGGCCAGCGCAAGGCGGTGACGTTCGGGGCTATCCTCCTGGTGCTCGGCCATTTCGGCATGGCGTTCGAGGGGGAGGGGTCGCGCGAAATCCTTACCTATCAGGGCGAAGAGTACCAGGTGACGCTCGACGGGCGGGGCGGCGACGCCCGCCAGGTGATCGTCTCCGAGACGGGATCTTCATTCATCTCGTTTTCGGAGGGCGGCCGCGAAATGCTCATCGAAGAGCCGGCGGCCGTCGGCCTCCCGGCGGCGGTTTCGGCGGCGGACTATGAAACGCGAGTCGAGCAACAGCCTCTCTTCGTGAACATCCTCTACCTGTCGCTTGCGCTCATCATCGCTGGCGTCGGCTACCTGAAGGCGAATATATCCACGATCGTCGGCGCGCTTTATCGCTTCGAGGACCCGCGCCGCGATTCCGGCTTCACGATCTTCTATATGGGGATCAATCTCGGATCGTTTCTGTCCTCCATTCTGTGCGGGTTTCTCGGCATCGCCTATGGGTGGAAATACGGCTTCGGCCTCGCCGGAATCGGCATGGCGGCCGGCCTTGCCGTCTTCATCTGGGGGCAGAAACACCTGGAAGGCCGAGCCGATCCGCCGGACCCGGAGAAATTGAAAAAGCCCGTCCTTGGACCGGTGAATGTCGAGATGATGTGCTACCTGACGGGCCTGGCGATCATCGCCGTGTCGATGATGCTTGTGATGAACGCGCATCTCATCCCGGACTGGTTCGTTCTGTCTCTCGGGGTTCTCGTGTTCCTCTTCCTCGTTGGGTATGCGTCTGTGACGCTGCAAGGGGATGAGCGGGCGCGCATGTTTGCAGCGATCTATTTCGTCCTTGCTCAGATTCCGTTCTGGGCGCTCTTCGAACAGGCCGGCTCCTCGCTTAATTTGTTTACGGCGCGGCTCGTCGACCGCACGTTGTTTGGCTGGTCCGTCCCGGCGCCGGTGTTCCAGTCTCTGAACGCCGGCTTTATTTTCATCTTTGCGCCGATCATCGCCTGGATGTGGATCGCGCTGGCGAAACGCAAGATGGAGCCATCGACGCCGGTGAAGTTCGCGCTTGGCGTCTTTGGCGTCGGGCTCGGATTCATCGCGCTTGTGGCCGGCATGAAGGCGAGCGGCGCGGCGGGCATGACCGCGGTCGGCTTCATCTTCCTGATTTACTGGGTCCACACCATGTCGGAGCTGATGCTCTCGCCGGTGGGCCTGTCTGCGGTGACGAAGATGGCCCCGGCGCGGGTGGTCGGCCTCGCCATGGGCTCCTGGTTTCTCTATTCGGGGCTGTCGAACTATCTCGCCGGCGTCATCGCGCGGGGCACCGGCGCGGAGACCATCGGCGGGCAGTTGACCGATGTCGCGGCCGCAAAGGCGACCTACGCCGCGGTATATACAAATGTCGCCTATGTCGCGATGGCGATCGCCTTCGTCATGCTGGCCATCTCGCCGCTGATTAAACGCCTGATGCGGCTAGATACGCTGAAAGGGGACCCGGCTCACGCGCTCGCCGGCGAAGCTGAGATGGGCCAGCCGGGCGCGGGCGGCGTTCATCCGCCGCAAAAGGGTCAGCCCGCGGAATAAATTTCTTTGGGGGAATTCAGGGAGCCTGAAGCCATGCCTGATCGCCTCAACAAAATCGTCACCCGTGGCGGCGACGCTGGCGAAACGTCGCTCGGCGACGGCTCGAGGCGTCCGAAATCCGACCGGCGGGTGTCGCTTCTGGGCGATGTCGATGAACTGAATTCCTGGATCGGCGTCGTCCGGGCGCACGAGCCGCTGGCCGCGACGGAGGCCGTGCTCGAATGTGTGCAGCATGATCTTTTCGACCTCGGCGGCGCGCTCTGTTTTCCCGGCGCGACCCTCCTGTCCGAAGCCCATGTGGCGCGCCTCGACGAGGCGGCGGAAGCGCTGAATGAGGGACTGCCGCCGCTTAAGGAATTCATCCTGCCGGGCGGCGGTCGAACCCTCGCCTGGCTGCATGTGGCGCGCACGGTCTGCCGGCGCGTGGAGCGCAACGCGGCCGCGTTCTTTGATTCCGGCGAGGAGACGGAGGACGCGACGCGCTTCGCCGCCGCATACCTTAATCGGCTGTCGGACTACCTCTTCATCGCAGCGCGCGCGCAAGCTCGAAGTTCGGGCGCGCAGGAGGTGTATTGGGAGAAATCAAAAAGCGTTGGCGGCGCCTGATGAGCCCTTTCGGGAGCGCGGGCGGCTCGGGGCAGGAAGGGTCAATATTCCGTAACCGACCGACTAAGGTATTTACCAAACCGTCAAACGAAGGCTCAACACAACGCCAATAGGGTGATCAGCGCTATGATAGGCGTCGGCACGATAACCTTGCAGCCGCCGCGATTAGCGGCGAGGCTGGATCCCCAGCGCGAAAGCGCAGGGCGGGGGAATAATTCGCCTGTCGCCGAAGCTGTATCTTCAACCGAGCTGACTGAGGAAGAACAGCGGATCGTCGCCCAGCTGAAGGCGCGCGATCGTGAGGTTCGCGCCCATGAGCAGGCGCACAAGGCGGTCGGCGGCCGGTTCGCCGGCGCCATCAGCTATGAATTTGATGAAGGGCCTGACGGCAAGCAGTACGCCGTGGCGGGCGAAGTCCCAATCGACGCCTCGCCTGTAAGGGGAGACCCGAAAGCCACTATCGCCAAAATGGAGATTGTCATCGCCGCGGCGCTTGCGCCCGCCGAGCCGTCGGCCCAGGACCGGTCCGTCGCCCGACAGGCCCAGGCGGCGAAAATGGAGGCGCTCGCGGAAATGCGCGTCGAGCGCCGTCGCGAAAGCGAAGCGCCTCAGTCGCCCCGCGACGCCGAAGAGGCGCCGAATATTGTCGATTTTCCGGATGAGGGGGATGCTGCGCCAGGGCGCTCGTCCGATGATCTGGACATCGCCGCCGCTACTTATGGGTATCGCGAAATGATTGCGGCGTTCGCCTTAGGCGCGAATCGGCCAGGCCAGAGCGGCTTTGCGCAGGTCGCCTAGGGCGGGTCGTCGCGAAAGCGAATCGCCGGTTCCGCTTAGTAACCTGCACAATCAATAACTTAGGGCCGATCGCCTGAATCACTTCAAATGCGAACGGCTCCAGCGCTGTCGGGCGATCCGCCAGTGAGAGGCTAGCCGCGCTAAACGCCCCGTCGCCTGACGGCGCGTCGGGGCCGACGAGCGAATCAGTCCGGCGCCAGAATCGTTAAGAGACTGGGCCGCGACGCGAGTCGTGCGGCGTCAGAAGCGCCTCAGATGTGGCTTTTTATGCGCTATCGCGACATTTTCCGCATGATTGACGCGTCGCCGATGCGTTGATGCAACATCCTTAACCAGATATTATTGAAACCTGTCGAATTGCATGCTGGACGGCTGTAAGTCGGACAGTAAAACGTCTATCACCAATGCAAGATTGGCGGCTCGCACGGGCGCGCGTCTTGGTAGCTGCACCTTAGGAGGGGACTGATGAACCTTAAAGCATCTCTTTACGCCGCCGTCGCCGCAGTCGCGGTTGCGCCGGCCGCCCAGGCATATGAAGGCTGGTACGGTACGATCGGCGCCGGTCTTTCGTACATGCAGCCGGATCTCGACACCGAGGGCGAAGGGGCGCTCGGGTTCGATACGAACGGCGATTATGACAATGGCGTCGGCGTCTACACGGCATTTGGCTACGCGTTCGATAGCGGCGTGCGCGTCGAGCTTGAGTATTCATATCGTCAAAATGACGTCCGTCACTTTGCTGGCGACGGCCTAGGCTTCACCGGGTTCAACACGGCGAACGGCAATTTTGACGGGGAACTCGATGCGCATGCGCTGATGGTGAACGCGCTCTACGACTTCAAGGTCAATGACGTCCTGACGCCTTTTGTCGGCGTCGGCGCCGGTGTCGCTTCCTTTGGCGGCGAGTTTACCGGGGCAGACGCGACGTTCGCTAACGGCCCATCGAACCTGTCGATTAGTGAGCGCGGCGTTCGTCGTCTGGCGGGTCAGTTGATCGCTGGCGTAAATGTGGCGCTTGCCGATAATCTTGGCGTCGACGTGTCGTATCGCTATTTCATCGCCGCGCGCGATCCGCGATTTGACGGCACGCTTGCGCTCGGCGCAGCAGGCGCAGCGGCGCAGTCGGTTCGGACTGACTACCAGAACCACGGTTTGTTCGCCGGCTTGCGCTGGAGCTTCGGTTCGCCTGAGCCGCAGATCGAGTACAAGGACTGCTGGGATGGATCCTCCGTGCCGGTGTCCTCGCCCTGCCCGCCGCAGGCCGTTGATGATGTGGACGTCGCGCCAGGCCCGATCAGCTTCCCGGTGTATTTCGGGTATGACAAGGCGAACCTGACGGCTGATGCTGTGACGGCGATTGAAAATGCCGCCGCGCAGGCGCTTCAGAACGAAATTGACGTGGTGCTGGTCTCCGGCAACACGGATACGTCGGGTAACGCTGAGTACAATCAGCGTCTTTCGCAGCGGCGCGCCGACGTGGTGCGTGACGCGCTGATCGCGAACGGCGTGCCGGCGTCATCGATCCGGACGGAAGCCAATGGTGAGCGCAACCTCGCCAAGCCTACCCCGGATGGGGTTCGCGAGCCGCTCAACCGTCGCGCGGAAGTCGTCATCAGCTTCTGATAGGCTTGCTGCTCGCGGGCTTGCCCGCGCTTGCTTATCCACCTTTTATGAGGCGGCCGCCCCTTGGGGCGGCCGTTTTGTTTGTGATGCATTGTGCATTCCCTCGGGAACTTTCCGCAGGCGAATTGTTAAGACTGTGCGGGCGTAGCGACTGGCGTTCGCGCGCCGCGCGCGTTCAAGCGCATCAGCTTGACGGCCATCAATGAGCGGTAGAAGTGCCGGCGGCAGCGGGCTTATTTTCTGAGTACTTTCAAGGCTGATGGATAGGAGCCGTCAACCGTTCCCACCTTTGGTCGCCGCGCCTGAACTGACAAGTCTTCACAACGCCCGCTCATGAAATCGGTCATTCCAGACGCCACAATTGCCGAAGTCTCTGACTTCGCGCTATCTTCGGGCTAACCGCAATTCAGTGAGTTGTGCACGGAGCAAGCCACCCATCAATGGGCTGCGCCTTTGACGCAGATCTAACGACCGATCGAATTCTGCCGGTTTTCGGACGATCACAACCGCCTCCCCGCACCTGACACGCGGAGCCGAAATGACATCGAGAGCAGTTTTGGCCTCGTGTTAATGAGCCGGCCCCAGAAGAATTGAATCAGGCCGCACATTTAATATGTCAGCGGAGTGTCGCCTTTCGCGCCTTCATTGCCGTATAGCGCCCAAAAGGCTTCGAGCCCGATGCTTAACTGAGTCTCTATCGCTCCCACGAGGTCCGTCGGCCGCTGTCCCAGCAGAACCTCCGTATAGAGCGGTTCCGTGATTAGGCCGCCAAGCTGAAAGACCGCCCGTCGGGGGTCAGCCTGCCGGATCATGCCGCGCTCTTGCAGGCCGCGCACGATGCGTTCGGCGCGGTCCACCATGAAGTAAAGTCCGTGCTCCAGATAGCTTCGCCCAAGCTCCGGCTTGCGCGCCGCCTCGAAGGTGGCGATCCGGCGCAGCGCAATGGCTTCATCGTCAAGGATCGCCTCAAGAAACGCCCGCGCCAGTCCTTCGACGTACGCCAATGGCGAGTCAGATGTCGCAACGACATCAACATCCACCGGAAGAACGCGACGACACGTTTCTTCAATGGCCGCGCCAAACAGCTCTTCCTTGGAGTGAAAGCGATTGTAGACGGTCCGTTTCGATACATTAGCGGCAAGCGCGATTGCGTCCATGCTTGCGCCGTCGAAGCCGTTGGCGAGAAAGACCGTTCGCGCCGCGAATATGATCGCAGCCTCTTTCTCGTCCCTGTCGCCGCTCACGCCGGGAGCGGCCGCCTGCGCGGCTGAGTCGTTTCTGCTCATGAGACGTCTTTCTGTTTTGAGTTTTGCGCCTGCTGCGTTCCAAAAACGGGTCAGTGTAAGGCCGCTGTGCAGCTTGCGCAAAATGCCTCCGTTCGCGTCCTTCGTTGGGCGACGAAAAGGCCACGCGCGCCGTCATTTACGCGCCATTAACCCTTCGGGCCCGATTGCTGCATGCCATGGCGAAGAGCACCACAACCGGCAGGCGTCGGCGTGGCGCGCGGGCGACCGCCGCCCCGACCAGACGGCGACGCAAGCGCTCCGGCCGCAAGGGCGCCGCGCTTCGACGGGCCAAAGGCGATCGTCGCAGGAGACAAGTGCGGACGAGCGCGGCAAGCCGGATATTGCGATATGCCGCCGAAGCTTCCGGCTTGCTCGGCGCAATCGCGGTCGCATCGGTCGCCGCCTCTTATCTGGTCATTCGGGATTTGCCGCCGATTGACTCAATGCGGCGTTTTGACGGCGGTTCGGGCGTTGTGCTGATCGCCGCTGATGGCGCGCCGATCCCGTATGAGGGGAGGCAAGTTGGCGCGCCCGTATCGCTCATGGACCTGCCGCAACACCTGATCGATGCGGTGTTGGCTATCGAGGATCGCAACTTTTATCACCATGTCGGCGTCAATCCTCTGTCGGTCGTCCGGGCGTTAATCGTCAATCTGCGAGAAGGCGATATCTTGCAGGGCGGCTCCACCATCACGCAGCAATTGTCGAAGAACCTTTTTCTTACGCCTGAGCGCACCTTTCGTCGGAAGGCTCAAGAGGCCTTCCTGTCGCTGCGGCTTGAGCGTCAGTATACGAAAGCGGAGATTCTGTCGCTTTATCTGAATACGGCGTATTTCGGGGCAGGAGCCTACGGTGTGACGGCGGCGGCGGAGCGATACTTCGCCAAGCGTCCTTCCGATCTTGACCTTAGCGAATCGGCGCTTCTGGCCGGACTATTGAAGGCGCCGACCAGGTATGCGCCTCATCTAAATCCGGAGGCGGCTGAGGCGCGGGGCCGTCGCGTTCTGAGCGCGATGGTCGATGCAGGGTATCTGGACTATTTCGCCGCTGAGGCGGCTGCGGCGCGAATGCCGACAGCGCGCGCGAGGCGCGCGCGGGGCGCCCCCTACTTTGCAGACGCCGCGCGCCGCGAAGCTGCGGCCATTTTCGAGGCGAACGGGCTGGACGGCGACTCTTACCAGGCGACGACGACTTTGCGTCCGTCGGTGCAGGCTGCGTTAAGGCAGGGCATAGACGCCGGGGTCGCGTTGTCTCATCTCGACTCGGGCGTCGAAGTCGCCGCGGTCGTGTTGAACACGGACGGCGCCGTAACCGCGATGATCGGCGGCCGGGATTTCCAATTGTCCCAGTTCAATCGCGCCACCCACGCGCGCCGGCAGCCCGGCTCCGCATTCAAGCCTTTTATATACCTGGCGGCGATTGAAGCCGGCGCGTCGCCGACGGATGCGATTTCCGATCGGCCTCTTGCGATCGGCGCCTGGCGGCCTTCCAACTACAATGATCGCTATTATGGAGACGTGACCCTGCGCGCGGCGCTTGCTTGGTCGGCGAACGCGGCCGCGGTGCGGCTGCAGGAATCGGTCGGTCGCGGCGCGGTGCGAACGGCCGCGCGGCGCATGGGGCTCGACGTGCCGATGACAAAGGGCGCGGCGCTTGCGCTCGGCGTCGACGTCGTCTCTCCAATTGAGCTTGCCGCCGCCTACGCGCCTTTCATTAATGGCGGGTACCGCGTTGATCCCTACACGATTGAAAGCCTTAGCGACCCATTCGGGCGCGCCTCATACGCGCGACCGCCGCCGATTTTCGACCAGGCCGCCAGCCCGCGGGCCTTAGCGCTTCTCCGAGGCATGCTGGAAGACGTCGTCGCTCATGGCACGGGGCGCGCCGCGGCGATCGATGGCGTCGTTGTCGGCGGCAAGACCGGGACGACGCAGGCGAGTCGCGACGCGTGGTTCGTGGGGTTTGCGCGCGGTCGCATCCTCGCCGTCTGGGTCGGTCGGGATGACAATCGCCCGATGAAGGACGTGACCGGCGGCGGCGCGCCGGCGATCATCTGGCGCGAGGCGATGCGGCGCATACTCGCCGCTGAGGAGCGCTCCGCGCCGCTTGTGATGTCGGCGCGGCTGTCATCCGGTATGGCTGCCGCCCCAATGCGCGCGCCGCGCACGCCGCGACGCAAGCCCGACGGCGACTAATCGACGATTGATGTTATGGCTGCGCGCCCCAGCGAAAAAGGCTCGCGCCATTTTCCTTCAGCCATCGTTCCGACTGCGCGCGCCGGACGTTCATTTCGTCGACAGTCGCCCAAAACGCAGGCGAATGATCCATGTGACGCAAATGGGCGCATTCGTGCGCTGCGACGTAGTCGAGCACGGTGGATGGAGCGAGCATCAGACGCCAGGAGAATGACAAAACGCCATCGCTGGAGCAGCTGCCCCAGCGCGTCATTTGATCCCTAACGCGCACAGGTCCCCGGCGCGCGCCGATCATCGCGGAAAATTCATCTGCTTTCTGAGTAAGCGTTACGCGGGCGGACGATTTGATCCAGTCAATCACGCGACGATTTACGTGTTCCGGAGCGCAAGCGATCGACAGCGTTCCTTCTTCAGGATTGAGATGGGCTCCCCGACCGTGATCGAGTCGACGGATGGCGATTTCACTAGATTGCAATGGAAAAACTACGCCGTCAGCAAACGGCGTCGGCGCCGGCGCGCCGTTGACCTGGGCTTCAATCCAGGCGCGTTTGGACCTTGCGAAGGAAAGGCCTTCGGCCGGCGCGCAACCAGATGGCACGGTAACGACCGCGCGGCCCGACCGCGGGTCGACGCGCAGGATGATGCGTCGCGCCCGCGGATTGCGGCGAACCTCCACGTCGACCCTTATCCCATCGACTTTGTAGAGGCTGACCGACTGCGCAGACTTGCGTTGCTTCTTCGCAGAGCGCTTTCCCGTAATTGACGTTCTGTCGTGGGGCATCTTGCGCGCACCCTGGGTTTCAAAATCGGCGTAACGCTGGACGCTATGTCGTTTCGAGAGTTTCGCCGACCAAACTCTGCGACCGCAATATTGACCCCGTTGCCGGTCGACGCAACCTGGGTCGTAGAATCGTTTGCGCCAGCTTTGATTGCGTTCTTGTAACAGCGCGCCGCCGAGAGGGCGCCTTTCCACATGATGGTGCGCCGCGGATCGCTATTCCTCCTTCGACTCATCGGATAGACTGAGGCTTTGGCCTTTCTTTTCGGCTGCAACGCTCGCGCGACATGACCGCCCACGCAATTCGCTCCGCCGCCAAGGAAACTGAACGCGCCGCGTCGGTGACGCCGATGATGGCGCAGTACCTTTCCATTAAGGAGGCCGCCCCGGAAGGGGCTCTCTTGTTCTATCGGATGGGCGATTTTTACGAACTGTTCTTCGATGATGCGGTCATCGCGGCCGAGGCGCTCGACATCACCCTGACGAGGCGCGGCAAGCACCAGGGCGACGAGATTCCCATGTGCGGCGTGCCGCATCACAGTCATGAATCATATCTTGCGCGCCTGATCCGGAAGGGACACGTCGTCGCGATCTGCGAGCAGACGGAGGACCCGGCGGAGGCGAAAAAGCGCGGCTCGAAGTCGGTCGTGCGTCGCGAAATTGTGCGCGTCGTCACGCCCGGCACGTTGACCGATGAAAGCCTCCTCGAGGCTGCGTCCAACAACTACCTCGCGGCAGTGGCGTTTACCGCGGAAGGGGAGGAGGGCGCGCTTGCGCTGGTTGACGTTTCCACCGGCGAACTCGCCGTCAGCGCAACGACCCCAGGTCAACTGTCAGCGGAGCTCGCGAGCGGTCCGTTTACGGAACTTATTGCGCCTGACGTCGCCGGGGCATCGCCGCAATGGCGCGGCGCGCTTGAGGACGCGGAGCGAAGCCTGCGCGTGTCCGTGCAGGCGGCGAGCATGTTCACCGCCAATGGGGGCGAGCGCCGCCTGAAGGAAGCGTTTGGCGTCGCCGCTCTCGAAGGGTTTGGCGATTTCGCGCCCGTCGAACTGGCCGCGCTTGGAGGCCTCCTCGGGTATGTCGAACTTACGCAGATCGACCGCCTGCCGCCGCTGAGGCCGCCCGAACGCCGCGCGGAGAGCGACTATGTCGCGATTGACGCCGCGACCCGGGCGTCCCTTGAAATCCTGTCGACGAATGCGGGCGGGCGAAAAGGCGCGCTCGTCCACGCTATTGACCGGACCCGGTCGGGCGCGGGCGCGCGCGCGCTGGCCGCGCGCCTAGCGGCGCCGCTACGCGATACGGCCCGGATTTCCTCGCGCCATGACGCGATAGCCTATTTTCTGGAGCGCGAAGCCCTAAGCGAAGCCGTTCAGCGCCGCCTTGCCGCTGCGCCCGACATGGCTCGCGCATTGTCGCGACTGGGCCTCGGCCGCGGGGGCCCGCGCGATCTGGCGGCGATTCGCGACGGCCTCGCCGCTGCGTTCGACATCGCCGAGCGGCTTGGCGAGGAATGGGGCGGGGCGCCTGGCGAAATCCGCGCTGCGGCGCGCGACCTGACCGGCGACGGCTCCGCCGAGCTTGCGGCGGTCGAGGCGCGCCTGTCTCTTGCATTAGCCGACAGCCTTCCGCTGCTTGTGCGGGACGGCGGCTTTATTGCGAGCGGTTTTGACGAGGCGCTCGACGAGTTGCGCGGGATGCGGGACGATTCCCGCCGGGTCATCGTCAGTCTCGAAGCGACGTATCGGGACGAAACGGGCGTCAAGTCGCTCAAGATCAAGTCCAACAATGTTCTTGGCTATTTTATTGAGACGAGCCCGACGAATGCCGGCGCGTTGACCTCGGGCGAAACGCCGAGCAAATTCGTCCACAGGCAAACGCTTGCGAGCGCGGTGCGCTTTACGACCGGCGAGCTTGCGCATCTGGACGCCAGCATCGCCCGTGCGCGCGAGGATGCGGAGGCGCGCGAAGCGGCGCTGTTCGAAGAGTTGAGCGCATCCGTGCTCGCTGTCGCCCCGCTGGTCGCCGCGTCGGCGGATGCGCTCGCGCGCATCGACGTCGCATGCGCCGGCGCGGAGATCGCCGCCGATTGGCGGTATGTCCGCCCCAAGATCGATGCCTCTCTTGTCTTCGACATAAAGGGCGGGCGTCATCCGGTGGTGGAGCAATTTCTGAAAAAGGAAGGCGGACGGAACGCGTTTACGCCGAACGATTGTGAACTGGGGCGCGAAGACGCCGCCTTCCTGCGGCTTGTCACCGGCCCGAACATGGCCGGCAAGTCGACATATCTGCGGCAGAATGCGCTGATCGCGATCCTCGCACAGGCGGGGTTTTTTGTGCCCGCAGAGGCCGCACATATCGGCGTTGCGGATCGGATATACAGCCGCGTTGGCGCGAGCGATGATATCGCGCGCGGGCGGTCGACATTCATGGTGGAGATGGTTGAGACCGCAGCGATCCTCAATCAGGCCGGGCCGCGCGCCCTTGTGGTGCTGGATGAAATCGGCCGCGGCACGGCGACGTTCGACGGGCTGTCTATCGCGTGGGCGGCGGTCGAGCAGCTTCACGACGTTAATCAGTGCAGAGCGCTTTTTGCGACTCACTACCACGAGCTGACCGCGCTGTCTGACCGATTGCCGGGCCTAAAGAATGTGTCGATGAAAGTGCGCGAATGGAAGGGCGACGTCGTGTTCCTGCATGAGGTCGTGGGGGGCGCCGCCGACCGCTCCTATGGCGTGGCGGTGGCGCGCCTGGCTGGCCTGCCGGCAAGCGTCATTCGGCGCGCAGGCGAGGTGCTCAAGCATCTTGAGGCGAACGGCGCCGGCGCGGCGCGGCTTGATGAGCTTCCGCTTTTCGCGGGATTGTCCTCGACGCCGGAAGCATCCTCCGACTCAGGGCCGGACGCGTCGGGGATCCGGGCGGCGTTGGATGAAATTGATCCCGACGCCATGTCCCCCCGCGACGCGCACGCGGCGCTTTATCGGCTAAAGGCGCTTATTGATGATTGAGGGCGGGCAGCGGATGGCGAGCGCTTATTCGGCGCGTGAATCGCATCGCAAGGCTGCTGCGGACAAAGATGCGAATGGTTCGGGCGGTGATAAGAGAGGCGCGATCGTTAGTTCCCCGCACTGGGGTGCGTTTATAGACCAGCTTGGGCTGCATCAGGGTCTCAATGGCGGTTCTCGCCCCGATCCGTCCTTAGGCGCAAGATTGAAGGACGCGCTGGCCGCGTCGCTGCGTATGGATCTCGATAGCGGCGCGTCCGGCTGGCGCGCCGCAGACGCGCGCGCGGCTGCCGTCGACTTCGCAATTGGCCGGCTGACCGCCGCCGCATCGCCCGATGCGCGCGACCTGGCCGTTATCGCCGTCGGCGGTTATGGCAGGGGGCTGCTCGCCCCATATTCAGACATCGACGTCCTCTTCTTGCTGCCGCGCGAGGCGGGCGATGACGCGCTTCGCGCGATCGAAGGCGTCCTTTATCCCTTATGGGACGCCGGCTTAACCGTCGGCCACGCGGCGCATGACTTGCGCGGCGCAGCGACGGCCTTAAAGGTCGACGTAACAACGTGTACGTCCTACCTGGACGCCCGCCTTGTCGCCGGGGATAAGACGCTGTTTCGACAGTTTCAAACCAATTTCGACGTCCACCGCCGCCGCACGGCGGGGCGCTTCACCAAGGCGAAGCTGGAGGAATTGAAGCGCCGCCGAGAGACCGCGCAGAGCGTCGTTTATGATCTGGAGCCGGACTTGAAGGAAGGGCGCGGCGGCTTGCGCGACCTCGACGCGCTCGGCTGGATTTATCGGTATCTGACCGGCGATGACCCGTGGCGTCCCGATGGATCGCTTGACGTGTTGCTTCCCGACGAGGCGGATCGGCTGAGGCGCGCACGTCAGCACCTCTGGTCGGTCCGCACGCATCTCCAGGATCTGGCGGGGCGCGCAGATGATCAGGCGACGTTCGAATTTCAGCCCAGGCTCGCCGAACGTCTCGGTTATGCGGACCGCCGGCGGGCGAGCGCGGCGGAGCGGCTGATGAAGCATCTGCGGCTGAACGCGCTGACCGTCACCCGCCTAAGCCGCATTGCGTTCGCGCGCCTGGAGGAGCGGACCGCTGCGTTGTCGCACTGGCGCCCGCGCGCGACGCCGAAACCGCTGACCTCTGACGAAGCGGAAGGCAGGCCGAATGTCCGGCTCCGAACTGGCAGGCTCGATTTCACTAGCGCGACTGCCGCGCGCCACTCTCCCATCGATCTCTTCCGGATTTTTCGCGCGAAGGCGAAGCGTCCCGAACTTGAATTGCATCCTGACGCACTGGAGCTCATTGGCGCCGTGGCGCGGACCCTTCCTCAGGAGTGCCGCGACGATGTCGCCATTTGCGACATCTTCCTGGCGACGCTTGAAACCGCGAAGCGGCCACTGAGCATTCTGCGGAACATGTCAGAGTCGGGACTTTTGGGGCACTACCTTCCGACGCTGAGGCGGGTGACGGGCCAGGTGGAGTACGGCCTCTATCGGCGATATTCCATAGAAGAGACGATTTTCCGATCGCTTGACGCCTATGCGCGGCTGAGGTTCCGCGACCTTGGCGACGCGCACCCGATCGCCGCTGGCCTCTTGCGGCGAAAGGCGCGCCGCCGCGCCGCCCTTGTCTCGATACTTCTTCAGGAGACGGAGTGGGCGGTCGCGGATCGCACGACTGAGAATGTCGAGCGGGCGGCGCGGCGCATCGCCCGCCGGTTCATCGTCGATGAACGGACGGTCGCCGACGTGGCCTGGTGCGCAGCGCGCCCCGATCAGCTGATCGACGTGGCCGAACGCAGAAACATCGGCGCAGCGGAGACGATCCTCGATTTCGCGGCTGACGTCGGGTCGGTGTCGCGGCTAGAGACATTGCTCATTTTGACTGTGTGCCGTCACATAGCCGTCAGCGAAAATAGGTGGAATGCGTGGACGAGGCGTCAGGTCGGCGCGCTCTATTTCGGGACCAGGGCCGCGCTCGCTGGCGGCGCGCCTGCGCTCGCGGCTTTCCGCAGCGAGGAAGAGGCCGCATTGGCCGCCGCCTTCGAGGCGGCTGATCTTGAAGCGCCGGGCCAAAACGCAGCAGCGCGGGCGGCGCGCTTCGCTCAGGAGGGGGCGCTTCGCCTGCCGCCTCAGCTTCTTGTCCGTGGGCTGCGGACATTGGCGGCGGCAAGTGGGCGGCCCGACGGCATCGACGTCGATATCGCCGAGGCGGAAGCAGGCTACGAGGCGGTTGTCGCGGCGCCGGATCGGCCTGGTCTCCTGGCGGATCTCGCCGCAGCCGCCGCAGCGGCCGGCGCTAGCGTCCGTCTCCTTCACGCCATGCTGGCCGACGGCCGCGCGCTCGATTTCTTTGTGTTTGCGCCGATCAAGGACGGCGTTGCGCAGAGAGAAACGGAGTTCCTGACCGGCCTCAGCGAAAGGCTGCGCGCGGGCGCGGCAGGGCGGCTCGACGCCGAGGGCGCGCCTCGGCCGCTCCTCGGCGATCGCAGGGGGCTTTTCCGCGTGGCTGCAAAAGTGCGGGTCGACGCTGAAGCAATCGCCGGCCAAACGCTAATAGAAGTGGAAGGGCGCGACCGGCCGGGGCTGCTGAAGGATCTCGCGCGCGCATTGACTGAAGACGGCGTCGCGATCCGCTCCGCCCATATCGCCACCTATGGCGCGAAAGCGTGCGACGCATTCTACGTTGGCCCGGCGGACGGGACCGGGGGCTTTACGCGCAAGAAGCTTACCGCGATCGAGGCGCGGCTGGTCGCGGCGCTTGAGGCCGCTCCCTAGCGCGGGTTGAAGCGAAAGCAGATTCCCGGGTTCGCGTAGCGACGCGCGCATCATTAGCTTAGGGTCTTTTGCTTCGCTTGCCTCGAAAGCAAATACACTAGCGCGTCGCCGCAAATCTGCGGACAAGCCTTTCGTCGCCCTAAAAGGACCCTGATGCGCGCGCGAATTCTGAAATCCCTCGCCACGGTCAGCGGTTTTACGATGGCGAGCCGCATTCTCGGCTTTGTCCGTCAAATCCTGATCGCGGGGGTCATCGGCGCCGGCGGGAATCCGGTCGCCGACGCTTTCTGGGCGGCGTTCCGCTTGCCGAATATGTTTCGTCGGCTTTTCGCCGAGGGCGCTTTTCAGGCCGCGTTCGTGCCGCTGTTTCAGGGCAAGATCATCGAAGGCGAAGGGGGCGACGCCGCCGCCGCGAAGCGCTTCGCCGAAGAAGTGATGGCCGGGCTCCTCTTCATCCTGAGCATTCTGACCGCCGCCGTGGTGATCGCCGCGCCGGCCGCGGTGTGGCTCGTTGCAGGCGGTTTCACGGCGGACCCGGAGAAATTTGATCTCACCGTATTCTACTTGCGGGTGATGTTTCCTTATCTCGCCTGCATGTCGATTGTTGGGATGTTGTCCGGCGTCCTAAACTCCGTCGACCGATATATGGCCTATGCCGGCGCGCCGCTGCTGCTCAATATCTGCCAAATCTCTGCGCTCGTCGCGTACGCCGGCGGCGCGATCGAAGTAACGGGCGTGGCGCTCGCCGTAGCTACAACGGTGAGCGGCGTCCTTCAGGTGGCGCTCCTCGCCTGGGGCGCCGGCCGGCAGGGGTTGTTGCCGCGGCTGCGGATGCCGAAGTTTACGCCTGACCTGAAGCGCCTGCTTGCGCTCGGCGCGCCGGGGTTCGTCTCCGCCGCGGCGGTGCAAATAAACATCATTGTCGGGACGAATATCGCCAGCCGTCAGCCCGGGGCCGTGTCCTGGCTCATGAACGCCGACCAGCTTTATCAGTTGCCGCTGTCGCTCATTGGCATTGCGCTCGGCACGGTTTTGCTGCCGACCTTGTCGCGCCGGGTGAAAAGCGGCGATGAGGCGGGCGCCTTACACGCGCTCAATCGCTCGATCGAGCTTTCCGCACTCCTCGTATTGCCGGCGGCGGCCGGGTTCATGACCCTCGCCGAGCCGATTTGCGATGCGCTCTTTCGCGGGTTGGCCGGCGACGCGCTGCGGCTTTTCGGCGGGCGCGGCTCCGCGTTTACCGCCGAAGACGCCGCCATGACCGGAAAGGCGCTGGCGCTGTTCGGGGCTGGCCTGCCGGCGTTTGTCTGGCAGAAGGTTTTCCTGCCCGCCTATTTCGCACGTGAAGATACGCGCACGCCCATGACATATGCGCTGTGGGCAATCGCCGCCAACACGGCTCTCGCGCTGGCGCTGTTTCCGATCTTCGGGTTTCTTGGGGTCGCGCTGGCGACCAGTCTTTCCGGCTGGCTTCAGGCCGCGCTTTTGTACCTTGGCCTCATCAGGGGCGGGCGGTTTGCGCCTGACAACCGCCTCCTTAGGCGGTTGCCGGCAATCGCCGGCGGCGCGGCCGCCATGGCTGGCGCGCTCTACGCGGCGCTTCCCCATGCGGACAGGATGGCGGAGATCGCCTTTGGCCGCGACTGGCTCGCCGTCGGCCTGCTCGTCGTCGCCGGCGCGGCCGTCTACGCCGCCGCCGTCATCCTGCTTGGCGGCGTGCGCATGAGCGATTACAAGGCTGCTTCTTGAGGCGAGGACGGAAAGGTTAGTCTGTGGCGGACGATTATCAGGGGCCGGAGCGGGTGCTTTCCGGCGTGCAGACGTCAGGCAAGCTGCATATCGGCAACTATCTTGGCGCGCTGCGGAAGTTCGTGGACTTACAAAAAGAAGTCGACTGCTTCTTCTTTCTCGCTGACATGCATTCCATTACGGTGTGGCAGGACCCAGACGCTCTGCGCGCCCAAAGCTACAACATCGCCGCAAGCTATCTTGCGGCCGGCGTCGATCCGGACAAGTCGACGATCTTCCATCAGTCCGCCGTGCCGGCTCATGCCGAACTTGCCTGGATTTTCAATTGCGTGGCGCGTCTCGGCTGGCTCGACCGCATGACGCAGTTCAAGGACAAGGCCGGCAAGGACAAGGAGCGTGCGTCGGTTGGGCTTTATACGTATCCTGTCCTTCAGGCTGCGGATATTCTCGTCTACAAGGCGACGCATGTGCCGGTGGGCGAGGACCAGAAGCAGCACCTGGAGCTGTCGCGCGATATCGCCGGCAAGTTCAATTACGACTATGGCGTCGCGAACTTTTTCCCGCTGCCTGAGCCTTTGATCAAGGGTCAGTTCGGCGCGGCCGGCGCCCGGATTATGTCGCTTCGCGATGGAACGGCGAAAATGTCTAAGTCGGACCCTTCTGAGAACGCGTGTCTGTTTCTTGCCGACGATGTCGACACCCTGGCGCGCAAGGTGAAAAAGGCGAAGACTGACCCGGAGACATTACCGTCCGAGCCGGGCGGCCTGGAGGGCCGGCCCGAAGCGGCGAACCTTGTCGGCATCTACGCCGCGCTGTCAGGCAAGACAGACGCGGAAGTTTTGGCCGACTTCGGCGGGCAAGGCTTCGGCGCCTTTAAGCCGGCGCTCGCTGAACTAGTTGTGGAGAAGATCGCGCCAATCGGCGATGAGCTTCGTCGACTTGAGGCGGACCCGGACTACCTGGCCGGTGTATTGCGCGCCGGTGCGGAGAAGGCCTCCGCGATCGCCGACCCACTGGTGGCCGAGGTTAAGTCCATTGTCGGCTTCGTCCGCTAACGCTCTCGACATCACAGCGGAATTAGCAGCGCTCATCGCAGGTGACTGCTAACATATTGAGTCTTATAGATTTTTCGTTGATCGCCACGCTTACTTTACGCAAACTTCACCGCTGATGCGGCGACATGGTCCGTGTTTGCGTAGAGGTTGGATATGGCCGAGGCGACAGGTAAGGCGGATGCGGCGTTCCGTCGGCAGATGGATGGGTACCGGTTGGCGACGGCGGAAATTCTCTACCGCATGCCGGACCATCGCAATCTGCTTCAGACTTACCTTTGGCAGGACTATGATCTCGCGCCGGATTATCCCGTCCTCAAGCGGTTTCTTGACTTCTGGCGGCGGGAACTTGACGGGCCGCTGCACTCCGTACGCGTCGGGTCGAGCGCCGTCATAACGGCGGCGGAAATCGAGGCGGGGTCGTTCTTCTACGCGAACTAGGCGGGTCGTCTTCAAGACTTCGCGTCGATGCGCGTCAGGAGGTCCGCCGCGAACTCTGACAATGTGTCGTCGCGCGCGCCCATGACAATCAACCTGTCGCCGCTGCGCGCCGCCCTTATGATGTCCTCGACGCACTCATCGCGGGTCGCCGCCGCTCTCGCGTTGACGCCTCTTTCGACAAGCGTATCGACAATGTCCCTGCTGGAAACGGTCCGTTCGACCGTGCCGCCATAATAGACAGGCTCCGGCATCCAGAGGCGATCGTCCGGACCGAGTCCTTCTGCGAATGCGTCGATGAAGCCATCCTTCATCGTCCGTAAGGGACCGAAACCGTGCGGTTGGAAGACCGCAAGGATGCGACCCTGAAATTCCTTCATGGCGCGCAATGTGGCGGCGATCTTGTCCGGGTTGTGCGCGAAGTCGTCAATGACGGTCACGCCCGCCGCTTCGCCGACAATGTCGAAGCGGCGTTTGACGCCCGCGAAGTCCACGAGCGCTGAGGCCGCTTGCCTGAAGGGAACGCCCGCCGCAGTCGTCGCGGCGATGGCCGCGAGCGCGTTGGCGACATTATGCCGGCCTGGCATATTCAGCGTGACCTGGGCTTTTTCGTCATTGCGCGCATCGCTTGCGGTGAAGCGCGCGCTCGCCGGCCCTAGGTCGATGTCGCGCGCCGTGAAGTCCGCGTCCTCGCGATCAAGCGCGTAGGTGAGCGTCGCGCCGGCGTTCCTGTCAGCGAAAAGGGCGGTTTCCTCATGGTCGAGATTAATGACGGCCGTCTCGGACTTCGCAAGGAAGGCTGCGAACAGTCGGCGTAGCTCCTCCATAGACTTATGGTCGTGGGCGATGTTGTTCAGGACGGCGATCCGTGGCCGGAAAAGCGCGATAGACCCGTCGCTTTCGTCGATTTCGCTAACGAACGCCGGTCCGGCGCCTATCCGGGCGCTGGCGAAGGGCGCCGCGTCGGAGACGAAATTCTTCATCACGGCGCCGTTCATGACCGTCGGATCGCGGCCCGTAGCGGCGAGTATCCAGGCGATCATCGCGGTCGTCGTCGACTTGCCTGACGTGCCCGCGACGCCCACGGCCAGGTCAGACGCGTTGAAGAGGTCGGCGAGCGCTTCGGCGCGGGTCATGCGCGCCGCGCCGAGCCTTTTCGCCGCCGCGACGTCCGGCACCGTTTCTTCGATCGCGGCCGATGCGATCAGGGTCTGGTCCGCTGCCGTGACGCCAGATCCGTCCTGTGGGAACAGATCGACCCCGAGCGATTTCAGGTATTCGAATTTCGCGGCGAGGCGGCCTTGATCGAGCGAACGGTCCGAGCCCGCCACCTCCGCGCCCCGCGCCTTCAGGATCGCTGCGAGGGGCAGCATGCCGCTTCCGCCGACGCCGCAGAAGAAATATTTGCGATTTTCCGTCATGGTGACGCCTCCGGATCGCGGCAGCATGGACGATATGTTTGAGCTTTCCGTCAATAAGGCGGCGATCCGGGGGGCGGGAGACGGCGACGGCGAGAACGGGGCCGGCGCGAATGAATGGGAGCCGAAGTGACGCGCTCAAAGCGGATCATGGTCGTGGCGCCGGCGCGATCGCTGCCGCAGGAGGCGGTTGCGCCGGTCGAGGCGGTCGCCCGCTCGCTTTATGGCGACGCCGTCTCGATCGACTTCCATGCGCAGTGTTTTTTGTCGAAGGGCCATTTCGCGGGACCGGACGCGGCGCGCGACGCGGCGTTCGCAGAAGCTGCGAATGATCCGATGACGGATGCTGTCTGGTTCGCGCGCGGCGGTTATGGGGCGGGCCGGCTCGCGCCTGATCTCTTGGATCGGCTGGGGCCAGAGGCGCGGCGCAAGAAGTATCTTGGGTACTCGGATACGGGCTTTCTGCTGGCGCGGCTCTATGCAGCGAGGATCGGGCGGCCGGCGCATGGACCGATGCCGGCCGATGCGCTTCGTGATGGCGGGGAAGCGGCGGTCGCGCGTGCGCTCAAATGGCTGGTTGAAGATGATGCCGGCGCAATCGAAGGGAGCCTGGGGCCTGACGCGCCGCGGGTCGCCTTCAACGCCATCGTGCTTGCCCACGCGCTGAATGCGACGCCGGAACTTGATCTGTCCGGGCATGTGATGATGCTTGAGGAGGTTGGCGAGCATCTCTACGCGTTTGATCGGTCGGTCGGCGCAATCCTCTCTTCCCGCGTCGCCCGCGGCCTAGCCGGCGTGCGCCTCGGCCGCGTTCTTGACGCGCCTGAGAATGACCCGAAGTTCGATCAGACGCCTGAGGAAATCCTGCGTTATTGGTGCGGCCGGGCAGGGGTCCCTTTTCTTGGGGCGGCGGACATAGGCCATGATGCGGGAAACAAGGTCGTTCCATTTGGCTGAGGCTTGATGACAGGCGCATGCTAGGCTCAGCGCCACGGGTTGCGTCATTCGCGACCTTCGCTAGGCTCCGCCGCAAGTCGCCAATTCCTGACCGCCGAGGAGCATCTCATGAAAAATAGCATTACATTACAGCGTGTTGCGATGGCTGGGGTCGCGATTGCGTTTTCCGCCGCGCTCTCGGCGTGCGGCGGCGCCGAGGTGGCTGATGCGACCGCCGAGACGGCGGCGGACGCTTCCGAAGCCCCTGAGGCTGACGTCGCAGAGGCTGAAACCGCTGAGCAGGCGGCGGCCGAAGCCGCGGCCCGCGCGGAAGAGAAACGCGCCGCGTCGGCGGCTTTTCTCGAGGAAAATGCCGGCCGTGAAGGGGTCAAGGTCACCGAAAGCGGCCTTCAATTCATGGTCCTGGAGGAGGGCGCCGAAGGCGGCGCCACGCCGCTGCCCACCGACATTGTGGACGTGCATTATGTCGGCACGCTGATTGACGGGGTCGAATTCGATTCCTCGCGCGCCCGCGGCGCGGCGGCGCGGTTTGAGGCGAATAAGGTCATCGAAGGATGGATAGAAGGCCTTCAGCTTATGAGCGAAGGCGACAAATACCGGTTCTTTGTGCCCTCTGATCTTGCCTATGGCGAGACCGGCACCCCTGGCGGGCCAATAGGGCCGAATGAAGCGCTGATTTTTGATGTGGAGCTTTTGCGCGTGAACAATCCTGATCGAAATCTCGCCGCGGCGGAGGCATTCCTTGCGGATAACGAAAAGAAAGACGGCGTGACGTCCACGGATAGCGGCCTCCAATACAAGGTCCTGGCCGAAGGCGACGCTGAGGGAGAATCGCCCAGCGAGGCGAACGTCGTGCGCGTCCACTATGAGGGCCGGCTTCTCAATGGGACCGTTTTCGACAGCTCCTATGATCGCGGCGAGCCTGCCGAATTTCCTCTGGGGCGCGTCATCCCCGGCTGGATCGAAGGCGTTCAGCTGATGAGCGTTGGCGACAAGTATCAGTTCTACATCAAGCCGGAACTTGCCTATGGCGCACGCGGCACGCCGGGCGGGCCGATCGGCCCGAACGAGCTTCTGGTGTTCGATGTGGAGCTCCTTGAGGTCAAGGAATAGGAGACGAGCCGCGCTCCGGTCGTGCTTGCGGGGCGCCCCGCAAGGATATAAAGATATCTTTATATCCTTGGAGTTCGGCAAATGCGCAATCCCGCCAATGATCCCTTCGACGGGCGTCAGCATCGAATTGAGGCGTTGAAGACGGCGCTGCAGGAACGCGTTGTGATTCTCGATGGAGCCGCCGGCACTTATATCCAGGGCGAAGAACTGGATGAGGCGGGGTATCGCGGAGAGCGCTTCGCCGACTGGCCCTGCGACATCCGCGGCAATAATGACGCGCTCATTTTGTCCCAGCCAGAGATAATCGGGCGCATGCACGCCGATTATCTTGCGGCGGGCGCGGACATGATAGAGACGAACACATTCTCCGCGACGACAATCGCCCAGGGCGACTATCGGATGGAGGATGTCGCGGAGGAGCTTAATGTCGAGGGCGCCCGGCTGGCGAGGGCCGCGGCGGACGCGGCCGCCACCCCGGACCGGCTGAAATGGGTCGCTGGCGCCATCGGGCCGACCAATCGCACCGCCTCTATTTCGCCTGACGTTAACGATCCGGGTAAACGCAATGTGGACTTTGACGAACTTGCCGAAGCGTATGGCCAGGCCGCTCGCGGCCTCGTCGCTGGCGGCGCGGACGCGATCCTCATTGAGACGATTTTCGACACGCTGAACGCCAAGGCGGCAATTTACGCAACAGAAGCGCTATTCGACGATCTCGGCTTCGAAATCCCTGTGATGCTCTCGGTAACGATCACCGACCAGTCAGGCCGAACGCTTTC
Source organism: Parvularculaceae bacterium (assembly GCA_028284065.1). Taxonomy (GTDB): domain Bacteria; phylum Pseudomonadota; class Alphaproteobacteria; order Caulobacterales; family Parvularculaceae; genus MED-G105. The sequence goes on from JANQSJ010000004.1 coordinate 240,794, forward strand.
GGGCCAGACGCCAGAGGCGTTCTGGCAATCGGTAAAGCACGCCAAACCCCTCGTCGTCGGCATTAATTGCGCCCTTGGACCGGACCTGATGCGGCCCTTTGTGGCGGATATCGCGCGCGTGGCGGACTGCTTTGTCTCCGCCTATCCAAACGCCGGATTGCCTAATGCTTTCGGTGGGTACGACGAGACGCCTGAGTCGATGCAGGAGCATCTTGGCGAGTGGGCCCGCGCCGGCCTCGTCAATATCCTAGGCGGATGCTGCGGCACGACGCCCGCCCACATCAAGGCATTCGCCGAAGCGGCTGAAGGCGTTGCGCCGCGCGCGCCAAAACCTGCCGCCGCCGCATTGCGCCTTTCCGGCCTCGAACCGTTCGAACTCGCTGTATGAGCGGCGGGCCCATCCAACACACCCTGCATTGACGGCCCGCCGGCGAACGGCCACCCTCGCCGGCTGGGCGCCGATCGCCCGCTGCATCGGAGGACCTGCATGTCCCTCAGCATACCGGTTAACGCGTCGTCGATTGCGCTCAATCGATCTGACGGCCTCGACGCCCAAATTGAATGGCTGGAGCGCCTGGTCGGCTTCAACACGACGTCATCGAGGTCGAACCTGGATCTTATTGAGTGCGCAGAGGCGCACCTGAGCGCCCTCGGGGCGGAATGCGTGCGCGTTGCGAACCCAGAGGGGACCAAAGCCAACCTCTATGCGGTGATCGGTCCGAAGGTGGAAGGCGGCGTCGTCCTCTCCGGGCATACCGATGTCGTGCCGGTTGACGGTCAGGACTGGCGAACGGACCCTTGGACGCTCACCGAACGCGACGGCAAGCTATACGGCCGCGGGACGTGCGATATGAAGGCGTTTTCCGCCATTGCGCTGTCCCTCGCCCCGCAAATGGCTGCGGCCGGGTTGAAGCGGCCGATCATCTTCGCGCTCTCCTATGATGAGGAGATCGGCTGCCTTGGCGCGCCGAGCATGATCGACGAGATCGCAAGCGAACTGCCGCGTCCATCGGCGGTAATCGTCGGCGAGCCGACGATGATGAAGGTCGTGGACGGCCACAAGGGCATTGCCGCGTTCCGGTCGACGGTCATCGGCCATACGACTCACTCGAGCCAGACCGACAGGGGCGTGTCGGCCGTGGAGGCCGCCGCGAAGCTCATCTCCAAGATTTCAGCCATGCGGGAGGCTCGCGCCGCCGCGGCGGAGCCGGACTGTCCCTTTGTTCCGCCGCATTCGACGCTGACGGTGAACGTGGCCCATGGCGGCACGCAGTTGAACATTATGGCGGCCGAATGCGTCTTCGATTGGGATTGTCGCGTTATCCCGGGCGAGACGGCGAAAGAAGTCCTTGAGGAGTTCCAGGACTACGCGCAAGGCGTCCAGAACGAGATGCGCAAAATCTCCGCCGCGTGCCGCATTTCGACCGAGCAGCTGACCGATGTGCCGCCGCTGAGGCCTGATGCGGACAACCCCGCCGCTGACCTTGCAAAGGCGATCACCGGCCGCAATGCGACGGAAGTCGTCCCCTACGCGGCGGAGGCCGGACAGTTCCAGGAGGCGGGCTTCGCGACGGTGATTTGCGGTCCGGGGTCGATTGACCAGGCGCATCAGGCGAATGAGTTCATCGCCGTCGATCAGATCGCCGAGGGCAAACGCTTCATCGAAAAGCTGATCGCGCGCCTAAGTCGTTGAGTTAACGCTTCGGAAATCTCCGTAACGAGAACGCCCACTAGCGAAGGCATGGCGCGCCCCTTTACCGCCGATTTACGTTGACCTGCAATGATTCCGCTTGACTGGCAGTCGAGCGAGCGCGCGCACGTGAAGCGTATTACCCATTGTCGGGCCTGCGGGTCCGCGGCCCTGACAACCGTGTTTTCCCTGGATGCGGCGTTCGCCCCCAGGCAAGCGCGTACGCGCAAGAAATCAGCGCCCGAACAATTCAGGGCTGCGCGCGCGGGCGCCGGCATCGAGTACGTCGTTTGCGACCCGACCGAGGACGTCAATGCGTGCGGATTGCTTCAGCGGGCGAGCGTCGAAGGCGACATGGCGCACTCCGATCGCCCGCCGTCAGGCGCGCTGCGATCGACACGGAACTATCTGCGCGGCGCGGCGACCGAAGCGCTTGAGATGATTTCCGGGCGCGACTGCGCGGCGCTCGACATTGGTTGCTCCGACGGCACGCTCTTGTCCTACTACCCGCGTTGGGTCGAACGGTTTGGCGTTGACCCAGGGAACTATGTGGAAGGCGTTGGCCCGTGGGCGACGACGACCCGGGCGTCGTTTCCTTCGCGTGAGGCTGACGCGGCGATCGGCTCGAAGGTATTTGACGTTATTACCGCCATCTCGGTCCTGGAGGATGTCGCGGCGCCGCGGCCCTTTTTGAGCGCCATCAAAGCCCTTTTGGCCGATGACGGCGTCGTCGTGGTCGAAACGCTCTACGCCCCGATGACGCTGACGCGCGCAGGCGTTGAGGCGATTCACGAACGACGCGCGGCGATCTATTCTCTCGCGTCGCTCGAGCGGTTGTTTCGCGATTGCGGATTGAAGATCTTCAGAGGCGTACTGACGGACAAGGATGGCGGGTCGATACGTCTTTTCGCAACGCATGCGGATTACGACGAATACGATTTTGAGCCCTGGTACGATCGGCTGGCGCGGTTATGGGACGAAGAAAACGCCCTGGCGCTGCGCCTCGCCGCGCCCTACCAAGCGTTCGAACGTCGCTCGCTCGCCGCAAGGTCGGCGTTTGCGGCGTTGGTCGCCGAAGCGGCGCGCGCCGGGGACGTCGTACACATCGTGGGCGCCGGGCCATACGCTGCGGAATTATACGCGTGGGCTGGCGATTCAAAGGGCGCGATAGAGGCCGCGATCGCTCATTATGAGCCTGCTCCGGACGATCGCTTATGCGCCGGCGGTCCGCCGATTATCAGCGAAACGGAGGCGCAAGCGCTCGAGCCTGACTGCCTGATCGCGCCCTTCGCCTACAAGCGCGACATGCTGGAACGGTGGCGCGAACCAATCTTGCGCGGCGCGCGCATGATCTTCGCCGGGCCGCAGCCGCACGTCGTGACCGCGGCTAACTACGCCACGGAATTCGGCAAGACCCTCGTCAGCGCCGAAGGCGGCTCAGGACCGGAAACGCTGAGGGCCATTCTCGGCGCCGTCGGCGGCCCGCAGCTCGTTGTAGATGGCGGCAAACTCGCAAACGCGTCCTGATCTGTTCCATTCGGCGCAGCTCTTGCGCGGCTCATTCGACAACCTTCAGAAATCTTCGGTTCGGGCCGTCGATCTCCACTGCGGTGAGAGCGCCGGACCACACCGCGCCTGTATCGACGCCAATGCGCCAGCCGGCGTCCACGGGGCGTTTCGTGGGGTGGTGTCCGTGCACGACGGTTTTAGCGGGACGCGCATTCTCCGGCGCATTGTGGAACGCTTCGCGTATCCACAACAGGTCGCCTTCCTTTTGCTCCGCGAGCTCAACGCCCGGCCGCACGCCCGCATGGGCGAAGAAATAGTCCCCCGCCTCGTAGGTGAGCTTTAACGATGAGAGGAACTCAAGGTGGCTCGCCGGGAGACGTTCCCGCAATTCCGCGGCGGCCGTCTGTGGCGACATTGCGAGGGGCGCTTCGACGCCGTAGCTCAGAAGCGTTTCAACGCCGCCCCAATCGAGCCATCCGTCGCGGCGGTCCGGGTCGCGCATAAAATCAAGGAGCGCCGCCTCGTGGTTGCCCTTAAGAAAAACCGTTGACGGATTGTCGCGGCCCATTTGGACGAGCTGGTCGAGCACTCCGGAAGAGTCGGGTCCTCGATCCACATAGTCTCCAAGGAAGACGCAGCGTTTCGGATTCTCGCAGGGCTCTGCGGCGATTCGCGAGATCATGGCTTGAAGCAGGTCAGCGCGGCCATGAACATCCCCGATCGCATAAAGCGTTTCGCCGGGCGGTCCCATGGCGGTCTTGCGGCTTCGCTGTAAAAATCGTCCGAGCATATCCTTATTGGTGATGCCCCAATTGTGTTGCTCAATGTTAACCGATCCGACGTCGTGGCGCATATGGTTTCGACGCGCCGCCCTAACAAGTCCGGCCGGGACGGGAGGCGGAACCGTCGACGCCGCATGCGCCCATAGTCTCGGGTTTATCTCAAGTTCCGAAAGGAACCGGCTATTGCGTCTGTGCGGTCGGGTCAGCCTGCAGGCTCAAAGATAAGTCGCCTCGCTTTAGGGCGAGGCGCTTAGACTTGCCGGCGAGCCCTGATATATCCGGGACGGAGTTGCGATTGGCGACCGACAGCCTAGTCGATCCGCCCTAAGAGGAGCGTCGGTTTTATGTCTGTCTTGGTGACCGGCGGAGCGGGATATGTGGGAGCGCACATGCTCCTCGCTCTCGACGCGGCCGGTGAGACGGCGGTCGCCATTGACGATTTGTCCTATGGCGCGGCGTGGCTGACGCCTGATGCGTCACGACTTGTTCGCGGCGATGTTGGGGACAAGGCGTTTCTGGCGCGCGTTATCGAAGAATTCGCCGTCGAGGAAGTGGCGCACTTCGCCGGCGCGAACCTCGTCACTGCATCGCTTGAGCGGCCGCTTGACTATTTCCGCAGCAATGCGGCGAACACGCTTGCGCTCATTGAAACCTGCGTCGCCAAAGGCGTGTCGCGCATCATCCTGTCATCGACCGCGTCGGTATATGGCACGCCGGACGTATCGCCGGTGAGCGAGCCGGCGCCGGTTCGGTCGATCACGCCCCACGGCGCCTCCATGGCGATGGCGGAACGTATTCTGACGGATGCAGCTGCGGCGCATGACCTCCGCTACACGATCCTCAGATATTTCAACGTCGCAGGCGCCGATCCGGACCTCAGGGCCGGACAGATAGGCAAACCCACGCACCTTGTCCGCGTCGCCGCTCAAATCGCCGTGGGCGCGCGGCGCGAAAACCTGCAGGTTTTTGGCGTTGATTATCCGACGCCGGACGGGACCGCCATCCGCGATTATGTTCATGTCAGCGACCTCGCCGACGCCCACCTGGCTGCGCTGCAGCGCCTTAGGAATGGGGGGGATTCATCGATCCTGAACTGCGGCTACGGCCGCGGCTATTCCGTACGTGAAGTCGTTGAGGCTGTTGAGCGCGTCACCGGCGCGCCCTTGCCTCAGGAGGACGCTCCGCGTCGCGCGGGCGATCCGCCACAGCTTATCGCCGACAGCGCGGCCATTCGCTCGACACTCGACTGGCGCCCGCGCTACGACGAAATCGACATCATCGTTGCCACTGCGATCGAATGGGAGCGTAAGCTCTTCCATGCATCCGCCTTCTGATGTCGCGCCGCATTGAGAAGATCGACGCGGCGACGTTCAATACGTTTCCATGGTGAGCGCGTGGCGTTATCCTCCATAAAGTGGGCTTGTCGCCTTGCCTTCCCGGCGCTCCTTGCGTTCGTCACATACACGACGATTGCGCCTGATCCGGGAGACGTCGTCGGCGTTACAATCGCCGACTGGATTGCGCGCTTCGTTCTTGGCGATGAGGCGCATGCTGACAAGGCCGGCCATTTCATCGCTTACGCTTCCCTGTCCGGGGCATTCACGCTGGCGCAATATGTGGACTTGCGGAGTTCCGCCTTCGGTATTTTCGTCCTCGCCGCCTATGGCGCGGCGCTCGAAGGCGTTCAGAGGCTATCGCCGGAGCGGCAAACGGACCTGCTCGACGGAGTCGCCAATTTAGTGGGTGCGCTAGCCGCATACCTGATAGCGGCGGCGGTTATCATTCTGGCGCGCCGCGTGTTCAGCGGCCGGCGCTCGTTGTCCGAAGAGAGCTAATAGGCCAAGAGCGTCCCGAGAAATGCAGTCCCGGTTCGCCGTCAGGAAACCAACGAGAGAACAGAGTTTCATCAGTATAGCGCTGGACGAAGCGTCGCCGCTTCACGAAGAATTGATCCAAGGGCCGTCCGCGCCGCGACGTCATTTCTCGAACGCCCCGGCGCGGATCTTTCACCCGACCCATTGCCTTACGCAACGCTGGCGACAGTATAGGCGGCCGGCGCGAACGCTGCGGCGATAACCGTTACCGTCACGAGAACTGCAAACACCTTTTCCATCATTACCTCCTTGTTTGTTCCGATGAGCCTGAAATAGGCGGCATCGAGCTGAAAAGAACCCCGAATTCCAGCGGTTTGGCGCATTCGCCAATCGCTTCGTCGAAAGCCTTCAGAATGCGGATCGGCTCGGCGACGCCTGGCGTCGCTTCGTCGATCGAAGGCCGATGCGCCTAATGGCAGGTCTTGGCGACAGGCCGGGTCGCCAGGGCCGCGCGACGATAGGAAGGGTGGGGGCGAACGAGGATTTGGGCGGATCTGCGTCTCATTCAAGAGGTGAGGGCACCCGCGTCAGCGACCGGGTCAAATAAGAAAAGGCCCGCGGCGGAAGCCGCAGGCCTTTTCTTGGGGAAACGATCCAGCCGACCCATCGCCGGCTATTAATCAATCAGAGGCCAACGAAGGGCTGCACGATCCGGCCCACCAGATCCTTGAAGACGAGCGGGGCGCTTGTCGCGATAAGGCAGATACAGTCTTCGTCGCCGAAAGCTGTAGGCGTATGTTCCGCCTCGTCATCTAGGTCGGCGAGATCGCCGGGCCGAAATTCACCAATTTCGTCGCGATAGGCGCCGCGCAGGATGAGCGTGAGCTCGTCGGCCTTGTGCGTGTGTTTTGGCAACTGCGTGCCGGGCGAGATTTTAAGAAGGCGCAGCACCCCCTGGCGATAGCCCTGGGCTTGCAGCACATGCTGCGCGACGCCAGGCGCGACCGTGCGCCACTTAATCTCGTCGATCGGCGACGACAGATAAGCCTGAAGCGGCTGCGCGGCTGCGAAATCGAAGTCATTCGCCGCCCGTGGCGTTTCCTCTTTCGGGCGAAGGATGTCCTGTTCGCCTGCCCGCTCCCAGAACGCCGCCATCGACGAATTCTCCATCGCCACCGGCTCAACGTCTTCCAGGCAAGCCCCGCCGAGCGCCTCGAAGTCAGCGACCGCGAGACGACATTCCGCGCAAAGCGAAAGATGCGTCGACACCACGACGGAGCGCGCTTCATCAATGCGGCCCGCCGCATATTCGGCCAGCGTTTCCGTCTTCGGGTGATGACTGATGTTACGCATCGAGGTCACCGAGTTCCTTTCTTATCTTCGTAAACGCAAGACGCAGTCGTGATTTCACCGTCCCAAGGGGCAGACCCAGCCGTTCGGCAATTTCCGAATGCGGGGCGTCCTCAATGAAATGCAGCCTCACCACCTCGTGTTGCGCTTGCGGCAGCGTCTCAAACGCCGCCTTGATTTTCTTGTCTCGCTCCGCCCGCTCAACGGTCAGATCAGCCTGCGGCTCCGCTTCCGGCAGAAGCGACGGATCGTCCGGGTCGAGCGCCGGCTTCGCCGCCCGCCGCGCCGCGTCAATCCTAAGATTGCGGGCGATGGTAAATATCCAGGTCGACGCGCCGGCCTTTTGCGGATCAAACAACTGCGCCTTGCGCCAGACCTTTAACATCGTCTCCTGCGCGAGATCGTCAGCTAAATCAGCCGGCGCCCCCGAACGCATGAGATACCCTTTCACGCGTGGCGCGAAATAATCGTACAACTCCGCAAACGCCGACCGGTCGCCCGACGACGCCACACGCAACAAAAGCCCGCTCATGGCCTCTGCGGCCGCGGACGCGCCTGTTCTCTTGGGTCGAGCCGGTGTCACAACGGCGAGTTCAACTCCGTTCACTGCCCGACCTTTCGACTGCGCTTAGTCGTGTTACGTTGTCGAGCGACGGCGGATCACCACTAGCGAAACCATATCGGAAGCCACTGGCGTAATCCACCTAGACATTGGATTTGGCGTAATTCGTCGCCCTTATCGAATGCGGCAAGGGTGGGGCTAACGTCCGCGCCAAATTTTCCCGCGGTTCCCGCGACCGGCGAGCGCTATCGCCGCAACTCGCCTGGCGAGCATGCCGGCGCCCCCGCCCTTGGCGTTCAGGGGCGATATTGACCTGGAGCTGATATGCCGTTCGACGCCGCCCGCAAACGCCGCCAAGGGCCGGAGCGCCGCCGCATTGCCGTCATAGGGGCAGGCGTTTCGGGGCTTTCCGCGGCCTGGCTATTAAATAAGCGGCACGACGTCGTACTTTACGAATCGGACGCTCGGCTCGGCGGGCACGCCAATACCGTTCTGGTGAAGGCCGCTTCCGGCAGGGAGATACCCGTCGACGCCGGCTTCATCGTCTTTAACACGCCGAATTACCCGAATTTCACAGCTCTTGCGGCGCATATCGATCTCGCGATCGACGAGACCTGCATGTCCTTTGGGGCGTCGATGGACGATGGCGCGTGCGAGTATTCCGGGCAGTCCATAACTGGGTTGTTCGCGCGGCCTGCCTCCATCGTCGAGCCGGCCCATTGGGCCATGCTGCGCGATCTGCCGAAATTCAACGCTCGCGCGAAAGCGGCGCTTAGCGATGGCTTGCCGGAAGGTCGGTCTATCGGCAATTTTGTCAAGGAAAACAGGCTATCGCAGGCATTTGTTGAGCGTTTCCTGACGCCTTTTGCAGCTGCGATCTGGTCGGCGCCCGCCGACAGCGTTCTCGATTACGCGGCGTCGGCGTTCCTGAAGTTCTTTGACAATCACGGGCTCTTACAGATCCTGAACATGCCGCTCTGGAATACTGTGGCAGGCGGCTCGAAAACCTATGTTCATAAACTGGCGACCAGCCTCGCCAATCCGCCGCGCCTCGACGCCGCCGTCGCTTCAGTCAGGCGATTGGAGAACGGCGTAGAGGTCGTCGAAGCATCCGGCGCGCGGGACATATTCGATGATGTCGTGATCGCCAGTCATTCCGACCAGGCCCTCGCCATGATCGAAGCGCCGAGCGCCGCCGAGCGCGAGCTGCTTGGCGCAATGCGCTATCAGCCGAACCGAGCGGTAGTGCATACGGACCCGGCGCTGATGCCGCGCCGTCGGCGGGCCTGGTCGAGCTGGAACTATCTCGGCGGTCGCGATGGCGTGGCGGTGAGTTACTGGATGAACAGGCTGCAGAACCTTGGCGACGACGCGCCGGACGTGTTCGTCACGCTCAATCCGTCCCGCCCCATCCGGGAGGAGGCGGTGGTCGCGGAATTCGACTACGCCCATCCGATGTTCGACGTCGCCGCGGAGCGGGCCCAGCGACGCCTCTGGTCGCTTCAGGGCGCAGACCGGCTGTGGTTTTGCGGCGCCTATTTCGGCCAGGGTTTTCACGAGGATGGGCTACAGGCGGGCCTTGCCGTCGCCGAAGCGCTGGGCGGGGTCCGACGGCCCTGGGCGTCAGGCGACTGGGACGTGGCGCGGGAGTCCGCCCGGATTCACCGCGGGCCTGACCCGGATCTTGCGCCGATCGCGCGACCGGGCGGGGACGCGGCGGGAACGCCGGCCTCATGACCGGCGAAAAAGATGCTCAACGAGATTTCGCGTCCGGCATTTACAGGGGCGTCGTCGTCCACAAACGCCTTAAGCCGGTGCGGCACGCGCTGCGGTATCGTGTGTTCTCGATGCTGATCGATCTCGACGAACTCGATGAGATGAACGCCCGGCTCAAGTGGTTTTCGAGGGGGAGATTCAATCTCTTCTCGTTTCACGACCGGGACTATGGGCCGAAGCCCATCCCCAGGAATGGCCCTGTGGAGGATCTCGCCCGGCATGTGCGGGAGCGCGCGGCGGCGCACGGGCTTGACGCATCCGGTCCTGTCCGGCTGCTGTGCTATCCGCGCATGCTAGGCTACGCCTTCAATCCGATCGCCGTTTTCTTTCTGCATGACGCCGGCGGACGGGCGTCCGCGATGCTTTACGAGGTGAGCAACACCTTTGGCGATCGGCACGCGTATCTTATCCCGGTGACGGAGCCGGGCGACGTTATCCGTCAGGAGGCGGAGAAAAAGCTCCACGTTTCGCCCTTCATGGACATGGACATGCGATACGCCTTTCGCGTCAAGCGCCCGGGCGACGACATTCTCGTCTCCATCCTTCAGTCCGACCCCGAAGGCCCCATTCTCTCCGCGTCCTTTGCAGGCGAGTGGACGCCCATGTCCGACCGCGAGCTATTGAGCGCCTTCCGCGATTATCCGCTGATGACCGCAAAGGTCATCGCCGGCATTCACTGGGAGGCGGTGAAGCTGCTCCTTAAGGGGCTGCGCCTGCGCTCCGGCGATCCGCCGCCCGAGACGACGATCACCTTCACGCCGCCGGCGGGATCGGCCGCGCAGGCGCCGCCGGCTTAAGCGCCGCCGCGCCCGGTTGTGGACGCCTCCGGCCTTGGGCGCTAAATCGACGGCGAATTGGGCAGTCGGGCGTGAACCCGATCGGCCGCCTGCCTGAACAGGAGCGCCAGTAAATGGACAAGACCTATCAAAACGCAGGGGAGGCCCTCGACGGCGCGCTGAGCGACGACATGACGATCATGGCGGGCGGCTTCGGGCTCTGCGGCATTCCAGAAAACCTGATCCTCGCTATCCGAGAGTCGGGCGTCAAAGATCTCACCGTCATTTCCAACAATTGCGGCGTCGACGATTTTGGTTTGGGCCTGCTTCTGGAAACGCGCCAGATCAAGAAGATGATTTCGTCCTATGTCGGCGAGAACAAAGAGTTCGAGCGGCAGTACCTTTCCGGCGAGCTTGAACTTGAGTTCAATCCCCAAGGCACCCTCGCGGAACGCATCCGGGCAGGGGGCGCCGGCATTCCCGGCTTCTTCACCAAGACAGGCGTCGGCACCGTCATCGCCGAAGGCAAGGAGCATAAGGAGTTCGACGGCGAGACTTATATTATGGAGACAGGCCTCGTCGCCGACCTCTCGATCGTCAAGGCGTGGAAAGGCGATGCGCAAGGCAACCTCGTCTATCGGAAGACGGCGCGAAACTTTAATCCGATGATGGCGACGGCGGGCCGCCTGACCGTGGCGGAGGTTGAAGAGATCGTCCCGGTGGGCGCTCTCGACCCGGACAATATCCATACGCCGGGCATATTCGTGCAGCGGATTATTGCAGGCGAGCACGAGAAACGCATCGAACAGCGCACCGTGCGCGAGCGGGAGGACGCCTGATGCCCTGGGATCGCAATCAGATGGCCGAGAAGGCCGCGCAGGAACTTAAAGACGGGTTCTACGTGAATCTCGGCATCGGAATTCCGACGCTTGTCGCGAACTACATTCCCGATGGCGTCGACGTCACGCTGCAATCGGAAAACGGCATGCTTGGCATGGGGCCGTTTCCTTTCGACGAAGACGTTGATCCCGACCTTATAAACGCTGGCAAGCAGACGATTACCGAGCTTGACCGAACGTCGTATTTTTCTTCCGCCGACAGTTTTGGAATGATCCGCGGCGGGCATATCGATCTGTCGATCCTCGGCGCCATGGAGGTGTCGGAAACCGGCGACCTCGCCAACTGGATGGTGCCCGGCAAGATGGTAAAGGGCATGGGCGGGGCGATGGACCTCGTCGCGGGCGTGAAGCGCGTCGTCGTCGTTATGGACCATGCGTCGAAGTCAGGCGCGCCGAAGCTATTGCATCAATGCTCTCTTCCGCTGACGGGGCGGTGCGTCGTCGACCGCGTCATCACCAATCTCGGCATTTTCGATGTGCATCGCGGCAAAGGCATGCGCCTTGTCGAGCTCGCGCCCGGCGTCCATGTGGATGACGTAAAGGCGCAGACGGAAGCCAGCTTCGAAGCGGCGCTGTGACGGCGGCGCGGCCCGACGCTTATTGCCTGCGATAATGGCGGCGTCAAAGCCGTCTGGCTGTGAGTGAAGAGCTGTCAGTCGCGCCATGCGGCCGCAAGTCTTTAGTTCTTTCTGCGCAAACCAGCGGTCACCGCGAGCGTATCCGCCGTGTGGTCGACAAAACTGTCGACGTCGAAATAGGCGGTGTGCAGAAGTTCTTTCCACGTTAACGTCTCGGCGATCTCAGGCAGCGGCGTTGCGCCCTTCGGCCGAAGGGAATGCAATGAGATCAAGTCGCGCAGGCGTTCGATGGTCTCTGACGTGAACTGGCGCACGTATTCGTCAATGTCCCTTTCGACGGCCGGGGGAAGGGTGCCGACCTGCTCAGCGGAAAAGTCGAGCCCGGGCGCGACCTGTTCAATCTTCTCGCCGTGGCCGTCATTGCCGAAGACATTGCTGCGGATCAGTTCATTGAAGATGCCGGACAGCATCGGCGCAAGGACGAAGCTGGCGGCCCATGCGACAGTCCAGGCGACGATTAGCACCGAAAAGACGAAATAGAATGGCGAAAGAATGCCCGCCTGGACGCCGCCGAATTCAAGATAGTCGCTCGCCTCTACGGCGCCTTCATAGTCGCTTTGCGTGCCGGTCACCTTGTCGAGGACTTCCCCGCCAAGCTGAACCAGGTTTTCCAGATAGTACTCCACTTCGGCGAGGACGGTGGTGGCGAGGTCGTAAACCGTGAAGGTCTGGCCCTCCACCTGGCCGCAAAGCCCTTTTAGCGACGCCAGACGCGCCGGTTCTTCAAAAAGGCCGAGCGACAGCCCTTGCGCCTGCCGGACCGCGGTGGAGAAGAAGCATGCGACCTGCGCGTCGTTAAAGGTTGAGCGTTCGAACACGATCGCCTCGCCCCGCCTCAGCTCCGGGTAAACGAGGAACGCATCGATATAGGATGCAAGGGGAGACGCGTCCTTGCTGCCGGTCATCATAGTGGTGAGTTCGACAAGCTCCGGGCGCGATGAGTACATCGCGTCGTCGGCGATATCGGTCAGCGCCCCCTCCGCCAGCAGCGCCTCCATCGCAGAGCCGCCGTCGAGCACCATAACGTCGCTGGCCCGGCAACGCTGCTCTTGCGCATCGAGCCCGCGCGCGACTGCGCGCGCTTTCGGTCCCGCCGCCTCGCGCACGTCCTCTACTTCAGTTGGCGAATTTCCGCCGTCCCGGCCACGCGCGTTCGGCGTCAGGATTTTCGATCGGGACGCTTGTCCGCCGCCGGCGGCGGAAACGTTGATGACGCCGCCGCCCGCTGGTCGCGCGCGCGCGGCATAATCGCCGGTCAAGGCTCCGGCGCGTTCGATCAAAGCCGCCTGGCCGTCGAGAGTGAGATAGATAGCATCGCGCGAGCAAACCCGGCCGTCATTGAAGTTGACGACGCCCGAAACTTCCGTCGGCCTCAGGTTTTCGAGATAAGCGATGAGGTCGTCTTTCGACCGCGCCCTGACGGCGGTCGCCAAGTCGAGGACAACATAATCGTCGCGCAGGAACACGGTGGTCTGGCGCAAGAGGCCGGCGCGGTCATTCGCTTCGGTGCGCACGTCTCCCGAAAGGGCGCGGATCTGCGAGCCCGCGTCTCGAAGTCCGAGACTGACATACCCTGACAGATCTTCTTCAAGTTCGCGTTCCTCGACCTCCGGCGCGACGAGCGCGCGCAAGGATTCCACATCGACGATCTCCGATGCGGTGCGCGCGCCTAAAACGCCGGCCAAAACGAGCGCAAGCGGCGCGAAGATCGCCGTCTGCACGGTTCGACGATCCGCGATTGTCAGATCGAGCTTGGCCCCCGTCTTCAGGGCCGCGATGGCTTCGTCCTGGGCGTGATTAAGCGGCGCGTATATGTTCCGGAATTCGCGCCAGAGCTTGTTCTTTGCGAACGTGCGGTTGCGCGCCGCGCTGCGTCGCGTGAATTGATTGAGAATGACGAACGGCAGGACAGTGGTCGTTAGGATCGCCGGCGTGAAAACCTGCAGGACACGGCCGATCAGGTTATCCTCAAACTCCACCAAGCCTGCGAATACCGATTCGCCGAGCAAGGCCGAAAGGTCGCCAAACCGGTCGCCGAGAATGATCGCCCCGGTCGTCAGTCCGCCAATCAGAATCGCGTAGATCAGAAAGAGCTGCCCAATGATATTGAAGCGGAAGATTGGGTTTGGCGCGCCCGAGTAGCGGATCATTGGAGTGCCGACGGTTATCAGTCCGCGCAGCGCGGCAGCGGCCTTCTGGGGCGATTTCGTGAACACGGAGAAGAGGGCGTGAAGCGCGACCGAGCCGCCATGGCTGTGCCCCATGAGGATCACAGGCTCTTTGGCCGCCAATAGGCGTTTGGCGAGCGCTGCGCCGGCGCTGCGCCGTTCGCGCTCGGAATTCGCGCCCGACCACTGGAACGGTTCGAATTCAAGCTGGTCGGCGATGCGTTCGGAAAGACCCGCCTGGAACGGCGATCCGCGCTGCCACCACTCGTCACCCCGGTCGCTCTCGGCCCCGGCGTTCGTGCCATGGATCGTGATGACCTTGACCATGCGGATCCCCAACTCGCCCCCGACGCATAATTAACCTAGCAAGCCGGCGGAATTTGGGCCAGCCACCCGCCGGCCGCGCGCCGGCGCCGCTCAAGACTGATGAATTGCCGTAGCCGGCGCTAGGACCAAATCGCCTCACGAGGATCAAAACTATTCCGGCTGAAGCGGGCCAAGCGCGCAAAGGCGCGTCGTCCCGCCCCAAATGATTGAATTCGTTTTCCTATTTCGCGTTCAACGCAGCTTCGTGCGCGCGCGCCTCGGCGACATAATGGGCCGCGCCGATCAGCGCCATTTTGTCTTCCCCTTCGCGCAGGTCGCGGAACTTCTTCGCCGGCGTTCCGGCCCAAAGCTCGCCTGCGGGGACCCGCTTTTTCGGCGACAAAAAGGCGCCGGCGGCCAGCATCGCGCCGGTCTCCACAACCGATCCGTCGAGCATGGTCGCGCACATGCCTACAAAGCCGCCGACCGCCACCGTCGCGCCATGCAGCATGCATTTGTGGCCCACAAGCGCGTCGGACCCGATTGTCGTTGGCAGGCCGCCCCATTTCGGATCGTCCACGTGGATCACCGTGCCGTCCTGCACATTGGCGCGGGCGCCGACAATGATCTTGTTGGTGTCGGCCCGGAGCACGCAGCCATACCAAACGGAGGCGTCCTCGCCGACTTCAACGTCGCCGCACACGACGGCGCCGGGCGCGATAAAGGCGGAAGGGTGAATTTTCGGCGTCTTGTCGCCGATGGCGAATATCAAAGGCTCCATCTTCGGAAGACTAGGGCGCCTGCTTCGCGGGTCAACGCCGTCTCCGCGTCGCGAAGCTAGCGGAACCCTTTGAAACTCAGAAACAGGCCGATGGCGCACAGGGTCGCGGTCGTCGGATAGACGAGGTTTGTGTCCAACGTCCGCGCGGCCTCAGGCAAAAATAGCCTCATGACTCCCGCCGCGAGAAGAACCCATCCCAAGAGCGTGACCAGGACCGTCCAGTTCGCCCGCCAGCGATTGTGGAACCGCACAATGGCGAGGCCGGCAACGAACAGGATCATTCCGTTGAGATACGTAATTGGCGGTGACGGCGTCGCCCAGATATGCAGGTTGATCGTTTCGGATATCGCCACGGCCGCAAGCGTCGGGCCGAGGATTGATGCAATAGCCTTAGAACGCGCGTCCGCATCGTCCGACATGCCGGCTCTCCAACCGACCTCCCACACTGTCCACGCAAGACTTGAGCGGCCGATGAAATTGCGTTTCGGCTCAGTATTCCCAGAGGCCGTGCTGGATTCCGCCGAGAAAGTAGATCGCGAACTTGCCGTGGCCGGGGATCTCCGTCGCGGTCATGGCGAACTCAGCGCCGGCGGCGGTCGCCGCGGCCGATGCGGCCTCAATGTCGTCGACAAGCAAATATGGCCGAACCACAGGCGCCTCGTCCTCACGCATCGGCGCGCGTATGCCGATCCGGCCGCCGCCTTTCAGGGACGCAACGCGCGCTCCGCCTAATGCGGCCTCGGGTTCGCTGAAGGCGACGCCGTGCGCCTCGGCAAGCGCGGCGCAAGTCTCCTCGACTTTAGGCGTGACAATCTCCAGATACTGCACCTGCATTGGCGTCTCCTCCGACGTCGCTTCATGCCTGATGGCCGATCCTTGTCCTCCGAGGGAGACCGTTGATCCGCATGACCACAGGACTAGCGCCGCTAGCGTCATTCTACGGGTGGAGCGCCTTAGGCGGTTGGAACGCTTTGTGGAAGTCGTTTTCATCAGGTCGTGTCCTCGGGCGTGTAGAGTGCGCCTGCGACGAGCGTCGTCAAGCGGCGCGCGCATCGCGTCGCGATGATCGGCCCGGGATGGCAGGAATGAAACGCCCTTGGGCGCGCGCGATAGCTGCGGCCGGGAGATTACCCCGTTGACCGAACGACGCCGCCCAAGAAGCGGCCCCGCTTGGCGATCGTCGCGCCGCCATGGATGGTCACTTCGCCGCCGAGACGCGCATATCCTTCCGCTGTCTCGCTCGCGTGCACGTCCACGACGCCGCCGGTTCGCGCCTTTGCCTTTACCCGTTCGCACAGAACGGCGCGCGCGTCGATCACGCCGCCAGTCTCCGCTTTTGCGAATAGGTCCGTACACCTTCCGGACGCCTCCAACTCGCCCCCGGTATCGACAATCGCTTCGGCGCCGCGGTCGAGAACAAGGTCCGATCCGTCAAGCGTTGCGCCGGTTGAGACCTTGATCCGAGAGAGCCGCGTAGCCACTACATCGACATTGAGGTTGAACCCGTCGCCATCGGACAGGCCTTCACGGCGGACGTGCAGCACGTCGTCCTCCACGAACACTTCGAGCCGGTCAAAGTCAGCATCGTCCGTATCCGCGCGCACCGATGCGGTCTCGCCCATCGTTAATGATACGCGTACCCCGCGTGCGGCGTGAACGCCGGTGAATGGCGCGTCGATCTCAATCTCTTGCGGTTCGGCGTGGGCCGGCGCGACAAGAGCCGGCGCGAATAGGGCCGAAGCGATCGCCGTCGCCGTCCACAGCCGAATTGAATTCGTTTTTGGCATCCCATCGCCCTCCCGTCAGACTGCGCCTGTTCCGCTCTAGGTCGACCGCCTCGGGGCGGCAATCGATATGCGACGGGCCGCCTCTACAATGCGGGGGATTGGCCGGTGGGGAGCGTTGATCCTGAGAGCGATGTATTTGGCGACAGCTATTCAGGCGCCCGCGCATCCGGCTGGCGGTCGGGGTGGGCGGCCTGAAAGGCGGGATGGTCGGCGCAGGCTGCTTCGATCCGCGCCAGTCTGGCCATTTGCGACATGTCGATCCCGAACCGGCGCGCCGCATAGATCTGCGGGACGATGAATGCGTCCGCTAGACCAGGCGTCGCGCCCATCGCGAAAGGCCCATCATCCGAGATGAGCGAGTCGGCGGCCTGCATCGCGCCCCCGCCCCAATGGTTGAGCCAGTCCTGCAGCGCAACGTCGTCGAAGGCAGCGTCTCGTTTCAGGTATTGCTGCACGCGCAGATTCATGAATGGCTGCGCCTCGCAGGCGATCGCCGCCGCGATCGCCCTGGCGCGCGCGCGCGCGTTGGGCGCTCCGGGCAACAGCGGCGGGCTCGGCTGCGTCTCCTCAAGGTATTCCGCAATTGCGATCGACTGGGTGATGATGGTCCCGTCGTCGGTTTCCAGAGCGGGGACGAGGGCTTGCGGGTTGCGCGCAATATGCGCATCCGATCCTTGATCGCCGGCAAGGAGATTGACCGGCTCATACGTATAGGGAATCTCTTTAAGGGCGAGCGCGATTCGAATGCGGTACGTCGCGCTTGATCGCCAGTAACCGAAGAGCTTCATGAACGTCTCCAAAGCCAATCTGGCATGCATAGCCCGGCGCCGCCGTGCCGCGAAGCTCTTGCCGCAGCCGCCGGCGCATCGTTTACGTTCTTGCCTCTGGCGTGCGAGCTTGGCGACGCCGAACGGGCCGTTCGGCAGCGACACAAGAAAAAAGGAGACGCGCTCTTGGCGCCAGGATCGATGACCCGCGTCGGCGCAAAGTCGGCCGCCGCCGCGTTGCTGCTCGTCGCCTGCGCATGTGTGTCATTTCCTGATGCGCCGGCAGGCGCCGCCATTCCATCCTATACGGAACAAGGCCTGACCGCTATTGACGGCGCTTCGCTGCCGGTAACCGTCTGGGCCGCCGACAAGCCTCGCGCAATCGCCGTCGCGCTTCACGGCATGAACGACTACGCCAACGCGTTCGCGCTGCCGGCGGATGAGTGGGCGATGTCGGGGATCACCACCTATGCGCTTGACCAGCGCGGCTTCGGGCGCGGCTCTGACCGCGGGCGATGGCCGGGCGCGCCCACGATGAAGGCCGACCTGCGCGCCGCCGTCGCCGCGGCGCGGGCCGCGCATCCCGGCTTGCCGGTCTTTGTCGTCGGGCATTCGATGGGCGGGGCGGTGGCGCTTTCCGCCCTCGGCGACGAAGAAGGTCTTGATGCGGACGGCGTTGTCCTTGCGGCGCCCGCCATCTGGGGCGGTTCGCGCATGCCATTCTTCTACCGCATCGCAATCAATGTCGCCGCCTCGATTCTTCCCGGCAAGACGGCGACAGGCGAACGCGCCGGCCGCCAGGCGAGCGACAATATCGACATCCTGCGCCAGATGGCCGCCGATCCGCTGATGATCGGCCCAACGCGTCTCGACGCGACGCTCGGGCTTGTGCGGCTGATGGGCGAGGCGTGGCGTTCGAGCGAGGCTGCGTCCGGACGCATTCTGGTGCTGTTCGGCGAGAAGGATGAAATCATCCCCCCGAAGGCGATTCGCGAGACGGCGGCGCGCCTGTCAGGCGACGTCGAGGTAAAGGCGTATCCGGACAGTTGGCATCTCGTCTTCCGTGATCTTGCGCGCGCCGGGCCGACCAAAGACGCCGCGGACTGGATGTTAAGCTTGGCGGAGCCGGCGAAGGCTCAGTCGGACGCCGCGCCGCTTGCCGCAAGCCAGTGAAGAAAAGGCTCGAAACTCGCTCCCTCGTCGATCGCCACTGCGGCGAATGCTGGCGTATCATAGGGGTGCAGGTCGACGAAGACGGCGCGCGCCGTATCGATTTGGTCGCCTGAGATCTTCATGATCATCGCGGCTTCGGTTGCGCGCTGTGTTTTTCCGTCCCATTTGAAGTGCGCGATCATGCCCGGAAGGACGTTGACGCAGGCGGCGAGGCCGTCCCGCACAAGCCGCTCGGCGATTTCGCCGGCGACGTCCGCGTCCGGCGCGGTGGCGTATACGAGGTAGGCTGGCGCATTCCGCGGCATGTGGGCGGGCTTCCTCCATCGCTAGGCTGGATCGCTCTAACGCGGGACCGCGAGCGCATCGCGTTTCCGGCGGCGCGTTGAGCCTAATCATGTTGAGGCTAACATAAGGCGATGCGATTGAAACGCATACGGCGGCCTTTGCATTGTCGGCCGGATTGAAAAAGGCGAAACGGAAAGATCGGCATGCGTCCCTTGGACCAAAGACGCGCTCTGGCTCTGTTCTCAGGCGGGCAGGATTCGTCGATCGTTCTCGCCTGGGCGCTGGAGCGGTTCGACCGCGTCGACACGATCGGCTTCGCTTATGGTCAGCGCCATGAAGTGGAGCTGCAGGCGAGACTGGACATTCGCCGCGCCTTCGCCGGCCTGTCGCCTGACTGGCGTGATCGCCTCGGCGATGATGCGGTCATTGACCTCAGCGGCTATGGCGCGATGTCGGACACGGCGTTGACGCGCAACACGCCGATTGAGATAGATGCGGCGGCCGGGTTGCCGACGACGTTCGTCCCCGGACGAAATCTGGTGTTTTTGTCGGTTGCGGCGGGCCTTGCCTATGCGCGGGGCATAGGGGTTCTGGCGGCGGGCATGTGCGAAGAGGACGCAACCGGTTATCCGGACTGCCGCGCGGAAACGCTGAACGCCCAGATCGCCGCCCTGAGGCTCGGGCTGGACGCGGATATCCGCCTCGAGACGCCGGTTCTCGCGACCTCTAAAGCCCGTTCATGGGCCTTGTTGGAGGAAATCGGCGGCGATGCGCTGGTCGACACAGTGCGCGAGGCCTCGCACACTTGTTATCGCGGCGTGCGCGACGCGCATGAGTGGGGCCACGGTTGCGGGACGTGTCCCGCCTGCGTCTTGCGCGCTGAGGGCTGGTCCGCGTATGTCGCCGGAAAGGCCGTGTAGACTCGATGTATTCCGTAAAGGAATTATATTATACCCTTCAGGGCGAGGGCGCTCAGGCCGGCCGCGCCGCGGTGTTTCTTCGGTTCTCCGGGTGTAACTTGTGGTCCGGGCGCGAGCGCGACCGGACGCAGGCGGTCTGCACGTTCTGCGACACCGACTTCGTCGGCGTCGATGGGGATGGGGGAGGGCGGTTTCACGGGACCGACGCGCTCGCCGACGCTGTCGCCCGGTTGTGGCCGGATGCCGATTGCGGCGGCGCTTATGTCGTTTGCACAGGAGGCGAGCCGCTCCTTCAACTCGATCAGCCCCTGATCGAAGCGCTGCACGGTCGAGGATTTGAGATTGGCGTTGAGACCAACGGAACGATTGTCGCGCCCGACGGCGTCGACTGGCTTTGCGTCAGCCCGAAATCATCTGCGCCATTGTCGCAATTGACGGGGGACGAACTAAAGCTTGTCTATCCGCAACCTCACGCGATGCCGGATCGCTTCGAGACGCTCCAATTCCGTCATTTCTTCCTGCAGCCGATGGACGGACCGCACATTGAAGCGAATACCCGGGCGGCCGTCGACTACTGCAAGCGCCACCCGAAATGGCGCCTGAGCGTTCAGACCCACAAGGCGATCGGGATTCCCTGACCGAGGCGCGTCATGCGCTCAGCCGACTTTGGAGCTCAAGTCGCGCAATCAGGAAGCGCGCATCCCGGCAATAGCTGATCGCCGCCCTGTCTGCGCGCTGCAGGGCGTTGTCCAGCTCCGAGAGCGCGGCCTCGACTTCTTCATCGCCTACGAATGCGTTGTGGGGCGGGCTCAGGTTCAGGCCCTTGTTGGATGCGTCGAGCCTGGTTGGCGTGATGGAATACTGCATCTGCCCGCCAAGGCGTACGTCGATCTGACGCTTTTCGCGGCCGACGAGCGTGGCGCCATTCTCGGTCGCTTCCTCCGCTATCCTCGTGATTTCGAGCCTCAGGTCGTCATAGCTTTCCGCTAGCAGCGCCCGCGCCGCGGCGTCTGCAGTCTCCTGGGCTGACAGCGCTACGTCGTATGCCTGCTCAATGACGTCACGAATGCGGTCTATCGTATAAAGAGCAGTCTCGATGGCGTTGAGCGCATCGTTTATCTGGGCGCGCTGCGCGTCGGCGGCCTGGCTGCCCTGGGCTCGGGCGGCGAGCCTCAGCGCACGCGTGACGCCGGCGCTGACGTCAAGCGCCGAAATGTCCAGACTTGCGGATTCGTCTTTGCGGCCGAACCACCCGGCGAGCGGGCTTCTTCTCGGCTTGGCGCGCTGGGGCGCGCGTGGTTGGGTCGCGGTCGTAACTGGCACGGGCGATCTCACTGGGTACGCAACTATACGCGGCGCGTCATCCCTGGCGCAGCGGACCGGGCGGGCGCCCGGACTACGAAAAAGTAAGGTGCGTGCGTTTCGCCTGCGTTAAGAGCGGCAATCAAAAGACGCTCAAAACACCGACAAATTAGACGCGCCGATAACGCTCAGGTTTGCCGTCGCCCGCGGCTCTCAAGCGCCCAGGCTCCGATAACCGCAGCGGCGATGAGCGCAAGCCAAACGATGGGCGGCGCAACCGGGGCGAGCGTAACGGCCTCAATTCGCGTCGCATTACGTTCCGGCAATCCGGCCCATGTGGCCGCTGCGCGGCTGGCGGCGCGCGCCGCGACGCGCCGTACGCCGGGCGCGTCGACCTGTGCGCCTGCGCCGTCGCGCAGCGTAAATGCGCCGCCGCCTGTCGCCAGCGCAGCTTCGGTCAGCGCGCGGCGGTCCATTGCGGCGTCGGCGAACTCCGGCGGCGCGGCGAGGCCGACTTCGCCCACGGCGAAAAGGCCGTCTGCCCGCGCCCGGTAGATCCCACGAGGCGCGTCTTCGATGCGCGCGACGTACGCGCCAGGCCCAGTCGGCGACATCTCCAGACTACGCAAGGAGCCGTCTGGAAGGGTAAGCTCGGTCGCTCCTGCCGTTTCGGCGAGCGTGCGTCGCGAAACGATGAGCGCGCCCGCGCGCTCTTCGAGGATCAGGCGCTCCTCTTCCAGCTCCGGCTCCTTCATCAGCCAGTGGGCGATCCTGCGCAGAAGCTCTGCGTGCGGACCGCCGCCGTCGAAACCGCGGGCCCAGAGCCACACATGGTCCGAGAGGAGCGCGCCGACGCGGCCCTCTCCGACGCGGTCGAGCACCAACAACGGACGCTCTTCCGCATCCGCCATAAGCACGCGGCCGCTGCGCTGCGCGGTCGGCTGGGTGCGCAGCCAGCGCCCCCAGCGCTCCGCGTCCGGGAGGTTTGCGACGACCGGATGACGCGCGCCGTTTTCGGTCACCTGCGGGCGATAGGGTCCCTGCGCTTCTTCGCCAATGGGCGTCACCGGCAGGATGTAGGAGAAGTTTCGGCGCGCCGCGAGGCTGAGCGGTCCTGAAAACTCAGGACCCGCCGAAACGAGCACGGCGCCGCCGCGCTCGACATACCTTGCGATATTTTCGAAATGAAAGGCGTTCAGGACCCCTCGGTACGTGTACCTATCGAAAATGACGAGGTCGAACTCCGACAGCTTTTCGATAAAAAGTTCATCATAGGGAAATTCGATGAGCGCGAGTTCGCGCTGGTCAAGGACGCCGTCGCTTGCCTGCTTCTCCGCAGGCCGCAGGATCGTGAAATGGACGAGGTCGATTGCAGGGTCCGATTTCAGGAGATTGCGCCATACGCGTTCGCCCGCGTGCGGCTCGCCGGAGATAAGCAGCGTGCGCAGCCGATCGCGGATGGCTTCGATTCTGAGAACGGCGGAATTGTTTCGGGTGGAGAGTTCGCCATTGAGAGACGCAGCCTCCAGTTCGACGATCGTCTCGCCGGGCCTCGCCAGGGGCGCCGCAAATCGCACCTCCGCGCCGACCGGCACGGGTTGGCGCACGATTTCCTCGCCGTCGACCCGCAGAACCACCTCCACATTGCGGCCGTCTGCGGCCGCCCTCGCCCCGTCGACGGCGATGTCTTCGACGCGAAAACTGACCTCGGCGGGCTGGTTGACGATCCCGTACCTCGGCGCCTCGACAAGCGTCAGCTTACGGTCGATCTCGTCAGGTCGGCCGGTGAAAATCACATGGAGCGCTGTTTCTTCCGGGAGCGTCGATGCGGAGATTTCGTCCCGCGTCAGCCCGTCTGTGATGATGAACGCGGCTGACAGCCTGCCTCGCGGCGTCGCCCCGAGCGCCTGCGCCAGCGCGGCGCCGAGTCTTGTTTCATCCGCCCCAGTTGCGTCGACCTCGACGACGTCTACGTCGCCTAGCGCCTCGATATCCGCCTTAACTCGCGCAGCTGTCGCCTCGGCGGCCGCCTCGCGACCGTCGAGGCTCTGGCTCGCGGTGCGGTCCGTTAAGATGATCGCCACATCGTTCAGCGGGGACTCCTCCGCGACCCGGAATTGCGGATTCATCAGCAATCCGATGAACGCCGCCGCCGCGGCCGTCCGCATGAGAAGCGCGCCGATGTCTCTGAGGGTCGAGGCGCGCGCCGCCGCCAGCAGGAGCGTGGCTAGCGCCAGGAAGCCGCCCGCCGCAATCGCCCAGAGTGGGAGAAGCGGTTGCCATGCGATCGCCTGGGTCACCGCGGCCCCAGCCTTTCCAGAAGCGTCGGCGTGTGGACCTGGTCGGACTTGTAGTTTCCGGTGAGCGCCACCATCGCCATGTTCACGCCGGCGCGATAGGCGCATTCGCGCGGCGGCACGGCAGGGCGCACTGCGCAGCCGCGCCCTGCAGAGACGCTCGGCATGCGCCTTACCGGAACGTTGGCGTCATCGCGCGCCCATGCGCCGGCCCAGTCGCGCCCGCCGATAACGATCGGCGTCACGCCATCATTGTCGCCTGCTCCTTCCGCCACCCAGACCGTCCCGTCGCCGGCGCGGCCAGCGAGATCCGACAACAGATAAAACGACCGCGTCAGGACATGATCATTCGTCAGCGGCCGCAGCGGCGGCGCGTCGATGCGGCGCAACAACTCCCGCAGCGCGGCGCGTTCGGGCGTCAGCGTTCCGCCGACCGCCCGCTCGTCGTCTCGCGTATCGAAGATAACGAGGCCGCCAAACCGCATGAAGAGTTCAAGGTTCGCCAGCGCGTCATCGGATGGCGCCGACATGCCTGCGACGATCGGCCAGTAAATGATCGGGTAGACTGACAATTCGTCACGCTCCAGGTCAACTTCTTGCGGCCCGGCGGGCTCGACGGCCGTGCGGCGGGTCAGCTCCTGCGAAAGCGCAGAAAGGCCATACAATGATAATCGGTCCACGGTGGAATCGCCGGTGCTGACATAGGCGAATCGCGTCTCGATCGCCGCATCCATGGTTCCAGAGGCGATTGGCCCGTCAAATGGCGGCGGCGACGTGGCGGTTTGCTCGGTGGCCTCGTCTGCGGCCTGTTGCGCCGCCGCGTCGCTCGCCCGCGTTACGATCGCAATGCTTGCGACGCCCAAGAACGCCGCGGCGGCCGGGCGCCTGGCGAACCGCGGCAAGCGGCCCGCATAGGCGAGGGCGGCGATGGCGTCGAGCGCGAAAAGACAAAGTGCGGCGATCAGGAGCGGCCCTGCGAGGCGCCTCGGCGGCGTTTCGGAATACGGCGCCGTTCTTCCGAGTGACGGCGCGCGCGCGCGCAGCGTCAGGCCCTCGGTCGCCGCATTGATGGCGATTGGCGCGGCGGCGTCGCCATAAAGGCCTGGCGGCGCGTCGATGCTTGGACCGGCCGCCGCCGCCGCCAGCGTGACGCCCGGCGCGTCGTTCGGCGCAGGGGCGAGCGCGCCGAAACCATCAAGCCGCCTTACCGGCTGAAACCGTTTGGCGTCGTCGCCAGCGCCCGCGTCAGACGCTTCGGGCATCGCCGTCGATAAGAATGCGACCCGGCGCAACATGTCGACGAAGGCGCCCGATAGGGGTAGGTCGGACCACTCCGGGGTCGCAGTGACATGAAACAGGACGATTGCGCCGGCGCCGCGCCGCACTCCGGTCACCAGCGGGGTCGAATCCTCAAGGCTCGCCCAGGTGCGCTCGGTGGTGACGCCGCCTGGCGCGGCCAGCACCTGCCGGCGGATCAGAACATCGTCCGGAACCGGCATATCTGCGAACGGTCCGTTCTCTGAGAACGCGGTGAGCGGCTGCGGCGTCTCCCAGGTCAGCGCGCCGCCGAATGCGCGCCCGCCGCCGCGTAACGGCGCGGGCGTCAGCGGCGCGTCGTTATCCTGCGCCGCTTCGGCCAGATTGACCCCGGCGAACCGCAGGAGCACGCCGCCCCGCTCTACCCATTCCTCAAGGCGCAGGACGTCTTCGTCGCGCAAGCGCGCTACATCGTCCAGGATAATGAGGCTCGCATCCGACGCTGCGAGATCCGCCGCGGTGCCCTCAAAAAATTCCGCATACGGCGCCATCGCGGCCCTCACATAGGATGCGCCGGCGAGAAGGTCCCCGACGGCGCCGGCGTCGCCGAGGAAGCCGACAAGCGCGCGGCGCGTACGGCCATCGGCAAGCCGAACCGCCCCCGCGGCTGCGACGCCTTCGATGCGCGCCGCGCCGATGTCGTTGCGCAGGCCAAGCGGCAGGCGCACGCGCGCCTCGGCCGCGTCGTCGGCTGCGCCAAGCGTGAACGCGCCGCGCGCCAGTTCGCGGCCATTGCGCGCCGTTACGACGATTTCTCCGTCCAGACGCTCCCCGTTGCGCGCGCGCGCGACGGTATAGACGTCCTCCGCTTCATCCGCCTGGCGCCCTGCGAGATAAAGCGCCGGCGCGCTTCCGTCCTGAAGGGTGGTTAACTCGCCGAGGGCGGCTAACGCCTCTGCGAGATCGCTGGCGTTCGGATGATCAAGTCCATCCGACAGCCAGCGCACGTCATAACCGCCATTCGGACGCGTCGACGCCTGCGCCCGCGCCGACGCCCCGGCATAGTCCGGCAACAGAGCCTTCGGTTCGAGAGCCGCGGCCGCGTCGTCGAATGAGTTGGGATCCATGACGGCGATGGGCTCGGTTGAGCCCTCGGCGGCGGGGGAGGTCGTTAGCAGCGCTAGCGCGCGCCGGCCGCTGCGCGCCTCTTCAACGATAGCGGAGAGCGCGTTGCGTCGCAGGCGCCAGGCGGCAGCTGCGGTCCAGCCGTCGTCTACGACGACAAGGATCGGCCTGCGATCGTCCGCTTCGACGCTTGGCGCATTCAGTATGGGGCCGGCAAGCGCAACGATCGCGAGCGTGGCGACCAGCAGCCGGAGCAGCAGCAAAATGAGCGGCGTGCGCGCAGGCGTTCGTTCCCGGTCCTCAAGCCGTTTCAGCAGCTCAAAGGCCGGAAACGTGGCGCGGCGAGGGCGCGGCGGCGTCGCGCGCAGGATAAGCCAGATCGCCGGCAGCGCGGCCAGCGCGGCGAGGATCAGGGGCGATGCGAAGGAAAGCGAGCCAGCAATTGACGCCACAGCCGGTCAAACCTTTCTGGGGCGCGTCGCCAAAGTCGGGAAACCGTGTTGGTCGGGCGCGCGCGCAATAACGAAACTCATGAAGCAGGCGGCCGGCGCAGCCGGCTCGCGCCTCCCTTTAAGCCGGCCCCGGCGCGCCGCCGCCGCCTTCGGCGAGCGCGATATAGATTGAAAGGAGCGCCGTCGTCGCGGGCTCGTCGGTGGAGTGGGTAATAAACGCCCATCCGAGGTCCTCGCAGAGCTCGCCAAGTCGCGCGCGATGCGTAGCGAACGCGGCGCGATAGTCTGACGCCACGGCTCCTGCGTCGCCAAAAGTAAGGCGTTCGGGGCTTTCGGGGTCAGTGAACTCCGTACGCCCCATAAAAGGAAATTCGACTTCCGCCGGGTCAACGACCTGGACAAGGCATCCATATGCGCCTTCCTCAGCGAAGCTCTCCGCCGCGCGCTCCACCTCGTCAGGATCGGCGTAGAAATCGCCGATCAAAACCGCCGCCGCGCCGGGGATGACATGGTCCGGCGCCGGCGCGGCGGCATTGTCAGGCGCGCGCGCGGCAAGCGCCTGGAGAAATCGTTCAGCGGCGCCGCGGCCATGGAATGGCCGTTGCGGCCCGCCCGCGAGGCCGATGCGTTCGCCGCCCCTTGCGAGAAGCATGGTGAGGGCGGTCGCGAGGGTGTCAGCGCGCCGCCGTTTCGTGTCGGCGAGATCGCCGGACGCATAGTCCATGGAGGCCGAGGGGTCGGACCAAATCCAAGCGGTAGCCGCCGCTTCCCACTCTGTCTGCCTGACGAAAAGCCGCCCGGCGCCACGCGCGGACTGGCGCCAGTCGACTGTCGAGACGGGATCTCCAAAGGCGTACGGACGATGCTGCCAGAATGTCTCGCCGGGTCCCGGCCTGCGCCGGCCGTGGGCGCCTGCGGCCACCGTGCGCGCAAGCCGTTCCGCATCAAGAAGAAGCGCATCAAGTCCGTCGCTCGCCGCGGCCGCATCGCGGCGAATCTCGGCCGGTTCGCTTACCGCGGCCGCGCTCACGCCGCCGCGCTCCGCTCGGCGGTCTCGGCGATCAATTTGTCGATGAGGCCGTCGACGGTGGTCTTTCGACGGATTGCCGCAAAGGTTAGCGCCATGCGGTGTCTAAGGACCGGCTTTGCGAGCGCTTCCACGTCCTCCGCGCTTGGCGCCGCGCGTCCCTGGACAAGGGCCCGCGCCTTGGCCGCCGTCGTCAGCGCCTGGCTGGCGCGCGGCCCTGGACCCCATCGAACGAGGTCGCGGATTTCCTCCGACGCATCGTCCACCGGCCTTGCGCGGCGCACGAGATCGAGGATCATCTCCACCAGCCGCTCTGGAATCGGCATTGCGCGCACGACCTGTTGCGCCTGCATCAGGTCGGCGGGCGTCATAGCCGCGCCCGGATGCGGCGCCTGTTCGCCTGTCGTCGCCTCAAGCATCCGTCGTTCGGCTTCGATGTCGGGATAGTCGATCTCGATCTGCATTACGAAGCGGTCGAGTTGCGCTTCCGGCAGCGGGTAGGTGCCTTCCTGCTCGATGGGGTTCTGCGTCGCCAGCACGTGAAACGGTGCCGGGAGTTCATAGCGCTCGCCGGCGATGGTGACATGCTTCTCCTGCATTGCCTGCAGGAGCGCCGACTGGGTTCGCGGGCTGGCGCGGTTAATCTCGTCGGCCATCAGGAGTTGCGCAAAAATCGGCCCCTTGATGAACCGGAAAGCGCGGGCGCCAGACGGCGATTCCTCAAGGACTTCCGACCCGAGGATATCGCTCGGCATCAGGTCTGGCGTGAACTGGACCCGTTTTGAGTCCATTTCCAGGAGCTCCGCCACCGTCGACACGAGCAGCGTCTTGGCCAGTCCCGGCGCGCCCACGAGGAGCGCATGGCCGCCGGCCGCTAGAGTGGTGAGGACATTTTCTATGACCGTGTCTTGGCCAAATACGACCTCCGACAGGGCGGTTCGCGCTGCGGCGAACCTTTCCGCCGCCGCGTCAAAGGCGGCTGTGAGTTCTTTTTCTTCCATACTGCCGAACGGCTTTCCCGATAGTTGGTTGGTCCGCATGGTTGTGGCCAGGCCGCGCGCAAAAGCGCCGCCGCGCTCGTCATCACGCTGCGTGGTGCATACCACACGCGGCCGTGCTCGAGGCAACGGCTTGACGCGCGGCGGGTTCTTTTCGCCGCAGGTTCATTGAAACAGCGTTCCTCGGCGGCTTTATTAAGGCGTCGCATCTAGCTTAAGCTTAAAGGTGAACGCTGCGGCCGCGGCTCCGCGCCTGATTGCTGCTTGGCGGAAGACGCGAGATCCGGTTTCGAACGGCGGGGGCGCCGCTTGAAATGACTTGAGTGGGTGAGGCCTTGCATCGCCACGTGCAGGCCATTGGGTGCCTTGGCGCTCCGCGCCCCGGAGACGGCGATGCCGCCGCATTGGACGCCGCGCGGCGTAGTGATGAGTTTAATCAGGTATTTCAGTATTTTGGGAAGGTACCAGTAAGTGAGCGCTGAAGAAAGAAATCCGACCGTCTGGGGCTTCGTGAAGGGGTTTGGCAAGTTTCTGATTGGCCTCTTGATGATCGTTCAGGGGATCGTCGGCCTCGCTGTTCTCCTGCTGATTGTCGGGTTTTTCTCCGGGGTGTCCCAGGGGCTCAGCGGCAGCGCCCAGAAGGTCTCAATTCCGAAAGAGGCTGCGCTTCTGATCAGGCCGAACGGCGTCCTTGTCGAGCAGGCCGAGCCAGTCGATCCCTTCGAACAGGCGGTGCAGGAGATCTACGGCGCCGAGGAGCCGCGCGACATTGAGGTTCACGATCTTGTCAGGGCGATCCGCAAAGCGAAGGACGATGACCGGATCACAGGGCTGGTGCTGGATCTCGGTCGGCTCTTCATTTCCACGTCGAGCGCCAGCAAGACGCACTACCTCGCCAGGGAAATCGCCAAGTTCAAGGAAAGCGGCAAGCCCGTCTACGCCATCGGCGACTACTATGGCCAGGAGACCTACCTGCTCGCGGCTCAGGCGGACACGGTGATGCTGCACGACAAGGGCAGCTTCGTCATGGTCGGGTACGGGCGTTACGGAACCTACTTCAAATCGTTCCTAGAGAAGATCAAAGTCACGCCTCATGTCTTTAAGGTCGGCACGTTCAAGGCGGCGGTTGAGCCGATCTTGCGCGATGACATGTCGCCTGAGGCGGCGGAAGCGAATGAGGCTTTTCTGGGCGTCATGTGGCGCCGGTACGTCGATGCGGTGGCGGCGGCTCGCGGCCTCGATCGCAGCGCCATTCTCGACTACGCCGACAACTTCAACGAAGCGCTGCGCAGCGCCGGCGGCGACCTCGCCAAGGCGGCGCTCGACGCCGGACTGGTTGACGAATTGAAAGCGCGGCCCGATCAGATTGCGGCGCTTGCGGAGAAATTCGGCGAGGGAGAGGACGGCGAAGGCTTCAAGAGCGTCGGGTACGAGCGATACCTTGCCGCCCTTGACGAAGATGTCGACGGCGACGCGCCAAATGTCGCTGTTGTGACGGCGGCCGGCGTCATCATCGACGGCGAAGCGCCTCCAGGAGACGTCGCCGCGGGCGACACGGTCGCAGGTTTCCTGAAGAAAGCCCGAGAGGATGACGACGTGAAAGCGGTCGTGCTGCGGATCGACAGCCCGGGCGGGTCGGCGTTTGCGTCCGAAGTCATTCGCGATCAGGTGGTGGCGACAAAAGAGGCCGGAAAGCCGGTGGTTGTGTCCATGGGCTCAAGCGCCGCGTCAGGCGGGTACTGGATCGCTGCGCCTGCGGACGAAATCTGGGCGGCCCCGACGACCATCACCGGGTCAATCGGCATCTTTGCGTTCTTCGCGACATTCGAGCGCACCGCGGCCGAACTCGGCCTTTATGTCGATGGCGTCGGAACGAGCGCTCTGTCCTCGCTCTACGCGACCGGCTTCGGCCCGCTGGAGGACAACGTCGCCGATATCTTTCAGCAATCAGTGGAATTCGGTTATCAGGATTTTCTGAACACCGTCGCCGAGGGGCGTAGTCTTTCTACTGACTACGTCGACTCCGTGGGCCAGGGCCGCGTCTGGATCGGCGAGCGCGCGATTGAGCTCAAACTCGTCGACAAGATCGGCGGGATCGACGAGGCGGTGGCGGCGGCGGCGCAGCTCGCCGGCCTTGACGAGTACGACCGCGTTGAAATGACCGATGACCCGTCGCCATTCGACGCGTTTCTGTCGAATTTTCGCGTTCGAGCCATGAAACTCATGGGCTTCGATCGCGCGCAAGCCCGCGCCAGCCATTCTGCGGTGCGCAGGATCGTATCGCGCGTTGAGGATCAGATCGAATTCTACGAGTCCTTCAACGACCCCAACGCCACTTACGCCCGCTGTCTCCTGTGCCAGTAGATAGGGGTTGACGCCCGCGCCGGCGGCGGCGCGGGCGGGGATGCCTCGGCCGGCCTTGTAACGGCGCGCGGCGACGGCCAGATTTAGGCCGCAATGACCGACCTGATGCGCTACGCCGCCGCCCTTGCGGACGACCCGGCCACGCCGCTCCCTCCTGTGGAACGGTGGGACCCGGACTATTGCGGCGAGCTTGATCTCATTATTCGGCGCGATGGCGTGTGGGTGCACGAAGGTAGGCCGATCGGCCGCGCCAAGCTGGTTAGGCTCTTTTCCACCGTGTTGAAACGCGAGGGCGACCGGTACTTCCTTGTCACGCCGGTGGAGAAACTTGGCGTTCGCGTCGAAGACGCGCCGTTCGTCGCGGTCAGGCTCGACATCGAACGGCGGGGGCGGCCGGATCAGGAACTGGCTTTCACGACCAATGTCGGCGATCGCGTCATCGCAGGGCCGGACAATGCGATCGAGCTGCGCGGCGGGGGCGAACGCGGCGGTCCGGCGCCGTACGTGCATGTGCGGCGCGGCCTTGAGGCGCGGGTCGCAAGGGCCCCCTACTACGAACTCGTCGACGCCGCCGAAGAACGGACGATAGACGGCGCGCCGGCATTCGGCGTCGCGTCGAAAGGCGTATTTTTTCCTTTCCCTGTTGAATCCAGCTAAGTCGGCTTCAGATGAGCGTGGACGCAATCAGAACGATGATCGAAGGCAACCTTCGCCGCGCGTCCGCGCAGCGGGTGCGCTCCCTGTTCTCGGAGATTAATCCGCACCTTGTGGGCGACGCCTTGTTCGAGAGCCGCTGGAGCGACGTCAGAAAAGATGCGGCCGTCCTTGTGCCGATCATCAAGCGCCCGGAGGGGGCGAGCGTTCTCCTGACCGTGCGCTCGTCCGACATGCCTTCGCATGCGGGGCAAATAAGCTTCCCTGGCGGGCGGGTGCAGGCCGAGGACCGCACCCGGGTCGACACCGCTCTAAGGGAGACGGAGGAGGAGGTCGGAATCCCGCGGGACGCAGTCGACGTTGTCGGCGAACTGGGAATTCATCAGGGCGGGCTCGGATACGCCGTCACGCCGGTCGTCGGGCTGGTGTCGCCCGCCGCGCCAATCGTCCTCTGCGCGCGCGAAGTCGCCGAAGCGTTCGAGGTCCCGCTCGACTTCGTCGCGGACCTGGGCAATCACGTCACCGAGGAACGTGTGCACAAAGGCGTCCGCTATAATATGTTCGCAGCGCCTTACGAAAACTACCACATCTGGGGGCTTACCGCCGGCATCCTGCGCACGCTCGCCGAAACGCTGCAGCCGGAGGGACGCCGGGTCGGGGCAGACGGCGGCGGCGAGCCCTGAGCCATGGGCGACGCGAAAAGCCGCCCCGTTTCCTTGCCGCCTGAAGCGGCCGCCGGCTTTGGCTGGACAAATGAAGGCCCGGCGCGCGTCGTCATCGCCGCGCTTGAGGCGGCGCGTCCCGGCGGCGCGCGTTTCGTGGGCGGTTGCGTGCGGGACGGCCTCGTCGGCGTCACGGCGAAAGACATCGACATCGCAACCCAGTTGACCCCGGACGAAACGCTCGCCGCATTAGCGACCGCCGGCGTCAGGGCGGAACCGACCGGCGTCGAACATGGCACCATCACCGCGGTTGTGGACGGAGAAGGCGTCGAAGTCACGAGCCTGCGCGCGGACGTGGCGACGGACGGACGACGGGCGGTCGTATCGTTTACGGATGACTGGTGCCTCGACGCCGTGCGCCGCGACTTCACGATCAATGCGATTTATCTGACGCCTGATCTGCGCCTTTACGACCCCTGGGACGGAATGAAGGATCTCCGCGCAGGCGTCGTGCGGTTCATCGGCGACCCAACTGCGCGGATCAGGGAAGATTACCTCAGGATACTGCGTTTCTTCAGGTTCTCCGCCCGGTTCGCAAAGGGCGACTATGACGCGATGGGACTTGCCGCCTGCTCGGCGCACAGCGCAGGCATCAACGGACTTTCCCGCGAACGGGTGGGCCAGGAAATGGCGCGGCTGATCGAAGGGCCGAATGCGGCCGGCGCGGTAAGTCGCATGGCGGCGACGGGCGTTCTTGCGCGCGTCTGGGGCGATGACGCCGACGTCGCCACGTTCACGGCGCTTAAGCGTATTTGGCCTGATGCGCCGTTCGCAATTGGCCTCGCCGCGCTCTGGCCCAATGCGGCGCCGGACGGGCGGGGGAATCTTGCAAGCGCGTTCCGGCTCTCCAACGCCAATGCGGCGCGCATGAGAGCGGCCGCCGACAACGCGGGTTCGATCGACGCGCCGCCCGACAGTGCTGCGGCGCGCCGCCTCGGTTACCGGGTCGGAATCGTCGCCGCCTGCGACGCGCTACGGCTCGCCGCCGCGCTCGGGAAGGTTTCCGATGCCGGCGCCGTCGAAAAAGCCTTTGACGCCTGGACGCCGCCCTCCTTCCCGATCGGCGGCGGAGACTTGGTCGCGGCGGGGCTCTCGCCCGGACCCGACGTCGGCAAGATCCTCGAACGCATCGAGCATCGTTGGGTTGCGGAGAATTTCCCCGACGCTCGCCGCGCGCGCGACATTATGGCTGACGAAATCGCGCGGATCAGGAAATAGGAACTTCCCTATCTTCGATAGTCCAGCGGCGGCCGCCGGTCGCCGAGCAGCGCCTCGTATGTGAAATCTCCGCCTCGGCGTTCGTCGAATTCCTGTTTGGCGGCGACAATCAAGTCCGGCGTTTCGTAAAGCTCAACCGCCGTCAGCGCCAACGCCTTGGCGGCGTTGGTCGCCCCCTTGAACCCGATGGAGTGGCCTGACGCAGCGACCGCCTGCCAGGAATGGGCCGATGTGCCTGGCACCCAGGATGCGACGCGCAGGCCCACGGTGGGCGTCGCGATCGAGACGTCGCCGACGTCGGTGGAGCCGTATCCGAGCGAGACGGAGTAGGGGGTGATGTTCATCTGGTCGCCGAGTTTCGCCTTAGGCGCATCGAGGGTTGAATAGATCTTCTCCGCGAATGCGCGTTCTTCGTCCGTATACTTAACGCCGCCAACCTCGCGAAGTTTTGAATCGGCGATCTTCGCCAGCGTTTCGTTGACCAGGATCGGGTGATTGCCGTGGATGATTTCCCACTCCACTTGCGTCCCGGTGCCTTCCGCAGCGCCGCGCGCCGCCGCCTCCAGCCGCGCCCAGATTTTGCGCACTTCCTTTGCTTCCGGGTGGCGCAGGTAATAAAAGACCTCTGCGAAATCGGGTACGACATTCGGGGCGCGCCCGCCACGAGTGATGACGTAGTGAATCCGTGTTTCCTGAGGCACGTGTTCGCGCATCAGGTTCACCATGTGATTCATCGCCTCGACCCCATCGAGGGCGGAGCGCGCCTTGTCAGGAGCCCCGGCGGCATGCGCCGAGACGCCTTTGAACCGAAACTTCGCCGAGCGATTGGCGAGGGTCGTGCGGGCTGCGGCGGAGTTTTCATCGTCCGCATGCCAATGGAGCGTCACGTCGACATCGTCGAACAGGCCCGCTCGAACCATATAGACCTTGCCCGAGCCGCCTTCTTCCGCAGGCGTTCCATAAAGGCGTACGACGCCCGGCGCGCCGGTCGCCTCAAGCCATTCCTTGACGGCGATCGCCGCTTCCGCCGACGCAGCGCCAAAAAGATTGTGGCCGCAGGCGTGCCCCGCGAGCTTGCCCGGGATCGGCGACCGGTCGGGCACTGCGTCCTGATTGATGCCGGGAAGGGCGTCGAACTCGGCGAGAATCGCGATCGTTGGTCCGCCCTCGCCATACTCCGCGACAAAGGCGGTCGGAATATCTGCGACGCCCTTTGTGATGCTGAAGCCAGCGTCGGCCATCATCTCTTGAAGAAGTGCGGACGATTTTTTCTCGCGATATCCGACTTCTGCGTATTCCCAGAGCTTGCGCGAGATTTCAGCCGTGCGCGCGCGGCGGCCTTCCACAAGGCCTGCGACGTCAACGCCGGTGGTCTCCGCATCCGCTGACCCGCCTTCGCCATCGGTGGCGACTGTCGCGGTCTCCGCCTCTGCCGTCGTCTGGGCGTGGGCGTCAACAGCGGCGATGACGCTCAATGAGGCCGCGATATAAAAGGCATAGCGAGTGAGGCGGCGCATTGGCGGCTCCAATTGTTCGACTGATTTTGAGGATGAGCGTACCGCATTCACGCTGGGAAACGAATTGTCTTGTGCGTTTTGCAAAGAGGCTACCCGAAACACTCTTTGTATTCGTTTTGGATGATCTCCCAGTTGCCGGCGTCCACTTCCTGCAGCGCGCCCGCCGAGCGCATCGCGTCGGTCTGCCGCTCCATGTCTTTGATATAACCGCAGCTTCGGGCTTGATCTTCGCGCACGCGGTAATGGGACGCCATGAAATAGAGGTGCACCCAAACGCGACGCTGCTTGACCGGATCATCCGGCGCTTCTGCCGCCTCCCGGCGGTACCAGTCTCGAGCCTCCAGAAGCAGCGCTTCGGCTTCGTCAAAACGCCCTAGGCTTGAGAGCGGCGCCGTTATCTCCCCCTTGAATATGGTTCGGCTCAGCGCTGCGTTAGCGTCGTTCGGATCGGCCGCCGCAATCTGCTCTATTAGCGCGATTGCGCGCTCGAACTGGGCGACCGCCTCCTCGTGTTTTTCATTAAGATAGAGCGCGTTTCCATACCGCCGATGGGCGCCCGCGCGTTCAATGTTCAAGGCGTTGTCCCCGCCGGAGAGCTCATACGCACGCTGAGCGTCGTCAAGCGCCGCCTTGTAAAGGGACTGCGCCTCGGGCCTTGTGTCCACGCCATTGAGGAGAGATAGAGCAAGCCGCGTGCGCGCGCGGCCCAAGAGTTGATCGATGCGCGGGTCGTCAGGCGCCTGCGCGCGCAACTCTTCGGCGTTTGCGATGACGTCTCGGGACTGCGCGCGCGCGGGCGCCTGGTCGTCATCCCGGTAGAGGAGCGTCGCCCGCTCGCTGCGCATTTCGAGCAAGGCAAGCGACAGGTCGAGGTCTCCGGGAGACGCCTCGAGGCCGCGCCGGAGGCGCTCTTCCGACTGCTCCAGCGCCGCTGCGGCTGCTGTCTCGTCGCTCATCGCGTCGACCCTCACTCTCGCAATCTGGAGATGGGCCTTGCCCAGCGCCAGAAGTACGTCGCGAGTCGGCGGCTCTTCAATCCGCATAAGGAGCGCAACCGCCTTGTCCAGATTGTCAAGCGCCGCCTCGGGCCGGCGAAGCGCGGCGCCGTCAGGGCTGCCGAGCACCCGGCCTAGCTCCAGATAACCCTCCGCCGTCTCGAGGATGAGGTCGGGCGCCGCGCCGTCATTCGCCGCGAGCTTGTCGAGATAGGCCTGCGCCGCCTCGACGACGATGCGGCGCGCGTTTGTCGCGCCCTGGAGGGGCGTAATCTCGCCATAGACGTCAAAGATCATTGTTCGCGCGAGATTGCGAACGTCATTAAACCTCGCCGTCGCCTCAGCTTCCGCCCGTTCGGCGCGAACGAACAGCATTGCGAACGTGGCAAGGCCTGCAACGAGGCCAAGCGCCGCGAACGCGCCCGCCGCTACGGCGAAACGGCGGCGCCGGATGAATTTCAATGCCGCGTATCCAACCTCGCCGCTGCGTGCGGTCACCGGCAGTCCCGCCCGCTCCTTGTCGAGATCATCCATCAGTACGCCAACGGAGGCATACCGCGCCGCCGGGTCTTCGGCGCTCGCTCGCGCTGCGATTGCGTCGAGGTCCTGGTTTGACGGCAATCCGTTCAGGAGATCGCTCAAGATGCGTCCAAGCGCGTAAATGTCGCCGAGCGTTGTCGCGTCTTCGCCGCGCGCGCGTTCCGGCGCCACATAGCCGCGGGTGGCCGTTCGGCGAGGTCCATCCTGATCAACTTCGGAACCGAGCGTCCGGGCGATGCCGAAGTCAATTACCTTTGCTGCGCCGGATTCCGAGACGAGGATATTGTTCGGCGATAAATCGCGATGGATCACCAGATTCTGATGCGCATATTGCACGGCCGCGCAGGCCTCGCGGAACACATTGAGCCTTTCGGAAAGCTCGGGCGAAGCTGTGGCGAGCCAGTCGCCAAGCGGCTCGCCTTCAACATACTCCATGACAAAATAAGGAACGCCCGCATCCGTTTCGCCGCCGTCATAGAGCTGCGCGACGCCAGGGTGCTTAAGCCTGGCGAGCGTCCGGCGCTCGGCGCGCAGACGTTCGGAGCGTTTCTTCGCGGCGCCGCCGCCGGTGACGAATTTCACCGCCACCTGGTGATCGAAGTCGCCAGCGTCGCGTTCGCCGAGATACACTGCGCCCATCCCGCCACGTCCGATGAGGCGCGTCAGCCGGTACGCGCCGACCCGGTCAGGGTGCGCATCGACGGCCGCGGTCGCGAATTCGGCGCCGGCGCCGGTGATTTTTACGCTGTCCGGCGTTGCGTCCGCATCAAGAAGCGCCAGCGTGCGCGCCATCAGGGCTTCGTCCTTGGCGGCTTCGCCTTCAATGAAGGCGCGACGGTCCGCCGACGCAATGTCAAAGGCGCGCTCGAGCAGTTGCAGCGCGGCGCTCTCCAGCGCGTCAGAATTCGTCGCCATCAAGCGCCTCTTTCAGCCAGGCGCGGGTTGCGCGCCAGGCTCGTCGCACCGTCGCCTCCGACACGCCCATGACGCAGCCGATCTCTTCCGATGTCATGCCGCCATAATACCGCATCGTGACGATCTCCGCGCGTTGCGGGTCGATGGCCGCAAGGCGGATCAGAACTGTCTCTAGGCGTTGCGCCTCATAAGGGACATCGGCGGGCGTTTCCGCGTCCGGGGTGAGGGTCACTGTGATCTTTTGGCGTTTCTCCGCCCCCCTGCGCCGACCGGCGTCGATCAGCACCTGCCGCATCACCTTCGCGGCGATGGCGAGGAAGTGCGCCTTGTCCGAGACGCTCGCGGCGGGCGATGTAAGCAATCGCACAACCGCCTCATTGACTACATCGCCGACGGAAAAAGAGACCGGCCCGTCTTCGCGTCGCAGCAACGCGCCCGCGATGCGCGACAGCTCCGCATGGGCGGCCTCATAGACCTCGGCGCGCGCATCCGCGTCTCCGGCGTTGGCTGCGCGCAGTCGCTCGATGAAGGCCGTCGGCGGCATTCTCTCAGGCTGGTCCAGGGAAAACGCTCCAGGGCGACAGCGACGGCCGGGTCGCCAAGCGACGAGGCGGCGACGTGGGGAGACTAGCAGAAATCGGGCCGCGACCCATAATCCTGCATCACGCCTTATGGACCATCGGGAATTTTTGCCGCGCGCGACTGACCGGAAATCCTGCGCCGATACGCATTCTAGAATGTGGGGCAGTTCGCGTATGGCAGCGCTCCGCAATGTCGGGGAGGCGCGCCGTGGCCGCCGGAACCCGCGCAGCCGCCCGGTTTGAGAGAGGCCGGGCGGCATGTTGCGCGCGTTTAGGGGAGGCGGCTGGAAGAAATGCGCCTGTGGTCCGGCTCCGCGTTGAGACCGCGTGTGGGTTCGGGCGTCCTCGACCGTAACGGCCGGTCATTCCCTGCGATCCCCTGGGGGAAGCCGTCGCGTCATGGGGGAGCGGTGACGGCCCTCGGTCGGCGCTATTGTCGCGTCGGTCGGGGGCCGCCCGGGGGCGCGCCCGTCTCGCCGTTCAGCGCTATCGCTTGAGGCTCAGATCCCGCAATCTCTCGCCAATCGAGTCGAATGCGTCGATGAGCTGGTTCGCGTTCTGGGCGTCATAGTAGTCGCTCGATGAGTTCGCGCAGTCTTCCAGGATGCCGCGAATGGTCGTGTCGGAGACGTCAAACGCGATTGTAAAAAGGTCGATCCCGTCGGCCTTGACGTTTGCGCAAATCTCAGCCGTCAAATCATTGGCGAGCGTGATATCGGTCGACTCATGATCGGGGTAGCTCGGCGCGCGCGTGTTTCTACCGTCCGTCATCAGAACAATCGCTTTCGTGCCGCCGCGGCTGGCGACCTCAGCGCTTGTGAGTGCTTCTTGGTAGGGCTGACCGTGTGTGATCGTGCGCCAACCCCAGATCAGACCGGTCGGGATATAAGTCCACCCTTGCGTATTCAAAGCAGTGAGCGCGTTATCGACTGTAGACTGCGTCTCGGTGAGCGGCGTGATGGCGGGCATGGAGCATGCGCCTGACCACACGTTTACGCCCGGGACCGGCGAAGAGCTGAGAACCTCGTGCACCGTGTTCTCAGGGTAGTTTCTCGATCCGACGCAGCCGGAGAAGGCTGGACCGCCGCCGCCGTCGTCATCGTCGTCATCGTCGTCATCATCGTCATCGTCATCGTCGCCACCGCCGCCGCCGCTAGGGATGTCGAGCCAGCTTGCTCCACTAAAGCCCGTGCCGATGTTCACATATTGAGCGAACGGGACGACCGCGAACCTCACATCCGTTTCAGGCAACGCGTACATCGAAGCGACAAGATTGCCGGCGGCCTCTTTGAGGTCGTCAATCTTACCGTCGTCGCCCATCGATCCAGTCACGTCGAGAACGAGCGAAACTTCAACGACGCCTGGAGGCGCCACCTCGACGACGGTGTCAGCGCCGAGGTCAAGCTGGTCGACGCCGGCTAGTTTCATGAAGGTCGACGGCAGGTGCGCATTCACGTCGACCGAAAATTCGTTCGTCGCGGCGTTGTGCGAGACGGTGATCGGCAGCGCGACAATCCCGGAATCTGAGCCAAGAACCGCGTCGAAAAACTTTTGCGCGGTCGCATTGAGCTCCGTCTGCGACGTGTCGGGCCGCGCAGTCTTGAGGCGGGCGGCGGCGAGAAGGGCCGCATCGGCCGCCTCTTGAACGGTCGTACGGGCAAGGTTTGCCCGGCCAAAGTCGATCGCTAAGCCGAGCGCCACGACGAGCACCGGCGCGAAAAAGGCGAACATCATCGCGACATTGCCGCGATTTGATCGTGTGAGCTTCGCGAGTTGCGAAGCGATGTAAAGCGGTCGCCCGCTCGCGCGCGTCATCATTCGGTCGGCTCCCCAATAATCGCCAAACTGACCGTCCCGACGACTAGTCTGTTCTTTCGTGCTTAAACTTACGTTTAGATTGAAGGTAAATTTTTTCGGTCACGAACGCTCGCCGCGCCAACATCCGATCACCGAACATCTTCAAATAATCGATGTCGCCGCTCGCAGCCGCCTAGACCTAAAGAAAAACGCCCTGCTTTCGCAGGGCGTTTTGTGATTTCCAGCTTTTCTGGCTGGCGTCGCCGGCCAGGAGGAGGGCGTTACGCAGCTTTTTCCTCGGCGGGATCGCGCAGCACGTAGCCGCGACCCCATACGGTCTCGATATAGTGCTCGCCGCTTGTCGCCGCAGCGAGCTTCTTGCGCAGCTTGCAGATGAAAACGTCGATGATCTTGAGTTCCGGTTCGTCCATGCCGCCATAGAGATGATTCAGGAACATCTCCTTTGTCAGGGTCGTGCCCTTGCGAAGCGACAGAAGCTCGAGCATCTGATATTCCTTACCCGTCAGGTGGACGCGCTGGCCTGCGACCTCGACGGTCTTGGCGTCTAGATTGACGGTGAGCGAGCCAGTGGTGATGACTGACTGCGAATGCCCTTTGGAGCGGCGGACAATTGCGTGGATGCGGGCGACAAGTTCGTCCTTGTGGAACGGCTTTGTCATGTAGTCATCGGCGCCGAAGCCGAGTCCGCGAACTTTCGTTTCAATGTCGCCCTGGCCGGTAAGGATGAGGATGGGCGTATTCACCTTCGACACGCGCAGTGATTTCAGCACGTCAAAGCCCGTCATGTCAGGCAGGTTAAGGTCAAGGAGGATAATATCGTAGTCGTAGACTTTGCCGAGATCGACGCCCTCTTCGCCGAGATCCGTCGTGTAAACGTTGAAGCCGTCAGACTTCAGCATAAGCTCGATGCTCTGGGCGGTCGCCCCGTCATCTTCAATCAGCAAAACCCGCATGGCCCTACGTCTCCCGGTTCGGCGCCAACGCGCTGCGGCGCGCGTGGGCATTCGAGCAATTCCCTTAAACAATGCTTAGGCTGATTTACTTTCATAAAGGTTAACCGCGTTAAGGCGGATGAACGAAACGTCAGCGCGCTGATGTGAATGCGGAAACTTAGAAACGCCCCAGACAGGCATGCGCGACGTTCGGGTGGCGGTCTGCTGTTGCGGACTCCAACGCTTCGGACGCTAACTGATTCGAAACCATTACGCCTGAGCTTCCGGCCAGCAGTCGTTGCAGGTTCGAAAAAGGCGTTGAAACAGTCGCTTCACGCCGGTGGGATGGCGTTGGCGGGACCGTTTGACGAGACGGTCTCGCCCGTGATATCCCGAATATTGTCTTAACATCCCGGTCTGGCCCAATTGGAGCTTTCGCGGCCCACATGACGCCGCGTCGGCCCGAAGGGCGTTTGCGAGCCGATGGGACGTTTCGGGACTGAAACGCGCGTTGCCGGCGCGGCTGCGCCGGATTCGGGGAGAGGCGAGAGGTGCATGCTCATATCCGCCAGCCGTTCGGGCGCGTCCTCATTCCTCGGGGCGCATGCGAACAAGGTCGACGCCAAAGGCCGCGTGCAGGCGCCGGCCGATTTTCGCAAGGCGCTCGACCTTGTGGCCTTCAATGGTTTCTTCTGCGTTCCGTCCCTGGAAGGGGCGCATCTGGATTGCGGCGGTCCGGACTATATCGAGGGCCTGAAGGCGAGCATCGCCGCGCTCGACCCATTCGATCCGGATCGGCGGGCGCTGGAGATCGCGCTGCTCGGCCAGGCGCGCCCCATCGCCTTCGATCAGGACGGCCGGTTCATATTGCCAAAGGAGCTTCGTCAGCACGCGCGCATCGAGGATCGCGCGAAGTTCGTTGGCCTCGGCGACACGTTTCAGATTTGGCGCGAGGACGGCGCGGAGGAGACGATCGCCGATCACAGGGAAACGGCGCGCGCGGCATTGCGTCGATTACGCAATCCAGGGGCGCCGGCCGCGGCGGCGGAGCTCGACACGTGAGCGGCGACAGCCCCCACGCGCCCGTATTGCTGCAGGAGGCGATGGCCGCCCTTTCGCCTTTGCGCGGCGGCGTGTTCTTAGATGGCACGTTTGGCGCTGGCGGCTATTCGCGCGCGATGCTTGACGCCGGCGCGCGCGTTTTCGCCTTTGATCGCGATCCGACCGCTATCGCGCGCGCGGCGGAATGGGCCGCAGCGTATGGCGACCGACTAACGGCGGTAGAGGCGCCCTTCGCTGATCTCGAGATGGAGCTTCAGCGCCGTGATGCCCCGCCCCTCGACGGCGCGGTCTTCGACCTCGGGGTCTCCTCCATGCAGTTCGATGAATCGGACCGGGGGTTCTCGTTTCGCGCGGACGGCGCGTTGTCCATGCGCATGGACGGGGGGCGGCCGAATGCGGCCGACATCGTCAATCAAGCGGGCGTTGAAGACTTGGCGATGATTCTCCGGGCGTTCGGTGAGGAGCGCTTTGCCGGCCGCATCGCCAAGGCCATCGCCGTCGCACGGGCGCAGGCGCCTATCCGATCGACGCTGCGGCTCGCAGACATCATAGAGGCGGCGCAGCCGAAGGGCCCGCCGAACCGCATTCACCCCGCGACGCGCGCATTTCAGGCGCTGCGGGTGTTCGTGAATGACGAGCTCGGACAATTGGCGCGCGCCCTAGCTGCGTGCGAGCGCGCGCTCGCGCCGGGCGGCCGCCTTGTCGTCGTCACCTTCCATTCGCTTGAGGACCGGATCGTTAAGCGCTTCATCGCGGCTCATGCTGGCGGCGCCGGAGGGCGCGGGTCACGGCATGCGCCGATTAGCGTCGCCGCGGAGGCGAGTTTTGAGCCGATCAACAAGAAACCAGTGACGCCAGGCGACGGTGAAGTCGCCGCCAATCCGCGCGCGCGATCAGCGAAGCTGCGCGCCGCCCGCCGGACGGCCGCGCCGGCGCTGGCGCTCGACCCCGCCGTCTATTTCGCGCCGCCGCCCGCGCCATCGCTTGAAGCTTACTGGAGCCATTAGGAATGCGACTTTCTTTGTTTGTTCTGTGCGTCCTCCTCTTCGCCGCCGCCGCCGGGCGCTATCATGCCGAAGCGGGCCTGAGAGCCGTTGAGCGGGAAATCGCTTCGCTTGAAGCGCGCCGCGAGGCGAGTGCGCGCGAGATTCAGATGCTGCGGGCTGAAATTGCGTCCTTGGAGAACCCTGACCGGCTGGCCGACCTGGCGGCGGCGCATACGGAGCTTAGGCCGCTTTCGAGCGCGCAATTTCTGACGGCGGATGATTTCATGATCGCGTTTGGACGCAATGAGACCTTGGAGGGCGCTGAAAGCGGCGGGCGCGAAACGCCGATCCGCGATGCCGCGCCGACTGCTTTGGCGGCCGCCGGCCCTTCTGCGTTGAATTAAAGATCGCCGTTTAGACGACGAGGAGCGCGCCGTCCTCAGTACATTAAACAGAGACGCAGATGCACAAACTGAAGAGGCGAATTGAAAGGCGGTTGGGCCGCCGCGCTGCGCCCCGCGCGCGTGTCGTCTCCGTTTATGATCCGGAGGCGGTGGAGCCGGTTTCAGACGGCGCGACCCACATGGTCCGAGCGCAACAGCCGCTGCGCGGCAAGGGCGCGCGGCGGCGTATCCGCCTGTGCTCCGGCGCGTTTGTCGCCGCTTTTGCAATCCTGGGGCTGCGGGCGTTGGATGTCGCGACGGACGAGGAATTGCGCGCGGAAGCTGCTGCGGCGCGTCAGATGCGCGCCGGACCGCGACCGGAAATCGTCGACCGAAATGGCGTCTTGCTGGTCGCCAATCTGCCGATGCGAGGCATTGAAGTGGCGGGACCTGAGGTATGGGACCCCGAGGAAACCGCAAGGAAGATCTCCTGGGTTGCGCCGCAGGTGGACGCCAAGTGGATTGAAGAGCGGCTCGCGGAGCGAAAGTATGCAAGCATTCCGCAGCCGATTTCTCCGGCCCAGGAGCG
Source organism: Parvularculaceae bacterium (assembly GCA_028284065.1). Taxonomy (GTDB): domain Bacteria; phylum Pseudomonadota; class Alphaproteobacteria; order Caulobacterales; family Parvularculaceae; genus MED-G105. Next base: position 284,511 of record JANQSJ010000004.1, read on the forward strand.
TGCGCTGTTCGAGATGGGACTGCCGGGCGTGACGTTCGTCGATCGCGTCAAGCGCTATTATCCGCAGAAAGATCTTGCAAGCCATCTTGTGGGCCGGGCCGCGCCCGGCCGTGGCGGCCTTGAAGGGTTGGAGGCGGCCCTCGATGATGCATTCCCCGAGTCGGGAGATGGCCGTCCGATACGGGCCACGATCGACGTTCGCGTCCAACAGGCTTTGGAGGCTGAACTGGACGCAGCGATGGCGCAATTCCGCGCCGAGGCGGCCTGGGGCGGGGTTATCGACGTCTCAACGGGCGAAGTGATTGCGCTCGCGAGCCTGCCTGACTTCGATCCCAACCGTCCCGGCGCGCGGTCGGCGGGGGCGATGCGCAACCATTTTGTCCATGACCGCTATGAACTCGGCTCAATCTTCAAGGTCTTCACCGCGGCGGCAGCCTATGACGCAGGCCTCGCAGACGAGGCGACGCTTTATGACGCGCGCGCGCCGCTTCAGGTCGCCGACTGGGCAATCCGTGACTACCATGGCGAGGACCGTGTACTGACCTTTAGCGAGGTTGTCCGGTACTCATCTAATATCGGCGCGGCGCTTATGGCTGAAGACCTCCGGCCGCGTGGGCTAAGGGCAGCTTTGGGCCGGATCGGACTGCTCGATCGGCTCCCGATTCCGTTGATCGAGCGAAGCGCGCCCATCCTGCCGGAAAAGTGGGGGCCGGTGGAGGCCGCCACGATCGCTTACGGCCACGGGCTTGCCGTGACGCCGCTGCACGCGCTCGCCGCTTTCGCGGCCGTCGTAAATGGCGGCGTTTACTTGACGCCCCGCTTCTTCGCCGAAAACGAACCGGCGCAGGCTGGGCGCCGCGCCTTCTCGGCCGAGACGAGCTTCGCCATGCGGCGCGTCCTGAGGTCGGTCGTCACCGAGGGCACGGCGTCAAAAGCCGACGCCGCCGGGTATTACGCGATCGGAAAAACGGGCACTGCGGAGAAGCCGGTGCGGGGCGGTTACTCCAAGCGCGAAAAGGTCACGAGCTTCGTCGGGGCGTTTCCCGGCCATGCGCCACGCTATGCGGTGCTGGTGTCGCTTGACAATCCGCAGCCCTCCGAAGGGGACTGGGGCCATGCGGAGGCTGGCTGGAATGCCGCCCCGACGTTCGCGCGCGTCGTTGAACGCATCGGCCCTTTGGTGAACCTGCCGCCGGCGGCGCCGGACGCCGACCCCATGGTCGAGGCGATGCTGTTCAACCGGCGGTTGCGCGCGGCGACGAAACTAAGTTCGGTCGAGCGGAGCGGCCCATGAAGCTTTCCGACGTCCTGGCGAGGCCGTGCGATCCGGACCCGGAGATTTCCGGCCTTACGGCGGACAGCCGCAAGGTCGGCCCGGGCGTCCTGTTCGCCGCGTTTCAGGGCGTGACGGCGGACGGCGCGACCTTCATCGACGATGCGGTCGCCCGCGGCGCCGCGGCGGTTCTCGCTTCTCACGACGTTGCGGCCGCGCGTTGCGGAGGCCTGATGGGAAGGAGCGTCGCCATTGTCGGCGATCAGGAACCGAGGCGTCTGTTCGCCAAAGCGTCCGCCAGATTTTTCCGTCCGCGACCGGAAAAAGCCGTCGGCGTAACGGGGACGAACGGGAAGACATCGACGGCCTGGTTCGCCGCCGGCGTATGGGAGCGCCTCGGCCGCAGGAGCGGCTTTATCGGCACCCTAGGCGCGGCGGGTGCGGGTTTTGAGCGGGAGCTTGGCCATACGACGCCGGAGCCGCAGCTTCTCCACGAGACTTTGAAGGATATGGCCGCAACGGGGATCGAAAGGGTGGCGATCGAAGCGTCGAGCCACGGCCTCGCGCAGCACCGCGTTGACGGCGTCAATTTTGACGCCGGCGCGTTCACCAACATCACGCAGGACCATCTCGATTATCATCCGACCTTTGCGGACTACGAGGCGGCCAAGCGGCGGCTTTTCGATGCGTGCGTGGTTGACGGCGGCGTGGCGGTAATCTCCATGGATGGTCCGGGTGCTGACAGGATGCGCGCTGCCGCCGTCAACCGCGGCCTTGAAGTGATCGAAACCGGCGTTGCCGGACGCGATCTGCAGCTGACCGATGTCGCCGCGCAGGTTGACGGACTTTCGGCAAGCGTAACAGTCCGCGGCGAGGCGATCGCCTTTTCCATGCCCTGCATCGGGGCATTCCAGATTGAAAACGCGCTTACCGCCGCGGCGCTCGCCGCGTGCGTCGAGGATGACGCGCCTTTCGCGGCTGCCGTCCGTGCGCTGGATGGCCTTGAAGGGCCGCCGGGCCGAATGCAGAAGGCCGCTGAGATCAATGGCGCGGCCGCGTTTGTGGACTACGCTCACACGCCGGAAGCGCTTGCAACGGCCCTGCGCGCCGCGCGCGCCCACGCTGAGAAACGCCTGATCGTGGTCTTCGGCGCCGGCGGCGACCGCGACCGCGCGAAGCGTCCGTTGATGGGCGCGGCGGCCGCCTCGCACGCTGACGTCGTTGTCGTCACGGATGACAATCCGCGCTCGGAGGACCCGTCTGAGATTCGCCGGGAAGTTATGGCGGGCGCGCCGAACGCGGTCGACATCGGCGACCGACAAGAGGCTGTCTCGGCGGCGGTTAAAATGCTTGAGGCCGGGGATATCCTGATCGTGGCTGGAAAAGGACATGAAACGGGCCAGATTGTCGGTGACGAGGTGCGGCTCTTCGACGACCGCGCGGCCGTCGCCGAGGCGGCCGAGCGGGTCCGTGGCAAGACGGAGGCGGTATGAGGGCGCGCGACAAAGATAGTGGTGTCCCAAGCGCATCTTTGTGGACTGCCTATGAAGCGGCCGCCGCCACGGGCGGGGCCTTGTGCATCCGTCCGGAAAAAGGCGCGGCCGACGCGGACGGAGGCTGGCCAGCGGAGGAATGGGCCGCCACCGGGATTTCAATTGATACGCGTGCGATCAATAAGGGCGATATTTTCGTCGCGTTGAAAGCTGCGCGCGACGGCCATGACTTCCTTAGCGCGGCCTTCGAAAACGGCGCTTCGGCGGCGCTGGTCTCAAGGATCGCCGACGCCGCGCCCGCGGACGCGCCGATGCTTGTGGTGCCCGATGTCGACGCAGGGCTCCGAGACCTCGCCATCGCTGCAAGGCGTCGCAATTTCGGCCGGCGCGTCGCAATCACCGGCAGCGCGGGAAAGACGTCGACCAAGGAAATGATGCGTGTCCTTCTGTCGGGGTTCGGCGCGACTCACGCGCCTGACAAGAGCCTCAACAATCATATCGGCGTGCCGCTGACCCTTGCGAGAATGCCGATGGAGACGGACTTCGGGGTATTTGAGATAGGCATGAATCACGCTGGCGAAATCACGCCCCTGACCCGGCTCGTCAGGCCCCACATAGCCGTCATCACCACTGTCGGTGAAGCGCATCTCGAAAATTTCGAGAACGTCCAAGGGATCGCGCGCGCCAAGGCGGAGATCATGCTCGGGCTCGCGCCGGGCGGCGTCGCGATACTGCCTATAGACAATGAGCATTTCGATTTTCTGGTTGAGCGCGCCCGCGAGGCGGGAGTTGAACGGATCGTCACCTTCGGCGAGAACGCCCGCGCCGATGTGCGCCTCCTGGAGTATGGCACCGATGGCGTCACGGGCCGCGCCGCTGCATTCGCGGGCGGGCAGCGCCTGCAATTCGATATCGGCGCGCCCGGGAAGCACCACGCCATGAATGCCATGACCGCCCTCGGCGCGGCTATCGAATTCGGGCTTCCGGTGAAGGAGGCGGCCGCGCGGCTTGGGCGCTTCGGCGCCGGTGGCGGGCGCGGCGCGCAGTTGCGGATCGAATTCGCCGACGGGCGGCGAGTGACGGCGCTTGATGAAAGCTACAATGCAAACCCTGCGTCCGCGCGAGCCGCGATTGCCCTTCTCGGCGCTATGGCGCGTCTGGCTGCGGCGGAGGGGAAGGCCGGGCGCAAACTTGTCGTCCTGGGCGACATGCTGGAGCTTGGCCCGGATGCGCCCGCGTTGCACGCCGGCCTCGTCGATTCGCTCGTCGCCGCGGGCGTCGATAAGGTCTATTCGGCCGGCGCTCTCGCCAAATGCCTGGTTGACGCGGCGCCTGCTGAGATGCGCGGCGTTGCGGCGCCAGATGTCGATGCGTTGATAAAGAACCTGATGCCGTCGCTGCGGGATGGCGACATTGTAATGGTCAAGGGATCGAACGCGTCTAAGGTCGCCCGCGTCATCGACGCGCTTGTCGCCGCGAATGTCGCGCCGGCGCCCCAGGGCGCGTCGCCTGACGCCGCCCGGCCGCCCGCGCGCCGCTCCGTCTAATCAGCGGCCGCCTCGCCGCCACAAACGCCTCGCTGGTTCGATGTTTTACGCGCTGTTCACGCCCTACGCAGAGAATTTCCAGCTCTTTAACGTATTCCGATACCTGACGTTTCGGACGGGCGGCGCGATCGTGACCGCCCTTCTATTGTCGTTCGTTTTCGGGCCGTCTCTCATTCGCTGGATGCGGCGCAAGCAGGGCAAGGGCCAACCGATCCGAAAGGACGGCCCGCAAGGGCACATCATCGAGAAGGCCGGCACGCCGACAATGGGCGGCGTATTGATTCTCTTTTCAATGACGGTGGCGACGTTCCTTTGGGCGCGCCTTGATAATCCGTTCGTATGGATCGTGATGGGCGTGACTCTGAGTTACGGCGCCCTTGGTTTCATCGACGATTACATGAAAGTGACGAAACAGACGACAGATGGCGTTGTCGGCAGCTTAAAGCTAAGCGTGCAATTCGCGGTGGCGCTCGTCGCCGGCTACTACTGCGTCGACATTCTCGCCGCCGATCCGGCCGCGCCGCCGGGCATCGCCACGTCGGTGGGCGTGCCCTTCTTTCCGTTGCGCCTATTTGAGGACTGGTTCGGCGCGCCCGGCGTGCCCTTCGGCTTCATGATCATTCCCTTCGCCGCTTTCGTCATTGTCGGCGCATCAAACACGGTGAACCTCACCGACGGCCTCGACGGTCTTGCGACGGTGCCGGTAATGATCGCTGCGGCGGCCTATGGCCTCATCGTCTATCTCGTGGGCAACGCCATTTACGCGTCCTATCTCGGCGTGCCGTTCGTGCCGGGCGCGGGGGAGCTCGCGGTCATCTGTGGCGCGATAATCGGGGCGGGGCTCGGCTTTCTCTGGTTCAACGCGCCGCCGGCGGCGATCTTCATGGGCGACACAGGCTCGCTGGCGCTCGGCGGCGCGATTGGGGCGATCGCCGTCGCAGCCAAGCATGAGATTGTGCTAGCAATCGTCGGCGGCCTGTTCGTTCTTGAGGGGCTGTCGGTGATGGTCCAGATCGCGTCATTCAAGCTGACCGGGAAACGCGTCTTTAGAATGGCGCCGATCCATCATCATTTCGAACAATTGGGCTGGAAGGAATCGACCATCGTCATTCGCTTCTGGATCATTGCGGTCATTCTCGCGCTGATCGGCCTGTCGACCCTGAAGCTGCGGTGAACGGCCAAATGTTGAGGCGGATATGTTCGCGCTGACCGGCGTTTCGAAACGAAAATACGCAGTCTTCGGCCTCGGCGCGACGGGGCGGGCGGCGGCTGCCGCGCTCGTCAGCGCGGGCGCGGAAGTCTACTGTTGGGACGAGGCTAAGCAGGCGCGCGCCGCGGCCGACGAGACGGCCTTTCCCTCAAGCCATCCGAAGGAATGGCCGTGGGCCGAACTCCAGGCGGTCGTTCTGTCTCCCGGCGTGCCGCTAACGCATCCGGAGCCGCACGTCATTGTGCGCAAGGCGCGGCAGGAGGACGTGCCTGTCATTGGTGACATAGAGCTTTTCGCGCGGACGATCAGCGCAATGAAGAAGGAAGAGCGCCCGCGCGTCGTGGCGGTCACAGGCTCGAACGGCAAATCGACCACAACCGCGCTTATCGGCCACATTCTGCGCGAGGCGGGGCGCAAAGTGCATGTGGGCGGCAATATTGGCGAGCCGATACTCAGTCTTCCCGCGGCGAGCCCGGACGCTACCTATGTCCTTGAATTGTCCTCGTATCAGCTTGATCTGTCGGAAAGCCTCAAAGCCAACTGCGCGGTGTTTCTTAATCTCTCCCCGGATCACCTCGACCGCCATGGAAGCATGGAGGCCTATTTCGCGGCCAAGCGGCGGATATTCGCCAACCAGGCCTCGGGCGATCTGGCCGTCGTCGGCGTCGACGACGACTACGCCCAGGCGGCCTGCGCAGAACTTGCCCAGGAGGGACGCGTGCGCGTCACCGCGATTTCGTCAAGGGGCGCTCTTGGCCGCGGCGTCTTCGCACTGGACGGCCGTCTCTACTACCGCCTTGGTGAGAAGACGGGAGAGGCGGGGCAAATCGCCAGCGTTGAGCCGCTCGCCGGCGCGCACAACCACCAAAATGCAGCGGCCGCGCTCGCGGTCGCGATCGACTTTGGCGTCGCTCCCGCCGTCGCCATTCGGTCGATGGAGCGCTTCAAGGGCTTGCCGCATCGTTCCGAAGTCGTCGCGCAGCAGGGCGGGGTCCTGTTCGTCAACGATTCCAAGGCCACCAATGCGGCCGCCGCAGCGCGATCGATGTCGGCCTATGACGAGGTTTACTGGATCGCGGGGGGGCGCGCGAAAGAGGGCGGCGTCGATGCGTTGAGGCCGGCCCTGTCGCGGACGCGAACCGCTTATCTTATTGGAGAGGCGGCAGGCGATTTCGAAGCCGCGCTCGGCGATGTTGTCCGTTGCGAACGGTGCGGCGATCTTGAGGCCGCGGTCGCGCGCGCCGTCGCTGATGCGCTCGACGGGCCGCAAGCGGCTACGGGTCGCCGGCGCGCGGTGCTGCTGGCGCCGGCGTGCGCATCCCATGATCAGTTCAGGAACTTCGAGGAGCGCGGCGAAGCCTTTCGCCGCGCCGTTCACGAAGCGCTTGCGGCGCGTGCGGGCGGCCAGCCGGCCGGCAATGGAGAAGCGGCGTGAAAGGACCAAACAGGCTTGACGCGTCGGGGCTCGCGCACTGGTGGCGATCGGTGGACCGCGTCCTGCTGGCCGCTTTCGCCGCCCTCATGGCAATAGGCCTCGTCTTACTGCTCGCGGCAGGTCCGGCGACCGCCGCGCGCCTTGGCATCGCGAACGATTTCCATTTCCCCTTGCGTCAGGCTGCCTTCGTTTTCCCGGCGGTCGCCCTTGCAGTAGGGGTTTCGATGTTGTCGCCGCTCAATGCGAGGCGGGTCGGCGTTCTCGCTTTCGCGTTCGGGCTCGGTGCGATGCTTCTGTTGCCGCTTATAGCCGGCGAGATAAACGGCGCCCGGCGATGGGTCTCGCTTGGCGGCTTTTCGTTTCAGCCCTCGGAAGTGATGAAGTCGGGTTTTGTCGTCGTTGCGGCATGGATGCTGTCAGAAAAACGTCGTAATGCGGACTTTCCGGGCATTGCCATAGCGATGGGGCTCTACGCGGTCGCAATCGCGCTTTTGGTCGCCCAACCTGATTACGGACAGGCGGCGCTGCTGACTGCGGTATGGATGGTGATGTTTTTCATCTCCGGCTGGAATTTTTTGTGGGTGGCGGCGATCGGCGGCGGCGCGTTGGGCGTTCTGGCGTTTGGCTTCTTCTTTTCCGACCATATCGCCTCCCGAGTTATCGCGTTTCTAGACCCCAGCGCCGATGGCAATTACCAGGTGCGCCAGTCCGTCGAAGCCATCGCGACAGGCGGGTTGACCGGGGCGGGCGACGGGCCGGGCGTTGTCAAGATGCGACTCCCGGATGCGCATGCGGATTACATTTTTGCTGTCGCGGGCGAACAATACGGCTTCTTTTTCTGCCTCTTGATCATCTTCCTGTTCGCCGCCTTTGTGGTTCGGGCGTTCGCGAACGCCGTGCGCGCGCAGACAGCGTTTGCGCAGTGCGCCGTCGCGGGTCTTGGCGCGCTCATCGGTTTACAGGCCTTCATCAACATTGGCGTTGCGCTGCGCGCTCTGCCGGCGAAGGGCATGACCCTGCCGTTCGTGTCTTATGGCGGGTCATCGCTTATGGCGGCGGGCCTGACCGTCGGTCTATTGCTGGCGTTGGCCAGGCGTCCGCGGCGCGTGCGCCGCCGGCGGGAGATCATGGCGTGAGCGACGCAAAAAGCATCGCCGCAGATGAACAAGCGCCGCTGGTGGCGCTCGCGGCAGGCGGCACTGGCGGGCATATGTTCCCCGCCGAAGCGCTGGCGGTCGAGCTTCGGCGTCGCGGTCTGCGGACGCTTCTCGTAACGGATTCGCGCGGACAGCGTTATGCGGAGGGGTTTCCTGCTGACGAGCAATTCCTGATTTCCGCCGGCAGCCCGAGCGTCGGCGGTCCGGTGCGCAAGGCGTTCGCCGCCGCCGCTATCGCCGGCGGCCTCATCCGGTCGATGCGGGAGTTTCGGCGGCGCGGCGTCGCCGCCGCCGTCGGCTTTGGCGGCTATCCTTCGTTGCCCGCGATGAAGGCGGCGGAGTTTCTCAAGCTGCCCTATGGCGTACACGAACAGAATGGCGTTCTCGGCCGCTCCAATCGCCTCCTAGCAAAGGGCGCGGCGTTTGTCGCGCATGCGTTTCCGGCGCTCGCCAAAGCGCCCGCGGGATTGTCGAGCGCGATCGAGGTGGGAAATCCTGTGCGCCCCGCCGTCGCCGCGCTTGCGGACGCGCCTTATGTTTCTCCCGAGCCTGGCGGCGAGATTCGTCTCCTCGTCTTCGGCGGCAGCCAGGGCGCAAGCGTCTTCGCGCGCAGCGCGCCCGCCGCGGTCGCCGGCTTGTCAGATGATATCCGCCAGCGCCTGAAAGTCGTTCATCAGGCGCGCCCGGCTGATCACGAAGAGGTCGTCGCCGCTTATCGCAGCGCCGGGGCGGCGGCTGAGGTCGAGCCCTTCTTCAAGGACCTTCCGCGCCGCATCGCCGACGCTCATCTTGTGATCGCGCGCAGCGGCGCCTCGACAGTGACCGAGCTTTCCGTCATCGGACGGCCGTCGATCCTGACGCCGTTGCCGATCGCCATGGACGACCACCAGGCGGGCAACGCCGCCGCTCTCAGCGATGCGGGCGCGGCCTTCATGATTCGCGAGGGCGATAGGTTTGAGGCGGCGCTTGGCGACCAACTGTCTGAATGCCTTTCCAGTCCTGATCTCCTTGTCCGCATGGCTGCGTTGGCCACGGGCCGCGTCAAGACCGGCGCCGCTGAGGCGCTCGCCGATCTCGTCGACGAGATGCTTGGCGGCGAGAAAGACTGGAGGCGCGCCGCATGAGCGCTATCGCAGAATCGCCTGCTTCCGCGCCGCCCTTTCCTGTCGGCGTGATACATTTCGTTGGTATTGGCGGGATAGGCATGTCCGGCATTGCCGAAGTCATGAAGAACCTTGGGTACGCCGTGCGCGGATCGGATATCGCTGAAGGCGCAAATATCGCGAGGTTGCGGTCACTGGGCATTGACGTCGTGATCGGCCATGCGCCGGAGAATGTCGATGCCGCAGAGGCGGTTGTCGTATCCACCGCCATCAGCGCCGATAACCCTGAGCTAAGGGCCGCGCGCGCCCGGCACATTCCGGTTGTGCGACGCGCAGATATGCTTGCGGAACTGATGCGGCTGAAATGGACTGTTTCGGTCGCCGGCACGCACGGAAAGACGACAACCACGACCATGGTCGCCGCGCTTCTTGACGAGGCTGGGGACGATCCGACCGTCATAAATGGCGGCGTTATCAACGCATACGGCACCAACGCCCGGCTCGGCCAGGGCGACTGGATGGTCGTTGAAGCGGATGAATCTGACGGCGCATTTCTCCGCCTGCCGACGACTGTCGCCGTTGTAACGAACATCGATCCAGAGCACCTTGACCATTGGGGTTCATTCGACGCCTTGCGCGCGGCCTTCGACGCCTTCATCGAAAACACGCCCTTCTACGGCTTCGGCGTTGTGTGCCTTGACCATCCGGAAGTGCAGGCGCTCGTCGGACGCGTCACGGACCGGCGACTTATCACCTATGGCGCCAACCCGCAGGCGGACGTACGCGCGGAGAACATCTCGTTCACGAACGGCGAGGCGCGCTATGATATCGTGTTTCGCGAGCGCGGCGCGGACGGGATGGTCGTCGAGGCGAGCCGCATAGAGGATGTCCGACTGCCAATGCCGGGCATCCACAATGTTCTGAATTCGCTTGCCGCCGCCGCCGTCGCGCGCCGTATCGGCGCCAGCGAGGCGGCGATAAAGTCCGGTTTTGCGAAGTTTGCAGGCGTCAAACGACGTTTCACGAAGGCCGGCGCCTGGAATGGCGCTGCGATTATCGACGATTACGGCCATCACCCGGTGGAGATCGCCGCGGCGCTGCGCGCGGCGCGAAACGTTGCGTCCGGGAAGGTCATCGCGGTCATTCAGCCCCATCGGTTCACGCGCCTGCGTACGCTATTTGACGATTTCTGCGCGTGCGCGAATGAAGCCGACGTCGTTTTCGTTTCGGACGTATATGCGGCCGGCGAAGAGCCGATTGACGGTTTTGACCGCGATGCGCTCGTCGCCGGGATAGCCGGCCACGGCCATCGCGACGCCCGCGCTCTTGAGAGCTTCGACAAACTGCCGCGCGAGATCGCGGGGATCGCCGAGCCGGGCGACTATGTCGTTTGCCTCGGCGCCGGCGACATCACCCGGCATGCCAACGCCCTGCCTGCGGCGCTTGAGGCGCTGTCATGATTGAAAGGGCGACATCGTGGGATCTTCCTTCCGTCCGTGGGCGGTATATTGAGGACGCCGACCTTTCGGCGCTCACCTGGCTACGCGTCGGCGGGCCGGCGGACGTTCTTTTCATGCCCGCGGATGAGGATGATCTTGCGGGCTTTCTCGCCGCGACGCCTCGCCGCGTGCCAGTGTCGATCATTGGCGTCGGCTCGAACCTCCTTGTGCGCGATGGCGGCGTGCGCGGCGTTGTGGTGAGGCTCGGCGCGCCCTTCGCGAAAATTGAGATTGAGGGCCAACGCGTAACGGCCGGGGCGGCGGCGCTTGACGCGCAGGTGGCCAAGCGCGCCGCGGCCGCCGGCGTCTCGGGGCTTGAGTTTTTGCGCGGCGTTCCCGGAACGATTGGCGGCGCCTTGCGGATGAACGCCGGCGCATATGGCTCGGAGACGAAGGATGTTTTTCGCGCCGCGGTAGCGTTGGATCGCGCAGGCGCCCGGCATGTGTTGGGGCCGGAGGATATGGGCTTCGCCTATCGGAAGAGCGCCGCGCCGGAGGAGCTTATCTTCATCTCAGCCGAGTTTGACGGCAAGGCGGGGGAGCCAGATACGATTGAGGCGCGCATGGACGAGATCATGGCGGCGCGCGAAGCGAGCCAGCCGATCCGCGAGAAGACCGGTGGATCGACCTTCGCCAATCCCGACCCAGCGCAGTCCGGCGGGCTCAACTCCTGGCAGCTCATCGACAAGATCGGCGGCCGCGGGCGGCGGGTCGGCGATGCTGAGGTCTCCGACCGGCACTGCAACTTCATGATCAACCGCGGCGCGGCCACTGCGCGCGACTTTGAAGACCTCATCGAAGGTCTGAGGACGGATGTAAAGCGCGATACAGGCGTCGACCTGCGCTGGGAGATCAAGCGCATCGGCGAACCCGCAGGAGGCGCGCAATGACAGGCAAACGCGTCCTGGTGCTGAAGGGGGGTTGGTCGCCGGAGCGGGAGGTTTCGCTCAACTCCGGACGTGCGGCGGCCGAGGCGTTGCGCGCCGCGGGCTACGAGGTCGAAGAGCTGGATGCGACGTTTGATTCGCGCGGCCGTCTCGCGGCGCAGTTGGCCGAGGCGACGCCGGACGTCGTCTTCAATGCGCTCCACGGCCAATGGGGGGAAGATGGATGCGTGCAGGGACTATTAGAGATCCTGAACCTTCCGTATACCCACTCCGGCGTGCTCGCGTCTGCGCTGGCGATGGACAAGCAGCGCGCGAAAGCAGTTTTCCAACGCGCCGGCATTCGTTCGCCGGAAGGCCGTCTCGCCGACCGGCGGGAGGCCGCCGGCGGGCATTTGATGACGCCGCCCTATGTCGTGAAGCCAAATGCGCAGGGCTCGTCCGTCGGGGTCTTTATTGTGCGCGAGGGCGACAATCGTCCGCCGGAAGAGCTAACGAGCGCGCAATGGCCTCTGGGCGATGAGGTGCTGGTGGAGACGTTCATACCAGGACGGGAACTTACGGTCGCTGTGATGGGCGACCGGCCGCTCTGCGTCACCGAGATCAGGACCGGCCTGAAATTCTACGACTACGAGGCGAAATACGCCGCGGGCGGATCGGAGCACATTTTGCCCGCGGATGTCCCTGAAGCGGTCGCCGACGCCTGCCTTGACCTCGCATCGCGGGCGCATGACGCCATCGGCTGCCGCGGCGTTTCGCGCGCTGACTTTCGCTATGACGAAAGTGAAGGCGCCGATGGCGTCTATTGCCTTGAGGTGAATACTCAACCGGGCCTCACCGCAACGTCGCTCGCGCCCGAGCAGGCGGCGCATCTCGGCATCGACTTTCCCGCCTTGTGCGCGTGGATGGTGGAGGACGCGTCATGCCAAAGGTGAACCGCAAGGGCGCGCCGGCAAGAAAACGCGCCCCCGCCCGCAAGTTGGGCCGTCGCGGCGCCGCGAGGCGGCGCGCCGGCGACCGCTCAATTGGCGCAAGGCTCGATCGCGCGCGCGCGGCGCTGGAGGAATACGCGTTCGCATCGATCGCCGGGGCTCTCGTGCTCGCCGCATTGGCGGTCGGCGTGTTCTGGGCGGGCGGATACGGCCGCGCACTGACGACTGGCGCCGATGCGGCTGGACGCTCCGCGGCGCGGGCCGTTGGGTTAAGAATTGAGCGGATCACATTGCGGGGCGGTCACGATGTGTCCCACTCGGAGATACTCCGCGCCGTAAACTGGGCGCCCGGCGGATCGCTTCTCCATGTCGACTTGCAACAAGTTCGCGAGGATATTGAAGCGGTTGGCTGGGTGCGCCGCGCGGCGGTTTCGCGGCTCTATCCCAACACCTTGCACATTACGATCGATGAACGCGCACCGGGCGCGGTGTGGCAGGAAGGCGGCTTGGTCAGGCTCATCGACCATGAGGGGGCCGTAATCCGTGAAATCGCCGCCCACGAATATCCTAACCTGCCCATGATCGTCGGGGCCGGCGCGCCGGAATCCGCCGCGCCGTTGCTCGGCGCGCTGGAGATTCGACCTGAATTGGCGAGCGCCGTTTCCGCTGTCATTCGCGTCGGCGAGCGTCGCTGGAACCTCCGCCTGCGCAATGGAATCGACGTCCTCCTGCCGGAGGACGGCGCCGCGTCCGCGGTCGACCTCTTATGGCGCATGCATGAAGCGCGCGGCGTTCTTGACCAGGCGCTCGAATACATCGATCTGCGTGATGGAGAGAGGGTCGTCGTCCGCCGGCGAATTGAGACGGAAGCAGTTGAAATAGACGCCTCCGGATAGTCTTCGACGCGACTATGCAAGAATCGATTTGCCGCGAACGCGGCGACGCATCGGTCTTCTGAGTTTGGAACGCCTGAACAGTGAAACGCGGCAAAACGCGCAAGCATGGCGATCTCGTGGCGTCGATCGACATCGGCGGCTCAAAGGTCGCTTGCGCGATCGCATCGCTTGTTGAAGTCGCCGGCGGCGGCTTCGAGCCTGACATCGTTGGCATCGGCCAGCAGGGGCTCGCGCGCGGCGCCAGCGCGAACGATAGCGAAGAGGCGATGCGCAGTGCGATTCACGCCGCCGAGCGCATGGCGGGCGAAGCGATTTCATCGGCGGCGATGATCGCGCCCGGGCGATCAATCGCGTCGAAGCGGGTCGCCATCGACTTACCGATCGCCGGGGGGCTCGTCACGCTCGAGGACGTCGCCGAGTGTCTTGACGCCGTCGGGCTGATGGTCGACCGAGGTCGCGCGCTCGTCGCCGCTGACGTCGTGAGATTTCGCATGGATGGCGAGACTGATATCGCCGAGCCTATAGGGCGCGCAGGCGATCTGTTGACCCTCGAAGCGCTGGTGCTGAGCGCGAGAGACACGTCGGTTGTCAACATGGAGGCGGCTCTTCTTCGGGCGGGCGTCAAACTCGACTCGATTATACCGCGCCCGAAAGCGGCGTCGGCCGCGGTCCTTGTGGAAGACGAGATGGATCTGGGCGCGCTTGTCCTCGATCTCGGGGCCAAGTCTACCGATTTTGCTGTTTTCGAAAGCGGGGCGCTGGTCGCTTGCGGCGGCGTCGCTGTCGGGGCCGACAACATCACCCGCGATATCGCGCAGATATTCGGTGCGCCGCTGACGGAATGCGAACGGATCAAGACGCTGCAGGGTTGCGCGTTCTCGGGTCCGGAAGACGCCAATCGCCTCATCGACTTCACCCAGCTCGGCGCCCCGGGAGAGGTCGCGCGCCACTCGCGCGCGGAGCTTGCCGGGGTTATCGCGCCGCGCCTTGAAGAAATATTGGAGCTTACCCTGAATGCCGCTGCGCGCGCCGGCGCGAATGCAAGGGATGTGCGGCGCGTCATTGTCACCGGCGGCGGCGCATTGCTGCTCGGCGTCATTGGGACCGTGGAGCGGATCGTCGGCGCGCGCGCTAGGCTAGGGCGGCCGGCGGACTTCGTAGCCGCGCCGGAGGCGGCCGCGGCGCCGCAGTTCGCGGCCGCGCTTGGCGCGCTCAAGCTTGTCGCCCGCAGTGCGGCGCGGCCCGACACAAGCAGCTTTGCCGGTCGAGACCATCCGCCTTCGGACGCACGTCGCGCCGTGGGTGGGGCGCGATCGCTCATGTCTGGCGTCGGATCGTGGCTAAGGGAGAATTTCTGAGGCCCGCATTTCGCTAGTTAAGCGCAGCGCCTGCGTGAAGTGGTCCGTCCGAAATGGCGATTTGCGCAGCTTCAGAATCCTATTGATTCCGCGTGTCGCCCTCGGTGTTGATTTGGCCGGCGAACACATCTCATTTATCGCCGTTAAGGATTTGGTAAGGGTTCTGAACGAACTTTTAACCCTGTTCGAATGGCGGCGATGCTGTCTTTAGGCTCCGTGCGATGGGCGAAGTCGTCTGTCGCATTCAGCCTGAATGAACTGGCGGCGAACAAGACTCGAGCGGGCCAAGCAAAACCAGGCGTTAAGCGGAGCGACCAATGCCACTAAACCTCAGCGTCCCGGAGCTGACCGAACTCAAGCCGCGCATCACCGTTTTCGGCGTCGGCGGCGCCGGCGGCAACGCGGTCAACAACATGATCGAGAGCTCGCTTGAAGGGGTTGAATTCGTCGTCGCAAATACCGACGCGCAGGCCCTCGGCCTTTCCAAGGCGACCAAGCGCATCCAGTTGGGCGAGGCGACGACGCAAGGGCTCGGCGCCGGGTCGCTTCCCGAGATCGGCGGGGCCGCGGCCGAGGAGTCCCTTGAAGAGATTGTGGAACAGATCGGCAATTCCCACATGCTCTTCATCACCGCGGGCATGGGCGGCGGCACCGGCACTGGCGCCGCGCCCGTCATCGCGCGCGCAGCGAAAGAACGCGACGTTCTGACCGTCGGCGTCGTGACGAAGCCTTTTCATTTCGAAGGCGCGCGCCGGATGAAAATCGCCCAAGCGGGCATCGACGCGCTGCAGGAGCATGTGGATACCCTGCTGATCATTCCGAACCAGAACCTTTTCTCGATTGCGAACGAGCGCACCACGTTCCATGAGGCCTTTGCGCTCGCCGATCAGGTCCTTCATTCAGGCGTTCGGGGCATTACTGACTTGATGGTGATGCCGGGGCTCATAAATCTCGATTTCAATGATGTGCGCACCGTCATGAGCGAGATGGGCAAGGCGATGATGGGCACCGGCGAGGCGGATGGCGAGAAGCGCGCCATTGAGGCCGCCGAGGCCGCGATCTCCAACCCGCTCCTTGACGAAGTTTCGATGAAGGGCGCCAAGGGCGTGCTCATCAATATCACTGGCTCCATGGATATGACCTTGTTCGAGGTTGACGAGGCGGCGAACCGGATTCGCGCCGAGGTCGATCCGGATGCGAACATCATCGTGGGGTCAACGTTCAATCAGGATCTTGAAGGCCGGGTGCGCGTATCGGTCGTCGCCACCGGCATTGAGGCGGCGCAGCGAGAAAGCGGCGGGTACCAGATGCGCGCCTCCTCGACGTCGACTGCATCTTCCATCTCGCGCCCCTGGCGATCCGAAGATCCCGTCGGCGAGGCGCCGGCTGCGGCGACGCCCCGCGAGGCGCCGCCTGCCGCTGCGCCGCCGCAACCGGCGCGCCAGCCCGCGCCGACTACGGCGCCCCCTGCTGCGGCGCACCCTGCTGCGGCGTCTGCGGCGCAGCCGGAACCGGCCAATCCGGTCGGCGACGTTCAGGCGCGTATTCGCCGTATGCTGATGGATGGCGCGCCGTCCGGCGCCCAGGGAAGCGGGGCGGCTCGCAATCCGTTTCGGGATGGTCAGCCCAGCGGTTCTGGCGCGAAGACAGGCCTTGGTGCGGCGATCAACAGATTGACCTCGCCGCTTGCCGGGCAAAAACCTGACGAGGGCGTCGAGGCCGGGACAGGCGCCGCAGCCGCTCCTGAGACCGCGGAATCGAAGCCGACGCCGCGCAGCGACCTATTTGACGATGATGTCGATGCGGAGCTTGAGATCCCGTCGTTCCTACGAAAGAAACGCGTCAGCTAGCCATCTGCGCAGTACGAGCGTTGACCGCTCTGCATCTGGCGATAACGCCGTCGATCCATTGGATCGGCGGCTTTTTTTCGTCATAGTCGCCCTATGGCGGCACTTGTTGAAGATGGCGTACGGGGGTCTTTGGCTGGCGGGTTTGAACTGGCCGGCGTCGGTCTGCACACCGGCGCGTCCGTTCGCCTCACGGCGCAGCCGGCGCCGCCGGGCGCCGGCGTAAAGTTCATTCGCGCAGACTTAAAAGGGAGTCCGGTGATCCCCGCCCATTGGAGCGGACTTGCGTCGACACGCCTCGGCACTGAGATCGCTGGCGATGATGGGGGGTCCGTCAAGACGATCGAGCACGTAATGGCGGCCTTGTCGATTTGCGGCGTCGACGACGTTGCCATAACGCTCGATGGCCCTGAGGCGCCGGTCATGGATGGAAGCGCGCGCGACATCGTGCGTGAGATTCTCAGGGTCGGGACTGCGCCGTCTGGAGTTCCGCGGATGGCGATCGCTTTCGATCGGCCAGTTGAAATAAATGATGGCGATCGGTCGATCGCCCTAGGGCCTTGCGACGCCCGCGTTCTCGATGTGTCAATTGAGTTTCCAGACGCCGCCATCGGCGACCAACGAGTTGAGGTCGATCTCGACGGCGACGCGGCGTCGCTTGACGGCCTGGCCAGCGCGCGAACCTTTTGCCGACGCGCCGACATCGAAGGGATGCGCGCCGCCGGCCTGGCGCTCGGTGGGTCTCTGGACAACGCGATCGTGGTGGACGGCGGCGCGGTACTGAATGATGGCGGCCTGCGCGAACCCCTTGAGTTCGCGCTCCACAAGGCTCTCGACCTTGTCGGCGACCTCTCGCTCCTCGGCGCGCGGATCAAAGGCCGAATAGTCGCCGTTCGGCCGGGTCACGACATTAATGTCGCATTCGTCAAGCGCCTTGCGGCGGCGGCGGCGGATCTCGGATTTGACCGCGCCCCACGCGCCCAGTAATTCTGCGTCGTCGGCTGGGTTCTGGTGGTCAGCGGGCGTGGACGGGGCGGAAGGCGGGTGCGTGTGAGGCGTCAGGATGCTGCAATGATGATGCGACGGGCTTTAGCCGCGCTGGCTGTTTCATGCTCCCTAGCGGCCTGCGGTGGCGGCGGCGGTAAGGAGAAATTCGCCTATGTCGAGAGGCCGGCTGAGGGGTTATATTCCGACGCCGCCGAAGCAATGGAGCGGCGCCGTTACGACCGCGCCATCCCGCTCTTCGAAGAGGTGGAACGCCAGCATCCTTATTCCACCTGGGCGCGTCGCGCCATGTTGATGAAGGCTTTTTCGTATTATCGCCAGAATGATTACGATGAGGCGATCGCATCGCTCGACCAGTTCATTTCGCTACACCCCGGCAATAAGGATGCGCCGTACGCCTACTATCTAAAGGCGATTTCGTTCTATGAGCAGATCCAGGATGTCGGCCGCGATCAGGATTCCACAAATAAGGCCGTCGCAGCCCTGACGGATGTGGTGCGCCGCTACCCTCAAACCGAGTACGCCCGCGATGCGCGCCTGAAGCTCGATCTCACCTACGACCATCTAGCCGGCAAGGAGATGTATGTCGGAAGGTTTTATCTTCGCGCGGGAAAGCACATCGCTGCTGTAAACCGATTTAAGAAAGTTGTTGATGACTATCAGACGACGAGCCATGTGCCCGAAGCGCTCCATCGTCTCGTCGAGACATACATGCAGATCGGAATCGTCGAAGAAGCGCGCCAGATTGCGTCGGTGCTGGGATATAATTACCCGGGAAGCAAATGGTATCGTCATAGCTACAACCTGTTGGATGACGCAGGCGTGCTACAACCTGGCAGCACGCCAAAACCCTCCGCACTCAGAAAGGTCAAGAAGAGGAAAAAGGACGACGAGTTGAAGATCAAGAAGCCCGTCGACCTCGATCGCCCTTCGTCCCCGGTCGATGACGATATTGGCAACAACTCGCCTATTCCGCCCGCCAATCAGTTGCCGGGCGGCTAAAACGTCCAGGTCGAGCGCGGTTTCCGCTTTGATCGGGCTATTGTGAAGCGTTTACGGCTGCGCGGGTGAATTGCCCTCAACGCGGCCCCCTCTCTCTAGAACCGATCGGCGATGTCGATTATGTATAAGCTACGCGGTTCGGGCGGCCGAGATTTCTGACCGCGTGCCCGTGTTCGTGAGGTGAGGTCAGTTTACGACCAGTTGTTTCCGCACGACGTTCAACGGCTCATGACGCGCCATCTTCAGGCGCTCGACGAGGCGCTACATGCTGACCGCCCTGCACATCCAGAACTTCATCCTGATCGATGAGTTGTCGATGACGCTCCGGCCCGGCCTCACGGCGCTGACCGGCGAAACAGGCGCCGGCAAATCCATTCTACTGGATGCATTGAGCTTCGCTGCTGGCGGGCGCGCCGGGCGCGGCGGCGTGCGCCCAGGCGCGGAGAAGGGCGCTGTGACGGCCGTCTTCGAGCCCGCGGCGACGCATCCCGCATGGGCGCAGTTGGAAGAATGCGGCTACGCCCGTAACGACGATCAGATTATCCTGCGACGCGTTCAACACGTTGATGGCAAGAGCCGGGCTTTCGTCAATGGCGAGCCGGCCGCCGTCGCCGTCCTGCGGCAAATAGGCGGCGCGCTTCTTGAGATTCATGGCCAACACGACGGACGCGGATTTTTGAACGCGGCGACCCACCGGAGCTTGCTTGATGCTTATGGCGGCCTGGAGGCTCACGTTGCCGCATTGCGGAAGGCCCATGCCGAAAGGCGCGATGCGTTTGCGGCGCTTGATTCGCGCCGAGACCAGTCCGAAAAGGATCTTCGGGAGGCGGAGTATCTGCGCTTCGTGGTCGACGAATTGCGCAAGCTGGCGCCGGAAGTCGGCGAGGAAGCGCGGTTGGCGGCGCGCCGGACCGAGCTGAGCGCGGCGGAAAAGGTTACCGAAGATCTGGCGGCCGTTCAGGCGGCGCTTGGCGATGACGGCTTGGAACGTCGCTTGGCGCAATGCGTGCGGCGGCTTTCAAGGGCGGTATCGGAAGGCGCCGCCGCCGACGTTTTGGCGGGCGTTATCGAGAGCATTGACGCCGCGCTTACGGCGCTCGGCGATGCGCGCGGCGTCGTGGAGACCGCTAGCGAACGGTTTCTTTACGATCAAGGCGAAGCAGACCGGGTTGAAGAGCGGCTCTTCGCAATCCGGGCGGCGGCGCGTAAGCACGGCGTTGCGGCGGATAAACTTGCGCAGCTGGCGACGGAAGCGGAAGAGGCGCTGCAGCGGTCGACAGAAGGCGAGGCGGACGCCGTAGCGCTAAAAAAAGCAGCCAAGGAGCGTGATCGTCAGTATCGAGCGCAAGCCGCAGACATGACGAGCGCCAGGCGTGCGGCGGCTGCGGCACTTGTCGTCGCCGTCGCAAAGGAGCTCGAACCGCTGAAGCTTGGGGCGGCGACTTTTGAAGTTGACGTGCGGACCGATGACGCGTCGCCCGGTCCGGAAGGCGTCGACGTCGTAGAGTTCCTTGTCGCAACCAATCCCGATACGGCGCTTGGTCCTTTGAAGACCGTTGCGTCGGGCGGGGAGCTGTCGCGCTTCGTACTCGCAATGAAGGCGGCGCTCGCGCAGATGGAGAGCCGTACGGTCATCATCTTCGACGAAGTGGATTCCGGCGTCGGCGGCGCGGTGGCTGACGCGGTTGGAGAGCGTCTTTCGAAGCTCGCCGCCGGCGCGCAGGTGCTCGTCGTCACGCACAGCCCCCAGGTAGCCGCCCGCGCCGACGCCCACTGCCTCGTATCGAAAAGCGCCGAAGCCGGCGTTACGCGCGCAAAAGTGGTGCCCCTTGACGCCGCCGCGCGCGTCGAAGAGGTCGCTCGAATGCTATCTGGCGCGCACGTGACAAATGAGGCGCGCGCAGCAGCAGCCGCTCTCCTCGGCGCGCCGCGACGCAAGCCCCGCCGGCGCAAATCCGCCTAAGACGCCATCATGAAGCCTGTCAAAAACCTAACGCCGGAGGAGGCGCAATCCGAACTTGACGCGCTGATCCATCAGATCAATGCGGCTGATGCCGCTTATTATCAAGACGACGCGCCGGTCATTAGCGACGCGGCGTATGACTCGCTGCGGCGCAGGCTGGCGCTGATCGAGCGCGCCTTTCCAAAATTGAAGCGGGCCGATTCGCCGACCGTGCGCGTCGGGACGACCCCGTCGACGGCGTTTGAGAAGCTCGGGCATTCGCAGGCGATGCTATCGCTGGACAACGCGTTCGACAGAACCGACGTTGCCGATTTCATCGCCCGTGTAAGGCGTTTTCTCAAACTCGAAGAAGAAGAGGCGCTCGAACTGACGTCCGAGCCCAAGATTGACGGCCTTTCGCTCAGTTTACGGTATGAAAAGGGCGTGCTGAAATCCGGCGCAACGCGGGGCGATGGCCGCGTCGGTGAAAACGTGACGGCGAACGTCTTGACGATCCAGGATATTCCGAAAGAGATCTCGCCTGAATTCGACATTCTCGAAGTGCGGGGGGAAGTCTATATGTCGCCCGCCGACTTTCAGCGCCTAAACGAAACTCTATCCTCGATGGGCGAGAGCCCGGCCGCGAACCCACGCAATGCGGCGGCCGGGTCCTTGCGCCAGATTGATCCGGCAATCACGGCGTCTCGGCCATTGCGGTTCTTCGCCCATGGCTGGGGCGAGGTGAGCGAGCCGCTTGCTGAGACGTGTTTCGAGGCCATGCGCCGCATTGAATCAATCGGCTTTGCCGTCACTCCGCTGCTCCGGATCGGTCTCGGCGTGGACGATTTAATATCCGCCTACGATGAAATAGAGACGGCGCGCGCCTCTCTCGAATACGATATTGACGGCGTCGTCTACAAGGTGAATCGGCTCGATTACCAGAAGCGTCTTGGCTTCGTGGCGCGCAGTCCGCGCTGGGCTATCGCGCATAAGTTTCCGGCGGAACAGGCGACGACCATTCTTGAGGACATAGACATTCAGGTCGGGCGGACGGGCGCGTTGACGCCGGTGGCGCGGCTGCGGCCTGTTACTGTCGGCGGCGTGGTCGTGTCGAACGCGACGCTCCATAATGAAGACGAAATCGACCGCAAGGACATCCGCATCGGCGATGAGGTGGTCGTGCAACGCGCTGGCGACGTCATCCCGCAGATCGTAGAGGCGCATAAAGAGAAACGCAGGCGCGGCGCCAAGCGCTATAGGATGCCCGACGTCTGTCCGGCCTGCGGCAGCGCAGCGGTTCGGGAGGTCAACCCGAAGACCGGCAAAAAGGACGTCGTGAAGCGTTGCACAGGCGGCCTTATTTGCCCGGCGCAGGCGGTCGAGAGGCTCAAGCACTTCGTCTCCCGCAAAGCGCTTGATATAGACGGCCTGGGCGAAAAGCAGATCGCCGCGTTGTTCGAGGACAATACGATCCGTGAACCAGCGGACGTCTTCACGCTGCGCGCGCGGCAGGAGAGCGGCGAAATCGATCTCTACACATATAAGAAAACCTCCGACGGCGACATCGCAATGAAGGACGGAAGTCCTGTGGCGACAAACAAGAAATCCATATCGAATCTATTCGCGGCAATAGATGCGCGCCGTGAACCAACGCTGGACCGATTCATTAATGCTCTCGGCATGCGGCATGTCGGGGAGACAACCGCGCGGCTGTTTGCGGCCCATTTCCAGACTTTTGAGGCTTTCGCAAAGGCGGCCGATACGGCGCAGGACTTAGAGAGTGACGCGTACAAGGATTTTTTAGCGATTGACGGGGTGGGAGAATTGGTCGCCGCGGGCGCAATTCAATTCTTCCGTGAGCCACATAATCGCGAGGCGGTTGACAGATTGCTAGCCGAAGTTTCTCCGACGCGCGCCGAAGCGCCCTCCACGGCCGAAAGCCCCGTGTCCGGCAAGACGGTGGTCTTCACCGGAACCTTGGAGACGATGACCCGCGATGAAGCAAAGGCGCAGGCCGGTTCCCTCGGCGCGAAGGTCGTCGGTTCAGTTTCCGCGAAGACCGATTATCTCATCGCGGGCGCAAGCGCCGGGTCGAAGCGCGCCAAGGCCGAAGCGCTAGGCGTTGAGATCTTGACGGAAACGGAATGGCGCGCGCTCATCGACGATCATCGGTAAGGCCTTTGTATGTCAGACTAGATTGGCGCCGTCGCAAGCGCCAGCCACTTGCGCGTTTCTTCACCAAGCCGCGGACCAATCTCCGATGCGACGCGCGCATGGTACGCGTTGAGCCACGCGCGCTCCTTGTCCGTCAGTAACGCCACGTCAATCAGCCTGCGGTCTATCGGGGCGAGCGTGATGGTCTCAAATCCCATCATCTCCCGATCGCCGCCTTCGACTGGCGCGGGCGGCGTGACTATGATGAGGTTCTCGATACGGATGCCGTACTCCCCGGTCTTGTAGAAGCCGGGCTCGTTCGACAGGATCATGCCGGGCAGGAGTTCCTGGTCCGATCCGGCCTTGGCGATCCGCTGCGGTCCTTCATGGACGCCAAGAAACGAGCCGACGCCGTGGCCGGTCCCATGGTCATAGTCCAGACCAACCTCCCAAAGCGGTCGGCGGGCGAACGCGTCGATCTGGCCGCCGCTGACGCCGCGCGGGAACCGCGCGGTGGCTATGGCGATATGGCCCTTCAGCACGCGCGTAAACCTGTCGCGCATTTCCTCGGTCGGTTGGCCGATAGGCGCGGTCCGCGTGATGTCGGTCGTACCGTCCGGGTACTGACCGCCGGAGTCAATGAGGTAGAGCTCGCCTGGATTGAGCTTGCGGTTGGTTTCGGTTGAGACGCGATAATGGCAATGCGCGCCATTGGGGCCGCTCGCGGAGATGGAATCGAAGCTAAGGTCCACAAGCTCATTCGACGCGGTTCGGAAAGACTCCAGCTTCTGGGCCGCCGTAATCTCGTCGACGGATCCGTCCTGAGCGGCGACGTCGAGCCAATGGAGAAAGCGCGTTATGGCGATGCCGTCGCGAACATGCGCCGTTCTCGACCCGGCGAGTTCGACGTCGTTTTTCCTGGCCCGCGGCAAGACGCACGGATCGGTTACATGGATCGGCCTTCCGCCCGCCTCCTCGATGATATCGACGAACAGCGCGGGCGCCTGGTCAAAGTCGATGCCGATCGCTGCGCCCTCGGCGCCGAGGGCGCGCAGATGGTCGGCGATACGCGCTTCGTCGTCGATGTCCACGCCTTCCCCAAAATGCGCCGCAACGTCTGCCGCAACCCGGTCTTTGCCTGCGAACAAAGTCGCCGAGCCGTCCGCCTTTACCAATGCCCGCGCAAGCGCGAGCGGCGTTCGCGTGACGTCGCCGCCGCGGATATTGAACAGCCACGCCACGGAGGGCGGCGCGGCGATGAAGATGGCGTCGACTTCCTCGTCGGCGGCGACTTTGGCGATGGATGCAATCTTCTTCGCGGCCGACTTGCCGGCGTATTGCTCAGCGTGCGCTCGAACGTCGCCATTGGGGCGGGCAGGCTGGTCCGTCCACGCTTCGTCAATTGGATTGGACGAGAGCGGCACGAGCTCCGATCCGGCGCGTTGCGCGGCTTTCTGAAACCGGTCTATGGCGTTTCGGGAATGAAGCATCGGATCATAGCCGTAGCGGGCGCCGGCGCCGCCCTGCTTTTCGATCCACTCCATCGGCGTCGTCGCGGTGATATCTTCAAATTCGTAAAGGTCGCTGTCGGTCTGATCGCGGACCTGAAGAGTGTAGCGACCGTCTGTGAAGATAACGGCGCGATTGAGGCCGACGATGGCGAAGCCTGCTGACCCCGAAAAGCCGCTGACCCACATTAGGCGTTCAGCATAGGCGGGGATGTATTCGTTCTGGTATTCGTCATCATGCGGAACGAGCAGGGCGTCGACCTGATGCGCCGCGAGGCGCTTGCGCAGGATTGGCAGATGCCGGCCCGCGAAGCTCCGGTCTGATACAGGGTCGAAGGTCTGGAACATGGCGGCCTCTGCGGTCTTCGAATTGATGACTGACGCGCCGAATATGCGCCTTCGCGCCCACCGCCTCAACAGGGTCCGCGCGGCCAGGCGTCCGGCCGTCTTGGGCTTAAGCGTTTGCGAAAAGGAGAATTGGCCAGACGGGA
This sequence comes from Parvularculaceae bacterium, assembly GCA_028284065.1. GTDB lineage: Bacteria > Pseudomonadota > Alphaproteobacteria > Caulobacterales > Parvularculaceae > MED-G105. The sequence continues at coordinate 309,247 of JANQSJ010000004.1, forward strand.
TGCTGCGCCGGTCCAGAAATTGTTTTCGCGGGCGTTTCGGGCGGCAGGCGATTGATGCGGCGGAATCCGGCGCTCTCATAGGCGCGCTTCACGGCTGTCTCCTGCTCCGCCATGAGACCGGCCAGCAGCACGCGCCCGAAGGGTTTGACGATCCGCGCCATGTCCGGCGCGAAGTCGACAAGCGGACCGGCGAGGATGTTTGCGAAGACGAAGTCAAATGGCGCATTAGCGGCGACCGTCTCATCGGCCGGTCCATCGGCGACGGCGATGTCAATTTCGCTGGCGACGCCGTTGAGCCCCGCATTTTCACGGGCGATCGCAACCGAAGTCGGATCAATGTCGACGGCGAAGGGGCGAACGCTCCAAAGTTTCGCCGCGGCGATGGCTAGAACGCCGGAGCCGCAGCCGAGGTCCAGCACCGCCGCCGCCGGCGCGCCGGCGAATCTGTCGAGCATGGTGAGGCATCCGAATGTCGTTGGATGATGGCCGGTGCCGAAGGCCTGGTTGGCGTCGATGCGAATCGGTATCGCGCCGTCTTCGTCCATCACTTTGTCGGCGTCGTGCGCTCCGTAAAGGCGGAACCGTCCGACTTCGACGACGCCCAGTCCGGACAAGGAGTATTTGACCCAGTCCTCGTCGGGAAGGTCTTCCTTTCGCCGCGTGACCGTTGACCAGGACGCGCCCGAGGCTTCAGCGAATGCGGCAATCTGCGTATCAAGCGCGTCAATGTCCGTGGCGTCGTCAATGTATAGCTCGAGGAGCCAGTCTCTCTCTTTCGCCTCTGGCGACCCGTCGACCGGGGCGAGGCCAGCCTCATCGGCGAGCGGCCTCAAGCCTACCGCCGCATTCTCTACGAATTCGGAGAGATAGGTTTCCGCGACGTCCAGAACGTCTCGGGGACCGGTCCAAACATGCTTTGCGATTGAAGCGTTCGTCATCCGGCGTCGAGAAACGTGTCGATGACCCGCTTTGGTCCGGAGTGATCGAAGTCGACAGTGAGCTTCTGGCCTTCGGCGGCGACGACTTTGCCATAGCCAAATTTCTGGTGGAAGACGCGCGCGCCGATCACGAACTTCGCTTCGCCGGGCGCGCTCACTGAAACGCTTGTGGCGCGGCCTTCGATCATCGGCGGTTGGGCCGCGGGGCGATGTTGCGCCTTGCGCGCCCGCCGCCAGCCGGGATTGTCGTAATACGTATCTTCCTCCAGGCGCGCGCCGTCGAAGCGGGAATGGCTGGCGAAATCATCCGCCGCGGCGCCGTAAAGGCCGGGCTCGGAAACGACCTCCACATGCTCTTCGGGCAACTCGTCGATAAAGCGCGATGGCATTTGCGCGCGCCACTGACCGTAGACCTGCCGATTGGCGGCGAATGAAATGCGACAGTCTTCCTTCGCGCGGGTGACGCCCACATAGGCAAGGCGGCGCTCCTCCTCCAGGGCGGGCGCGCCGCCTTCGTCAATTGCGCGCTTTGACGGAAAAATCTCCTCCTCCCAGCCGGGTAGGAAGACCACCGGGAATTCAAGCCCCTTGGCGGCGTGGAGCGTCATCAGCCAGACCTGGCCGTCCGCCTGGCCCTCATTGTGTTCGGCGACCAGGGCGACATGGTCGAGATAGGCCGCCATCGTATCGAATTCGGAGACCGCCTGGACGACCTCTTTCAGATTATCGAGTTTTGACCCCGCCTTGGCCGACTTCGAATGCCGCCAGTGGTCTGTATATCCGGACTCTTCCAGGATGAGCTCGGCCAGGTCGCGCGGCGAGAAGTTCGGCGCCTCGCGGGCCCAGCGGTCGACCATCTCAATGAACTTACGCAAGGCGTTGCGGCCGACGCCCGACAGCTCGTCGGACGCGATGAGTTCGCGCGAAGCCGCCATGTTCGAGATGCCGCGGGCGCGGGCGAAGGAATGGATCGCCTGCATTGTCTGGCCGCCAAGCTTGCGCGCCGGCTTGTTTGAGATGCGGTCAAAGGCGAGGTCGTCATCCTGCGAGCGCACAAGTCGGAAATAGGCGATGGCGTCGCGCGTCTCTTCGCGTTCATAAAAGCGCGGTCCGCCGACGACTCGGTAGGGCAGGCCAACCGCGTTGAACCGTTCCTCAAACGCGCGCATCTGGAACGATGCGCGCACGAGGACGGCCATGTCGGCCAGCGGCCTGCCGCGCGCCTGCTCGCTCTCGATATCGTCGCTGATCGTCCGGGCTTCTTCCTCACCGTCCCAAACGCCGCGTACGCGGACCTTTTCGCCGTCGTTCCGGTCGGTCCACAGCGTCTTGCCCAGGCGCTCTTTGTTGGCGCTGATGAGGCCCGATGCGGCGCCGAGTATGGCGGGCGTGGAGCGATAGTTCCGCTCAAGGCGGATTATCTTGGCGCCAGGGAAGTCCTTCTCGAAACGGAGGATATTCTCCACCTCAGCGCCGCGCCAGCCATAGATCGACTGGTCGTCGTCGCCGACGCAGCAGATATTCCGGTTCTTCTGGGCGAGAAGCCGCAGCCAGAGATACTGCGCGACATTCGTGTCCTGGTACTCGTCCACAAGGAGATACCGGAACCGCGCGTGATACTCCTCAAGGATATCCGGACGTTCCTGAAAGATGGTCACGGTATGCACAAGAAGATCGCCGAAATCGGCGGCGTTAAGCGCGATGAGGCGCGACTGGTAGGTGCGGTAGAGGTCGATCGCCCGTCCCTCGGCGAAGAAGTAGGCTTCGTTCTTCGGCGTTTTTTCGGGCGTCAGGCCGCGGTTCTTCCAGCCGTCGATGACGGCGGCTAGTCCGCGCCCCGTCCAGCGCTTCTCGTCGAGTCCGGCGTCGATGATCACCTGCTTGGCGAGGCGAATCTGGTCGTCGGCGTCGAGAATGGTGAAAGTCGACTTCAACCCCGCAAGCTCGGCGTGTCTGCGCAGAATCATAGCGGCGATCGAATGGAACGTGCCGAGCCAGCGCATGCCCTCCATGCCGTCGCCAACGAGCTCGCGGACGCGGTCCTTCATCTCGCGGGCGGCCTTGTTGGTGAAAGTAACGGCGAGGATCTGGCTCGGACGGGCGAGGCCGCTGGCGAGGAGGTGAGCGATTCGGGAAGTAAGCGCCCGGGTCTTGCCGGTGCCGGCGCCCGCCAGGAGGAGGACCGGCCCCTCGGTGGTTAGCACCGCGTCTCGCTGCTCGTCGTTGAGGCCGTCAAGGTATCGCGCGTCATTGGGTTTCGCCTCACGGCCGCGCGCGCTTGCGGCCATAGCGCGCTCTGATAATGAGAGTGTCGATGACATCTAGTCGACTCTAGGCTCCGAACGACGATTCTCAAAGCCGGCGCGCCGCCCGGCTGTTTGCGGGAACCGCCACGTTCCCGCCGTCTCGGAATGGTTGAATCGGGGTAGGTGATCGCGAAGCAATAAGGAGGAGCCGCCATGGCGGGCAAGTTTGAAATCTACAAGGATAAGGCCGGCGAGTTCCGCTTTCGCCTCAAAGCGGGAAATGGGCAGACGATCCTCGCCAGCGAAGGGTACAAGGACCGGTCCGGCGTCGATAACGGGGTCGCGTCCGTAAAGACCAACGCGCCGCTCGACGAACGCTATGAGCGCAAGGAATCGTCGAACGGCAAGCCTTACTTCGTCCTGAAGGCCGCCAATCACCAGGTGATCGGCAATTCGGAAATGTATGAAAGCGAGGCCGCGCGCGACAACGGAATCGACAGCGTCAAGACGAATGCGCCAGACGCGGCGATCGACGACCAGACGGCCTGACCTGAATATCTATCCTTGAAGACAGGCGTCTCGCGCGGTGGGCGGCATTTTGGGCCGCTCGCCGCCGAGGCGCTTGCGTTTTGCTTTCGACGCTTCCGGCCGCGCAGCTGAATGCTCTCCAGTCGCCCAAATGCGAAAGACCATCCGCCATCGTAGTCGGCGTTTGAGCGAGGCTATTCCGCTCCCTCAGCCTGACGCGCTTCGGCGCTCGCCGTGCGGATCCCCGCAAGGGTCGACGCGCAGACATTTCCGTCGAGAATATCCGTCTTCTGAATAAACGCCACATCGTCTATCAGGAAGTCGATCCGGCGCGTCCTGCGCTCGGCCTGAGCAAGCTTCCGCGCCCTTATCTCAGCCTCGCTCAGGCGCGGCGGCTCGCCGCCAGCGGCGACAAATTCAGCGAATTTGGCGCGCGCGTCCGCGTCCGCGTCTTGCTGCTTGAGGCTGCGCATCTCCAGTTCGATATGGTCGGCTGACGCGTTTTCAAGAAACGCCATCACCTTGTTGCGCCAGCGAAATGTATTGCGCGTCCAGGTAAAATCCACCGTGGTCGAACCGACCTTGGCGGGCGGCGACTCCTCGCCAGTGTCGCGGAGCAGGGTCATGTTCACCCGAAATCTTTCGCCTTCAGTCCCTCCGATCGGGTACATGGCGAGCGACGCCGCGCAAACCGGCTTGTCGAAACTGATGCGAAGCGGCCGCCGCGGCGCGGCCGTATAGACGGCGGCGTACTTGCCGCTTGCCGGAGCTTCATAGGTGCAGCGAGAATCGTACTGCATGTAACGCTGGCCTTCGCAGATCTGCAGCTTAAGGCCTTCGCTGAACCGGACGCCCGGGCCGTCCGCGTATTGCGCGGTGAGGACGTCGTTATGGCGCCCCGGCGGCGGATCAAAAGTGACGACCTTGAAGGGGCGATCGAACTGGTCAGACGTGTCGGCGGCCTCGCGGTAGAAGCCGAATACGTCCGTTGCTGGGTTGCCGTCGCCATCGGGGTCTGCGCCGACGCCGTTCGGCTGGGCCAACGCCCCGCCGGCGTTGAATGCGGCGCCGGCCGCAACGCAAAAGACGGTCGCCAATACGCTCGCGCCGTCGCGGCGCCCCCAATAGAAAGCCAGCATACCGTATCCCCTTGATCGGTTAACCTTACACCTTGCGCCCCAGCGCCGCAAACGGACGCGTTCTGCGGGTAGGGCTACCCAGGGCGCGCCAGCGGCGATTCTCAGCGATGCGTTGCAAATTCCCTCGCCGCACACACTATGCGGCCATGGTTGGTAGGGCATCATACTGGCGCGGCTCAAGAATTTGCGCCTTGGCTGCGCTCAACTTGATAGCGCCTGCCGCCAGGGCCGTGGGCCCTTCGGCTGATGCTCAGGAAGCCGGTCCGGCGCCCGTCGACGGCGCGTTCCGGCGTTCCGCGTCGCAAAGCGACTTCGCGTCGATGGCCCGTATTGAGCGGGACCTTAATTGGCTCGCCGATGACGCCCGGCAGGGCCGCCTCGCCGGAAGCGAGGGATACAACGCCGCCGCGGCCTATGTCTCGGCCGAGATGGCCCGCGCGGGCCTTCGCCCGGGCGCGCAGGGCGGCTGGTCGCAGCCGGTTCCTCTTCGAAGCGTGAGCCCAATCCCGGAGGCCGCCTCGCTTTCGGCCACATTCGGCGTGGGCGGCCCGGCTTGGACGCTGTCGTATGGCGCGGACTTCCTACCTGGAGCGACTGCTCTGAATAAGGCGACCTGCCGCGGCGCGGCGGTCTTTGTCGGCCTTGGCATCGTCGATCCCCTTGGTCGGTGGAATGACCTCAAAGGCGGCGACCTCGCTGGCAAGTCTGTGGTCGTCCTCGAAGGCGCGCCGGAGACCTTCCACCACGACGAACAGGCGCTCGTTTCAAGCCGTCGTTCGAAGACCGAGACTCTGGCGCAGCGAGGGGCGCAGTGCGTCCTTTTTGTGCGCAACGCCGATGCCGCCAAGGCGAGGCCCTGGATTAGATATGTCTCGACCGTCAGACGGCCGTCGACGACGTGGGTCGATCCCGTTGAGCCATGGCGCATGACGCCGACCGCCACGTTGAGCCGCGCTGCCGGGGCGAGGCTCATTGCAAGCGTTGGCGGCGACGACGCGTTGCTGGCCGCCGCCGCCGCGCCGATGGCGGCAGGTCCGGTCGATCTCGACATTTCCATTGACCTCAGCCTCGCCAACAAGGTGGCGCCAATCGAGAGCGCAAATGTGCTCGGCGTCGTCCGAGGGCGAGACGATAACGGATCGGCGCGGCCGGTCGTCGTCACGGCTCATCTGGACCATGTGGGCGAGCGCGCGCCAGGTTTCGCGATGGCCAACCGAGCTGACAGTACCGATGCGAATCAAAATCCCCGTCGCTCGACCGACACGATCAATAATGGCGCCATGGACAATGCCTTGGGCGTCGCCATCATGCTCGAGGTGGCGAGGGCGGTCGCGTCACGGCCTAGTCCTCTCAACCGCGATATCATCTTCGCCGCGGTGACGGCCGAAGAGTCAGGTCTCCATGGGTCAGACTATCTCGCCGCGCGCCTCGCGGCCGCATCGAATTGTCCGGTCGCAAACATCAATCTCGACATGCCTCTGACGCTGTTCCCTATTGAAGACGTCGCCGCTTTTGGCGCCGACCGGTCGAGCCTGGCGAGCTTCTTCGAAGCCGCGGTTCTCCGCGAAGGCCTGAGGCCGGGCGAGGGGCCGGCGCTCAACCTTTTTGCGCGTTCGGACCATTTCAGCTTTGCGCGACGCGGCGTTCCATCCGCGTTCCTGTTCGTCGGCATGGCCGGCGCTGGCCGTAACGCGTTTGAAGACTTCATGAAGCGTCATTATCATCAGCCATCAGACGAGTCTGATCTGCCGATTGACTACGCCTCGGCGCTTAAGATTGCGAATGTGGCGCGACGACTGGTCGAGGCCGTCGCCGACGCCGATGCGCCGCCTGCCTGGAACGCTGGCGACTACTTCGGCGCCATGGATAGGCCTTGTGGAGAAGGCGCAGCCTCTTCTATTCAATCTCCATCGTGACGATCACCTGGGCCGTCAGCGAAAGCTCGCCCGGCTCCACCGGGGTGGGGGCGAAACCCGATGCGTCGGCCTCGGCGCGCATTGCTGCGATCCGCGTTCCAGGCGCCCGCGCTGCCGCGACGTCTGAAATTTCAACGACCCTACCGGCTTTGACGCCTGCCGCGTTGGCGTAAAGTTCGGCTTTCGCCAGGGCGTCCTCCACGGCCGAACGCCGCGCCTCATTCAGAAGCGGCGCCGGGTCGTCGAACGCGAAAGAGATGCCGTCGAGATTGTTGGCGCCCGCTCCTATCGCTGCGTCGATAACCGGCCCCGCCCGGTCGATTTCCCGGACTTTCGCGGAAACACTGTTTGCGGCGAGGTATCCGGTGAGGCGCGGCTGTTCGCCCCGTTGCTGCGATCTGTAGTCGTACTGTGCGGTCACGGAAATCCGATCCGTTTGAATGTCCTCCCGTGCGACGCCTGCGCCTTTCAGCGCATCAAGCACCGACGCCGCAGCCGCGTTGACCGCGGCCATGGCGTCGACCGCCGTCGGTCGGCGCGCTTCCACGCCTAGATTTATGATGGCGACATCCGGTTCGCCGGCGGCGCGCCCTTCGCCGGACACGGTAATTAGGCGCGCGTCGGCGGCTCCGGGCGCTTGCGCCGTGGCCGCGGGCGCGCAGGCGGTCAGCAGAGCCGCTGCGCCGAGACTCGAGACGGCGCGGTTGAGGGTAAGCGACTTCATGGCGAGACCTTCCATTGGCTTTGCTCGCAGGGAGGGGTATGAGGCGCGACGAGCTAGCACTGCGGGGCCTGTAGCTCAATTGGTTAGAGCTGGCGGCTCATAACCGCTAGGTTGGGGGTTCGAGTCCCTCCGGGCCCACCACTTTACGCATCTCGCGATAGATTGCGTCGCGATAATCTCCGATGGGGCGGGCTGACCGCCCGGTGGCGGGTTGGCCGCGTTGGCTCGGTTGGATGCAGCCTCGGTTAGCTCCATTAGCGAAGTCTTTGGATCGCATAGAAATTGAAGTTGAATGGATCAGCGCCGACCCCGCCAAAATGTGAGACTTGAGCTATTTGAAGACGCATTCAAGTCATTGGAATTCCGCAGGGCACGCGATGCCGAGCTTGCGCTATCACGCTGATCGCCCGGACATCATGGCCTGTTGTCTCGCCCGCCAAGCACGTACATTTGCCGAGGCTCACCTCGACTTCACTCAGCTTTGCATTCGGGGCATGCCCTAACCCTCGTCCGGCTCGGCACTCTTCGCGATGTCTCAGTAATTTATTGTTGCTGCGGATTTGTTTGCCGAACCCACTTGAATTGTGGATGAAATGTAAGTGAGCTACGGGCGGTTATCGCGAATGTCCTATCGACGGTCTGTTGTCGGTGAGCGGGAGTTCTTTATGGACAAGCATGGCGACGTCTCAACCCCAGCATTGTTGCTCGACGCAGATGCGCTCGATCGAAATGTCACGCGAATGAGCGACAGGATCGCCGCCCTCGGGGTGTCTTTGCGCGCCCATATGAAGACCGCGAAATCAACAGATGTCCTTGACCGGATCCGGTTTGCCGGGCCGCGGAAGATCGCGGTCTCCACATTGAAGGAGGCCGACTACTTTCATCGCGCCGGCGTAGGAGACGTCTGCTATGCGACGCCATTGGCGCCCAGCAAAGTTGAGGATGCGCTCTCTCTAAAGGAGAACGGCGTTGGATTGAGTGTCTTCGTCAACTCCGCGGCGACCGCGGCGGCGCTCGCCGAAACGTCATTCCGGCCGGACGACCCGATCGACGCCTTTATTGAAATTGACGCCGATGGTTACAGATCGGGCGTCGCCCCGGTTGGCGAGACATTTAAGGACATCGCTTTGCGTTTGGCCGCTGCTGAAGGCGTACGCCTCAGGGGCGTTTATAACTTCGCTGGTCGAACTTATGACGCTAGATCTGCAGCTGAAGGCGCCGAGATCGTCGAAAATTGTCGGAGAGCCCTTCTGGACGCGATCGAACGGCTGAGTGTGCTGGGCATTGACGCCGGTTCCGTGACGATTGGCGGCAGTCCCGTTGCGGCGTATGCAGAGCGCCTCGACGGCGTCGATGAGCTTTGCGCCGGCGTCTGGATGTTCCAGGATATCTTTCAACTGGGGCTCGGCGTTTGCGAGCCGGAAGATCTGGCGGTCAGCGTACTCGCCAGCGTGATCGACGCCAATGCGGCGTCTGGCAAAGTATTTATCGACGCTGGCGCACTGGCCCTGTCGCAGGACCGTTCAACCGGGAGCCAGGAATGCGACGCAGGGTTCGGACTTATTGCCGACCCGGATAGCGGCGACATTATCGATGGATATCTGGTCGCCGCGGTAAGCCAGGAAATCGGTCACGTGGTCGGCCTGGATGGAAGGAACGCCATCGAACGGTTTCCAGTGGGCGCGCGGATTCGCGTCTTGCCGAACCACGTTTGCATGACCGCAGCGGCGTATGACGGCTACCATATAGTCCGCGGCGGTCTGTCGCCCGAGGCCTATTGGGAGCGTATAAATGGCTGGTGAAGGGGTTCGCCGCAGCGCGTAGCCTTGAACCCCGCACGCCTCGTTCGTCGGAACGGCGTCCTTGTTTCGTGAGCCTGCATAGCGTCAATCTGTTGGCGTCCAATGCTCTTTGCGGCGCCTCGTCGGATCCAAAACGATCGCAGAGGCTCAGGAACGCGATGATGATACGGTCGCGCGTCTGAAAGCAGCGCCGCTGCCACCTTTCCCCCGACCGAATACAGGCTGCGGTTGGCAGGGATGCGCCGAGACATATCGATCCGTGAGCGGCCGCAGGCGCCGTTGACCGGCTTTGGTTCCGGCGAGAAAATGCGCTTTGGAAAGAACCGTTTGCGGGAGACATTAACGGATGGCGAAAACGCGTGGCCAGGAGGAGGGCGCAAGGCTATCGCCAGACATTATTCTCGATGTCGCTTTAGACCGGGTACGGAGTGAAGGCATTGACTTCTCCATGCGTGATATCGCCGACGATCTCGGCGTATGGCCGATGGCCACATACAGACACTTCGAAAATCGCGACGCACTTATCTCAGCGATCGTGGATTTTGTCCTCGGCGAGGTAATGAGCGACGCAGCGATCCAAAACATGGGCGACAGGCGACGTCGTTGGCAGGGGCGAATTAGGGAGTTTTGTCTTCATGCTTACGATATACTTGTCCAGTATCCCGGCGTCGCAGAAAAAGTCACCTACGGGCTACTGCATACGCCGAACGGTCTGCGACTGATTGAAACGATGATCGCGTTCCTCAATGAGATTGGATTGCCGCGCCGACGGGCCGCGGTCGTCTTTCAGAGCGTGAGCATTTTTGTCACCGAAACGGCGACTCTAGAGTATGCTCGTTTTCGAGGCGATGCGAATGCCGACGCTCTCGTTGATCGAATTGAAGATCAGCGTCCGGTGTATCCTGAGGCGTGCGACTTTGTTGGAATTCTGGTCTCGATCCCGGTTCGGGATCGACTGAAGGCGGGCCTTGACCTGTTTATTGCAGGGGTGTCGGCCGAGCTCGCCGATCGGTAATCTTTGTACGAACGACATAACGCCAGCGCCGATCGTTTCCCGGGCTAAAAAAACGCCGAAGCGATTAGCAGGTTTGCGTGAACCGTTTCATTTTTTTGAACTTGCCTGACCGAGCATTGACGTCGATTGCGTTGCGCGCCGCCAAGGCGCGTGACTATCGATTAAGTGGGATCTTTCGCGCCGCATATGGCGCATATAGACAGCCTTTGCGGTATTTGTATACACTGTATATTAGATCATTTGCGCACGGGAGAACGAGCGCTTGCGGAGGCTTAGTTGGTAGCGGACGAATTGCGCCGTTCGACGCGGCTGCCGGATGCGGTAAGGCGCTGGAGCGTCGTCTCGCTCCTAATGGCGGGCATGGTGATGTCGCTCATCGACCGCCAGATTATCGCGCTATTGGTGGAGCCCATAAAGGCGGATTTATCCCTTAGCGACACGCAGTTCAGCTTGCTCGTCGGTCCAGCGTTCGTCGCTTTCTATCTCGTCTTCGGCGTACCATTTGGTTGGGCGGCGGATAGATTTCAACGCCGATGGGTGATCGCTGCGGGAATGGCGATTTGGAGCCTCGCGACAATTGGCTGCGGCTTGGCTGGCGGCTTTGTTATGTTGCTTTTCGCCCGTGCCTTGGTCGGCGCGGGCGAGGCGTCTCTTACGCCCGCGAGCCTGTCGATCATCAGCGACCTCTTTTCGCGCGAGCGCTTACCGTTTGTCACCAGCATTTTTTTCGTGTCGATCCACATCGGCGGCGCTGCGGCGATGATCGTCGGGGGCGGAATTCTATCCTTGCTCGGCGACGCGGATCTCGTCGCCATTCCGATATTTGGCGCGCTTGCACCGTGGCAGGTCGCGTTCATCATTGTCGGCGCGCCTGGGCTTCTCTTGGCGCTCGTTTTCGCAACGATCGCAGAACCGAGTCGCAGGGAAGAGCTGGATTCGCCGTCAATCATTCGATCGACGGAGCAAAATGTTTCGCTGCGGGCGTTCCTGCGCGAGCATCGCCGTACGATAGTTATCCAGCTTTTTTCGGCGGCGGCGCTGGCGATTGGCACGGCAGGCATAACGGCCTGGGCGCCGGCCTACTTGATTCGTGCGCACAGCCTCCCAAGCGACACGGCGGCGCTCGGGCTTGGAGTAGTTTTGTTGGCATGCGGACCGGCCGGTACGGTCGCGGGCGGCGCGTTATCTGGATTCCTGTTGAAGCAACGAGGCGATGCGGACGCGCCCTGGCGGGTGATGACGATTAGCGCTCTCGGCACTGGGATATTCGGGACAACGCTCTTCCTCTCGCCTTCCATTCCGATCGTCATTGCGGCGGCCATTCCCACGGTCTTTCTGGGTAGTCTTTATCTAGGCGTCGTACATGCCGCGGTTCAGATGATTACGCCCTCGCGGCTTCGCGGACGACTGGCGGCGATGCAGTTATTCGCAATGACAGGAATCGGCGGGATGATCGGACCCGTTGTCGTGGCTCTGCTGACCGACTCTTTGTTCGCGGATCCGCAGATGGTCGGACGATCGCTTGCGGTGGTCGCTGGCGGCGTCGGCGCAAGCGTCGCGGCGCTTCTTGGCCTCAGCTTGAAAAGTTATCGACGAAGCTACGCGCTGGCGAACCGCCAATGACGTTAGAAATGACTAAGGAGAGAATGAATGGCTGATACGCTGGAAGAAGCGATTGCCGAATTGAGAGCGGCGGCCGAAGGCGTCAAGGGCGTCGCAGTACGTTTTGACGTTGATGGTCAAAAAATTGATCTCGGCGATGGCCCGCCTCAGGTGACCTTAAAACTGAGCGGCGCCTCATTGGGGCGAATGGTTCGGCGGGAAGTCGAATCCGCTTCGCTGTTTATGACCGGTGATCTCGTCATTGAGGGCGAAATGTCCGCCGCCATCGCGTTCGGACAAGCGCTCCAAAACACTGAGGCCGCCGCTCCAGGGCCAGTCGAGGCGGCAAGCGAAACGAATAAAAATATTCTCTATATGGATAATATAGGGCTCATCGTGCTCGACCTAAATGTGGTAAGAAACGCCTATGAGGCCCTGGGCTTTAATTTGGCGGAACGCGGGACGCATTTCTATGAGGACGCGTCTGGTGACTTCCATCGTTGGGGCACTGCGAACCATTGCGTCAACTTTCGCGATGGCGGGCTGCTCGAGTTCATCGGTCACTATTACCCGAAGTATCCAGCAGGGCTCTACGCGGAGCAACTTAAGGCGTTTGGCAACCATTGGGGAAAAATTACGATTCATAATGCGTCGACCAAGGACGAGGTCGCCCGATTGCGGCGCCAGGGCCATGCAACGGCGGATCCCAGCGTCCTTTATCGCTATACAGATGGAGAGGTGTTTGATTCTCATCCAACTAAATCGAAGCGCACCTCCTTGATCAGTTATCCGACATCCATGGTCGACTCATTCATGTTGGTCGGAGCGCAACACACCCTGGGTGACTGGCCAATAGCAGAAGAACATTTCGCACATCCGAATGGGGCGCAAAGGCTGGCGTTTGCTCTTATCGGAGCGCAGGATTTGACCGAGACGACGTCGCGGTATGAAGACGCCTTGTCGATCAAGTCCTCCGAGTATGAACTCGGGCGGCGCATTGATCTGGGCCGCGAGACATTTCTCCATCTGGTAGCCGCCAGGGACCTGCCGGCTCCGCTTCGCAACGAGATGGGAAACCGGAGCGTCGCCACACTAGGCGCTGGCTTTGAAACAGCGGATCATCAACGAACAAGATCGTTCTTCGCGGAGCGGCGCGTGAAGGTCGAAGAAGGGCCCTTTGGCCTTTCCATCTACGAGCCAATTAAGGGGTCCGGCGCGATATTTTTTTCCTGAATTTGGGCGATGGGACTTTGAACGTCTGTTCTCGAAACCTTACTCGAAGGCGTCAGCGCCGACCTGATAGGCAAGAGCCTACGGGTCCAGTAGGCCCGGGCCAGGCTAGCGCCGGCGCGTCAGAAACGCAGAGACATGCAGGAAAGGCCGGCGTCGATTTTCGTCAATTCAGTTACGTCGAATCGCCTCAATCGTACGCCGATTTTTTCAAGCGCCATAAGGCTCTTCGGAAAGCCATCAGCACAGAAAATATCATCATTGATGCGTATCGCGTTCGCTGCGGCGGGCTCGTCTTCCGCGCACTCAATAAATTCATAACTCCGAAAAGACGGGGCAAGCTCCTTCAGACCGAAAATCACGCCATCGTCGACAAGGCTGCACCCCGTCTTCAAGTGCAATAAATTTGCCGGCACATCGCACAGACGGACTGTATATCCCATTGGTTCTAGAATCGCGCGCAGCGCGCGAACGCCGTCCTGATTTGTCCGCCTTGAGCCGCCGACAAAAACGTCGTCTTGGGTGATCAGTATGTCACCGCCATCCGCCTGCGCGCCAACTGGAAGCTCGAAAATCGCGTCTGGTTCATAGAAATGCTGAAGGGCGGCCTTTGCGTATTTGCTTTCGCCAACACGCGAAGGCGCGCCAGGACGCAGCATCACGGCGCAGTCGGCGAGACATAATGCCGGATCCTCAACGAACACACTGTCTGGATAATCATCAAGCGGCGCCTCGACAGTGACCGACAAGCCTGCATCGGCGAGAGCATCGACGTACTTCTGATGAAGCGACGAGATTTCGACGAAGCTTGGATCGTTCGCGTCGCCCATTCGCAGCCCCTTAACGACCGACGACGACGGTTTGCGAACGATGGCGCGTGTAAAGTGAATGCCTGATGGGCGCACGTTAGAACCCTAATTCAGCAATCGCTATTTGATGAATAGCTGGCGGGGCGCATCGCAGAGCGTCTCGGCCCCGGTTTCTGTGACGATGAATGGCTCACTGATGATAATGCTGGTGTTATCGGACCAAATGGCCGGCAACAGGTGCATGGTCGCGCCTTCGCGCAGGACGGTGTGGTCGCCGCGGCGAATGCTGGCCGTCAATTCGCCGCCGGTCGGGGGATACGCGATACCTTGCGAGTAGCCACAACGAGAGTCTTTTTCAATTCCGCGCGACTTCAGGAACAAGAGAAAGAAGTCGGCCAGCTCATGACATGTCATTCCAGGCGCAATCATGGATAGCGCCTCGTCGATCGCCTCACTGATGATTTGCTCCAGTTCAACCAGCTTCTTCGGCGGATCGCCAATAAACACGGTGCGGCCCATGGTGCATTGATAACGCAGACGATTGCCCATCAATTCCAGATTGATCTGGGTGCCCGTAGCGATCTTTTCATCTGTCCAGGGAAGGTGCGGGGTCTTGATACGATCGCCGGCCAGAAAAAAGGCTGGACTACTGGTGTAGCTGCCTCCGAAATCTGCTGTTCCGGTGATATTCTCAGCATAAGCGATCGCGACGGCGTCGCGCTGGCGCGCGCCTTCCTCGATGGCGTCGACGGTTCGCAGCATGACATTTGTCAATAGCTGGCCGGCTTCACGCATAAGCGTGCGCTCCTTTTCCGACTTGATGAACCGGACCCAGTTAACGAGCAGTCCGGAATCTTCAAAAATCGCGTTTGGGAGCTTTTGTTGCAGCTGTTGAAATGCGCGTACTGATAAATAATAGCTTTCGCTTTCGATCGCGATTTTCGCGGCGCCTGCGCCGAGCGTCTCCTCTATTCGCTCCCCCACGATCGAAAATGGATGTCCTTCGGCGGATTGGACGAGGTGTTCGCCATAGCCGATGATGGCGCCGTCCGGCATCCATGACGTCATCCGCACGCCGGCGCAGTCCATGTTCCTGACGATGAAAACCGGGTCGTCGTTCTGGAACATCAATAGCGCCTGAGGCGTATAGAGCGACCAACCGTCATACCCCGTCAGGTAATAGATATTGCATGGGTCGGTGACCACTAAACAGTCATGGCCTTCGTCCGCCATTCGTGTGCGAACCGTATTTATGCGATGCGCAAACTCAGCTGCATCAAAAATGTCTAGCGATGTCAATTTTTTGCGCCCCCGATTTCTTGTAAATGCGTAATGATCTCAATCATGCCGACTGAATCCGGGATAGCAGCTCGCCGTCGTCGGTCCCTCCCGCATTGGGCGATCCTGCACCCTTGATCGCCTGAGCCTTACGATCGTCAATCCGTTGGCAAACGTTTGAGTTCAAAACGAGGCGCTGCGTAAATCGATGCTTCGGCGCGTCCAGGACGTCAAGCGTAGAACCCGTTTCGCAAACTTCGCCACGGTTTAGAACGACGACGTCGTCGCACAAGTGGCGGCAAACGGAGAGATCGTGAGTGATGAATACAATTGTTACGCCGAACGCATCGTTCAGATCCTTCAGCATATCAACGATATAGGCCTGGATCGTGACATCAAGAGCGGACGTCGGCTCGTCGCAGATGAGTAGCGAAGGGTTCATCGAGAGGGCTCGTGCGATGGATATGCGCTGGAGTTGTCCGCCGGAGAATGCGTGCGGGTACTTGTCGAGATCGTTTCGGGCGAGGCCAACGGCTTCAATGAGCGTGACGGCCTGGTCTTCCGCGTCGGCGCGGCTCATGCCGGCGACTTTCTTTGGCGCGTCAATAAGCTGTCGAAAGACGGAGTAGCGTGGATTCAGGGACGCGAAGGGATTCTGAAAGATCATCTGGACCAAGGGCGCGTCCGTGGGCGAGGCGACGGCCTCATCTACGGTGGGCGCATTGGCGGACCCACCGCTCTTGTCCTCGACCGCGTGAGTAAAGGTGATGCGGCCGGCCGTCGGGTCGGCGAGACCGGCGATCAGTCGGGCGACGGTCGTCTTGCCGCTGCCGCTCGATCCGACAATCCCCAGAATTCTCCCTGGCGCGGCGGATAGGTTGACGTTCTTCAGCGCATAAAGGTCCGTCGTTTGTTTCAAGAAGATGTTCCGTTTGCCTGCGTACCGCACCGAGACGTCTTGTAAAACGACGCCAGTCGCAGCGCGGCTGTCGTTTCGGTCTAGACGCAAGCTGTTGGGCTGAAGCGTCGACAGCGGTGGATTTTGAAGCCGTTTCAATTTCCCCGTAGGCGGCGGGACGCTCGAAATTAACCGCCGGGCGTACGGGTGTCGCGGGTTCGCGAGGACATCGCTTGTGGCGCCGGTCTCAATAACCTCGCCCTTATGCAAGATGCAGACGCGGTGCGCCGCCGCCTGCACGACGCTAACGTCGTGGGTAATCAACAGAACGCCTATCTGAGAGGCCTCTGCGGCGTCCCGGAGCAACTCGATAATCCCGTTGCGGAGGCTGACGTCGAGAGCGGTCGTCGGTTCGTCGGCGATGATGAGCGAGGGGTCGCAGGAGAGGGCGATCGCAACGACGACGCGTTGAAGCATGCCGCCCGAAAGTTCGTGCGGGTAGCGCGGCAAGATGATTTCCGGATCATCAAAACCGACCCGCCGCAGCAACGTGATCGCCCGCTCGCGTGCGCTTCTCCTTGCGACGCCGCCCCTTATGATCAATGTCTCGATGAGTTGGCGACCTGCGGTCTCAAATGGATTAAGCGCAGACAACGGATTTTGAAAGATCGAACCGATCTCGGCGCCGCGAATGCGCTCGAATTGCGTCGGCGAAAAGCTGTCGAGGCGCTCACCGTTGAACGTGATCGAGCCAGACATGATCTTTCCGCCTGGCGGAAGGCGTCCGCCTATCGCCGCTCCAACCGTGCTCTTGCCGGCCCCGCTTTCGCCTACAAGCGCGACGATTTCCCCGGCCGTCACCGTCAGGTTGAAATCTTTGAGGATGTGTGCGGATGACTGGCCATTCTCGAAAGATAAGTTGAGGTCGTGGATCTTCAGCATGTACCGCCCCGCGCGCTAAGAGGGCTTTGGAGAACCCGCAAGCGATCGCCGACGACGTTCATGCAGAAGACCAAGAGCAATAGGATGGATCCCGGCAGGATGCTGATCCAGTAGGCGCCGCCCATTAAGTACTCTTGGCCATCAGCGACGAGACCGCCAAGAGATGGTTGCGTTATAGGTAGGCCAAGTCCAAGAAAGGAGAGGCTCGCCTCAAGGGCGATCACAAAGCCGAACTGCACGGCGAGGATTACCGAAATTGGAGGAATGCAATTGGGCAAGACTTGCCTGAACAAAATGTCCGTGGCCGAAAAGCCTTGCAGCCGTGCAGCCGCCACATAGTCTTTTTTGAGTTCAGCTGTCGCCGCTGCATTCATCGCGCGCGCATAGTGCGTCCACTGAACGAGCAATATCGCGAGGACGGTGTTTTCTGCGCCGCGGCCCAGAATTGAGATGAATAGAAGCGCGAAGAGAATTGATGGCGCTGAAAGAAAAATATCAACCGTTCGCATAATTGCCGCCGCCGCGGCGCCCTGGGCATGAGCGGCGGCGAGACCTGCGACGCAGCCGATCGCTAGCGCCCCGCCGGTCGCTGCGAACGCGACGCCGAGGCTAGTACGCAAACCAAAAATGGCCATGCTGAGTATATCGCGGCCAAGGACGTCAGTTCCCAAAACGTAGCGGACATCGCCGATGGCGCTTTTTGACAAAGGAGCGAGCATGCTGTCAGCCAACTCGATGGCCGCAAGGTCGCCGGGTTTGTGCAAGGCAAAAAATGGACCAGCTAGCGCAATGACCAAAAAGCCCGCCGTCACCGACAGGCAAACGGCGGCGAAGCGGTCTTCATTGTAACGGGCGAGCCAGCGTCCGAAAGCGCTTTGCGCTAACCGTTGAAAGGACATGGCCCGAATATGCGGGACGAGAGCCGTCATGCCGCAACTCTCTTCGGGCGCAGCGTCGGGTCCATCAGCATTTGGGCGATATCCGCCAGAAGGTTGAGCGCGAGGAACGCCATCGCTGTCAAAATGACAAAGGCGACGATGACTGGCCTATCAAGCGCGGCGACCGAGTCGACAAGTAACTTGCCAACGCCAGGCCAAGCGAAGACGGTCTCCGTAATGACTGATCCCGCAATCAGCGCGCCGGTCTCAATAGCGACAATGGTAACCAAGGGCGCGCTCACCGCCTTCAAGAGATGGTTCGAAATCACGCGGCGCATCGGTAGGCCCTTGGCGTGCGCGAACGAAATAAACGTCTTGTGCTTTGTTTCTTCCGTCATCGTGGAGATCATCCGCGTGAAGTAGCCGATCTCGTAAAGAGACAAAGTCACCGCTGGCAAGATAAGATGCGATAGACCATCCGCGGTAAAGACGCTCAGCCGAACGCCCAGGATTTGTATCGTGTCGCCGCGTCCGATCGAAGGCAAAGCGTCCGCGCCGACAGCAAAAATGTAAATGAGAACAAGGCCCACCCAGAACGTTGGAGCGCTGTAGCCGAGCACGGCGACGCGTTCGATTGCGGCGGAGAGGCGAGAGGGCTTCTTAAGTCCTGAAATCAGGCCTAAGGGATAGCCGAGGCAAAACGCAATGGCGATGGCGCACCCGACAAGCTCTAGCGTCGCGGGCAGTCGCTCGAGAATCACCTTCATCGCTGGCTCTTGATATACCCACGACTGGCCGAACTGTCCGCTCATGACGTCCGCAAGAAAGCGCGCGTACTGAATGTGCAACGGGTTATCGAGACCGAGTTCAGCCCGCAACGCCGCCAAGCGCGCCGGGTCCTCGCGCACCAGAGGGTCGTAAAGGGCGGCGGGCTCGCCGATCAGGAACACCGCTGCGAAGACTGCGAAAGAGATTGCAATCAGAGTAAGCGCGGATTGTCCGATGCGCGATAGAAGAATGGAAAACATCATTGCGCCTGAGCCAACCGGTTCGTGAGGGCGGGCGTTGCATTGAGAATCTCTAGATCGCGGACATTCTTGGTTGGCTGATACTGGATGCGATCGTTGCGATAGCCGAACACATATTCGAAGTGGTAAATCGGGAGGAGGGCGACGTCTTTAGCGGTAAGCCGCGCGACGGCGGCGAGTTGTTCGTGTTGCTCGGAGACGTCAGCGCTGGTCGTCTGAGCGAGGAGTGCATCCACCATTGGATTCGAGTAGCCGCCGACATTGTCGTACCCATTCGTGTCGAGCGTGACGGAGACGATTGGCGCTGTGCGATAATACTGCAATCCATAGCTTGATAGGCAGACGGAGAATTCTTTGTTCACCCATCTGCCCCAGTAAACGCTGGCGGGGATCGCGTCCACATCCACCTCAAGACCGATTTTCGCCCACATGGCGGCCATCGCCTGAAGAATTCGCCTGTCCGGGCCGTATAACCCCGACGTTCCGTGAAGGGTCAATGCAAATCCGTCGGGGTACCCGGCCTCTTCCAAGAGTTTTCGGGCGCGCCGACGATCGGTCGTAACGTCCTTTATCGCAGCATTGTGTCCCACAAACCCCGGCGCGATCCACTGCGCAGCCGGCGTCGCGTAACCGTCGAGAAGCTTGTCGACGATAAGTTGCCGGTCAATCGCCAGGGAGAGGGCCTGGCGGACACGTACATCCTTAAGTGGATTTTCGATCGGCGCTCCGTTCTTGTCGGTGACGAATGGCGATACATCGCGTGCGATATCAATATGAAAATAGAGCGCCCTGTTCGCCGGCGCCGTCGCGATGGTGATGTCCTCCGCGCGATCGATACGCTGAATATCGGTGGTCGGGATATAGTTTGTAAAATCAATGTCGCCTGCCAAAAGGGCTGCGACGCGCGCGGCGTGATTTGGAATGAACTTTAGAACGACATTTTCCCAAAGAGGCGGCTCGCCCCTGAAGTGCGGATTGCGGACATACTCGATCAAATCTCCGCGCCGCCATTCGGCGAATTTGTAGGGGCCGGTGCCAACCGCCGCCTCCAGGGTATTGAATTCGGCGGGCGTCGCGTTTGCGATCTCGCTTGAGAGTATTGGCGCCTCCATCAGATACCCGATGAAGTTTGGCGTCGGCTCGGCAAGTCGCACGATTACGGCGTGCTCACCGCGTGCCTCAACTGACGAGATCGCATCGGTCACGTATTTAATTGGAATGCCGGCGCCTGGCGGATCGGCGAGTCGTTTCAAGGTGAAGACGACGTCGTCGGCGTCGAACGCCGTTCCATCGCTGAATACCACGCTCTTCTTCAAGTCGATCCGCACGGTCAGCGGATCGGTGAATTCGTAGCTTTCGGCAAGAAGCGGGTAGATTGTCTTGCCATCCAACTCGCGAAAGAAGAGGGGTTCGAAAACTGCAGGGAACGTTGCTTGTTGGATTTGTCCGAATAGGCCGTACTGCGGGTCAAGCGTCTGCGGCTCTTCGGCGGAACCAATAATGAGCGTCGCCTTTCGCGATTCGCCGTCGCGGGATGCTTCAACGCAACTCGCCATTGCGGCGGCTAGAACAAAGAACGATGCAATACGTACGGACGAGAGGGCATGGGCGCCGGCGCATCGAATCGAATTTGCGACCGAACCTAGCCGATGCAAGAGCCAAGGGGCTTTCTGAGCAGGGATGCCAGCCGCGCTGTTTCGATCGTCGCCCATCAACTATTCCGTGTTCGTATTTCTGCTTACCAGCGCCCGGGCTGTGGCGTCGTTGACACACCTTGGACGCAAATTCCCATTTTCGATCACTGATTCAAACGTTCTCAGGCGTTCGAAACGAAAACGCCCAACCTCCATTAAGCGCACTCAGAAGTGAATTCCGGCACGACGCCGGGACTTAATAAAAGCATCCTAATCTCAGAGCTTTGCCGCCGGATCGGCTGGATGCGCGTGAGTTGCTTGGGTCCATCTGAATGCGCTGCCGCCCTCCTGAATTAGCAGATTATCGTGCAAACCGTTCGCGAAAAGGCTCTCGCTGCCAAGATTCTCGACCAAACATTTGCATTTACGTTTTAACGCAAATGTGAAACAGATGTGAAGGCTCTAATCATACCGCAGCGCAGCAACGTGAAAGGCAGGCACGTCATGGGGATTAAAAGGGTTTTCAAGCGGGGCGCGTTGCTGGCGTCGACGGCGCTGGCGATCACGGGGCAATCCGGCGTCGCACATGCGCAAGGTGAAGATGAGGGAGACGTCATCGTTGTAGTCGGCTCGCGTATTGAGCGGTCTGCGGAAGATACCGCGTCGCAGCCGGTTCAATTCATCGATGAGGCGTTCTTCAAAACGACGCCAGCTGAGAATGTCGCCGACTTCCTCCGGGAAATCCCCATCAATACCGGCGCGTCCGCGTCTAACTTCAACGATGAGTACAATGGCGGCAACTCCAGCATAAACCTGCGAGGGGTCGGCCCGCAGTTCACGCTGGTTCTGTTAAACGGAAGGCGATTTGGCGGCGAGTCCGTACCAGATATCGGGGCGATACCGCCTGAAGCCGTTGAGACAGTTGAAATCCTGAAGACGGGCGCTTCATCCGTTTACGGTTCTGACGCTGTTGCGGGCGTCGTGAACATTCGCCTGAAGGAGGATTTCGAGGGGCTTGATGTCGTGGCCTCATATGGCGGGGCGACGCAAGGCGGCGGGGAGACCTTTCGGGTCGCGGCCGTCGGCGGTTTCCAGACTGAGCGGCTGAGCTTTACAGGATCGCTCGCCTACCAGGACTACAAGGGGTTCAACCGCGACGAGCGGGTGTTCACCTCCAGCCGTGATTACCGCCGGTTTGGCGGAATCGATCGGCGTAGCGGGTTCATTGGCGATCCGAACGCGATCTTCATTCCGTCGTCCGGAAACGTTGTCACGCTGGATACCAATCAGGTCGGGCTTGGCGACGTGCCGACAAGCCCCGGCCAGTTCATCCCGTTTCCTGATGAGAACAACCGCTTTTCAACCAATGAGCCTGGCGTCGCGCCGCCGGTGGAGCGCATTAACGGCCATTGGTCCGTCAAATACGATCTCGTCCCGGACCTCGTTGAATTCTACACTGAAGGATATGTTGACACGCGCGAGCAGGAGTTCTTCGCGCAAGTTCCGATCGATTTCGGCGCGAATGTGCCGGCGACGAACCCCTTCAATCCTTTCGGCGAAGACGTCAGCGCGCGGTTCGTCCTGAGCGAGTTGGACTTCATCACCGAGACGGCGAACGTGATTAACTATCAGGCGGCTGCCGGGTTCAAGGGCGCGTTAGGGGACCTAAACTATGACGTCAGCTACACCCGATACCGCCAGTCGAACGAACGCGACTACACTGGCGAACTGAACCCGGCGGGGCTCGCCGCCGCCTTGTCGCGTACGGACGCCACCGCGCTCAATCCCTTCTGCGACGAGTGCAACACCGACGCGCAATTGGCCGGGATCATCGCGCCGCCTGGATTCATCGATCAAAATGACCAGATCCAGACGATCGATGTCGTCTTTAGCGGAGACGTATTTGAGCTGCCCGCTGGCGCGGTATCGTTCGCGGCTGGCTACCAACACCGCGCCGTCGATTTTGACGTCAACTATAATGATGTTTGGGAAAACGGCAGTACGCAATTCTCTTGGTTCACATCGGATTTTGCCGACACCAGCGGATCGCGAAACGTCGACGCGGTATTCGGCGAGGTTCTGCTCCCGCTATATGAGAGCGCCAACCCGGACGCGGTTTTCACCCAGGCCGAAGTGACAGGCTCAGTACGCTATGAAAATTATAGCGACTTTGGCGGCGCCACCGTGTTTTCAGCGCTTGGAAAGACAGAGTGGTTTGGCGGCGATGTGATCCTTCGGGCGTCATACACCGAATCTTTCCGCGCTCCCCCCGTCGCAGCGTTGACGCTGCCTGAACGCACTCTCTTTGAACCTAGCGGCGGCGGCGTCTTCGACCCTGTGCGAGGCGGATTCCTGCCGACGTTCTTCCGCACTGGCGGAAATCCTGATCTTGGTCCTGAGGAAGGAACGACGTTCAGCGTTGGCGCAGTGCTGCGGCCGTCGTTTATCGAAGGTTTCTTCGCCAGCATTGACTATTTTGATCTGGAGATCACAAACATCATCCGGACGCCGGACGCGCAAGGCCTACTGGAAGGAACGGAAACCGCCGGCACCATCACGCGGGACGCCAACAATGTGCCAACGCTTGACCTAAGGTTGAACAATGGCGGCGACCGGACCGTGCGGGGGTATGACTTCAGCGTCAGCCAAACCTTCGATACCGATCGGGTCGGCACGTTCAACATTTATGCGAACGGCGTCGTTCAGGTTGAAAATGAGCGTTTCGAAAACGGCGTCACGACCAATCTGCTTGGCGAATTCCTTGAAGGTCCGATTCCCAGGTTCCGCGGTATCTTCGGGGTCGGCTGGGCCGGCGACGCGGTCGATTTCGCAGCGAATGTCGACTATGCGACTGGCGTCAATGAGTTTCTTGACGCCGGCGCGGTCGTGATCGACCGCAAGACCGATGATTGGGTCACGGTCGATATGCAGATCGGGTACGACTTCAGCAATGTCGGGCCCAAGGATTCGCTGATCACAAAGAACCTGCGCGCCTATATTGGCGTTGAAAATATCTTCGACGACGGTCTGCCGTTCTTTGCGCGTAGTTCCGACGGCTGGGATCGCGCAATTGGCGACCTGAGAGGTCGTTACGTATACGGCGGCGTTCGCAAAAGCTTCTAGTATCCCTCCCGAGAGCTTGGGCGAAGGTCCGCTTACTACCGGCTCACCGAAGCGTCGGCTTTGGTGAGCCATTCTTCTTCACACACAGTCTGAACTACAGTTGAAAGACATTGCCTTTTGTGAGTTGATCAGGCCCCTTGGCGTGGGTCCATCCGAGCAAATAGTAGATCTAAGTGGCGTTAATAGTGCCGGATACTGATGAATTCGACTACATCGTTATCGGCGGCGGCAGCGCCGGCGCGCCGGTCGCCGCGCGTTTGAGTGAGTCTGGACGTTATCGTGTTCTGCTCCTTGAAGCTGGTCCGCGGAGATCGCCGTTCTGGGTACGCACGCCGATCGCCTATGTCTTTTTCCTTGAACGTCCGTCTTCCCATAATTGGGGGTTCAAGACCGAACCAGAGGCCACGCTTGGCGGTCGGGTTATCAATGCGCCAAGAGGCAGGGGGGTCGGCGGCACATCGCTCATCAACAGCATGATGTATGTGCGCGGCGCGCCATTTGATTACGACGGTTGGCGAGACAACGGCGCCATTGGATGGTCCTATGAAGATGTGCTTCCGTTCTTCAAAAAGGCGGAGCGCCACACATGGGGCGAAAGCGTGCATCATGGGGGCGCTGGCCCTCTGGAGGTCCGGGGACCGCAATCCAAAAGCCCCATCCATGACGCGATGGTTGCGGCTGGCCGGGAGTGCGGTTTTGCGGCGACTGAGGACTTCAATGGTGAGGCCTATGAAGGCTTCGGCCGCTATCATCACAACCAATTCCTCAAGGACGGACGCCGTTGCTCTACGGGCGCGGCCTATCTGAATGAAAGCGACGTTCCTGCGAACCTGGAGATCAGGGACAACGCTAGGGTTACGCAGATCGAGATTAAGGATCGCCGCGCGGTCGGCGTCGCCTACAGGCGGCGGGGTGAGGAAATGTCGTCGTCCTGCCGTGGTGAGGTCATTCTATGCGCTGGCGCCTTTCAGTCCCCCCAGATCATGATGCTGTCGGGCGTTGGGCCGGCGGCGGAACTGGCGCGTCATGGTATTGAGGTGCTTGCCGCCCAGCCAAGCGTCGGCGCCAATCTCATGGACCATTATGGCGCCGACATTCAGTGTACAGCATCACAGCCCGTTTCGTTATACTCCTCCATGACATTCCCGGGCGCGTTGATTGCCCTTTACCAAATGCTGTTTCATGGAAAGGGACCCTATACATTTTTTCCGTTCGACTCCGGCGCCATGGTGCGCAGCGCGCCGGACGCCGAAGAACCTGACGTCCAATTCCTGTGTGGCGACTACACGCGCGAGGGCGGGCGTAAGACCATGCGTCGCCACGGGTTCAATATCGCGTGGTGTCAAAGCAGACCGAAGAGCCGAGGGCGGGTTTCGCTTAGGTCGGGTGATCCCTTCGACCCGCCGGCGATTAGATACGACTTCCTGTCAGAGGCGGAAGACCGCGCCGTTCAAAGGCGAGCGTTCAAGCTCGCGCGGCGTTTGATCGAATCGAGCGCATTCGCGCCTTATCTCGGCGTGGAGATAGCCCCCGGGCCGGAGTGCCGAACTGATGATGATATTGACGTCTATATCGCATCATATGGCGCTCAGCATCACCATCCATGCGGAACAATGAAGATGGGGCCGCCTGGCGAGGGCGTCGTTGATCACCGACTGAAAGTTCATGGCATGGAAGGACTTAGAGTCGCCGATGCCTCAATCATGCCGAAAATCGTCAGCGGCAACACAAATGCCCCGACGATCATGATCGGGGAGAAAGCCGCCGCGATGATTCTGGAGGATGCGCCTTAAGGCAAGGATTGAGACAGACCGTCGCTGGGTCTCCCGCGATCACAACGGCTTTCGGTGAGCTACGCGTTTTACATTTCAATAAAAATCTTTTTTGTGTTTTCATGGATATTGAACGCTGGCGAGGAGTTTCTGTGCGGAATCTGGCGTCAATAATTGGCGATGGGCGAAAGTCGGCGGCCTCAGACGTATTCGAAGTCCGTTCGCCTGCGACTGACGACGTCGTTGCGCATTGTGAAGCAGCCGACCTCAATGACGTCGCCGCATCGATGGCGGCGGCGTCAGCGGCGTTTGACGTATGGCGGAAAAGGTCGCCTGAGGAACGGGCGGCGGCGCTGTTATTGATTGCAGACGGATTATTGCGCTCAGCCGGTGCGCTGGCGCGAATCATTCATGAAGAGCAGGGAAAACCCTTAGCGGAGGCGGAGGGCGAGGCGCAGTTCATCGCCGAAGAGTTCCGCATGGCCGCGCGTGAAACGCAAATGCTCTTTGGACGTGTCCTCGCGCCGCCCGATCCTTTCACTGAACGCCGCGTCGAGCGCGCGCCGCTAGGCGTTATCGCTGTCTTTCCTTCTTCGAATTATCCAGCAGCCATTGCTGCGCGCAAACTGGCGGCAGCCCTTGCCGCAGGCTGTACGGTAGTAATGCGCGCGCCTGAAGAGGCGCCGGGCGCGGCGTTCCATATCGCGGAGAAGTGCCGTCGCTCGCCCCTCCCGAACGGAGCAGTCTGCTGCCTCGCAGGAAATCCCGAAATAGTGACTGCGGCGATGATTAAAGACCCGCGCTGCGCGGGCGTCTCGTTCACTGGTTCGGCCCGCATCGGCCGTTTGGTTCTCTCGCATGCCGCCGCCGCGATAAAGCCAAGCGTCGTAGAGCTCGGCGGCGCGGCGCCGGCGATCATTTGCGCAGATGCGGATATTGAGGCCGCCGCGACGTCGATCGCCGTGAAGAAACTGGAGAACGCCGGGCAGAACTGCGCGGCGCCGAACTGCGTTCTCGTCGATCGCCGCATCCACCACGCGTTTGTGGATACTCTTTGGGATCGTTTCCGCGATGCGGCACTCGATGGGGAGGGGCGAATTGCGATTGGTCCCTTGATCAGCAAAGCCGCGGCCGATGACTACAGCAAGAGGCTATTAGACTTCGGAGCGCAAGGGGCGACGATTCGGCGCGTCGAAGCGCGCCTGCCGGAAAAAGGCAACTTCGTCTGCCCGGCGCTTGCCACAGGCGTCGGGCCTGCAAGCGCGTTGATCCACGAGGAGATATTCGGACCGCTATTGCCGATCGCGCAAACATCGTCACTCGATGAGGCGCTCGCCATCGCCAATTCGAGTCCGCTCGGGCTCGTGGGCTACGGATTTTCCGCCTCCGCACGCAATGCCCGTCGGATCGCGGAAGAATTGGAAGTGGGTAGCGTCGCCATAAACAAGACGGGCGTCGGCGATATTGACGCGCCTTTCGGGGGCTTGCGCGGCAGCGGCTTCGGAACCGAAGGCGGCGGTTTCGGACTTGAGGCGTTTCTCACATGGCGATTTGTGTCGCACCGCCACATCTCGCCTTCGTCCGACGCGACGGCCGATTGATAATTTAAGAGCGGATCGTCGGCGGCGCCGCTGAAATTTCCGTAAACTGAAATAAGAAACGCAGCATCCGCAGCACGCCTGCTCTGACGCGCCTAAAAACTGCGCACGTCGATCGCAAAGGGTCCAAAGGCTAGGTCGCAGTCACGCGGAACCGTTAAAACTGGGGCAGTTAAACGAGAATGGGATAGTCGTCGACACCTCTAAGTTTGGCTGGACTGACGGTGACGGACGGGTCGAGCAAACGGATCGTGGCGTCCTTCAATGTGGCGAACAGCAAGTTCGGATCGCGTTCGTTCTTAAGAAAAATGCGTCTGGACGCTAGGCCGCTAAGGGTTAGCGTTACGAGGTCCCTGGCGTTGTCGACCACGCGTTCATCCAGATCCTCGGTCGCGAAGATTGTGAGCCAGGTCGCGCGAACGTCTTCGCTGACCGTTCTTTGTCTGTTCAATAGTGCGCGATTGAATGCCGGTTGGTGTCGTGATCCTCTCAAGATCTCGACCATCGCAAGGTACGCATCAGACTGATACGCTTTCCAAGTCACGTCGATTATTCGTTCGACGCGTTTGACAAGCGGAGCAGTCGGAGGAATATCCGCCTTCAGGGCGATTGACAGTTCTTCGTAGGTGCGATTCGCCACGACCAGCAGTAGGTTTTCCTTGCTGCCAAAAAGATGCTGAGCCGCTCCCCATGTGACGCCCGCCCGCTTTGAAATGCTGTTCGCTTTGAGGGCGGAATATCCGCCCTCGTTCACGACTTCGATCGTCGCCTCTATCAACTTATTGGCGGTCGCGCGCCGCCTTTGCTGTTGAGAGCGTCTTACTTTGTTTTCTGACAATGAAAACTACCTAAATTCATGCGCTAGTGAAGGCCGTCAATCGTATTTGGTTCGACGCAGCGTAACACAAGTAGACGATTGCGTCACAGGATTGCCCCGCTCTTTGCCGATTTCTGCTTGACGAAGCAGGCGCCTTGATCCGTCAGAAGCCTTACGGCCTCGCCACTATTGTCGTATTCCCAGACGCCGGAAAACTGGCGAAGGCGAGCATAGGGCGGACGACGATATCCGGCAATCGCCCCGCCTTCTTCTTGGCAGATATCGAATTCCGCCGATCCAGCACGAAGTACGAGGTGGCCGTTGTCTACGTATACGTCACTTTCGCCAAAACCGGTGTCGTCAAAATATGCCCCGCAATGCCGCTCCAAACACGCTGAGTCTACAGTCTTGGAAGCGTGCGCGTCCAATCGCGCGATGTGAGGGCGCGTGTGCGCGCATTGTTGATGCTCAAGAAACGCGTCGAGCCAGCGGCCGCCCTCCAGGTTGAGATGTTGGTCGAGGAGCGCCTGAAAGATCGCGCGCGGCAAGAACGGGTTGTCCGCATTTGCAAGGACCGCGACGCCAAAGTCGGATTCCGGCAGGAAGCCAATAATCGACCGGAACCCATCAATTGAACCAGTGTGGTAACAGATTGATGTTCCACGATATTCATGACGGTACCAGCCAAGCGCATAGGTTTGGTTTTTAACGCCCAGCGGGCCATGCCCGAGGACGCACGCGAAGTCTTCGTCCTTAAACGGCCCTTCTTCAGCCGTGTGCGGCATGAGCATATGTTCTATCTGCTCCGATGAAATGAGGCGTTGGCCTGCCACGGCCCCGCGACCCAACAGGGCGCGCAGCCAGATCGACAAATCCGCGGCGCAAGTATTGACGCCGCCGGCCGGCGTAGCAGCTTCTTCATAAGCCCAATCGATTTCACTAAAGCTGTCGCCATCCCAAAGATGAGGCGACGCGGCGTTGCGATCAGCCTTCGCTCGAATGTGGTCGGCGTTCGTGCGGAACATGCCGAGCGGCGACCAGATTTCTTCTTCGGCGAATTGCTCCCAGGTGATTCGCGTCGCCGCTTCGACAATCGCGCCGATGACTGTGAAACCGTCCGAGCAATACCCGTATCCCTTCCTGAATGGATGTCGGAAACGCTGCCGTCGCATGCGGACTAGTAGATCCTTGCGCGACGTGGCGCAGCGCCGATGCCGCCCTTCTGAACTCTCAAGCCCGATGCGGTTCGACAACAGATCCCTGATCGTCGCTTCGGAAGTAGCTCGAGGATCCGAAAGAAGAAAATCCGGCAGATGGTTTTTAACCTTGTCGTCAAACGTGAGGACGCCCCGGTCGACAAGCACCGCGATTGACGCCGCCGCGAACGTTTTTGAGATGCTCGCCGCCGCGAACAAGGTTTGATCGTCGACACGCGCCGCATCGTCCATCCGCAGCGCGCCCGCAGCCGCGCGAATGTCATGCTCTCCGTCGACAATGCAAATGGCGACGCCGGGCTGGCGCCAAGCGCGTCGGATCTTTTCAAGCCAGACGCTAAGGCTGTCCCCACAAAGCAGCTCTGGCGCGGTGAGAATGGCGTCGGCGCTCAAATCTGGCGTCATCAACAGCTTTCCTCTCCCTGCGCGCCGCCACATACGCTATTTACATTTGTTTCAAAATGTATGTAGCTTCCCTTGTCTTCATATCACACTGGCGCTGTTCTGCGAGACGCCAATTGGTCCGACTTCGATCGGAAACGCTGTTCATTTCGCGACTGCAGCAGAAGGAATGGATGAGAATTTTGCGGCTTACGCCAAAGGGGCGAGACGACCGCAGCGCTGATAACCACTAGGCGCATCTTCCCTTGTTGCGGTGAGCCCATCATCGCGAACATAGGGTCGCGGCCGCGGATACAGGCAATGCGCTTTTTTCTCGTGATGTCATTGCGCGCCGGAGGCTCGTGAGGAGAGGGAGCGTGCGGCGTTGTGCTAGTGCTTAGCATCAGAAAATGGAGAAAGACCGAAGCGGCGCAGCGATTTGCGCGAGTTCTTTCGGCGCTTGCGATGTCTTGCCTGCTTCTTGTCGCAACAGGACGCGCGGGCGCGACAGATAGTTCGCCTGCGTCAGTCGAATCCAGTGAACTTGCGGCAGGAACAGATGCGACACTGTCCGCATCCGTTGCGGACATTGCTGGCTCCATCAGTCGAACTCCCTCGGCAGCGAAACTTGATGTTCGAGAGCTGGAGCGCTTCGTCGATGGCGTCGTTATGACGGCGATGCAGGATCATTCGATCGCCGGCGCTGTCGTATCGGCTGTATCGACGGACGGGACGCTACTAGTAAAGGGATACGGCTACGCTGACGTTGAAAGCGGTCGCAAAGTCGATCCCCACAATGATCTCTTTCGGGTCGCCTCCATATCCAAGTTGTTCACGGCGACCGCCATCATGCAACTTGTGGAACAAGGCCGCATTGACCTCGATACCGATATTCGCGCCTATCTCGGGGATTTAGGGTACGATGATTCAAAAGGAGCCATCACGGTCGCCGATCTTCTCACCCATACGGCCGGTTTCGAAGATCGAATTTTTGGTTACTTCGGGGCGAATCCGGATTTGGAGAATAAACCGCGTTCGGAGCAGTTCGCCGCCCTAGCGCCGAAGCAGGTTCGCGCCCCCGGTGAATGGACGGCCTATTCGAACTATGGCTTTGCATTGCTCGGCGAAATCGTCGCGCGCGTCTCTGGCCTGTCCTACGCTGAGTACATCGAACGGCGCATCTTTGTCCCGCTCCGCATGGAAAGCTCTGCCACGTCGATCAGGTCGACCGCGTCCGGAACGGGCGATGCGAAGACTGAGCGACTGCGCGTGCGCGAAGCGAAAAGCCATCGCCCGGGCGACGGGTGGTTGGTGACTCAGTCCTTTCCGGAGACGCTCGACCTTCTCGAACCGGAAGGCAGCATCGCGACGACGGCCGCAGACATGACGCGTTTCATGCGCGCGCACTTAAACGACGGCGCGCTTGATGGCGCGCCTATTCTCTCCGTCGACACGACGCGGAAGATGCATGAAACGCTTTATTCTGACCTCCCTGGCATTGTTGGAAACGCTCACGGGTTCTGGGTGAATGACGTCGCGGGATACCGAACGCTTGAGCATGGCGGGTCAATCAACGACTTCAAATCGAACCTCGTTCTTATCCCCGAACTGGGCCTTGGCGTGTTCGTTTCGACGAATTCCGCTGCAGGAAGCGCCCTGTCGCGGTTGCCGGAGCGCCTGGTGCGTGAATTCTTTCTCCGATCGCCTGACTACCGCACATCGACAGGCGGAAACACGTCGTTCGACCCAAACGACCTCGCTGGCAGATATCTGGGGGCGAGACGCGTCCATTCACGGCTCGGAAAGCTCCTTAGCGCGCCCGATATTCTCACCGTGGCCGTAGCGGATGATGATGCGTTAGTCGTTTCGGGTGACTTCGGCGCCGTCCGGTATGAGCGCATGCCGGATGGCGTCTACCGGTCGCTGAAGTCGCTCGAACCGATCGGCTTCGAACCAGCAGATGGCGATAAGCCTGCGCTGATACACTTCGGCGGCTCCGCCCATAACGCATACGAACGTTTGACAGTCGCGAATGACCCGGCGACGTTTTTTGGTCCCGTGGCCCTTGCGTCGGTCGCCTGCTTGGCGGTCTTTGCCGGATACCTTGTGCGCTTGTTCGGCTATAGGATCGCGCATGCCTCGGTCGCGCCACTCGCTGAGCGGTCGGTTGTGCTGGCTGGCGCGGCCGCGACTCTCGCCTATATTGGTTTCGCGGCGTTGACGCTCGCTAATCTCGTCGCAAATCCAAACATTCTCTATGACTCTTTTCCGACGCCGAGCTTTCGGATCGCGTTCGTACTTGGGTGGCTCGCGGTAGCCGCCTCCGCAATCGTTGGTTTGGTCGCCGTACGCGCCCTTTTTGGCGACGAGCGCAACGTGTTTCAGAAGGCGCGCCTCCTGCTGTTTGCGGCGGTCCTCATTGATTTTTCCTGGTCGGTGTTCCACTGGAAAGCGTTGGCGTTTTAGTGAGCGAGCGCCCCCGACCAGCATAAGTTTCTTACAGACACTACGTACAACGATGAAACGTTAAGCCACGCTACGGAGATTTCAGGTGACGAAAAGAAACGAAGCCCCAGCCGCCGCAACGCGATGCGTATGGGGCGGCGAAGACGCCTACCTGCTGCAGGGCGCAACGCAGGTGCCGGTCGTGCACAGCGTATCTTTCGGATATGAAGATGTCGATGAATGGCAAGCCGTCGCGCTGGGAGAAGCTCCCGGCCATATATATGGCCGCAATACCAATCCGACCGTTGAGGCGTTCGAAGAAAAAGTCCGCCTACTTGAGGACGCTGAAGCGGCCACAAGCGCGTCGACGGGGATGGGGATCATCAGTTCGACCCTCTTCGCCTTGTTGGCGCCAGGCCGGCGTGTCGTCTCGGTAAAGGACACCTATGGCGGCACGAACGTGATCTTTCAGGAGTTTTTGCCGCGCTTTAATGTTGATGTCGCCCTATGCGATACGACGGACCATGAACAAATAGAGACTGAAATCGCTAAAGGGTGCGACCTGCTTTACCTTGAGAGCCCCACCAATCCGACGACGAAAGTAATGGATCTCGCCCGCCTCGCGCAGGCTGGACGAAAGGCAGGCGCCGTTGTCGTGGTCGACAATACTTTCGCGACGCCGATCAACCAGAATCCGCTTGCGCTCGGCGCAGATCTCGTACTGCATAGCGCGACGAAGTTTCTCGGCGGCCATGCCGACGCCCTCGGCGGGGTGATTTGCGGGCGGACGGCTCTCATCAAGAAGATTTATCACTACCGCGAGATCAACGGCGCGACGCTTCATCCAATGGCGGCATATCTCCTGCTCCGCGGCATGAAGACCCTCTCAATCCGGATTGAGCGGCAGAATGCAAACGCCATGACCGTGGCGTCATTTCTGGAGAGACATGAGAAAGTCGCACGAGTATTCTATCCAGGATTGGAATCGCACCCCGACCACGAGACGGCGAAAAAGCAAATGCGCGGCTTTGGCGGCATGCTGAGCTTCATGCTGGCGGACGACAGCTATGATGCTGTGAAGAAGTTCGTGCCGCGTTTGAAGTTCGCGCATGCGGCGGCGAACCTAGGGGCGGTTGAAACGATTGTCGGTCCGCCAGCGACAACGAGCCATGTGGAATGCACGCCTGAGGAAAGGGCGGCGATGGGCATCCCTGAGAGCCTTATCCGCTATTCAACCGGCATCGAAGACGCTGACGACCTGATCGCGGATTTAGACCAGGCCCTGACGGCAATCTGACATGTTTCCTGTGAGCCGGTGTATGAAGGCAGATGGTTAGATCTGCCGTCTTCATTTCCACACGGCGTTCGCGACGCGAAGATGGTTGCCGCCGAGCAAGTTTTTCAGGTCCGCGTCGCGCCAGCCCAGCTTGATAAGCGTCTCTATAATCGCGGGTATCCTCCCAGGTTCGACCATGCGAACGCCGGCGCCATAGCCTTTGTCCGGCGGGAACAATGCCGGGTTCTGAGCGAAGTACGCGTTCAGTTCATCCGTATCAAAAACGTAGTCGAGGCCGAAACCTACATGATCCGGCCCGACCAGATCGGCGATATACTGAATATGGCGGACAAGCGTTTCCGTTCGGTCGTCATTGTCGCCGGTGAACAGGCCGAAGCCGTTGACGCCTACGACGCCGCCGCTCGCCGCGCAGGCGCGTATGAGGTCGTCGGAGATGTTGCGCGGGTGGTCGTAGACGCCTTTTGCGTTGGAGTGGGAAAAAATAACGGGACCTTGCACATAGTCGAGCACGTCGCGCGCCGTCCGCGCGCCGGTGTGCGAGCAGCAGACGACCATGCCGGCCCGCGCCATTTCATCGAGCACGCGTTTTCCGAACGCAGTCAATCCGCCGTCCTCGTCCTGGCACCCACCGCCAAGCGCGTTGTTCTTGTTATAGGCGATCAACATCCAGCGCACGCCGAGCGCGTAGTAGGCTTCAATGAGTTCCGGCCGATCGTCCACGGCTGAGCCGCCTTCGATGTCGAAGACGACGCCGAGGCGCCCGGACGCCTTGGCGGCGGCGATGTCGGCTGTCGTTTCAATCAGGACGTAGGCGTCGCTTCGGTCCTTGATCCAGAGACGGAACGTGGCGAGCGCCTTAAACGTCTCTTCCCAGGCGATCGCGTCGAATCCGACATTGAGACTAACGACGCTTGCGCCGATATCGCGATAGACCGCGAGCTGGTTCAAATGCTCTGTGTCGCCGGGTCGCAGCGGCATGCAGGCGTGATTGTCCCACACGAGCGCATTCGCCATGACGCTGCATAATCGCTGTTCCGCCGTCGTCATAAGAGCCTCAACTCTCGTTCAAAGTGGGACCGGACCGGGTCTTCGCCAAGCCCGGAGCGTTCCTGATGGAAAGTCGAGCTTAGACTGTTCCGGCAGCCCGCGAAATGCGCGCCTGCCTGTCCTCCTGCCCCTCAACGACTTGGCGTTTCACCGCCGTAAGCGGGGTTTTTCCTCTGCAAATTCATGCGATACTCGGATGGTTTCTGGGCGTACTTTCGCCGAAAGCGGCGAGCGAAATGCGCGCTGTCCGCAAAGCCGCTTATGTGGGCGATCTGGGTGATGTTTGCGTCGCTCGCGATGAGCCGCATACGGGCGTATTCAAGCTGCAAGTCGATTTTCGCTTCCGCGGGACTGCAGCCTAGCTCCGATTGAAAATCCCGGTGTAGCTGGCGCGGCGACACCCGCAGGCGCTGAGCAATATCAGCGATCGACAACGGTGAAGCGAGGTGCTGCTCCATCATCAGCAGCGCACGGCGCACCCGATCGTTCTTCACCGCTGGCGCGAGCCCCGGACTTGGCTGCAGCGCTTCCTCCGCGAGCGTATGGTCGACCTGCAAGATACGGAGCGCTTTTTGGGCTTTTTGCAAGGAGCAATGGCGCTCCACGAGGTGCGCGGCGAGATCCGCAGCGCCGGCGCCGCCCGCGCAGGTTATGCGATCGCCATCATCGACATAGAGTTTGTCTGCGACCGGTATCGCCGTCGGAAACCGCTCGAGCAGGTCAGCGACGTGAAACCAGCTGACGCAGCATTTGCGGTTCTCCATGAGGCCGATCTTGAAGAGCTCCAGACTACCGGTGCAGACGCCGATCAACGGCGTTCCGTCTTCAGCGCGCGCCCTCAGGAAAGCTTGCTCGGCCGGGCTGAGATTCGGTGAATCGTGGAGGAGGCCGCCCATGACGGCGATATAGTCGTACCGCGGCGCGTCGCTTGTCTTCGCTGTGGGACTGATCGCGAACCGGCAACTGGCGGCGATCGGCTGATCGGTCGCCGCCACCACGTCCCATCGGCAACTGACCGGACGGCTGAAATCGTCCACGTCAGCCGCAAGGCGCAGGACGTCTATCATTGCCGCAAAAGGCGTCAGCGTGAATTGCGGCATGAGCATAAAGCCCACGGACAGCATTGGTTCGGGCGCGTTCACCGCAGTTTTCAAACGCCTTCCAAAATCGATCGACCAGCCAATCGTCGCCGATTTAGATGTCCGATACAATCAAATTCCTGTCGCAACCAGCATATGCTTGGCGGTCGATCAGCGCTGTGATGACGCCTCATCCGGGAGCGGACATGGGCGGCGAGCACTCAGTATTTGCACTGATCAAAGGCGGGCTCACCGGCCATCGGTCGTGGGCGCGCCAGTGGCGAGACGCTGCGCCGAAGGCCGCCTACGACGTCGTCATCATCGGCGGCGGCGGCCATGGGCTCGCCACCGCTTACTACCTCGCCAAGCGCCACGGCCTGACCAAAATCGCCGTCTTGGAGCGCGGCTGGATCGGCGGCGGCAATACCGGACGCAACACCACGATCATTCGCTCGAACTATCTCTATGACGAAAGCGCCGCGCTGTATGATTATGCGCTGAAGCTCTGGGAGGACCTTTCTCAGGAGCTGAACTACAACGTCATGTTCTCGCCGCGCGGCGTCTTGATGCTCGCGCACTCCGTCCACGACGTTCAATCCGCCCAACGACATATTCACGCAAATCGGGTGAACGGCGTCGACAATGAGTGGCTGACGACCGCCGAGGTCAAGGCGTTCTGCCCGCCGCTGAATACGTCGCCGGACGCGCGCTATCCGGTCCTGGGCGGGGCGCTGCAACGGCGCGGCGGCACGGCGCGCCATGACGCCGTCGCCTGGGGCTATGCGCGCGCGGCAAGCGCGCTCGGCGTCGACATCATCCAGAAATGCGAAGCGACCGGCGTTCGCAGGGACGCTTCCGGCGCGATTGAGGGCGTGGAGACGAGTCGCGGGTTTATCAAAACACGGAAGATCGGCGTCGTCGCCGCGGGCCATACGAGCCTCGTCATGCAAATGGCGGGGCAATCCATGCCGCTTGAAAGCTACCCGCTTCAGGCGCTTGTCTCCGAGCCGGTAAAGCCGGTCCTGCCTTGCGTCGTGATGTCGAACACCGTCCACGGCTATATTAGCCAGTCTGATAAGGGCGAGCTGGTGATTGGCGCCGGGACCGATCAGTACATCTCATACGGTCAACGCGGGTCATTCCACGTCATAGAAGAAACGCTCGCCGCGATCTGCGAGATGTTTCCGATCTTCAGCCGCATGCGGATGCTGAGAAGTTGGGGCGGCATCGTGGACGTAACGCCCGACCGCTCGCCTATCATCAGCAAGACTCCGGTCAAGGGGCTGTACGTCAATTGTGGTTGGGGAACAGGCGGCTTTAAAGCGACGCCGGGCTCGGGCGCGGTGTTCGCTGCGACAATCGCCAATGACGACCCGCACCCCATCGCCGCGCCCTACGCGCTCGAGCGCTTCCGCACCGGCCGTCTGATCGATGAGGCGGCGGCGGCGGCCGTCGCCCACTGACGAGGTTTCGCCATGCTATTGATCGTCTGTCCCTATTGCGGCGAGCGTTCCGAACTTGAGTTCACCAATGCGGGCGAGGCGCATATCAGACGGCCGTCCGACCCGTCTGCGTTGTCCGATGAGGCGTGGGCGGCGTTTTTGTTTTACAGGTCAAATCCCAAGGGGACCCATGCGGAGCGATGGCGCCACACCCATGGCTGCGGCAAGTTCTTCAATGCGCTCCGGGATACGCGCACCGATCGGATCGTCGCGACCTATAAAATCGGCCAACCCGCGCCGATGGTTGAGACGGGTGCCCCGGACGCGGCGACGCCACGCATGGCGGGCCGGCCGTGACCGGGCCGCGACGGATCCGATCGACGCCGTTTGTGCACGAGGAAAAGCCGCTTTCCTTCACGTTCGACGGCGTGGCGATGCAAGGGTTGGCGGGCGACACTCTGGCGTCGGCCTTGCTCGCGAATGACGTCCATCTCGTCGGTCGATCGTTTAAGTATCACCGCCCACGGGGCGTCATGTCCGCCGGCCCGGAGGAGGCGAACGCGCTTGTCGGCGTGCGCCGGGGGCCTGGTCGGTTCGAGCCCAACGCGCGCGCGACCATGCAGGAGCTATATGAGGGCTTGTCGGCCGAGAGCCAGAACCGCTGGCCGAGTCTGCGCTTCGACGTGGGCGCCGCGTCGGGCCTCGCCAGCCGTTTCCTGCCCGCGGGTTTCTACTATAAGACGTTTATGTGGCCACGTTGGGGCTGGCGACGCGTCTATGAACCGGCGATCCGCCGCGCGGCGGGACTCGGCAAGGCGCCAGTCGATCCGGACCCTGATCGGTACGTCAATCAATACGCTCACTGCGACATTCTTATTATCGGGGCCGGGGCGGCCGGCCTGTCGGCGGGTATTGCGGCGGCGGACGCGGGCGCGCGCGTTATCATCTGCGACGAGCGTGCGCGCCCCGGCGGTGGCTTACTGACGGAGGCCAGCGACACAATTGGCGACACGACCGCGCGCGAATGGGGGGACCAAGCGATCTCCCATCTCAAGACAGCGGAAAACGTCACGCTCTTACCGCGAACCACGGCGTTCGGGTACTACGGGCAAAACTATGTCTGTCTCGCCGAGCGCCTCACGGACCATCTGGCGAAGCCGCCGGACGGCGCACCGCGCGAACGGTTGTGGCAGGTCCGGGCCAAGCAGATCATTTTGTGCGCTGGCGCTATAGAGCGCCCGCTGCTTTTCCCCAATAATGACCGCCCGGGTGTCATGCTCTCAGGCGCGGGCCGTACGTACCTCAATCAATTCGGGGTCGCTTCCGGACGGCGCGTGGTCGTCGCGACGAACAATGACGCCGCCTGCCGCGCCGCCCTCGACCTGATTGAGGCTGGCGTCGAGGTCGCGGCCATAGCGGATATGCGGACATCTCCGGACGGGCCGGCGACGTGTGCGCTTCGCGACCATGGCGTGACAGTCTATGCCGGCGCGGCGTTGTCCGGCGCACGAGGGCGCACGCGGGTGAGCGCTGTGACCGTCGCCGCGCTCAACGACGATCAACGCCATGAAACGACCATCGCGTGCGACGCTGTCCTGACGAGCGGCGGCTGGACGCCGAGCGTGCATCTTTATTCCCAAGCCGCGGGCAAGCTGAACTGGCGCGACGATGTCGGCGCGTTCGTCCCTGAGGACACGATCGAGGATTTCCACTGCGCCGGCGCGTGCCGCGGGGTGTTCTCTCTCTTTGAGTGCGTGGAAGACGGCGCCCGCGCCGCATTGCGTGCGCTGAAGGCCCTTGGCTTCGGATCGGCGGCGACCGCCCGGCCGTCCGCCCAACCATTGGCCGGGTCCGTCGATAGCCCGGTCGTCGCCGCCACACCGGCAAGCGATGCACCGTACACAAATGGGATGACTTTCGTCGATCTCCAGAATGACGTCACCGCGAAGGATATCGGGCTTGCCGTCCAGGAAGGTTTCCGGTCGGTCGAGCACGTCAAACGCTACACGACCAACGGCATGGCGACCGACCAGGGCAAGACCTCAAACATCAATGGTCTTGCGATCGCCGCGCAGCGCCAGGGTCTGACCGCCGAGGCGGCGGGACTTACGACCTTCCGGCCGCCCTATACGCCCGTCACCTTCGGTGCGCTCGCCCATGCGGCGCGGGACCTCGGCCTCGACCCTGTCCGGCGCACCGCCATTGATCCGTGGGCGGCGGAGCAGGGCGCGGTCTTTGAAGATGTCGGTCAATGGAAGCGGGCGCGCTACTTCCCGAAGGAGGGCGAAACCATGCTCGAAGCGGTCGCCCGCGAATGCGCCGCGACCCGAGCGAGCGCAGGGCTTTTTGACGCGTCGACACTCGGCAAGATCGAGGTCGTCGGCCCGGACGCCGCGGAGTTCATGAACCGTATGTATACGAACCCGTGGAAGGGCTTAAAGCCAGGGCGATGCCGCTACGGGCTGATGCTGGGAGAAGACGGCTTCATCTACGACGACGGCGTTGTCGGCCGCATTGACGAAGATCGCTTTCACGTCACCACAACGACCGGCGGGGCCGCGCGCGTGATGGCGC
The DNA here is from genome assembly GCA_028284065.1 of Parvularculaceae bacterium. Classification (GTDB taxonomy): domain Bacteria; phylum Pseudomonadota; class Alphaproteobacteria; order Caulobacterales; family Parvularculaceae; genus MED-G105. The sequence continues at coordinate 348,643 of JANQSJ010000004.1, forward strand.
ATATGGAAGACTATCTTCAGACGGAGTTGCCGGAGCTGGACGTATGGTTGACGTCGACATCGGAGCAATGGTCCGTGATCGCGCTGAACGGTCCGAATGCGCGCCGCATTCTTGAGCCGCTTGTCGACGATATCGATCTCGACAAGGATGTGTTCCCGCACATGAGCGTGCGGCTCGGCCATATGCTGGGCGTTCCTATTCGGCTCTTTCGAGTCAGCTTTACCGGAGAGCTGGGGTTCGAAGTCAATGCGCCGGCTGAATACGGATTATCCATCTGGACGGCGCTGATGGAGACGGGAAGGGCCTATAACCTGACGCCCTATGGCACCGAGGCGATGCATGTCATGCGGGCCGAAAAAGGCTACATCATCATTGGCCAGGACACGGACGGGACGGTGACGCCGAATGACGCCGGCATGGCCTGGGCGGTCGGCAAGAAGAAAAAAGACTTCGTCGGCAAACGATCCTTGTCGAGACCTGACATCGAAGCGACAAATCGCAAACAGCTAGTTGGCCTACGGATGAGGAAGCCGTCTTTCGTCGCTGAAGAGGGCGCTCAGGTCCTGCCTGCGGAAGGCCTCGGCGCGCCGCTTGGGCATGTGACGTCTTCTTATTGGAGCGCCGCGCTTAATCGCTCGATCGCTCTTGCGTTGATCGAAGGGGGGCACGAGACCATGGGCGCCGCGGTGCGGGTGACGACGGACGGCGCGCCAGTCGCCGCCGAGATTTGCGAAACCGTCTTTTACGACAAGGAAGGAGCGCGCGTGAATGCTTGAAGTCGCGCATCGGATCGATCGACGTTCGCCGCTGGCCGGCCGTTCGATTGCAATGACGCCGTTTTTCGAGGCGAAGCCCGCGCCGGCGATGCGTCGATGGTCACTGCGCACGCGTGCGCGCGATGCGGCGCGTATCGGCGAGGCGATGGAGATGACGCTAGACGTCCCGCTTCTGCGTTCTGTCAGATATGACGGCTTTTCTGTATTGCGCCTGTCGCCGGACGAATGGATGCTTCTTTGCCCTGATGATGCGATGGGCATCGAGCAGCGCCTCTCGGCGGCGCCGACCGGAGTTCTTTCCGCTGTCGACGTCTCGCATCGACAGACCGCCATCATCGTTTCCGGCGCGTCGTGCGTGCACATCTTGTCCACCTATTGCCCGCTGGATTTTGAGTTATCGTCGTTCCCGGTGGGAGGTTGCACACGGACGGTCTTCGCGCGATCTGAGGTGTTGTTGTGGCGGTTGGCTGACACGGCGTTCCACCTGGAAGTCTGGCGGTCCTTCTCGGATTATGTGTGGCGTGGGCTGGAGCGCGCAGGGGAGGATCTACGATTTGAAGATCAAGTAAAGGGGACCAAAGATGGCCAGTAACGTCAGTAGGCGGCAATTTTTGCAAACGGCGGCCTGTATAGGGGGTCTTGGCGCCGGTTCGGCGGCGCGCGGACAAAACGAAGTGGCGTCCCTCGCGGGAACGCGGACCCCCGCGCAAGAGTTGGCGGCGTCGAGGCCGTCCGCCCTGAACGAAGCCAATCTCCGCGCGCTCTTCGACAAGGCGATGCGCCTAAGCGGCGTGGCGGGCGCTCAAATGGCGGTGATCAAAGGGGATCAGATCGTCGAAGTGGCCGGCGGATTCGCCGATGCGCCGAACGGCGTTCCGATGACAGTCGACAGCGTCATACAAATTGGGTCGACGACAAAGATTCTGAACGCGCTGACGGTAATGTCGGTGGTCGATGAAGGGCTCTTGGACATCGACGCGCCGGTAAAGACCTATATACCCTACTTGAAACTCTCCGACCCGGTCGCGACGAACACCATCACCATACGGCAACTTTTGTCCATGTCGTCGGGCGTCGATAACGGTCCGTATAAAAAGTACGGTTCCGGCGACGACGCGATCGAGCGCTATATGCGGACGCTCGGCAACCTGCCGCAGCACTTCGCGCCGGGCGCGCATTACGGCTATTCCAATTGCGGCACGGCGATGGCGGGCCATGCGGCTGCGAACGTCAAGGGTCAGACTTGGGAGGAGCTGCTTTCGGAGCGGGTTCTGGATCCCGCGGGACTAGATCGCTTCGCGCATTTTAGACGCCAATTGGGCGGGCGAACGATTTCGCTCGGGCATGAGCTTCGCGATGGCCGCTCGCCCAAAACGATCCAGCCGTTTCTGGACGAGGCGCGATGCGCAGGCCCGTCGGGAGCTGCGATGGCCATGGCGATGGGCGATCTCGTCCGGATCGCGAAACTTTTCTTGACAAAGGGTCGGACCGAAAGCGGAACGCAGGCGCTGCCGTCGTCGACAATTGACCTGATGATGGAGCGTCAGGTCGACAAACCATCGCGACGTTACGGCACCGCGTGGTGTTTGGGGCCCGCCTACGCCAACTGGAATGGGGTCGACGTGTGGGGCCACCCGGGCGGCACCGAGACCGCGTTGACGTTCGTGCACTGGGCGCCGTCGCTCGACGGGGCGATCGCGTTCGCCGTCAATACTAGTTCGGGCGTTGGCCCATTTGCGGAGGTCATGTTTAGCGAAGTGCTGGAGGAAGCATTCGGTTTCACAAAACCGTCGTTTACGGAACCCGACCCGGACCTGAAGCCAATCGACCACGCGCGATATGTCGGCAAGTATCGGAAAATCGATCGCCATATCGAGGTTAAGTCTCAAGACGATGGGCTTATTGCAACTTACACAGATAATTATTTCGGCGTCTTCTATAAAAAAACGGCGCTATTGAGGCCACTCGGCCGGGACCGGTTTTTGGTGACCGATCCTGAAGGCCAGGGCGGATACCCAAGCGACACGGCTTTCTTCGGCGAAGACCAGCGGGGACGGGCGACGAACATGCTCGAGAACGTTTTCCCGACAAGCCGGGTCTCATAGGCGAAGGACTTATCGAGTTGCGCGTGTGTCTGCTGACTCATGAACGTTGCGGCGACCGAGTCGCCTGCGCTGTTGTCGCGCTTTGAATCAGAGCGGGCGGCGCGTCATGAAATCGATCGCAGCGTTACTCTTCTGATCGTCCGGCAAGTAGAAACGCCCAGGCAAAAAACACGAACAGCGCTGCGTTCATGCTCGCCACATAGAGGCCGGGACCGAATGGCGATGACAGATTTTCCGCCGGACCCAACATCAAAGGCTGGATAAGGAAAGGTGATGCGAAGGCGCGCTGGAGCATTGGCCTTAAGCCGATCCGCGCCTGCTAAATCGTTGAATTAAAATTGTTCAACGACGCCTTGCCGGATGAGAATTGCCGCATCATCGGCCTCGACTTCAAAATTTTCGAATTCAACGCTCTGAAGCGTAACCGTTTTGCTTTGCTGGAGCGGAAGCGCGCCCATTGCGACGCATCGCACGTGGTGTCGTCGTTGGGCGCGTTTTGCCTCCTGGGACTATGACTCTCGATGCCTCGTGGCGATCTTTAATGTCCATTCGGCTCCAATATCGTCACGTGACGGCTCTCTTCGTCGCCGGGCAACAACTGCAGGTATTCACCTGCGGCCCATGGGCCCGCCATATCGTCCCAATGCTTGGACGCTGCGTTTCCCGAAATGCCGGGAGCAAACGACATCAGCGAACTCGTAGGGTCGCCAAGGTCCGCAATCAGACGATATGTTGCGCCGTGTCCTTGAATGAACTGAAGATTTGACAACATATCCTCGAGCGTCGCATCAGGGCGTTGACCAGGGCCCGTGTTCAATGTCGACTCTCCGCCCCGGGTGGGCAGCCGGGTTCGGGTCAACCGATCCAGAAACGGTACATGGGCCCACGAATATTCCGCTGGAAACTCAGCATGGTGCTTATCGCCCCATCGCCATTGGGACATGTCGGGGCCTTGATCGGCGGAAACGGCCTCTATCGCCTTGGCGACCGCCTCATTCACCGCCATATCGCAAGTTTCGATACCATCGGTTTGCGGATGATCGCACCATTCTTCACCTTCGGTCAGGGCGCGCGAAATTCGAATTACATTTGGCGTAAGACTGGCGGCCGCGTTGTCATGGACGTTGATAAGTCGTTGTTGTAGGGCGAGTTCAATCGCGGAGTAGAGCAGTGGTTCGGGCCTGTCGAGCTCCATCTTGAAGTCCCATTGCGCCAGCATCGCCATGGCTTCTCGACTTCTGTCCGACGTCATCTCAATGTCGGAAATCTGATCCAGGAGCCATCTTCCTTGGGCGGAGTGAGTATCGAGCTGGATTTCCGCTACCGACGCGAGGTCATGGCGGTCTTTGTTCCCGATCAATTCATAGGCGCGCGAGACCCGCCACGGCGGCGAAAAATTGTCGGTCACTCTGAACGGTATCGTATCGTCTACCGCACGGCTATTTGCATCCGCCACCCACCCTTTCGAGGGATTGAAGATAGTCGGCAGGTCGTCAAATGGTACGTAGTCAACCCACTCGCCTTCGCCCAGCCAACCTCGCGCAAGGCGTTGGCCGTTCCACCCGTTAACGATACGCCGGACAGGAAGTCGGGCCGCCATTTGCACGCCAATATTCCCATCAACATCCGCGAAAACAAAATTGTTCGTCCACTCATAATCTCGAAGCGCGTCGCGGAATTCTTTCCAGGTGTGGGCGCGGCTGACCTTGACGTAGGACTGCATCGTCGTCTGTCCTTCCTCGACCGCAAGCTGACGACGCACCACCACATGTCCGGGCCCGAAAACCTCCTCTACTATTTTAAATTTTTCAGACAATGACCGTTCGTCTGCGTCACGTTCATCCGTGGTGGGATCGCTGACAACAACGCCATTCCGCGTCCGCCGTCGCAGGACAGTGCGGTCCTCGCCCCCCTTTACGGGAATGACGATTTCCTCGACCTCAAAGGGCAGGGAGCCTTCTGGCGCCAAATAATTTTGAGGGTTTTGGGGATCGATCCGTTCGACAACGTAATCGAATGTATCCGCATAAAGGTGCGTTAGCCCCCATGCGATGCGGCTATTCTGTCCAAACGCGATTGAAGGCGATCCGATCCAGGCGGCGCCAGCGACAAAGTCGTCGGGCAGCTTGATAGAAACCGGGTAGAGCATCGATGGCGCATGCGTTGGCAGGTGCGGATCGACAGCGAGAATCGCATTGCCTGAGACAGTTCTCGACGGAGAGAATACGAAGAAATTTGTCCCGGTCTGTTGTTCAGAGTCCCCACCGCCAAATGGGAGTGGCGGGCGCGCCGTGTCGTCGGGGTGCGTATCCTGAAAATCTCTGTACAAGGTTGGAAATTGCGCAGAGAGCGGATCGAATAAAAGACGTTCGACATGCGGCTCATTCGCCGCCGCCACAGTTTCGACCAGAAGTTCTCTTTCTCCGTCCGTTGCGGTCTCGGAGATGATCGTCATAAAATTGTTGGAATCGGACATTGTCCACGGTTCGGGCTCAACGCCCAGTAGCGGCCATTCCGGCGATGAGGTCGCTTCTCCTGTCTCGATGGCGAGGTTGACGCCATCTGCGAAGGCTTGGAAAATTTCGCGGGTTTCAGGGTCGATTCGGACAGCGGATTTCGCCGCGACGTCGGGAAGGCTCGCGTGCACCCGATAAGCGACATCTGTCGATACTAGTCCCTCGCCAAAGAGTTGGGCGGTCCGTCCGTAGACGGCGCGCCGCATTGCGTCCATCTGCCAAAAGCGATCTTGAGCCTGAACAAAGCCCATCGCGAACGCTGCGTCGTGAAAAGAGCGCGCTTCGATGTGGGGAACGCCGTGTCTGTCTCGGGAAATTTTCACCGTCGCATTGAGCGCGTCGGTTTGCAACGTTCGAGAGTAGTCCGGCAACGTACTTTGTAGCCATAGGTGCGCGCCGCCCCCGACTATGGCGACGGTCGCGACGACGCTTGCGACGATGTATTTGGATACGGAGGCGACGCTTGCTGACACAAAAAATCCTGGGAATTGGGAATAGAACTTAGTTCTAAACATTACGGGAGTGGGTCGCCTTTGGTCAAGGCGACGTCATTCGACGGGGCGCAAGTGCGATGCGCTCTTTTGTTGGGGAAGGAGAGAGCGAGCCCCTGCGAGTTGCTGACGGAAGGCGCAAGGACCAGCGGCTTTACGAGCGCTGTGAGGTCGACGCCTCTGCGTTCGCGTTTGTAATGCGCGCATTTTGTCATGCGCTACAGTCGTCAATAGGCGCATAAATGTCGGCGCGCTTGACGCGATGAAAAACGTTATCGGGAATGCAGGCAGGCGTTGGGTCGTATACGCAAGTGACTGACGGGTGCTGTCGCCTGTGTTGTGATTGGAGCCGCGCTCTCCAATGTCTGCGTACTGCCAAAAAATGCTGCAACTTAAGGTCTTGTCTGGGCGACGCTCGTCCTGCTCGCAGTCTTGCTTCGCCAGTTGAAGGCGTATCTATTCGGAATAGTCCCTGACGGTGGGGGCGGGCCGGATTCGTATCCACGTCAGGCGTCGCAGGCATCGTCATCGGCGCTTCCTCAATCGAAGCAACATCAAAGAATTGAGTCTTTAACAGAAGCGTGCGCGTTCTTGGCGTGAAGGGCTGCCGGCCGGAGCATTCGCGCGCGTATGGCGTGATGGTCCGCTCGCCCGACGGTGGTTGAATGCGCCGGCAGTCTCGCGGGATTGTTCACCAGCGGGACAAATGATACATTTCGTCAGAAATGTAAATCCCGTCTTTGGTTTTACCGCGATGATGATCGCGGATGACGGCGTCAAGCGAACGGTCAGGTGCATGGGCAAACCTTCAAATTCGAAGTCTCTCGCCAGGATTTGGCGAACGGTCCGCATGTTGGCGCTGTGCTTGAGCGCGACAGGCGTCTCGACGGGACATGCGCAACTTTTGCCAGGCGACACGTTCCGCGGGCTCAGCGCCCGCTTTATAAGCGGCGGCGTTCCCGGGGGCAGAGCGACGTCCATCGCCGCGGACCAGAGCAACCCCGACGTGCTTTATGTAGGCGGGGCGACCAGCGGCGTCTGGAAAACCGAAAATGGCGGCATGACGTGGCGGCCGATGTTCGATGATCAGAGCACGTCGTCAATTGGAACAATTACGGTACACCAGAAGAATCCCAATATCGTCTGGGTGGGGACGGGTGAGGGGAAGCCCCGCTACGGCACAGGTGTCGGGACTGGTATATTCAAGAGCATTGATGGCGGAGAAACGTGGAAAAACATGGGGTTGGAGGAGAGCGAACGCATTCAGCGTATTCGTTTGCATCCTGATAACCCTGATATCGTCTATGCGGCCGCGATTGGCCCTGCATATGCGGACGGCGAACAGCGTGGCGTGTTCAAGTCTACTGATGGCGGCCAGTCCTGGCGTCGCGTCTTATTCACAAATGCGGGGGCCGGGGCGGCCGATTTGGCGATGGACCCGGCGAATCCGAAACGCCTGTTGGCTGCAATGTGGGAGTTTCGGCGCAAACCCTGGGACTTCAACTCCGGTGGGCCAGGCAGCGGTCTGTTCTTAAGTGAGGACGCAGGCGAAACCTGGAAACGGCTCACCGCAGCCGACGGTTTGCCAGCGGGCGACCTCGGCCGCATCGGCCTTGCTTTTGACCCGAGCGAACCGAGTCGCGTCTTCGCGTCGATTGAGGCAGAGAGAGGCGGCCTATACAGGTCCTCCAATGGCGGTCGCACATGGTCGTTGCACAATGACGACCCCCTCATTTTCGGTCACTACGCGAGGGCCTGGTATTGCCAGGAACTGGCGATCGACCCCAATGACGGGCGGCGGCTCTATTACAGCGCCTATGTCTCCCTAAGCAGCGACGGCGGCGCGTCTTTCCGCAGCATTGTGCGCGACGGCGACTTGCTCGGCGTCGCTGAAACGCATCAAGCGCTCTTCCTAGATAAGCGTCCCGGTCATTTCTATGTCGCGACCGATCAAGGACTGATCGAGACCCGGGACGACGGGAAAACCTGGCGGCGATTCCGCAACTTGCCTTTCGCGCAGTACTATCAGATCAGCGTCGACAACGAAACTCCGTACAATGTGTATGGAAACCTACAGGACATGGCGGACTATAGAACGCCAAGCGAGACCTTTGCGGCAGGCGGACTTGGCGTCTTGCCGTCATACGATGTCTTCTTGCTGGCGGGCGGCGAGCAGGGACATGTATATCCGCACCCTGACGACAGCTCGATCGTCTATACATCCAGCCAGCAGGGATCGTTTAAGGTCCACGATCTGAAAAACCGGATTGTCTATCGTCGGCCGCCCATCGCCGCGGCAGATGGGCCGGCGTTGCGCTTTAACGTGCATACAGGGCAGGCGGTTGATCCATTCGACGGCGACACGGTATATCTGGGCAGTCAGTTTCTGCATCGCAGCCAAGATCGGGGGAAAACTTGGGACATCATTAGTCCTGATCTCACGACAAACGACCCTTCGAAACAGATGTCCGAGCGGCAGGCCGTGGGCGGGCTGACCCAAGACAGCGGCGGTGGCGAGCGCCATACCGCGATCGTCTCCATCGCTCCGAGCCCCGCCCGGCGCGGGGTAATCTGGACAGGATCAGATGATGGCAAAGTCCATGTGACGCGCAACGATGGACGCACGTGGACTGACGTTTCAGATGCGATCACCGGCGCGCCGAAAGGCTCGTGGATAAATCACATCGAACCGTCTCTCACCGATCCGGCCAAAGCCTATGTGGTGATTGACAACCATCGCCGCGGCGATCTGAAGCCCTATGCGTTTTACACTGAAGACTATGGAGATACATGGCGGAGCGTTGTCAGCGACAAGACGATCCGAGGCAATGCCTATGTCCTGGTCGCGGACGTCAGGGTCGATGATCTTCTGTTCCTGGGGACCGAGTTCGGCCTTTACGTAAGTCTTGACGGCGGGGCGAATTGGCATGAATGGCGCGCCGGATTGCCGACCGCGTCGGTGCGCGACCTCGTGGTGCATCCGCGCGAGGCGGACCTCGTCATCGGGACATTCGGGCGCGGTCTTTTCATCATTGACGATATTAATGCGCTGCGAACGGCGGCGAGCGAAGACGCATTCTTGGAGACGCCATCGTCAATCGCTCCTATCAAACCGGCCACGCAGCGCCATCGCGCCGTGCAGGGGCGCCTCAGCGCCTTTGACCGCGCCGCCGGCGCAAACAAACCGTTCGGCGCGACGATAACCTATGTCGGCGATGGTTCTGACGCGCCAGCAAACGTGGAGATTATACGAGACGACGAAGTTATCGCCCGACTTGATGGGACCAATCACAAGGGGCTCAATCGCGTCGTCTGGGACCTGCGCCATCCGACCGATCTGCAATCCTACTTCAACTGGGACAGCAAATGGTCCGACCTGTCAGGACCACTGGCGTTGCCGGGTACGTATGAAGCGCGGGTCGTCATCGGCGACGCAATCTCGCAATTGGAATTCGACGTTCGTCCCGATCCGGATGTACCTTATTCCAAGAAAGCGAGGGCGGCGAAGATCGGCGTCCAACTTGAAACCTTGGCGCGGCTGCAGCGGATCGATGAGTCGCGCGCACAGCTAGCGGAAATGATCGCGTCGCTGGAGGCGCTTGCGGATGAAAACCCAAGTCTCGCCGAGCGCGCCCGGAAGCTATCGGAGCGGCTGTCGATCGCAAGTTCGTGGCTTTTCCACGGCAAACCCGCGCAACGCGCGTTTGTTGCGCCTGAAGATGTCGATGGGATGGAAGGGTTACGCGCCTGGGGCGGCGGCTTGACCGCGAGAGACGCGTTGCAGGCGGCTTACAGTCTGCTAGCCTCTAGCCGAGATGCGCCCACTGAGTCTGAAGTAGGCTACCTTAACGATGCGGACCGGATCGCAAGAACAATCTTTGTGCGTATCAATGATCTTGTGACAAATGACTATGCGGCGTTGCGCCAGGAAGCGGCAAGTTCCGGCGACGTGTTGATCGCAGCGAATGCTCCAGCTTATGACTGGTAAAGCATAAGGCCGAAAAATCGACATTCGCCTCTTCGCATCCTGCGAAATCGTTGAGGCGCGGGGAATGCGACCTTCCGCAGAAATAGATCTGCGGTTTTTCTCCTTCGGAGAAAACCCTGTCAGTTGATCTTGGCGCACCATGCATGACGGACACGGCGATCATGTACCTTTGAATCAGAGCGTCAATTGAATCGCGGGGAGCGGATTATCTCGCGGCGATGACGGCTTGTGGCGGCTAGGGGGAACTGGAAACAGGGCTCCATCGGCGCGTTAACGATTCTATCGTTTTGGCGAAGACAGGAAGACGCCGCGGAATGCGACGCCATTGCGCGCACTTTTCAAAATTAAAGCGGTATACAAACCAAAGTCCGAGATTCGCATCTTTGCATTCGTCAACAGTGTCTTCGATGAGGTGACGCCGACTTTCGCTCTTGCCGGCGGCGGTCCGTTCTTCGCCGGGATCACGAAAGTCTTATGCGAGTGTGGCGTCGGAGATATCGAGAGGTTCTAGATAGGGGCAGCCGCGCTTCTTTCCGCCTCTCGGGCGAGCGCTCCGCGAGAGGCCTTCTTTTTTCTCGACAGAGAACTGGCGTCACGATATCGACGCCGGATGGCAGGGCGGTTAAGGCGGCGCCAGCTTTCAAGGGAGGCTGTTCTCAACGCGGCCTTGATCGTCGCGCGCCGCGACGGCATTGATTTCACGATGAGGGCTCTGGGCGAGGAATTAAACGCCTGGCAGAACGTCGCCTACGATCATTTTCCGAGCAAACGGGCTCTTCAGTATGAGATACTGGATCAGATACTTGATGAAGCGCTAGATACGAAAACGCTCGCGCATGTGCAGGATCGATCCCGAGACTGGTCGATAAGACTGAGAACGTTCTGTCTCCATATGTTCGGGCATTTGGCGGCCTACAGGGGCGCGGGTCGTTTTGTGACGCATCATGGCGCCGCGGGGCCGCCGAATGTCGTCCGATTTGTCAGCGTGAGCATCGGCCTCTTCCAGGAGGGTGGGATGAGCCTCGATCGCGCCATCGAAGTGTTCCAGGCCGTTACTTTTTTTGTTGCCGAATCGGCCGACTTGGAAGCGGCCACTCGGCAGGGCCTGACCACAAATGACGTGCTGGCGCATTTGGATGAGCCGTTAGATCCATCGTTTCGCGAGATAATGTGCGGTCTGCTGAACAAAACGGCGAGGGACAGGGTGAAAGTGGGTCTAGACCTTTTCATTAGATCCATTGAAATGGAGCTGCGCCAATAATCGTTGCATTTGTGTCTGAGGCGCATTTCAACGTTGGCGACGATTTACCTAAGAAAGAAATACGCAGTCGCCTGTCGATCAGCTCAGGGATGGCGAAAATAGACCCCGCCGGAGATGTTAGAGGCGGGTACGGATAAGTTTGATCCAGCATGAGGCGCTTGCAATTACGTTGCTTCGTCCGTGGCCGGCTGAGCATTAGCGCGCCGCTCCGCATAGTTGTCGCGCCAGCCGCACCCGCGCGTTCGACTGGACCGGGGTCAACCACCTAGACCGTTAATGATCCCGACAACCGCTGGCATTTCCATTAGACCTTCAAAGAGGATGCGCCGACTGTTGGATGATGTGAGGACACCGTTTGTCGCTTTGGCGGGACCTCCGCGTTAAAGCGCTCCGGGCGCAAGAAAAGTTGAGCCCCGAGCGGCTTGCGCCGTCATACCGGGTTCGACGGAAGAGTGTTCAGGATCAGCTGCGGCGATCGTGACTGGTGTCGGCGCGAGCCGTTCCTCCCTTAGTCAGCTATGAAGATAATATGGGTACGGTACATTATGCCGCGTCACGCGTAATCGAAACGGCTGGCGCTTTCGTTTGCTTGCAAATCTCTCGTTCTTCCGCATCTGGCTAGCTGCGATGCTTGCGCGGTCTGGGCGAAATTCGTCTTTAAAGTGTCCGCCAAGACAATTGGGCGCCTTCGACGCGCCAATAGCCGCACGTTAGGACTGGTTCACCGGGGCGCGCGAGACGCGTGGCCACGCTGGAAATGTAGTCTCTCAGGCATTCAGGCGCACCGATTTCGCGTCTAAGGAGAGAATTCGCCGCTTTTCCTTGAGGTCTTTGTCTTCCTCGTTAATAGTAAATCGTCGTGGGTCGGATGACCGTTATGGGGGGCGGACGCCGCTTAATACGCCGGCCTTTGTTCAGTACAGCGCAGTTCAGTCGGGTGTAGGGCTGATTGCGCCAGTTTTGAGGGGAGAGCATATGCTTTCGATTAACGAATGCGGCGTGCGCCGCATCCGTCAGTGGGTGGTCGGCGCTATCGGCGCGGCTGGTCTTTCGGTTGTAACCGCGGGGGCGGCGAGCGCCTCTATCGTTGAGGTGGAGCTCGACAGCGCGATCTCTGTACCGAGCGTAGGTTTGCCCGTCACGGTCACGTTCGACGAAGCCGTGGAGATGGCATTTGATCTTCTGGCGATCACGGACGGAAACTTCTCCACGGCAGGCGGAGGTTTCTACGCGGTCAGCGTCCTGTTCGAGGGCGGCGGTCAGGCGGTTGTTGTTGATGAAGCCTTTGTGAGCGGCGGCAGCACCGTCAACTTCGCCGACATCATGGATTTTCCGAACTTTGTTGCGATGACGGTCGTAGGTTTGATCTTTGAGATTGACACCTCGCTGGAGCCCAACCCGATGGACGTCAGCCTGTTACTGCCGGCTGGTACGATTTTCCGGTTCGACGTTCCGGACCCGATGGTCCCGGTGGATCCTATCCCCCTTCCGGGTGCGTTGGTCTTTGGCCTGACGGGCCTCCTCGGACTAGGCGGAGCGAGGCGCATGGCGCGCCGCTAAGGCGGCGAAGGTTTGCACATGGAACGCCCGGCCGATCCGGCCGGGCGTTTTTGCGTCCGGCGGCGATATCCTGAATGACATGGCGCTTTGGCCTTACCGGTTTCAGCGGCGCGGTCGATCAGCAAATAGTAGAACCTCGGCTCCTTGCAGTAGGTTCAGAGGCCTCGTCCGAAGGGCGTTCTGTTTGCTAACGTCAGGGCATCGCCGGTCGTCAATTCAACGTGCCCGCAATCGAAGGGAAGTGGTCAGCCTTGTTTTTCAAGCCGGGCGACGCGCAGTTCGACTTTCTTCAGCTCTCTGAGGATGGTCAGCGTCGCCATGCGATCGAAAACCCACTGCTTGAGAGCGATCTGCGCGGTCCAGGACGCCCATCCGGCCGCCGCCCAAAGGATCAGGGCGCGGGTCGTCTCCGCCTCAAGCATCCGCCAGACCGAATAGAGGCCGAGGCCCGTCGCTGCGAAGATCACCACCCCGCCGACCATGGTCCAGAGCCGCATAGGCCCCTGGAACGTGGAACCGAGCTGGGCGAACAGGCCGCGCCCGTCCTCCAGATCGCGCAGGAACTCTTCGTCGTCCGCGGACAGGCCCCGGGCGAGCGCCTCTTCAAACTGTGCCATCGTCACTCTCCTCTAGCTGCGCCTTCAACTCGCGACGCGCCTGAAAAATTCTCGATTTCGCGGTCCCGACGGGAATGCCGAGCGCTACAGCGACTTCGGCTAGGGTGAGCCCTTCGCCGAAATAGAGCGCCGCGGCCGCGCGCCGCGACTGCGGCAGCGCGGCGAATGCGCGGCGCAGGGCGTGGCGTTGCGGCGCGTCGGGCGGCGTCGCGCTTGGACCGTCCGGCGGCGTCGCCTTCCGCGCGCGATCCCTGACCGTCCGACGCAGCGCGTCGGCGCACTTGCGGTGCAGGATCCCAAACGCCCAGGCTGGGAACATCGCCGGGTCAGAAAGTCGCGGCCAGCCACGGCAGACGCCCGCCCATGTCTCCTGCGCGGCCTCCTGAGCGAGGTCCTCATCGCCAAGGAGCCTCCGGGCAGTGCGCAAGAATCTCGGGTGCCAGCGCGCCGCCAGCCGTTCGCCTGCGCGCGCATCGCCTGATCTGACAAGCGTCACCAGAAGTTCGTCATAAACCCTGTCCGTTTCATTCATCGACGTCGTCAGTTCTTTCCGGCGGGCCTGGCGTTGCGTCTCTCAAGACGGTCTTTTCGAGCTGCCGTCAGTGCTTTAGTCGCCGGACGGGCTGAGAAGGTTCGCCGCGCCACAGCTTTTTCTCTGCAAGGGCGAATGTGCCTTGCGCAGCCGCCTGCGACGCGATATCGGCCTCGTTTTATGGACCTGAGGGCGCGTCCCACGGTTGGCGTGCGGCCGCCGGGTTCCTACGTCACAGGCGGTCGGAGCGTCGCGTCCAGGAAAGCGGCGCGTTTGGAGCGATCGAAGCATGATAAACGTCATTTTGACGATCCACGTTCTCATCGTCCTCGCGCTTATCGGCATTGTCCTGATTCAGCGGTCCGACGGCGGCGCGCTCGGGCTTGGCGGCGGCGGGGGCGGCGGCTTCATGACGGGCGCGGGCGCGGCGAATGCGCTCACGCGGACGACGTCGCTCCTGGCGGCCGGCTTTTTCGCGACCTCCCTCGGCCTCGCCATCTTTGCTCAGCCGCCTGAGAGCCAGCAGGAACTCATCCGCGAGCTCACCGGCGATGACGTCGAGACGCCAGGCGCGCCGGCGACGACAGAGGATCTTCTGCGCACGCTCGGCGGTTCTTCAAACGAGGAAGCAGATGCGCCGGCCTCGGGCGAGCCGGAGGACGACGGGCTCTCCCTCGACGAGGCGGTGGAGCTTGCGCCGGCTGAGGCCGCGCCGGCGGAAGAAGAGGCGGCTTCTGATGACGATGAGACGCCGCTCTAGAATGCGGTTCTTCCGCGACTGCGCAGTTTCCGTCGGATAGCGCCAGATTCCACTTCCCCTCTCCGCGGAATCCGCGTTAAGACGAACTCCCATGGCGCGGTTCATCTTTATAACCGGCGGCGTGGCGTCTTCCCTCGGAAAAGGCGTAGCTGCGGCGGCGCTCGGCGCGCTGCTGCAGGCGCGTGGGTACAAGGTGCGCCTGCGCAAGCTCGACCCCTATCTCAACGTCGATCCGGGGACGATGAGCCCCTACCAACATGGCGAAGTCTTCGTCACGGATGACGGCGCGGAGACTGATCTCGATCTCGGCCACTACGAACGCTTCACCGGCGTGTCCGCCGCCCAAAGCGACAATGTGACGACGGGCCGGATCTATAGCCAGATTATCGAGCGCGAGCGGCGCGGCGATTATCTCGGCGCGACGGTGCAGGTGATCCCGCACGTGACGGACGCCATCAAGGATTTCGTCCTCGCCGGCGTCGACGACGTTGACTTCGTTATCTGCGAAATAGGCGGCACGGTGGGCGATATCGAAGGGCTGCCCTTCTTCGAGGCCATCCGACAACTCGGCAATGATCTGCCGCGGGGGCAGGCGCTTTTCGTGCACCTGACGCTGCTGCCCTTTATTCCCTCCGCAGGCGAACTGAAGACCAAGCCGACCCAGCATTCGGTGAAGGAGCTGCGCTCCATCGGGATTCAGCCGGACGTGTTGCTCGTACGCGCCGACCGGCCGATTCCGCCGGCCGAACGCCGCAAGATTGCGCAATTCACCAATGTCCGTCCGTCCTCGGTCGTCCAGGCGCTCGATTGCGGCACCATCTATGAAGTGCCGCTTGCCTATCACCGTGAAGGCTTCGACGTGGAGGTGCTGAACGCTTTCGGCGTGGAGGACGCGCCTGCGCCGAAGCTCGACCACTGGGAAAGCGTCGTTGAGCGCATCAAGAAGCCTGACGGTGAGGTGACGATCGCGATTGTCGGGAAATACGTCTCATTAAAGGACGCCTACAAATCACTGATCGAGGCGGTCGTCCATGGCGGCATCGCCAATAATGTTCGCGCCAATATCGAATGGATCGAAGCTGAGAGTTTTGCGACCGCTGAAGATGCGCTGAACGCTCTAGGGCATGCGCACGGCGTACTGGTGCCCGGCGCCTTCGGCGAACGCGGCGCAGGCGGCAAAATGGAGGCGATCAGGTTCGCGCGTGAAAAGGAAGTGCCCTTCCTCGGCATCTGCTACGGCATGCAGATGGCGGTGATCGAGGCGGCGCGCAATCTTCTCGGCGTTGCGGACGCGACGTCGTCGGAATTTGATGGCGACGGCGTGAAGGTCGTCGGCCTGATGACCGAGTGGTCGAAAGGCGGCGAGGTTGAACGCCGGGACGCGGAAGCCGATCTTGGCGGCACCATGCGGCTCGGCGCTTATCCGGCGCGACTCGCGCCCGGCAGCCGGGCGGCGGACATCTATGGCGCCGCGCACATCGAAGAACGCCACCGGCACCGTTATGAGATTGACGTTTCATGGGCCGAACGTCTGGCTGGCGAGGGCGTTGTTTTCTCCGGCCTGTCGCCGGACGGCCGCCTGCCGGAAGTGCTGGAGATTCCCGACCATCCATGGTTTGTCGGTGTCCAGTTTCATCCTGAACTGAAGTCGCGCCCGTTCGATCCGCATCCACTGTTTGCGGCGTTTGTGGGCGCGGCGGTGACGCGTTCGCGCCTCGTCTAGCCGGCGCGCCGGGAACGCCATCCTCGCCGATGACGGCATGGCGATCTCGGTCGGGCGTGACGGCGCGCAAGTTGAGCGGCGATGAACCTTGGCGTCACTGCGCTGTTCACGGCGCGCCGGCGCAGGAGCCCTGACCACAGGAGAAAAGGCGATGTACAAACCCGTTCTCGTCACCGGCGCGTCGAGCGGTATTGGCGAAGCTGCGGCGGTCGCACTGGCGCGCAAGGGATACCGGATCTTCGCCGGGGCGCGCCGGCTTGAAAAACTCAAGTCGCTCGAGGGCCTAGGCCAGGGCGGGATAACCGCCGTCGAACTCGACGTGACCGACGAAGGGTCGATTGACGCCGCGTTCTCTGCGATCGAAGCGGAAGCCGGTCCTGTCTACGGCGTCGTCAACAATGCCGGCGTGTCTGTAATGGGGCCTCTGGAGGAAGTGCCGACAAATGAATGGCGTCGGCAGTTTGAAACCAATGTTTTCGGCGTCGTCGCCGTCTGCCAGCGCGCCCTGCCGGGCATGCGCGCCGCCGGCGCCGGGCGAATCGTCAATGTCGGCTCGCTCGCAGGGCGCATCGCCGCGCCGTTTCAGGGCGCCTATGCGGCGTCGAAGCACGCGCTTGAAGGCCTGAACGACTCTCTCCGTCGCGAAGTCGAGCCCTTCGGCGTAAAGGTGAGCCTCGTTCGACCGGGCTTCATCAACACGCCCTTCGGAAACCAGGAGCAGGAAGGGC
Organism: Parvularculaceae bacterium; assembly: GCA_028284065.1. Classification (GTDB taxonomy): domain Bacteria; phylum Pseudomonadota; class Alphaproteobacteria; order Caulobacterales; family Parvularculaceae; genus MED-G105. The sequence continues at coordinate 365,700 of JANQSJ010000004.1, forward strand.
TTGAGCGCTATGCGGGCAAAGGCCATCCGTATGCGGCGTGGCTGGGCAAGATGAAGGCCTGGCACGCCAAAGGCCACCCCAGCGGCGCATCGCCCATGGATGTCGCGGAAAAGATCGTTCACGCGATGGCCGCCGAGCGCCCGAACTCGCGCTACACCGTCCCGGAACGCTATATCCCCAGCCTCATCCTGCGGAACACAATGCCATCGGCTTTGACGGATCGGGCGTTCGCCCGCGTCATTGGCGTCGCCGGCGTCAAGCCGCCGGCTGCGAAGGCGCAGTAACAGACGAGGAGGCGCTGCGATGACAGACTATGTCGATCCGACCCGGGAGCGGTTCGGCGAGATGATGAAACTTGCCGATGATGGGCCTTTGCATATGCTCAATATGCTGCGCTTCAGGGATCGCGCCGACTATCCCGCAGGCCACGAAAAGGACGGCGAGGAACTTTCCGGCGCTGAAGCCTACAAGCATTATGGCGAGGAAAGCGGCCCCATATTCCGGCGCGTTGGCGGCGAAATTGTCGCGGCCTGGTCGCCGAGGCTCGTCCTCATCGGACCGGCGGACGAAGTCTGGGACGCCGCCTTCGTCGCGGCCTATCCTACCGCGGCGGCGTTCGCGGAAATGGTCAAAGACCCCGACTATCAGCGCGCGGTCATTCACCGACAGGCGGCGGTGAAGACGTCCCGGCTTATTCGAATGAGCCCGCGCGCCACGGGCGCCGGATTTGCGGACTAACCAAAAGGGCGGTCGATCTCGCCCGCGCCTATTGGCCATCTTCCGCATCTGCTAACGGCCGGCGGCTTGGGCCGCGGCGCTGTCTCTGGCAAGCTTCTTGCCTCGCACTGAGGGCGGCTCGTTTCGCCGCGATGCTGTCGAGGACAGAGGTGTGGCGTCGTTCCAAGGACTATATAGGCTGATCGCGGCTGGCGTCCTTTCAGGGACGATCGGCGCCGCTGACGCCGGCGAATTCACGCCTATCGGCGAGGGCGGACGGTATGAGTTCACCGAATGCGTCGAGCCTGTCCCGCCGACAATCGACGAAAAACGCCAACGGCGCATGCGCCGCGCGCCGCGCGCGCGAGCCAGCGCATTCCGCGCCTACAACGCCTATGTCGACGAGCTGAACGCCTATTTTGAGTGCATGCAGGTCGAGGCGGACAAGGATGTGCGCGCCTACTTCAACGCTGTGGAGGCGGCGTTTGAAGACCGTCAGACCAAAGGCCTTGCCGAAGCGGAACGCCTGCAGCGGCTCTTGAATGCGCGCGCGCCCAATCCGGCCGACGCGGAGCTCGAGGACACCCTTCTCGGCGGAGAAGACGCGCCGTCGGCGCCGTCGACCGCGCCATTGCCCGCCTCTGACGCGGAGCCCCCGGCGGAATCGCAGTAACTGGTTGCGCGGATCGAAGCGGCCTTGACGCAGCGTGGGACTTCGCCGCCGCTCAAGACGCCTTGTGGCGCTTTTCTCGTCCTTAAAGACGCGCCGGCCCGCTAGAGGCTTCGCCTGATGAAGCCGTTTCGCACCGCGGCGCCGCCGATCAGCCGCCGCCTGCAATACACGCAGCGCCGCGCTCGCAACATTGCCTGACGACGGGCGTTGCCGCGGCGGGAAAACCTCTTACAACCAGCCGTAAAACGTGTGGATGCTCGCCGCTTCGCAAGCCGCGCCGGCGCGCGCCCGCTTTGGCGCCTGGAGACGCATGCGGTCGAAGGCGTCGAGCCCTGATTTGAGAAAGCAAGAATGCCCACGCCCATTCTCATGCCTGCCCTGTCGCCCACAATGGAGGAGGGAACGCTCGCCAAGTGGAACGTCAAGGAGGGCGACAAGGTGTCCTCCGGCGACGTCATCGCCGAGATCGAGACCGACAAGGCGACGATGGAGGTGGAGGCGGTCGATGAAGGCGTTGTTGGCAAGCTGCTCGTAGCGGCGGGCGCGGAAAACGTTAAGGTGAATGATCCCATCGCGGTCCTGCTCGACGACGGGGAGAGCGCTGGCGACATAGACCTGTCGGCGCTGAACGGCGGCGGCGCGCCTGCCCATTCAGCCGACGCGTCCCAGGCGTTCGCGGATGCGCCCACGCCCCAGGCGGCGCCTGCGCAAACGGCAGCAGTGGCGGAGCCGGAGGTTCCGCCTGGCACTGCGATGGCCGAGACGACCGTCCGCGACGCCTTGCGCGACGCCATGGCCGAGGAGATGCGCCGCGATCCGGACGTCTTCCTCATGGGCGAGGAGGTCGCGGAGTATCAGGGCGCCTACAAGGTTAGCCGTGGGCTCCTTGAGGAATTCGGCCCGCGCCGCGTTATCGATACGCCGATTACGGAATATGGCTTCGCCGGCCTCGGCGTCGGCGCGGCGTTCGCCGGCCTGAAGCCCATTGTCGAGTTCATGACCTGGAACTTCGCCATGCAGGCGATCGACCATATCATCAATTCCGCGGCCAAGACGCGCTACATGTCCGGCGGCCAGATGGGCTCCCCCATCGTCTTCCGAGGGCCGAACGCCGCCGCCGCGCGCGTGGCGGCGCAGCATTCTCAGGATTACGCCCCTTGGTATGCGCACGTGCCGGGCCTCATCGTCATCGCGCCCTACTCGGCGTCGGATGCGAAAGGCCTTCTGAAGGCCGCGATCCGCGATCCCAACCCCGTCGTCTTTCTGGAGCATGAGCTTCTATATGGAGACGCGATGGGCGTGCCGGACGTAGAGGACTGGGTTGTGCCTATCGGCAAGGCGAAAGTCGTCCAGGAGGGGACGGACGCCACCATCGCCACTTACTCCCGCGGCGTGAAGTTCGCGCTTGAGGCGGCTGAGGCGCTCGCGGGTGAGGGGATCTCGGCGGAGATCGTCGACTTACGTACGCTACGGCCCCTTGATACGGACACCGTCGCCGCCTCGGTGCGCAAGACGAACCGCCTCGTCACGGTTGAGGAGGCGTGGGGCCCCTTCGGCGTCGGCGCGGAGATCGCCTGGGCGACGGTCGACGCCGCCTTTGACTATCTCGACGCGCCGCCGGTGCGCGTCTGTCAGGAGCCTGTGCCGCTGCCTTACGCCGCGAACCTTGAAGCCTTGAGCCTTCCGAATGCGGAGAAGATTGTCGCCGCGGTGAAGCGGGCGATGTATAAGGAGTAGTCCATGAAAAAGAGAAACACTTGGCTTATCGGAACGCTCTTCCTTCCTGGAATGGCTTGTGCAGGGGAACTTGCCGCCGAAACGCCGCGCGATATCGTTGTGATTGCTGGCGACAAAGTAGACACGGAAGAATTCCAGCGGAGCTTTGAAGAGCTCGGCCTTGATCGATGGGACGCTAAAGCGAAGCTCATACTCGCCCACCACACGCCCGGCCATGATGGCGACGGCAAGGAAGAAGCCGCCTTCGTGGCCGAGGCCGATAAGAAAGCCATCGAGAAGGTCATAGAAGACTATTTTGACGGGATTGGCGCCGCTGACGCTGAACGCCTGAACCGCGCCTTCGCCGTCAAAAAGGCGACGATGGTGGGCATGCGCAAGGACGGCGAAGGCGGTTACAGGTTCACCGCGTGGAAGGAAATGGCGCCGGTCATCGCCGACTGGGCGGACCACGAAAGGCCGGAAGGGACCGGCCGCGACGGGGAAATCCTCGCCATGAACGTCACCGACGGCCGCATCGCCGCCGTTACCTTTCGGTACAAAGATGAATACTATGACGTTCTCACCCTTTTGAAGGTGGACGGCGTCTGGAAGATCGTCACCAAGACCTTCGTCGAACGCTGATTTGCCGCACCAAGGACGCGCTATGCCGACGCCCATTCTCATGCCCGCCCTGTCGCCGACCATGGAGGAGGGGACGCTCGCCAAGTGGAACGTCAAGGAAGGCGATGCGGTGGCGTCGGGCGACGTCATCGCCGAGATTGAGACCGACAAGGCGACGATGGAGGTGGAGGCGGTCGACGAGGGAACGGTCGGCAAGATCCTGATCGAGGCGGGTACGGAGAATGTGAAGGTCAATGCGCCCATCGCGGTGCTGCTCGAGGACGGCGAGAGCGCCGGCGATATCGACGTCTCCAGTCTCTCGGCCGGCGGCGCGCCCGCCGCATCGTCTGAGCCGGCAACAACGCCTGAACCAGCGGCGACGCAAGAGGCCGGAATCCCGCCGGCGGTGAACGGGTCGGCGGTTGAGTCGCCTGCGACTGCGCCGAAGCAGGAGCCTGCGCCTGCCGGTCGCGTCTTCGCGTCGCCGCTTGCGAAGCGCATCGCCAGGAACGAAAGCCTCGACCTCGGCGCCATAAAGGGCTCCGGGCCGCATGGCCGTGTCGTTAAGCGCGATGTGGAGAAGGCGCTGGCGGACGGAACGGCGAAGGCGGGCGCGGCTGCGGCGTTCGTCCCGGCGCCGGCTTCCGTCGACGCGCGGCTTTATCCGCCCGAAAGCTATGAGGCGGTGAAGCTCGACGGGATGCGCAAGGTGATCGCCAAGCGCCTCACTCAGAGCTTCAACCAGGAGGTGCCGCACTTTCCGCTGAATGTCGATATTCAGCTTACCCAGCTTCTCGCCGCTCGCGCGCGCATCAATGCGGCGTCACCGAAGGAAGGTGAGGGGGCGTTCAAGCTCTCCGTCAACGACTTCATCATCAAGGCGAGCGCCATGGCGCTGAAGGCCGTACCGGAAGCGAACGCGACCTATACGGATGAGGCGATCCTGTTTCACAAGCACGCCGATATCGGCGTCGCCGTCGCCATTGACGGGGGGCTCATCACGCCCATCGTCTGGAAAGCGGAGGAAAAGGGCCTGAAACAGATCTCCTCGGAGATCAAGGACATGGCCACGCGCGCCCGCGCCCGCAAGCTGAAGCCCGAGGAGTATCAGGGCGGCACGTTTTCTGTGTCGAACCTCGGCATGTTCGGGATCACGAGCTTCGCCTCGATCGTGAACCAGCCTCATGGCGCGATCATGTCCGTCGGCGCGGGCGAAGACCGCGTCGTCGTGCGCGACGGGGAGATGGCGATCCGCACCATGATGACCGTAACGCTCACCTGCGATCACCGCGTCGTCGACGGCGCCGTGGGGGCGCAGTTCCTCGCCGCTTTCAAGCGCTTCATCGAAGAGCCCGCGGCGATGTTGCTGTAGGGCATTTCCGTCGAGCCGCCTTGCGTTGGCGACGAAGCGTCTTTGCGCTCGTGGAAGACTGCGGCAGTCTTGCGCCAGGCGGGACGAGGGACGAGGCATGATCAAGGCGATAGTCAACGTGGCGGCGTTGGCGTTCTGCGTCGCTGGGTGTGTCGCTACGACACCAGAAACGGCGTTGGATGCGCCCGAAACCGCATGGCAAGGTCCGCCGCCAGTGCGGATTATGATTCTCGGCAGCTACCACATGGCCGCGCCGAATCTGGACCTCGTCAATGCGAAAGTCGACAGTGTCCTGACGCCGAAGCGTCAGGGGGAGCTCCAGGCGCTCGCGCGTGAGCTCGCCGCTTTCGACCCAACTGTGATCGCAATCGAACGCGCCACCGACGCCCCAGACTATGTGGATCGGGAGTTTGAGGCGTTTACGGATGAAATGCTTGCGGCAACGCCCTCTGAAAGCGTCCAGATCGGCTACCGCGTCGCCCGGCTTTCCGGCGTTGATCGCGTGCATGGCGTCGATGAGCAGCCGGGCGAAGGCGAACCCGACTATTTTCCTTTTGGTCCGGTCGCCAAGCTAGCCGCCGAGACAGGGCGTCAGGACGTGTTGAACGCCATTCTCGGGGGCGCGCAGGAGATGGTGTCCGGCCTAGAGGAAATGCAGGCGAGTGCGTCGATCCCCGAGCTATTGCGCTATGCGAATACGGTCCTCAGCGACCACGATTTTTATTTCAGGATGTTCGAATTTGATGAAGGCGAGAATCAGCCGGGCTCGGAGCTTCAGGCCTACTGGTTCATGCGCAACGCCAAGATCTTCTCAAAGATCCTGCAGGTCACGGAACCCGGCGATCGCGTGATTGTCGTTTACGGTTCCGGCCACAAATACTGGCTCGACCATCTTGTGCGCGAGACGCCTGGGTATGACCTCGTTGATCCGCTTCCCTTTCTTGATCGGGCGGCTGCAGGGATCGCGGATTAGAAAGGCGACGTTAGATTGCGCGACGGCGCCTTCCTTCCGCGCGAACCGCATTGTCGTCCGGACGTGGCGGTCTGCTTTCGTTCCCTTCGTTGTCGTCCTCCTGGTCTTCTTCTTGGTCGACGTGCGATCGCTTCAGGTATTTGGCAAGGAACGGCGGCAGGACTTTCTCCAGGCCGGACATATGCCGGTCGAACCAGCGCCAACGGCGTCGCAGCCAGCGGACTGCGCCGGGCGCCGCCCAAACGAGCAGAGCGAGTCCGAGCGCGATGAACAGAAAGCCGAACGGGATCGGCGAGGGAGTGAGCGGAATGCCGATCAGGATCAGCAGAAGCCCGAATATCGCCACCAGCATGCGAAAAATCGCAAATAACACCTGCAATTCGCCCCTTTATGCGCGGACAGCCATAGCCGTTGACTAATGCGCGCCAACGACACCACCCCTCACGCGCGCTCATTGGCGCGCCCCGCCCGTCTTCTCTTAAAGTAGGCGACCCTGGCGAGACGGCAAGCGCCTCCTCGACGGAGCGTTTGCGGACGAGGACGAGCCCTTCGCGATACAGCGGCGTAGTTTAGGACTTCTGACGATGGCGATAGCCACGCCCATTGGAAGAAACGCCGGCGAGACGCGGCTGCGGCGGTTCGTCGAAGCGGATGCGGGGTCTTTCGGCGACTGCATGACTGTTCGCGAAAACACACGCTATATGACGTTTCCGGACGAGGTGAAAACCCGCGAAGCCGCGCCGTCAAAGCGTCTCCTGTCCGCGCTCAGTTTCGTTGATGCCGGCGAGATGGTCGTAAACGGCAAGAACGGTCGGAGGTATGTGCCAAGCGGATAGCATTGAGCGCATTTTGTCATGCGGCCGAAATGCGACGCGCCCAAAGAAACTCGTAATCCTCACGGCAGGCGTCGGCGGCTGCTTGTTCGCGAGGCGTTAACTCGGGCGGGGCGCCGTCGCCGGCCGGCGCGTCGAAGCCAGTTGAGGCGTTCACTGCGTCGTACCAGTGCGGGGCCCAAGGCCCGTCGCTGTCGCGGGGGCCCGCGGGCCAGGAGAGCATCGCCGCATCGAAGGGAATGTCGAGCGCTGCGCACAGGGAGCTCATGACGCCATCGGGATCGGCGAGGACGTCTTCGGAGGAGACCGCCGGAAACGCGTGTCCGTGGTCTGAGAGAAAGTCATGAACGCGTCGCGCGACGCCGTAGCTCCTTATGATCGGCGAAAGATCGTCGAACTTCCTGGCATAAGACGCCACCATGTCCTCCGGTCGCCTTATCAGCGCAAACGATCGCTGGCGCAGGAGAAAGTCGATCGGCGCGTCGTCCTCAATGTGAAAGGCGATATGCTTGAAAAAGCGAATTTTCGCCGGTGGGCGCGACGGCTCGCCGAGCCAGGCGACCACGTCGTCGAAGCGCGCCGGGTAGGCTGCCAACGTCTCCGCGCGATAGGGGTGTTGGGCGTGCGAGGCGGCAAGCCAGTGGGCGTAGAAAGGTTCGTCCAGAACCTCCGTATCTGATCGGTTCTCGAATGCGCGCATCATCGCTGTGGAGATGTTGCGCGGGCCCGCCCACATGGAAATGCGCACGCATGCGTCCGCAGGCTCTTCTACGTTCATGTGTTCGCCCCGCCCGCGTCATAAGCCTTCAAAAGCCGCTTCGGCGCCATAGCGCGCCAGGTGTCGATAAGACGCGTCTCGATCCAGTCCATTTCGATCCGATCAGGCCTGGCCAGAACGAGTTTGTGGTTCTTGTAATGGTCCGTATAGAAAAAGGTCTCAGGCGCCGCTTCGACAAGCATCTCGCGTTCGTCGTGGCTGTCCACCTTGAAGACAGGCGCGTCCTCGGACGGACTCCAGAACACCCATAGCTTGCCATGCGCTTTCAGCGTCGGTTGGCCCCAGGAAGTGGTCTTTTCGACGTGCGGCAAGTCAAGCGACAGCGCAAACGCCTGCAGCGCCTGCCAGGTCAGGGGCGATCCGCCCGGCGGCTTTGCCCGCCGCGCCATTTCGCTTAGCGGCCCTTCGCGACGTCCGCCGCGACGAGCTCGAGGTAGGCGGCGCGCAATCTTTCGGTGACCGGTCCTATTCCCTCTCGGATATTGCGTCCGTCAACGGATGAGACTGGCGTCAGGCCCGCGAACGTGCCGGTGACGAACGCCTCCTGCGCGCCATAGACGTCGGTGAGGGAGAAGTTCTTCTCCCGCGTGCGAACGCCCGCCTCGTTTGCCGCCTCAAGGACCGCGCCGCGCGTGATGCCGCCGAGGCAATAGTCGCCGCTGGATGTCCACGCCTCGCCGTCGCGTACGATGAAGAAGTGGGTTGAATTGCAGGTTGCGACGAACCCTTGCGGGTCGAGCATCAGCGCCTCGTCGGCCCCGGCCTTGGCCGCCTGGATGCAGGCCATGATGCAGTTGATCTTCGAATGGCTGTTGAGCTTCTGATCCTGCACGTCCGGGTACCCGCGGCGGACATGCACGGTGAAAAGGTCGACGCCGGCGTCCTGGGGCTTCGGCGTCTTAAATTCCGGGATGATCACAATTGTCGCCGGGCTGATGGTCGCGCGGGGATCCTGGTATGGCGTCGCCTTAAGCCCACGCGACGTCATCAGCCGCACATGGACGCCTTCGCGGGCGTCGTTGGCGTCGAGGCAGGCGTAGATGCGCGCCTTCAACTCGTCCGGGGTCAAGGGGAGCGCGTAATCGAGCGTCTTCGCGCCGTCATAAAGACGCGTCAGGTGGCGGTCGAAGAATGCGACCACTCCTTTTCCGTCAGGACCCGGATAGACGCGCAGGCCCTCCCACACGCCATCGCCTAGCACGAAGCCGGAGTCGAACACCGATACCTTCGCCTCGGCGCGCGGAAAAAGCTCGCCATTGACGTCAATCAGGATGCGGTCATTGCGCGGGTCGGCGTCATAGGCATGCGTTGAGTGGGTCATAAGGGCGCTGCGTGAAGTGGCTGTTCGTCGCGCGACTATCGCCGCAATCGCGCGCGCTCACAAGCGCAGGAGGCGGCGCGCGAGGCGGTTGCGCGTGCGCGCCGGAACGCTCATCGAAGGGGCGGCGGGGGAGGCGAGGACGCGAGCGCGCCCGCCACGAGATCGCCCGAATAGATTGAACCCAGTAATGACCTCATGCCTGAAAAGGAGCTGAATTATGAAACGCCTAGTCGCTAGCCTGTTCGTATCCGCCGCCGCGCTCGCCGCGGCGTCCTCCGCCGTCGCGCAAAGCCCCGAGGAGCGCGACCGGCTTCGGGAGAGCATCGCCGCGGCGTCGGCCGCAGTCGATGATGAGAATTATGCCGAGGCGCGGGCGCGGCTCGCCACGGCGGCGGACGCCGCCGAACGCCTCGATATCCAGCGCATCGCATCCCAGGTCGCCGACCTCACCAAAGATCTTGAAGCGGACATCCAGCGTTTTGTCCTTGCGGAGTCCTCGACCCTGACATTCGACAACCTTTTGAAGAGTCAGCAGGCGGTCGAGCAGATCCTGCGCGATCCAGATGGCCAGGTGGTGCGCGTACGGGTGTTTGGCGACGACGACGCCATGGGCGAGTTTATGGCGGCCCTGAAGGATTCCGCCCGCCTGCGTGACGCCGGGATAGAAAAGGCGGAGATGGCCGGCGAGCCGGCGCTGAAGCGACGCACGGCGGACGGCGGCCTGTCGGTGCTCATGATGTCCGAGAAAGACCACGCGCTGGTGGAGCTTGAGGGCGATTCCGAGGCCGCCGTCATGGCGATCATCGAGCAGCTTGAGCGCAAGTCCGCTCTCTAGTCCTCGCTCGCGCGCCGAAGATTTCCGACCGACCGAATGCGATCTGCGGCGCCCTGTGTCGCGGATTGCATAAATTCTGCTAGCATAAACGCCTTACGCTCTCGGGGATCTTTGCATATGGCCGCGTCGACAAAAGCTCTTCTTATCGCCGCGCTGGCAGTGTCCGCCAATGGCGCGGCGATGGCCGCTCCGGCCTCCATGACCTCAGACGTCGCACAGGCGGTCGTTCAGGGCTGTCGCGCCCACGCAGCCGAAAATGACCAGGCCTTCGCGATTGCGGTGGTCGATGCCGGCGGCCATCTTGTCGCTTATTCGCGGATGGACGGCGCGTCCGCCGGCGCGGCGGCGTTCTCCCAGGATAAGGCCAAGGCGTCGGCTATCTGGGGGTTCGCAACGTCCCGCATGGCCGAGGGCGCTGAGAACACGCCCGGCTTCGCGAGCGCGCCGTATGTGGTGACGGTCGCTGGCGGGCTCGCGGCTTATGCGCCGGATGCAGGCCGCATCGGCGCCGTCGGCGTTTCCGGCGGCGCGCCGAGCGCCGATGAGGCCTGCGCGCAGGCCGGCCTCGAGGCCGCAGGGTTGAAATCGTCGCGTTGATCGGGACGCTGCACGCGCGCTTTGACGCGCACGCCATCGCGCGGCTTTAGTAAGCGTCTTCGAACAGGAGGCGCCCAAATGGCCAGGTACGAATCAATACTCGGCGCCGTCGGACGCACCCCGGTCGTGCGGATCAACCGTCTCGCGCCGGGCCACGTCGCGCTTTATGTGAAGGTCGAGGCCTTCAATCCCTTGGGGTCGGTTAAGGACCGCTTGGCGCTTGGCGTCATCGAGGCGGCGGAAAAATCCGGCGCGCTAGCGCCCGGCCAGACCGTCGTCGAGGCGACCTCCGGCAACACCGGCATCGGTCTCGCCATGGTGTGCGCCGCCAAGGGGTATCCGCTCGTTGTGACGATGGCGGAGAGCTTTTCCGTTGAACGCCGCAAGCTCATGCGGTTCCTGGGGGCGAGGGTCGTGCTGACGCCGGCTGCGGAAAAGGGCACCGGAATGGTCGCCCGGGCGAAACGGCTAGCGGACAAGCATGGCTGGTTCATGACGCGCCAGTTCGAGAACGAGGCGAATGCGGACATGCATGAACGCACGACGGGCCGCGAGATTGTCGAGGATTTCGCCGGCGAGCGGCTCGACTACTGGGTGACGGGCTGGGGCACGGGCGGCACCCTCGCCGGGGTCTCGCGGGTCCTGAAGCGCGAGCGGCCGGAGACGAAGATTATCGTCAGTGAGCCGAACGTTGCGGCGCTGATGAGCGATGGGACCCCGCAGGAACGCAATGCCGACGGGTCGGCCGCCGCGACCCATCCCGCCTGGACGCCGCACGCGATCCAGGGCTGGACGCCGGACTTCATTCCGCTGGTCGCGCAAGAGGCGATCGATAACGGGGTGATTGACCAGATCCTCCCTGTCGCCGCGGCGCACGGCATGGAATGGGCGCGCGAACTCGCCGCTAAGGAGGGGATCTTCACCGGCGTCTCCGGCGGGTCGACCTTCGCTACGGCGATGGAGGTGGCGCGCGACGCGCCTGAAGGATCCGCTATCCTCTGTATGCTGCCGGACACGGGCGAACGTTACCTGTCGACGCCGCTGTTTAGCGACGTCGAGGAGGAAATGACAGACGAAGAACGGACCCTGGCCGAGCAATAGGCGGTCGATCAGCCAGGACACGACGCCTTGTTGCGTTCGATCGCGTACTTGGTCTGCCCGAACTTCCAGCTGCCCTTGCGCACAGTATTGACAGGCGCCCGCTGGACGCCGCCTTTCGAGTTATAAACCGCGAGGACGGGCCCGTTGGCCCCGGACTCGATTGCCCATCTTCCGATGTCGGCGGAAACGCCTGCGGCGCCGGCCCAGCCGTCGCGGCCGCCTTCATAACGGTCGTCGACCTCGCCGCCGATGCTGATCGATCCTTCCGACGTTCTGAGCGCCAGACCGCCCGGGCACAAATGCACATAGCCGGACGATCCGCCGCTGGCGCCGGAAAAGATGCTTGGGCTGTATACCCAGAAGATGCGTGAGCGCGCGGCTTCGCGTTCGATGTCGGGAAACTCGCCGTTCAGTTCCGGCGCCGCCGCGCTTGCGTTTGAGGACGCCGAACGGCCAGTCGCCTCCGCTCCGCTTGACGGCGCTGGTTGGCTCGATTGCGGCGCAGGCTGCTGCGGCTGCGTGGGCTGCGCGTTAGGCGCATTCGGCGGCGAACCGCCGCCGAGCGGCGGGCCGCCATTGGCGTTCATCATCGGCGGTTGGCCGACGAGACCGAAGTCGCCATTGGTATGCATATAGTACGCGCCGGGCGGCAGTCCGCCGAGCATCATCATCTGTTGGGTCTCGATCGGCGGCGCGACGCCATTTACCGTATACGGCGTTTCTGCTGTCCCTTGCGCAGAAGCCGCGCCGACCGCTAGCGCCGACGCCGCGGCGATCGCCACGCAAGACTTTGTCGCAATTGACTTTGTCGCGAAGGACTTTGCAAAGACGCCCACGCTTCATCTCCTCCGGCGGTGCATTCCCAGTCGTTAAACTTGCCTAAGTCTACGCCATTCGGAATCGGATGCGGCGCGCAAACGGTGAATCCCGGGAAAGCTATCTGCGATTTCATCTTTGCGGTGGCGCGGTCGGTTTCAGGCGATCCCGAACTTGTCCAAAGCCGCTTTGGCGATGGGCTCGCCCCATTCCTGAACGAAGTGGCCGGCCTCGGCGACCTCCATCGGCTCCGGGCAGTTCCTGATCATCGAGCGAAGGAAATGCATGGCAGGCGGCCCCAGGACGGGATCCTGCATGCCTATCGCCATGAAGCTGTCGCCGGTCCAGTCTTCGGACCAGAACTTGCGCGCTTTCAAAGACGTTCCGACGCCTTCCTTTGACAAAGGCGTTAAATCCTCCGCGCCTTTCTCCTTCAGCATGACGAGCTCCGGAAAGCGCCGGACGCCGCCCTTGTAGGACTGATCAGGGAATGGCGCGTCATAGGCGGCTTTCTCGGCGTCGGAGAGAATTGGCGTCGCGCGGCCCATCAACTCGCCGACGGCGAGATCCGGCTGGGACCGGTTGAAGGCGCGCCACGCTGCGAAGCCCTCGGGCGCCTCCTCGCCGCCGGGAAGGCCGGTGTTCATGACGATGAGGCGTGTGTAGCGCTCTGGCGCCTCCATCGGCAGGGTGAGTCCCAAAAGCCCACCCCAGTCCTGCACGACGAGACAAACATTCTTTAGGTCGAGTTTCTCCACGAAGGCGAGGAGCGCGCCGCGGTGGAAGTGATATGTGTAAATATCGTCGTCCACCGGCTTGTCGGAGCGGCCAAATCCGAACATGTCGACCGCCACGGCGCGATGGCCGGCTTTGTTGAATACCGGGATCATCTTGCGGAAGAGATAGGCCCAACTCGGCTCGCCATGAATGCACAAGAAGGTAACCTCTGCGTCCGCCGCGGCGCCGCTGCTTGGCGTCTCGTCCACGTAATGCATCCTGAGGCCTTCATACCCCTTCAGGTCCTCAACGTATTGCGGGGCATAGGGCCAGTCTGGAAGCGCATTGAAACGGTCGTCGGGCGTTCGCTTGGCGGTGATGGGCATCCTGTCCGCATCCTTCTGCAGTTCGGCGGTTTTTCCTGAGCGGTTTGTCGCTATGTGTTGGCGACACATGTGTGGCGCGGCGACGCGCTTCGGCCAAGCTGCGGATGCAGCAGGGCGTTAAGGATAACCGAAAGGATGACGTGCGATGGCCGAAGTGAGCGCCGATATCTGCGTGATTGGCGGCGGCCCAGGCGGCTATGTCGCGGCGATTCGCGCGCGCCAACTGGGCATGTCGGTCGTTCTGGTGGAGCGCGAGCATCTCGGCGGCGTCTGCCTCAACTGGGGCTGCATCCCGACGAAGGCGCTCCTGCGGACGGCGGAAATCTATGACTACATGAAGCACGCGAGCGCGTTCGGGCTGAAGGCGGAGAATGTCGGCTTCGATCTTGACGCGGTCGTCAAGCGCTCACGCGACGTGGCGGGGAAGCTCTCCGGCGGCGTCGGCTTCCTGATGAAGAAGAACAAGGTTGAGGTGATCGATGGCGACGCGCGCCTTGAGAAATCCACCAACGGGTCCGGCGCGCCGCTGGTGAAAGCGACAACGAAGGACGGCGAGACGACGATCCGCGCTAGCCATGTCATCCTGGCCACCGGCGCGCGCGCGCGGACGATCCCCGCGGCGGGCTTGGAGCCCGACGGCAAGTTCATCTGGACCGCGAAGGAAGCCATGGTCCCGGACCTCATGCCGAAGCGGCTACTCGTCATAGGCTCCGGCGCTATCGGGATTGAATTTGCAAGCTTCTATAACTCGATGGGATCGGATGTGACGGTCGTGGAAATGGTCGACCGCATCCTGCCTGCCGAAGACGCCGAAATTTCCGCCTTCGCCGAAAAGCGCTTCAAGAAGGCGGGCATCAAAATCCACACCTCCGCCAAGGTCGATAAGCTGGAAGAGGGAAAGGAGACCGTCAAGGCGACGGTCGTCGGCTCGGACGGCAAGCCTGAGACCGTGGAGGCCGACCGGGTGATCCTCGCCATCGGCATTACGGGCAATACGGAAGGGCTTGGCCTCGGCGCCTTGGGGGTCAAGGTCGATCGCGGCCACGTTGTCGTCGACGAGTGGCTGCGCACGGGCGTTCCGGGCCTCTACGCCATCGGCGATCTTGTCGGCGCGCCCTGGCTCGCCCACAAGGCCTCTCACGAGGGCATTGTCTGCGTGGAGAAGATCGCAGGCCTCAATTCGGTCCATCCGGTCGACGTCACCCGCATTCCGGGGTGCACCTATTCCAATCCGCAAGTGGCGAGCGTCGGCCTCACCGAAGCCAAGGCGAAGGAGCAGGGCCTGAAAGTGAAGGTCGGGCGCTTCCCCTTCAACGGCAATGGCAAGGCGATCGCGCTTGGCGAGCCGGAAGGCATGATCAAGACGATCTTTGATGAGAAAACCGGCGAGCTTCTCGGCGCGCACATGATCGGCGCGGAAGTAACCGAACTCATCCAGGGTTATGGCCTTGCGCGGACTTTGGAGGCGACGGAGGAAGATATCTTCCACACCGTTTTTCCGCACCCGACGCTGTCGGAGATGATGCATGAGAGCCCATTGGACGCCTACGGACGGGCGGTGCATATCTGAGGGCGAGTAATGACGGCGCGTTGCGCGCTCCTTCTGGCGATCCTGCTATCGATTGGCTGCGCCTCATCGCCGGCGACGCCGCCTACGCCTGCGGACTGCATAACCTTAAGGCTGTGGTCGAATGGTTGGCATTCGAGCCTCGCCTTACCTGCGCGCGTTTTCAATAACGAGCATCCAATTCGCCAGCTCTTTCCGGGGGAGGACTATTTTCTCATCGGCTGGGGCGCCCGCGATTTTTACCTCGCGGACGATCCGGGCGTGTGGCAAGGCTTAACGGCGATCATTCCGCCGACGCGATCTGCGATTCACGTCATCGCTAGCGACGCGCCGGTCGAGGAAGGCCTCTGGCGGCCCAAGAGGATCGTCGAGTTCGCCGTGTCGGAGGCCGCCGCCAAGGCGATGGCGGAGCGTCTTGCCGGATCGCTGTCGTATGATGAGAACGGCGCGCCGATTGTGTTGCGAGAAGGAAGGGTGGCTGGGGCCAGCTACTTCCTTGCCGCCGCCGACGGCTTCCATCTTCTTCATATGTGCAATCACTGGACGGCGCGGCGCTTGCGCGAAGCTGGGGCTCCGATCAGTCCCGCGCTTTCATTCACCGCGCCGGCGTTGCTGCGCGCGGTCGCACGCAAGATGCCTGCGTCCTGCCCGCCTTCGGATGGGCCGGCATGACCGCCTGCGGCTCTCGCCGGAAGCGGATTTGTTCGTTTCCGACTGTTCCGGCGAGGGAGGAGTTCAGCAAGCGCGCGAGTTCAGAGTGCGCCCGACATTGGTGAGTCGGGCGCTTATCCTTGGCGCGATCGAAATGGACATCTTCGACATCTGCTTCCCGCAACCGACGCAGTCGGACATGATGCGCGAACGCCCCTTGGTCGCATATGGCCGGGCGGCGGGCATTTGATCAGGGGAATGCGGCGCGTCGCCCAGAGAGGGATTTGCATGGGCGACGCGGTAACTCGCAAGGGCGCCGGATTAGCCGCGCCTTGGACGAAGAGGAGAATTCTTCATGGCTACTTGCCCGCAATGACGCCGAATGTCGTTTCATCGAGCCGGTCAATGCCGAAGCCTCCCGTGAATTCGACAAAGCTGAACCCCGCGTCCTTTAGCTCATGGCGAATCTCATCCTTCGAGAAGTACTTCAACCAGTTATAGATGTCCCATGTACGGGCCTTCTCGATGATGGTGAAGCGATCGAGCGAAACTGATTCGTGATCGTATCGAAATGTGTGCTGGAACGCGAAATAGTCGCTCGCGGACCAAAACCCGTTCATGAGATTTTGTTCAAACGACACGCTCTCGACGACGCCCTCAAAAGCCTTTCTTGAGTAGACGTCGAGTATGAACTTCCCGCCCGCCTTCAACGCCCGATGAATTCTTGTCAGCAAGTTGCGGCGCTGAACTGACGAAAGGGCGCACAAATCGCAGTAGATTAATGTGATCAGATCCTGTTCTTCCGGCAGCGGATCGCTTAGATAGTTGGCGGTCTGATAAGTGATCCGACCGCCTGTCAGAGGCGCATGACGGCGCGCGTGCTCGATCGAGTTACGCGAGAAGTCCAGGCCGTGGACGATTGCGCCACGCTCGGCAAACCGGTTTGCGTAAAGGCCCGGGCCGCACCCAAGGTCGCAGATCGACGCCGCTTCCAGACCGAATGATGTGTCGAGCCAGTCAACGAACCGTTCGATTGCTTCTGTCGGCCGCGACGCAAGCGCGGTCTCCTGGCTTAGGTGTGTTTCAAGCATCATCTTCGCCAGATGTGGTTCGGCCCAAAGCGTTTCAGCTGTATAGATCGAAAAAGCCCTCGGACGTTTCGATATTTCTTTCAATTCATCGTACATTTTTTGGCGGTCTCAGTCAGGTAAGTTCAAAGTTGAACCAGCTCAAAAGATCGGGCGTCAGTCAAACCGTGGGGAGCTAGCCATTGCATGCCATTTCCAACAAGGGTCGCGCCTCACAGTCTTTCAAACGCCGCAGTGAAGTGCCGCATCATCGGCGGCTCCCTGACGATCTTCAGGCCACGGATGTCATCTTTCTTCGTTGTCAACTCCGCGAACACCTCGACAATATAGTCCGCATGGCTCTGGGTGTAGACGCGCCGCGGCATGGCGAGGCGGACGAGGTCCATGGCGGCGGGCGCCTCCGATCCGTCGGGTTTGCGGCCGAACATCACCGTGCCGATTTCGCAGCCCCTGATACCGCCTTCCTCGTATAGCGCGCAGGCGAGGGCGTGGCCCGGATATTCGAGCGGCGAAATGTGCGGCAGGAACGCGCGCGCGTCGATAAACACCGCATGGCCGCCTGCGGGTTTGACGACAGGGACGCCCATGGCGTCCAGCCGCTCGGTGATGTAGGCGTTCGTCCGCACACGGTAGCGCAGATAATCCTCGTCAATGATTTCTTCGAGCCCCTGCGCGATGGCTTCGAGGTCGCGGCCGGCGAGCCCGCCATAGGTCGGGAAGCCTTCTGTCTGGATGAGCCGCGTGCGCGCCGCTTCGGCTAGGGCGTCATCGTTCAGCGCGAGCCAGCCGCCGATATTGGCGAAGGCGTCCTTCTTGGCGCTCATGGTCATGCCGTCGGCGACCGCGAACGTGTCGCGTACGATGTCTTTTATTCCCCGGTTCCCCTGGCCCTCCTCGCGCAGCTTGTTGAACCATGCGTTCTCCGCGAACCGGCACCCGTCAATATAGAACGGTTTGCCGTGGGTCTTCGCGATTTCCGCCGCGCCGCGAATATTCTCCAGGCTGACGGGCTGGCCGCCGCCGGCGTTGTTGGTGATTGTCATCATCACCGCCGGCGTGCGCTCGCCATGCTCGGACAGGAACGCGTCCAGCGCGCCAAGGTCTATGTTGCCCTTGAAAGGATGCTCCAGAGAGGGCTGCCGGCCCTCAGGGATCGGCAGGTCGATGGCCTCCGCGCCCGCCGCCTCGATATTTCCGCGGGTGGTGTCGAAATGCGTGTTGGACGGGATCGCGTGCCCGGGCTTTGCGATCAGGGTAAAGAGCAGGTGCTCAGCCGCGCGGCCCTGGTGCGTGGGGATGATGTGCCGGAAGCCCGTAAGGTCTCCCACGGCGGCTTCAAATTTGTAGAAGCTCTTCGCGCCGGCGTAGGATTCATCGCCGGTCATGATGGCGCCCCACTGCGCTGCGCTCATCGCCGACGTGCCGCTGTCGGTGAGGAGATCGATCAGGACATCGTCCGCATGCAGCTTGAAGAGGTTGAACTGAGCCGCCGCAAGCATCTCTTCGCGTTCGGCCCGGGATGTCATGCGGATTGGTTCAACCGACTTTATGCGGAAGGGTTCGATAATCGTTTTCATGGCGGTTCGCCCTCGCTGAGCGCCCCGGATCGCCGAACACCGCGCGTGTGACAAACAGGGGCGGATTGCGCCGCGGTTGCCGCCCCTCAGGTTTGTTTTGCGGCGACTTGGGACCCGCGAAACCGGACCCGCGTATCGCTTTCCTGCCAGGGGAGACCGCGCTCAGCGCCTGTCTAGAGCGGTGTTTACCATGGCGCGCCGCGGGGGGACAGTGATGCGGCGGTAAGGGATATCGCGGCGGTCGCGCTCGCGTTTTGGCGCACGCGAACCTCTTTTCGCCGAGAAAGGGCGCGCCTATTGGCGGGTTCGCGCCTTAGGGCGCTGGATCGGCGGGGGTCGGCGCACTACCTATACCAAATGAACGAAGACCAGACTGCGGCCGTCGGCGGTGCGGCGACGATATACGCGGGCGCCGAAAAAGAACCATCCGGGACTTGGGAGATCGCCCGGCAGTGGCGGGCGTTCTGGCGCGCGGCCAAATGGGGCGCAGCCGGGGCCGCTGGCCTCATTGCGCTGTCGCTCGTCGGCCAGGTGTTTCTCTTCTTCGACATGTTCAACGCGGTCCACCCCGCGCTCGGCGCGGCGTTCCTGGTGGCCTCTGTCGGCGCGATCGGCAGGTTCGTGGCCTGGCCGCTGTTCCGCTTCCTCGCCGGGCCAAAGGCGCTCAGCCCGCCTGACGTCGATCTCGCGGCGGAAGCGCTGTCGCCCGCTGACGTGCGAAAGCGCATCGAATACGACGCGGCTTTTCTGGAGCGCCTCGCCGCGAACCCCGAAGCGTCGTTTGACGGCCATGCGGCAAGCGGCGCGCGCGAGGCGTTGGCGAAGTTGAAAGCCGACCTCGAAAGCGGGACCGAGCCGCGCGCTGCAGCTGTTTCTCTGGCGCGCATCGAGTCACAGCGCATCGCGCCGCTCCTGAAGGATTTGGATGCACGCGTTGACGCTTATGTGCGCCGCGAAGCCGTGGCGGTGGGGGTCGCGACCTCGGTTAGCCTCAACGGCACCATAGATGCGTTCTTAGTGCTTTGGCGGAACGTCAACATGGTCGCGCGGATCGCGCGGCTTTACAGCGGCCGGCCGGACTTGCGGGTCAGCCTGATGATCCTGCGCGACGTGTCGCTGGCGGTGATCCTGTCGCGGGTGCTGGAGGATGTGACAGAAATGGCGGGAGAGGCGCTCGGCGGCGTCGTGGGTAAGCTCGGCGGCGTCGTAATCGGCCCGTTTCTTGACGGATCGCTGAACGCGCTCATGACGCTGAAACTCGGCGATCTCGCGAAACGCCGCTGCCGCAGTTTTGAACCCTGGTCCGAGGCGGCCGCCCGCGGCGCAACGCGCCAAGCGTTCGACAAGGTGAGCCGCGAGGCGGGAGACCTCGTGGCGGAGATCCTGCGCGCGTCGGGGGTCGGCGTCGGCGCCGTCGCGGACGCCGCCGTCGGCGCGGCGGCGGGGGCGGCGGACCTCGTCAAGGCGGCGCCGCGCTCCGCCTGGGGCCTTGTGCAGGGCGTCTTCGCCCGCCCAGGTCAGTCGACGAGCGCCGACGCCCCGTGATTTCAAGGAATTCACTGTCGTTGAGCCATAATCTGAACCTTTCCTCCGTAGCCTGCGGACAACATCCGAAAAGCGGTCCATAGGAGCACGACTGATGACGTCTATGATGGAGTTTCTTAAAGGCGCCATGACGCGTGCGGCGATGGTCCTTGCGTGCGCCGTGGCCTTTACGGCGCCGGCCCATGCCGGGCGTGAAGAAAAGGCCCGCGACCTCGTCGACGACGCGGCGGAGTCGCTTCGCTCCTTCGCGTCGGACCGCAATTTTGACGGGTTGTGGGACCTTATGGACGAAGCTGAAGCCTTGGTCGTTATACCGCGTTCAGTACGGGCGGGCTTCGTCTTTGGCGGCTCCGGCGGCAATGGCGTCATGATCGCCAAAAATGAGAGCGGCGGATGGTCCGAACCCGTCTTTTTACGCATTAGTTCATTTTCGTTGGGCCTGCAGGCGGGCGGACAGGTGTCCGAGGTGGTCCTCGCCGTGATGACGGATCGCGGCGTGCGCGATCTCCTGTCCTCTACGGTCAAGCTCGGCGCGGATATGTCGATCGCAGTGGGACCCTTCGGCGGCGGCGCCAAGGCCGCTACGTCGGACGTGCTGGCGTTCAGTCGCGCGCAGGGCGTCTATGGCGGGATCAGCGCTGAAGGGGGCGTCCTGAAGGTAAATAACAATTGGAACGAAGCTTACTACGGCGCTGAAGTGACGCCGCGCGACGTCGTTCGCCGCGGCGCGGTCGCAAATCCGGCGAGCGGCGCCCTAAAGGAAGCCGCGGCCGCCCTCGCTGCGATGGATGCGCGTTAACCTCGCGGCTTCGCGGCGTGGCGCGCTTCTTGCTCCCCGACAATCGGGATGACGCGCCATTGACGAGGGAGCAGCGGGATGTCGCCGACGAAAAAAGGCATATTTGGGGGCGCCGCTGGGGCGGCGGCTGTCGAGACGGAAGGTCAACCGGTCGCCGATGCGGCGGGGGTCCGCACGGTGCTGCCGTCGGGCTGTTCGGTTGAGGGCAAACTGATCTGCGCCGGACCGACGCGGATCGACGGCGATGTGACCGGCGAACTCGTTGCGGACGACGTGCTGCTTGTTGATGCGAATTCGACAATCGTCGCCAATCTCGACGTACGGGAACTGGTTGTCCGCGGCGCCGTGCGCGGCGATGTCAACGCCAATGCGCGGGTCGCCCTTGAGGAGACGGCCGTCGTGGAAGGCGATATCGCGGCGCCGTCCATTTCGATTTCGGAAGGCGCCCAGGTCGCCGGAAAGATAGAGATACGTCGCGAAGCGACGACCTTCGCGCCTGCGAAAAGATCGCCAGCGGCGACGCCGTCGCCCGCAAGCCGGCCCGAGGCCATCGAGGCGGACGGCGAAATCGGCGAAGACGTCGGCTAACCGACGCATGAGCGCTTAGCGCTAGTCAATTCCGTAGATCTGGCGCGCCGTGTGAGATAGGCCTATAGGGCCGTCCATCAGAAACCGGCGAGCCCGTGCGACCAAGATGCGGCCGCCCTCGGCAGGAGTTGCGGTTGATGGTCTGTCTTACGTCTCTTTCCGACTACGATGTTTCTCCGGAACGCGGATTCCTGTGTGGTTTCGAAGCGGCGGACGTGGTCCTGCCTTCCCGTTTTGAGCCGATAGAAGCGGCGGGCCGCGCGCTGCCGGATTGGATCATGAGTGCGAAACTCCGCACCATGATCGGTGGGCTTCCCGAGCTTGACGTGGGTGAGCTTATCGCTGGCCCCGACGACAGTGCGGCGCGCATCGCCATGGTGCGCTACTCATTCCTCACGCAGGCATACGTTTGGGGCGCGCCGCAGCCGCCGTCGCGCCTGCCGGCCTGCCTCGCAAAGCCTATCGTCCAACTTGCTGACTATCTTGGGCAACAACCGCTATTGCCTTATTCCGCCTACGTCCTCGACAATTGGGGTCGCTTAGATCGCGCGGCGCCAATTGATCTAGACAATACCTATATGATCCAGAACTTCGCTGGCGGCATGGACGAAAACTGGTTCGTGCTCGTGCATGTTGCGATTGAGGCGCGCGCCGGCGCGGCGCTCGCTCTTATCCCGCCGCTTGTGGACGCGGCGGCGGCGGGCGACGCGGCGCGCGCCGAAATGCTTCTCAATGAAATGGCGCCTGTCTGGACGGACATGAATGCGATCTTCGATCGTATGCCGGAGAAGTGCGATCCGTATACATATTTCAAACGGGTTCGACCCTACATCCATGGCTGGAAGGATAATCCCGCGACCCCGGACGGACTTGTCTATGAAGGCGTTCGGAAACACGCCGGCCGGCCGCAGGCGTTTCGCGGCCAGACGGGATCGCAGTCGAGCATTGTGCCGACCATGGATGCGCTTCTTGGCGTCACGCACGCCGAAGACCCCCTGCGCATGTTTCTTGATGAGCTTCACGCCTATCGGCCGCCAAGGCACCGCAAGTTCATTGAAGACGTCCGCGCCGTCGCCCGCCTGCGGGAGTTATGTGAGCGGCAAGGGGGATCGTCGCTGAAAGCGGCGTATAACGACATTCTTATGGCGGTGGCGCGATTCCGCACGCGCCACCTTGAATACGCGGCGAACTATATAAACAAACAGAATGCGGCAAGCGCCGGCAATGCTGTGGATATCGGCACCGGCGGAACGCCTTTCATGCGCTACCTGAAGAAGCATCGCGACGCGTCAGAGGCGCACGTTTTGCGTTGAACAGGCGATGCCCGGCCGTGAAGGGGTCCGTCCTTGGCGTCGCGCGCGTCGCGCGCCATACTTTGCGCCATCCGATCCAAGATCGAAAAGCGCTGGAGGAAACGGACGATGGCGGCGGACGCAATGGCGGGGACGCGGCGGATCTTCAATACGGAAACGCTCGCGGAGATTATTGAGGAGCAGGCGAAGTATTTGCCTGAAGAGCCGGCGCTTCTGTTTGAGGGCCGGACGTGGACCTATGCGGAAATGGATGAGCGGTCGAACCAGGCTGCTGCTGCGCTCCGCGCGCTTGGTCTGAAGCCAGGCGATCGTGTCTGCTGGCTCGCCCGGAATGTCGCGACGTTCTGGCATACGCTTTTCGGCGCCGCAAAAACGGGCGTTGTGTTGACGCCCGTGAACTGGCGCCTCGCGCCGGCGGAAGTGGCTGGAATCGTCAAGGACGCAGGCCCGAAACTTCTTGTCGCGGAGAAGATGTTTCTTGATCCCGTGGAGGCGACCGATGGGTTTTCCGCGCCGCAAACGATGATCCTCGAAGACGGCGGGCCGCACTGCTTCGATGCGTTCGTTGACGCCCAGGCGCCGGCGCGCGGCGACCATAAATCCGGCTATGACGACCCCGTCGTCCAGCTTTACACGAGTGGCACTACAGGCCTGCCGAAAGGCGTCGTCCTACCCAACCGCTGTTACTACGAAGTCGGAGAAGCGGGGCTTGAGGCCGGCGTATTGCAGCCGCGATATGATAATGAGCGCTTGCTGCATGCGCTGCCGCATTTCCATATCGCCGGCGTGAATTTCGGCCTCATGGGCTGGTCTCGGTCGATGCCGGTGATCCAGCATCGGCAGTTCGATCCCTTGCAGATCGTCAAGGATGCGCAGGGCGAGACGCCGCTGAACGCGTTCTTCGTACCGGCGATGATTATGATGGTCCTCGAGGCCGCCAAGGCCGGCGGCGCGTCGCTCGAGAAATTTGTCTCAGTGTCCTACGGCGCGGCGCCGATGCCGGAGCCGCTGCTCGATGCGGCGATGAAGGCGATGCCGGACGCGACCTTCACCCAGTTCTACGGCATGACGGAAACGACGGGCGGCGTCACGACGCTGCACCACGGTGATCATGCGCCGGGCCTTGCACAGCGCGTTTCCGCCGGCCGGCCGCTGCCGGGCTGCGAAGCGACGGTGCGAAATCCTGCGACCGGCGAGATTCTCCCGCCCGGCGAGACTGGAGAGGTCGTGGTGCGGTCGAATTTTGTCATGGATGGCTATTGGGGGAATGCCGATGCGACGCAGAACGCGATTCGCGACGGCTGGTACTGGTCGGGCGACGCCGGGAAGTTTGACGAAGCAGGGTTTCTCTACATCGTCGATCGCATCAAGGACATGATCATATCCGGCGGCGAGAACATTTACCCCGCCGAGATTGAGAACGCGCTCGCCGAGCACCCGGCGGTGCTTGAGGCTGCGATTGTGGGCATGCCGGACGAAAAATGGGGCGAGGTTCCGCGCGCCTTCGTCGCAAAACGCGCCGGCCAGGAACTGACGGAGGAGGGGGTCGTCGACTTTCTCCGCGACAGGATCGCCTCTTTCAAGCTTCCGCGTAGAGTCGAGTTCGTTGATTTTCTTCCGCGCAATCCCTCAGGCAAGATTTTAAAGACGGAATTGCGCAAGCGTTAGGCGAAAATCGAAGTCCCCCGGGCGGGCGCGCGCATCCAGCGCGACAATCGCCGGAGCGGTTAGATAAAAAGGCTTGGAATCGTTGGGCGGGCGTCCGTCAACTTTGAATATGCGCGCGAAAGCAAAAGCCAGTTTTCACCTATTGACCCAAGAGGTCATGCATCGAAGCGCTGTGAGCGCCGCTTAGTTTTCCACTAAAGGTTTAGTGGGCGCTTGGCGAATCGTACGTTTCTTAATAGCCAGTAGGTTGCGGCCGAAGAAGTCGGCCCGCGAACGCGCGTTCCTGCGCATGGCTTGGAGCACAATCGGCTTCACGGGAAATGAAGCTGGCTGAGAGGGTGCGATGAAAAGATGTCTTGGGGCGCTGGCGCTGACCGCCAGCCTGTTTTGCGGAGCGGTTGCTAGCGCCGCCACGGTTACCGTTGATGATCCAACGACGGTCTTTGCTGACTTTGAGTTCAACGCCAGCAGCGTGGATGAAGCGGACGCGACCGGCAGCGGCGTCGTTCTGACGGGGCCTGGAACGCCCACCTCGACTATCGCCGTGGGCGTCGCCGATTTCGGCGCGTCAATGGCCGGCGATAACGGACTGGCTGTCCTCTTCAGTAAGGCGGCCAACCTGCCAAGCGTGCGATTTGTCGTTTCGGTCGAGCAGGATAGCTTTAGTGCGAATGGCAACGGGCCGTTTCTTCGAAATTTCCAGCTGAGAATAGAAGACGCCGCGACCGGCGGCATGGTCTTTTTCGACGGTCCGATCACTGGCGCTGACGGCATACCGCTCGTCGGCGCGGACGCGGACACGCTGCTTGCGTTCGACACGCTCGCGGGCGTCGATACGATAAGGCTCACATTCTTCGGCGAACACTTCGGCAATGGCTTTCCCGACATAAACATCGCTGTCTCGTCGGTGCCGGTTCCGGCGGCCCTGCCGCTATTGCTTTCCGGGATCGCAGGGCTCGGCTTTGCCGCGAGGCGCCGCAGCGGAAATCTCCGCGCAGCAGGATAGCGCGTCCCAAAGGCAAACGCGGATTTTCCGTGATCTGGCGACGGGAATAGGCTCGCAAGGTCAATTCCTGCCGCCCATATGGACCCGGTGGGAACAATGGTCCTGAGGGCGTCATTGCCGCAACGTCTTACGTCCGATGATCCTCGCTCCCGCAAAGGCTTTTCATGGCGACGGCGGAAGACCATTCGTCGTCCCGAAACGATCAAGAAGTGAGACGCGAACCGATAAGGCGATCCTGATAGGCGCATTCGCTTTTGTGTGCTTTCTTGGCTGGAGAATAGGGAGCCTGACCATGCGGATCGACGCTATCCAGATCGGGGAGAATCCGCCGGAAGACGTAAATGTCATCGTCGAGGTTCCGGTGGGCGGCCAGCCCATAAAATACGAAATGGACAAGGCCGCTGGCGCGCTCGTGGTCGACCGATTCCTCTACACGGCCATGTCCTATCCCGGAAACTACGGCTTCGTGCCGCACACGCTTTCCGACGATGGCGACCCCATCGACGTGCTCGTCTGCAACAATCGTCCCCTGATGCCGGGATGCGTTATCAATGTGCGCCCGATCGGCGTCATGATGATGGAGGACAATTCCGGCCTTGACGAAAAAATCCTGGCCGTTCCGGGCCCGGCGCTGACGCAGCGATATGATGAGGTGCGCGAATACACCGAATTGCCGGAGATCACGCTCAAGAAAATCGAGCATTTCTTTGAGCACTACAAGGATCTGGAGCCTGGCAAATGGGTGAAGATTGGCGGCTGGCAAAACGCGGACGTGGCGCGCAAGCTCATCGCTGAGGCGATTGACCGGGCCGCCGCCTAGTGGCGTGGATTGGGAGTTCGCCAGGCGATCAGTCGCTGGCTAGAGGTCGAATTTCAACTCCAAACGCTTCCCGTTACTCAGAATATTGCTAATTTTGTTTCGTGTCCGATAGCTTTTCGACGCACGGGGAAATTGCGTAGCGAACCTTGGAGTCGCGTCGCCTGTGGCGGCAGCGACGGTTTGGATGGACGACGGGCGGCCAGTCGCGCGAGCAAATGGCGCGGACTTAGCGAGCCTGGAGCGGCGCATTGAGAATGGTCCGCATAAAGACTTGAGACGCCGTGGATCGGCAGGGATGTGATTGCTGAGGGGATGCGTCGGTCGCCGGCGGAGGACTGCTGCGCGGACCGACTTAAAGCGGCCGGCCGATCGGGGACATCGCCAAGCAGGGGTGCGCAATGAGACAATGTTTGCTTGCCGGCGCGTCCGCCGCGCTTTGCGTCGCGATTCACCCCGTGGCCGCTCAGGGACCTGAAGGCGTTTCGGACGACACCACATCCGAGTCGGCCGAGGCGACTGACGCATTGCGTTTGGCCGTGGTGGACGAAATTGTCGTTTACACCCAGAAGCGAGAACAATTCTCGCAGGACGTGCCGCTCGCCGTGACGTCTTTTGGCCAGGAGCGCCTTGACCGCCTCGGCGTTCAGCAGTTCGACGACCTTGCGGACTTCGTGCCCGGCCTGGAGATCCAGGAGCAGAGCGCCAACAATGCGAGCTTCGTGATACGCGGCATTACGTCGGATTCCGGCGCGGCGAATATCGAGCCGCGGGTCACCATCTTTCAGGACGGCGTGACGATCTCCCGATCGCGCGGATCCTTCGTGGAGCTTTTCGACGCGACGGTCGAGGTCGCCCGCGGCCCGCAGTCGACGCTGTTCGGACGTTCCGCGCTTATCGGCGCGATTAATATCGTCCAGAACAAAGCCGACTACGAGACCGCTTTTTCCGCGCGGGCCGGCGCCGGAAATCTGGATTTCCAGCTCATCGAAGGCGTCGCCAACCTGCCCATCGTCGATGGCAAGGCGGCTGTCCGCCTCGCCGCGCGGTACAAGAAACGCGACGGCTATGTAGAGAACTTGCTCGGCGGGACGGATTTCAACAGCGTCGAATTGGGCGCGTTCCGCGGCTCTATCCGTTTCGATCTGACCGAGCGGCTTAGGGGCGATCTGATCTTTAATTATCAGCGTGACAATAATTCCGGCACCGCGTTCAAGTCCGGCGCCTTTATCCCCGACGGCGGCGACCTCAATCCATCAAGTCCGGCCGCCCTAAACGCGTTCGGGTCGTTTGAGGGTGCGGCGGGGCTTGGTCTAGACCGGGAGGTCTATGGCGCGACGTTGCTTCTTGAATGGGCGGCAAGCGACGCAATAACCGTAAATTCGGTCACGGGGTGGCGCGAGTTCGACTCGCTTGAGATTTTTGATCCGGACGGGTTCGCCGCGCCTCTGTTCGTTTTCGGCGAAAACTCCGTCAGCGAACAGGTGAGCCAGGAGATCCGTCTTAGATACGACGATGGCGGGCCGATAACTGGCTTCGTGGGCGCGTCTTACTTCTATGAAGACGGTTTTCAGCGCGTGCCCCTCGAATATGATGAACGCTCCGTCCAGGCGCTTCTGCAGGGCTTTCTGTTCACCGGCGTTCGCGGCCTGCCGCAGCCGACGCCTGACTTCAACTCATTTCCAGCAAACAGTCTTGGCGCGTTGCCGGATATCGTTCCGTTAAAGCCGGTGCACGCGGAAGAATTCACGAATTTCGGCAAGACCGAAGCCATCGACATCTTCGCCGACGTTTCCATCCGACCGACGGATAGGCTCGAAATCATCGCCGGCGCGCGCTACACGCGCGACGATAAGACCGCTGGTTTCGCGGCCGGACTCATCAACGGGCCGAGCGCGCTTACCGGAGTGGGGATCTTTCTCGGCGCGTCAATCTTCAACGAAAACACGCCCGTGTTCGTGAGCGACACGTTCGGCGGATTCGCATGGCGCGCCGTGGCGAACTATGAAGTATCGGACGCCCTCAACGTCTATTTCAACTACGGCCGCGGCCGCCGGCCTGAGGTCCTGGAAATTCAGTCCACGCCCTTTACCGTCGGCGTCAGCGAAGATGAAGTTGTCGTTGTCCCTGCGGAGACCGTCAACTCATACGAGTTCGGCGCAAAGGGCCGATTCTGGGACGGCGCGGTAAGCCTCGATCTCGCCGCCTATTATTACGCATACGCCAATTTCCAGTCTTCCCGCGTCAATGACGTCGGCGCGATCGAAGCGATCAACGCGGGCAATGCGGACGCCTACGGGGTCGAAGTCTCCGCCGTCGGACAGGTTTCGGACTGGGCGCAGATCTTCGTCAACTACGCCTACAGCCGAGCCCGGTTCGAAGACTTCAGCGATGCAGGAGAGCCGCAGGCCTTCGCCGGCAACAGGTTCCGGCTTAGTCCTGATCATGCGCTTTCCGTTGGCGGGACGTTCAGTCACGAGACCGGTTATGGATCCTTCGGGCTCACGCCTATCTACTCCTTCCGCTCGAAAGTGTTTTTCGACGATAACAATGATCTCGCAATCAATCCGCGTAATGGAGCTGTTCTGCAGCCGGTCGAGATCCTGCCGCCTGAGTTCGCCGCTTTTCAACCTGACCTACAGGACGAAGTTCAGGAAGCCTTTGGCGTGCTCGATCTTCGCTTGCGGTTCGACGCCCCAGATGGGCGCTGGGGCCTTGAGTTCTTCGTCGAGAATGTGTTCGACAAGGAGTTCATCGTTGACGCGGGCAACGCCGGCGACACGTTCGGCATCCCAACCTTTATCGCGGGCCCGCCGCGGCTTTTCGGCGGCTATGTGAACGTCCGCTTCTGAAGTTGGGATTGAAAAAGCTTCACAGCGGCTACGTCCCCGCGCTAGTCAGAAGCGTGATGTCCGACCCTGGCCCGCTAGTCTTTCCGTCCCATCCCCCTGTCGTTGCGGCTGTTGATGGCGGCGGCGCATTCCCCGTGCGGCGTATCTTCTGCGTCGGCAAGAACTACGCCGACCATGTTGCGGAAATGGGCGGCGACGCGCGCCGCGATACGCCGGTGTTCTTCACCAAGGCGGCCGACTGCCTCGTTGCGCCCGGCGCGGTTCCCTATCCGCCGAGGACGGATAATCTCCACTTTGAAGGTGAACTGGTCGTCGCGCTGAAAGCCGGCGGGCGCGACCTCGCTGCAGAGGACGCCGGAGCCCTAGTCTTTGGCTGCGCCGCAGGGTGCGATTTGACGCGGCGGGACCTGCAGGCGCAGGCGAAGAGCGCCGGCGCGCCGTGGGACATGGCGAAATCGTTTGACGCCTCCGCGCCGATGGCCGCTATCAGAAAGGGCCCCATTGCGCCCGGCGCGCGACTTGTGACGACCGTCAATGACGAGACGCGCCAGGACGCTGCGCTCGCCGATATGATCTGGCCCGCCGCGGACGTGATCGCCGCCCTGTCCGCGTTTGTTGAACTAGCGGCGGGCGATCTCATCTTTACAGGCACTCCGGCGGGGGTAGGGCGGCTTGCGCGCGGCGACAGCGTGACGGTCGCCATCGACGGCCTGCCGACCCTCGAATTCTCGATTTCGTGAGGCGTTGCAATGGATACTGACGGAAAAACCAATCGATATGCGTCGGTGGAAAGGGAGATCGCCGCTGTGCTGGACGGCGAACCAAACGTCGTCGCTCGCATGGCGACGGTGTCGACCCTACTGCACCACGCTTTCGAGGCGTTCATCTGGACCGGATTCTATGTCGTCGATCGTGCGAAGCCCGATGAGCTTGTCATTGGCCCGTATCAAGGCCAGCTCGGCTGCCTGCGCATTCCCTTCGGAAAGGGCGTATGCGGTGCCGCGGCGGCGACGCGCGACACCGTCATCGTGGATGACGTCCACGCCTTTCCGGGCCATATCACCTGTGACGCGGCGGCCGCGTCGGAAATTGTGTTGCCGACCTTCGACACGCGTGGCGAACTTATCGCCGTTCTCGATATCGACAGCGACCGAAAAGCTGCGTTTGATGAGGCCGACGCCGCCGCGCTTAAGCGCATTCTGGACAAGTCTTTCCGCACGTAACTCCGCGGTGAGAATCATCTAAGGATCAGGACGTTCACAGAAGCGGCGGAGCGGCATGGCGCGGCGGTTCTACGAATTCTTCGCCGGAGGCGGCATGGCGGCGATGGGCCTCGGAGCTGGCTGGCGATGCGCTTTCGCCAACGACATCGACCCTATGAAGGCCGCAGCTTACGCGGCGAACCATCCGTCTACGCCGTTTTGGCGTGGCGATATTGCGGACCTCGACGCACGCGACCTGCCGAGCGCGGCTGATCTCGCTTGGGCGTCGTTTCCGTGTCAGGATTTATCGCTGGCGGGCGCCGGCGCAGGGCTCGCCGGCGAAAGGTCTGGAACCTTCTGGGCGTTCCGACAACTGATGGCGGACTTGGCCGGCGAGGGTAGGGCTCCCGGGGTCATCGCAGTGGAAAACGTTGTCGGCCTCATGTCGACGAACGGCGGGCGCGACCTTGAGGCGGCGGCGCGCGCAATCGCCGACATCGGCTATCGCGTGGCGATGTTCACGCTCGACGCCGCGCATTTCACGCCCCAGTCGCGCCGACGGCTGTTTCTCGTCGCGCAGCGCGAAGGCCTGACGCCCGTCTCGCAGCCTCAACGAGCGGAAGCGCGGGGCGCCGCCGAAGCCCGCGCGGCGGAAATGCTCGAAGCGGCGCTCGGGATAAGATGGTGGGCCGCCCTGCCGCCGACGCCGCCCCCGCGCAACCATGATCTTGTCGACCTCGTGGACTGGGACGCGCAGACCGACCCCCTGGAGGTGACGCAGCGGCTGCTATCGCTGATGGCGCCCGCCCATCGCGAGCGCGTCGAAGCGGCAAGAAAGAGCGGCGGGCGAATGGTCGGCGCGGCTTACCGGCGCATGCGGACCGATGAGGCGGGCGCGCGCATCCAGCGCGCCGAAGTGCGTTTCGACGGCCTTGCAGGGTGCTTGCGCACGCCAGCCGGCGGCTCCAGTCGCCAGACGCTTCTGCTTATCGACCGCGGCCGCGCGCGCAGCCGATTGATCACGCCGCGCGAGGCCGCCGCGCTTATGGGGCTGCCGCCGGAATACAAGCTGCCAGAGAAGTATAATGATGCCTACAAACTATGCGGGGACGGCGTCGTCGCGCCCGTTGTGCGTTTCATCGCCGAGACGATGATCGAACCTGCGCTCTCCAAGCATGGTAGGCGCGCGGCGTGACGCGGGCTGGCTCGCGCTACTGATTGGCGCTCGCCCAATCGGTATCGACGCCTGCGGCCGGAAGATCGGCCAGAAGGCGCTCGGTCGGGTCTTCAATTTTCGCGTCCATGACGTCGCGCGCGAGCCGGGCGGCGACGTCGGCGCCAAGTTCCTCCACAAAACCGGCGAAGCGCGCCGTCGACCATTCGCCGTTTTCCTTGGCGTTTCTGACGTAGGCGCGCCACAATTCGAAGGGATTGCTCCCGTCCTCGCCGGCGACCTCCGCAGCCGCCGCCATGTGCAGAAGGAGGCCGCAGTCGTAATAGGCCTGGAAGTTCCCGCGCTCCATTGCGCCACGCAACGGCCCGCGCTGGAGCTCCTCAGCGCAGCGATCAAATGCGCTTCTCAAGCGATCGTTCAAGTAGTCCTCAGGCGCTGCATCAAGGTCCTTTAGCGCCAGGAATGCCAAAAAGTCCGCGCCGCCTTCGTGCATCCAGCTCTCGTTCGCCGGGAAGTCGACGCCCCTGTAGTTCTGGAACAGGTGTGCGGCCTCATGGGCGAAGAACCATGCGAGGAAATAGGGGAAGGTCGGCCGCGCCGCGATTTCCGTCGCGCGCGCGCCTTCAAAGTGCATGAACACCTGGCCGGGCAGCGTCCCGCCCTTGATGTGGGAGCCTTCGCGAACGCCAGGCACGTTATAGGACACGAACATGGACGGCTTTTCGTCGATAGCGCCGAGGCGCTCGGTGAAGTACGCCATGAGCGGCGGAAAGAGAGTATCGAGCTGGCGCTTGATATCGCCGGGCAGGGCGGGGTCGATGACGGCGACAAAGTCGTTAGTCTCGACGGGCGCGGTCGCGCCAGCGTAGAACTTAAGCCCGTCATTGCGATCAAGGTAGCTGTACGGACCATCTTGGACGGCCGACCCGACCAGAAAATGCGCCGCGTCGCCTGGGTCTATGGTGACCGGAAAGGGGCCGTCGCCGCCCGTCGCATCCGCCGGGCATTCCTCGGCGCAGGCGAGAATGCGCCCGGTGTATCCAAACACACCGCCGCCGGCGCCCAGACGCGCAAAGGGCCAATAGCCAATGACGTCGGCGTTGTGGGCGGTCGATTCAGATACGCTGACGGCCTTAAAGCGGGCGCCGTCCCGCCGGCGAATCACGTCCTCCTCGCCGTCTTCGTAAGGACGCGCGATCAGTTCGAAATCCGCATCGAAAAGCCGCCAGCTTGCCGCCCGGCTGCCGTCCGATGGGCGGTATAGCCGCAATTCCGCGGTCGGCTGATCGACAGAGTAGTTGAACGTCCAGCTGTCGCCGTCGCCGCCGGGACGCAGCGTCACAGACGCCGCTTCCGCCACGCGCCGTTCGGAAACGTCGCGCGCATCGACCTTCGTCCCGTGAGCGCCGGCGCCTTCCCCTGCGCAGGCGGCAACGACGATCGGTCCAATGAGCATCGACAGAACCCGCATTCGGTCGCCAGCCCTCGTTCGGATCAATTGCTACATCTGTCGCAAGTCAGATGACTGTTAACATGAAGTGCGAAGACGTCAATCGACGCTGGCGGCTTGAACGTCAGTCGAGGACGCCGGCTGGCTCGCCGAAGCTCGATTGACGCAGGTCGGCCTTCGCGTTTTCTATCGTCCTTCTGACGGTGATCGGATCGTCGAGGTTCGGCAGTTCAATAACCCCGACCCCGGTGCCGCGAAGGATCAGCTTGCCATAGCCGAACATCCGGCCCCAGACGGATTGGCGCAAATTGATTTCTTCGATCTTATTGAGGCTGACTTCCTGCGCGTCCCGAGAAATCAGGCCCGTCTTGTACACGAACCTGTAGCTGGTGACGACGATCTCGGTCGTCCAGAGGTGAACGATGTGGCTCGTCATTATTACGAATCCGCACGCCGCGGCGACCGCCGCGGCCCACCAGGCGATCGTAAGCTGCGATGCGGCGACCCCGCCCCCGAACTGCATCGCTGAAAGCATGACAGCGGGCGCGACGCCAAGCGCGAACCAAAAGACCGGGAAGAAACTGTAGGTCCAGTTGAAATTGGCGCGCATCAGCAGCTTTTCGCCGGACGCGAGCGTGCGTTGCACATAGGTCATTTAAACGCCTACCCCTCAATTGCGCGCCGCCTGACGATCTCCGGTGATGGCCCGGCGACGCGCGCTTTAGTTATAGGCGGCGCGCGACCTCCTGCAAACGACGCAATCGTTGAAACGACCCCTTCGCTGCGATAAGAGGCGGGATCGCACCGATTTCACCTCGCTAGGCTGGCGACGGGCGCGCGAGTTCATGGATTTTCAGGTCCCCGTCGCGGTTTTGCCGCGGAACTTGGCCAGTGAGAGGCCGGGACCTGCATTGACGAAAGGCGATAAATGGCGAACCGCCAGTTCATATACTTCATGCAGGGCCTGTCGAAGACGTACACCGGCGGCAAAAAGATCCTGGAGAATGTGCATCTTCAGTTTTACCCGGACGCGAAGATCGGCGTCGTCGGCGTCAACGGCGCGGGCAAGTCGACGCTACTCAGGATAATGGCGGGGGAAGACAACGAGTTTAGCGGCGAAGCCTACGCCGCGGATGGGGCCAAGATCGGGTATCTGCCCCAGGAGCCGGAACTCGACGCTTCGAAGAATGTATTCGAGAACGCCGCCGAGGGCGTCGGCGAAGTGAAGGCGAAGATCGACGCGTTCAACGCCGTTTCAGCGGAACTCGGCGAGAACTACACCGACGAACTTATGGAGAAGATGTCGAAGCTCCAAGAGGAGATCGATGCGGTTGAGGGTTGGGACATCGATTCGAAAGTCGAGATGGCGATGGAGGCGCTGAGGTGTCCGCCGGGCGACTGGCCGGTGGAGAAGCTCTCGGGCGGCGAAATGCGTCGAGTGGCGCTGGCGCGGCTGCTGCTGTCGCAGCCCGACCTTCTCTTGCTGGACGAACCGACGAACCATCTCGATGCGGAAAGCGTCGCCTGGCTCGAGAACTATCTGCGGAACTATGACGGCGCGGTGATACTGGTCACGCACGACCGCTATTTCCTGGACAACGTCACGGGCTGGATCCTCGAGCTCGATCGCGGCCGCGGGATTCCGCATGAGGGCAACTACTCCTCCTGGCTCGACGCCAAACGCAAGCGTCTGGAGCAGGAAGAGCGTGAAGAAGCGAACCGCAAGAAGTCGCTCGACCGCGAATCCGACTGGATAAAGGCGAGTCCGAAGGCGCGCCAGGCGAAGTCGAAGGCGCGCATCAACGCCTATGAGGAACTGCTTAACAAGTCGGGCAAGGACGAAATCAACACTGCGCAGATCCAAATTCCGTCCGGCCCGCGGCTCGGCGGGGTCGTCATCGAAGCCGACCATCTGAAGAAGGCTTTCGGCGACAAGCTGCTTATTGACGATCTCTCTTTTAAGCTGCCGCCGGGCGGCATTGTCGGGGTCATCGGACCGAACGGCGCCGGCAAGACGACGCTCTTCCGCATGCTGACCGGCGAGGAGGGGCCGGATGAGGGCGACTTGCGCGTCGGCGACACGGTGCAGATGGGCTATGTGGACCAGACGCGAGAGGACCTAGACCCTGAGAAGAATGTCTGGGAGGAAATCTCCGGCGGCCTCGACATCGTCCAGCTCGGCAAGCGCGAGGTGCCGAGCCGCGCCTATGTCTCCTGGTTCAATTTCAAGGGCGGCGACCAGCAGAAAAAGGTCGGCAGCCTGTCCGGCGGCGAACGCAATCGGGTTCAACTCGCCAAGATGCTGAAGGAGGGGTCAAACCTCCTCCTGCTTGACGAACCGACCAACGATCTCGACGTCGACACGCTGCGGGAGCTTGAAGCGGCGCTAGATGACTTCGCCGGCTGCGCCGTCGTGATATCCCACGACCGCTGGTTCCTTGACCGTATCGCCACGCATATTCTCGCTTTCGAAGGCGACAGCCACGTGGAATGGTTCGAAGGCGGATTTTCCGACTATATCGAGGACAAGAAACGTCGGCTTGGACCCGACGCCGATATCCCGAAGCGGATCAAGTACAAGCCCTTGACCCGGTAGACGCCCTGGCGCTTAAGCGCAGCTTCGCCTGGAAACGCGTTAGCGCGTTGCGATGCGCCGCCACGTCTCATGGATGAGACGTGACCGGCCGCGTCGTCCTTGGTCATCCGGTCATATGGCGTGAGGCCGTCATTTTTTAGCCTGGATTTACTCCGTAAACGGTCCTTAAAGCGTATCGCGCCAGTTATCGAACGTCGCCTCCGGGAGTCCGTCCTTGCGGAAATCCTCGGAAGCGGCGGTTGCTTTCTGCGGCGCACGCAGGACGCACGGCATTTGCGCAATGTTTGAGTTTCATCATCATCGACTTCGCCTTTCGATCGCGTGAGCAACGTTCATGGAGAATTCCATCTTTGAAGGGCCTATGAATCGGGCGGCGTATTAGGGGATCTTCCTGGCCTCGGCCGCGTAAGCGATCGCGCTACGCGAAAGAGGCGTCCGAGTACTGACCGCCTCCCAGCTCCAACGGCGCAGCTCTCATGGAAACGATGCCGATCGGCGCTAATCGGAACTATCCGCCCCATCACAAGGCGGCTCCGCGCCGCGGCGAAGGACTCTTGACGAACGCGTGTCTCGACCCGTCCGGTCGACCGAAATTGGGAAGACTTTCTTGACCCGATGCGCGACCCGATCGCGAAAACGGAGCCGGGGTCGTCTTAGGAAAATGCTCTAAGTGATTGATTTTAATGGTGCTGCCGGAGAGAATTGAACTCTCGACCTCTCCCTTACCAAGGGCGATGACCGCCCACTAACGCATTGAAACAACACTGCCTTTCTGATCGCTCGTCGTTTCTGACCAATTCTTGACCCGGTCCGTCTCGCTGAACAGCCGCGCATCCCATCCGTAGGCGGTCAATTCGCCGGCCAATGTGCGCGGCGCAAGGTGGACATAGCGCTCGACCATGGGAAGTGACTTCCAGCCGCCGGCGGCTTTCAGATCCAGCGGGTCCATGGTGCACGCGTAGCGCCAGGTCGCCCAAGTGTGGCGAAGGATGTGCGCGCCGAAGGGATCGACGCCGGCGTCCTTGGCGATTGTGTTGAGGAGCGTGCGGAGGGCGCCGCCGCCGTCGGGCTGCAAGACGAAGTCGCCGCCGCCGCCATTCACGAGGACGCGGCCTCGATCGCCATTTACCTCCTGAGCGGCCCTCAGCGCAGCTACGGTGCGCGGGAAGAGATCAACCCTTCTCGGGGCGTCAGTCTTGGTCTTCAACGTCCACGCCTCGCCCTGATCGCCCACGAGGCGCACGTCGGCCCATTCCAAGCCAACGCCCTCCTGTTCCCGAAATCCGGCGCCTACGAACAGTTCGAGCGCCGTGCGGCCGTGCGGCGGCGCGGCCCGGATGCAGGCCTCCACCTCAGCGGGCCATAGCCAGCGAATGACGGGCTGGCGGTCATGTCCGCGCGGCCGGCGCCACTTGCGGGGCGGGGCGGCGTCTTTTGCGACGGCGAGATTGTAAAGCGCGATGAAGGGCGTGTGGACCTGCCGGTTCCAGGTTGCCGCGGCGGCGTTGGGGTAGAGAGCCCGCGCGGCGTCATCGAGATCAGCCTGTCCGATGTCAGCGAGCCGCCGATCGCCGAAGTGGTCCACCAGCGCGCGGAGGAACCGCTCATCCCCGCCATCGTCGAGATACCAGATCACCGCCTCGGCGAATGAGGCGGTCGCGTTCAGGCCGTGGATTCGACGATCTTCAAGCTCGGCTTCCCATTTGATGCGGAGGCTTTCCGCCCGACTTTTGACAGTCGTTTTTGTGCTTCGGCTAAAGCGCCTTCCGCCAACTGTGCCCCTGATGGTCCAGTATGGGCCGAAGGTCCCCGGCGGGTGGGGTTTGAGCGGCATGGTTTGAAATACTCCATGCGGATACGGGCGAGGTGGGCGGCAGTGAAGACCTTGCGGCCGCCAGGGGTCAACTCAAAGAGATCCACGCGCCTCGCCCGCTCTTCGGCGTTAAGCCAGCTCGACAGCGCTTGGCGCGAGACGCTCAGCATCTCCGCGGCGTCCTTCACAGAGCGCGCGACGTGCGGCGTCAATGCGGCGGCCTTGGTCATTGGGCCGCGACTTCTTCGGGGGCCGGCAACTGCAGGTGCTCACGCAGCACCTCAACGCCGGCGCGCCCGTCATGGCCGATCATGTGGGGGAGGAAGGCGTGGTCGAACGTCATGATACCCGTTTCGACCGCCGTCACTTGTCCCTTCACCCAATCGCGTAAGATCGAGTTGACGGCGATCATTCCTTGGCGAAGCGCCTTTTGCTCATGATCGTGCCGCGTGTTTTTCCGGCGAGGCGTCCAAGGGTTTTTCTTTAGCCAGGCCGACGCCCAGCCCTTAGCGCTCGCCTTCATTTGAATGGGCCGATCACGCCATTGGAAGGCGAGGACAACAGCAGAGTTGTCGAAATCATCCATGAAGCCCACAGACGAGCAGCCGAAGTGCCGAAGGATGCGGGTAATCTCATCGCGGGCGCCCGCGCCGCTAGTCGCTGATGCGTAGGGAACATCCATCACCCACCCCCTTCGCCCGCAGGGCTCCACTGTATTGGCCCGCTGGCCGACTCCACCGCTTCATAGCTGCCGAAAAAGCATGGGTCGGAAAGCCCGTACGGGTTTATTTCTATGAGCTTTGTCCGGCCGTCGTTAACGGCTACGTCGAATACGAGGTCCTTTGTCGGCAGGTCAGGTCGGATGTGATCGGAAAAGAACGTGTCGATCACGCCGCGCAAATGGCGACCATCATCGCGCGGGGGCGCTCGCTTAGGGCCAAGGTAATCGTAATGGCTCACTGCAATGAGGTCGCCACCCTTTACAAAAGCGCGAAATTCATCGCCGTACCTGATGTCGTGGTCATATTCACGAAGACAAGCGTAGCACTTGACGTCCGGCAGGCGCGAAAAGTGCATTATGTCAGTTAAGCAGCGTTCGGAGGATGCCACCATTTGCACAGCTTGCCGCCCGCCTACGGCAAGGGGTAAGTCGTCAAATGGCCAAGGCGCGTCTTTCGGCGATCTGCTGTTCAGTCGAAGAAACCAAACCGTCCAGCCAATCTCGCGCTCTAGAGTTGCTGCAAGCGCAATTGCATATGGATTAGAACCCAAACGAGTATCGTCGCCCCAGAACGATCGTGACGCCACTGCATCCACCTCAACTAATTTGGTTGGGGTCGATATTTGCTGATAGTGGTCGGGCCATCGATCGTAAAGCGTGTGGCCAGCCTGCTCAAACCAGGCGCGCGCCCTTTCGACCATTTCTTCTTCGGACGGAAGTTCTGGAACGAGAATTTCAAATTTGGCCATATCGTCGTCCATCACTCACCTCTCGCTTCAGCGGCAAGCGCTTGGTCAATTAGGATTTGGAGCATCTCATCACGAGGCGCCACAAACGAGCCACCCGCTTTCCTTCGAACAAACGGCTTCATCGCCTCAGCAACTTCCTTCAGTGAGCGACCCTTTGAGTCGCGGATGGCGCCGGTCGGATCGTATCGCCTATCGCCGATGGTCATCACTCACCTCGCGCCTTGGCCAGGGCG
Organism: Parvularculaceae bacterium; assembly: GCA_028284065.1. GTDB lineage: Bacteria > Pseudomonadota > Alphaproteobacteria > Caulobacterales > Parvularculaceae > MED-G105. The sequence goes on from JANQSJ010000004.1 coordinate 404,565, forward strand.
GCTTGGGCGCGCTCGTAACGATCAATAGTGTCGCGGGCGATCTCGCGACTGTCGGCATCGCTTTCGCCACCAGACACGCAATCCAAATAACGCTCCGCCGCGCTAGCGGAGGCTTCTAGCTCCTCAATCTCGCCCTCAAGCGCAGCACACAAAGCGTCGATCTTACCTTGCGCTACGTCTTGCGCATATGCCTCGCCAGCCTCACACCCCAAAAGCGCATCCATAGTGACGCGATGCGGAAACGCAGCCTCAAGCGCGGCGCGCATGGCGTTTTGCAGCTCATCGCCGCGCCAGTTGAAGCGATCAGCGTATGGTAACGTCGCGTCGACAAGAGCGCGCCCATCTGTAGTCGCCATAAACGCCGCGCATGCCGCATTGAGCTGTTCGCTAGTGATGGTCATCTCATCTCCTGATCGCTGGCTTTGAAGGGCGGGCAGGGCGCTACTCCTGCTAGGCGAGGGCCGCTACTTGCAAATTCCACCCAATATTCCCGAAACGGACTTAGCCTGGCATATCCGTCTTCTTCGTCTTGGGGCTGGCTTTCGTCGTTCGCCGCTAACCCTGTTCGCTGCGTGTCTGCTTTCCACGCCGCCGCCCATCAAGGCCTGCTAGTCGTCGGGCCTTGAGTAAGACCACCCGTAGCCGTAGCCGTTGCCGTCGCCGTCGCCGTAGCCGTCGCCGTCGCCGTCGCCGTAGCCGTCGCCGTTGCCGGAGCCGTTGCCGTAGCCGGAGCCGTAGCCGGAGCCGTTGCCGTAGCCGTAGCCGTCGCCGTTGCCGGAGCCGTAGCCGGAGCCGGAGCCGGAGCCGTAGCCGTAGCCGGAGCCGTAGCCGTAGCCGGAGCCGTAGCCGTAGCCGTCGCCGGAGCCGTAGCCGTTGCCGTCGCCGTCGCCGTCGCCGTAGCCGTAGCCGTAGCCGTCGCCGGAGCCGTAGCCGTAGCCGGAGCCGGAGCCGTAGCCGTCTAGCTCGGCCGCGCTGCGAACGTAGGCTCGCTCGTCGTCGTTCACGAGCCGCAACGCAAGCGACACAGGAACCGCCGCGGCTAGTTTGTCAGCAAGCCGATGAACAGCAGCGCCGACTCCGCTGGCGCACGCCCCAGAGCGAACTACGTCGTCCGCCGTGATTACGCGTTCCGCCATTTCACCCAAGCCTCTTCGGTAATGTCGAAAATAGCCGTTACGTCGTGAAGCATCGGAATGTCAGCCGGCGCGCTGATCCTACTCTTGTCCGTCGGCCCGGTTTTGGCGAGCTGCATCACGCCCTTATCGGTTCCCCAGTAGATCGCCATGCGCGCCTCATGCAGCGGCATAGATGTCGCTTGCAGGTCTTGGCCCTCGTCGATGAGGCCAGCAAACACGCCGCGGTGCTTAGTCGTTATCAAGACAGGTCGTTGAGTCATTAGTGTTCCTTTCTAATTGCCTCTCTGGAAGACGGGCCGCCAACCCTCCGACTTGGGAGGAAACGGAACCGACGGGCTAGCGACCCGCCCGCCAGAGGGGTTTACCCAAAACGCCGCGGCGTGCCAGTGCGGCGCATCTCTTTCAAAGCGCGGCTCGGCGCTTAAAAGGCGCGCCTCTGGGTAGCGCTCACGCCAGTCAAACGCGCCGGTTATGTCGACCCCGGCGGCGCCAACGGCCGCAAAAGCGTGGCCTTCGACTTCGCAATAGCGCGCGCTCATCAATGGCTCGACGGCCCTTGCTATACGGACGAATTGGTAACAGCCGCCGCGAGTGAAAATCCGCTCCATGTCGGGATGCGTTTCTCTCAGGATGTTTGCGACCTCAACAGCGGCGCCCATGCTCATGCGAACCTCCGAAACGGCGTCGCCCGGAAGTGGGCCGCGGCGGCATGGTGTCCGCGCATGACGCGCTCCACGAGTTCGGGATCACCGTCGTATTCCAGGTAGATCACGCGCAGGTCTGAGGCGATCGAGAACGGATCAAGGCCGAACTTGTCCCAGAACGTCGCCTCGCCAACGGCGTGAACGCTCGACGCGAAGTCCGGCCGATGAAACTCCGGGCGCAGCGGGACGACAAGATCATCGTCCGCCTTGCGGCCCATGCGGCGACGGCCAAGCGTCAGGTGGTGGGCGTCGCACTCAAACCCTTGCGACACCGTGCAGGGCAGCGTCTTGATCCAAGCAAGATAGGCGCGGTCCTCAAGCCGCGCGACGGGCTTCAGGCGAGCGGCGGTCATCCCCAAGTCTCCCGCGGGCCGCCGGACTTTGCGTCGAGGAGGGCGAACGCCACAGCGAGCCGCGATATCTCGTCCTTCAAGCTCTCTCGCATCAAATGATGAAAGTTGGCGTCGCCCGGAATGTCGCGTCGGCGGCCCTCGGCGTAGTCGAGCGCCACGCGAAGGCGTTCGGCGTGACACCGCCGGTCAACTGCCGAGGGCGTTGTAGCCGGGTTTGCATCCAGCGCCTCTCCAGTGACGGGATGGATGCGCGCCGTAGCGTTAGGCGAAAACTTTATCATCTTGCCCCGCTCCTATACACCCGCGTCGTCGTCGGGGACGACGACAGTTAGATGCGGCGCCCGCCAAGCCCGCTCGCCCGAAACCAACAGCATACTGAGAATATACTCACCGGCGTCCAGCGGCGTAAGCATTCCGTGGCCGTCGTATTCGGCTAACGGCATGCCGCTACATCTATGAAAGACCGTCGGATGGCGTTCAATGCCCCACAAGGACACAGCCCCGCTTGCCTCCCTCTCATAGACCGAAAACGCGACTTTTCCGACGATCGTTTGTGGCGGAAAGGGATGTTGTCCATTAAACGGCAGGGTCAGAAACCATGGAGACAACAGTTCTTTGCCGTCACGTTCAATTGAGATGATCCGCATGGTGGCGTCTGGCAGAACGTCGTCCGCCGCCACCTCAAATCCGATCGACGTGGCGCCGTTGGACTTGTGAAACTCGAAATAATTGAACCTTGGGTCCGCCATCTCCGCTCTCCTATTGCGCTTTCTTTTCAAACTGAAGCCGCATCTGATTGTAGTATCCGCGTCCCTCCTTCAGCAGCGCCTCGCGCCGCTCCTCGTCGGCGATCTCTCCGCTGACGACCATCTCCCATCCGTCCCAAGCCGCCTGAACATCGTCGAGCGAGCCCGCTTCGCTAAGCGAGGCCTGCAATTCACGAATGGGATTCCAGCCCTCATCCGTGTCCGGCGCGTTTTCGGCCTCAACGACCTCAGCCGTAACCGCCTCCACCGCCGCGCCTTCCGCCCCTCGCTCCTTTGGCGCCGTCAGCGCCGCGGCGAGCTTGTCCGCTGGCGAAGGGGCCGGCGCGGCCTCGACGCTCAAGTCATAGGTTTCGTTGTCGGCCGTGAGCGCGCGGTCAATGTCGTCTGTTGAGAGTGGGCAGATTTTGGCAAGCCGGCGAAGAACCGTTTTCTTCGCCATTTCCTCAAAATCCGTATGCCACGGGGTGTTCTTCTTGCCCTTGCTTTCGGCATACCGATAGCCGGAAGAGCGGTTGCGGATTTTCTCAATCTCCCCGCGCGACATGACCGCGCGATACGTGCCGCCGCCTTTCGTCTTCAGAATGGCATAAGCGGCGACGACGACGCCTCGCTCGCCAAGCTCAGGGACGTGTTCAATGTTGGCGTCGTCGCCAAGCCGATAGCTAAACGTGTCGTTGTTGCACACGACGTCGACCAGAAGCTCCACCACCTCGCCCGAGTTGCGCATGAGCTTCAAAAGTCCGCCAAACATCGGGATAAACTGGACCTGACCCTTGAACCGGACCAGAGCTGCGTCTTGCCCGTTCGGCATCAATCCGCACTCGGCCGACTTCATCACGGCTTGAAACAGCGATGCGCGGTCGCACCGAAGCAGCTCGGGGTCAGACAGAACCGCCGTCTGCGTCGCCCGCTGAAAGCGCTCCGCCGGGACGTGATCCGGAAGCGCCATTTTCAACTCGCCGCCCATTCCCGCAAGCTGCTGTCGGAACTCGCGTTTCTTCTCCGCAGGCACTAGAGCGCCCATCACGCAGCCTCCCTTTCCAGTTTCGCCTCAAGCCATCCAGGCACGTCGATCTCGACAACGCCGTAATCCGGCCATTCCTGACGGCGCAGGCAATCGGCCCACGTCTGAAACGCCTTCTCGTATTCCATGCGGCCGGCGATGAGATATGCGTCCGACAAGGTCGCGACGGACACGACGTGCGGGTATTCCTTCTCAACCGAGACAATGGCGTACTGATCGACCCTGGAGCCCGTCACCTCGCGCAGCCCGTCGACGATCATCGCCGCCTGCATGTGGTAGCCATAGTCCGCCACGGCCCGCACGACCTTCGTCGGCGAGGCGTCGGCCACGGTCTTGAGGTCGGCGACAATGCCATCGGCCGGAATGACGTCGGGCCGCGCCTTTAGCCAGAAGTCGTCGCGTTTCCAAAATATCGAGCGCTCGATCTGGCCACTGAAAAGCCCTTGGCGGACCATCGGATGCGCGGCGAGGGATTCCCGCATCGCCGAGATGGTCGAGAGATCCTTCGCCGTGACGACGATGCGTCCGGCCGCGATGACGCTATCGCGCCACGCCGTAGCGTCATTGGTCCGAAAGTCATTAAACGGACTGATCGCGTACTGGCTTTCCGGCAGATCGCCCTCAAGCAAAAGAGAGTGCGCCGCCGAGCCGAAGTTGAGGGGGGAGCTCCATTCGGCCGGCGGCGCGTCCGGGTTGAGGTCCGACGCCGCCCAATAGTGCCTGGGCGTTCGCGAGCGTATCAGCCGCAACCCGGTAGAAGATATCGACGGTGCGTCGCAGATTTGCGCGTGGTAGGCGGGCGAGGGGATGTCGTAGACGCCCGGCGCCGTAATGCTGAGGTCAAAGGGCATCAGTTCGGCTCCCGATAACCGTCGGGATAGATCGCAACGCCCTCGTCGATCGCTGTATCTATGTGGTCAATCAGGAGGCGCCTGATTTCATCGAAATTTGACATGGCGGGCTTGGCGCCGCCAAGCATCAGCCCGCACATGCCGGCGGCGGCGCTCGCCGTCATAAAAACCCTATCCTCGGCGGACAGCCCCTCCGGCGCGGCGTCCATGGCGGCCTTGATAAGCGCGCTGCGGACCTTGAGCGTCTGATATGCGCGGACGGTGGCGAGGTCCCGCGTTTCCGTTGCGGCCTCCATTACGCCGCCCCTTCCAACGCGACCGCCTCAGCCAGCGCGGCGGTTATCTCGTCGTCATTGGGATAGGCGTCCCGATGCGGAATATTGCCGTCGAGCGCTTCAACGAGGTAGTGCGCCGTTTTCTCCGCATCGATCGTCGGCCGCGAAATGGCCGCGCAGGAATTGCAGTCCGCGACAAGGTCAAGGGCATGATCTTCCGCGGCTCGCTTCAGATCGAGAGCCTGGGCCGCCGCCCATCTCGCCAGCGCGCGGGCCGGGCGGCGCGCCTCCCATTCGGCTCGCTCCTCCGCCTCGGCCTCCCGGCATGACCGCTCATGGCGATCCAGCGCAGCAAGGTTTCCGTCGATCATGGGCTTCCCTCCTCGTGTGGGAGGGACGTTAAAATAGACAAAATTCTATGTCAACGCAAAATAGACAAAAGTCGATTTTTGTTGCGGGGCTTGCTTCGGTTTGCGCGTCGGCCTGCAATCGGCATGTGACTACCGCGCCTCATTACGTGCGCAACTAAAGCTCATTTACTTACCGTGCGGGAAGGTATGGAAATGGCCGAGACGGGCGACTTGGAAATTACCTTTCAATGTGAGGGGTGGCGTGGTGCCGCCTATTACATGCAGTCGGAGCTTGTGCCGAGAGAAGACGCCGGATGGGTTCGTGATGATAAGTATGAGGGGGAAGCGCTTATTAGAATAAACACCGAAACGTGGGCCGTTGACTACCAATTTAAAGACGGATCTAGGCGTTGGTCCCGCGCTGCGGAGCATGGCGGCCGCGCCGCCATCACCGGATTCAACAAGCCCTTAACATTTACTATAACCGTTTCCTATGCTGATAATGTCACCGAAATAATCACTGTTGGCGGGAAAAATCAGAATAATGAAACCGCCGCGACCTTAATTAGCACGCGCAACAATTCATTGTTCGTAAGCGCCAAGGTTTATCATGGCGTGTGCGATGTTTGGACGGCGCGCGCAGGGTGAGCCGGCTAGCCGCCGACACATGTGCGGCATACATGCCGTGCGCGCGGGATGCGGCTAGCGCGCGCCGCGTCAGGCGAACCCCAAGCGGTTGCGTGCTTGACACTACAAAATGTAGCGTATTCTTCTCTTTTTGTTCGCCTTGAAGCGACAATATGTTGATTTTAAGCGCGATAGGGCTTGGCGCCAAGCCGGCTTTAACCTAACGTTTGGTTGTGTCTCTTGTTCGGCGTCGTGGCGGAGTAGTCAACGCAGTCCCTTTGCAAGGGGTCGTCTCCGGTAGCACGGAGCGCAGGTGCAAATCCTGTCGACGTCTCCATAAGGCCTGAGTCACGTCGTGGAAGCGTGCTACCGCTTCCACATCAATTCCGTTGATCGCAGGATTAAGTTTGCCTTAATGGGTTTGTTGCCCATAATAGCGAAGCGCTTCGCTGTGCTACCAATCCAACGGATTGAGCGGTGCGCTTCTGACGAAAGTCAGTGGAGACGTCGAATAAAGACACCGCGCGGCCCAGCGGAAACGCTGGGCCGTTGCTGCTTTGGGCAAATTCGCTATTGGTCGGAGCGGGTGCCGACGGCTTGCGAGAGCCATAGTGCGGCTTTTTCCAGTCAGGCAAGGGCGGCGCCCTAGAGTGGCCGACAACGCTAAGTCAGCCCGAGCCTGTAAAGCGCGCGCAGCCGCGGCGATCCAAACCAGCGGTTAAGGCGTTCAGACGTCGACACTCCCGTCAAGCGCTGCAATGCGGCAAGTCCTGAAAAAGTAAGGCAAATCAGCAGCGACAATTCGTAGAAGCGGTTTGTGGCGACGACGAAAAAGTATGTGACCGAACTATGCCATGCGGTCGATTGCGGCAACAGCACCATCGCCGAAGCGACTAGAAAACAGAAATAGACGGTCTGTACTGTCAGCAGCGCCGCGATGAACAGGCTCGCATAGCCCGAGCGGCGCGCGCGCCGGTACATCAGCGCAATCGCCAGCCAGACAAGGCCATCAACAATGGTCGTGGCGATGGTGGTGAAGTTGGGGGCAATATAAAGCGCGCCGTTTGACGCGACGGTGGACAGCGTCAGCAATCCCGCGGCTTCTTTATACGGACGAACCAGAGAATAGTGCGCGATGGCCAGCACCGCGAAGGCGCTGGCCACGTAGGCGAGTGAGATCGCTACATTGGCAGGGACAGCAATATCTCCCTGACGACGGCCGGAACCGGCGGCTTAGGCAGTCCGCCGGCGCGCAGCAAGTCGAAACCCGCTGCGGTTGCCAGGTTCTCGGCGAGTTCGTGCGCCGCGCCGGCGCGCTCGGCGAGGGCGATCAGGAGCCCCTGGTCCGTCACTGAGGACGCGATGAGCGCATCGGCGCCTTCGAGCGACGGGCCAGCGTCTTCGCCGCAAAGCCGATCTGCTGTTCGCTCTCTTCGTCCAGCCCGTCGTCTATGGCCGCCGCATAAAGGACCGCAACCTCGTCGGCGAACTCCTGTGCCTGACGCGGCAGGTCATAGTTCCAGTGAGCCAGGGCCGCTCGCAGCACTAACGCCAGCAAATGAGGGTTGAAGCTATGTCCGGCCAAACTCTCGCCGTCTGCGTCGCCGCCAAATTCCAAGAACTCTGACGACACGCTTAGCGCCTTGGCGATTCGCGGAATGACGCTACGGCGTGGCTCGTGATTGCCGGCCTCCCAATCGCCGACGGTCGACTGTGCGGCGCCGACCAAGGCCCCTAGCTGCGCTTGGGTCAGATCTTTTGCCTCCCGCAAAGCCTTAATGCGGCGCCCAACGGAAGCGTCGAAAGCATCAGGGTCGGCATCAACGGTTAAGCCATCATCGGCGCGCGCCTCCGGCGGCGGGACTAATTCCGGCAGCAGCTGCCATGTAGGTAACCCCAGCACTTCAGCTATTTCTATGAGCTTCTGCGTTCCCGGAACGGCGCCGCGCTTCCGTAGCTTGTTGATGTATGTCGATGACCCAAGCGCACGCGCAAGGTCGGCGTCCTTCATCCCGCGCTCGTCAAGCGCGGCGTCCAGGCGGCGGATGAACGCTTCATGGATTATGCTTGTGGACATTTGTCCACCATTACGCCAAGACGCGCCGAAGCGCGGATTGAAAGTTGTCTATTGACAGCGATAGACAAAATTCTACTAAATGCCGCATGGAGTCGTCGTCCGAACTTGCCAAGGAGATAGAGGCCTACTGCAAACGCGAGGGAATAGCCCCCTCGACGTTTGGGCAGCGCTTCTTCCAAAACTCGCGCCTCTACAAACGCCTTTGCGAAGGGGGCTCGATCACGCTTAAGACCTACGCGGAGCTTAAGTCGATCTTGTCGAGCGACGCTGAGAAGGCGTCGGCGTGATGGCTGAATCTTCAGACGCATATGCGCGCTCAATGGCGGTTGCGCAGTCGCCTTACGCCCCCAATCAGCCCGCAGCAATGCAGGCGGCGTCGGAACTAAGTGAAAACCTCATAAATACAAGCAATAAGCGTAATGAGTTGACGCTTTACCTGCCGCGCCCGCCGTCTCTTAATAATGCGTATTCCAACAGCCAAAGAGGCGGGCGGCGTAAGTCGGCAAAGGCGCGCGCCTGGGAGACCGAGGCGCTGTGGGAGATCAAGCGACAGTGGCCCGGCGCAATCGGCGGCAAAACCTGGCTGACGTATTACTTCGAGCGGCCGGAGCGCGGGCCTGCGCCTGATCTTGGCAACTTGGAAAAGCTGACCACGGACGTTCTCGTGTCCGCCGGCGTTATTGATGATGACCGCCATGCGCACGGGATCGAGCTTTACTGGCTGACGCGGACGGGGCCGGGCGTTGTCGTCCGCATTCGTCCGTGGCCGGTCTTTGAATAAGGGAGGGAAGGGCGATGCCAAGCGGCAAGCATCTTACAAGATGGGAAAAGGAACGGATTGTCGCGCTTTACCAAGGCGGCATGGACGGGCCGACAGTCGCGCGCAAGCTCAACATTGTTGCGCGGAGCGCCTACAGAGTTCTCGTCGAATACGGCGTTCCGCGCAGACATGGAAATACGGCGCGCCTGACGCTGAAGCCCACGGCAAGAGGCGCGTCATCGCGCAATCGGAAGATAATTGAGGCCTTTAACGACGGCCACACATGTCAAGCAATCGCCGGGGTGGTTGCGCGGGGGCGCGAACGCGCGCGGGCGTCATGACGCATTGGCCAGCTAGCGGGCGTCGATCTGCGAACAGACTGCGGATGCTGCGCGGGATTAAGGCCGGCGAGGTCGCCGCGCTCTGCGGTTTCTCCACGTCCACATTCTACGCGCGATTGGGGGGGGGGGGTAGGGGACTTTGGCCCGGTCTGGGACGCGATCATCGCGGCGGACCGAAACAACCAGCTTCCGTTGCATGCTGAACAAATAGCGACGCTTGAGCGGCAATTCACAAGAGGAGCCGAGAATGGACGGACCGACGAGCCCGTATAACGACCAGCCCGGCTTTAAGGAGCGGGGAGGGGCGAGCGAGGAGGCGTCGCACAAGGTGGCGACCAAGGCGCAGCACCAGCGCGCCCTCGTCCTGGCGGCTTTGCATGCGCGCCCGGAGGGGCTGACCGCGCCGGAGGTATTCCGAGCCCTTCGTCGACGCGTGCCGCTTAATTCCGTGCGATCAAGGCTGACCGAGCTGTCGAAGCCCGACGCCATTAGCGGCGAGGCGCCCGTCATCAAGACGAAGGTGCGCCGCGCGGATCCCGATGCGGCCGTCGCCGTCACTGTCTACCGGGCGGCGTAGTGCCGAAGCTCTCTGCAATCATAGACGCGCTCGTCGCGACCGGCGCCAGCGGCGAGCAGGTCGCCGCCGTTGTCCACGTCTTTGAAGCGGAGGCGGAAGAACGGCGCTTGTATGAACGGGAGCGCAAACGCAAACAGCGCGCGTCTAAAGCCCAGGCATCTGTCTCGGAATGTCCCGGGGACAATGCGGGACAAGTCGGGACGTCCCGGAACACCCCCGCTCCCCCTTCTCCCCCTTCTTCTT
>JANQSJ010000005.1 GCA_028284065.1 Parvularculaceae bacterium
GCCGCGGCGCCGGACGCTGAACCGACCGCGGTTGTAACGCTCTCGCGCGCGCCGCGGGACGAGGATGGGCCGCTGCAGCTTATTGAGTTCCGCGATGCGCTTCGCGCCGCCGGCCCGGCTGCGCAGTTCAAGTTCATCGCCGGCTATGGGCCGAACATCGCGGCGCAGCGGGCCGCGGCGGCGGCGGGCGCGGACGACGCCGTTCTCTTCAACTCGTCAGGACGTGTCGCATCAATCAGTATCGGTAACATCTACGCCATCGCCCCTTCCGGCGCGGTGACGACGCCGCCGCCAACTGAGGGCGCTCTGCCGGGCGTCGCCCGCGCGGCGCTCCTGGCGGCCGGCTGCGCGATGGAGGCGGCGATTGACCCTGCGCGCCTTAGGGTCGATTTATTCGCGACGTCGAATGTCGTCCGCGGCGTTCGGCTGGCTGAAATGGACAATGGCGCGGCCTGGGCGGAGGCGCGTCCCGCCCAGAGGCGCGCTGCGCAAGCGCTTGACGCTGCGTTCAATGCCGCGGTCCGCGAAGCGCGCGCCGCGATTGACAAGGACAGGAGGCAAAAGGCCGACGAATGAAAGCATTCGAGTTGTCGACCGACCAGGTGGCGCCGATTGTCCTAGCGCTTGTCGCCGACGAATTGCGGCGTCGTTTCAGGCGGCGGCTCGACGGCGCGACGACAGCCCTGCTTTCTCCGGAGGCTGAGCTCGGCCGCGGCGGGCTCGGGCTGGGCGACGAGGAGATAGCGGCGTGCGCGGCGCGCGCCGCCGGCTTTTTTCACGCGCCGCTTGGCGGACTCCAAACCGGGCCGGATGCGACGATCGCCGGCTGGGCGGCGGCCCTTGCCTCAGCGGCCCGCCGGCGCCTCGTCGCCTTCGCCTTTTCCGCCGCGGGCGAGGCGGCGCGGCCGGCGGTCGATCATGCGGCGGCCGACATCTTCGCCGACGCCGCTGCGGCCTCAAGCCTGGTCTATGGCAGGCGCCGGCTTGTCTCCCTCGTCTCGCCCCATAGCCTCATGGGATTTGTACTGACGATCTTGACGCCTAATCTGCAGCAGATTCCGAGGTTAGACGCTCGCGGCATGACGCCCGAGGCCCTCAATAAGGCGTTTTCATTCGGCGACGTGGTTGTGGCGACGCCTTCGATTTGGCGGTTTCTGGTCCAGGAGGGCGCGCGGGCCCCGGACAACGTCATCGGCGTCTATTTCGGCGAGTCGATGGATGTGGAGCTTGCCAACAATATGCGCAAGGCCGGGTTTAACGCGCAAAGGGAGGTCTACGGATCGACAGAGACAGGGCTTGTGGGCTGGCGGGATTCCCCCGGGCGGCCGTTTCGATTATTCGACTCGCTTGCGCGCAACGGCGACGGGGTCGATCGCATCGCCCCTGACGGCCAACGGCGACCTATTGCGCCGCCCGATGAACTCGAATGGGTTGACGCGAGGAGCTTCAAACTTGGCCGGCGTCGCGACGGGGCGGTGCAGATAGGCGCCGTCAATGTCTTTCCGGAAAGGGTCGCCGCCGTCGTCGAGACCCATTCGGACGTGAAATCATGCCGTATTGAGGTCGGCCGGCATTCCGGCGGGTTCGACCGGCTGATTGCGCGTATCTTGCTGCGCGAGGGCCTTTCGCCGACGGAGGGCCGCGCCCGCTCGATCGATCGCCATTGCCGCGAGCGACTCGAACCGCATGAGCGACCGCGCATCTACAAATATGAGGCTGCGCCTCGCCGCTGAAGCATCGGATTGCGGCGAAGCTGGAACCAGCCTGGCGCCGCCCGGTTAGCGCCGCTGCTGTTGTTCGCCGATGATCGATTGCTGGAACTTCTGGTTCAGCTGGTTCGCAACAACGCCAAACGCCTGGCCGTCGCCCACCGTCACTGTCGGTTCGCACACCGTCATGCAGTTGAGCGTCGTGCGCTCAGCGGCGCCTTCCTGCAGGACGACGACATGTTCGCCGACCGCTCGTACACGGACGATAAGGTTATCGACGCGGCCGCCCTCCAGATCGAACACATACATGTTGGTCGTGCCCGGGCTCTTGCCATAGAGGAGGATGTGCCGGCTGTCCTGCACTTCAACGTCGGCGATGCCCGGATTGCCGACGACGATCTGTCCGGCGTCGCGCGACAATTGGTAAGGCTTCACGTAGTCCATTGTGAGCCAGACTTCGCTGGCCTTCGCGGCGACCCCGGAAAGGCACGCGGCGAACGCGCCGAGCGCGGCGGACGTCAGGGAACGGGAATTCGGCACTTGTGCGCTCCTGAAAGGCTTCTCAGGTTTTATGCCGCGCTTCGGTCAACGAACGCTTAAGCCTGACGCGGGAAGCTTGAGGGCGCAGGCGCGGCTATGTTTACCGAGACTTAAACGGTACGCGTCACCCTGCATGGACATATTGATTGCGGAGCTGATTGATGACGCTAGAAGCCAATGCGACGCAGGAAGGCGGCGTGATCGGCGCGCTTCGGAATGTCGAAGCGTTCGCGCGCGCATCTGACGCGACGCTGCTCAGGGTCGCAAACGCGACGTCCTATCGCAGATACCGCGACGGCGAGACGATCTCGTCTTCCGGCCAATATGACGGGTCGGAATTCTTCATCGTTGTCGACGGCGCGATCACCTGCGCGCGGCTCGACGCCGCGTCCGGGGCTATGATCGTCGAAAGGTGCGCGACGGGCGAGGAGTTCGGACTCGCTCCGGCGATCGCGGAAAAGGTCGACCGGGACGGCGCAAATGCGACGTTGTGCGCGGACGGTGAAACGGAGATTGCGGTCGTTGATGCGGCCGCCTTCCGGGAGATTCTCAATCAGGACGATGAGTTCGCGCGGGATCTTCTTAACTATGTCGCGGGTCGCGTGGTTGGCGCCGGCTTGCGGGCGGTGACGCCCGAATCATCCGGACGCCAACGTATCCATGAAGCGCTTCTTAAGCTTGTGGACGTCGCCGCCGGCGGCTGGCGCATTGCGCGCATGCCGAAGCATCGCGAGCTCGCGGAAGTCGCGCAAGTTGACGAGGCGCTCACGGCCGAAACGATCGCCCAGTTGATCTCGAACGGCGTCGCGACGCGGGATTATCCAGGGCTCGTGATTGACAATATTGAGGAGCTGCGGCGGCTCGCGAAATAAAAAATTGAAAAGCGCTGATTTCGTAATTGTTAAGCATATATTTTTATTTCCATTTAATGCTTTGCGGTCAATCTGGGGCAATCCGATAGGGAGGTCCTTATCGGCAGCGCAATGTAAGTATGGGCTAGTTCAGGAGTCGACAATGAAAGCTCTTTTCGCAAAGTTCCTCGAAGAAGAAAGCGGCGCGACCGCTATTGAGTACGGCCTCATCGCCGCGCTCGTCGGCGTCGCCATCATCGCCGGCGTTCGCGCGCTTGGGAGCGAACTCAACAGCACGTTCTCCGAAGTCACCTCGACGCTGGAAGCGACGAACCCGGCTTAATGGTTGGTTTCTGGCGCCGGTCGCGACGACCGGCGGCCAGTCTGGCTGATCTGAAGAGGGGAGCCTTTCCGGGCTCCCCTTTTTTCGTTTGACGCCCATTCACGACGACCGGCCGGTTGAGCGCGTGCGTTGCGCGGCCCTCTTCTCGCTATCTTGGCATCGCTATCATTCGTCATTGTCGTTCGTCGTCCGAGCGCGGTCGCGCAAGTCGCGCCCCCACCGAAATTCCTTAACGCCTTCTTCATTCGATCACGGAACTATTATCTAACCAATTCTTAAGCGCCTGAGAGATAGCGTCGCGACGTCACCATGCGCGGCCGCGACTGCTTCGGGCCCCGCGACGTTCGCGAGGAGAAGCCCTGATGCTGAGCATTCTGCTGCTGTCGATCTTTCCCGCGGCGCTCCTGATCGCCGCCGTAACCGACCTTCATGACTTCAAGATACCTAACTGGATATCGCTCGTCCTTGTCGTTGGTTATGTCGGCGCCGCCGTAGCGCTCGGCGCGACGCCGATCCAGATAGCCGAAGGACTGGCGCTTGGCGCCGCGGTGCTCGTTGTTGGTTTCGTCCTATTCGCCGTGCGGTTTTTCGGCGGCGGCGACGCGAAGCTGTTCGCCGCGAGCGCGCCCTGGATCGGCGCGGCGCATTACCTAGATTATCTGCTTGCGACATCGATTGCGGGCGGCGCGCTGGCGCTGGTCATTCTCGTTTTCCGCAGGACTCCGCCCCTGCCGGTCTACGCCCAGGCGCCGTGGATCATGCGGATTCATCAGAACCAGAATGAGCTGCCCTATGGGGTCGCGATTTCCGCAGGCGGATTACTGACTTTCTCGCAGACGCCGCTCTTCAAGCTCGCATTCGGCGGCTGACGGCGCCGGTTAACGCGATCTTGAGGAGTTTTCTTAAGATTGCCGAGGGCGGCCTCGCCGCCTGCGTTTTGGGTCTCGGATAGGACGGTAGTTTCGTTATGAACGCTCCCCGATTAATCGCACTTGGCGTCGCGCTTGTCGCTGGCGTCGTCGTGTTCTTCCTCGTGATGGGCGACGAAGTCGAGGCGCCTGTCGAAATCGTTCAGCGCGTCGAAGAGAAGACGACGAAGATTCTCGTTGCGGCGGTCGATCTCAATCGCGGCGACCGGCTCGCGGGCGAATCCGTAAAGTGGGTGGACTGGCCGGAAAAAGCCCTGTCGGAGGCGTACCTTCTGGAAGACGGCGTCGACCAGGAGGCGCTTGCCGAAGCGATCGCCAAGTCGCTGATCGTCGCCGGGGAGCCAATCGTCGAAGCGAAAATCGTGCGTCCCGATGACGGCGGCATGATGTCCGCAATTCTGACGCCGGGCATGCGCGCGGTGACGATGCGGGTGACGCCGGACAGCGCGTCAGGCGGCTTTATTCTGCCTGGCGACCATGTCGACGTCTATCACACCTATCCGAGCATTCTGAACAATGAGACCGAATTCGACCTCTTGCTGGAGAATGTGAAGGTTCTCGCGATCGACGCCGCTTATGTCGATAATCCGGAGACGCCGCATATCGCAGGCGCGACTGCGACGCTAGAGCTTACGCCGAACGACGCCGCCTTCTTCACGACGGCGCGCAATTCGCGCGGCCAGATGACGCTCGCGCTGCGCAGCGCATTCGAACCGAAAACGCCGTTCAAGGAACGCCGTCGCACGCATGTCGACGTCATTCGCTATGGGCGCTCCTAGCGCCGCCAGAGGAACAAGAACGCGGCCGGAACGGCCGTAAAGGTGGGACCCCATGAAGAATTCTGGACGCAAGACGAGTTCCTGGCGGCGCATACTGGGCGTCGTTGCGGCGATTGCGGCGGGGACGTCGCTGAACGCCTCGCCGGCGGCCGCGCAGAAGAACGCGGCGTTCGTCGATCTTGGCGGCGAATCCGAGACGTCACGCAATATCGTCCTTCCCCTGAACAAGGCTGCGATCGTCAATCTGCCGCGTCCCGCGGCGGACGTGCTTGTTTCGCAACCGACCGTCGTCGACGCCGTCGTGCGCTCCTCGCGCCGGGTCTATTTGCTTGGATTGAACGTGGGCCTGACGAACGCGTTCTTCTTTGACGACCAGGGCCGCCAGATCCTCAATCTCGAGATTCAGGTCGAGCGCGACGTTGACGCGCTGAACGATCTCATCGCCAGGCTGATGCCGGATACCCGCATCACCGCCGAAGCGATCAACGACACTATCGTTCTTCGCGGCTCGGTGCGGTCAAGCGCCGAAGCGGCGAACGCCGCCGACATCGCGGCTCGGTTCGTTGAAAGCGAACAGAACGTCATTCCGATGCTGACCATCCGCCAGCGCGAGCAAGTGATGCTCAAGGTCCGGATCGTGGAGATGCAGCGGTCGGTCCTTAAGCAGCTTGGCGTCGACGTCAACGGCATCGCGGCCCTTTCAAACGCCTCGATCAACGCCGCAGCGGCGACCATCGGGGCCGGCGGCGCCGCCGCCGGCGCGACGTTCGAACTCCTGCGAAACATCGGCACGAACGGATCGAATATCGGGCTGACGTTTCAGGCGCTAGAGCAGATCGGCCTTGTGAAGACGCTCGCCGAGCCCACCCTTACCGCGGTGTCCGGAGAATCGGCGAACTTCCTCGCAGGCGGCGAGTTCCCGATCCCGATCAACCAGCGCGACGACGTCATCACGATTGAGTTCAAGCAGTTCGGCATCGGCCTCGGCTTTACGCCGCTCGTGCTGGACAAGGGCCGCATCAACATCAAGGTGTCGACCGAAGTCAGCGAAGTCACGTCTGCGAACAATTTCAGCCTTTCAGGCCAAACGGTCACGTTGCCCGGCACGCCGGCGTCGCCGGCCCCCGCCGATCAGTTTCAGGTCGTCGACACGAACGCCGACGGGGTCCCCGATCAGGTCGTGAACATTACCTCGATCGCGGCTGGCGAGGTCGGCGGCATCCCCCTCGTCGGCGCTCCGGTCCCGCGCCCGCAGGGCACGCCCGCCGGCGAACCGACGATCGTCAACACGACCGGCCTCACGATCCCCGCCTTCACCGTACGGCGCGCGGAGACGACCGTCGAATTGCCGTCCGGCGGCAGCCTCGTCATGGCGGGCCTGCTGCAGGAAAACATGCGTCAGACGATGAACGGCATTCCCGGCCTCCTGGACGTGCCGATCCTCGGACAGCTTTTCCGGAGCCGCGAATACGAAAACGCGGAAACCGAACTTGCGATCATCGCGACGCCCTACATCGTCGGACCGACGCACGAGAGCAAGCTAACGGATCCCGCCAAGGGCTTCATCACCGCGACGGACGCCCAGTCGATCCTGATGGGCAAGCTTACCTCCACCTACGGCCTCGCTGGCTCGGGGGTCGAGGAAAAGACCCTGCAAGGGCCGATTGGCTTCATTCTTGACTAAGGTGCGCAGCATGCTGATGGTACAGAAACTTCCCGCCTCCCTCGCCGTCCTCGCCTGCGCATTCGCGGCTGGCTGCGGCTCGTTTAAGAACACGGCGCAGGACGCGATTTCCGTCGCGGAACAGCATCCGATCAGCGTCGACAGCCAGGTCGTCACGCTGACGCTGACGCCTACAGCCTCGGACGCAGAGCTTTCCCGTCTCGACGAGGCGCGATTGCGCGCTTTCGCTCAGGCGTACCTGCGCAAAGGGCACGGGCCTGTTTCGGTCACGACGCCGCAGGGCGCGCCCGCCGGCGCGGCCTTCGCCGCCAATGTGGAGAAGGCGCTTCACGACGCCGGCCTCGCGCATGGCTCAATCGCGCGCGCCGTTCATCAGGGCGGCGCCAGCGACGATCTTATTCTATCGTATACGCACTATATTGCGACGCCCAGCGCCTGCGGCTTGTGGCAAGGAATTCGGAAGCGCGACTACAAGAATCAGCGCTCGGCGAATTTTGGCTGCGCGAGCCAGAACAATCTCGCGGCGATGATCGTCGATCCGCACGATCTGATCGCACCGCAAACCGAAGCCGATCCGGATTCCGCTATTCGCATCCGCGGCGTCCGGGCCTTCCGCCAGGGTGAGGATACATCATCGGCCCGCAGCAACGAGATCGAAGCGCGGGTCGGCGATCAGTGACATGGGCGCCCCTCGTGAAACGGGGGTTGCGAAGGAGAATGGCATGGCCAACGCCGCAAAATACCTTGTGAAGCTGACCGGATCACGCCGCGACGAAGGCGCGGCGGGCAGTGGCGCGCAAAACGGAGGCGCGCAGGACAGCAGCGCAGTCACCGCCAGCAAGGCGCGTCCATCCGGCGAGCACGGCGGCTACGAAGAGGACGCCTGGTTCGACGAAGAGCTTTCCGACGAAGAACTCGCCGCGCTCGGCGAAGAGGAATTCGGCGATCTCGGCGATATCGACGGCCTCGACGACGAGGAGCTTCTCGAGGCCGACCTCGATTTCGATGACGAGGAGCTTGCCGGCGCCGACGATTATGAGATCGGCTCCATCATGCAGGCCGAGGCCTTCGGGGACGTGGACGGCCAGTCAACGTATGTGGACAATGCCGGCCCTTTCGACGCTGGCGTTGAAGAAGGCGCTGGCCGGGAGGCGCCTGCCCGCACCGAGGCCAGGTCCGCGCCCGACGCGCGTTCGCCAGGCCAGGACAACATCGACGGCGCCGCCCAGCGCGCCTCCGCAACCGTCATGGCGCCGCCGGAGGACTTTGAGGAAATCGAATCCTCCGAGACCGACCATGTGCCAGTGCCGCGGATTTCCATCCATGCCTTTTGCGATTCCGAAGAAACGACGGCGCTTCTGGAGCGCGCCGCGATCGATCGCCGCCTCTCGAAGACTCACCTGACCATGCACATGGGCGGCATCGCGAAAGCGGTTGACCACTTCCAGACCAACACGACCCCGAACCTCATCATCCTCGAGGCGCTGTCCGGCGGCGCGGAGTTGTTGAACCAGCTCGGCGCGCTGGCGGAGGTGTGCGATCCCTCGACCAAGGTCATCATCATTGGCTGCGTCAACGATATCTCGCTTTACCGCGAGCTGATCCGACAGGGCGTCAGCGAATACATCGTAAATCCCCACTCCCCCTTGCAGGTCATTCGCGCGGTTTCGGCGCTTTATGTCGATCCGGCCGCGCCCCCGATCGGCAAGACGCTCGCCTTCGTCGGCGCGCGCGGCGGCGTCGGCTCGTCGACGATCGCGCACAATGTCGCCTGGGCGGCGGCGGAGGAGCTGGAGAGCGACACCGTCATTCTCGATCTCGACCTGCCGTTCGGCACCGCGAGCCTCGACTTTGAACAGGACCCGACGTCCGGCCTTTTGGAGGCGCTCGCGTCGCCGGAGCGCCTGGACGCAGTGCTGCTTGACCGGCTTTTGCAAAAGCACACGGATCATTTGAGCCTTTTCACGGCGCCAAACCTTCTCGATCGCGACTATGACCTCGCCGACGATGCGTTTGAGACCGTTGTCGATGTGGTGCGCGGCGCGGCGCCGACGATCGTTATCGACGTGCCGCATATCTGGACGAGCTGGTCGCGGCGTTTGCTGCAGACGGCGGATGAGATCGTCATCACGACGACGCCGGACCTCGCCGCGTTCCGAAACACCAAGAACCTTGTGGACGTCATCGCCAGCGCGCGCCCGAACGACGCCGCGCCCCGGCTTGTGGTCAACCAGTTCGACCAGAAAACGTCATCCGTGCAGCCGGAACAGTATGCGGAGCATGTCGGCCTTGACCCGATTTGCGTCCTCAACTGGGAGCCGCAGCTGTTCCATGCGGCGGCGACGAACGCCGCGCCGCTGTCGGAGGTAGGCCCGAAAACCCGCACCGCGCATAATGTGAGCCATCTCGCGCAGGTGCTTCTCGGGCGCGCCGATCTTGCGGGCAAGCGCGGCGGCTTCGGGCTCGCGCGGCTTTTCAAGCGGTAGGGGCGTAAGCGATGTTCGGGCGCAGATCAGGCGAAGGCGCGACCGCGGCGCCGCCGCGGCCGGCCGCCGCCAAGGGCGGCGAAACGGCAGGCGAAAAGCCGAAGCCCGCGGCCAGCAAACCCGCTCCGCCGCCGCCATCGAAGACGCAGGAGCCGCCGAAGCTCGAAACCGTAACGGTCACGGACCGTTCGGAAGAATACTTCAAGACCAAGGCGACGATTTTCAACGCGCTGATCGACACGATTGACTTGTCGCAGCTCGCCCAGCTCGACACTGACGCCGCCGCGGAGGAAATCCGCGACATCATCAACGAAATCATCTCGATCAAGAACGTCCAGATGTCCATCGCGGAGCAGGAATCGCTGCTCCAGGATATCTGCAACGACGTCCTCGGCTATGGGCCGCTGGAGCCGCTGCTGGCGCGAGACGACATCGCCGACATCATGGTCAATGGCGCGAACCGCGTGTTCATCGAAGTCGGCGGCAAGATTCAGCTCACCAATGTCCGTTTTCGCGACAACAGTCAGCTGATGAATATCTGCCAGCGGATCGTCAGCCAGGTCGGCCGCCGCGTCGACGAGGCGAGCCCGATCTGCGACGCGCGCCTCCCGGACGGCAGCCGCGTTAACGTCATCGCGCCGCCCCTGTCGATTGACGGGCCGGCCCTCACCATTCGTAAGTTCAAGAAAGACAAGCTTACGATGGCGAACCTCGTCGACTTCAAGTCGATTTCGCCCGAAGGCGCGCGGGTGCTCGAAATCGTCGGCTCGTGCCGAATAAACACGCTGATTTCCGGCGGCACGGGCTCTGGTAAGACGACGCTCCTGAACTGCATGACCGGCTTCATTGAGCATGATGAGCGCGTGATCACCTGCGAGGACGCCGCCGAACTTCAATTGCAGCAGCCGCATGTCGTTCGCCTCGAAACGCGCCCGCCTAACCTCGAAGGCCAGGGCGAAGTAACCATGCGCGACCTCGTCAAGAACTGTCTGCGTATGCGTCCTGAACGGATCATCGTCGGCGAGGTGCGTGGACCGGAGGCCTTCGACCTCCTGCAGGCCATGAACACCGGCCATGACGGCTCCATGGGCACGCTCCACGCGAACAGCCCGCGCGAAGCGCTGCAAAGGGTCGAATCGATGATCACCATGGGCGGCTATAATCTTCCGTCCAAGACGATCCGGGAGATGATTGTCGGCTCTATCGACATCATCATCCAGGCCGCGCGCCTGCGTGACGGCTCGCGCCGGATCACGCACATCACCGAGGTGCTGGGCACGGAAGGCGAAACCATCATCACGCAGGATCTGTTCATCTACGACATGTCCGGCGAGGACGCTGAAGGCAAGATTGTCGGGCGGCACAAGTCCACCGGCATCGCCCGGCCGGCGTTCTGGGATCGCGCGCGGTATTACGGCCGCGACCAGGATCTCGCCGAGGCGCTCGACGCGGCGCAGGATTAGGCGGCAGGGGATGGATCGCCAAACGCTCATTATCGGCGGCTTTATACTGCTCGCCGTCATCGCGGTGGCCGCCGCGCTGTTCGCGCCGACCAAAAAGGAGCGCGCGAACAAGCGCCTTTCGTCGCTCGACAAGTACGGCAACGCAAAACGGGCGACCGCGTCGGCGACGACGGACGCGGCGCAAAAGGAAAAGCGCAAGAAAGTCGCCGAGGCGCTGTCGCGGGTCGAGCAGCAAAGCAAGCAGGCGAAGAAAAAGGCGCGCTACACGCTTGAACAGCAGTTCGAGCAGGCCGGGCTGACCTTCAGCGTCGCGCACTTTTATGTGGCGTCGGTGATCATCGGGGCCTTCTTCGGCTTCATCGGCGTCATCTCCGGCCAGCAGCATTTCGTCTCCGCAGGGCTTGGCTTTATCGGCGCTTTCGGGCTGCCGCGGTGGTTCGTCGGATTTGCGAAGAAGAGGCGCCAGAAGAAGTTCGGCGCGGAGTTCTCGAACGCCATCGACGTCATCGTCCGTGGCGTGAAGTCCGGCCTGCCGGTCAATGAATGCCTCAAGATTATCTCCGTGGAGGCTCCGGCGCCCGTCAATGAGGAATTCCATCAGTTAACGGAGGGCCTGCGCATCGGTCTGTCGCTGGAGCAGGCGCTTGACCGCATGTTCGAGCGCATGCCGCTCGCCGAGGTCCGCTTCTTTGGGATCGTCCTTCTCATCCAACAGCAGACCGGCGGCAACCTCGCCGAGGCGCTTGGCAACCTCGCCGGAGTTCTGCGCGGCCGCAAGGCGATGGAGGGAAAGATCAAGGCGCTCTCCGCCGAAGCAAAAGCCTCGGCGATGATCATCGGGGCGCTGCCGTTTCTCGTCATGGGCGCGGTGAAGTTTATGTCGCCCGGATATCTCGATATCCTGTTTACGACGCCGCAGGGCAATCTCGTGCTGTTCGCGGCCGGCTTCTGGTTCTGCAGCGGCGTGTTCGTGATGCGCAACATGACGCAGATCAAGGTGTAGGGCGATGCTCGAACTTCTGGTGGACCGTCAGTTTCAGATTTCCGTGCTGGTCGCGCTCGCCGCGATCGCGACCGTCTACACGCTGGTCGAACCGTTCCTCGTCAAGGACCGCCTTGCGGAGCGCATGAAGGGGGTCGCGGACTACCGCGAGCGCCTGCGTCAGCAGCAACGCGCGAGCTTTGCGAAAAAAAGCGGCCTACGGAACACCCCGCAGGGGATGATGAAGGAAGTCGCGGACAATCTGCGGCTCTTCGAGATCTTCGACGCGGCGGAGGCGCGCAAGCAGCTGATGCAGGCGGGGTACCGCGGCGAAAAGGCTGTCGTCGTCTTCATGACGATTCGGCTCGCGGTGCCGTTCGGCATCGCGCTTCTCATCGGCGTATATGTCTACGCCCTCGACGATCTCGGCCTCGACAGCTTCGGCCAGCTGCTTGCGACGATGGGCGGTTTCTTCGCCGGCTTCTATCTGCCGGTGATCTACATGCAGAACATCAAGCAGAAGCGGCAGGGCCTTTTACAGCTGGCCTGGCCGGACAGCCTCGACCTGCTGTTGATCTGCGTCGAATCCGGCATGTCCATCGAACTCGCGCTGCAGAAGGTCAGCGTCGAAGTCGGCGAGGGGTGTCCGGAGCTCGCCGAAGAACTCGGCCTCACGGTCGCGGAGCTTTCCTATCTTCAGGAGCGCCGGCAGGCCTATATGAACTTCGCCGAGCGCACTGGGCTTGAGGCCGTCAAGGCGATGACGACGGCGCTTGTCCAGTCGGAGAAGTACGGCACGCCGCTCGGCCAGTCCCTGCGCGTCCTCGCCGAAGAGAGCCGCCTGGAGCGCATGCAGGAAGCGGAGCGCAAGGCCGCAGCCCTGCCGCCGAAGCTCACCGTGCCGATGATCGGCTTCTTCCTGCCAGTGCTGTTCGCGGTGATTATCGGCCCGGCCGTGCTTGGCGTGATGGGCATTGAGGCGCCGTGATCTAAAAAGCCTCGCCCTAATGCGTCGTCGCTTCAATCTGAATCTGGACGACGCTTTAAATCATTGTTTTTGCGCGTTCCCGAACGGCCAACCGCACACACTTGGCCTGGAAACGCTTCAACGCTACTCCCGCGCGTCCGCCAAAAGATCGTCCAGCGCTTCATACGCCGGCGCGTCGCCGGCCGCGACCAGTTCGCGCGACGGCGTTGGCTGTCCCAGGCGCTGGCGATAGATCCAGATATTGGTCAGCACTTTCTCGACATAGTCGCGGCTTTCCGCATTCGGAATGCTCTCGATAAAGAGCAGCGGGTCGTCTATGCCAAGCTCTTTCTTCCACCGCCGCAAGTTGCCGGGACCGCCATTATAGGCTGCCGCCATGTCGAAAAGATCGCCCTCGTCGCCCTTCTTCAGCAGGTAATTCACGTACATCTGCCCGATTTTCATGTTTAGGGCCGGATCGAACAGGAGGTCGCGACCCGCGCGCGAGGCGAGGCGCCGGTCTTTCGCCACATAGCTCGCCGTGCGCGGCATGACCTGCATCAGGCCGCGCGCGCCGGCGCGGCTCTTGGCGTCGGGCTTGAATTTCGATTCCTGTCGGATAAGCCCGTAAAGGACCGCGCGGTCGGTCTTGAACCCGTCTCCCGGCGCATATTCCGGGACCGGAAAAAGTCCCGCCGCGAGGGATGGGTCGCCGCTGGCGATCGCCGCTTCAATCTGCGCGGCCGGCAGGTCGAGGGCGGCGGCGAAGGCGAGAAGCGCCTTTGGCGCGAGATCCTTCGCCCGGCCATTGAGCCGGCGCAGTTCAAGGTCCGCGTCGGCGTCGCGCGCGACCTGCTTCAACGCGACGATGCGCCTTGCGGCGGCGTCGGCATCGGCGAGGGCGTCATAGTCCGCTTTCGTCAGCGCCGGCACGGACCAGTCGAAGGCGTGGGCGCGTCCAAGCTGTGCGAGGGCGAGCTGGCCGTAGAAGGTGAGCGGCCGTTCGGCGGCGATCTCAAGGTTCGACGCGACCCGGTCGAGGCGACCGGACCCAAGCGCCGCGCGCGCAGCCCAGAAGCCCGCCGCGGCGCGCAGGTCATCATCCTGATACGGAACCGCCGCCATCCTGTCGAAGGCGGTCGCGGCGCGCTCAAGGTCGTCATTGCGATAGGCGATCAGCCCCTCAATCCAGTAGGCGAGGACGGCGACATCGCCATTGCGCGCCGCCGCCGCGGTCGCAATTTTCTCGGCTTTCCCGAGATATCCCTGGAAATAGAGGCTTGCGGCGATCCAGGAGCGCATCCGGTCATACTGGCGCGCCGTGATCCGGCGCGCGCGCAGGTGTCGGTCGATTTCCTTCAGGGCCGTCATGGCGCGTTCGGTCTTGCAGAGCATGCGCACCCGGCCCTCAATGCGCCTTACGCGCGGCCTGCTGACTTTTTCATAGTCCGCGACAAGCTCAGGCGGTAGCTCCCAGCCCGGGGCGGCGCGCCATTCGCGCGGCAAGGGTCGCACCGGCGCGCTTGCGCGTTTCGGCCGGCGCTTAAGAGCGAGCCGATAAACGCGCGCCGCCTGCGGATGGTCCGCATAGGACGACATCCAGTCGCGCAGTTCGCCGTATTTCGAGCGATACGCCTTGGGGTGCATGTAACGCTGTTCGAGCACGTAACCCATAAGGACGCGATCGGTGAGGCGCGCGATCTTTGCGTCCGCGTCGCGCCAGCGTCCGGTCGTCTGTAGGCGGAAAATATCCTGATAGAGTTCGACGTCCGCCTCGTTAAGGACGCTTGGCGTAAAGCGCGCCGCGGGCGCGCCGCCGTCCGCCGGCGCGGCGGCGCGGGCGACGGACAGCCCCGACAGCGCCGCCGCCGCCGACACGACCGCCGCGAGCGCGACCCTCCTGATCGTTTGATCCAGACCTTTCAGCATCCCCGCTCCGCACCGCCTCAGTTTCATTACGCGCCGTCCATATTGGCCGGACCGGCGTTAACCTTCCGTCAACTTCGCGTCGAGCGCCTGGAGATCGGCCCAGGCGAGGCGTTTATGCTCCGGCCGACGCAAAAGAAAGGCCGGATGGAACATCGGCAGCGCATCGACCTGCGGTCCGGCGCTTGTCCCGATCTGGCGCCATTTCCCTCGCGCCCGGGTGATTCCGGTCTGGCCGAGAAGCGCTTTCATGGCGACGCCCCCCATGAGCGCGATCGCCTTTGGGCGGCTGAGCTCAATGAACCGGTCTACGAACGGGCGGCAGATAAGCGTCTCCGCGTCCGTGGGCGCGCGGTTTCCCGGAGGCCGCCAGTAGATGACGTTGGTGATGAGCGCGTTTTCGGCCCGCGAGCGGCCGATCGCGGCGAGCATCCGGTCCAGCAGCGCGCCGGCGCGGCCCACAAAGGGCTTGCCGGTCCGATCTTCCTCGCGGCCCGGCGCTTCGCCAATGATAAGAAGGTCCGCGCCGAAGGCGCCGTCGAAGACCACAGTCTTCCGCGCGCCTTCCTTCAGCGGGCACCCGTCAAAGGCGTCGATCGCGGCGGCGAGCCGCTCAATGTCCTCGCATTCCGACGCGATCCGCTTTGCCGCCGCCGCGGCGTCGTCAAGGCTCGCCGCCTCCGGCCTGACCACAACGGCCGGCGCGGACGCGCGCCGCGGCTCCCGGCTGAAGAGATTGTCGGGGGCGGGCGCGGCGGACGCATCGCCAAAGTCGACGGCTCGCGGCGGCGGCGAAATGTCCGAATTCGGGACGCCCGGCGACGGCGCGGGCGTTTCGGGCGCGGGGTCGGCGAAGGCGTTTCGCGGCGCGTCAGCCACCGCCTCGTCAACGCCCATTGCGGCGTACCATCGCAGGAGCGCAATCGCATTGGCTTTTAGGCTTGCGTCGGTCAATTAGGACATTCGTCAAAAAATACGATAAGGCGTCGGCGCGGCTACGTTACGCGTACAAGGGCCCAAAAACGCGCTTACATGAAGCAGGCGCGGCGTAGCGCATCATGGCGTCGCGATTTGGAATTTGCCAGACAAGGCGGTCGCGCGGCGGCGTTTTAACCTGACGGGAGGCGACATGGACGACGGCGAGGCGGATGCGTTTGAGCGGGAGAGCATGGAGTTCGATGTCGTGATCGTCGGCGCCGGCCCCGCCGGGCTCAGCGCCGCGATCCGGTTGAAGCAGCGCGCGGAAGAGACCGGGACCGAGATCAATGTGGTTGTGGTGGAGAAGGGCTCGGAGGTCGGCGCGCATATCCTTTCCGGCGCCGTGCTCGACCCGATCGGGCTCAACCGACTGTTTCCGGACTGGAAGGAGCGGGGCGCGCCGCTCGACACGCCGGTGCGGTCGGAATCGATCGCGGTCATGGGGCCGGCGGGCGTTCTGCCGCTGCCAGCGTTCATGCTGCCGGCCGCGGAGCAGAACCACGGCAATTACATCGTCTCCATGGGCAATGTCTGTCGCTGGCTCGCCGAGCAGGCCGAGGCGATGGGCGTTGAGATCTATCCCGGCATGGCCGCGTCCGAATGCCTTTTTGACGAAGATGGCGCGCTTAAAGGCGTTGTCGTCGGGCGCGTCGGGGTCGGACGCGACGGCGAACAAAAACCCTCGTTCGAGCCGGGCATCGACCTCGTTGGCAAATACGTTCTGATAGCGGAGGGCGTGCGCGGTTCATTGGCGAAGCAGCTAATCGCCAGGTACGCGCTCGACGATGGCTGCGAGCCTCAGAAATTCGGCATCGGCATCAAGGAGCTTTGGGAGATCGCGCCCGAAAAGCGGCGGCCCGGACATGTGGGCCACACTTTCGGCTGGCCGCTCGACAACAGCACGGGCGGCGGCTCTTTCATCTATCACTATGACGACGGCACGGCGGCGGTGGGGTTCGTCGTGCATCTAAATTACGCCAACCCGCACATCTATCCCTATGGCGAGTTCCAGAAGTTCAAGACCCATCCGGCGATCGCCGACCTCCTCGAAGGCGGCAAGCGGATCGCCTATGGCGCGCGCGCGATCACGGAAGGCGGGTTCCAGTCCGTGCCGAAGCTGGCGTTTCCCGGCGGCGCGCTCATCGGCTGCGCCGCCGGCTTCGTCAACGTGCCGCGCATCAAGGGCAACCACAACGCGATGCTCACCGGCATGATGGCGGGCGAAGCCGCATTTGACGCGGTCGCGGAAGGCCGCGCGCAGGATACGCTGGACGCCTATGAGGTCGCCTACGAAGCTTCTTCCGTGCGCAAGGAGCTGATGAAGGTGCGCAACTTCAAACCGCTCTGGTCAAGGTTCGGCACCATGTTCGGGGCGGTTGTTCTTGGCGGCGTCGAAATCTGGACGAATACAATCATGCCCGGCTTTTCTTTCTTCGGGACTATCGGCCACGGCAAAACCGATGCGGAGGCGACGGAGCCCGCCGAGCGCCACAGGCGTCCGGTCTACCCAAAGCCCGACGGCGTCACTACCTTCGACCGACTGACCAATGTGTCCTACTCCGCGACTAATCACGAAGAGGATCAGCCGGTCCACCTGCAGCTTAAGGACGCTTCAATTCCGGTTAGCGTAAACCTGTCCACCTATGACGAGCCGGCGCAGCGCTATTGCCCCGCCGGCGTCTATGAGGTGCTGTCCGATGACGACGGGTCGAATCCGAGGTTCCAGATCAATGCGCAGAACTGCGTTCACTGCAAAACCTGCGACATCAAGGACCCGTCCCAGAACATCGTCTGGGCCGTGCCGGAAGGCGGCGGAGGGCCGAACTATCCAAACATGTAGGGGCTTTGCGCTGCGCCCGCGCCTTGCGGCCTTCGCGCTCTGCGCGCTGTTCGGCGCGGCGGCCTGCGCGCCCGGCGCGAGGCCTTCGGTCTCAAACGGACACGTTAGCGGCGGCAATACGCTCGCCGGCGGCGCGGGGGCGCCGTCGGCCGGCCAACCGCTGCCGCTAACCACCGGCGAATACCTGTCGGCGCGCATCGCCGCGCGGGAGAACGCCGTCGCGCTCGCGGCGGAGGCGTTCCGAAATGTCGCGACCGAGCATGACGGCAACCGTCAGCTCGTGCGCCATGCGTTCTTCTACAGCCTCGCCGCCGGCGACATGGACGTCGCGATTGAGCGCGCGGCGGATCTCATCGCCATTAGCGGCGCGGAAGCCGGCGAGGACGGCGTCGTCTCGGTCGACGGCTCGCCGGAAAACGCCGACGGCCTCGCGCGGCTCCTCCTCGCCGCCGATGCGATCAAGCGCGCGGATTACGTCGACGCGCAAGGCCGGCTCGCGTTTGCCTCCGACGAGCCCTTTGTCGCCGCGATGGCGCATCTCTTGAAGGCGTGGACCGCGCTCGGGATCGGCGGACCTTCCGCCGGGCTCGCGGCGCTTCAGACGAATACGGATGATCTCTTCACTGGCTTTCACCCGGCCCATGTGGCGTTCATCGCGGAAATGGCCGGCAGACGCAGCCTCGCGGCGGATGCGTACAGAAATTCCGTTTTCGGACTTGGCGGGCCGGTGGGACGCGCGGCCTACGGGGCGTTCCTTGAGCGCCAGGGCGATCCTGAGGCCGCGTCGGCCTATTACACGCTGATTTCACGCCAGCCAGGGCCGGATCGGCGGATGGCGCGCGCAGGCCTAAGGCGCATCGCGCGCGGCGAGGCGAGCGACGCCTATTCGGATATCGCGCCGAGCGAAGGCGCCGCCATCGCATTTTATTCGTTTGCGGCGTTTCTGCTGGAGCAATTCGCCGAGCAGCGAGAGCAGGCGGACGCCGCCGGCTTCGATGTCGGCCAACCGCGCTACAATTTGCCTTTGAGCCTCGCGCAGATTTCGCTCTATCTCGACCCCGATCTTGCTGAAGCGCGCCGCCTCGCCGGCGTCGTCTTCAATATTTATGAAGACGCGCCCGCCGCCGTGGCTGCGCTTGAGGGCATTCCCCCGACATCCCACCATTACGTGCAGGCGCAGATCGAGATCGCCGGCGCGCTCGCCCGGCAGGGCCGCGAAAATGAGGCGATGGCTCTGCTCGACAGGGTCGTGCGGCGCACGCCGGAATCCACCGAGGCCCGCTTCGCGCTCGCCAATCTCGCCGCGAGCGAGGAAGATCATGGCGAGGCGATCCGCCAGCTGACGAAAATCATCGATGGCCTTGGCGAGACGCCTCAGTCCGACGCCTGGCGATATTACGTCGCGCGCGGCGATGCGCTCCTGAAGGCGGATCGCTGGGAGGAGGCGGAAGCCGATCTCAAGATTGCGGTCGACCTTGCGCCGGAGGAGCCCACGGCGCTCAACTATCTTGGCTATATCTGGGCCGAGCGCGGCGTGAACCTGGAGGAAGCGTTCGCGCTGATTGAGAAAGCGGTCGCAGGCGACGAGAATTCAGGCGCGATCATCGACAGCCTCGGCTGGGCCTATTACCAGACAGGCGCGTTTGATGAGGCGGTCGATCATCTTGAAGTGGCCGCGGCCCTAGAGCCCGCCGATCCAACGATTACGGAGCATCTTGGCGACGTCTACTGGCGCCTCGGCCGCGAGATTGAAGCGCGCTATCAGTGGGAGCGCGCGTTGGAGCTTAAGCCGACGCAAAAGCAGGACGCGACGATCCGCGACAAGCTGGCGAACGGCATGGGGCCGGCGCCGGCGGCGGTCGCGGCGAGGCCGCCGTCGGGCGGCGCCCTGCGGCCAACTTTCGTGTCGACGCCAGTGCGCGAGCCGGGCGACGGGCCTGCGCCTGACGGCGCCGAGGAAAACGCTGAGGCCGATGAAGAAAAGAGGCGCCCGGCGGCGGAGCAATAGCCCGCAAGAACCCTGGTCTGCGCTGCGCGCCGGCGCCCTTCAGGGCGCGGGGCGGCCTAAAGGCCTTCGGGACATGGAGCCGGACACATGGAGATCGTCGAGACCGCGCCGGCGAAGGTGAATTTCTATCTTCATGTGGGGCCGGTCCGGCGCGATGGTCTGCACGAGTTGGCGAGCCTCTTCGTCTTCGCCGATTTTGGCGATGCGGTTAGCGCGCAGCCTGCGGATGATCTGTCTCTCGACATTGTGGGCCCGTTCGCGGGAGCGCTTCGCGCCGAAAAAAATGATGACAATCTTGTAATGCTGGCCGCGCGCGCCCTCGCCGAGGCGGCGGGCGCCGGCCCTGGCGCGCCGCATGGCGCTCGTCTGACGCTCACGAAACGATTGCCGGTGGCGGCGGGAATCGGCGGCGGCTCGGCGGACGCGGCGGCTGCGCTGAAGGCGCTTGCGCGGTTGTGGCGGCTTAATATCTCTCGCGGCGCGCTTGCGGACATTGCGTTCAGGCTGGGCGCGGACGTGCCGGCTTGCCTCGACGCGGCTCCAGTCTACGTCACGGGCGCGGGTGAGGCGATTTCGCGCGGCCCGACGCTGCCGCCGCTCTGGCTTTGCCTCGTCAACCCGCGCGTTCCGACCCCCACAGGGGCCGTATTCCGGGCTTTCGACGCCGCCGCGCCACGGCCGCCGGCGCCTGCTCTTGCGCGTCCCGCCGCGGCCAGCGTGACGGCCTTTCGCGCGATGATGGCCGCCAGCCGCAACGACCTTGAGCCCCACGCCATCGCCCGACAGGCGATCGTTTCGGATGTCGTTGAGTTTCTGCGCGCCCGCCCAGGCGCGCTCGCCGCGCGGATGTCCGGCAGCGGCGCCACCTGTTTCGGAGCCTTCGCCAGCGAAGAAGCGGCGCATCGGTCGGCGCGCTGCGCGCGCGCGAACGGCTGGTGGGCCGCCGCCGCGCCGCTCCTCGTCGGCGGGCGTTGACGTTTTCTGGGGTCGCCCGTGGAGGGTTGCGTCGCAGCGGCCGGCGGCGCATTTTTTCCCCAGCGGGAGAGATGGCGCTGAATGCTGGGTTTTACGTTCGACAGGCCGGTCCTTGCGGCCGCATGCATCGCCGCCATTGTGGCGGCGACGGCGTTCGGCGCCAATTATCTGGCGCGGCGGCTCGCGGTCTCTGATTTCATGCTCGACGCGCCGAGCGCGCGGTCCAACCATACGCGCCCGACGCCGCGCACCGGGGGCGTCGCGATCTTTTTCGCCTGGCTCGCCGCGTGTTGCGCCATGTCGCTGCTCATGCCCGGCCCGCGCGGACCCGACGCCGTCGCCGCCTTCGCCTCGGTGGCCATCCCGGCATTTCTGATCGGCATCGCCGACGACTGGCGGTCGCTTCCTGCGGGTCGCCGGCTCGCCTATCAGGCTGCGGCCGCGGCGATTTTTGTCCTGATGTTCGGCGCGCTGGCGCGCGCGCCCGTCCCGTTTGCGGGCGATGTCGCCCTCGGCTGGTTCGGTCCAATCCTGACGGTCTTCTGGATCGTCGCGTTCATGAACGCCTTCAACTTCATGGATGGCGCGAACGGCCTTGCTGGGCTCACGGGGCTTGCCGGCGCGTGCGCGCTGGCGATCGCGGCTGGCTTCGGCGGCGACGCGTCGACGTCGCTTATCGCGCTTGCGCTCGCTGCGGCGATACTCGGTTTTCTGCCCGTGAATTATCCGTCAGGGCGAATTTTTCTCGGCGATGGCGGCTCCATGTCGGTCGGGTTTATCCTCGCGGCGCTCGGCGTTCTGGCGGCGCGGCCGGAGGGCGCGGCCGTAACCCCCTTGTTCGCGCCGATCGTCTTCCTGCCGCTTCTCTTCGACGTCGCGCTGACCCTCGCCGGCCGCATCCTGAGGCGGCGCAATGTGGCCGAATCCCATTCCGAACACGTTTATCAACTGCTCATTCGGCTCGGCGCGCCCCATGCGCGCGTCGCCTCGCTCTACTTTGCGCTTGTCGCGATGGCCGCGGTGAGCGCCTTCGCGGCCACCAGTTTTTCCGCAGACGGACAATGGGCCGTGGTCGCCGCGGTCGCCTTCGCGCTCGCCCCCGCCCATATCGCGATCCGCCGCCGCGCCGACGAACGAGAGCTGCTCGTTCGTCCGGAGATCCGCCCCGCCTTCGAACGACGGCGAAGCAGGCTGCGCCGGCGCGCGCGCGCGTCGTCCAGTTCGGCGCCGCCTATGGCGCCCGCGCAGCCGCTGCCCCTGCGGGGGTCCGATCTCGGCGATCTTGATGAAAGGCCGCCGGAGGGCGGCGCGACCCAAGCGGCGGAGTAGGCTTCGGGGCGGCGCGTTACTGCGCCCGACGCACCGATTCGCGCGCAATCGCCTCGAGCGCGTCCCGTACGGGACTGGCAGGCGCGGCCCGCAGCGACGCAAGCGCCCTGTCCGCATAGGCCTGAGCTTCATCGAATGTTCTGTCGAGCGCGCCGCTTGACCGGACAAATCGCATGGCGATCTCGAAGTCCGCCGGCGTCTGCGACCCCGCCCCGATCGTCCGCTCCCAGAATGCGCGCGCCTCGCCGCTCGCCCCGTCAAGCGCAAACACGACCGGCGCCGTCATTTTGCCTTCCCTGAAGTCGTCGCCCACATTCTTGCCGAGCGCGGCGAGGCGGCCCGAATAATCGAGCGCGTCGTCCACCAGCTGGAACGCGACGCCGAGATTGAGCCCAAAGCTGCGCAGCGCGTCGATCGCCGCGGCGTCGGGGCCGGCGATGGTCGCGCCCACATGGGCGGCGGCGGCGAAGAGCGCGGCCGTCTTCGCCTCGACGACGGCGAGGTACATGTCGAACGTCGTCTCGACATTGTTCTGCGTGCCGAGTTGCAGGACCTCACCTTCGGCGATGACGCCGGCGGCGCGCGACAATATCTTCAGGACGCTGAGATCGCCCGTGGCGACCATCAGTTCGAAGGAGCGCGAGAAGATAAAGTCGCCCACGAGGACGCTTTCCTTGTTGCCCCAGATGATGTTCGCGGTGGATGCGCCTCGGCGAAGTGCGCTTTCGTCGACGACATCGTCATGCAGAAGCGTCGCGCCGTGGATCAACTCCACCGCGGCGGCGAGCCGCACATGATTGACGCCCTGATAATCGAACAGCTGCGCCGCGGCGAGCGTTAGCAGCGGCCGCAGGCGCTTGCCGCCCGCACTGATGAGGTGCCCGGCGACCTTTGGGATCATCTCCACGGGCGACTGCAGCGATTCCAGGATCTGCGCGTCCACCCGCGAAAGCCCGTCGCCGCACGCGCCCTTCAGGTCCGCCACGGCGGCCATAAATGCGTCCCCGTCGGCGCTTCGCGCCGGCGCGGCGGCGGCGTTTTCCGGTCGAAAGGCGAGGGCCAAGCGGCTTCCTCCTAAGGCGCCCCGTCGTCGATCCGACAAGGCGACTTGTCCGTTTCAGGGCGCCGAAGCCCGGGTCTGGGCGCCAATGCCATGCCCCGCGCGTTGCCTGGTCCGCCCAAACGCCGGCGCGATTTGAGAAGACCGGCGCGGCGGCGTCGGCCGACGCGCAGCCGGCGGACATTCGCGCCGGCCCGCGCCGCGGTCAAGTCAACGGCTTTGCGACCAATTTGCTTAGGTCGTTGCGGCTTGGGGCGCGCGCCGGTAGGCAGTCGCAATGCCCGAGATGACGCCCATCGCCGCACGCCTTAGAAAAGCGCTGCCGTTTCTGCCGGCGGCAAAGCCCGTGGTCACGGTGATCGATCTTTTCGGAGCGATCGCCCCGTCGGGGCGCGGGCGCGGCCTTTCCTACGCGCGCATCCGGCCGGTGATTGAAGACGCATTCAAGCCGTCGACGCTCAAGGCGGTGGCCCTGTCGATCAATTCGCCCGGCGGTTCGCCGGTGCAGTCGCGACTTATCCACGACGCTATCAGGCGCGCGGCGGACAAGAAGAAGGTGCCCGTCATCGCGTTCATTGAGGATGTGGGCGCTTCCGGCGGATATATTCTCGCCGCGGCCGGCGATGAAATCGTCGCCGATGAGTCCTCGATTGTCGGCTCGATCGGCGTCATCGCAGCCAGCTTCGGCTTCGTGTCCGCCATAGAGAGGCTCGGCGTTGAGCGCCGCGTCAGGACGGCAGGGAGCAACAAAAGCCAGCTAGACCCGTTCATGCCCGAAGACCCGGAAGACGCGAAACGGCTTCAGGATATCCTCAACGACCTCCATGAGCAGTTCATTTCGTTAGTGAAATCACGCCGTTCCGACAAGCTGAATGACGATTTCGACGACACTTTCACCGGCGCGTTCTGGCCTGCGCCGGCGGCGAAGGAGCGGGGGCTCATCGACGCTACGGGTCAGCTCGACGATTATGTGAAGACACGCTTCGGCGAGAAGATTAGGATAAAGCGGGTAAGCCCCAGAACGTCGCCTCTATTGCGGGCGCTGGGCGGGGCGGATGGCGTCGGTTCGATGCGCCCGGCGGCGACGCCCGCCGTCGTCGGCGGCATGGCGGCGATCGACGCGGAAGCCGCGCTCGCCGCGTTAGAGGAGCGGGCGCAATGGGCCCGTTTCGGCGTGACGCTATAGGCTGAGCCTGTCGCGCCCGCGTCGATAAAGGCGCGCATCAGGCGCAAACGAAGGCGCAGGCGAATTGTCGCCGGAAGACGACGTCGGAAGGAGAGATCGGGATGGGTGGAATGGCCGGCATCATCGCAGGCGTCGCGACCATCGGCGCAGGCGTCGCGCTTTACCGATTCATCGACCGCCGCGCTCAGGCCGTTCGCGACGCGGTTGAGACATTCAAACGCGACGCCGCGGGCGATCGCGGCGGCGCCGTTCTCGACTACCAGCGTGATCCCGCCGACGGAGTGTACCGGCCAAAGCCCTGACGGCTCGGCGCGAGCGCATCTGCGCCCGTGGGCGCGGCGCGTTTTCCAAAGCTTATCGAACGCCTCAACGCCTTGCGGCGCGCAGGGTTCAGCCTGTTTTTCCGAATTCTTATCGAACGGTCATGCAACGCGCTTATGCTGCGACCTGTGCGTTGCGGCGCGTCCGCCGCGCACCCTTTGGGCATAGGTGGCGCGCACATGAACGATGCAAACACTGACGGCGGCATCATGGACGGCGC
This sequence comes from Parvularculaceae bacterium, assembly GCA_028284065.1. Lineage (GTDB taxonomy): Bacteria > Pseudomonadota > Alphaproteobacteria > Caulobacterales > Parvularculaceae > MED-G105. Next base: position 24,577 of record JANQSJ010000005.1, read on the forward strand.
GAACGGCGTCGCCTTTCTGGATTTCGAGGCGTCGGGCCTCGGTCCGCGGTCTTGGCCGGTGGAGGTCGGCTGGGCGATTGTCGGCGGCGAGGTTGACGCGGCGCTCATCCGGCCGGCGCCGGACTGGCGCGCCGACGCATGGGACCCCGCCGCGGAACGTCTGCACGGCCTGTCGCGCGAGACGCTCGTCCGCGACGGGAAGGCCCCGGAAGCTGCATGCGCGCAATTGGAGGCGGCGCTTGACGGGTGCGCGAAGATATTCGCCGACGCGCCGGCATGGGATGAGTTCTGGCTGCATCAGCTATACGCGGCCGTCGGGCGCAGGCCGCCCTTCCGGCTCGGCGACTTCGGCGCGCTAATGCGTCCGATTGCGGCCGGCCGCGAGGCTGAGATATTCGCCGCAGCGAACAGTGAGGCGCCGCGCGCGCATCGCGCCGGGGCGGACGCAGCGCACCTGCGGGCGATTTTTCTCGCCGCGCAGAAGCTCCGGGCTGGCGATAGAAGTTGATGCGAAAGGCCCCCGATGGAGGATAACGCGCTGATACGCGAACCGCCGCGACAGTCGAACCCCGAGCAGGGCGCAGACGGCGCGCCGCCGGCGCGCGCGTTTGAGCGGGCGCCATTTGAGGCGCCGGACGGGCGAATCGCGGCTTTGCGCTTTCCGGCCGACGCCCCGTCTCGGCGGATGCTGTTTTGCCATGCGAACGGATTCTGCGCGTCGGCCTATCTGAAGGCGTTCAACGCCCTGCCGCCGGACATGGAGATACTGGCGCTCGATCTGCGCGGCCACGGCCGGACTGATCTTCCCGCCGACCCCGCCCGGCATCGCTCCTGGGACGTTTACGCAAGCGACATCAATGCGGTCGTCGACCAAATAGGGGACTCCGGCCCCCGTTGGACGTTCGCCGGCCACAGCATGGGCGCGGTCGCCGCGCTGCTCGCCGCCGCGAAACGCACGGACGTCGCGGCCCTAAGGCTTATAGAACCGGTCATTATGCCGGACGCCTATCGGGCGATGGCCCACACGCCGTTCATGAAGTTCCTGTTCCGCCGCAGCGGGATCGTGAAGGGCGCGCTCGGCCGGCGGGCGCGCTGGCCGGATCGCGCCGCCGCCCTCACATCATATCGCGGCAAACCGCTCTTTCAGAGTTGGCCCGACGGGGTTCTTGAGGACTATCTGATGGATGGCCTTGAAGATGCGGACGGCGGCGCGTCCCTCTCTTGCGCCCCGGCATGGGAGGCGGCGAATTTCATGTCGCACGCCCATGAACCGTTGCGGGCGGCGCGCGATTTCATCGCCTCGGGCGGCGCAATATCCGCGCTTGCGGCCGGCGAGAAGTCGACGCTCTCGCCTGGGCCTCGGCGTCGGCTTCGACAATTTGGCGCGCATGTAACGGTGTTGCCGGGCGTCGGGCATCTCCTCGCGATGGAGCGCCCGGCGGCGGCCGCTGCGTTTCTTGCGGGCGAGCCGGTCGGGGAAGCTGAGGCGTGACGGGTCTTCGACGGGGCGGGGCTTGAAAGCGCACGCCATATGTGGCTATCCCGCCACTTCTGGGGAGTGCGAAGACGCGCGTTGGGTCGATACCTAGGGCCGCTGCGCGGCGGTGTTCGGGTTGGCGCATTGGAATGCGCTGCGGATGAGACGGGCTCCCCGTTAAACGGACGTCCAAAGATAAAACGGCCCGGCAATCCCGGACACAATAGACAAGGAAGCGCGCCATGAGCGACACGCCAGCCGCATCGCAGATCACCGGAAAGATGTTTTTGTTTGAGCGGCCCGTGCTGCTCAACCCGGCTGAACACGCCGACCTCGGCGTTGATCCCGGCGACCGTCCTTTTGACTTCGCCGCCAACACGAGGGCGCTGCCTCTGACGGCGTCGGAAATGCCTGCCGCATGCCACGACTACCCTATCGTATTCGCGTCGATGGATCAGCCTGTCCCATTGGCGGTCGTCGGCATCATCGATGAAATGAACCTGTTCGTCGGCGATGACGGCAAATGGGAACGGCGCACCTACATCCCCGGCTACGCGCGCCGCTACCCGTTTGGGGCCGCCTTTGATCCGGACAATGACCGGTTTGCGGTCGTTCTGGACGCCGGATATCCGGGCCTTCGCCCAGGCGGTGAAAAGCGGCTCTTCGAAAATGGCCAGACCACGAAATTCACTCAGGACGCGGTGGACTTCACGCGCAATTACGAAAACGACCGCAAGATGACCGATGCGCTCGGAGAGCTTCTCGAGAAGTTTGGCCTTCTGGCTGCGCAGTCGGGCCAGTATACGCCGAACGCCGGCGGCAACCCGGTCACCTTCGCCGAATATGTGGGCATCGACGAAAACAAGCTGAAAGGCCTGGACGACGAGAAGTTCATTGAATTGCGCAAAACCGGCGCGTTGCCGCTGATTTACGCTCAGCTCCTGTCCATGGGAAATTGGCGCAATATCTTCAACCGCCGCGCCGAGCGCCACAATCTGACTGAAGAGACGGCTTTTCAGCCGCTCCCCGGCGCGCAAAGCTGACCGGACCGCTTTCTCCGCCGCGCGCGCGTCACGCTCGCTCACATGTGCGGGATTTGGGCGGTTTGAGGCCGCCGAAGCCATTGGCCGCCGCCGGCGGCGGGCCTAATAACGCGTCATGATGAGGCGTTTCAAAAAAGCAATCGCGGCGGCGACCGCCGCCCTGGTCTGCGTCGGCGCGGCGCTGGCTGATCAGTCGGACCGCGTCGCGACGGAGCGCGCGATCTCGTATCTTGAGGCGGCTGCGGACGGCGTCGCGCCTGGCGGTTCGGTCGATATCGTCTTCCGGCAGGAGCTGCAGGACGGCTGGCACGTCTATTGGCGCAACCCCGGCGACAGCGGCCTGCCGCTGGAATTCGCCTGGGACGCGCCGGAGGGTTTTTCCGCCGGCGAGATACTTTATCCGCCCCCGGAACGCATAGAAATCGGCGAGTTCGTCAATTATGGGCATCACGGCGCGCCCGCCTTCGTCACGACGCTGACGGCGGCGCAGGACGCCGCGCCAGGCGACGTCGCGCGCGTTGGTCTCACGGCGACGTGGCTCATTTGCGAAGAAATCTGCGTGCCGGAGACAGGCGAGTTCGAGATCGAACTGCCGATTGTAGCTTCGCCGACGCCAAGCCCGGACATCGCCGCGCGCGCCGCCGCTGTCCGCGCCGCCGCGCCGGCGCCGTGGCCCGGCGAAGCGCGGGTTCATGCGACCGCGGACGGCCCCGCGCTTGTTCTGTCATCGGATGACGTCGCGCCAGCGCTTGCGGAGGCGCCGTTTCACTTCTTTGCGGACCTTGAATTGATGACCATCCCGGCGGCGGCGCAATCCGCGGACGTTGCGGGCGATGGCCAGACGGTTGTGCGGCTGGCCGGCGGCGACGCTTATGCGTCCGACAGGCTGGAAACCCTGACAGGGCTGCTCGCAGTGGGCGAGGGCGCGGCCCGCCGCGACTACCGCATCGTCGCGGAGGCGGCCGCAGGGCCGCCGCCTCAATCCATCGCGCCGCGCGCTGCGGGCGCCGCTGGCGGGTCGAGCGTCGCGGTCCTGCTCCTCCTCGCCTTTGTCGGCGGCGCCATCCTGAATGCAATGCCGTGCGTTTTTCCGATCATCTTCGTCAAGGCCGCGTCGTTCGTGGGGGCGGCGAGCGAAGACCACGCCAAGGCCCGCCGGCACGGCTTCATCTATACGCTTGGCGTCGTTGCGACTTTCGCTGCGCTCGGCGGCGCGCTTCTCCTGTTGCGCGCGGGCGGCGAACAGCTTGGCTGGGGCTTTCATCTGCAGTCGCCGATCTTCGTCGCCGCGTCCGCCTACGTCCTTTTCCTTGTGGGGCTGAACCTCGCCGGCGTTTTTGAGTTCGGCGCGTCGATCCAGGGCGTCGGTTCGGGCCTTGCGTCCAAGTCGGGCGATCTCGGCGCATTTTTCACCGGCGCGCTCGCGGTCTTCGTCGCCGCACCTTGCGTCGGGCCGTTCCTGTCCGCGCCGCTCGGCGCGGCGGTGCTGCTGCCGCCGGCCGTTGGCATGCTGATCTTCGTCGCGATGGCGTTTGGGCTCGCCGCGCCCTATCTGGCGATTTCGCTGTCGCCGGCGCTCGCCCGCCGCCTGCCGCGTCCGGGCCCGTGGATGACGGTCTTCAAGCAGGCGCTCGCTTTCCCTGTCTTCGGCGCGGCGGCTTACTTCGTCTGGATCCTCGCCCAGCAGGCGGGCGGCGACGGCCTCGCCCTTGCGTTTGTCGGCGTGATTGTCCTCGCCATCGCGGCATGGCTTTTCGGCATGAGCCAGCGCGCGCAAAGCCCGCGCGCCTCAAAGGGCCTTGCCGCCGCCGCGGTCGCCGCCGTCGCCCTTGCGGTTGCGCCGAGCATCGGGCTCACCACGTCGGTGGAGGGGTCTGACGCCTCTGCCGGCGGCTATGGCCGACTGCAGGCGATCGCGTTCGACCCTGAGCAGATCCCGGCCCGCGCAGCGGCTGGCGGCGTCTTTGTCGACTTCACTGCGGCGTGGTGCGTGGTCTGCCAGTTCAACAAGCGCACGGTGCTGGCGCGTCCCGAAATCGCCGAGCTTTTTGAGGAACATGGCGTAACTTTAATGTCAGCCGATTGGACGCGGCGCGATCCGGTTATCACCGAGGCGCTGGCGGGGTTCGGGGCGAATGGCGTGCCGCTCTACGTCTACTACCCAGCATCCGGCGCGCCGCCGGCCGTCTTGCCGCTGCCCTTGTCGGCGCAGGATATCGCGCGGGCCGTGACGGCCGATAGCCAGACGACTCTCGCGGGAAGACGCTAGCGGCTTGCGGCGTCGACAATGCTCGACGGCGCCGCGGCATCCTGCATCGACGCCATATCCGACTGAATTGCGAAGATCGCCGCTGCGGCTAGAGCCGCAACCGCGTTCAGTCCCATTTGCGCCGCAAACCGGCGCGCCTTCGAACCATCGCCGTCCGCGCAGCGCGCTGCGGCCGGTTGCGGTCTCGCCGGGGCAGGGGCGATCCCCGCTGGCGCGTCAACTAAAGTGCTCATGCCGTCGCCATACCCCGCGCGCCTCTAAGAACCGTTGAGCGCGATCGCTAAAATCCTTATGACCCGCGTCGACACTGGCGCCCGCTTGGGCGCGCCGCATCAGGAGATCGCATGGGCGGCATTGCCGATACCGAAGAATGGAAAGCCCTGGAGGGCGCCGCCTATGACCTTCGGAGCAAGTCCGCCATCGATCTCTTCAAGGACGATCCGGGCCGCGCGCAGGACTTCTCGATTGGAGCGGCCGGCGTCTTCCTCGACTATTCCAAGAACAAGATTTCCACAGAGGCGCGCGCCGGCCTCATCGCGCTCGCCGAACGCGCCGACGTCGCCGGCGCGATCCGTCGGATGGTCGCTGGCGAACGGATCAACGCGACGGAGAATCGGGCCGTCCTCCACGTGGCGCTGCGCGACTTCGCCAACCGCTCCTACGAGCTAGACGGCGAAAACATGTCGCAGGCCGTCAAGGCGGAGCGCGGCAGGATGGTCAAGTTCGCGGACGCTTACGCCAGGGACGAGCTTCTGGGCTTCACCGGCGAGCCGCTTGATACGGTGGTGAACATCGGCATTGGCGGGTCGGACCTCGGGCCCCGGATGGTCGTTGAGGCGTTGAAGCCTTACTGGATAGAGGGGCGGCGAGCGTTCTTCGTCTCCAACGTGGACGGCCGCGACCTCGGCGACGCGCTCGATCGGATCGATCCGGCGCGCACGCTCTTCGTCATCGCATCGAAGACATTCACGACGCAGGAGACGATGACGAACGCCGCCTCCGCTCGGGCCTGGTTCCTCGCGAACGGCGGGACCGAGAAGGATGTGGCGAAGCACTTTGTCGCTCTCTCCACAAATGAAATGGCCGTGCGCGAGTTCGGTATCGACCCGGAGAACATGTTCCGCTTCTGGGACTGGGTCGGCGGGCGTTTTTCCTTATGGTCTGTCATCGGATTATCCATCGCGCTTCAGGCGGGGTCTGCGACGTTCGAGCGGCTGTTGCGCGGCGCCCACGCCATGGACGAGCATTTTCGCACCGCGCCGCTGGCGGAAAACCTGCCCGTCCTCCTGGCGCTTGTGGGCGTGTGGAACCGGAACTTTCTCGGGCTCGGCGCGCACGCGATCCTGCCCTATGACCAGCGTCTCGCCAGCCTGCCCGCTTATCTGCAGCAGGCGGAGATGGAATCGAACGGCAAGTCGGTGTCCATGGACGGCGCTCCGGCGGACGCCGCGACCGCGCCTGTCATCTTTGGCGAGCCCGGCACAAACGGTCAGCACGCCTTCTACCAGCTATTGCATCAGGGAACGGATGTTTGCTCCGCGGATTTCATTGCGGCTGCGAAGACGGACGGCCCGCTTGGCGATCACCATGAAAAGCTGCTCGCGAATTTCGTCGCCCAGCAGGAAGCCCTGATGGTCGGGCGCGAGTTTCAGGAGGTCTGGCGCGAACTTGAACGGCTCGACTACCCTGCGAATGAAATCAAACGGCTCGCGCCGCACAAGGTTTTCAAGGGCGACCGGCCGTCAAGCGCGATCCTTGTCGAGAGGCTCACGCCCGAAGCGCTCGGGGCGATCATCGCTATGTATGAGCACAAAATCTTCGTTCAGGGCGTCATCTGGGGGATCAACTCCTTCGATCAATGGGGGGTCGAGCTTGGCAAAACGCTCGCGAAGGCGGTGTTGCCGGAAATCGCCTCCGAAGGCGGCGAGCCGCCGGCGGCAGTCGACACGCACGATCCGTCGACGAACGGGCTTATCAATCGAATAAACGCTATGCGCAGCGCGCCACAAGGAAAGGATGAAACGCCATGAAAGTCATCGCCGCAGTCACCGCCGCCATCATGATCTGCGCATCATCGGCTCTCGCCGCCGAAACGGCGCATGTGAAGATTGAGACCAGCAAGGGCGCGTTCGTCGTCGAGCTCAACTCTGAGGCCGCGCCAAAGACCGTTGAGAACTTCATGAAGTACGTCGAAGACGGACATTATCAGCGATCAATCTTTCACCGCGTCGTCGCCGGTTTCGTCGTTCAGGGCGGCGGCTACAGCCAGTACTTCAATGAGCGCGCGACGCGTGAGCCGGTTCCTTACGAGGGCGACAACGGGCTCTCCAACGTGCGCGGAACGATCGCCATGGCGCGCACGCGCAATCCCGACAGCGCCACAGCGCAATGGTACGTGAACCTTAGAGACAACACCAATCTCGACCACGTGAAGAACGATGTCGGCGTCAGGCCCGGCTATACCGTCTTCGGCCGGATCGTCGACGGCATGGAGGTCATTGACGCCATTGGCGCTGTGCAGACGGGCGAAGGCGGGCCATTCCCTTCCGAAGTGCCTGTGGAGACGATCCTGATCGAGAGCGTCGACGTGACGGACTGGCCGCAGGCGGAATAGCCGATGCTGCGTATCGCCGGCGTCCTCGCGGCGCTCCTTCTGTTTGCGGTCGCTGCAGAAACTTGGCCGCTCTACGGGTTCTTGTCGCATTCAGGCGAAGCGCCCCTTCCGTTCTGGGGGTGGGAACGCATGCCGAAAGGCGCGACGTCGCTCTCCAAGACGCAGAACGACGAGTGGGCGTCGACGGGGGAGGCTGCGCTTCAGAATCTCGAGGCGCATCGCGAGAAGATTGGCGCGCCGGCGATGTCCGCTGCGGTCGCGGTTGGCGGCGAGGTCGTTTGGGCCGGGGCCACGGGTTTTGTCGATCTTAAGTCTGAAGAGCGCCCCTCGCCTGAGACGCAGTTCCGCATCGGCTCCACGTCGAAGGCGGTGACGGCGAGCGCGCTGGCGCGTCTCGTCGACCAGGGGAAGATCGATCTTGACGAACCGATAGGAACCTATCTGGGCGATCTTCCGAATCCGGAATGGACGGCCATCACGCCGCGGATGCTCGCCGCGCACATGGCCGGCGTCCCGCACTATGGCGATGTCGACGATCCGGATCGGCTCGGATACGCAAGAATGGCGAGGCGCTACGACGACGTCCGCGACGCGCTGGAGTTGTTTGACGAGAGCCCGCTTCTTTTCGCGCCTGGCGCCGATTTCGAATACTCGTCGCTCGGCACGGTCCTCCTCGGCGCGACGATGTCCGCGGCCGCCGGCGAGCGCTATCGCGACCTGGTCACGCGCGAAGTTCTCGATCCCGCCGGCATGACCGCCACCATCGTTGCGCCGAAAATTGCGCCGAGCGATAGCAAGCTCGCGACGTTTTACTTGCGGCGTGGCGATATGTATCGCGAATGGCGGCCTGTCGACTTAAGCCACAGACTGCCCGGCGGCGGCTGGGCGTCGACGCCGTCCGACCTTGTGCGCATGGGGTCAATGTGGCTCGACGACGGCTATATCCGCCCGGAGACGCGGGACGAATTCTGGACGCCGCAGAAGCTCGCCAATGGCGAGGTGAACGAGCAGGACTACGCAATCGGCTGGCGCTGGCGCGAATGGCGGGTCGAGGGGATAGGCCTCGCCCGCAACGCCAATCATGGCGGCGTTTCGCGCGGCTCGCAAAGCTGGCTTATCGTCTTCCCGGATTATGACATGGCGCTTGCGATCACCGTGAATTTGCGTACGGAGGAGTTTTCCGAGTTCGGCGCCGCCTGGGAGGGGATTTTCCGGCCGTTCGCGGCCAGGATTCTCGCAGACCGCGCCGGCCCGGCCGAAGGCTGAGGCGCGGTTGGACGTCAGCGCCGCTTGGGGGTAAGACCTCGCGCCATGGCGAAATCCAAAAAGACGTTCCGGCCGAAGGCGCGCGCGCCGAGGGGCTTTCGCGACCGCTACGGCGCCGACCTCGCCGCCGAGCGTGAGATGCTGGCCGCGATTTCGGCGGTTTACGAACGGTACGGCTTCGATCCGCTTGAGACGTCGGCGTTCGAGTACACGGATGCGCTCGGCAAGTTCCTGCCGGACGTCGACCGCCCGAATGCAGGCGTCTTCTCGGTCCAGGATGATGATGAACAGTGGATGAGCTTGCGCTATGATTTGACCGCGCCGCTCGCCCGCTATGTGGCGGAGCATTACGACGCCCTGCCGAAGCCGTTTCGGCGTTACGCCATGGGGCCTGTGTGGCGCAATGAAAAGCCGGGGCCTGGCCGTTTCCGACAGTTTACGCAGATTGACGCCGACACCGTCGGCGCGCCGGCGCCCCATGCGGACGTTGAGTGCGTCGTTATGCTCGCCGAAGCGATCGAGGCGGCGGGGCTTGGCCCTGACCGCTTCGTCATCCGCATCAATGACCGCAATGCGCTGACGGGGCTGTTGGATGTCGTCGGCGTCGCCGAGGAGGACGCGCCGAAGAAGCTCGCCATCCTGCGCGCGCTCGACAAGCTCGACCGTCTGGGAGCGGAGGGTGTGCGGCTACTCTTAGGAGAAGGGCGCAAGGACGAAAGCGGCGACTACACCAAGGGCGCGAAGCTCGATGCGGCGTCGATCGACAAGGTCATGGCGTTCACCGAGGCGACCGCGGATACGAACGCGGCGACCTGCGATGCCCTCTCAGGCATTGTGGGCGGGTCGGCGGCGGGCGCGCGCGGCGTGGAGACGCTCGCCGCCATGGCGGCGCAGTTCCGCGCGCTTGGCCTTGAGGAGTCCCGCGCGAAGATCGATCTCTCCGTCGTCAGAGGGCTTGAGTATTACACAGGACCGGTGTTCGAGGCGGAGCTGGCGTTCGAAACCCTCGACGAAGAGGGCCGGCCGGTGCGGTTCGGATCGGTTGCGTCGGGCGGGCGCTATGACGGCCTCGTGGAGCGATTTAAGGGCGTTGAAGTTCCCGCCGTCGGGGTGTCGGTCGGCGTCTCGCGATTGCGGGCGGCGCTGGAGCTCAGCGCTAAAGACGGCGCTTCGGCGTCAGGTCCGGTGGTGATCCTTGCGCTCGAAGCCGACCGGATGTCGGAGTATCAGGCGATGGCGGCGGAGCTGCGCGCTGCCGGCGTGCGCGCGGAGGTGTATCTTGGCGGGTCCGGCATGCGCGCCCAAATGAAGTATGCGGACAAGCGCGCTGCGCCGATCGCCATAATTCAGGGAGAAGACGAACGCTCGAAAGGCGAGGTGACGGTCAAAGACCTGGTCCTCGGTTCGCGGCTTTCGAAGGAAATTCAGGATAACGCCGAATGGCGCGAAGGACAGCCGGCGCAGGTCTCCGTCCCCCGCGACCGGCTTGTCGACGCGGTGAATGAGGCCCTTTTGCGCAGCCGTTAAACGGCGTTGCGCATTGCGCCAAGCTGCCGGATTGCAACAAAGGAGGGCTCCCTCGGGCCGCAACAGTTTATTCGTGTTGATGGCCGCGCTCGAAAAAATTCAGGCCGTTCACGGAGGAACAAACAGTTTTTCGTGATAACTTGCGCAAGGAGATGGGCCTTGAGACATCTGAGCAGCGCGGCGCTGCGTCGCCGGAGAAACTGATAGAGCACGCCGAACGGCTCAAGGGAATGTGGGATATCGCCCCTCGCGCGGACGTCGCCGACCTCGTCGATCACGTTGTCCATGCGGTGAAGATTGCGGGGATTGACCATGTGGGCATCGCGTCTGACTTTGACGGGGGCGGCGGCGTTGATGGATGGGCGGACGCAAGCGAAATTCTCAACGTCACTCGCGAACTCGTCCCGCGCGGCTACCCCGAAAAAGACATCGCCAAGATCTGGAGCGGCGACCTGCTCCGAGTGTTAAGCGAGGTCGAGAAGGCGGCGGACTGAAGAGCCATTATTCTTCGCTCGCTCCTAATGCGAAGATCGATAGCTTCATGGTGAGGACGAGCGCCATAAGGGCGAAGGCCGCGCCGCCGCCGGTGAGAAGCCACACAACCGGTAATTCAAACAGGTGGACGGCGTAATAGGCGGCGCGCCATTCGCGCCGCGCCCGCCACCAGGCCCGCGTGGACGGCGCGGCGTTCGCGACGACGCCGCCGGCCCAGTCGCCGGCGACGAGCGCGAGAAGAATGCTGGCGACGGAGACGCCTTTCCCCGCCAGGACGACCGCCATTGCGCCGACGAAGACGGCGTAGGTCGCGGTCAGTTGAAAGACGGTCGGCCGGGACCCGTGAAGCGCCTCCACCAAGAACCGCATGACGCCCCGCCTTTCAGACTGCCGCAATGACGCCCTCGCGTACGCCGTCGAAGATGTACTGCGTCGACAGCGCCATAAGGAGCATGCCGAGCAGCCGCGTGATGACGTTCATGCCGGTGCGGCCGAGGGCGTCGCCGATGCGGCTCGCGAAGCCCATCATCAGGACAGCGATGGCGAGGACGGCTAGCGCCGCGAGAAGCGCCGCGCCGCGGGAGACAAGCGGCGCCTCCGGGCCCATCAGGAGCATGATGGTGGCGATCGCCCCTGGCCCTGCAAGCAGCGGGATTGCGAGCGGGAAAAACGCGATGTTCTCCCGCGCCGAGGCCTTTGGGCCAGGCGTTTTTGACTGGGTTTCGCTGTCCGGGTCGAAAAACATGCGAAAGCCCATAAGAAACAACAAGATGCCGCCTGCCGTGCGGAACGCCGCCATGGAAATCCCGAGATGGTGCAGCATGAATGACCCGGCGAACCCGAAAAAGGCGAGGATGCCGGCTGAGATCAGGGCCGCCTGGAATGCGATCTTGAGCCGCGCCGAACGGTCGTCCTCCTTTGTCAACGCGGCGAAAATTGGCGTCACCATGATCGGGTCGATCACGATGAAGAAGGTCGCAAACGCGGCCGTAAAGGGAGATAGAAACAAGTCCGCCATCGCGGCCCGCCTAGAGCATTCGCCTGCTTGCCGCCAGCCCCGGCGCATTTGGCGTGCGCGCCGCGTTCGTTTAGGTTAATGTTAACGGAAAGCGGCAGGGGAGCCTTGCGCATGCGTGGGTATAGGGCGGCGCGGAATTTTTCCACGTCGGGGAAACTGGTGTCGAGCGTGGCGGCCATGGCTGCGTTAGGGGCCTGCGCCTCGACCGAAATGACTGCGGAATCAGATCCTTACGGCAAGCTCGCCTATGTTGGCGCGCAGCAATTGTACAAGCACGACCGGGTCGCGCCGCTTTTGGCGCCGTCGCAATATGTTGGGCCTGAAGGCGCGCTGCTCGCGCCCGTTTCATACGCCGGCGTCGAAGGCGCGCGCGAAGCCCACGACGTCTATCCCGAATATGTGGCGGAAAAGCTCGACGGCCGCTGTGAAAGCCGGGTGAGGGCGGCTTCGGGCGAGTCGTTGGCGGACATGTCCGAACTCTGCGACGTGGGCATGGCCAAGCTCGTCGCCTACAATCCGGCTGTTGAAAATCCCTATCAGGTAACGCCGGGGGCGCTCCTTGATATTCCGGGCGCCTCCGGGCTCGCCGCTTCGGCTGCGGGGATCGCCTCGTCGTCCGCAAACCTTGTTGGACTCTACGAAGTCGCGCCCGGCGAGACCGTCACCGATGTGGCGGCGCGATTCAACGTGTCCGCCAGCACGTTGCTCGCTTTGAACCCTGACGCGCGCTGGTCGGCGCCGGCGGCTGGCGACCAGCTGCGGGTGCCGGTTCCGGGCGCGTTCTCAAGCGCCCGCAGCGGGTTCGGTTCGTCGAGCCCTGTGATTGAGCCAGGCGACGCCGCGCCGAATTCTTCGGCGGCCGCGCCTGCTTCGGCGTGGGTCGGGTATGGCGGTGCCGGATCGCCCTCAATCGACGAGGATGCGCTGACGGCCAGGGTCGAAGCCCACATGCCGTTCGCCAGCCAGCCTGTGGACGCTGTCGACCCGACCGAAGCTAAGCGGTTGGAAGCGTCATTGCAGATCGACAAGGCCTATGTGGCGGAGGGAGACAGCGTCACGGTTCGCCTGCGCGCCAAACCCGGCGAGATCGTGACCTTCTACCGCGGCAAGACCACCACGTCGCCGGACGCGACCAGGACGGTGGCCGCAAACGCGGATGGTTTGGCGACCGCGACATTCCAGACGCCGAAATCGGCGGATCTCGGCGGCTATGTGTTCAGCGCGACGCGCGAGAGCGAAAGCGACGCCTATTTCAGCCGCAGGGTGGGCGTTGTGAAACGCTGAGCCGCGCCCTCGATGATGTCTTGCTTTTGAGTGCGCCTCTCCGCCGCCGCAACGACGGTTTCGTCGTCGGAAATCTCATGCCTGCAGGGGCGCAAGATTGCGACGATTAGTTGGGCGCGGTTAGTTAGGCACATAGGCCGGCAGCACTTCCAGCAGGTCCTGCATTGTCGATTGCAGCACGGCTTCGGCCGCTTCAATGCCGTCTTCTTCCTTGACCGGCGCGAGCAAGCGCACCATCGCGCCATCGGATCGGCGACGCGATAGGCTGTCGAACGTCAGCCAGCCGCGCATGACAAGCTCGTTCGCGATGTTTCGGCCGCGCTGCGGGTACCAGTAATAGACAAGCTGCTTGTAGCGGCCGTTTTCAATGACCAATCGGTTATAGTTGAGCGGTCGGCCGTCCGGGGTCGTCGTTTTCTCCACGGTGTGCCGGCTGATGCCCCAGCCCCCGCCGGGAAGGCACTGCTGCGGCGAGTGCCATGAGCGCCCGTCCCGGCGCGCCTCGAGATAGGCGAGATACAAGTTAACCAGCTCGCCATCGGGCCGCACCATGTCTACGACGATGGTGTCGTCGGCGCCGATCGCCTCGAAGACGACCTCCTCAATCTCGCGGACTTCCGCGCGCCAGCCAGAGAATTCGCCTGGCAGCTGCGCGAACTTCGTTCGCTCCGGGACGATGAGATTGTCGACGCCGACCGCGCTTGAAAGGCCGACGCCGGCGATTAACGTCGCCGCGAGCCCGCCCATCGCCGCAAGCGCGCCCTTGCCGCCGCGCGATGGAGACGTCGCCGGCAACTCCGGAGAGCCGAGCATGTCAAATGCGCTCATCCGTGGGCGCGAAAGTGCGCCGAGAGCCGAAATGACGCCGAACAGGGCCGCAAGGCACAACAGAAAGACGACCCAGCCCTCGAACCAGTGCAGCACGCCCTCCGTGTGGGAAAGGTCCGAGCGCTGAACCAACCAACCCGTCGCGGCGATCCGGAAACTGTTCATGAAGATCGTGATGGGAATCGTCGACAGAACGATGATCGCCTTGCCCCAAAGGGGAGTGCGCGCGATGTACGCCGCCATGACGCCTAGGCTGAGGAAGGGAAACAGATACCGAAGCCCGCTGCATGCTTCTGCGACCTGCAGCTTATGGTCGCCGAGGTCGATGATATTGCCGCTGAGAAACACCGGCACATTGAGCGCCTGAAGCATCGCGACGCCGAGGATCGAGGACATCTCCTGGAACTTCCAGGAAAGGATGTTGATGAGCATGAAGGGCGGCGGCACGGCGAACAGGAGAAACGCGATTGGCGCGGCGGTCGTGCGCAGGAGCGAGGTTCCGCCGAACGCCGCCGTCGCGCCGGCGATCGCCGCCACCAGGGCCAGTTGCTGGAACAAAAAACTCTCAATCAGCCTGCCGACAAGCATCAACAAAACTGCGCCAACGCCTATAAGGACGCCGACAATGGACGGTTCGCCGACGCTCGCCCGCACTTTCTCGCGGTTTTCCCAGACCAGCCACGCGGAAATCACCGGAATGAAGTAGCTGTGGCTCAATTCCTCCTGCAGTCCCCAGCGGTAGAAAAGGTCTCCGATCGCTTCCCAGAAAAGTGCCGCGCCCGCCGCCAGCGCGACCGCGAAAAGGCCAATTTCGACACGTTTTCCGTTCAGCGAGCCGTTGAGGGGAAGGCGTTCGGCCAGTGTCATTCCATGCTCCGACGAACTTCCGCGCGGCGGGTCCGCGCCAGTTCACAAAATCACGCGCTATTGACGACTCGCGCCCTGGTTGGTCGCCCCCATGCAAGATTGAGTCAATTCAAATCGTGGGGCTTCCGGCATATCTGCCGGCGGTCACATCACTGATTCCATCATCTTCGTTTCGAACGCAAACCGTCCTCGCTGAACTGCGGCGCTCCGCCCCGGTGGCAGGACTTTGCTCTGGCGGCCTCATGCGGCAACGGATATAGCCAGAGAGGGAGCCTTCCGCGCGCCCGGACCACACCATTTTAGCTCGAACGCCATCTAATGTGCGCCGCCAAAAGCTCAAGCGGCGTGACCCTCGGACGCATGATTTCAGAGCCGATTTTTTTCCTAGCGGCGGTTCTTGTGGCCTTCGGGGCGATTTCCCGGCCGTTGTCGCGGTCGGTCGTCTCCGCGCCGATGGCGTTCATGCTTGCGGGCCTTGGGCTCGGGATGACCGGCGTCGTCGATACGGCCGTGGACAGCGACGTCCTTGAAGCGTTCGGCGAAATCACCCTTGGCCTGATCCTTTTCGCCGACGCGGCGTCGACGGACTCTCGGCGGCTCCTGAAGGACAATGCGCTGCCGCTCAGGCTGCTCAGCCTCAGCCTGCCGCTGACGATTGCGCTCGGAACGGGAATCGCGCGGCTTATTTTCCCTAATCTGTCGTGGGCGGAATGCGCGCTCATCGCGTCCATTCTGGCCCCGACCGACGCGGCTCTTGGCGTTTCGGTGGTGACGAACACGGCTGCGCCTGAACGCATCCGCCAGGCGGTGCTAGTGGAGTCCGGCCTGAATGACGGCCTCGCCTTGCCGGCGGTCCTGCTCTTCGCGGCGCTCGCCTTTTGCGGGATGGACGCGGCGGGCCATGCCGGCGATGCGGCATCGCGCAGTCTTGCGCAGTGGCTGCAGTTTGCTGGCGTTCAAATCGCCGTCGGCGCAGGCGCAGGCGCGCTCGGCGGGGGCGCGCTCGGGTGGCTTCTCGCCCGGGCCGACGATCGCGGGTTGATTGCCCACGGTTTCCGAAATCTGACGACCATCGGCGCGGCGCTCCTCGTGCTGATCGGCGCCCATTTCGCCGGCGGGAATGGTTTTATCGCGACTTTCGTCGCCGGACTGTTCTTCGGCGGCTTTTGCCGCAAACGCTCCGCCGCGCTCACGGATTTCATTGAAGAGGAGGGACAGCTCTTTAGTCTGATGATATTTTTCTTCTTCGGCGCGGCGCTCTTGCCGGCGGCGTTTCCGTTCATGACTACGGCGTGCATGTCCTATGCGCTCCTGAGCCTAACCGCGATCCGAATGGCGCCCACTGTCCTGGCGTTGACGGGCGCGGGCGTGTCGCCGCAGGGAAAGCTCTTCATCGCCTGGTTCGGCCCGCGCGGACTCGCTTCAATTCTCTTTCTCTTCGTCGCGGTCGATCATGAAGAGATGGGTCGCCTGACGGAGATCGAGGCGGTTGTTTATCTGACGGTATTCCTGAGCGTCATTCTCCACGGCGCCACCGCCGCGCCATTGACGAAACTCTACGCGGCGAGCGCTGCGTCGACAGCGGATCGTTCAGGGTAAGGCGGCTGTATGGCTATCCGATGCAGCCAGCCAGGAATGTTTCAGTCTCCTGAAGAAAACGCAGCCGGTTGCCATAGAGGCTGAGATAATGGTCGCCTTTCGGCAATTCGATATAGGTGACGTCTTTGTCAGCGCGGCGCAATTCGCGGCGCATTTCCCGTGACTGTTTGACGTCGACGACCCGATCATCTTCACCATGAATAAGCAGCACCGGCGCTTGAACGTTCTCCGCAAGCCGGGCCGGCGAGTTCGCGCGGAGCATTTTTCGATCTTTCCAGAGATTGCCGATATGGCGGGTCCCGGCCCGGCCGCCAATGTAGTCATCCGCTCGCGACAGCAGATCCTGCAAGTCTGAGACGCCGGCGAAACTGATGGCGCACTGATAAAGGTCAGGCGTTTTGGCCGCGCCCATCAGGGCGGCGTATCCGCCGTAGGATCCGCCCAGGATCGCAATCCGGTTCGGATCGGCGAAACCGCGCTCAATCAGCCATTTCACCCCGTCCGTAATGTCATCCTGCATCGCCTGCCCCCATTCGCGGTCGCCGGCTTGCCTGAACTCCGCTCCATAGCCGGTGGAGCCGCGGAAATTCATCTGGAGGACGCCGTACCCGCGGGACGCGAGAAACTGCGCCCAATAGTCGAAGCGGCGGTAGTCGCGCGCCGCCGGGCCGCCATGGGGCAGGATGACGAAGGGCGCGTTCCGTGTGTCGCCCAGCGTCGCAGCGCCATTCGGCAATGTGACGTACGCAGGAATGCTCAATCCGTCCCGCGCCGAATAATCGACGCTTTCGACCGGAGACAGGCTATAGGACGCAAGCTCCGGGTAGGACGGCGGCAGTTCGATCAGTCGTCGGACTTTACGATCATACACGTAATAGGTTGGCGGGGCCGTTACGCCTGAAACGTCATAGACTGAAAAGGCGCCGTCGCCGCTTTCGCCGACTAGGGAAATCGACCGATCCGGAAACTGCCTCTCCAGCCCGCGAATCTCGGACTTCAACGCCGGGTCAAGCCACTCGACATTTTCGCCTTCGCGTCCATAGGCGACGCCTCGCAATACGCCGCTCTCCGGATCAAGAAGTATGCCGGCTATCTCGCTGGTCTCGCTGCGGAACAACATGCGGCCGATTGAGTCTGCGGCTATCTCGTACGCATATAGCGCTGGCGGATCGAACTCGTGTCCTGACACCACGTAAGCGATGTTCGGATCCTCGCTGAAGCCGCGAATGACGAAGTATGGCGCGTTTTCCCGAACGCGATGGGATATGTCGCGCCACTTCTCGTCCGACCCGCTGCGGACGATGAGGCGGGCTTCGCTCTCGTTACGGCCGCGGAAGCCGAAACCGGACCGGATCGCTCCATTGACGTCCGCTTGCCATCCGAGCACCCCTCTCACCGGCGTTTGGACCATCCCGTGTCGCCGTTGCGCGTCAACGCGCGCCTTATAGACGCCAGGCGATCTCTTTGACTGGTCCTTACGATAAGACAGGAGGATATGGTCCGGGTCCCGCCGAAGCCATGACACGATCTCATCTTCAAATTGCTGGGGCGCTTCATATTTGTCATACCGAAATAATGGGTCCGGCTTCTCCTCCCCTGGCGTTAGCGCGAAAAGGCGGGATTCCACGGTATCGGCGCCGTACCGGTTGGCGTTAAAGCCGATACTGATGATTAGTCGGTCGGGGTTCGCCCAATCCAGCACCCGGACCCAACGTTCGTCGTCTTCTTTTAGGGTGAATACCGACTCAATGCCGCCGCCATCGGTAAATCGAAAGACGCTCGCCACGTATCGGTTCTCATAGCTCACCTTGGCGGAGAAGTATTTTCCGCCCGGCGCGACGCGCACCTGTTTAATGAAAGGAAGGCGAGCGAAATGCGCCGCCGGGGGCGCGTCGGCTTTGACGGCGTCACTGGCCGCCGCCCCGCCCATCTGCGCAAACGCGCAAGCTAATAGCGCAACAATTGATCGCTTAATCAAATTGAACGCTCCCCGCATTCCTATTTCACGGGCAAAGTCTAATAAGCGAACAAGTTTTATCAATAAAAAGAAAGTCCCTCCGAACGGAAAGCTACGCCGCGTTCAGTCCGGCCCATGAGGCCGTTGACCCTGGATTCCTCCTGCAGCGGTCAAAATCGCTTCAATTTTCAATCAGCGCGGCGCTATCGCCCGCGTACAGAACAGGGCCCTCGACCGAAAGAGACGGCTCGCGCGTCAGGATATAATCGCGGATAAGCGCGTAGTAGCCTTCGGTTACGCGCGTATACCGCCTGTCGCCGTCAGGACCTTCCACGAATTCCACCATGCCGTGATCCGTATTTGGAAAGACGACGACGTCGAGAGAGGTATTCGTCTTCTGAATATCTCTCAGGATTTCGAGCGTCGTCGCGCTCGGCGCGGCGCGATCCTCGTCTGCGAGTATCCAAAGCTGCGGCGTTTTCAGACCCTCCAGCGTGGGTCGCGGATCATAGTCCCAGGACGTGCCGACGTCGCGAAACGGACCGACGATCCGAAGACCAATGTTTGGAACGCGTAGGAACTGACCCGTGAATTCGCCTTCGATGAGGTTGTACCACTCCTCGTCCTTGTATTTCTCTCTGACGGCGTCGAGGTCGTCGTATCCTTCCTTAAAGCCCGAGGCGATGACGCGGCCGGTAGCGTCCGTGATCTCGCGCGCTTGCGTCAGAACCTCATCGCCGTATCCAGCCTCCCGGAGTTCTTTGAAGACTTCTTCGCGGTCCTCCGCCAACGGACCGACCGCCATACCGTAGGCGGCGATGACGAACGCTGCGCTATCTTGCGAGGCGGCAAGCGGCGCGACCCAGCCGCCCTGGCTGCCGCCCCAATAGCCGATCTCGATATCTTCGCCGAAGAGACGGCGCGCTTCGGCGCGCGCGCGCATTGCGTCGCCGGCCAGGATGTCAAAGTCCTGCGTGTACTTTCCTTCCGACGCGCCCGTGCCGCGCTTGTCATAGGCGAAGACGCCGATCCCGAAGGCCGGCAAAAGTGACTGCAGCCGTTCGCCCGTGCGTCCTGACCACCGCTCAGACCCATGTATTGAGACGACAATTGACTTGGTCGGCTGATCGCCGGGCAGGACCAGCCTGCCGGCGCGCTTGCCGTCGACGCCGTCGAACACAGTCTCGGTCACAGTGTAAGGGACGCGAACGCCGCGCGTCGTTTGTCCTCCCTCGGAGAACACGATGTTTGCGTTGCCGCAAGAGCCGAGCTCGATCGCCAGGTCCTCGCCGTCTTCATCGCGCCAGACAGCATCCTCGCCCCGCAATACGCCGCCGGTTTCGCCGGACACGAACTGATAGCGAATGTCGCCGGGACCGCGCGGGATCAGGCCCATGACGCGGCCATCATCGAGCCTGTACCCACCTCCATGGCAGGCTGTTTCGGTGGGCAATGGCGCCTCGCCGCCGCATGCGGAGAGCAGCGCCGCGCCCGCAAGGGCGGCCGCCGTCATCTGTATATTCATGTTCAAATTCCCTCGGTCGGGTTCGACGCTATTGACCAAAACAGAAGATCCGGGATCGTCAAGCTCCGCTGAGACAGACCGACCGCCCATGAGCGACGAAATAAGCGCGCGAGGTAAGGAGACGAGGTGGACCGCTATCGCGGACCCGACCTTTTGAAATCTAAGGCGAACGCCGCGAGTTTTCCAGGTAATTCAGGGGGTCGAGCGCGCGCAATCGCAGTCCCTTCGTCAGATGCGACGTCTTGCGCTTTTCGCCCAGACTGCCCCGCTTCGCCTATGCGAGCAACCTACGCCGCTCCGCGCCTGAAAGGCTGGCAGGCGGCGCCGTGCTTCGCCGATACTTTTTCCAGGGCGGCGCGGCAATGCGCCTTATACCGCTCTTTGTTTCGAAGAAGGTCCGCAAACGAAATAAGTCGTTTATGAAAGGGCTGCCAGCGCTCGAAATCGAGGCCAAACTCCTGAAACGCTTTCATCGGCAGCGCTTCGAAAGCGTAGATCGTATTGTAGACAGTCTGAGCGAGCGCGGCCATGTGCCAGGTTTTGCTGTCTGCGGCCACAAGCGTTTCATTATCGATCACGTAGAATGCGGCGTCGTGGAGCTGATTGCTGAACATCAGGTGCGTTGCAAAGTATGCGGATATTCCCGGCAGCGCATGAAATGCCGCGCGAGGCGTGATCGACAGCACGCGGCCATCGCTTGAGAGCAGAGGTTTCATCGGAGTCTGCCGCCGGGTCAGATACCCGGTGCAGTTTACGACAATGGCGCCGGCTTCGATCGGAATGGCGTCGCCGGCGCGCAACTGGATGGCGGGTCCGGCGTCGGTGTCGACGACGTCGGTCAGATAGTCGAACACGGTTGCGTTCAAGTGTTCTCGAATAAGCGCGCTTTCGTCTTCAGACAGAAGACCGAAGAAGAAGTTATCCGCTTCATCGCCCGGACTGATCGCATATGTCCGTTTGAAATAGTCGAAAACCTCCGTCGCGTTCGTTCCGTCAAACTGCATGACGACGTCAATCGCCGCCGTGAAGTTGGATTGCCGCCCGAATAGTCTGCGGAGGCCCGTCGGAAAAAAAATGTCGCGGTTGTGAAACGCCGTCCCCCTACCGGCGATAAGGACGACTTTCCGGTCCGGGTTTGCCGACAGCGCAGCATGCGCCGTGTCCATGCCGGTCTTGCCGCCGCCAATCACGTAAATCGGCCGTGTGTCGGCCGCGCCTAGCGCGGCTGAAAAGTGCTGAGGCGCAATGGAGGCGACGGCCCTGGACGAAAGCTCAAGCGGCGGAATGACGGGAACGTCAAGTCCTCTTGCGTCGATCACCTGTTTGCTTCGGATAGTCGTGTCTTCACCGCCAGCCGACCGAACGCGTACGTCGACGAATTGACGGTCCTTCCCGGCGTCTTCGCGGTCAATGGTCGCTTCACTCTCCCAATACTCATCGAGTGAGATGCCGCGCCTTATGTCGTCAAGGCAATGCTGGAAGTGATCGCGGACCTCCGCCCCCGTGGCGAGATAATGCCTCGGCTTCTTCAGCTCCCAGGAAATGTCCCCGACCGTGAAGAGCTGGTAGGGCTGATGCAAACGGACATAATCGTATACGGAGTTCCACATGCCCCCGCACCGCGCATTGCGATCGACGAGCGCGGTTCTCGCGCCATCTCCGAAGTACTGCTTCGCCACGAAGAGGGCGTTTAAGCCGGCGATCCCTGCGCCGATGACGCACAGGTCGTAGACCTCACCGCCGCCGGCGGCCACTGGATTCGGTCGATCTAAGTTGTCAGGCATGTTTCATCGAATGCACTTTTGGAAACAATAATGCACGCAACACAAGGGGGCCGTATCGCGCGACCAGATCGCCGCCTGTCTTCGCGATATCTCTGAGGACCGTATGTCTGCATGCTGCGCCCATAAAGCGCACTTCTTGACGCATGGCGTGCCTCCGCCGCCCGTCGATTTCAGAAACGAAAAAGGGCGGCTCCGACGAGCCGCCCTTTGGGTACGCAACTAATCTCTTTGTCTGCGGGGCCAGTGGAATCCCTTTCGGGTTTACATCATCCCGCCAGTTCGATTGGGCCAAAGCGCCCAATCGAACCAATGAGGATTTGGGCAAATGATGTAAGCCAGCGGCTTACATCATGCCGCCCGAGATATTGGCCGAAGGCCAATATCTCGTCTCATTCCTGAATGGTCGGCATTCGTAATTGGCCTATCGGCCAATTACATCATGCCGCCCATTCCGCCCATGCCGCCCATGTCCGGCATGCCGCCGCCGGGGGCTGCGTCTTTCTTCGGCGCTTCGGCGACCATGGCTTCGGTCGTGATGAGGAGACCGGCCACGGACGCTGCGTCCTGAAGCGCGGTCCGCACGACTTTCGCCGGGTCAATCACGCCGTTGGCGACGAGATCGACATACTCTTCCGTCTGAGCGTTGAAGCCGAACTTGGTGTCGGCCTGCTCCAGCAGCTTGCCGACGACGATCGAGCCTTCGCCGCCCGCGTTCGTCACGATCTGACGGATCGGCGCTTCGAGCGACTTGCGCACGATGGCGACGCCGGCGTTCTGGTCGGCGTTCTCGCCGGTGAGCCCTTCGAGCGCCTTAGCGGCGTAAAGAAGCGCCGTGCCGCCGCCCGGCACGATGCCTTCCTCGACCGCCGCGCGGGTTGCGTTCAGGGCGTCGTCGACGCGGTCCTTACGCTCCTTCACTTCGACTTCCGTCGCGCCGCCAACTTTGATGACGGCGACGCCGCCGGCGAGCTTGGCGAGACGCTCCTGAAGCTTCTCGCGGTCATAATCGGACGTCGTGTCTTCGATCTGCTTACGGATTTGCGAAGTGCGCGCTTCAATGTCGCCCTTCTCGCCCGCGCCATCGACGATCGTCGTGTCGTCCTTGTTAATCGTCACTTTTTTCGACGTGCCGAGCATGTCGAGCGTGACGTTTTCGAGCTTGATGCCGAGGTCTTCGGAGATGACCTGGCCGCCGGTGAGGACCGCGATGTCCTCCAGCATCGCCTTGCGGCGATCGCCGAAGCCCGGCGCTTTGACGGCCGCGATCTTCAGACCGCCGCGCAGCTTGTTGACGACGAGGGTGGCGAGCGCTTCGCCTTCGACGTCTTCGGCGATGATGAGGAGCGGACGGCCCGACTGCACAACCGACTCAAGCAGCGGCAGCATGGTCTGAAGGTTGGAGAGCTTCTTCTCGTGGAGGAGGATGTACGGATCTTCGAGCTCCGCGATCATCTTGTCGGCGTTGGTGATGAAGTACGGGCTAAGATAGCCGCGGTCGAACTGCATGCCTTCGACGACGTCGAGTTCGGTTTCGAGGGACTTGGCTTCCTCGACCGTTATGACGCCTTCATTGCCGACCTTCTCCATCGCCTGAGCGATCATGTCGCCGATCTCTTTTTCGCCATTTGACGAGATGGTGCCGACCTGGGCGATTTCGGCGGACGCGGCGATCTTGGTCGCGCGCGCTTCGATGTCGGTGACGGCCTTGGCGACGGCGAGGTCGACGCCACGCTTCAGGTCCATCGGGTTCATGCCGGCCGCGACGGACTTGGCCCCTTCGCGGACGATCGCCTGCGCCAGAACGGTCGCGGTTGTGGTGCCGTCGCCGGCTTCGTCATTGGTCTTGGAGGCGACT
The DNA here is from genome assembly GCA_028284065.1 of Parvularculaceae bacterium. Taxonomy (GTDB): domain Bacteria; phylum Pseudomonadota; class Alphaproteobacteria; order Caulobacterales; family Parvularculaceae; genus MED-G105. Next base: position 47,985 of record JANQSJ010000005.1, read on the forward strand.
TCGCGGATGAGCTGGGCGCCCATGTTTTCGAACTTGTCCTCAAGCTCGATTTCCTTTGCGACCGTAACGCCGTCCTTCGTGGTGCGCGGCGCGCCGAAGGATTTGTCGATGACGACGTTCCGGCCTTTTGGGCCGAGCGTCACCTTCACCGCATTGGCGAGGATGTCGACGCCGCGGAGCATCTTTTCGCGGGCTTCCGCTTCAAACTTGACTTCTTTCGCAGCCATTTCTCTTCAGTCTCCAGAAAAGTTGGATTGTTCCGATGTCGAAAAGGGGTCGGGGCTTAGTCGACGATGCCGAGGATGTCCGACTCCTTCATGATGAGGAGGTCTTCGCCGTCGATCTTCACTTCCGTGCCGGACCACTTGCCGAACAGGATCTTGTCGCCGGCCTTCACGTCGAGCGGGATGATCTCGTTGTCGTCGCCGCGCGCGCCGGAGCCGACGGAAAGAACTTCGCCTTGCTGCGGCTTTTCCTTGGCGGAATCAGGAATGATGATCGAGCCGACTTTTTCGTCCTCTTCGATGCGACGGACGAGAACGCGGTCGTGGAGCGGTCGAAACGCCATGTTGGTTTGTCTCCCGTAATGCATGCATTCAGGGGCACCAACACCCGCCATCCGGGAGCGACGCCCTTTAGCACTCACTTCTGCTGAGTGCTGACGCCGCAATTAGGAGCGGCGGTCGGTATGGTCAAGGGGCGCAGATGCGGATTTGTTGCGAGGGGCGCCAAGCGTTTGGCTGGGGCGGCGCTACTTGGAGCGCTTAGAGGCCGCATGCCGGGAGCTTAGCCGCCGGCTCATTCGAATCATGCCCCTGTCGCCCAATCCGGACCAGATGGCATTTAGTAGCCGACCCTGGCATCGGCCAGGCGCCTCAAGTCAAATCTATGGCTTCACATGACGCGGGGCGTCAGGAGCCGGCATTGGCTCCTGCTGCAGGTCTTCCATCAGGAATGCGATCGAAACGTCGAAAAACTTAGCAAACTCAAACATCAAGCTTGCGGATATCGCTACTTCGCCGTTTTCGTAACGAGAGATCTGCGAAGGAGACAATTCGAACTCACGCGCCACTTCCTCAAGAGTAAGTTCATTGCGACGCCGGGCCATCTTCAATCGGCGCCCAATTGCTGCATCGAACTTATTGGCTTCGCGTCTTGGCATTCCTGAAATCCGTTTTCGGTTCGCCAAGTGATATCGAACACGTTGCATCAAGTCATGTTTTAAACGCGCAAATTTTAAATATGGGACCGTCTTCGCCTCTTCTATTGAGGCGGGAAAACTCGCAGCAAGCAGCGAAATCAGAGCTCCAGCAAACAACACATTTAGAAGTTTCACATAATCATAGTCGAAAAGAGGCGTTCCGATCGCCGCCGCCGACAAAGTGAGTACAAATCTGCCGGCAAATGCGATTGAGACAAAAAAAGCCCACCTATGCTGCTGGTGACGCCTCCCCTCTCGAAATACCAGCCAAAAAAGGGCAAACAGAGAAAAATCGATAACTGCCGCTATCGCGCCAAACTGTTGGCTTTTAATTGTTCCGCGCAACATTAGGTCAAAAAGGGAAACCGCCACTATTGTATCGACGGCCATAACCGCGCCGCCGGTGAGTTTAAGGCGGTTCCCCCAAGCTAGCGTCACCAGGAATATAAACAGGCAACCCCCAAGATATCCCCAGGAAATTGGCGACATATTATCCGTTGTTGCCGGGCGCGTTAGGCAGCCGATCCTTTGGATAGGCCGCATCAAGTTTGAAGGTATCGGTATCCATTTCGCCTAGTATCTTGTTGGCCGTTCGATGGCACTCTTCGATAAACGCAACCGACTTCGCCGCCGCTTCGATGTGGCTTGGCAGCTCTTTTAGTATCTTGCCAATTTTCGGGTCGAGACTCGAGAGCTTCATGTCCCTGACAAATTGCACGTAGGCGGTCGTTGCAGTTCCCATCGCCCCAAGGGCGTTCCAGGAAGCTTCCTCGGCCGCTATTAAGCGCTCTTGGTGCTCGCGCAGGTCAATGACGAAGCGTTTCGTATCCGTAATGTGGCTGACGTTGTGCATGTTTCCTCCATGAATGACAGCTCGACAGCCTTGCTTCGATGACTAATCAGAATCAACCAAATTTTGCGCCAGCCGCAAGAAATACAACTATAAAATTCTCTGAAAAGCACACATGTACTTTTGGTTGCGCCGTTTCCGTTCAAGGCGATACCGATTGAAGGCGACGTCCGCGTGAACATGTCGCCTGTGTCTGGCGCCTGTGTATGGATTGTCTGGATGCGCGCGGCGTCTCGCCGAGTGGAATTACTGGTTAGTAATACGACTTCGCTGCCCTCGACGCATACAAACTTCGGGCTTTTTCATGACATTTCGTCAGCGAAGCGCGGTATGAACCCACGCGCTGCGCGTATTGCGCGTCAAACGGAGCCTGATCCCATGCGGAAACTCACTATTCTCTCGATGGCGGCGGCGAGCATTGTGGCCGGCTGTTCGACCAATCCTTACACTGGCGAACGGCGCATTAGCCGAGCCGGGACGAGCGCGGCCGGCGGCGCCGCCGCGGGCGCCGCAGCGGGCGCTGTTCTCGGCGAGGTGATTGGCGACCGGGCCGGCAAAGGCGCGGCCATTGGGGCGGGGGTCGGCGCGCTCGCTGGCCTCGGCATCGGCGCCTATCAGGAGCGTCAGCTCTCCAAGCTGCGCGAGCAGCTCGCCGGGACCGACGTCTCCGTCACCAAAGATGGCGACAACATTTTCCTCAACATGCCGTCGGACGTCACCTTCAAAGTCAACCAGGCGGATATCCGGCCGGCTTTCTACGACAAGCTGAACTCCGTCGCGCTGATCTTCAAAGAGTACGACAAGACGACGGTGACCATTCGCGGCCACGCGGACGCCACCGGGTCCGACAGCTACAATCAGCAGCTCTCCGAGCGACGCGCCCTGTCGGTGTCGCGCTATATCGCGTCGCAAGGCGTTGGCCCGGCGCGCCTGCGCGCCATCGGCTTCGGCGAAACTGCGCCGATTGCGGACAACGCCACCGAGGCGGGCCGCGCCGCGAACCGGCGCGTGGAGATCGTGATTGATCCTGTCGAGAGCCAGTTCTAACGGCGCCGCATTATCGGCCGAGCGGCGATATTCGCCGCCGCAAAGCGTTTTGTTAAGAATGCTTAAGCCGCCTGCGGAGCGTCCGCAGGCGGTTTTTTCTTCCCTAGTCGATCGCCAATCTGCGGCGTTTCCCCGCGAGATGTGACGCACTCGTAATGTTCGCCTGCGGAACAGCCCGCCTAGCCGTTAATTGAGTGGCAACCGCGATGAGCGAAAAAGATGCGTCGTCGCGGCGCGCCGTTGCGTGCGGCATCGATGAGAATTCGCGATCGTCGGCCAGAGATCGCGCGGTCGGGCGAAAGGCATGGGGGCTGACATGACAATAGTGCGCGAAGCTAGCCGCCAATTCAGGTTTGGAGACGCGAGCGCCGCGTTTGAGGGAATCTCCGACTGTGCGGCCGCCGCCGACTTCGACGTTCTAATGAGGGTGAAGGACGCGATCGCCGCGGGACGGATTGACCTTTATCTGCAACCGATCGTCAGCCTGCCGCAGCGCAAGCCGCGCTTTTACGAGGCCTTTTCCCGTCTGCGCGACGCCGAAGGCGCCATCCTCAAGCCCGCGAGCTATATCGGCGCGGCGGAGCGCGCAAACCGGATCGGCGTTATCGACAATCTCATTCTGACGCGCTGCGTAGAAGCGATCCGGCGGCGCAGCCGAATTGACCCGCATCTCGTGGTCTTCTGCAACATTTCCCCGGCGACGCTGTTCGACAGCGAGTTTTTCGCTCAGTTTGCAGAGTTTCTGGAGGCGAACGACGATCTCGCCGGCAGCCTCGTTTTCGAATTCACCTATCCGTCGATTCACATGATGCACCCGCGAGTGGAGCGTAACTTGGCGGAGATCGCCGCCCGCGGCTTTGCGTTCTCAGTCGATCACGTTCATTCCATCGATCTCGACTGGGAGGCGCTGCGCGCGCGCAATTTCCGGTTCATGAAGGCGAGCGCACGCATGCTGCTCGGGGCCGAGCAGGCCGCGGAGTTGGAAAAGGACGACCAGCGCTATCGCACCTTGCGCGACTTCCGCGCGCGAATCCGCGACTGCGGCATCGACGTCATCGCCGAGAAGATCGAGCGCGAAGCGGACATGCCCGGCATTCTGTCGATTGGCCTCGACTACGGCCAAGGCCATCTGTTTGGGGCGCCGCGCCCGGCGGACCACTACCTCGCTGCGCTGACCCCGGTCGAAGGCTGAGCGTTCGCGAGGGGGGCGTCGCAACGCATCCCGCCAACCGCTTGACGGGCTTCGCCGCGCCGTCCTACCGAAGCGGCATGCACGCGCCGCCCTTTATCCATGGCCTGTCCGACCTCGCCGCGCATTATGATGCGCTCCTGTGCGACGCCTGGGGCGTCATCCATGATGGCCGCAGGCTGTTTCCGGCGGTCGAGGAGGCGCTCGTCTCTTTCCGGCGGACGCGCGGACCCGTCATCATCCTGACCAATGCGCCGAAGCCCGCCGACGCCATCGGGCCGCAGCTTGAAGCGCTCGGCCTTGCGCCAGGCGCCTTCGACGCCATCGTCACCTCGGGCGAGTCGACGCGCGCGGAGATACGCCGGCGGGCGCCGGGTCCGGCGTTCCGGATTGGTTGGGATACGGACGCCATTCTTTATGATGGGACCGGCGTCGCGTTTTCGAGTCTTGAGGAGGCGGCTTTCATCATTTGCACGGGCCTCGCAAAGGAGTACGGCTACGACCCTGAGGCGTACCGGCCGCTCCTGAAGGATGCGGCGGCGGCGGGCAAGGAAATGATCTGCGCCAATCCCGACATCGTGGTGCGCTGGAAGGGAGAGCTCATCTACTGCGCGGGAGCGATTGCGCGCATCTACGAAGAAATGGGCGGGCCCGTCGTTTACGCAGGCAAGCCGCATCCCGCAGTCTACGAACTGTGCTTCCGCCGCATCGCCGAGGCCAGGGGCGTCGACGAAGGCGCCGTCGACAGGGCGCGGGTCCTCGCGATTGGCGATGGCGCGGGCACCGACATTCTCGGCGCCAACCGATATGGCGTCGATGCGGTCTATGTGGTGGGCGAAGGCGGCGTTCATGTGGGCGGCGACGATGAAAGCGCGATCGCAGAGGCGCTGGCGTCTTCCGGCGCGCGCGCCGTTGCGGCGATGCGAGGGCTGAAATGGTGAGGGGCGCGCCGGCGCGCGTCGTCGCGGCGATCGGCAACTTCGATGGCGTCCATCTCGGCCATAAACGGCTGATCGATGAGACGGCTGCGTTCGCCGCATCATTGGGCGGCGCGGTCGGCGCCGTCGTATTCGATCCTCACCCGAGGCGGTTTTTCCAGCCCGACGCCGATCCGTTTCTGATTTCCAGACCGCAGGCGCGCGATGCGCTGCTGAAGGCGGCGGGCGTCGAAACGGTCATTCCACTGACGTTTGACGCTACGCTCGCGTCGACGGCGCCGAGGGATTTCGTGCGCGCGATCCTGAAGGAGCGCCTTGGCCTCGCCGGCGTGGCGACGGGCGCCGATTTCCGGTTCGGCAAGGCGCGCGCGGGAACAAGCGACGATCTGAAGGCGCTCGCGGCCGAAGTCGGCCTCGCCTATCGCGCAATCGATACATTGAATGAATCCGGCGGCGATGGGCCCGATCGCAAGGTCGGATCGAGCGGCGTGCGCGAAGCGATACGGAATGGCGACATGCGGGCCGCCGCGGCGATGCTCGGGCGCGCCTGGTCGATCTACGGAACGGTGGAAGAAGGGCGTCGCCTCGGGCGGACAATCGGATTTCCGACGGCGAATCTTACGCTTGGCGATATCGTCGCGCCGCGAAAGGGCGTCTACGCCGTCCAGGTCTCGGCGCCGAGCGTCGCGGCAGGCGATCAAGGCCGACTTTGGGACGGCGTCGCCAACTACGGACGCCGCCCGACCGTCGGCTCTGAAGCGCCCCTGCTTGAAGCGCACCTGTTCGATTTCAACGGCGATCTCTATGGCGCGGAGGTTGAGGTCCGTTTCGTCGCGTTCCTGCGGGACGAACGCAAGTTTGACAGGATCGAGGCGCTGAAGGCGCAGATCGCGGCGGACGCGGCGGCGGCGCGCCGCGCCCTCGCTACTCCGCCAGCGACCTAAAGCGCGACCCTTCCAGCTCCGCCTTGAACGCTGCGAGGGCGGCGTCGGCCTCTTCGAGCCTGGCGCGCAGCTTTGGCGCCGCGCCGTCAAGGCGGCGAACCTCGCCTGCATGGTAATCGACGTCGGCGCGGGCCGCGGCGACATCGGGGCCGGCGGCATAGGAATCGTTCACCCGGTTGCGGGCGATCCGAAGGCTGAACCTATGGCGGTCAAGGTCGCGCAGCGCCTTTTCGTGGTCTTCGCGCGCGTCCGCGGCCGCAACCTCAAGGCGACGCAGGTCGCGCCCGATTTCGAAAGCGGCGAGAAAAGCCGCCTCTTGCGGCGGCGCGCACGCATCTTCGTATTTCAGCTCGTCCCGCCCCGCCTGAAAGCCGCCCTCCGCAGTGCAATAGGCGGCGAGGCCGGCGGCGTAACCTTCCTCGTAAAGGTCGCTGCGTACGGGCGCGTCCGCGTCCTCGCACCTGTCTTCCCGGCTCTTGAATTCGCCCTTGCTCGCGCCGACGAGCCCATCCCGCTGGCCGAGTTCGAACCAGTCGGCGTCGGCGCAGGCGAGCGGCTCAGGGGAGCCGGCGCAGGCCGCAAGCGCGGCGCATGCGGCGAACGACAATAGGCGCAAAAGCGTCATGACGGGCGATTGATCCATCGATAGCATTTGGCCGCAGCAATCATCGAATTGCCGCAATTGGCGAGAGTCTGGCGTGGATTTCGCTTCCTTGGCAAGGCGCCGGCGTCCGGTCGCCGTAAGGCCGGCCGGGCGGCGCCACAAAGTCGCCAATTTCCCCCGCAATCCTGGTGAAAGCGGGGAGGCGCCCGTCGGCGAAGGCCGACCTGATACGAGGCGAGAACCGATGCCGCATTTTCTAGCACCCGTCGCGCCGCGCAATTGCGCCAAGGGATTGCCGTCTGGCGCGCCGCGCTGGCTTGCGTGCCTTTTGGGTGCGGCGGCGTTTCTCGGCGTCGTTGCGGCGACGCCAACGCCGGCGGCGGCGCTCGGGCCCGGTTATGTGAATGCGGGGTTTTACGGCGGTTACTACGGCGGCCGTCGTTTCTATGGCGGCCGGGGCTTTTATCGGCGCGGCTTCTACGGCCGCAGATTCTATCGCGGCGGCTTCTATGGTCCGCGGTTTAGACGCGGTTTTTACGGCGGGCGGTATTTCTACGGGCCCCGCTTTCGCAGGGGATTCTACGGACCCGGGTTCTATGGATATCGCCGCGGGATAGGCCCCGCGGAAGCGTTTGGCATCACCGCCGGCATTATTGGCGGCGCGATCCTGATCGACCGCGCCCTCGACGACCGGTATCGCGCGCCTGGCCGCGAGGTGGTCTACCTGCCGAAATACCCGCCTGACTATGACGCAACGCGCGACGGCCCGCGTGACCTCGACCCGGATTTCCGCGGGCGGGAAGACGATTTCGAGTCAGGCGTCAGGTTCCGCGGCCGCTCGACGGAGGGCGATCGCGACGCAGCGGCGGACCTCGAAGAAGAGCGACGCCGTCTTGAGGAGGAGCGCCAGGCGTTCGCCGAAGAGCGCGCGCGGTTCGAAGAGGAGCGCCGTCGCTATCTGGCGGAGCGAAATCTCAACGATCCGGGCGACGATCCCCAGATCGAGCCCGACGACGGAGCCGATCTCGACCCCGACTTTGACGAGGAAGACCTGCGCCGCTCGCCGGTTCGGCCGGTTCCGCGCAGCAGGCCCCCAAGCAGGCCGCCCAGCATTGAAGCGCGCCGCCCGAACGAGATTCTGCCGGAGCCGGATGACGGCCTCGAGGAGGACTTGCTCGGCGCGCCGGACGCGGCGGCCCGCCGGATCGCGTTCAGCGAATGCGTCGCCGAAGTGCGTCGCGCGGCGAGCGCAGAGGGCCTGATCGTCGCCGTGCCGGATGCGCCGACTGAAGCGCCTGCGTCCCTCGACGAGCGGACCTACCGGCTCTCCGCGGCGTTCACCGCCGAGGCGAGCGACGGCGACAGCTATCGGCGCCTCATGCTGTGCGATGTGGACGGGCGCGGCGTGAAGCGGCTGGAAATCGTTTAGATTGCCCGTCTCGTTTGCCTATCCGCTGGCGCGTGGCGCTGATGCCGAAATCATGCTACACGCTCCCGGATGCTAGTTCGGTTTGCACACGCGCTCGCCATTTCCGTTCGGCGAATTAGCCGCCCGGCCTGACGGCCGGCGCGTCTCCTGGGGCTTGCGCCTCGGCTTGACGCGCGCCGCGGGACCGGGTTGATCCTTCGTCCATTGAATTCGTCCGAGCCGCAGCCTTGCAGAAGGCGCGCGTTCGCCCCGTAAACGAGATGTTGCACATGTCCGACGCCGCGCCGGCGCCCGACCGGGACTATAAAGAGACGCTGTTTCTGCCGGAGACGGATTTTCCGATGCGGGCCGGCCTGCCGAAGCGCGAGCCGCAATTGCTGACGCGCTGGCGGGAGGAGGGGCTCTACGACAAGCTCCGCGCCGACGCTAAGGGCCGCCCGACCTTTGTCCTGCATGATGGGCCGCCCTACGCCAACGGCCACATCCATATGGGGACCGCGCTCACCAAGATCCTCAAGGATATGATTGTCCGTTCCCGGCAGATGGCGGGCCAGGACGCCAATTTCGTGCCCGGGTGGGACTGCCATGGCCTGCCGATCGAATGGAAGGTGGAGGAGGAGTTTCGCGCCAAAGGCCGCGCCAAGCGCGACGTGCCGCCGTCTGAGTTTCGCGCGCGTTGCCGAGACTATGCGCAAGGCTGGCTCGACATTCAGCGTGAGGAGTTTCGTCGACTCGGCGGCGAAGGCGCCTGGGACGATCCCTATTCGACCATGGACTTCGCTTCTGAGGCGACAATCGCAGCGGAGCTTTTGAAATTTCGCGATCTGGGGCTGCTCTATCGCGGCTCCAAGCCGGTGATGTGGAGCCCCGTCGAGCAGACGGCGCTCGCCGAGGCGGAGATTGAATATCACGATCATCAGTCCACGACCATATGGGTGAAGTTTCCGGTCGCCGCCATTGACGATCTTGCCGCTGACGCCATCGGGCGGCATGGCGGCGCGATGTCCCGCGATGATTTCCGCTCGCTTGTGAACGGCGCGTCGGTGGTCATCTGGACGACGACGCCCTGGACAATCCCCGGCAACAGGGCGGTCTGCTATGGACCCGGACTGTCCTATGGCCTCTTTGAAGTCGCCAAGATGCGGGACGGCCTCGAATTCGAACCGTGGTCGAAGCCGGGCGACCGGCTCATCGTCGCTGACGCGCTTGCGGAGTCCGTTCGCGAGGCGGGCCTTATCGATGCCTGGACCCGCCTCGGCGATGTGCCCGCCGAACATCTGAACGGCGTCGCCTGCCGGCATCCGTTTGACGGCCTCGACGGCGGCTACGATTTCGACGTGCCGCTTTTCGCCGGCGATCATGTGACGGACGAGGCGGGGACCGGCTTCGTTCACACCGCGCCTGGCCACGGGCAAGAGGACTTCGAGGCATGGATCGCCCATGGCCGCTCGATGGCCGACATTCCGCATACGGTCGACGCCTTCGGCGCCTACACAGATGAAGCGCCAGGTTTTGAAGGTCGCAAGGTGCTCGTCATTGAGGGGAAGAAAAAGGGCAAGGACGGAGACGCGAACAAAGCGGTCATTGAGGCGCTGATCGAAAAAGGCGCGCTCCTCGCGCGCGGACGGCTGACGCACTCCTATCCGCATTCCTGGCGATCCAAGGCGCCGGTCATCTTCCGCAACACGCCGCAATGGTTCATCGCGCTCGACAAACCAACGGCGAACGGCAAGACCCTGCGGGAGAATGCGCTTGCCGCAATTGATGCGACCGAATTCACCCCGCCGCAGGGGCGCAATCGCCTGCGCTCAATGGTGGAGGGCCGGCCGGACTGGCTTATCTCGCGCCAGCGCGCCTGGGGCGTGCCGTTGACATTGTTCGTCCATAAGGAAACCGGTGACATTCTTCAGGACGCCGACGTTGATGCGCGTATTCTGGCGGCCATCGCTGAGCGCGGCGCGGACGCCTGGTTCGACACGCCTGCGGAGGAATTCCTGGGCGCAGGCCATGACGCCGACGCCTATGAACGGATCACGGACATTCTCGACGTCTGGTTCGATTCCGGGACGACGCATGCGTTCGTCCTTGAGAACCGGCCAGACCTCACCTGGCCGGCGGACGTCTATTGTGAAGGCTCCGACCAGCATCGCGGCTGGTTCCAGTCTTCACTCCTGCACAGTTGCGGCACGCGCGGGACCGCGCCTTACCGGCGCATCATCACCAACGGCTTCGTCGTCGACGGGGAAGGCCGGAAGATGTCGAAATCCCTCGGCAATGTCGTCGCGCCTGAGGAGATCATCAAGCAGTACGGCGCGGAGATCATCCGGATCTGGGTGGCGAGCGGCGACTACACGGACGACCCGCGCGTCGGCAAGGAAATCATCGATTCCGCTGTCGACGCCTATCGCAAGCTCAGAAACACGGTGCGGTATCTGCTTGGCGCGCTTAACGGCTTCAGTGAGGCTGAGGCCGTTGATGTATCCGAAATGCCGGAGCTGGAGCGCTACATTCTGCATCGCCTCGCGGTTCTCGATGCGGAAGTTCGCGAAGGCTACGAAGCGTTCGACTTTAAAGGCGTCTGGCGCAAGGTTCTCGACTTTGCGGCGTTCGACTTGTCCGCCTTCCATCTCGATATCCGCAAGGATGCGCTTTACTGCGACGCGCCGACATCAACGCGCCGTCGCGCAGCGCGGACCGTCATGGCGGCGGCGTTCGACCGATTGACCGCCTGGCTTGCGCCGATCTGCGTCTTCACCATGGAGGAGGCGTGGCTGTCCCGGCATGGCGAAGCGGCCAGCTCGACCCACCTTCGTCAGTTCCCGGAAACGCCGGCCGCGTGGCGCGACGACGCGCTCGCCGCGCGATGGGAGCGCCTCCGCGCCGTGCGCCGCGTCGTCACCGGCGCCCTGGAGCTGGAGCGCCGCGAAAAGCGCATCGGCTCGTCGAATGAGGCCACTGTAGCGGTCTATCTTGATGCGGACGATGCGCGTGCGGCCGTCGATGGCCAGGATCTCGCCGAGCTTTTCATCACCGCCGCGTCGACGCGGCTTGGCGAGGGGCCGGCTCCGGATGCCGCATTCAAACTCGACGACGTCCCGGGCGTCGCCGTCGTGTGCGATCGCGACGAAGGGACAAAGTGCGAGCGGTGTTGGCGCTACACCGGCGACGTCGGATCGATTGGCGCGCACCCCTATCTTTGCGCCCGCTGCGCCGACGTTGTGGGGCGCATGGCGGCCGAATGAGCGACGCGGCTGGCGTTTCCCTTTCAAACTGGCGCGCGCGCGTGGTCGATTGGGCGCGCGCGGCTCTCGCCAATCCGCTTTTTCGGTATGGGCTCCTCATCGCCGTTCTGGTCGCCGCCGCGGACCAGGCGTCGAAGTACTGGATCGTCCATATTGTGGAGCTGCCGGAACGCTTCGGTCCGTGCGCCAAGAACCCAGGCCTGACGTGCGCGCAGATCGCGCTGTCGCCGATCTTCGATCTAACGTTCGTGCGCAATTACGGGATGAGCTTCGGGCTTCTCGCCGGGGGGCTCGCCTCGCGGATTTTCCTTTCCATGGTGACCATCGGGATCGTTGCGGCGTTGGTCGCCTGGCTTGGCCGGCTCGACCGGCGGCTTGCGGCCGTAGCGGCGGGCTTTATCGTCGGCGGCGCCATTGGAAATCTCTATGACCGCGTCAGCTATGGCTATGTGGTCGATTTTCTGGATTTTTCGGGGCTTTACTTTCCCTGGGTGTTCAACGTCGCCGATGCGGCGATCAACATCGGCGTTGCGCTTCTCTTGCTCGACGCATGGATGACTCGCGATCGTCCGCAAGGCGCGGACGGTTAGCCCGCGCGCATTTTTTGTTGTAGGAAAGCGGCGTCGAGGCCGCCCCAAGACCCTGAGGTCGCTCCATGCCGCAAAGTATCTCCCCAAGCGAACGCATCATGCGCTTCGGCCTCCTGGCCGCCGTGGCGTCGGCGGCGCTCAGCGGCTGCGGCTTTGGGCGCGCGCTCGGCGACAACAAGAATCCGCCTGACGAATTCGCGATCGCCACCAAGGCGCCGCTGGTCGTGCCGCCGGACTACTCGCTTCGGCCGCCGAAACCTGGGGAGGCGCGCCCGCAGGAGCGGTCCGCCTCCCGACGGGCGCAGGAAGCGCTGCTTGGCGATGTGGCCGTCGACCCGCCGACCTTCGGAGAGCAGGTGCTGGTGCAACGCGCCGGCGGCGCGCTCGCTGATCAGAACATCCGCGCGCTCCTGGCGTCGGAGAACGGATCGCGCGCTGACAAGGACGGCGGCTTCGCTAATCAGCTGATGTTCTGGGAGTTTTTTGGCGACGATGTCGACGACTCCAAGGCGCCGCTGCAGGCGGAGGACCCCGAAGCCTGGTTCGCGCAGCGCCAGCGTTCGATAAAGGCGGTGCTCGGCGAGGAAGGCCAGGTGGAAATCGGCGACGGTGATGCGCTAGCGCTGCCCGGCGTGCGCTAGGCGCGCAAGCGGCTCGGCCGATTTGCCGACTCAGCCGCCGCGCCGGCATAGTGCGGCATGGCTTTGACCGATTCTCCGACAACCGACCTTTTTGAAGCTGACGGGGGTCAGGCGCCCGCCGCCGCGCCCGCGTCGCGTCCGGTCCTGCGTCGGCTTCCTGCTGTGGCGGTCAATCAGATCGCCGCCGGCGAAGTCATCGAGCGGCCGGCCGCGGCCGTCAAAGAGCTTGTTGAAAATGCGCTCGACGCCGACGCGCGACGCATCGATATCGACCTGGAGCGAGGCGGGAAAGCGCTCATCCGGGTCGCCGACGATGGCGTCGGGATGACCCGGGACGACATGCGCCTCGCCGTGGAGCGCCACGCCACGTCGAAGCTCGCGCCGGACGACGACGGCGCCTATGATCTCTCGGACATCAAGACGCTCGGCTTTCGCGGCGAAGCGCTGCCGTCCATTGGCGCGGCGGCCCGACTGGAAATCGTCTCCCGGGCCGCGGGGGCGGCGGACGCTTTCTCGCTTTCCATCTCCGGCGGCGCGGTGGGCGAGCCGTGGCCGGCGAGCTTCGCCGGCGCCGGAACCCGCATCGACGTGCGCGATCTCTACTATGCGACGCCGGCGCGGCTGAAGTTTCTGAAGTCCGACCAGGCGGAGACCGCCGCCGCTTCGGAGGTGGTCAAACGCCTCGCCATGGCGCATCCGCAGGTGGCCTTCGAGCTGACGTCCAATGGTCGGCGGTCGTTCCGCGTCGCCGCGCAAGCGCCGGACGAAGCCGGCTGGCTTGCCCGCGTCGCCGCCGTCATGGGCCCCGACTTCGAGGCGAACGCGCTGCCGCTCAATGCGGAGCGCACTGGCGCCGGCGGCGCCATGCGCCTTAAAGGCTTCGCCGGCGTGCCGACCTATAATCGCGGCCTGCCGGACAAGCAGTTTCTGTTCGTCAACGGACGGCCGGTGCGCGACAAACTCATCGTTGGCGCGGTGCGCGGCGCTTACGCCGATTTTCTCGCCCGCGACCGGCATGCGGCTGTCGCCCTCTTCCTTGAACTCGATCCGCGCGATGTCGACGTCAATGTGCACCCGGCGAAGACCGAAGTGCGTTTCCGCGAGGCGGGGCTCGTGCGTGGTCTGATCGTCGGCGCGCTGAGGCATGCGCTCGCTGAGGCCGGTCATCGCGCGTCGACGACGGTGAGCGATTTCGCGTTAGGCCGCATGCGGGCGGAAGGAGCGGCGCATGGGGCCGGCCGCGCCGGCGCGCAAGGGCGGTTCGCGCCGTTTCGGCCTGGCTCAGCGAATGGGCGCTCAAACGGATTTGAGGACGCCGCTGCGACGTTCGCCCCCTTACGCGTGCCGACGGGCGCGATTGCGGAAAATGAAGCGTTCTCGCCCGGCGCCCGGGTGGAGCCTGACGCGGACGGAAGCGAAGCGCCCCGCGGACGCGCGACCCAAGCGGATGAATTCCCCCTCGGGGCCGCCCGCGCGCAGGTGCACGCGACCTACATCGTCGCCCAGACGGATGACGGCCTCGTCATTGTCGACCAGCACGCCGCCCACGAACGACTGGTTTATGAAGGCATGAAATCGGCGCTCGCCGCGGGACGCGCGCCGAGCCAGGGGCTCCTGATCCCCGAGGTGGTGGAGCTTGGCGCGTCGGACGCTTCGCGGATCGCCGCCCGGGCGGACGAATTCGCCGAACTTGGCCTTATCGTGGAGCCCTTCGGCGATGACGCGGTCCTCGTGCGGGAGACGCCGGCGCTTCTCGGCGCCGTCGACGCTGGCGACCTCGTTCGCCGGCTGGCCGATGACATAGCCGCCTTTGGTGAAGGGCTCGCCCTGAAAGAGCGACTTGAAGAGGTGTGTTCGTCCATGGCCTGCCATGGGTCGATCCGGGCGGGGCGCAGGATGACCGGCGAAGAGATGAACGCGCTTCTGCGCCAGATGGAGGCGACGCCGCATTCCGGCCAGTGCAATCACGGACGGCCCACCTATGTGGAGCTGAAACTCGCCGACATTGAAAGACTGTTCGGACGCAGATGATCGACTTCGCGCCGGCGCCGACGCTGACGACGCCGCGTCTTACCTTGAGGCCGTGGCGCGCGTCGGACGTCGCGCCTTTCGCCGAGATGAGCGCGGACCCGGAGGTGATGCGGCATTTTCCAGCGCCGCTCAGCGCAGAACAGAGCGCCGAATATGTTGCGGCGATTCAGGCGCGGTTTCGAAAGTGGGGCTTCGGCTATTGGGCCGTTGAGACCGCCGACGCGCCGTTCATCGGCTTTGTGGGCCTGTCGCGTCCGGGGTTTGAGGCGCACTTTACGCCGGCGGTCGAGGTCGGCTGGAGGCTCGCGCGGGGTCACTGGGGCGTCGGCTACGCGACCGAAGCGGCGGCCGCAGCGCTTCGCTTCGGCTTTGATGTCGCACGGACCGATGAGATTGTGTCAATGACGTCGCTCAGCAATGCCTCTTCAATCGCCGTCATGGAGCGGCTCGGCATGACCCGCGATCCGGCCGACTACTTCGACCATCCGGGACTCGCTTCAGCGCCAGCGCTCGCGCGCTGCGTCCTCTACCGGCTAACCGAAGCGCGTTGGCGGGCGCGCGGGCGGGAGGCGCGGCTTCCGAATTGAGGCGGCGGCGGCTATCGTCGGTTGGCGATTGGCAGGAGCAGACCATGGCTGGGGCGCCGACATTCACGACCCTGAAGGATTTGGGACACTTCGTCGACCGCGGCGACGCCGATATGGCGGCCCGCGCGCGCAGCTTTTTCGAAACAATTCGCACACGGCATACGATCAGGGAGTTCAAGCCCGATCCTGTGCCGCTGGAGCTGATCGAGACCTGCATCGCCGCGGCGGGGCGGGCGCCCTCGGGCGCAAACCACCAGCCCTGGCATTTCGTCGCCGTCAGCGACCAGGAGATGAAGCGCCGCATTCGTCTTGCGGCGGAGGAGGAGGAGCGCGCCTTTTACGGCGGACGCGCCGGCGCGGAATGGTTGGACGCCCTGGCGCCCATCGGCACTGACGCGGAGAAACCGTTCCTTGAGACCGCGCCCTGGCTAATCGCCGTCTTCGCCCAGCGTCGCGGCGGGCTTGAGCGCGGCGACGACCGCAAGAACTACTATGTGACGGAAAGCGTCGGGCTCGCCTGCGGTTTTCTGATCGCCGCCCTGCACAGCGCCGGTCTCGGCACGCTCACCCACACGCCCAACCCGATGTCGTTCCTGACCGAGGCGCTCGGCCGTCCGGACACGGAAAAGCCGTTCGTGCTGCTTGTGGTTGGCAAGATGGCCGAGGACGCGGCCGCGCCGGACCACGCGCTGAAGAAAAAGGCGCTCAGCGACATAATGTCAGTCGTTTGAGCAAGAGCGCTTGGCGCGTCAAAACCGCTCCAGGAGCCTCTCGAGGTATTCAATTTCCTCTTCGGTGCGATCGCCCGTCGACAGGCGCCGCCACAGCTCCTCCAGGAGTTCGCGGGCGCGTTCGGGATCGCTGAAGTCCGGCACGTCGACGGTGCTGCCGTCGCCAAGCGCGCGTCCGAGCGGCCGACCCAGGGGATCGGTCTGCGGGCCGCCGCGCGCGGCCTCGCCCTGACCGGCGTCGCCAGCCTCGGCTTCGGCTTCCGCAAGGGCGCTTGCGCCTTCGCGCAGTTGCTCGATGGCGCGGTCCATGGCGCTTTGGGCGGCGTTGAGGCCGCCGCGTCCCAGCGCCTCTTCAGCCTCGCGCATTTCGTCCAGCGCATTGGCGAGCGCGTCTGCGGCCCCGGCGTCGGCGGCGTCGCCGCGTTGCAGGCCTTGCAATAGCCCGCGCAGGTCTGAGGCGAGGTCGCGCTGCTCGCCTGACAGGTCTTGCTGGGGCGCGAAGTCGCCGCCGTCCTCCATGGCGTCGCCGGCGCCGGCGCCAAGGCCCGAACCGAATGGCGATATCGCCCCCGGGCTCAGCGGCGAAGCGAACGGTTGCGGGGCGAACGGATCGTTAAAGCGCTCGCCGCCCTCCTGCGGGGCGCCGCCGAGTTCGCGGCGCCGGTCATAGGTCTTGTCGGCGAGACCCCGCTGTCGTCCGATAAGGTCTGCGGCCTCGCCGGCTGCGCCGCTCCCCGATTGCCCGTCGGCCTGTCCGCCCGAACCGCCGCCGTCCTGTCCGCCCGCCTGTCCCGGCGGGCCCGCAAGCTGGAGGTTGTCGAGAATGTCTTGAAGCTGGTCGAGGGCCTGCTGCGCCGCGTTTCGGGCGCCGGACTGGGCTAGCTGATTGACCGAATCGAGGAGGTCGTTGAGGTCGGAAAGCTCCATCTGCTTGCCGCCCGGGGCCGCCTCGGGCGCTTCCCGCGACGCCGGCGAATTGGCGAGCGCCTGCAAATAGGCCGCCATCGCGTCGCGCAAGGCTTCGGTGAGCCTGGCGATCTCCGCGTCGTTCGCGCCGTTCTGAAGCGCCTCTCGCAGCGCCGCCTGCGCGGCCTCGAGCGCTGCGCGCGCGTCCGCGACGTCCTTGTCCTCCAATTGCAGGGCGAGCGGCCACAGCGCCTCGACTGTCTCGTCGATGTCCGCCGGGCCGGAGCCGTCGCCGACGACGCGCCACAGGGCGGTTCGCATAAGGAGGTATTCAGATGGCTGATCGAAGAACCGGTCAGGCCCTATCGTCAGTCCACTGAAGGCGAGTCGGCTGCGCCGCCAGCGGCTCGGCGCGATCGCGAGCGTCCGGCGCTGCTCGACGACCGCCCGGGCGAGCGGACTGCGGAAGGTCCGTGTCGGCAGCGTCAGCTTGAACTCCTCGCTCGCGCCTTCCTGTCCCGCAGCGTCGACGACGACGAGCCGGGCGATGACGCTGAGCCCCGCCCAGGGGTCGGCGAGAAGGTCGAGTTCGAGTCGCCGCGGACCGGTGACGCCGCGCAGGGCGGCCGCGGCCACGCGGCGGGGCGTTTCGGCCTTGACGGCGTCGGGGGCGGGCGCGTCGCGGTGGCGCTCCGCCGTCGGATCAAGGCGCATTTCGAGGGCGCCCTCTACAACGCCATAGTCGTCGACGACAAACCCTTCAAGCAAGAGGACGCCGTTATTGGCGACTTGCGGCTCGCCAAGCAACTGCGCCGCCGGCTGGGAATCCGGCGTCGCCTTGATCGGCCAGCGGCCTGCGAGGCCGCCGGCGCGCAAGGTGAGGACCGCGTCCTCTTCAATTGTCGCCTCGCCGCGCATGGCGCCGCCACGCGGCGTAAATCCGATCGACGCGTTCGCGCGTCCGTTTGACAATTGCGCCTTCAGGGCGCGGTCTGCGCCGGTCGACGCCTGCGCCTGTATGACGATGCGCGATCCCGCCGGCGCGTCAATCTGCGCGCGTCGGCCGGCGAGTTCATCCTCCGGACCCAGAAGATAGGCCGGCGGACGGCCGGTATAATCCGGAGGTTCGATCCACATGTCGACGACGCCGGGCTGGCGGAGCGCCGGATCGGTTGGCGTGAACGCTTCGGCGAGGCGCGGGCCCCAGTCGTCGCCGGCGAAAGTGAGGCCCATGGCGATGAGCGCCGGCGCGGCGAAGCGCAGGCCGAGAGGATCGTATCGGTCGAAATTCGGGCGCGGCGCCGCGGCGCGCGCCTTTTGCGCTTCTTTGCGCATTTTTTCTTCATGGATGCGCCACAGCGCGTTCTGTTCGCCCGTGAAGGGCTTGTCTGCGTGAAAGAGCAGGGCGTCGTGACGGACGCCGCCGTCGCGTTCGAGCCGCTTTAGCGCCTCGCGCCGCGACGCCCATATCGGTCCGTCGGCGATGCGCGTGACGAACCGCCCGATTGCGGCTGTCGCGAGGAGGGCGAGGCCAAGCGCCGCCCAATGAACATAAGCCGGCGTTGCGCGCCACACGCCCATGAGGCCGAGCGCGGCGATGAGGAAGGCGGGGCCGATGGCGACGAGGGCGATCGGCAGGGCGCGCTCGATAATGAGCGCGCAGCGGGCCTTGAGCGGCTTCAAGCCGATCCCGAGACCGCCGAGCCGCCCGCGCGCGCGGGCGGCCTCGTCCCGCCGCGCGCCGTCCCGCTGCGCCGCCGCTTCAAGGTCCGAAAGGTCCATCGGAGCGTCGCCTTGCACGTCCCCTGAGGGTTGTGGGTCCGTCTGGTCGGTGTGTTCGTCAGTCAAAGGTCAGTCGCTCTAGCTTCGTCTTGCGGCGCCCGGGTTGCAGGCTTCTTGCAGTGACTAGCCGCGCGCAGGAACCGCTCGCAGCCTAACCACGCGCCCGCAGCCTCGTCGACCGCTTTGCGACGAGTGTAGCACACCAGGCGCCGAGCCGCGGCTTTCCCGCCCGATACCGGACGCTGAAAGCGTTCACAATTTGCTTCCAGGGAGGTCCGAGCGGCCGAAATGGTTTTTCTGCTCTCAAGCCGGCGACGAAGCGGCCTGATGCGCGCCGCCGCCGCCGCCCGCGCCGCGGCCGCCTCGCGCAAAGCCGCTCTGGCGCTTGTCATCTTCTACAACCTGGTGGGCGTCGTGGATGTGTTCTCCACCTCCCTCGCCCTGTCGCGCGGCCTGGGCGAGGAGGCGAACCCGCTGCTTCAAGCGATGATGGATTCTTTTGGCGAGAGATGGGTCGTGGGCAAGTTTTCGCTGCAAGCGCTCGTCAGCGCGATGGTGCTATGGTTTCCCCATGCCTATGTGATGGGCCTATTCGGCGTCGCGGTGTCATTGAACGCGGTGATCGTCGTGAACAATCTACTGATCGCCTACGGCCTGAACTAGAGCGTTTCCAGGCCAATTGTGAGCGGTTGGCCGTTCGGAAAAGCGCAAAAACAATAACCTAGAGCCGCATTCCGATTCTATCGGAATGCGAAAAGCTCTAGGTCCGCGCCTCAAGCCAGGGCGGCAGGCCTTCAAGCGCCACCATTTCGTCGAAAGACGGCCGGCGGCGAATGACGTGAAACGCCTCGCCTCGGACCAGGACCTCGGGGACAAGCGGCCGCGAATTATATTGCGAGGCCTGCACCGCGCCATAAGCGCCGGCGGACATGATTGCGAAGAGATCGCCCTCGGCCATCGCCGGCAATTCCCGTTCGCTTGCGAAACGGTCACCCGTTTCACAAACCGGTCCTACCACGTCATACCGGCCATACCCCGCCCCTTGCTGCGGCGCCTGCACCGGCTCGATCCCGTGCGAGGCCTCGTAAAGGGCGGGGCGGATAAGATCGTTCATGGCCGCGTCGAGGATAAGAAAACGCCGGGCTTCCCCCTCCTTCACGTAGATCGCCCGCGTCAGCAAAAGCCCCGCATTGCCGGCGATCATCCTGCCAGGCTCAAAGATCAGCTCAACGCCCAGCGGGTCCGCGATGCGGCGGATAAGGGCGGCGTAGTCGGCCGGGCCGGGCGGGGCGCCTTCGCCCTCGGTATTGCCGTCATAGGAAATGCCGAGGCCGCCGCCGAGATCGATCCGGTCGATCGTATGCCCGTCGGCGCGCAGGTCGCGCACGAGGCCGGCGACCCGCTGGAAGGCCGCCTCGAATGGCGCGAGCTCTGTGATCTGGGAGCCGATATGAACATCAACCCCCCTTATCTCGATCCCGGACAGCCGGGCCGCTTTCTCGTAGGCGCGGCGGGCTCTGCTCCACGCGACGCCGAACTTGTCCTCCGCCTTGCCGGTTGAGATTTTTTCATGGCCGCCGGCTGCGACGTCCGGATTGACGCGGAACGCGAGCGGCGCGCGCACGCCGAGGTCCCGGGCGACCGCGTCGAGAACCAGAAGTTCGTTTTCCGATTCGACATTGAACATGTGGACGCCGGCCTCGAGCGCGAGCTTGAGCTCCTCCGCGGTCTTGCCGACGCCGGAAAAGACGATTTTGTTTCCCGAAAGACCCGCCTTCAGCGCCCGCATAAGTTCGCCGCCGGAGACGACGTCGGCGCCCATGCCTTCTTCGAACAGGGTCCGCAGGACCGCGAGATTTGAATTCGCCTTCACCGAAAACGCAGCAAGCGCCCGCGCGCCGGCGAAGGCGTCCTGAAAGACGCGCGCGTGCCGGCGTAAGGTGGCGTCGGAGTAGACGTAGACGGGCGTTCCCACCTCCGCGGCGATGCGCGCGAGCGGGACATCCTCGGCGAAGAGGTCTCCATCTCTATGAGTGAAATGGTGCACGCGTCAGGTCCGGTTCCATTGCCGCCAGATGAGGCTTTTACGGGCCGCCGTCTTCATTCGGCTCTTCGTCCTCGCGCGCCCGCTCCTCATAGCGTTCGTCGCTGAATTCCTCGATCTGCTCCGCGCGGTCTTCCTTCGCCTGGCGCGCGCGCTCGTCCGTCGGCGTTCTAAGGCGCGCCTTCTTGCCGCACGCGGCGAGGCCGCCGCCGGCGAAGAGCGCAACGAGGACGATGGCGACAAGGCGTTTCATATCATGCTTCTCCGTTGAGACGGTCGCGCCAGGCGGCGATTTCCTTGCGGACATTGTCCGGCGCCGTCCCGCCGAAAGATGTGCGCGACGCCACCGACGCCTCGACGCTGAGGACGGAGAACACATCCTCCGTGATCGATGCATCGATCGCCTGCATTTCGTCGAGCGGCAGCCTGTCGAGGGTAACTCCCCGCCGTTCCGCCGCGGCGACGACGGCGCCGACGATTTCATGCGCTTTCCGGAACGGCGTTCCGCGCACCCGGACAAGCCAGTCGGCGAGATCGGTGGCCGTTGAATACCCAAGCTCGGCCGCCGCGCGCATCGCGCCGTGATTGATTGTCAAGTCACGGATCATGCCTGTCATCGCCGCGAGGGCGAGTTCGAGGGCGTCGAATGCGGCGAACGTCACCGCCTTATCCTCCTGCATGTCCTTGGCGTAGGCGAGGGGCAGCCCCTTCATCACGGTAAGGAGCGTCGTCATCGCGCCGGCGATGCGGCCCGGCATGGCGCGGCAGAGTTCGGCGGCGTCGGGATTGCGCTTCTGCGGCATGATTGACGAGCCGGTGGAGAAGGCGTCGGAAAGCGTCACGAAGCCGAAATGCGGCGAGGTCCAGAGCACCAGCTCTTCGGCGAGGCGCGAGATGTGGGTGGCGCACAGGCTCGCTGCCATCATCGCCTCAATGGCGAAGTCGCGCGAGGAGACCGCGTCAAGGGAGTTCCGCGCCGGGCCATCGAACCCCAGCGCCTTGGCGGTCATGTCACGGTCGATCGGAAACGACGTGCCCGCGAGCGCCGCTGCGCCGAGCGGGCAATCGTTCATGCGCGCCGCGGCGTCGCCGAACCGTCCGCGGTCGCGGGCGAACATCTCCACATAGGCGAGAAGATGATGTCCGAATGTGACGGGCTGGGCGACCTGCAGGTGGGTATAGCCAGGCATGACTGCGTCCGCCCCGGCGTCCGCCTGGTCGAGCAGCGCGGCCTGCAGCGCGCCGAGCGCATCGGCCGCGCCCGCGCACGCGCCGCGCGTCCACATGCGAAAATCCGTCGCCACCTGGTCATTGCGCGACCGGGCGGTGTGCAGGCGCCGGCCAGGCTCCCCGACAATGTCGATAAGCCGGGCCTCCACATTCATGTGCACGTCTTCAAGGTCGGCCGAGAAGTGGAAATCGCCTTTCTCTATTTCGCTGGCGATCTGGTCGAGGCCCGCAAGGATAGCCGCCGCGTCGGCGTCGGTGATGACGCCGACGGCGGCCAGCATCTGCGCGTGCGCGCGCGATCCGGCGAGATCCTGCCGCCAAAGCCGGCGATCGACGTCGACCGAGGCGTTGATGTCGCGCATCACCGCCGCGGGGCCTTCGGCGAACCGGCCGCCCCACATTTGGTTTTTGGCGTGCGCGCCCTTATCTCCCTCGTCGTCGTTCACCTGCTGATATCCTGGCCAACAAACAAGTCATGCCCTCTTTTCTAAAGACCCTTCTGACGCCGCGGATGCTCCTGATCGTCTGGGGCGGCTTCGGGGCGCTCTTCGTCCTCTACGTGATCATCGCGGCGGGCGTCCAGCGCGCCGATCGGCCAGGCGCTGAGCTGGGCGGCGCCGCCGAGCAAAGGCCATTGCGCGACGCTCGGCTTCTCGTCGGGGAAATGGCCGAATTCAACTATGCCTATACGGCGCGATCCACGCCGACAGTCGTCTTCAATGACGATCCAGGCGGCGCGCCGACGCGTCTTAGCGACTTTCGCGGGAGGACGCTGGTCGTGAATTTTTGGGCGACGTGGTGCGCGCCCTGCAAAAAGGAGCTGCCCTCGCTGAACGCGCTGGCGGGGCGGGTTCGGGACATTGAAGTCGATGTGCTGACCGTGGCGGCGGATCCAAAGGGGCGGGCTGCGGCCGAAGCGGCGCTGGCCGACCTTGGCGTAGATGACGTCACCGCCCTGATGGACAAGCGATTGGCGTTGGCCAGCGCAATTGGCGGCCAGGCGGCGCTGCCAATCACGATAATTTACGACCGAAACGGCGATGAGGTCGGACGTCTCGTCGGCGAGGCGGACTGGGCGTCACAGGAAGCTGAAGCGCTTGTCCGACGGGTCGCCGCCCGCTGAAGCCGTTTATCCGCTGACGCTGTTCAAATGGAGGTCGTCTCGCGCTTCGAACGTCCCGGCGAAAAGGCCCTTGTGACGTGCGCCCTGGCGACGAAACCTCTAGGCAGCGGCACTTTGGCGCCTGCTTCCGGTCTGATAAGGACCGCTCGACCACCATTGCCCGTCGCGGACGCTTCAATTGACGCCACCGCCCCAATAAGGATGCCGCCGCCCATGCGTCGAGACAACTCATCGCCTCTGCGCCGGTTCGCCGGCGCGGTCTTCATCAGCGCCCTGGCGCTCGGCGCTTCCGCCTGCGGCGGCGGCGAGGAGGCGGCGCCCACCTCCCGGCAGGCGGCGAAGGCCCGCTCCGTCGCCGCCCGCCCGGGCGCGCCCTCGCCTCTCGATCAGCCCTTCCGCCTACGGAACGCTGACGCGATCGATGTCGACCGCCTCCTCGCGATTTTCCCGGAAGGCCTGCGGCCGACCTACGCCGCGGCGGTCTTTGACGATGATCTCGGCGCCACCGTCCTGACGGACGTGACCGTGCCGGCGGTCAAAGCGAAGGCCGAAGGCGCATTAAGCTACGACGTGGAGTTCGCAGGCCTCAGCGCCGACCGCGTGGAACTCTACGGCGCCGACGCGGCCGCCATTGAAGCGGTGCTCGCTGGGGAGCCTTCCGTCGACGCGCCGATGCGCCTTGTGCTGACAAAGGCGCGGCTTTTCGGCGTGCGCGGTCCCGAGGTCGATGGCGAGCCGAAGGACGATGACGTTGACGCGGCGGTCGCCGCCATCGAAATCGCCGGGCTATCGGTTCGCGAAGGCGGCCTGCCGCCTATGCCGCCGGCGAAATCGCCGGCCGGCGCTGATGGCGAGGAGGCGGAGGGCTCAGGGCTTGCGCGGCTGCTGCACGCATTCAGCGCCGACGGCCTCTACTTCAAGGACGCGGCGTTCATTTCGCGCGTGACGACAGGCGCCGGCGAACCGGCTTTCGAGACTCGCCTGCCCGACGTGCGGCTCGTGGGCGTCGAAGGCGGACGGCTCCAGGCGATGATCGTCAATGATTTTTCCTCCGTCTCGCGTTCTGAGAGGGCCCAGCTTGGCGACGCTGCGGGCATGCTGCGCGGTGTAACCGAGGCGCTTGAAGGACCCTTCGGCAATATCGTCGCGCCGGAGTTGCGCCGGCTGGCGATCGCGAACATCGAATGGCGCGACATCGACGCGTCGAACATGATGCCGTTCGCGCTGACGGGCGAGACGCCGCCGACGAGCGCGCGCGACCTAATGGATTTCGGGACGATCGCGGTGCGCGGTTCTGAAACCTATGTGAACGGCGCGCTTTTTTCCTCCATGCCCCTCGGCGAGGTGACGGCGCTTGAATTCGACTGGGTCGCGCCCTCGCGCATCCGCGGGCGGGCCGAAGACGTTTTCTATGACTTCACGGCGCTTTACGGTCCGGAAGACGTGGAAGAGCGCGAGTTCCTCACGTCGCTGGCCCTCAACGGCGTAGAGGCGGATACGGAGCTTTCCTATGACTGGGACGCCCGCACGGGCGAGGCTCGTCTCGATGCGGGTTCGGTTGCGGACGGCTTCATCTCGTCGCGGATGGACCTCGAGCTTGTGGACATGAAGCTCAGCGCGCTAAGCCCGGAAGACGCGGCGAATGGGTTTGATGGCCTTACCGCTGGCGCGTCTCTCGCCCGCTTCAATGCCGCTTTCGTCGATGAAACGGCGCTTGATGCGGTGTTCGGGCTTATCGGGCTGGAAGGGGGCCTCGGCGCGAAGAACGCCCGAAGCACGGTAACCACGCTGTTGAGTTTCGCCGGCATGCAGGCGGGCTTCGTCAATCCGAAGATTGGCGACTATGTGGAGGCGTTGGTCGACTTCATCGACGATGGCGGCACGCTGACGATTGCGGCCGAACCGGAAACGCCGGTGCCGCTTACGCTCATTGAGGACCTTGAAGCGGCCGAGCTGCCGACGCGTCTCAACCTGACGATTACGCAGGAAGACTGACCCGCAGACGCGAGATCAGGCGGCTGCGCGCCTGAGGCCGGCGACGCTGAGGAGTTCATCCGTAAGCGCCGCAACTTCCGCGGCGGCCCGGCCGCGCGGCTCGCTCTCCGTGACGCCGCGCCCGTCTGCGATGCTCTCAGCGAAGGCCGCGCGCGATCTCAACTCGGCGGCGGCGACCGGCAATCCATGGCGCGATATCTCCGATCGGATGCGGTCGGCCACCCGCGCGCGCGGAGGCGCGCGATTGATGACGAAGAGAGCGTCGCGGCGCGCCTCGCCGATCATCCGCGCCGTCGGCAGGCTGGCGTCCAGGTCGAGCGGCGAGAGCTGCAATGGCGCGAGCACGAGATCGGCGAGGGCGATCGCGCGGGCGACGGCCGGCTCGACGCTCGGCGGCGTGTCGATCAGCAAGATGTCCGCCGCGCGCGCCCGGCGCGCGGCCATCGCGACGGTAAATCCGCTTGCCGTGTCGTGCGCGAAATCGAGGCCGCCAAGCCGCGCCGCACGAGTCTCCGCCCATCGCGTCAGGCTGCGCTGGTCATCCATGTCGATGGCGGCGACGTCGAGGCCGCAGCCGACAAGCGCCGCTATCAATTGACAGCAAAGCGTCGTTTTCCCGGCCCCGCCCTTGCGCTGGGCCACCGTGACGATAAACGGCATCGGCTATTTCCTCCGGACTGCGCCACCCAAGGGACGCAATGTCTTAAGGATCACGAGCTAATTGTGAGGGGATTCGCACGTGCCGGCGATGCGGCGGAAGCGGCGTCGCGGGCGTCATCGGGCAGGCCGAGCGTCAGATGCAGCACCCCCTTAAGATCGCCATCCGGCCGCAGGCGGTCCGCGAGATTGCGGGCCAGGCGTTACGCTATGGGCTTGTCGGCCTCCTCAATACGGCCGTCGGCGTATCAACCATCTTCGCCATGCTGGCGTTTACGCCCGCCGGACCGTTTCTTTCGAACGCCACGGGCTACGGCGTCTCCCTCACCGTATCATTTTTTCTCAATCGGTCTTTCACGTTCAAAGCCGCCGATCGCGGGTTTCCGGCGCTCAAATATCTGATCGCGTTCGCGATCGCCTATGGCGCCAATGTCGCCGCGCTGTCGGTCGGGCTATGGGCGTTCAAGAACCCCTATCTCAGCCAGGCCCCCGGCATCGCGACCTACCCGATCGTCTTTTTCTTGCTCGCCCGCTACTATGTTTTCGCTGCGCCTCAGCATGAGCGGCGCACCACCGCCGAACCGGCGGAATAGCCGGCCCCGAAGCCGGAAATCACGCCTACGTCGCCGACCGCGCAGTCGCCCCGGTGCAGATGAAACGCGATAATCGAGCCGGCTGAGGACGTGTTCGCATACTCGTCGAGCACGACCGGCGCCTCCTCGCGCGTCGCGTCGCGGCCCAATACCTTGCGCGCGATGAATTCATTCATGGAGAGGTTCGCCTGGTGCAGCCACATGCGTTTGAGGCTCGACGGCGCGATGGCGAGATCGTCGAGATGGCCGGAGATAAGCTCGCTCACCCAGGGCACAACGTCCTTGAAGACCTTGCGGCCTTCCTGAATGAAGAGCTTATCCGTATAGGGACTGTCCTGTGGATCCGCCGCGTCGCCAATCTCGCGTTCCGTGCGGTTCAGGAACCCGAAATTGTTTCGGATATTGTTTGAGAACATGGTCCTGAGGCGCGTGCCGAGAATATCCCATGCTTCCCCCTCCGCCGGCCCCTCGATGCGCTCTAGGATGACTGCGGTCGCCACGTCTCCGAAGATGAAATGGCTGTCGCGGTCGCGGAAATTTAGATGCGCGGTGCAGATCTCCGGGTTCACCATCAGGATGCGGCGCGAGCCGGCGCGGATGAGGCCGAGCCCGGTCTCGATCCCGAAAGCGGCGGACGCGCATGCGACATTCATGTCGAACGCGAAGCCGCCGACGCCCAGCGCAGCCTGTATCTCAACCGCCATCGCCGGATAGGCGCGTTGCAGGTTCGATGCGGCGCACACGACGCCGTCAATGTCGGGCGCCTGGAGGTCCGCGGCCTTCATGGCGTCGCGCGCGGCGTGGACGGCCATCTCCGCGAGAACCGAGAGGTCCTCGTCCGGCCGCTCCGGCAGACGCGGCGCCATGCGGTCAATGTCTAGAATGCCCGACTTGTCCATCACGAAGCGTGACTTGATGCCCGACGCCTTTTCGATGAATTCCGCAGACGAAGGATGCAATGGTTCGGTCCGACCGGCGTCGATGTCGGCCGCATGCTCGGCGTTCCACTTGTCGACGAACGCGTTGAACGCGTCGACAAGTTCTTCGTTGGAGACCGAATGGGGCGGGGTGTAGAGGCCCGTGCCGACAATTCTGACGTCCGGCTTCCGCGTCGTTTCGCTCATGGCCGCGCAACTCCCTCTTACGCTTGGCATATTCTACTAACAGAGTGCGCCCGTTGTAGAGACGGCGCAAGCCGCGCGCGCCGTAGATCGTCGCAATTTACGGGCGGCCCACGGCCTTGTGACGACCTTTAGCGCCGCAAAGTTCGGCGTGGCGCGGGCAATCAACCTCGTGGTCATTGACGAGCCCCGTCGCCTGCATGAAAGCGTAGACGATGACGGGCCCGCAGAACTTGAAGCCGAGGCGTTTCAGCTCCTTCGACATCGCTTCGCTTTCGGGCGATGTCGTCGGTCCCTCGCGATAGTCTTTCAGTCGATTGACGATTGGTCGGCCATCGACAAAGTCCCATAGCAGCCCTGAGAAACCGTCATCCCGCGCCTCCATGATGTCGAGATAGGCGCGGGCGTTGCCGATCGTCGCCTCAATCTTGGACCGTGAACGAATGATCCCCGGGTCGGCGAGGAGCCTTTCAATTTTTTTCGGCGTGTAGCGCGCAATCTTCGCCGGATTGAAGCGGTCGAACGCGCGCCGGAAATTGTCGCGCTTGTACAAGATCGTCCGCCACGAGAGGCCCGCCTGGAAGCCGTCCAGAATGAGTTTTTCGAACAGCGCCCGGTGGTCATATTCCGGGACGCCCCATTCCTCGTCGTGATAGGCGCGATAGACCCCGTCGTCCGCCGGCGCCCAGGCGCAAGGGAGACGCGCGCCGCGGGCTGTGTTTTCTGCGGACATTATTCCGTCGTGAGATAGGCGGGCGCTTCGAGGCGCGCCGCGTTGCCGGAGACGCTGACCGGCGCATCGTCCTTATGGCGATCGATGCGGATGACGGCGAGCCCTATCGCGCCGCCGTCGGCGTCGGCCGGGCCGTCGAGCATTGCGCCAACCGTCGCCTCGCCCGCCTTTACGTCCGCGCCGGGCGCAATGTCGCCGGAAGAAATATCGGCGGGCGCATCGAATACGACGCGCATTGTCCGCTTGCGGACCGCGCCCTTGCGTTTCATTCGGCTCGCCACCTCCTGGCCGACGAAGCAGCCCTTTGAGTAGCTGACGCCGCCGAGCGCGTCGTAATTGACGTCCATGAGGAAGCGCTCGTCTGGCGCGAAGCCGTTTCGGCCAGCGTTCGCCGCCGCGGCGATTTCCGGAACGCCCAGCCCGATGCGGCGGGCGGCGTAGGCGTCCGCGCCGTCCTCAACATCCTTTGCGCTCGCGGCCTCCACAACTGCGCGCGCGCCGAGGGCGTCGAGCCGCGGATCGCGGAACGCCGCGACGGCGCCGGCGGGCGTTTCGGCGGCCGGGTCGGGCGACCAGACGACGGTGAGGTCGTCGCGCAGTTTCACGTCCACCTTGGCGCGCAGGCGGTAAAGTTTCAGCCTTTTCTCAAATGCTGCGGCGGTCTCTTCATCGACGTCGAGGAAAAGCCCGCCATCGACGCCGACCATCAGGAAGTCGAACAGGATCTTCCCTTGCGGCGTTAGCAGCGCGGCGAAGCCTGCGTCGCCTGTCGACGGCAGGTCGTTCGTAAAGAGCCCGCCCAGCAGGTCCGCGGCTTCGGGACCGGAGACGTCGAGGACGCGGCGCGGCAATCGGCGATAGGTTTCCATGGCTGAAGACATAGGATCGCATGAGCCGTTCGCATAGATGCTGTCGTTCCTGCATCAAACTCGGATGCAGAATGACACGCAATCTCGACTGACAGCGCGCCTGTGCGGTACCAGCTTCCGTATGACCCAGACATTTGACCTCATCCTGAAGAACGGCGTCGTCGTAAATCACGACGGCGAGGGCCGGCGCGATGTCGGCGTCAAGGACGGCAAGATCGCTGAGATCGGCGATCTGTCATCGGCGAGCGGCGGCGAGACGATCGACTGCGACGGCCTCCATGTGCTGCCGGGCATCATCGACACTCAGGTGCACTTCCGCGAGCCGGGGCCCGTGCACAAGGAGGACCTGCACACGGGCTCCAAGGCGGCGGTTCTCGGCGGCGTGACGGCGGTCTTCGAGATGCCGAACACCAATCCCCTGACCGTCACCAAGGAAGCCATCGAAGACAAGCTCGCGCGCGCGGCCGGCAAGGTCGACCATGCCGGCATGTATTGCGATCATGCCTTCTTTGTCGGCGCCACTCATGGCAACCCGAAAGACCTCGCCGAACTGGAAATGCTGCCGGGAATCTCCGGCGTGAAAATCTTCATGGGCGCGTCCACGGGCGATCTTCTGGTCGAAGACGACGAGGGCGTACGCGACGTGCTCGCCCATGGCAGGCGGCGCGTCGCCATCCACTCGGAAGATGAATACCTCCTGCGCGAGGGCAAGAAGCTGATCCGCGTCGGCGACTGGACCTCCCACCCGGAGGCGAGGAGCGTCGAAGCCGCCGTGCGGTGTACGGATCGCCTCATTCGGCTGGCGCGGGAAACCGGACGGCGCATTCATGTCTTACATATCTCGACCCGCGATGAGATCCCCATGCTCGCCGCCAATAAGGACATCGCCACCTGCGAAGTCCTGCCGAACCATCTGATGCTGGAGGCGCCTGATTGCTACGAGCGCCTGAAAGGCCTCGCGCAGCAAAACCCGCCGATCCGCACCGGCGAACATCAGGCGGGATTGTGGCGCGCCGTGCAGCAGGGCGTTTTCGATGTGATGGGAACGGACCATGCGCCCCATACATTGGAAGAGAAAGCGAAAGACTATCCCCTCTCGCCCTCCGGCACGCCGGGCGTGCAAACGGTCGTGCCTATGATGCTGACGAACGTCGCTGAAGGTCGCCTCACGCTCGCGAGGTTCGTTGACCTCATGTGCCACGGCGCCCAACGCGTTTTCGGGATCGCGGGCAAGGGCCGCCTCGCCGTCGGCTATGACGCGGACTTTACGGTGGTCGATCTAAAGCGTCAGGAGACGATAACCAACGCGCAACAGGCGGCGAAGGCCGGCTGGACGCCGTTTGACGGCTTCAAGGCGACCGGCTGGCCCATTGGAACTATCATCCGTGGACGACGCGTCATGTGGGACGGAGAGCTCACTGAACCGCCGGCGGGCGAGCCGGTGCGATTCCAGGAAACGCTTGGCCACGGCTGACCGGGGCTAAGCGTGAATGCCGGCGCTTGTACCGAGCTTAAAGGCCGCCGTCCGCCCTCGTCGTTCAGGGCGCGTTGCGGAGCGCGGGCTATGCAGCGGCCCCCCGGATGACCATAAAGGCCGGAATAACTTGATGCTCAAGCGGTCCGCAGTGGCCGTCCGCCGGCCGGACCGGTGCGCCGTAGCGATGGGGTGCGCGCCGCTCGACGACGAATGGCTCGCCACGGGCCGATAATCCCTCTATGCAGCGATGACGCGACGGCGTTAGCTGAAAGAGGGGGAAAATGAACTTCGACAAGCTCAACAAATGGCTGACGCTTGGCGCCAATATCGGCGTCGTCCTTGGCCTGATCATCCTGATTGTCGAAGTACGTCAGAACGCGGCGATCTCCCGCGCCGCGCTGGAAATCGACAAAAACAACCTTATGGTCGACATTGAGCTTCGCCTCGCGACGTCGACCGCGTCGTCCGCCTGGATTAAGTCCATTCGGGCGCCGGAAACCCTTACCGATGAGGAGCGCATCGTCATCGACGCCTATCTCGCCGCGATCTTGCTGCAATGGGATAATCTGTTCCAGATGGAATATGCCGACCTGACGACGCGCAAGCGCGTTGAGGAGCACATCAGCAACGTCGCGCCATTCTTTTTCGGCAGCCGGCACGCGCAAAACTGGTGGCGCCTGCAGGGGCCTGGGTGGGAAGGCACGCCCATGCTTGAGGCGGCTGGCCCGATCATCGAGGCGGTCGACCCGGATTTTCTGGCGACCTATCTTGATGACATGCTTCTTCCTGCGCCGGACGAGGTCGCGGCGCCGTGATCCTTCGTCGGGTCATTGAACACGTCCGCACCCAGAATTGGACGGCTATCTTTCTCGACTTCATCATCGTTGTGCTCGGTGTATTCATGGGTATACAGCTAGGCAATTGGAACGAGGCGCGGGCGCTTAAGGCCAGCGAGCGGAGCCATCTTCGCCAGCTGCAGGAGGAGATCCGCGTCAACGATCTCGGCGTCGCGTATCAGATCCGTTTCGCGAATCGCATCATCGACGGCGGACGCGCCGGGCTCGCTTTTTTTGAAGGCGACGGCGAATGCGCGCCCGATTGCGCCCGGCTGCTCATAGATTTTTTCCATGCGTCCCAGGTTTGGGGGACGCCGTTTGTGACGGCCGCCTTCGACGAGGCCAAGCGGCTTGGATTCCCAACAGATGGCGCCGTGCGGAGGGCGGTGCAGGAATACTATCGGTATGCCGCTGGTTGGGAGGCCGCCGTTCTGACCACGCCGCCATTTCGAGAAGCCGTCCGCCGCCATTTCACGCCCAACGCCGCCGCAGCGCTCTGGGCGGGCTGCTGGCGCGCCAGCGGGCAGGCGTTTGAGGAGCTGGCGTTCGACTGCGAGGATGCGCTGAATGCGATCGAGCTCGGCGAAACACTGAAGGGCATTTACGCCGATCCCGCGCTTGCGGGTGATCTTCAGTACTGGATCGGTCAAAATGCGTTGGCGGTCGGAGAGCAGGGCCTGCCGCTGTCGCGCCTGCGCGCGGCGGTAGCTATCGCCGCTATTGACGACGCTCTTGGGGCGGGCAAATGATCCTCCGCCGTGTCATCGACCACGTCCGCACCCAGAACTGGACCGCCGTTGCGCTCGACTTCGTCATTGTCGTCGTCGGCGTTTTCATTGGCTTGCAGGTTCAGGAATGGTCGGCCGCACGCGCCGATCATCGCAGCGAGGTTGAAACGCTCGCGGCCATCGCCGATGACCTGCAGCGCGAGTTGCTCGAACTTGAAACCGGCGAGCAGATGGCGCTCTTGTCGGTCCGGGCCGCCGGCGCCGCGCTCGCAGCCGCGGGCGAGACGCCGAAACAGAAACTCGTCATGCCGCTGTCCGACATCCCGCAGCTCAATCAGTCCGTACTGGACCTGGCGACGCTGGACCTCCCGTCATTGCCCGAGGGTGCATCGCTCTGGCCGGTGATCACCGTTCGGTATTTCCCGACACGGAGTTCCGTCGCGTTCGACGCGCTGGCGAGCACCGGAAATCTTGAACTCATCAGGGACGACGCGCTCGTCCGGCGGCTGCAGCAATATCAGCAGCTTTGGTTCGGGCTTGAACAATCCCAGCTCTCGACTTTCCGTGAATATCGCAACAGAGCCATTTTTGAAGGCCAGGCGCTCGGACTTGGGCCATTCTCAGAGATTTCAGAAGCCGAGCTTGGCGCGCTGCTGCGCGAGCGTCCTTCTTTGCGCGGCGCGGTCAAGACGACGCGCCAGTATTCGCTTCTCCACTACAGCCAGCTCCGCAGCCTCGCCGTTGAGGCGAACGCGCTCATCGCGCGGATCGAAGCGGATCTGTCTGAATGATCGACTACTGAGGACCGCAGGGCCCCTCGCGCGAGCGTTCACCGGACGGCTCGCGGATCTTCGTGCGGCGAATGATTGGTGGTAACGTTCGCGCCCGTACATGGTGGAGGGCTCGATGCGCATTCTATTCTCTATTGTCTTCATTCTGCTGGCGGGCGCCGTCGGCGCTATTTTTGCCCTCCAGGCGCCGACCAGTTGGACGCCTGGCGAAGTTATCCGCACCCCGGACGACCGCTTCGCAAATCTGGAAGGCTATCCCTTCGCGCCGAACTATGTCGAGGCGCTCGGCTATCGCGTGCATTACGTGGATGAGGGACCGCGCGACGGCGAGGCGATCCTGCTGATGCACGGCCAGCCGTCCTGGAGCTATCTCTATCGGCATATGATCCCCGAGCTCGCCGCGGCGGGGTATCGCGTCATCGCGCCGGACCTCGTCGGGTTCGGGCGGTCGGACAAGCCGCTTAGGCAGTCCGATCACTCCTACCAGATGCATATCGATGTGATGGCGGAGGTCGTGCGCAAGCTTGATCTTCAGGATGCGACGCTTTTCGCCCAGGACTGGGGGGGCTTGATCGGCCTGCGCGTCGTGCCTGAAGAGCCTGACCGGTTCGCGCGGATCATGATTTCGAACACGGGGCTGCCCGCCGCCGGCGGGCTGCAGGGCTGGATTGGCTATCCGCTCTTTCGTCTCGCGGTCTGGCGCGAAGGAACCCCGCTCGCGCCGGCGGGCGACGAAGAAGAGTTCCGATTCACTCGCTGGGTCGCCTACGCTGCGAATGTCGAGGAGTTCGATGTTGGCGGCGTGCTTCAGGGCGCGAGTCTCAAGACGCTATCGCCCGGCGCGCTCGCCGCCTATCAGGCGCCGTTTCCGGACGAACGATACCAGGCGGCCATCCGCGTCTTTCCGGGCCTTGTGCCGAGCCAGTTGCGCCAGAACCAGCGCGTCATGGACGAGTTCTATGCGAATTGGGAGAAGCCCTTCCTTACCGCCTTCGGCGACAAGGACCCTGTCACCCGCGGCGCCGACGCCGTCTTTCGCGAGACCGTTCCTGGGGCGCAGGGCCAGCCGCACACGACGATCACGGACGGAAGCCACTTTATCCAGGAAGACCAGCCGGAAGAGCTCGTCCGCCACCTGACGGATTTCATTGAGGCGAGCCCGGTTCTTGGAGAATAACTGGCGGCATGCTCCTGCGTCGAATGATCGAACACGTCCGCGACCAGAACTGGACGGCTGTCGCTCTCGACTTCATCATCGTCGTTGGGGGCGTTTTCGTGGGCCTGCAGGCGCAGGAGTGGAGCGAGCGGCGGGACGCGGCGGCGCGGGCGCGATCGCTTGAGGCGCGCCTCGCCGCTGACTTCGAAGGCCTTGTTGAACGGATCGCCAGCGGCGTAGACCGGTCCGACGCCTACGCCTCAGCCGGACGCGAGGTTTACGTCATTCTGAAATCCGATGATCCGCCACCTGAACTGGAGGCGTTCGGGGCGTTGCTGAACGCCGCCGGCTCCGGCCACCCTGCGGCCGGCGGATCGCCAACATATGCGGAAATGCTGTCGACCGGCGGTCTTGAACTCCTGGAGGACACCGAGCTGCGCGCGGCTCTGGTTGAGTACGATGTGATCGCCAATCAGGCGGACAAAGTATTTGACCTGTTGCTGCCGAGAATCCTCTCCTCTATCGAAGATGTGGATCCCTACATTGAGCGGACCGAGCCGGACGAAGAAACTGGCTTTCCCACCGTCGTCACATACGATCTCGACGCGTTAAGGGCCAACGCCCACCGCTTCCAGGCGCAGGCTCGCGCAAACCGCAATTTGCACCAAGTATACGCCTACCAGTTGGAGCTTGCCGAAGATGTCCTGGCGAAGCTGAACGGCGCCGAGGAAAACTAACGACGGCGACCGCTCTTTCTGGCGATCCGACGGTTCGCGCCATACCCACCAAAAAGCCTATCCACGTTCACCCCCTTGAATTCGATAGTAAGCTCTATATCATAGAGTAACTTGTATAGCAGACATAGAGTTGGGGCCTCCATGCGAGTCTTGTCCGGCGGATTGATCGCCGCCCTTTCGGCGGGCGGCGCGCACGCGGCGACATTGACGGTCGTCATCGAGAACGTTCCGTCAGACGAAGGATCGATAGGCGTTGGCGTGTGCTCAGAGGAGACGTACCTCACGAGCCCCTGCCCATATGGCGCCAGCCTGCCGGCGACGCCGGGGCGCGTAACGCTCGTTGTGGAGGACGTGCGGCCCGGCCGTTATGGCGTCGTCGCCCTCCATGACAGGAACGAAAACGGCAAACTTGATTTCAAATGGTACGGACCGCCTAACGAAGCGTATGGCGCGTCAAACAACCCGCCGCCGCGGATGGGTCCGGCGAAATGGGAGGATATCGCCTTCGACGTTGGCGAGACGGACCTTCAGTTTTCCATAACCCTTCTGGGCGCCGATCAGTGACCTGGGGCGAGGCCTTCACCTGGGATACCTGGGTCCATTCCGTTGTCGGGGGCGTCCATTTTATCATGGCGCTCATCGCGCTTGTCCTTGGCCCAATCATCTTCCTGCGCGGCAAGGGCACGAAATTCCATCGTCAGGCGGGCTACGTCTTCGTTTTGTGCATGCTGACGGTGAATACGACGGCGCTGACGTCCTATGACTTCACAGGGCGGCCGAACCTGTTTCATTTCTTCGCGGTGCTGAGCCTCGCCGCCCTTCTGCCGGGCTTCTACTTTCTCCAGCGTGCGGTGCGCACAGGCCGCCAGGATTATCTGGAGCAGCACGCCCAGCTTATGATGTGGGCCTATTACGGACTTTTCGCCGCCGGCGTCGCGCAGGTGCTGACGCGGGTCTTGCCTTCAATGGTGGGGGATATCGGGCGCGCCTTCATGTATATGGGCGTTGGGCTCGGCCTTGCGGGGTTCGCCTGTTCGCTCATTTTCCCACGGGCGGCGAAGGCCCTCGCCGCGCGACATCCCCTGACGGCCGCGGCGGGCGGCGAAGCAGGCGAAGAGTCATTGGAGGCGGCCGGGTAGCGCGGGCGCGACGGCGGGCGTCGAAAGATGGTGAAGATGTTGGACGATGTCGGACCGCATTCCGGAGGCAAGCGGGACCGTTCCTTCCGCCAGGGCGATCCGCAGGGGACGATCAGCGAAGACCTCGCTTTCCTGCGCGCCGTCGCCGAGCAGGGACGCAAATCGGCGCGGCTTTATGGCGGCCACTTCACGCTCTGGGGCGTTCTCACGTCGCTCGCCTACATCAATCAGTATGTGGCGGAAACGCGCGATCCGCCGACCTATGGCGCCATAGGGATCGGCTATCTCGCCATGGGCGTGGTTGGGTGGGGCGGGTCTTATGTCCTCGGCCGGTCAATGTCCGCGCGGAGCGGCGCGCAGTCGCTCACGACGCGGGTATTCAGCACCATTTTCGTCGCTGCGGGGCTCGTCCTCAGCTTTTTCGCCGTCTGCGCGCTCGTATCGCCGACGATTCCCGAAGGCGTCATCGTTATCGTTGCGGCGCAGATGCTTGGTCTTTGCTTTGTCGCGTCGGGATTGCTGGCGCAAATGCGCTGGGCCGTATTCATTGGGGTCGCCTGGCTTGCGGCGTCGGTCGGGTTCACCGCCCTTGTGCGCTCGCCGAACCTCTACCCCGCCGCTGCGCTTGCGTGGTTGCTGCTGGCGGCGGGGCCGGGCGTGGCGCTGTCACTTGCGCGCCGGCGTGAGGCGTCTTTCGCCTTATCAACGGGTACGGAGGAATAGAGCCTCGTGTCTTCGCCTTTTGATTTCACGGCCGTCGACGACATGGTGCATGCGCGCACCCGGCTCGCTGTCCTCACCTTCCTCGCCTCGGTGGAGAGCGCTGATTTCAAGTCCATCCGCGAGGCGACAGGGGCGACCGAAGGCAATCTCTCAATACACCTGCAAAAGCTCGAAGAGGCGGGATTTCTCGACATTTCAAAGAGCTTTGTCGGGCGGCGGCCGAATACGCGCGCGTCGATTACCGACGCCGGCCGCGAAGCTCTTGTGGAGCACATTGACCAGCTCGAAGCGGCGTTCGCCAAAGTGCGCCGGGCTCTGAAAAAACGATAGGCTGCGCCGCTAAATCGCTACTCGACGAGCTTCGCCGCGAGCGCCGCGCCCTCCGCTGCGCGCGTTTCGGTGAACTGTTCAGCGGCGCGGTCGCATTTTGAAAAGCGGCCTTGCGCGTTGCGGAAGCCGGCGTTGAACGACGACACGAGCCGCCCGCGCAGTTTGGCGGTCGGTTGCTCCAGGCGAACGAGCTGCTTCATCCTCTCGCGCCAGAGATCGCCTTCCCGCCGCGGCTCGCACAAGCGCCGCACATGGTGCAGCTCGCCGAAGACCTCCGCGAGCGCGGTGAGGTCATCCGGCCGCGCGGCCTGCGCCGGCGCGGCGGCGGCGCACATGGCGACCGCGGCGCCTGCCGCAATCGTTCCGGAGAGCATTTCGAATCGGCGCCGTCGTCTCATAGCGGCGTCTTACATCAAGCCCGCCGCCATCTCCACCGCGCGGCGGGTCTCGTCCCAGCCGACGCAGGCCAGCGCCTCGTCATAGGGGAAAAAACGCGCCTCGGCCGCGTCGTCGCCGGCGATCGGCGCGCCGCTTAGCCATTCGGCGGCGTAGTCGACCATCACCATGTGCCTGTCGGCCTCGCCTGTCGCCGCCGGCAACGCCTCGAACGCGCCGATAAGGCCGACAATGCGCGCCTCGATTCCCGTCTCCTCGCGCACTTCCCGAAGGGCCGCCGCCTCAAGGCGTTCGCCGAATTCGAGCCTGCCGCCTGGAATCGACCACTGCCCCAGAAACGGCGGCTTGCCGCGCCGGATCAGCAAGACGTCCCGCTTCCGAAAGACGACGGCGCCGACGCCGACGGCGATTGCGCGCGATGTCGGATCGCTCATGACCGCGGGCTCATTTCAATTCCCTTCGCCTTCAGCGTAAACTCCTGGTCCATGTGCGGACGATTTCTCCTAACCGCGCCGCCGGACGCGGTCGCGCAGGCGTTCAATGTCGACGTCCGCGACAATTTCCCGCCGCGCTGGAATATCGCGCCGACGCAACCCATCGCCGCGGTTCACGTCGACGATGGCGCGCCGATTGCGTCCCGCGCGCCCGCCTACGCGCTGATGCGCTGGGGGTTCATCCCGTCCTGGGCGAAGAAAGACCATCTGGAGCGGTTAAGGTCAAAGCCGCTCATCAACGCCCGCGTCGAGACGGCGGCGCAAAAGCCCACATTCCGCGCCGCCTGGAAGCGCCGCCGGTGCCTCGTGCCCGCGAACGGCTTCTATGAATGGCGGCGCGACGAGACCGGCCGCACGCCGTTTCGATTTACGCCCGCAGACCCGGACGCCGCGGGCGGCCTCGTCGGCTTCGGCGCGCTATGGGAGACGGCGCATGATCCGGACGGCGGCGAAATCGACACGGTCGCGATCCTGACCATCGAGGCGGGGCCTGACACCGCCAAAATCCACCATCGCGAGCCAGTCGTCATTCAGCAATCGGATTATCACCGCTGGCTGATGGCTGACGAAACGCAAAGCGACGAGGCCGCCGCCATGGTCGCGCCGGCCCCAAAGGGGTTCTGGCGGATGGAGGAAGTCCCGAAAGACCTCAATAACACGCGCAATGAAGGCGCGGCGCTGTCGCCGGAAACGCGCCAGGGGGAGTTGTTTTAGGGCAAGGCGCGGCGAAGAACCGGGATGCTCAGAAGTTGCAAGCGATCGTTTGCCTGCGCAGATGCGAAATACGCAGCGATCAAAATCCCCGCTCTCTGGCAGAGGCGTCGACGTTTCTTAAGACTCCCCGCCATAGAGTTCTCGTCATTGCGGCCTGCTTAATGCGGGCTATGAGGCGAAGGTCATTGGCGCCGATGTCTATTCGAGGGTCTAACCGGATCGTCATCGCCGCGCTTGGGTCGGCGTTGTTTGCGTTTGCGGCCGCAGCTTCGCCAAAGGCGATGGCGGAAGACATCGTTGGCCCGCTCATTTCCATGGAGGCGCTTGACGAGGCGATTGACGCCGGCGGCGACTATCTCGTGGCGTCCGTTGATGACAACGGCAAGTTCACGTACCGCATCAATCTCGAACCGGCGCTCGCAGTGCGGAAGAAGTACAACATACTGCGCCACGCCGGCGCGATCTACGTCCTCGCCGAGGCTTATGAACGACAGCCGGACTCCGCTATTCTCGAGGCGATGAGCCGCGCCAGCGCTTTCATGAAACGTGAAGCGCTGGGACCGGTTCCGGGCGAGGAAGGGCTTCTCGCCATCTGGTCGAAGCACGGCCTCAACAATGCCGGCAAGCCCGACCAGGCGAAGCTCGGCGGCGCGGGGCTCGGCCTGGCGGCGCTCGTCAGTCTGGAGCGGATTGCGCCGGAGACGAGCAGTATAGAAGACCTGCGCGGGCTCGCGCGATTCATCCTCTTTATGCAGAGGGAAAACGGTTCGTTCTATTCCAAGTACTACGTTGATGGCGGACGGGATGAAACGTGGGTATCGCTGTTCTATCCCGGCGAGGCGGCGCTTGGCCTCATCATGCTGTATGAAATCGATCCCGATCCCGCCTGGCTCGCCGGCGCCGTGCGGGCGCTCGACCATCTGGCGCGCACGCGGGAGGGCCGGGCGTCCGTTCCCATCGACCACTGGTCGCTGATCGCCAGCGAACGGCTCTTTGCGCTTGATCCCGGCGACGTCTCCATCGAACGGTCGCGGATAGAGGTCCATGCGGCGCAGGTCGTTGAACAGATCCTCCGTTCACGGCCGCCGCCGTCGAAAAAAGAGCCCATAGTCTCCTTCGTCGTTGATGGACGCACGACGCCAACCGCGACGCGCGTCGAAGGGCTCGTCGCCGCCCTCAACGTGATCCCGGAAAGCGAAGACCTGCTGCGCCGCCGCGTCACGCGGGCCATCGCCGACGGGGTTGCGTTTCTGGTGGCCGCACAGGTCGCCGACGGCCCCCATCGCGGGGCGACGCCGCGCGCCATCGGCCGCCTCAGCCCGACGCCGGAAAATGCGCGCTTTAACCGGCGAGCGAGCGAGGTCCGCATTGATTATGTGCAGCACGCGCTAAGCGCCTTCATCGGCTATGAAGCACTGGCCGCAGAGCCGGCGGCGCCATAGACCGGACCGCTCGCCGCGCCTCACGGGCTCGATTTTCGCCGCGCC
Source organism: Parvularculaceae bacterium (assembly GCA_028284065.1). Lineage (GTDB taxonomy): Bacteria > Pseudomonadota > Alphaproteobacteria > Caulobacterales > Parvularculaceae > MED-G105. The sequence goes on from JANQSJ010000005.1 coordinate 88,070, forward strand.
GCGGCGTACGACGCTTCTTGAAAACACGATGGTGCGGCCGACACCCCGCGCCGTCCGTCAGGGATCGGGAGCGAAAACATGGCCGCCGCAGCATCCTGCGCCGTCATCGGCGCGCAGTGGGGCGATGAGGGCAAAGGCAAGATCGTCGACTGGTTGTCGGCCCGCGCCGACGTCGTCGTCCGCTTTCAGGGCGGGCACAATGCCGGCCACACGCTCGTGATTGATGGCGAAGTCTACAAGCTCTCCTTGTTGCCTTCGGGCGTCGTCCGTTCGGGAACGCTGTCGGTCATCGGCTCGGGCGTGGTGATTGATCCTTCCGCGCTGATTGACGAGATCGCGCGCGTCAGCGGACAGGGGGTCGAGATTACGCCCCGGACGCTCGCGGTGGCGGATGCGGCGACGCTGATTCTGCCGCTCCACCAGGAACTCGACGCCCTGCGCGAGGGCGCGGCGGCGGGAACGAAGATCGGCACAACGAAACGCGGCATCGGCCCGGCCTATGAGGACCGCGCCGGCCGGCGCGCCCTTCGCATCGCCGATCTCTTACGCCCTGAGACGTTGGCTGCGAAGGTCGACAATCTCCTCCAGCACCACAACGCCCTGCGCCGCGGCTTCGGCGTCGAGCCGCTGAAGGGGGACGATATCGTCGCTATGCTGAACGAGGTCGCGCCGAAGATCGCGCCCTTCGCGCGGCCGGTCTGGCGCCTCCTCGATCAGGCGCGCCGCGACCGCAAGCGTATTCTGTTCGAAGGCGCGCAGGGCGTGCTCCTCGATGTCGACCATGGGACCTATCCCTTCGTTACGTCGTCGAGCACCGTCGCCGGGCAGGCGGCGACCGGGTCAGGCCTCGGGCCGTCGGCGATCGGCTACGTGCTTGGCATCGTCAAGGCGTATACGACGCGAGTCGGCGCCGGACCTTTCCCGACCGAACAGGACAATGACGTCGGCCAGCGGCTCGGCGAGCGCGGCCATGAATTCGGAACCGTCACCGGACGCCGCCGCCGCTGCGGCTGGTTCGATGCGGCGCTCGTGCGCCAGTCGGCCCGCGTCGCGGGCGTTGACGGCATCGCCCTGACGAAGCTCGACGTCCTTGACGGATTTGAACGATTGGACGTGTGCGTCGGATATGAGATCGACGGCGAACGGCTCGACTACCTGCCGGCGGGCGTCGACGCGCAGTCCGCGGTGACGCCGATATATGAAACGATGGAGGGCTGGGCCGGCTCCACAGCTTGCGCGCGGTCATGGGCGGACTTGCCGGCGGAGGCCGTCAAATATGTCCGGCGCATCGAGGAGCTTATCGAAACGCCCGTGGCGCTCGTCTCCACCAGCCCCGAACGCGACGACGTCATCCTGATGAAGGACCCGTTCGGCGGATAGCTGCTCTTTCCACCGTCGCGTGTTTGGACAATCCCGGCGGCCAAGGTAACAGAGGCGCGCGGCCATTTAGGGCCGCTTTGCGTGGAGGGGCTTCATGAGGAAGTTGCTGGCCGCCGCGGCGGTACTTGTGGTCGCCGGCGTCGTCGGATGGACCGCAATCGGGCCCGATTGGCGCATGCTGCTCGCCAATCCTCCATTGGATAGGGATCTCCTTTTCTGGTCGACCGCCCAGCGCGACGCCGGCTTTCGCATGCTGGACCGCGTGCCGATAATGTCGCGCTCGCGGAAGATCGCCGCCGGCGACGCCGTCCGTGAGCTTTCCGCTGGCGCGCCCCTAGACCTTTCGTCCGTCGATTTCGACATCGACGCCTATATCAATGACGCGCGGGTCGCCGGGCTCGTCATCTTGCAGGGCGGCGAAGTGCGGCTTGAGCGCTACGGTCTCGGCTTCGGGCCGGAGGGCCGATGGACCAGCCATTCGGTGGCGAAGTCGGTGACGTCGACGCTTGTCGGCGCGGCGGTTCGCGACGGGTTTATCGACAGCCTCGACGCGCCTGTCTCGAAATATGTCGCCGGCCTTAAGGGCTCGGCCTATGACGACGTCACAATCGAACAGCTTATGACCATGACGTCGGGCGTCGCCTGGAATGAGGATTATGACGATCCGCAGTCTGATGTGTCACAGTTTCTGTCCCAGAAACCGGAAGGGGACGAAGCCGCGATCGTCAGTTACATGAAGAAACTGCCGCGCGCGCATCCGCCCGGCGAGAAATGGAACTACTCCACGGGCGAGACGAATCTGATCGGCATTGTCGTGGCGGAGGCCGTGGGCAAGCCGCTTGCGGACTACGCGTCGGAGAAACTTTGGGCGCCGTTCGGCATGGAGGCGGACGCGACCTGGCTGCTCGCCGAGGATGGCCGCGAGATCAGCGGGTGCTGCGTCCAGGCGCGCACTCGCGACTATGCGCGCATTGGGCTTTTCGCGCTTGAAGGCGGCGCCGGCGTCGTTCCCGACGACTGGTTCGCGCGCGCCGCGACGACGCGGGTCGACTATGGCTCTCCGGGCGAAGGCTATGGGTATCAGTGGTGGACCCTTGACGACGGGGCTTTCCGCGCCTTCGGTATTTTCGGTCAGGCTATCTTTATCGACCCGTCACGCGATCTCGTCATCGCCATGAACTCCAATTGGACGTCCGCGCTCGGGCGCAAGGATGGCGAGCGGGGGAAGCGGAAAGCGTTCTTCGAAGCGGTTCGCGCCGCCGTCGACGCCGAGGCGGAAACGGTTGCGTCAAGATAGACGGCTTTCACCCACTGGCGAGCCGCGCCGCCAACGCCGCATGGCCCGCGAGCATGCGCGCGGTCTCCGCCGGGTCCGGCGCGGTCGACCATTCGCCGGGCGCATGGGAGCCGCCGAGAACAAGCGCGCCTTTACGCGGGAACATGTAGAGCATGCCGCTCTCGGACGGATAGACATAGCCGTAATCGATCTCCGGCTGCGGCAGCAGCATCGTCAGGTCGCCGCGAATGGGGGTCAGCGCCTCGTCGTCGAAAAGCGCCTTCGCGCCGAGCCCTGCGCAGTTGAAGATCAGTTTTTCGTCAAGGCGGAATAGATCGTCAGCGGAAGAAAATAAGCGCGTCTCAATCCGGCCGCCCGCGCGATGAATGTCCGCCATCAGCGCGCGCAGGAACCTGTCCGGATCGATCATCAGCGAATGATACTGATCGACCATGGCGAAGCCCCAAGGCGCGTCGTCGCCCTCAAGCGCGATGCGGCCGGGGTACAGGTCATCGCCTTCCGGCCGCGGCGTGCGCCAGGACCCGCGCGGGCGGTCAGAGAAATGAAAGCTCCGTATCCAGAAGACGCCATAGCGGGGGTCATTGGCGAGCGCCTGGAACCGGCGATGGGCTATCCGCGCCGCCCGGCGAAAGGTCGCCACAAAGGCGTCGTCGACCGCGCTGCGCGAGAACAGGCTCGCCGGCTGCCAGAAGGCGGCGGCGACGTTGGACGTCGTGTAAGGCGGCAGGTCTTTCGCATAGACCGTGACGTCAAATCCCCGCGCCAGCAGGACATGGGCGGTCGCAAGGCCGAGGGCGCCGGCGCCGATAACGGCCGCGCGGCGGGTGCGGGCGTCCGCGGCGAGGTCCGCGGCCAGCTCCGCGCAGCCCCAGGACATCGTGACGCCGCATCCGCCATGGCCGTAATTGTGGATGACCCGCCGCCGGCCGAAGCGCTCCAGCTCCAGACGAAATCCTTGCGCGCGATAGGGCCGCAGTCCGGCGACCGTGCGGATGACGCGACCCGGCGTGGACAGCACAGGGTTTAGCGGCGCGTCCATCGGCGCGATCGCACTGGCCGGCGGCACCCGAACGGATGCCGCCGCCGCAGCCGCAGCCCCGGCGATGATCTTTCTTCGATTGAGGGAAGGTGGCGTCATCATCTTTTGGTCGGGTTTCCTTAGCGTCTCATGCGGTTGTGAGCCTATTCGGCGTCTGGCCGGCCGAAAACTGAAACTTGCGCTATGGCCGCGCGGTGGAGCCTCATGCCATAAATCGCAATGAGTCGAACGCGATCGAAAGACCGGATGATGACGACGAATGGCTATGTGCGCGCAGGTTTCCTGGCGATGGCGGCCGGGCTTCTCGGCTTTTTGATGCTGCGGCCCGTGGCGACGTCCGTCGCCGCTGAGGCCGACGGGCCGGCGGAAGTCCTCGCCGTCACCTTTTCATCGGCCTGGTGCGCGTCGTGCCGCATCCTGAAGCCGCGGCTCGCGCGCGTCATACCGGAGTTCGAAGACGCGCCCGTCAAGTTCGTCGAAATCGACTTCAGCCTTGGCGACGCAGCGGCGGCGCGAGAGGTTGCGGCGGCCGAGGGGATAGAGGCGATCTTCGATGATGTCGCCGGCGCCACCGGCTTCACGCTGCTTGTCGACCGCGACACTGGCGAGGTGCTCGAAATGATTACGTCTTCCTACCCGGAAGATGCGATGCGCGCGAGCATCGCCGCTGCGCTCGCCATCGCCGCGCGCACGCCGGCGCGCGCAGACGGCTGATCCCCAAGACCGCCTCGGCTTGTTGTTCTGACTGTAAAGCTGAGTTGACGCGCAAGTCGTCGATTTGTCGGGCTGATTGCAAGGCGTCGCGCGCATAAGTCGGGCGCGGTCTTTTTGTATGGTCGGGGAAGCCAATGAGATTAGGCGCTTTTTCGCAAAGACGGTTTTTTGCGCCGCCGCATTAGACGAAAGTCTATAGTCAAAAAGCACCGACATCTGACGATTTTGCTTGCCGGGTCACGCCGGTTGGCGCAAACTTATAACTGTTCCGAGGGGCGTCCCGCCTGTCGTAATTCATACGACGACTCGTGCGACGCGCATCGAACGCGAACGGATGTTTACGCCGACCGATGCGGCCCATCGTCTGAGGACGGAGGGGTTGAACGCTGCCGGCGAGAATCGCGACGTCATGGCGCGCCTATGCTGTGCGCCGTGGCAGTGACGATTATCGCCCGTGCGGACGTAGCCCGATGCGGCGCCGCTGAACGAAGCTGGACAAGGCCGGTTGCGGACGGCACTGCGCGCCAGGGAGCTTGGGCGATTGGGACTGAGACGGACCCTTCGAACCTGATCCGGGTCATGCCGGCGTTAGGGACGGAACGAATGACGGCGCGATTTGCGCCGCCGACCGCCTGATGGCGGCGCCAGAGCCTTGCGGGGCGCGGTTGCGGCTTCTCAAAGCCGCTCATTCGCCGCTTCGCGTTGCGGGAGGAAGCTCCCGGCACGGATGGGCAAGGGCGAGGCGGACGGGTCGTTGCCGGGAGACCAGAGCCGTTTCCTTCGCTGCGCCCGGGAGCAGTGGGAGGAAGCGGTTTCTGGCTGTCAATCGCCCTCATGCTTGTTCGGATCGTGATTGTCGATCTTGCCGCGTGTGCATTGGCGTGCGCGAATGTGAACGCTTTGCCGCTTATCTCTGGAAATGACTGATGGCCGCTTCGGCCGCGGCGCGTCCGCTCTGAAAGGCGGCCCCCGCGTCGTCGCCTATAAGCCAGTCGCCTGCGGCGATCAGCGTTCCGTCCTCGGATGACAGGATCGGCGCGCCGATGGGCCGCGTTGCGCGGGCGTAGCGCCAGCGGTGCGCAGCGGCGTAGATGATGCGCGCGTTGTCTCCGCCGACCGCGCGCAGGGCGGCCTTCGTCAGAAGTTCGGCCGCTTCTTCGCGCGGCAAGTCGAGATTTTGGGACGACCATTCGGCGTTAGCGTGGATGACGAACCTTCTGGGTTGGGAATCACGTCCCGGCTTAAAATTGTCCGAAATGATACGCTCGATAGGCGAAGCCGCGTCGAACCGATCAAGGATGGGCGCAGCGTCGATTGCTCCGTCTACCGAGAGCATCAGCGTCCAGCAGGGCGCCATTGCCGCTGCGTCGGCCGCGCGCGCCAGCCGATCGTCGGCAGTCTTGAGAAGACCCGAGGTCTGCGGCGCGGGGGCCGTTACGATGACGGCGTCTACGGAGGGAATGTCGGGGCCGGCGTCTTCGTCTTCGAGACTCAGCCGCCAGCATGCGCCATCCCGTCGGACCGATGAAACCCTTGTCGAGAACCGGATGTCGAGTCCTGTCGCCGCTGGCGCCAGCAGGGCGTTCATGCGCGGCGCGCCGACAAACGCGTCTGCGCCCGCCGCCGGCCACGCCGCCGCCGCGCCTTCGCGTCGCAGCTCTTCGACAAATCGCCTGAACGAGGAAGGTTGCGCATCGATCGCCGGGGCGCCGTGGTCGAATTCAAGCCCGAAGGCAGGGCCCTCCGCGCGCACCCGGCGAGTCGCAAGGCGGCCGCCTATCCCGCGGCTTTTTTCGAATATCGTGACGGCGGACCCCGCGTCGGCGAGCGCGCGCGCAGCGGTAAGGCCAGCCATGCCGGCGCCAATAATTGCGATACGGGGCGTCGGGTCGCTCATCGGATTGTCCTTATGCGGTTGGCGCGGCGCGCAAATAGCTGCTTATACTGCGGGAGAAACGCATCAAGAGGGGACCCGATGAAACGCATCTCCGCCGCCGTCGTCGCGGGCGTATTGGCCGGCGCCGCAGCCCCAATCGGCGCGCCGCCGGCCCTCGCAGAGCTGACCCCCACCGAAGAAGACATCGCCGAACGGGTGGAGGCGCGCGCGGACGAGGCGTTGAAGTTCCTCGAGCGCGTCGTGAACGTCAATTCGGGCACCATGAACCATGACGGGGTTGAAGAGGCGGGAGAGATTTTCCGCGAGGCGTTCGACGAAATCGGATTTAAGACCGAGTGGATCGACCTGCGCGACGAAGTCGATCGCGCCGGGCATCTGGTCGCGCGGCGCGACGGCGATATTGGCAACCGCCTCCTGCTTATCGGCCATCTCGATACGGTGTTTCCAAAGGATAGCGACTTCCAGAAGTTCGAAATCAAGGGCAGTCGCGCAATCGGTCCCGGCGTCTCCGATATGAAGGGCGGCAATGTAGCGGTCGTCTTTGCGCTGAGGGCTCTCGCGGAGGCGGGCCTGATTGATGACGCGCGGATCGAGATTATCTTTACCGGCGACGAAGAAAAGACAGGCAAGCCGATCGACGCGTCGCGCAAGGCGCTTATCGATGCGGCGAAGCGCGCGGACGTAGCGCTGAACTTCGAAGGCGGGGAGCGGGGCGCCGCCGTCACCGGCCGTCGCGGCTCATCCTCCTGGGTGCTGACGACGACTGGCCAGAGACGGCATTCAAGCGGCGTCTTCCGGGACGATGTCGGCGCGGGCGCGGCGTTCGAAATGGCGCGTATCCTGAACGCTTTTTATGAAGAGCTTGCGGACGAGAAATTCCTGACCTTTAATCCGGGCGTCGTGCTCGCGGGCACCGATGTGACGTACGACCGCTCGCTCAATCGCGGCGCGTCGGCGGGCAAGACCAATGTCGTCACGCAAAAGGCCGTCGTTCATGGCGACCTGCGATTCATCACGGAAAAGCAGAAAGACGAGGCGCGCGCCAAAATGCGCAAGATCGTCGCCGATCATCTGCCCGGAACCGGCGCCGAAATCGAATTCATCGATTCCTATCCGGCGATGACCCCTAGCGACACCAATGTCGCGCTGTTGGAGGTTCTTTCGGACGTAAGCGAGGACCTTGGGGGCGAGCCGCTGGCGCCTAATGATCCCGGCCGTCGCGGGGCGGCGGACGTGTCTTTTGCGGCGCCTCATGCGGGCGCGTCGCTTGACGGGCTCGGCGTTATCGGGAGGGGCGCGCACGGGCCGAATGAGGAAATGCAGATTGCGAGCCTTGAGCGCGCGACGAAGCGCGCGGCGATTCTCATCTATCGCCTCACGAGGGCGGAGGCGCCGGAATTCTGATGCGCCGCCGCGCCGCATTTTCGCTTATTTTCCTCCCGCTCCTGATGATCGTGTCTGCTCCCGCGGTCGCGGCGTCGTGCGAGGAGATAACCCATCTTGGCGCCGCCTATACGGCGTGCGAGGTCGATCCGGCCCGGGAGCGGGTGAAACTCTATCTGAACGGCGACGATGGCGCGGCGCTCGGCCACTTCACAGCCCTTGAACGACGCGTCGAGGGGGAGGGCGCGCGCCTCGCCATGGCGATGAACGGCGGCATGTATCACCGCGACCGTTCGCCCGTAGGCCACTATGTGGAGGACGGCGAGACGAAACTTGGCGTCAATCGCCGCGAGGGGCCCGGTAACTTCCATATGCTGCCGAATGGCGTGTTCTTTGTGACGGCGAAAGGCGCGGGCGTCCTGGAGAGCGGCGCCTATGAAGAGGCCGGTTTTGACGTTCAGTACGCCACGCAGTCAGGGCCGATGCTGGTGATCGACGGCGCATTGCATCCGCGATTTCTGCCGGACTCGGAAAGCCTGAAGCGCCGCAACGGCGTCGGGGCGCGCGCCGACGGTTCGCTCGTATTCGCGATCTCCGAGGCGCCTGTCAGTTTCCATGATTTCGCGACTCTTTTCCGCGACCGCCTCCGCGCGCCGAACGCGGTTTACCTCGACGGCACCATATCGCGGCTGCATGCGCCGGGCATAGGCCGCAGCGACCCGGGCGTCGCCATGGGGCCGATCATCGCGGTGGTCGAGCAAGAATAGTCACTCGACGGCGGCGATCGCTTCCAGGGTCGAGCGTCCCACCTTGCCGATCGTGATGTGCTTCGGTCCACGGCCCGTCGGGAGGCGCGCGATCTCCGCGGCGTCTTCGATGGAGATGAGGGAGACATCGTCGCTGCGATTGTTCGCCAGGACGCAAAGGCGTCCGTCCGGGGTTACGGAGGCCCAACTCGGCGCATCGCCGACCTTGATTGTCGTCGTCAGGGACAAGTCGTCTGCGGACAATAGGGCGGCGTAGTCCGATGCGCGTCCCGCAATGCACAGGGTCTTCTCGTCAGGCGTCAGCGCAAGCCCATGGTGCGGCGCCTCGAAGTCCCAGTCGTCTTCGGTGACGCCCTCGGCCACCGGCAGATCGATCCGATGGGTCTGCGTGTCGGTGGCGAGGTTGCGGCGGACGACGGCGTGGGTGTTTGAAAGCTGCGCGAAGAGCGTGTCCTCGGCTTTCGTGATTGCGAAGGGCCGCACGCCTGCGTCGAAGGCGATCGTTTTCAGGGTTTTCAGGGTCTCGGCGTCCACCACGGTCACCGAATACGCGTTCTCGTCGGCCCCGCGTTCCTCCAGCGGCGCCTGCATATCGCCGAGGCTCGCCGCGTAAATTCGGGCGTTGTCCGGCGTCACATGCACGTCATGAGGCCAGGCGCCGGCCGTAAAGCCGCCGAGCTTGCGGCCCGTTCGCGCATCAAGAACCTCCACCCTGTCGTCGCTGTAGATCATCGCCGCCACCAACAGCCGCGCGCCGTCTGGCGAGATGTCCATATGGTCGGCGCGCAGGCCCTTAATCGGCGTGCGCCACAATACTTCGCCAGTCGCAAGATCAAACGCCGCGACGTCGCCAAGAAACCCGCGCGAGACGTATAGGACGCGTCCGTCCGGCGAGACATCCGTATCCTGCGCATAGTTCTTGCCGCCTTCGCGTTCGACGATGGGCTGGGCGACATACTGGAAGATATCCCGGAAAGGGGACGGGCGCGCGCCGTCCGGGATCACGTTGAGCGCGCCGACGACGCGCGCCGCTTCAAGGTCGATGACGCTCACCGTGCCCCCAACGGCGTTCGCCACGAACGCGACATCTACCGCGCCCGCCGGCGGCGCGGCGCCTATCTCGGTCGGCCCCGCGCCATAGGACGCCTCGCGATAGACAAGCGCAGCAAGGACGATCGCGACGCCTAGAATTGCGCCAACGACAATGGTGCGAAGCATAGTGAAGTCCTTTCAGCGAATCGCGAATCGTCTCTTCGCGCATCAGCCGAGCCGGAACGCGCGGCGGGCATTGCCGGCGAGAAAAAGGCCTTTCGTCCCCTGGTCAAGTCCGAGGTCAGGCAACGCCTTCAGACAGCGCGCGGGCGTCAGCATCGGCCAGTTTGAACCGAACATGACGCGCTCGCGTCCTTCCTCCCGCATGAACCGCACGAAGTCCGGCGTCAGGCGGTGCAAGACGTAGGCCGACGTATCCACATAGAAATTCGGAAACTTGTGCGCGAGGGAAACGACTTCGTCGACCCACGGAATGCCCACATGGCCGCCGACGACCGTGAGCTCCGGAAAGTCGAGCAGCACGTCCTCCAGGTACGGTATCAGCCGTCCGGGTTCGGAGCGCCGCAAAGGCCCCGTATGGCCGATCTGCGTGCAGAATGGCACGCCCGCGTCGACGCACGCTGCAAAGACAGGATAGTAGCGCCGGTCATTGGGCGGCAGGTCCCACAGCCAGGGCAATACGCGAACGCCGACAAAACCTTCCTTCGTTCGTCGCCGGATTTCCCTGACGGCGCCCATCGGGTCGTTGATGTCGACGCTGAGGACGCCGCGGAAGCGATCCGGCGCGGCGGCGACATGGTCGGCGACGTCGTCATTTGAGATGAGCGTCCCCGTGGGGCCGGTCCAGGCGGAGATAATGGAGAGGCCGACATTCGCCTCATCCATTGCGGCGAGAGCGTCGCCGCGGCCGGGCGTCGGCGCGTCGCCGGTCTGGCGGTTCCACCGGTTGAGGCTCGCCATCCACGGCGCGCCTGTCAGCGCCGGCGTCGGGACCTGCGCCCAGGCGTCGATGATCGGAAGAGGCTCGCTCGCGGCCATGGCGTCGCTCCGTCAAGGGTCGGCCGAGACCAACCCCCGGCGCCGCTTTGACATTACCTCAATCGCCCGTGCGCGTCGCCGACGAGGCGCAGCGCATCACCGGGCGCGCAGCGTCGCCTATTCTTCGCCGATTTTGTCCTGGGTCCTCGTTTGGAAGTCGTCAGCGCCATGGCGTTCGCGCAATTGCTCCGCCGGTTCGCCCCAGGACTTGTTGACCATGCGTCCGCGCTTTGCTGCGGGGCGCGCGCCAATCTGGTTCGCCCACCGCACGACATTCTCGTAGTCCGCTACCTGAAGAAACTCCGCGGCGTCATAGAGGGCGCCCTTCACGAGCCCGCCATACCACGGCCACACGGCGATATCGGCGATCGTATAGTCCGTACCCGCCAGATACTCATTGTCCACGAGGCGTTTGTCCAGCACGTCGAGTTGCCGTTTCACCTCCATGGCGAACCGATTAATCGGGTATTCGAACTTCTCCGGCGCGTAGGCGTAGAAGTGGCCGAACCCGCCGCCGAGATAGGGCGCAGCGCCCATCTGCCAGAAGAGCCAGTTGAGCGTTTCGGCGCGCGCCGGCCCGGAGGCGGGCAGGAAGGCGCCGAACTTCTCCGCCAGGTGGACGAGGATCGATCCCGATTCGAACACCCTCACGGGCTCAGGGCCCGACCGATCAAGAAGCGCCGGTATCTTCGAATTCGGATTGATATCAACGAAGCCGGACCCAAACTGGTCCCCTTCCTGAATATTGATGAGCCAGGCGTCATACTCGGCGTCGGCGTGGCCGGCCTCCAAAAGCTCCTCGAACATGACCGTCGCCTTTACGCCATTCGGGGTGGCGAGGGAGTAGAGCTGAAACGGATGTGCGCCGACCGGCAGCTTCTGGTCATGGGTCGCGCCGGAAATCGGGCGGTTGATCGAGGCGAACTTGCCGCCGCTTTCGGCGTCCCAGGTCCAGACTTTCGGCGGTTCGTAAGCATCAGCCATTGGCGCGTTCCCTTTCCTGCGAGGCGTTATCGTGCGGCGCAACGGAACATAGGCGTGGAGGCGAGGTTTTACACTCACCTCTGCGCGAGCGTCCTCGCAGGCGCGTCGCCGGCGGCCGCGCCTTGTGGGCGATGCGTCGTCTTGCTATTACGCTCGAGTTACCGAGGGGCGCCGGCGGACCGGCTGAGATCGCGTTCCTTACCGCTGCGATGCAGCGCTTAGGACCCTGACGCGAGCACCCTTTGAACCTGATCCGGTTAGCGCCGGCGTAGGGACGGGACGCGTTGAGGATGCTTGCATTCCATCGACGGCAATCCTGCGCCGGGCGCTGCGACTTCAAGAGGAGCGCCCAATGATGTTTCTTCCGAGTCAAATTCACCGAGCAAGCCTTTTGGCGCGTACGTTGGCGACCGCCGGCGTCCTTGCGGCCATTGCGTCGTCCGCGTCCGCCGCCGATCGCGACGTCATCGTGCCGGAGGCGTGGAAACAGTCTTATGACGAACTCCATTACGCGCCGGCGGTCCGCGCAGGCGACTTGCTCATTCTCTCCGGCGTAGTCGCAGGGCTTGGTCCCGACCCGGACGACACCGACGCCGCGGCGGGATACGATCGCGCGTTCAAGGCGATCGGCCAGATTCTGACTGAGGCGGGCGCCGACTGGGACGACGTCGTCGAAATCCAGACGTTCCACACGGACCTGCCGGCGCAAATAAACGAATTTGCAGCCGTCAAGGACCGCTACATCAAGGAGCCGTACCCGGCCTGGACGGCGATCGACATCGATCGTCTCTATCCGGATCGCGGTCTCGTTGAGATTAAGATCACCGCTTATGTCGGCGACTGAACCGTCGTCTGACTCATTCATACTCAACTCTCAGTGAGACGCCTCATGAACAAGATGACCCCGCAATCCGAGTTCCAGACGCCGGAAGTGACCACCGGTCCGTTGCCGTCTTCTCGCAAGGTTTATGTGGAGGGCGACCTACATCCGGATATTCGGGTTCCAATTCGTGAGATCGATTTGCACCCAAGCGCTGGCGAACCGCCGGCGCCGGTCTATGACACATCGGGGCCGTACACGGACCCAGCCGTCGTGATTGACGTTGAGAAGGGCCTGGCGCGCACGCGGACGGCCTGGGTGAAAGAGCGCGCCAAAGAGTACGGCAATGTTGAGGAATATGACGGCCGCGAGGTGAAGCCAGAAGACAATGGCGGCGCGAGCGGAAAGCACCTCGCGCGCGAGTTCCCGATCCGCCACCGGCCGTTGCGCGGAACAGGTGAGGGGCCGGTCACCCAGCTTGAATGGGCGCGCGCCGGGGTCATCACCAAGGAAATGGAGTATATCGCCATCCGCGAGAACATCGGCCGCAAGGAGGCGCTCGACGGCGCGGAGGAGCGCGTCGCGGCCGGGGAAAGCTTTGGCGCTGAGATCCCCGCCTTCATCACGCCGGAGTTCGTGCGCGACGAAATCGCCCGCGGCCGCGCGGTCATCCCGTCGAACATCAACCACCCGGAGCTTGAGCCGCAAATCATTGGCCGGAATTTCCTGGTAAAGATCAACGCCAATATCGGCAACTCGGCGGTGGCCTCGTCGGTGGAGGAGGAAGTCGACAAGATGGTCTGGGCGACGCGCTGGGGCGCGGATAACGTCATGGACCTGTCGACAGGCCGCAACATACATAACACGCGCGAATGGATCATCCGCAACAGCCCTGTGCCGATCGGCACGGTGCCGATCTACCAGGCGCTGGAGAAGGTGAACGGCGTCGCGGAGGACCTCTCCTGGGAGGTCTATCGCGACACGCTGATCGAGCAGTGCGAACAGGGCGTCGACTATTTCACCATTCACGCCGGCGTGCGGCTTCCCTATATCCATCTGACCGCGGACCGGGTGACGGGCATCGTCTCCCGCGGGGGGTCTATCATGGCGAAATGGTGCCTCGCCCACCACCGCGAAAGCTTTCTTTATACGAACTTCGCGGAAATCTGCGAGATCATGAGACGCTACGATGTCACCTTCTCGCTCGGCGACGGCCTGCGCCCCGGCTCCATCGCGGACGCCAATGATCGGGCGCAGTTCGCGGAGCTCGAAACGCTTGGCGAGCTGACGAAAATCGCCTGGGACCATGGCTGTCAGGTGATGATTGAAGGGCCGGGCCACGTGCCCATGCACAAGATCAAGATCAATATGGACAAGCAGCTAAAGGAATGCGGCGAGGCGCCGTTCTATACGCTTGGGCCGCTGACGACGGACATCGCGCCCGGCTATGACCACATCACGTCCGGCATCGGCGCGGCGATGATCGGCTGGTTCGGCACGGCGATGCTCTGCTATGTGACGCCTAAGGAGCATCTGGGCCTGCCCGACCGCGACGACGTCAAGGTCGGGGTCATCACCTACAAGCTCGCGGCGCACGCCGCCGACCTCGCCAAGGGGCACCCGGCGGCGCAGGCGCGTGACGATGCGCTCTCCCGCGCGCGGTTCGAGTTCCGCTGGGAGGACCAGTTCAACCTCTCGCTAGACCCTGAAACCGCGCGCGACTATCACGACCAGACCCTGCCCAAGGAAGCGCATAAAGTGGCGCATTTCTGCTCCATGTGCGGGCCGAAATTCTGCTCCATGAAGATCACCCAGGACGTGCGCGACTACGCCGACGGCCTGTCGGATAACGAGAAGAAAGACCTCGAACGCGCCTCGGCCGAAGCCCGCCAGGGCATGGCCGACATGAGCGAAAAGTATAAGGAGATGGGCGGGAAGTTGTATTTGGATGTCGATACTCAATAGCCCACGCATTGACCTCAATCCGGTCGCCTTCAGGCTAGAGCTCTCGTTCTTAAATAAATGCGGGACGTTTCCGGCGACCGGTTCGATTTGGCGAAGGAGCAACAGGCTTTGGCTTGTGTCAAATTGGCATGTCTTTTCTGGTCGCGACATTTATACTGGTCAATGCCGATCGAAGTACGGCGAACCCACAAAGGTCACAGTCTCAACGCCGCTATTTCGACCTCATGCACTGAACCAGATCGTGGAGACTTGCAATACAACTCTTTCATTGATTGACGACAGTCACACGCGTCTTTGGAAGCAGCATCGTCACGGTCAGACAATTGATTTGGCGTGTCTCGAGTTACCCAAGAGTTTCCCGGTAGCTACAAGAGCTATTTTGCCGCACGAGTTGGACAACGATCAAATCGTGGAGATGCCTGGGGTAGATGTATTCATTATGGGCTTCCCCCGCGGATTGGCCCTCCAAGGAGGTAGGCCTCTGTGGAAGCGCGGCAGCATTGCGAGTGAAGCATATAGGTATGCTGACGGCTTGCCGATCACTCTAGTTGATACTGCGGGTAGAGAAGGAATGTCGGGCTCACCAGCGTTCATAGTTCAATACGGCGGGCAATTCGTTCAAACCGAAGACGGGCTCGGGACAGATTTTTCAGCGAAGCCCTACCGATTCGTCGGAATATACTCGGGCAGGTATGGAGCTCAAAGGGAAGGTGATGAACTGAAGGCACAAGTTGGTCGTCTGTGGTGGGAAAACGTTGTCTTCGAGATGCTAGATCATCCGCATGATGCGGATTGGACGGAGTCCCCTACGCCTATCGTAGAATAACCCCCTCCGTCGCCTCCGGCGACACCTCCCCCATGAATGGGGGAAGAATAGCGCTGTGCGATCTCCCGATTCATAGTTGCTATATCGTCTTTCCAGATAGAAACGCTCGAGCCTGAAGGTCTGCGCCGTCTTCCCCCATTTATGGGGGAAGTCCCGAGCGAAGCGAGGGGATGGGGGCCTACGGATCGTCGGTTTCGCGACGGCGTCTTATTTCCGCGACGTGCATCTGCGCCTCGTAGAGGATCGTCTCAAGAAGGCCTTCCATGTTTTCGAACGCCTCACGGTTCCAGAACCGCAGAACGCGCCAACCGTTCTCTTCAAGTAAGGCGTCGCGGCGGTCGTCCCGCGCCGGCGCGTCGTCGCGGCCGTGCTGGTCGCCGTCGAGCTCAACGACAAGCCGCGCCTCGACGCAGGCGAAGTCTGCGATGAACGGCCCGACCGTATGCTGACGACGGAAGCGAAAACCGCCAAGCTGTCGATTGCGCAGCTTGGCCCAGAGCTTGCGCTCCGTCGGCGGCATGTCCTTGCGGAGAGCTTTCGCGTTTGGGTGCGGCTTGCGAAGGGGCATAGCCGCAGCCTAGCCCCCTCAGCCGCCTTCGGCGACGTCGACATGGTGCCCAACCCCTTTCAACCCCCATGAATGCGGGAGCGGGTTCCTTTTCCCTCTCAACCGCCATCGTCATCCGCATCGCACTTTATAGCGTATCGCGCTCATCAGTTTTGGAGCAGCCCCATGCCCCTTTCCCCCGCCAAATCATTCCTCGCCGCACTGGTCCTTTGCATCGCCGTCCCCGCGGCGGCTGAGGAGGGCGCGCCCACGTCCGACGCTCAAGCCGGCGAGAGCGCGCACGACTTCACGCTGACGGCGATCGACGGCGCGCCCATGCCGCTGAAGGGCTACGCCGGCAAGACGCTGTTGGTGGTGAACACGGCGAGCCTGTGCGGCTTCACCGATCAGTACTCGGGGCTGCAGGCGCTCTATGCGGCGTATCAGGACAAGGGCCTCGTCGTCATCGGCGTGCCGTCGAACGACTTTGGCGGGCAGGAGCCGGGCGGCGCCGGCCGCATCAAGGAGTTCTGCGAAACGAACTTCAATGTGCGATTTCCGCTTGCGGATAAAACCGTCGTGCGGGGCGATGCGGCGCATCCGTTCTACCTGTGGGCGCGGGAGATGCTCGGCGCCGACAACGCGCCGAAGTGGAACTTTCATAAATATCTGGTGGGGCCGGACGGCTCGCTCCTCGCCGCGTTTCCGTCCTCGGTGGAGCCGATGTCGGATCGCATTAAGGCCGCCATTGAAGACACGTTGCCGGGCGCGTGACGCTTTAAAGGTTCGTCCCGACGATCGCTAGGCCCAACACGAGCAGCAGTCCATAGACCGCTCTCGACAGCGCCTTGACGGGGAGGCGCCCGGCGATCCGTTTGCCGATTATCGTCGCGGCGAGGATGCCGGGAGCGCTTATGGCGAAGATTGTCAGGATCTCGCGCGTCCACAGGCCGGAGAGGCCGTGGCCGGCGACGATCATCAGATAGGTCGGGGTGAAGAAAGCCTGCGTCACGGCGACGAATTTCTCATGCGGCCAGGAACGCATCGCCGAATAGACGACCACGGGCGGTCCGCTGGTGTTGTAGGCGCCGCCGAGGACGCCGCCCACATACCCGAAGCCATAGCGCCAGAGCCCGCTTTTCAGTTGCGGCGGCTTCGGGCTGACGAGGGCGTAGACGGCGAATGCGGCGATCGTTCCCCCAAGGATCAACAGGACGAGCTGCTGCGGCGCGCGCGCCAGGAGGAATATGCCGAACGGAATGCCGACGAGCGCCGAACCGATTAGCCCCGCCGCCTCGCCGAAATGCACGTCCTTGCGATTCTGCGCGAGCATGATCGCTGACAGCGTGAAGGCTGAGAGCGCCACCAGGGCGGATGCGTCCTTCACGTCCATCAGGAGCGCGAGGACAGGCATGGCGGTGAGCGCGAAGCCGAACCCGACCGCTCCCTGCACGAGCGCGGCGGCGAAGATCAAGAAGGCGGCGAGGAGCATTGGCGGCGAGATTGACTGTCGAAAGCTGAACGCGGAAACAAGGTCTGGTCTCCCTACGCCCGGCGCCGGAGACTTTGCAATGCCGGAACGTATCCGTCGCCGGATTGTGAGGCGCGCGCCGGCCCATCGCCCGAAGACGTGGCGGCGCCGCTGCGCCGGGGAAGGAATGAGACCATGACCACACGCGAATTCGATATCATCGTCTGGGGCGCTACGGGCTTCACGGGGCGGCTTGTGGCGGAGTACCTGGCGGCCGAGTACGGCGTCGGCGATGAGGTCAAGTGGGCGGTCGCGGGGCGGAGCCCGGAGAAGCTTGCTGCGGTGATGGCGGAGGTCGGCGCGGCCGAGGCGCCCCGCATCGTCGCGGACGCCGCCGATCCGACGAGCCTCGACGCCATGGTCCGCCGCGCAAAGGTCGTTCTGACGACCGTCGGTCCTTATCAGAAATATGGCGAGCCTCTGGTGGCGGCCTGCGCGGCGGCGGGAACGGACTATGTCGACCTCTGCGGAGAGCCGCCTTTCATGCGGCGGATGATCGACCGCTATGGCGAGGAGGCGCGGGCGACCGGCGCGCGCGTCGTCCATTCCTGCGGCTTCGATTCAATCCCGTTCGATCTCGGCGTTTATTTTGTACAAAAACTATTCGCCGATGCGCATGGCGCGCCGGCGCCGGAGGTGGCGTGCCGCGTTCTCGAAATGCGCGGCGGCATGTCCGGCGGCACTGCGGCGAGCGCCGTTGCGACGCTCGAGCTTGCGGGCGCCGACGCCGCCGCGCGCGACGTCATGCGCGACGTCTATGGGCTTGCGCCGGATGCGACGTCTTCCCGCCCGCGCCAGCCGAACGTGCGCGCGCCCAGATACGACGCCGACGCCGGCGTCTGGGCCGCGCCCTTCATCATGGCGGACATCAACATGCGCAATGTCCATCGCTCAAACCTGTTGATGGAATACGCCTACGGACAGGATTTTAAGTACTCCGAGATGATGGCCGCGCCGAACGCCGCCGCCGCCTACGCCATCGCCGGCGGCCTTGGCTTTTTCGGCGCGGGGCTCGCCCTGGGGCCGACGCGCGCGCTCCTGAAGAACGCCATTCTGCCGAAGCCCGGCGAAGGGCCGTCAAAGCGCCAGCGAGAGGCAGGTTATTTCAAGGCGCTTTTCATCGCGAAGGGCGCATCAGGCGAAACCGCGAAGGCGCTTGTTACCGGCGATCGCGATCCCGGCTATGGCTCGACGTCAAAAATGATCGCCGAAGCCGCCGCCTGTCTGGCGCTAGACCTTAGCGGCGAAAACAACGCCGGCGGCGTGACGACGCCCGCCGCCGCCATGGGGGACGCGCTGATAGAACGACTGACCGCTCATGCGGGTCTAACCTTTGATCCCGCCTGATTCCGCGGCCTTTGTTGGCGGCCGGCGCGAAGAAAGGAAGACAGCGCGATATTGATCGGAATTCATGTATCGCGGCTTCCGTGGGACTTGAGGCGCCGTGTTAAAGGCGCAGGCTTTCGCCTTGATCGGTCTGGCCGGTTTTCCGCGTCGCCAAGGCCGCAATTTCACTCTTTGCGCAGGCTATTTGGCGAAGTCGAGTTCTGGTGACAAAAGTGCTTGCAAAGTGTAATATCGTCGCATCGAAGACACGTTTTGCTGCTGAACGGCCAAGAACCCTACCGACGGGCGACGCCTGGCAACGACCAAGACTTGTTGCTCGATACCTCGGGGCGCAATCCCGCGCCCTGTCGCGCCAAGATCAAAGGAGATCTCCTCATGGCGACTGGTACGGTAAAGTGGTTCAATACCGAAAAAGGCTTTGGGTTCATTCAGCCTGACGAAGGCGGCAAGGATGTGTTCGTGCATGTGTCCGCGGTGCAACGGGCCGGCATGGACACATTGAAGGACGGACAGAAAGTGTCTTACGAAATCGCCACGGAACGGGGCCGCGAAGCGGCGGCCGATCTGAAGGCGCTGTAACGCCAGACCCAAAAATCCGAATTCTGAGCGGCATCGCCGATTTGGCGGATCGGCGGGTAGTTGCCGTTCGCGACTGCAGCGGGAGTAAGCAATCTCGCTGAATTGATCACGAAAGCTATCGCCTAATCTGGGCCGCCAGCCGCATGATCATGACGCGCGTTAAATGACGCGCCAGTGCTTACCCCCTTAACAAACACGAAGACGCGTGGGCGCTGCTGCGCCCGCGCGTTTCTCTTTCTAGTTTATACCCCCCCTGCCTAGTTTATACCCCGCCTGCGCGAGGCCTGACATCAGTCCGCGCAACGGCGGGTGGCGACGCGGCCTAAAGCGTTTCCAGGCCAAATGTGTGCGGTTGGCCGTTCGGAAACGCTCAATAACAAAGGCTTAAAGCGTCGCCCCGATTCCGATTGAAGCGACGACGCTTTAGTCTCTATCGATTGAAGTGATAGGCGTCCATGCGATCGCGCGCGACCCGCCGTGAACGGAGGAAAATGAACGCCCCGGCGATCGCAATCGCCAACAGGATCCCTACCTGCAGAAAATCGCCGTCGCCCTCGTCTGCGTCGCTTGGCGGCGCGGGAGGAGGCGATTCGACGATCTCCCCGGTTTCGCGCGTAGCGTCGTCCGCCGGCGCTTCCGGTTCCGGCGGTTGGACTGCGGGAGGCAGGGGGTCGAGCGGCGCTTCGTCCACCGGCTCGCTTGGTTGGGGTTCAGGCGCCGACGGTTCCGCAGCCGGCGTTTGCGCCGGTTCAGATTGCGGTTCAGGTTCGGGTTGGGGTTCAGGCGCTGAGGGCGTTTCTTCCGCCTCCGCCGTCGCCGGCTCGGCGGTTTCCGGCTCTATTTCCGCTTCAGGCTCTGGCGCTTCATCCTCAGGCGCCGCCGGGACCGGCTCTTCGGCTTGCGCCGCTTCCGCGGCGGGCTCTTCGACCGCCGCTTCATCCGCCGGTTCGGTTTCGCAGATCGGCAGCGTCTCGGCGTCTGCGTCGGGCGCTTCCTCCGGGTCGCCGCTTTCGGCGTCTTCCATGTCGCCGGCGCTATCCGCCGCTTCCTCCGCGGGAATGCATGCAGGCGCCGCTTCGGCCGGTTCGTCGCCGACCGCTTCCGATAACGGCTCGTCGACGGCCGCTTCGGACTCCGGCTCCGCAGCTGCCGGCGCCTCCTCAGTAGGCGGCTTTTCGGTCGCGGACTTTTCCTCTGTCCCTTCGACTTCTTCTTTTTCCTCTTCGCCGCCGACGAGGTCCTCGAGCGCTTCGCGACCTTCTTCGATCATGCCGCTCTCATTGGCCGCGCCCGCGGCGCTTGCGCCGCCGACAGCTGCGCCGGTATTGCCGACTGTGCGCGAGTCCCTGATCTCGCGATTGCCGGCGCGCGTCGCATCCCGGTCATTGCCCTCAAGGCGCTCCGGCGGGATGGATTTGCGCGTGTCGGCGAGGGCCTCGTCCAGCGCATTCGTGGTCGCGGAATTCACCGCCCCCGTGATCTCAAGGCCTTTTTCGCGCTGGAAATTGACGACGGCGCGCTCGGTATTGACGCCGTAAATGCCGTCCTCGGCGCCCGCGTCATAACCGAGAAGATTGAGCGCGCGCTGCACCTCGCGCACTTCCGGCCCGCGATCGCCCACATAGAGCCCGTCAGGCTGGTTGGGCAGTTCCGCGGTGCGCTCACTTGCGTAATCCTCAGCGCCCTTGTCGATGCGTTGGGGGTTGCGGACGAGATCGAGCACCTGGCGCGTCCAGACGATACGCTCCGCCTCGCCGTGGGCTGGCGAGCTTGCCTCCGGATCGCCGCGATTGATGCCGCGCGACACCGCGCGCACGTCATTCTGGTCCGCATACGACCCAAGTCCGAGCTTGTCGAAGTAAGACGCCGCGATTTCGATCGACTTTTTGAGGTTGCGCTCCAGGATCTCCGGATCGCGTTCAAGGTTGTAGCCGGCGATTTCTCCGAAGCGGCGATAATTGGCGCGGCCCGTCAGCTGGAAGAAGCCGCGGCCGCGATAGCGCCAGCCGTCGCCCGACGCTTCGTCGCCATTGCCGATGCGGTTGGCGTAGACGCGGTTCGCGATCTTGCGCGGATTGCGTGCGTAGCGGCGCGCCTCGGCGATCCCGCCCGGAAAATGGCGCGGGAAAATCTGCATCAGGCGCTCGGCGCTGTAATTGAGATTTTCCGACTTGTATTTGAGGAAGCCGGTCTCGATCAGCCCTTGCGCGATGAAGTGCGCAATGCGCAGGGCGTTGTCGATATTGTTATCGAGAAAGACCTTCTGCGAGCGCAGGATCGCGGTGATGTATTGGCCGCGCGTCGTCAAGCTCTGCCAGAACGTGCCGCCCGGCAACATCCGCACCAACTTGTTAAAGTTGATCTTGCGGATGTCTTTGATGTCGAAGAATTCTTCGCCGTCCACCGTCGCTCCCCTTACGCCCGTCGTCCGGGTCGCCAGTCACCCGGAGCACCCGCTTTCCTTGCGCGCGCCCTCTATCGTCCGCTCGTCAACGCTTAAACCATCATTCGCGCTTGCGACATTTCCGCGGCGAAACGATGGTTCAAGGCGAACCTCACTGCCCCCCGGCCAGCCCCCGCCCAACCGCTAACAATCATGGCGCCTTTTTTGTCGTCCGACGAGCCACAATTCCGCTAGGCTTTGAGTGTTTTTTGCGCTGCGGCGACGTCGCCGGGGCTAATCAGGGTGTGCGCATGGCGAACTCTACAATCTGCGCGAGCGTTTCGCGCGCGCGCGCCGCCATCGTCGCGGGACTCGTCAGCGCCGCTGTGCCGATTGGCCCCGCGCTGACGGCCGCTCAATCATCTCCCGAGACGTCGACGCCCGAAACGGAAGCTGGCGCGGCGGCTTCAGTCCAACAGACAGCCCAGCCCCTTCCGACTGACTGCGCCGACGCGGCCGCGCCATATCGCGATTTTGACTTCTGGCTTGGCGAGTGGAGCGTCGCGCTGCCGGACGGCACGCCCGCCGGCGTAAACCGCATCACAACAAAGGATGGCGGTTGCACTCTGCTCGAGGAGTGGCGGAGCGCCAGCGGCGGCGTAGGCTTGAGCCTAAATTTCGTCGATCCGGCGACCCGGCAATGGCGTCAGGTTTGGTCAAGCCCCGGCGTCACGATCGATTATTCGGGCGGCCTTGACGGTGCGGCCATGGCGATGGAGGGCGCGATTTCCTACGCCATTTCTGGCGATGCATTTCCGTTCCGCGGACGCTGGACGCCGCGCGAGGACGGGGCCGTACTGCAGGAGTTCTGGCAGTACAATCCGGATACCGACGCTTGGGACGTCTGGTTCACAGGCGTCTATACGCGGCGCGCCGACCCCGCGCCCGGGGGGAGCCCTGGCGACGACGGCTGACGCGGCTGTGTCCCGGGTGAACGTCCGATCTGAATTCCGTGCGATCTAAATTCCGTCCTATCTGAATTAATGTGGAGCATCATTGATGAAGAGCCTGCGCGCGAAACGCTTCGGCGCTATCTGCGGCGCGATGTTCGCCATGTCTTCGGCGCATGCGGTCGACAGAAGCGAGGCTGACATGAGTCGCGCCGAGGCGACCGCTGCGCTCGAGGCGCTCGTCGCTGGCGAGGAAAGCGGACAACCGCTCGCGGGCGCCTCTCTTGCAATCCTGCGTGGCGGCGAGGTCGTCTATGCGGGCGCGGCCGGGTGCGCGGAATTTGATCCGCTTACGCCAAATGGCGTTCAACGCTGCGCGCGGCCGATGCTGTCGGATACCAAAGCGCGCGTTGCATCGGTGTCGAAAGTGGCGGTGGCGATGGCCGCCGCGCGCCTCGCCGGGCAAGGACGTCTTGACCTTGACGCGCCGGTTACGGAGCATCTGCCCTGGGTGCGCCCGCCGAAGGGCGAAAACGTCACTTTGCGCCGAGCGCTAGGCCACACCGCCGGGGTTCGAGACCCATCCGAATATTGGGCCGTCGCGCCGATGTCCATGGAGGAGCGCTTTCGGGGCGAGCAGGCGCTGTTCGCCGCGTCGACGGACGATGACGTCTTCGCCTACGCAAACATCAATTACGGCCTCGCCGCGGGCGCAATCGAGATCGCGACGGGAGAACGCTTTGACGGGGCTGTCGCTGATCTCGTCTTAAGGCCGCTCGGACTTGACGCTGGCTTTAACTGGTCGGGCGTTTCTGACGAGGCAAGGGCGGCCGGCGCAGCGCTTTATCGGTGGTCTGAAGATGATGACGGCTGGGCGGCTCAAATTGATGGAGCAGTCGACCGGCTTGCGCCGCCGCCGCACTTTTCATCCGAGGAGGGCCTTGATCGAAACGCGTTCCTCGCCCGCTATGCGCCGGGCGACAACCCGACGCTTTTCTCGCCGCAAGGGGGCTTGCGCGCCTCGGCGGCGGAGATAGCGCGCCTCATCCGCGCGGCAAGCGGCGTGGAGGCGATCGCGACGCCCGCATGGCGGCTCTCCGATACGCGCGCCAATCGCGCCGAAGGAAATGACTGGGCAAAGGCGTTCTCCGCGGGCATGGAGATCAATGAGGATGATGTCGCCGTCGCGCCCGGACGGACGCTGATCGGCCACGCCGGGGAGGCGTACGGATTATACAGCGGCGCCTGGCGCGTGCTGGACGCGCCGGCGTACGAGTTCGCGCCGCCGGCCGATGACGATCTCGTTATTGGTTTCCTGATAACAGGCGTCAAAGGGCCGCCGGCGCCCGGCGTCGCCGCAGCCTTTAACCGTCCGAGCCAGGAGATCATGCGAATTGCGCTTCGGGCTGCGGACGCGCTCGCGGGCGAGGACCGGATTCTGGTCGAGGAAGACCATCCTGAGGCGCGCCCGTTCAGCAAGGGGCGCAACGCCGACTTCGACGTTGATGGCGCCCTCGCTGACGCGCGGCGAACCGGCAAGACGGTCGCCTTGGTTTTCGGCGCGAACTGGTGCCATGACAGCCGCGGGCTTGCCGGCCGGTTGAAGCAGCCGCAGTTCGCTGCGATCGTCGATCGCGGCTTTCACCTCGTCTATGTAGATGTGGGCCGGCGTAACCGAAACCTCGACGTCGCGCGGCGATTCGGGGTCGAAGAGTTACGCGGCACGCCCACAGTCCTCTTCGTCTCGCCTGAGGGTGAGCTTCTCAATCCCGAAACGGTCCATGACTGGCGGAACGCCGCCTCGCGCACGCGCCAGGAGACGCTGGACTTTTTTGCGAAATTTGCGCTGCAGCCGGAGGGCGCCGTGGCGCGCTAGCGCCTTTTGCGTTCCTTCAGGATCGCTCAACGGTTGTAGATTGCTGTTTCGCCGTGCTTCTCTTGCGGAGTTGACGGATGGGAGCCGTCAACCGCGCCGACTTATCCGCGAAGCGCGCTAAACCCCGGCGCGCTTGGCCCCGACACGCGCCAAACTCGCTGAACATTCCCCCATTGCGAAGAAGCAGCGCGTGCGCATCACGCCAGAGATGTTTTTTATTAAATCTCATCGAACAGCCTTGCGCCGCTCTTATGCTCGTCCGGATGACACACGCCTCTTTATTCTCTTCGGGCTGCGAACACTGGGGCACGCCGCCTGAGCTTTTCGCCGCGCTGGATACGGTCTACGGCTTCCAGCTTGACGCGGCGGCGAGCGATGGAAACGCCCTTTGCCCCTGGTATTTCACCGAAGATGAGGATGGGTTGGCGCAGGACTGGCGTCCGTACGGCAGGGTGTGGCTGAACCCGCCCTACGGTCGGATGATTGCGCGGTGGATGGAAAAGGCGTGGCGGGAGAGCCGCAAGGGCTGCATCGTCGTTTGCCTCGTGCCGGCGCGCACCGACACCCGCTGGTGGCATGACTGGGTGGCGGGAAAGGCGGGGGTGACATTCGTCAAGGGTCGGCTCAAATTCACCGACCTTACGCAATCGCGACGCGGCGCGGCGCCATTCCCGTCCGCGCTTGTCGCCTACGGCCCTGACCTCGATGCGCTTGTTAATGCTTCTGGCAGCCTGCGCCGCCTTGATGCTCCCGAGCGCAAGCGCGTCATCCCCGGGCTTGAAAGCAAAGCCGTCCTCCCGGGATTCGGCGCTGCAATCCGGCCGCAGTCTGGAAGCGCACATCCGAGCGGTCATGAAACAGGCCGACATCGAAATCATCGCGGCGTCGGACTGGAAAGAGGCCCGCTTGTACCGCGAACCGGATTTGCGGGCGGCGGTGACGAACGCGCCCTATCGGTCGGTCTATGGCCACCGCGCGCGGATCGAATTTCTGCTGATCCTTGGGTCGGACCAGTATCTCATCGAGACGAAGCGCCAACGCGTATCAGGCTCGGTCGATGAACAACTGCCTTACGTGTATCTCAACGCGTTGGAGAATATCGGCGAACGCGGCTTTGTCTTTGTCTATGACGGCGCGGGCTGGAAACCCGAAGCGCTCAACTGGATCGGGCGAAAAGCAGCGGATACGGACGGTTTCGAGACCATGGAGGCGAAAGACTTCCCCGACTGGCTTGCGGCGCGCCTGTAGGCCCGGGGCTGCAACAGACCCATGCGCGTATGGCCGCCCTTGCGCGGGCGCAGACCGTCACGTCGCAACCCGCGCAATAAATGCCTTATGGCGGTTAGATTTAAGCGCCGAAGCCGTAAACGCCTCTAAACGCCGAGGTTGTTCCGGATCGCCGCCACCTTTTCCCTGAAGTCCGCATCGCGAT
Organism: Parvularculaceae bacterium; assembly: GCA_028284065.1. GTDB lineage: Bacteria > Pseudomonadota > Alphaproteobacteria > Caulobacterales > Parvularculaceae > MED-G105. The sequence goes on from JANQSJ010000005.1 coordinate 113,878, forward strand.
CGTGAATCGCATGGGCGCGATCGTAAGAGGACATGATCGTCGTGTGGTCGCGCTTCAGCACGCCCGCGAGGCGCGGAAAGGACACGCCCATTCGGTCGCGGCCGATCATATTGAAGGCATGTCGCCCACGGACGATGCGTTGCGGCTGGGCGCGGCCGACGAGCTCCTCGACGGTTAGTCCGAACGCCGTCGCCGCTTCCGCCAACAAGTCTTCAAGCGTGACGGCCTCCGCCCCTGTCTTAAGGCGAGGGCGCAACGACGCCCGCGCCTCCTCAAAAGAAATATGGCGCGCCTCTTGTCCGTATTCCAACAAAAGCTGGTTCATGGCCCCTATCGCCTCCCTTATGCTGCGCCGAAAATGGCGTGCGACAAATTCAAGAATATCGTCCCCCAGGATGCATTGCGCATCGCTCGCGGCGCGTTGCTTCGACAGGATCTCAATGCGCAGATTGTCCCCCGCCGGCTGAATAACCAATGGCAAGCCGCCGGCGAGCCTGTCGGCGAGGCGCTCATTCAGGCCTTTCGCCTTGAGCCCCTCTGGATCGACGCCGCCTGAAATTATGAGGTGCTTGCCGGCCGCCCGGAAGACGTCGATCAGGACAAGGATCTCTTCCTGGGTGCGTCGGCATCCATCCAGGAGATGCACGTCATCTATCAACAGCGCTTCGCATGCGAACAGGCGCCGATGCACGGCCTGCAGCTTGTTCGCCCGCGCGGCGGGCGCGACTTCATCCCTGAAATCGGCATAGGAAAAATACGCGATCGGGTCATCCGGCCGCAAGACGCGCCACTCGTTCGCGAGGCCGCACATCATGTGCGTTTTTCCGCAGCCTGACGGGCCGTGCAAATAAACGACGCCGCCGAGCGATTTTGACCTGAGGGCGCGTTCGATCGCGAGATACGCGGTGCGATTTGTGTTATCCACCGCAAAGTTTTCAAGACGCGCCTTGGGATCGATACGTGAGCCGACCTGGCCTGATGGCTCGTCACCGACTGCGGCGGCCCCTGCGCCGGGCGAGGCGGCGAGCGGGTCGAAAAAGCCGCGGCCCGACGGCGAGGCTGCATTGGTCTTTGCGCGCGCCCGCGCAGCGGAAGGCCCCAGACGCGCGCGCGTCTTGATCGACATCGCCTTAACCGGCGCAACGCCGGCGTTCCAGATTTTCAGCATCCCATGGCGGTATTGCTGATTTAGCCGGTCAGCGATGACCGGAGACTCCGTCGTCAGCGTCACCACGTCGGAGGACGCGTCGAGAATTGCGAGGTCATACATCCAGGACCTGTACACCGCGTCCCCGAACCGTGATCGCAGCAGGTCCTGAAAGACCACAAACCTCTTCGCAAAAGCATCGACATGACCACTCGCATGATCATCCATGAACAACCCCAAGAATTTAGGCCGCGACGGGCGCGCCCGTGCTGGCAAGATAAGATCAGCGCCCGGACGAGCGCCGGCTGAGGAGAATCTTTAACTCTGAGAATGAGCGCGTCTGATTGCGCTCTTGGAGACGATCCGACTGAGCGCCGGATTGTCGGCTTGACCGAACGCTAAGCTACGAGAAACGAGTAAAACTCAGATCGCCGCAACGAGACGCAGATGTGTAGTTACTCAGCGCTCGCCTGACGAATTGACTTGCGACGAACTGAATAGCGACATCGTTGGTCATCGTGCTAGCCCCTTGAAGCGCAAAATAAGCGCCAACCACACACCACGCCGCAGCGCGGCGTTTATCTTAAAGGCTCAACCGGCGAACACGGCCTCCACCGCCGCTGAATGCGCCTTAACTGCGCGCCTGCGAGATCTCGATCGGCGAAACTGACTAAGCCGTCCTCGACCGCGCTTTCATCTAATCTTATGGCGCTTAAACCGCGAGGCCCCCAACACGATAATCCGTACGCCTCACAAAGTTTGCAACAAGAATATGACTAATCGGCTTGGGGCGCGCAAGCCGAAAGAATCGGCTTTAAGGGGACGCGGACCCGTATTTTTCTCTTGCAAAACGCAATTCGCGATAAATTCAATCGCTTATCGAAAACAGCGTTCCGCAAAAAAATCCCCCATTCGCGAATTTCACAACGCGCACACTGTACATGGGCAAAAAGTGCGCGATTGCGTCGGCTGACGCAAGCCGCTGCGCATGACTAATGTCAGTCGCCTAAACAAAAAAACGCCGCATGTCAGCATGCGGCGCTTTTGAAGCGGCGTGTCGCGTTGTTCGCGACGAACGTCGCGCGGGCGCCATTCGGCTCAGGCGGCGAGCGCCTTCACCCGTGACGACAATCTTGACAACTTGCGCGCCGCCGTTCGCTTGTGGATGACGCCTCTGGAAACGGCGCGGTGCAGCTCCGGCTGCGCTGCGCGGAACGCAGCGTCCGCGGCCGCCTTATCGCCGGACCTGATCGCGTCCTCCAGCCTGCGCAGATAGGTGCGCACGCGCGACCGGCGGGCCTTGTTCACTTCGGTGCGCCGCGCGATCTTTCGCACCATCTTCTTAGCGGAGGTCGTATTAGCCATGATCGCTCAACTTGCTCAATTCCAAAGCGCATTTTTCGGCGGCGGCCGATAATGCGTCCCGTCAAAATTCTGTGGCGTTTCGCCGGTCGACATCCGCCTCATTCGTTTCTCAACAAACAAGCCGCCAACGTCGGAAGCGCGGCGTATATCCCTCGAAATCGCTAGCGTCAACGCCGTTTTCGGACCGTCCGCTCGCTTGAACTCACCTCTGGCATCCGCCGCAGTAAAAGGTGGAGCGGCCGGCTTGAACAAGACGGCGAATGACGCCGCCGCACCGCCGGCATGGCTCGCCCGCCCGGCCATAGACTTCAAAGGCGTGCTGGAAGTATCCGAGTTCTCCGTCGGCGGCGGCAAAGTCGCGAAGGCTCGACCCGCCGGCCGCGATCGCTTCCTCAAGGACGCTCACGAGCGCCGCCCGCAGGCGGCTTGAACGCGCGCCCGCCACACCGTGAGCACGCCGGCGCGGGGAGACGCCGGCGCGGTGGAGCGCCTCGCAGGCGTAGATGTTGCCGACGCCGGCGACCACCTGCTGATCGAGCAGCGCGGCCTTTATTGGCGACCGTCCGCCTTTTAGCCGCTCTGCGAGATATGCATCGGAGAAAGCTTCGGATAGCGGCTCCGGCCCCATTCCGGCGAAATGCCGGCATTCCGCCAGGTCCTCTGTCGCCGCGAGGTCCATGAACCCGAACCTGCGCGGATCGTTAAAGGTGACGCGAGCGGCGCCCTTCGGTCCGTCGAGCGAGATGACTACATGGTCATGGCGGGGATCGCACGCGGCGGCGTAGTGAAAGGCGTCGGCGGCCGTCTGCGCCGCTTTTCGCGCCGCGGCGGCGACGGAGAACCTGCCGGACATGCCGAGATGCATGATGAGGGTCTCGCCGGAGGAAAGTGAGGCAAGGAGGTACTTCCCGCGTCGGCCAAGGTTCTCGACGCGGGCGCCTTCGAGCCTCGCCGCGAAGCCCTCCGGAAACGGGAACCTCAGATCCTTGCGGTTCAGCTGAACGCCCGACACGCGAGCGCCCTCGAACGCTGGCGCGAGGCCGCGCCTGACGGTCTCGACTTCCGGCAATTCAGGCACTCTAAGCCGCTCCCAATGTTTGTCGTCGATTGCTTGTCTGCGTTCCCGCCTGTCCACGCAGTTCCTAGTGCGCATTCGCTCTAGGAAGCGACCTCAATCTTGCACTCTACATCGTTCCAGTCCACGCATCGGCGCGGGCTCCTACGATCGCCCGAAATCCGGCAGGTTATTGGGCGGTTCTTCGATCTGCGCCGGAAGCGCAGCCTCTAGCGGGCCGCTTCCTTGGCCCTCAGTTCGCTAGATTCCGAATAGTTCGAAATCTCGTCCAAATCATAGATGTTGGCATCTACGGATTCCGGAATGATCGGTTCATGAGTCCGGGTTTTGGTCAGGGTAATGTATGCGACTTAGTCTATCGCACTTGCGCGCCGGTTTTTCGCAGTTTGTCGCAATCGCTGGATGGGAACCATCAGCCGGCGCCCGATTTGGCGACTGCGGTATCGGCGTGGAAGCTTGTTCCAGAAGCCGCTTTTGCGGGTATTCGTTCATCGGCCCATGACATCCGCCCAGTATGGCGAAACGCCCGAAAACGCTTGACAAGCGAGCTTTACGTCAATCATGCTTGACGCTGAGCTGGGTGTCAGCGCTTCATTCCCACGGATTGGATGCGCGTGGTAGCGTATTGAGCGTGTCGGTCGCGAGTAAGACGCGCGACAGGTGCTGACAGCCGGATGGGAAGCGAGGGTCTCGAACCGTGTCTGCGAAACGGAACGGGCCTGCCAGCACCTCGCCGTACGATGCGAGATAAGGTACTCGGGAAACAAAAAACGCGCGACCATGATAACGGCGCGAGACCAAACAGGAAGCTTTGGAAGGAAGACGGCGGCGCTATGGCTCAATATGCTGTGCAAGGACGGACCATTGGCCTTAAGGACGAAATAAACCTCCTCGTAAAATGGACGGTCGCGACGCCGATCCTCGCCACCTGGTTCCTCGCCTCGATGCTGCCGGTCTTCGGCCTGTTTGACGCCAAGCGCACCGCGCTGACCATGTCGATGGACATTCTGTTCTTTCTGATTGGTTTTTACCCGATGCTGGCGCTTTTCGTCGGTTCACGCCTCATTGCCCACAATCTGGCCGCGCGCGACACCATCGGCGACGCCACCCACGGCGCCGGCCTGACGCTCGCCGCCTACGCCTTTTTCTGGCTGACGGCGTATTCGATCTACCGCTATCTCATCTGAAACCCTGTTTGCGAGTGACCGCCGCCTATTTGGTGACAGACAATGAGACGTTCGTTTCCATGCGACGATGCGTTTCAGGCTCTAGGTCAATAAGAAACAGGCCCCGAACCGGCTGACGCGGCGGCCCGCGCGCGTCTGGCTATCCGATCACGGGGGACGTTGCCGGTTTTTCGGACGGGCTCTGATCAATGGACAGACGCAAGAACCGGCCGCGTGGATCGGTTGCCTGTCGCTAACTCTCAAGTCGCAGACCCAACAAGAAAGGCGCGCCGGACGAGCCGACGCGCCTTCCGTTTATTGGACCACGGTTAAGCCCGCGCGGCGCGCCTCTTGCGCGGCGCCGCAGGCCCTGCCCTTACTCGTCGCCCTTTTCGTTCTCTTTCAGGGCCGCGCCCAGGATGTCCCCGAGCGAGGCGCCGGCGTCGGCCGAGCCATACTGCTCGACAGCTTCCTTTTCCTCGGCGACCTCGCGCGCCTTGATGGAGAGCGAAATCCGCCGCGAGGTCTTGTCGAATGCGGTGACCCGCGCGTCGACCTTGTCCCCGACCGCGAAGCGGTCCGGCCGCTGCTCGTTGCGGTCCTTGGAGAGGTCCGACTTGCGGATGAAGGCTTTCGGTCCGCCCTCGCCGCCGACCTGCACCTCAATGCCGCCGGTTTCGATGGCCGTCACCGTACAGGTGACGTCAGCGCCCTTGCGCACGCCGCCTTCGACAGCGTCAATCGGATCGGACCCGACCTGCTTGACGCCGAGCGAAATGCGCTCCTTGTCCGGATCGACGTCAAGGACCTTTGCCTTGACCATATCGCCCTTGTTGTAGTCCTTGAGCGCGTCTTCCCCGGACCGGTCCCAGTCAAGGTCGGAGAGGTGGACCATGCCGTCCATATCTTCGGTGAGGCCGACGAACAGTCCGAACTCGGTGATGTTCTTGACCTCGCCCTCAATGACGGAGCCGATCGGATGCTCTTCGGCGAAGAGCTCCCACGGATTGTTCAGGCACTGTTTGAGGCCGAGCGATATCCGCCGCTTGTTCTCGTCCACCTCAAGGATCATCACCTCTACTTCCTGGGAGGTGGAGACGATCTTGCCGGGGTGAACGTTCTTCTTCACCCAGCTCATCTCCGAGACGTGGACGAGGCCTTCAATCCCGTCCTCAAGCTCCACGAACGCGCCATAGTCGGTGATGTTCGTGACTTTGCCTTTGAACTTGGCGTTGATCGGATACTTCGCGGCGACGCCCTCCCACGGGTCCGGCGTCAACTGCTTCATGCCGAGCGAGATGCGGTGGGTCTCTGGGTTGATCTTGATGATCTTGATGCGAACCGTGTCGTTGACGCCAAGCACCTCCGACGGGTGGTTCACCCGACTCCAAGACATGTCGGTGACGTGCAATAGGCCATCGACGCCGGGTGCGAGCTCCACGAAGGCGCCATAATCGGTGATGTTCTTCACCACGCCTTCGCGCTCGTCTCCCTCGTTCAGTTCACGGACGACTTCCTGGCGATGTTCGGCGCGATCCTCCTCAAGGATAGAGCGGCGCGAGACGACGATGTTGCCGCGGCGGCGGTCCATTTTCAGGATCTTGAAGGGCTGCGGCATGTTCATCAGCGGCCCGGCGTCGCGCACCGGCCGGATGTCCACCTGGCTGCCCGGCAAGAACGCCACCGCGCCGCCGAGATCCACCGTAAAGCCGCCCTTGACACGGTTGAAGATGACGCCTTCGACGCGTTCTTCATCATTGAACTGCTGTTCAAGGCGCTCCCACGCCTCTTCGCGGCGAGCCTTGTCGCGGCTGATCACCGCTTCGCCGAGGGCGTTTTCGACCCTGTCCACATATACTTCGACGGTGTCGCCGACATTCAGCGAGACGTCCTGACCCGGCTGGGAGAATTCCTTCAGGGGCACGCGGCCCTCGGTCTTCAGGCCGACGTCGATGACGGCCATGTCCTTTTCGATGGCGGTGACGACGCCCTTGACCACTGTGTCTTCGAACTGGCTGCGGTCGACGAGCGAGGCTTCAAGCATTTCGGCGAAGTCGTCGACGCTCGGGTTAAGGTTGGTTGTTTCAGACAAGTTGGGTTTTCCTGGGTTGAAGGCCGGCCGGACGTCAAATGACGCCCGCGAAAGGCCATGTTGCATAGTGATTGTTTCGTGGTCGCCATAATCGCTGCGCGCCCAATTTGAGGGAGAGCGGCGAGTGCGTGGCGGCGACGTGAAAGCGCCTCGTCGGCCGATTTTGGATTTGACCTTGGAGGCTTGCGCCTCCTCGCTCAGATCAGCCGCGACGGCGCCTGAAAATACCGTCGATGAGGCTGCGCGCGGCCGCCTCGACGGCGTCTATAGTCAAATGAGTGGTGTCGATCAACTCGGCGTCCGCGGCGGGCTTCATGGGCGCGTCCTTGCGGTCGGCGTCGCGCGCGTCGCGTTCGCGTATGTCCTGCAGGATCGCCGCCTCGGTAAGGTCGGGCCGCTCGTCGCGCAGCTCAAGCCAGCGGCGGCGCGCGCGCGCCTCCGGGCTGGCGGTGACAAAGAACTTCACGCGCGCGTCGGGGCAGACGACCGTGCCGATATCGCGGCCGTCAAGGATCGCGCCGGCCGCGCCGCCCGGCGGATTTGCGGCGAAGTCGCGCTGAAAGTCGAGAAGCGCGGCGCGCACCGCCGGCACGGCGGCGACTTTCGAGGCCGCGGCCCCCACTTCCCGGGATCGGATCGGCGCGCCCTCTATCTTCTTCAGGCTGAACTCGCGAGCGTAGCGGCCGGCCGCCGCCGCATCGGCCGGGTCGACGCCGTCCTTAATCATTGTCCAGGCGACGCCGCGATACAGAACGCCGGTGTCGAGATATGCGAAGCCGTAATGGGCCGCGAGGCGGCGCGCGAGCGTGCCCTTGCCGCTCGCCGCGGGGCCGTCGAGGGCGATGACTTTCAGGTTTGCAGGCTCGTTGGAAGGAGGGGCCGCCATGCCGCAACGCATACAAGGCCGCGAGGGTTGGGCCAAGCGGTGGACGCAAGCGCCGGACGGCGCCGCGCTGACCCCGAAAAAGGATCCCGAGCGACCAAGCACGATGCGGCTGAGCCGGCCGAGGACGCCCCTGGTTGGCTGTCGTTACGCTGGAAGCTGCGCAAACGGTTATTTGTGGCGCGATTTTATGGGAAAGCTATGTGTGCATGAGGCCGAAGGGCCAAGGCGTCCCACACGAACGTCTCAAGGCCTCATCAGAGGGAGAGAGCTGACTCATGCCCCAACTCTTCATGATTCTGGTTGGCGGCATGGCGGATGGCTGCCATGTGGAGTTGCACGATGTGCGGTTCGCTATCGGCGAGACGATAGAGGACTGCGTCCCGGCGCTGAAGGCTCAGTGGTGGGGGACGCCGGAGAGCCTCCACCTGGATGCGTGGGGACCGGTGGAGGCTGTTGACGGCCATGGGGTGACGGTCGCGCCTGCGTCAGGCGAAAGCGCGGGCGACCCCGATGGACCGCGGCTCTTCTTCTGCAATATGGGCGGCTATGACGCCGCTCAGTTTACGGAGCTTCATGAGAACGTGCTCGTCGTCGCTCGCGACGCGCAGGAAGCCCGCCGCAAGGCGATCGCCCGCGTGCGTCACTGGACATCGCCTCACAAGGACGCGGTCCTGTCCTGCGAAGGCATCATCGATGTCGCCGGCGCTGTAGACGCGGTTGAGGCCTGGCGCATTGACCTTTCGCCAGGCGCCAGGGAGACGCCGTTCGTGTTCGAGGCGCGCTACATTCCTTTGGGAAAGTAGGCGAAACGGCGGTGCGGCGCCGCCCCGCCCATGAACCGTCCGCTTGACGCGCCGGCGCGGGAACGCTCCGTTCACCTCAGTCGTTTAAGGATAGCGCGCGAACCACTCGCGCCGTCTTCGCCAATAAAGGGAGCCGCCCTCCATGATCCGCCGCACCGCCTTGTCCGCCCTCGCCTCAGCCGCCGCGCTCGCCTTCGCCGCCGCTACGCCGGCCTCGGCCCTTAGTGAACACGAAGAGAAAAAGGGCCACGCCGAATGCCCCATGATGCAGAAGGGCGGGAAATGCGGCCATGGCGCAAAGGCCGACAAAGACCCAGAGCATGAGAAGTCCGTCACCCAAGGCTCCGTCACGATCGGCGGCGCGGCGGTTCCCTACGAGGCGACCGTCGGCCTTATGCCGATGCTGGGTGAGGACGGCGAAGCGAAGGCGACCTTCGGCTACACCTATTATCGCCGTACGGACGTTGAGGATATCGCGAAGCGGCCGATCGTCTTCGCCTATAATGGCGGGCCGGGTTCGGCCTCCATGTGGCTCCACATGGGCGTTCTTGGCCCCCGCCGGGTCGTCCTGGCCGACGGCGAACACACTGGCCCCGCGCCTTACGCCCATGTGAACAACGAGTACTCCGTCCTTGACGTCGCCGATCTCGTCATGATGGACCCGGTCGGCACCGGGTATACGGAGCTTCTCGGAGAGACGAAGGGCGAGGATTATTGGGGCGTCGATCAGGACGGCGACGCTGCGGCCGAGTTTATGGCCCGGTTCACGACCGAGAACGGCCGCTGGCTATCGCCTAAATTCATGCTTGGCGAAAGTTATGGCGGCATGCGGGCGGGCGTGACGACCTATAAGCTCCTGGCGCAGCATAATATGGATCTCGCCGGCGTCATCCTTGTCTCGCCCTTCATGGACTACACCGCCGGCGCCGACGGGGAGGGGATGGATCTCTCCCACACCCTTTTCCTGTCCACCTTCGCGGCGACCGCCTGGTATCATGAGGCGCTCGACCCGCGCCCGAAGGCGCTGCGCCCCTTCCTCAAGGAAGTCGACGACTTCGCCTCAAGCGCGTACACGCTTGCGCTGCGCATGGGCAATCGCCTGCCCGCGAAGGAGCGTGAGGCGATCGCAGATAAGCTCGCCGCCTATACCGGCCTCGACAAAGACTACTGGCTGATGGCGAATTTGCGCGTCAATCATCAGCAATTCCTGAAGGAACTGATGCGCAAGACAGGCAAGACCGTCGGGCGGATCGACTCGCGCTTCATCGGCGCGCATGTCCGTCCGCTGGCGGAGAGCATGGACTATGATCCTTACTTCTCCACCGTGCGCGCGGCCTATACCGCGGCGTTCCTCGACTACATGACGGGAACGCTGAAGTTCGGGTCGGACAAGAAATACAAGATTTCGGGCGGCGTCTTCGGCAAGTGGGATTGGGGACACGCCGCGCCCGGCGGCCCTGGCTGGTCGCAGACGGCGCCCAACACGGGGATCGACTTCGAACACGCCATCAAGCAAAACCCGACCATGAAGGTTCTTATTCAGCAGGGCTACTACGACCTTGCGACGCCCTTTGGCGCCACGGACTATTTCGTCGACCACATGAACCTCACTGCGGAGGAGCGTGCGCGCGTAAAGACGGAATACTATGAAGCCGGCCACATGATGTATGTGCATCCCGCTTCGCTTCAAACGTACGCCAAGGACCTGCGCGACTTTATCAAGGGCGCGGTTGGAAAGTAGACGCCGCAGCGGCGTCCGCCGCGCAAGCAACAGGGAGAAACCCATGAAAGCGACATCGTCGGGCGGAGCCCAATGGCGCGGTAGCGATGCGTCTCGCCGGAAGACCGCGGCGGACTTCGACCCGAAGCTCCTGGAGATTTATGACGGCTACGTTCATGGCGCGATGACGAAGCGCCAGTTCCTTGACCGCGCCGGCGCGCTGGTTGGGGCCGGCGCGGCGGTTGGCGCGCTCGCCGCGCTGCAACCGAACTATGCGCTCGCGCGGCAGGTCGCGCCGGACGATCCGGATATCGTCACCAGCCGGATCGCCTATCAATCCGCCGCCGGGCATGGCGACATCGAAGGACTTCTCGCGCTGCCCGCCGAGATGTCGGCTCCGCGCGGCGGCGTTCTCGTGGTCCACGAGAACCGCGGGCTAAATCCGTACATAGAAGATGTCGCACGGCGCGTCGCCAAGGCGGGGTATGTGGCGTTGGCGCCGGATGGACTCTCGCCGATCGGCGGCTATCCCGGCAATGACGACGACGGCCGCGCCATGCAGCGATCCATGGATCGTGAAAAACTCATGAACGACTTCTTCGCCGGGTTCGAACATCTTGGGTCACTTGATGAAACGACTGACGAGATCGGCGCCGTCGGGTTCTGTTATGGCGGGGGGATCTGCAACGCGCTCGCCGTCGCCTATCCGGAGATGGCCTGCGCGGTCCCGTTCTACGGGCGGCAGGCTGACCCGAAGGACGCCGGCGCCATAGGAGCGGCGCTTCTTCTTCACTATGCGGAGAATGATGGGCGCGTCAATTCAGGCTGGCCCGCCTATCGCGAAGCCCTGAAAGAGGCGGGCGTAACTTTCGACGCCTACTTCTATCCAGAAACGAACCACGGCTTCCATAATGATACGACGCCCCGCTATGACGAGGCGGCGGCCAAGCTGGCGTGGGAGCGTACGCTCGCCTGGTTCGAGGCGCACCTAAGCTGACGGGGCTATGTCCGCGCCGAGGCGGCGCATCAGTTCTGCGAAGTTCGGGAAGCTTGTCGTGATCATCGACGCTTCGTCGATCTCGACAGGCTCGTCCGCCGCAATGCCGAGAACAAGCGCCGACATCGCGATGCGGTGGTCGTGGCGGGTGTCGATGCGCGCGCCGCCTTTCGGCGCTCCGCCGCCGCTCATGACCCGGAGGAAATCCGGACCCGACTCCGTTTCGACGCCCGCCGCCTTCAACATCGAGACGGTGGCGTCGATGCGATCGGTCTCCTTAACGCGCAGCTCCTCAATTCCCGGCATATAGACGTCGCCGTCCGCAAACGCGGCGGCGACCGAGAGGATCGGATACTCGTCGATCATGGAGGGCGCTCGGGAGGCCGGTACCGCAAGGCCCTTCAGCGTCGAATGGCGCGCGCGGATGTCCGCGACCGGCTCGCCGCCGACGGTTCGCTCGTTCTCGAATGTCAGGTCCGCGCCCATGTCGCGCAGGGTTTCGTATAGCCCCGCGCGCGTCGGGTTCATCAGTACATTGCTGATGAGAATATCCGAGCCCGGCGTAATGAGCGCAGCGACGATCGGAAAGGCGGCCGAGGACGGATCGCCCGCCACGTTGATCGTCGCAGGCTTAAGCATCTGGCCCCCGGCAACGCGGATGCGTCGACCCGCGCCGGCCCGCTCGATATGAATTGACCCGCCGAAGGCCGTCAGCATGCGTTCGGTATGGTCGCGAGTCGGCGCCGGCTCATGAATGATGGTTTCGCCCGCCGCGCCGAGGCCTGCGAGTAGCGCCGCCGACTTCACCTGCGCGGAGGCGACGGGAAGCGCGTAGTCCACGCCCTTAAGGCCTTTCCCGCCCGGCGCGACAGTGAGCGGCAGCCGCCCGTCGCGCGAGGCGATGCGCGCGCCCATACGTTCGAGGGGCTCCGCGATGCGGCCCATCGGCCGGGCGCGCAAAGAGGCGTCGCCGTCGAAGGCCGCGTCCACGCCCTGACCAGCGACGGCGCCCATGACGAGACGGCAGCCGGTGCCGGAATTGCCAAAGTAGAGCGCGCGTTCAGGCGTCCGCCAGGGGCCGCCGTCGACGCGCCAAATAGCCTTCTCGCCGTTGCCATCGCGTTCGATGCGGGCGCCGAGAGCCCGCAGGGCCGCCGCGGTGCGCATCACGTCCGCCGACGGGAGGAGACCCGAAATTCTGGTTTCACCGTGGGCGAGCGCCCCGAGAATCAACGCGCGATGCGAAATCGACTTGTCGGCCGGCGCGCGTGCGCCGCCGACGAGGGGGCCGCCCGGCCGTGCGGCCCACGGGCCAATTAGCGGCGGCGCTTCGTCGCGCCCGTCATCCGCCCTCGACGCCTCTGTCATTCGTTTCCTCGCTGAATGGGCCGCGAGTTTTGACAGCGCTGCGCCTGCGTGGCAACAGACCGCTTTTTCCTCCGCGCCACCCCGGCGCGAAAGCTAGAAAGACCTCAGGTGAGCAAGCAGGAACTAGGCGTTAAACGCGATTGTCCCAGTTGCGGCGCGCGCTTCTATGACCTCAATAAGGTGCCGGCCGAGTGCCCGACATGCGGCCTCTCTTTCGTGCCCGAACCATTGCTGAAACCGCGCAAGCCGAGGCCCGACGACGCCCCGCGCGAGGAAGAGAAGACGGAAAAGCCCACGGCGGAGACCTCTCTTGAGGCTGCGGACGAGGAGAAAGCCGAAGCGACATCCAACCGTAAGGCGGCGCTTGACGAGGAAGAAGAGGATATCGAGGGCATCGACGATATCGAAGACATCGACATCGAGGACGATGACGACGACGACGATTCGCTTCTCGACGACGATGACGACAGCGACGACGTCTCCGGCATCGTCAAAGGCGGCGACGACGACGAGACCTGATCGCGGCGTCGCGCCGGGCGGGCGCCGCTGGGCTTGGGCGCCGCCGGGCTTGGGCGACGACGGCGGATGCGCATGCGGAGCGCGATTGGCCGCCGCGCCTGCGAGCCGAAGGCGTCAGTCGATTTTTTCTTGCGGCGCGCCGGCCGCCTCGCTAGGTACTCGGTTCCCAAACGCGCAGGGCGCTTGCGCAGCGAACCCTATGCACTCGCGTCAGTATCGGGGCTATAGCTCAGTTGGGAGAGCGCTTGAATGGCATTCAAGAGGTCGGCGGTTCGATTCCGCCTAGCTCCACCAACGTTCGTTTCTTTCGACAATTCGCTTCGGCCCTATCTCCGATAGGGCGCGCAT
>JANQSJ010000016.1 GCA_028284065.1 Parvularculaceae bacterium
CTAGAGCGTTAGCCCAACTGATTGAATCAAGGGATTCCCAGGCGGGTCTGGTTCTGATTCAAGATGTCTGCCGGGGAAGGAGGCCGGCAGGCATGTCGAGATCGCTCTCCCTTGATCTTCGCGTTCGAGTTCTCCAGGCGGTGGCGGCGGGCGCCAACCACCGCGCCGCGGCGACGCGGTTCGGCGTCAGTGCTTCCAGCGTAAGCCGATGGCGTGCGTTGGAACGGACACAGGGCGACGCGCGTCCCGGCCCGCTCGGCGGTGATCGCCGCTCTGCCCGCGTCGAGGCGCAAGGTCCGCTCATCCGAGAGCTTCTCCAGGAGACGCCGGACATCACCATTGAGGAGCTGCGCGCGGCGCTGGCCGCGCGGGGCCACAGCTTCGGGTACGGCACGATCCGGCGCTTTTTCCGCCGTCACGGTATCACGCGCAAAAAAAGTCAGGGCACGCGACGGAGCAGGACCGTCCCGACGTCCTGAGGCGGCGACAGGTCTGGTTCGAGAGCCAAATCGACCTCGATCCCGAGCGTCTGGTCTTCATCGACGAGACCTGGGCCAAGACCAACATGACCCGCACCCACGGGCGTGCGCCCCGCGGCGAGCGGCTACGGATGGGTTTCCCGCACGGCCACTGGAAGACCACCACCTTTGTCGCCGGGCTGACGAGGCGCGGCATGATCGCCCCCTTCGTCCTCGGCAGACCGATCAACCGCGACGCCTTCGAGACCTACGTCGAACAGGTCCTCGTCCCGGAACTGCGCCCCGGCGACATCGTCATTTTGGACAACCTCTCCAGCCACAAGGGGGCGAGAACGCGCGCGCTCATCAAAACCGCCGGCGCCCGTCTGCTGTTCTTGCCGCCCTACAGTCCCGAATTCAATCCGATCGAGAACGCCTTCGCCAAACTCAAGGCGCTCCTGCGAAAGGCCGCACAACGCACTGTCGAGGGCCTCTGGAACGCCATCGGCCGCCTCGTCGACACCTTCACCCCTGTAGAGTGCCAAAACTACTTCGCCGCCTGCGGCTATGATCCAACCTGGTAGGCTAACGCTCTAG
>JANQSJ010000003.1 GCA_028284065.1 Parvularculaceae bacterium
CCTCTCAGACCAGCTACTGATCGTCGCCTTGGTAAGCTTTTACCTCACCAACTAGCTAATCAGCCGCGGGCCCATCTTAAGGCGATAAATCTTTCATCCGAAGACATATACGGTATTAGCACCAATTTCTCGGCGTTATTCCGTACCTTAAGGTAGGTTCCCACGTGTTACGCACCCGTCTGCCACTCACTCCGAAGAGTTCGTTCGACTTGCATGTGTTAAGCCTGCCGCCAGCGTTCGTCCTGAGCCAGGATCAAACTCTCAAGTTGAGTTGATCTTATCGCCAGGCGGCCTCCCCGGAATAAGGGAGCAAAACCCGGCGCGCTCGTCGTACTGACGTTGTCCAGATCCGACTTTCCCCTTTTCAGGAGACGCGCCGGACTGGCCCGCTTCCAACCGTGGAGGGTCGGAAACGGCTCGTCGCAAAACCAAACCTTCAAAGCCCGCTCCGAAGAACGGGAACGAAGGGTAATTGGTTTTTTGATAGAAACGTCAACAGACGATCGATCTTACGGATCTTTCCGGCCCGAAGGCCGAAGAGATCCCGCAAGGGCGATCGCGCCACCCACGTTTCTCTTCCTCTAAACCTACTTGTCAAAGAGCCCGCCGACCGATCCCAAAACCAGAAACCGGCCGACAAAAAACCGACGTACCCGAGACCGCCCCTCTAACCGTCAACGCACCCGTTTCAAGCTAGCGGCGGCCGCCCCGGCCGCGTCGGAGAAGCGCGGAGTTAGTGGTCTCAGCGCCCCGTGTCAACGCCAAAAATCGACTTTTTTCGCGGCTTGAAAAGCGGGACCAAGATCCCGTTATCTGGGCCAATGAACACCGCCGACTCAGAGCTAAAATCTGAGACGCCGATCGCTCGTCGATTAGGCGAGAACTTCCATGTATACCACTGTTCGCGATTTCGCAAGGGTTGAGAAACCCGTTATCAGCGCACCACGGGCCGTATTTTCCCCAGAATCGCCGGCTGACGCGGTCGCGCTGCGCCGCCCTTGCGGGGATCGTCGGCCCTGCGCGCCACGCGCGCACCGCAGTCCATCGCGACAGGCCCCGTCCGCCCCACCCCGTCCGGCCCACGCGGATGCGTCGCCGACGGCGCACTGCGCCCAGGCAAATGCGGCGCAGCGCGATCCCGCCCCCGCCATCATGTCACGCAGCAATCGATGGGCGCGGCCGTTTCGGCCCTGAGGACCCGTCCCGCAGCCAGTCGGCGTCTTTCTGAAACGCCCTCCCTTTTCGGGGTGGGCGGAACATTGACGCCCAGTTCGCTTGAGACCGCATCGACGCCGCATTGGCCGCCAGCAGTTCATCGCTCAGCCTACGTATAAAGCGGGTACGCCTGGCCATTAGGCGGCCGCTTGGCGACTGAAACTCTTGCGCAATATGTATGCGCAATCTGAAATCGCCTCGGTGCGTGTCCGATGCGCGAACGGCCCGGCTCTTCAGCGTCGAGCCGGAACGCGCGACCAATCGAACCGTCCAATTCAGGTCGATGCGATATAGTCTTTCAGCGCGGCCGCTTCCTTTTCAACCGTTTCGATCTTCCGTTTCACAATGTCGCCGATCGAAACGACGCCGCGCAGCCGGCCATCCTCGACCACGGGAAGATGGCGAATCCGCTTTTCCGTCATCACGCCCATGATTTCGTCGAGGGTCGCGCTGGAGACGCAAGTGAAGGGGTTAGGCGTCATACACTCCGTAATCGGCATATCGACCGCCTCGGCGCCGTCGCTGGACAGGCGGCGCACAACGTCCCGCTCTGACAGGATGCCGGCGATCGCTCCGTCCGCGCCGACGACCACGACTGCGCCGATATTGTGCGAATTGAGCGAATCCACCGCGTCTCTGACGCGACCGTCTGCGCGGACCGTGACGACCATGTCGCCCTTGTCAGCCAAAATCTGAGCGACCTTCATAGCCTTCCTCCCTTTTTTGTTGCGCCCCTCGTTTCTTCCTTGTCGTTAGTCCGACTGGCCTTTTATTCAGCGGTTGTCGGTTGTTTTCGTTCCGATTTTCCCGCGCCCGCTTAACCCGTCCGCCGACGTCGCGGTCGCGCATCGGCCTTCGGTACAGGTTATTCCGACCACTGCTGCGACACATGATCCTACCCGCACTATCAGCCAGTTAACAAATGGTTAAGTCACGATCGAAGCGGCCTTGCGCTACGTAACGAGCGCGTTGCAACAAACTGGAGTTTAAAATGCGCATACGTTCTTTCCTCACCGCAATCTGCGTCGCCTCGGCGGCGGTTTCGCCAAGCTTCGCCGCCGACGAAAAGATGGCGGAAAGCGAAAAGGCGAAAGTTGATATTGTCGACACCGCCGTCGCGGCCGGCGATTTTACGACCCTCGTCGCGCTCGTTCAGGCCGCAGGCCTTGTCGAAACGCTGAAAGGCGAAGGACCGTACACGGTCTTTGCGCCCACCGACGCGGCGTTCGAGAAAGTTCCGGCGGAAACGAAAGAGTACCTCATGAAGCCGGAAAACAAGGACGCGCTTCAGGCGGTGCTCACCTATCACGTGCTCGCGGGCAACACGAAGTCCGGCGACATCGCGGGTAAAACGCTCGACGTCGAAACCGTGAGCGGCGTGACGCTCGCCATCGACGCCACCGATGGCGTCAAGGTCGGCGACGCGACTGTCGTTGTTGCGGACGTTCACGCGACCAACGGCGTCATCCACGCGATCGACACTGTCCTCATTCCGCCGCAGGGCGACGAGTAAGCAACGACTGGCGTTGTCTGCGGCGTAAAGCGTCGCAGGCTGAAACGCCAAATTGGCTATGCAGACGCCGCCGCGCCGACATCGGCGCGGCGGCGTTCGTATATGCGCCTTTCATTCCTTAAGCGCGGATGTTCGCCGTTCAATCGACGCCGCTTCGCGTTAACGCCCGAGGCGCGCCAGCCTGTCGAAAACCGGGAACGTCAGAAGGCCCGTGAAGAACCCGCCGAGGTGCGCCTCCCAGGCGATGTTCGGCCCGCCTTCGTCAACTCCGACGCCGAAGACGCCTGACCCGACATTCAACGCGATCATCACGATAATCCACATGGCGACTATCGGATCGGTGAGCGCCGCAAGCGGTCGATAGCCCCGCGCGAACGCTGGCCCCGGCCGGTGCAGAAATAGGACAAGCCCGCCAAGGAGCCCGGAGACGCCCCCGGATGCGCCGACGAGGATCGCCGGTTCGCGCAGGTTGAACGCGATGAAAGTCAGCGCTCCGCCCGCGCCGCACAGGACGAAGAAAGCGAGGAACAGAAACGTCGGCCAAGCGCCCGCCGGGGGCCCGCGAAACATGGCGATCGCAGCCGGCGCGTCTTGCCCGGCGGCCGTCAGACGGCGGACCACCGGCGCGCCGAAAGCGAGAAACCAGAGCGAGTTGACGCCGATATGCATCAGGTCGGCGTGCACGAACATATGCCCGACAAGCGGCGCGAGCCATCCGACAAGACCGCCTTCCGCGTTTGCGCCCATCAGGAACCGCGTCGGCGACAGGGCGAACAGGCTGTCGAATCGATAGACGAACTGCGGCGGCGCGATCACGAGGATCGCAAAGACGCCCCACATCGCTGCGAGCGTCCAGATCAGCACCGGCGGCGCGGTGAACACAGGTTGCCGTCGCGGCGGCGCAGGCCCATCGCCAGCGTCCGGGCCGCCTTCCGACCGCCAGGACCGGTCCCCTCGGTCGCGGTTATCGCCGTGTATGCCGTTCCGCATCTTCCGCCGTTCCGCTTGCGGAAAGCGCCGTTCGCAAGCCTTTGTTCACCATAACCGCCTAATCCTGCGACTGAAATGTCGCCCGCGCCGCATCAGTTCGCAACCATCGCCCTGCCGCCAATCGGCTCCGAATGGCTCGCAATCTGACAAAAGCGCTGGCGCGAACCTTGCTGCGTCGGGGTCGTTTTCACGTCCGGCGTGCGCAATTGGAACGCCGGCCTCGTATGGATGCCACCAAGTGATCATGCTTGCCGCCGATAATTGGTGCGTGAAGGTCCAGGGCAAAGTCTATGGGCCGTACACCTTTCAGCAATTGCGCGACTTCGCCGAACAGGGGCGCCTGGCCGAACGTTCGCTCATTGCGCCCGCCGGCGGACGCGACTGGCGCGAGGCGATCGAGGAGCCGCGCTTCGCCGCGATCTTTCAGCGCCGACAGCGCCTCAGCGCGCGTATAGGCGGGAAGTTCGGCCGCCGCGCCGAAGCGGGCGAGGCCGCCGAAACTGACGCGCGCCCGCAAGCCGACCGGGATGATTCGGCGGGGCCGCGCCGCGCGCGGCCGCTGGGTCAGCGACGCGCGCCAGCGGCGGCGAACGAACAGCAGGTCGAAACCGCCAATCTCGTTATCATATTCGACGTCGTCAGCGGCGCAGCGGGGCGCGTGGAGACGGGCGTGCGCAGCCTCGGACCGGCTTTCCAGATCGCGGACAATGTCTGGAGCGTCTCGTGCAGCCTGACGGCCACCGGGGTGCGCAATGCGCTGGCGCCGTTCCTGCGCCCGAGCGAGACGATATTCGTCGCCGACACGACGAATGGCGGCGCCACATGGCAAAACTACGCCCCGGAAGTGCATGCTAAAATCACGACCGCCTATATGCGCGGTCGCGCAGGTCTGCGCCAAAGCGCCTGACCCGCATTGGCCGGAAGCGCGCGCCCGCGCCTACCGCTTTGCTGCGGCTTGAGCTTTTCCCTTGCGCGACGAGCGCCGCCTGCAGCGCGGACCCCGGTTTATTGACGATATTAAGCGCTGATTCAGATTAACGCCGCAAACTCGACCTGTACGGATTACCGGAGTTTGCATGCAGAGCCGGCCCAATCGGCCTTTCGGTCCGCCGCATGTCGAAGAACCGCCCGCCGGCGTCGGCTCGCCCCTGGGGGCGCTTGCAACGCATCTGTCGCATAAGTTTCGCGTTTCGCCCCTCCCGACTCACTGCGAAGCAATCTACTCTCCAAACACGATGAGTAGTCGTCGTCGCCTTGCTGGACGCGCATGCGCCCCCGGAGAGCGCCAGGGGTGAGAGGGCTGCGGCTTCATCCCTCGCAACGCGACGCCAGCGGCGGCCATTGGGCTGCGCTTCCTTCTTCAACATTCAATGTTCGCGCATTCGATGCGCCCACATTCAATGCGCCCGCAATCGCGCCATTCGCGACGCATCGCACGCCGCGCCGCCGCCAGATGCGACGCGCGCGCATCTCGACTGCGCATCGCAGCCCTTTCTTCGCTAGCAGTAACCCGGGAGACCAGCATGGCGAAACGATCCGCACGAAGAGCGCAACGGCAGACGGCGGCGGCGTACGCCTATCCTGAAGGAGAAGCGGACAATGTCCGGCGGCTCTTCGAGGAGCCGGCATGGTCGCCGCTCGGCCCGGCGACATCGCACGCCGGCCTCGGGGAAGCGCGCGACCAGAAGTATCGCAAGAACATCCGTCCCCAGAACGAAAACCAGAAATCCATGCTGGACGCGATTGACGCCGCGCCGCTCGTCTTCGCGACCGGCGCGGCAGGCACCGGCAAGACCTATCTCGCCATCGCGAAAGGCGTCGAGGCTCTGGAGGCGGGCAAAGTCCGCCGGATTGTCCTGTCTCGGCCCGCGGTCGAGGCCGGCGAAAGCCTCGGCTTCCTGCCGGGGGACATGGAGGAGAAGCTCTCCCCCTATCTGCGCCCGCTCTATGACGCCCTGTGCGACAGGCTATCGTCCAAGCGCCTCAAGGCGCTGACGGCCGAGGGCGTCATCGAAATCGCCCCGATCGCCTATATGCGCGGACGCACGCTCAACAACGCTTATGTCGTCATCGACGAAGCCCAGAACTGCACCTATGCGCAGCTGAAAATGCTGCTCACCCGCCTCGGCTGGAACTCCACCATGGTTGTCACCGGCGACCCCGCGCAATCGGACCTCCTGTCGGGCATGTCGGGGCTTGAGGAGATTGTCGAAAAGCTCACCGAACTCGATCGGGTCAGGACAGTGAAGTTCGACCGCAGCGACGTGGTGCGCCACCCGGTCGTCGCGGAGATGATCGACCTCCTTTAGCGCCTATTCGGCATTGCGTCTGGCCGGGCCGCGTTTGCCGGGCCGGGCGCACGTGATAAGAGACCGTCTGGCGAATGCGTCGGGGGCGGCCCTGCCGGGCGCCGATTGGGCGAAAGCGTTGGAAGCGTATGACGACAGGCGGTCTTGGCGGCGAGGAAGTGCGCGAGGAGTCAAGCTGGCGGTATCCGCTCAGCATATTCGTCGCGACGCTTATTCTGTGTGCGGTGTTTCTCTACTATTATGTGGGGCCAAGCATAGACGAACTGGGCGGCAATGAGCCGAGCCCGGCGATCAGCGAGGAACGCATCCGACTGACGGTCGGCGATCTGGAGCTGTCGGTGCCGGCGAATTACACGGTCTATCCGCGCGACCGTCGCGACGGGCGACGGCGCGAGGTTTACCTCTATGCGCTTTGGTCGACCTTTTCCGGCTATGCCCCGGCCCGCCGCGAGGAGTTTGTCGGCGACGGGCCGCGCTCGCGCCGGATCGACATGACGATTGCGGAGCGCTCATCCGCGTTCAGCGAGGCGGAGCGCATTGAGAAGCTCTACATGCCAGGCGTAAAGGACCCGCGCGGCGAGCAGACGGTCCACCAGCTATTGCGGTTTGAGTTCCGCGAGCGGTCCGAAGACGTGCCCACCAATGGCTACGCCGAAAATGAACTCTATATCGGGGAAACGCCGGACGGCGAGCAATTCGCGATATTCTGCGTTGAGGCGCAGGCGAGCGTCAGCAGCCCCCATTGCTGGCGCGAATTCGAAATCACCGACGAAGTGACGCTGACCTACAAATTCAAACGCCCCTACCTGCCTGAATGGCGCGCAATCGACGCTCAGGTGGGAAAGTTCATCGCGGCGATGTCGGTGGACCCCGCCGCCTCCTGATGCGCATGCACATCTGGCCGCGTCACTCGCCGCGGCCGATCGCGGCGCCGAAGCCAATGAGCCAGGCCGGCGACAATAGCAGCGCCGCAAGGCCGTAGGCCGTCGTCCATGCAAGGACCCGCGCCGCTTCCGGCCATACGTCAAACGCCGCCGCCGCCCAGAGCCCGGCAGCCGTCAACGCCGCCGCGGTCAGCGTCGCGCCAAGCGACGTCTCAGCCGCGGCGAGCCACACCTCGCGCGCCTTCCGCCAGGGATTGCGGCGCTCGCGCCAGGCGAGCGTCACCGGCGCCAGCAGCCCGGCGGCGAGCAGCATCGCCGCCATCGTCTCCAGTCGCGTCGGCGCCGGCAGGAAGGGTCCCGCCGCCCACGGAATGATTGTGGCGATGACCGTCAGGAGCGCCCCGACGGCGACGCCGGCGCGCAGCGAGACGAAGGCGACGGCCGCTGCGCCGCCGGCAATCGCCGCGCCAAGAAGAGCGGCGGGATCAGGGCCGCCTGGGCGATCAAGCGCGGCCACGATCGCGACGACGCCGGCAACCGCCATCGCCGACAGACAAGCGCTCGAGGAAAGATACCCGCGCACGCGTCGAAGCTGGCGCGAAGCCGCATCGCGGCGCGCATTGGCGGCGACCGCCGCCGCATCGCCGCCGCCAACGAGGGCGAGCGCCGCGCCGCCCATGGCGATCACGGCAAGTTGCGAAGGCAAAGCCGCAGCGGCCGCATCGACAAGACCTGCGCCAAAGCCTGACGGCGCGTTGAGGACGAAGGTCAGGCTCGCGCCGATCGCGAGAAACGCCGCCAGAGGCGCGCTCTCCCGCACCGCTTCGGCGGCGGCGGCGAGATCGCTGCCCCCGCGCGCCAGCGCCTCGGCGAAGCGGCCGGCGAGAAACGCTGAAAGCTGAAGCCCCAGAACGCCGCCGAGAACCAGAAACTCGATGTTTGGCGCGCCCGGGGCTCGATCGCTCGCAATCTGGCCGAGTTCAGCGAGGGCGAACGCCGCCGCGACGCCAATCCCCGAAGCGGCGATCAGGATCGCAAGGTGGGCGCGATCCGCCCGCGCCAACGGACCGCCAAGCAAGAACAAACCGAACACCACGAGCCCAATCCGCAGTCCGGCGCCGAAGCCCGCGGGATCAAGCCCTACCCCACTCGCCGACGCCGCAAAGCCGCCGATCGCCGGCGCCGCAGCGACGACCAGGGCGAGGAAAAGCGCCAGCAAAGCGCGCGCGAGGCCGGACGGCGCGGGCGTCGCCGCGCCGACAAGAGCCGGCAGGCCGATCAGAAAAACGATTGAGGACGGGAACGCCAGCGCCGCGGCAACGGTCGACGGCGCAGCCATCCGGAAAGCCAGCGCGCCGATCGTGGCGACGCCCACAAGGCAGAGCCCCATCATCAGAACCGGCCGCCCGACCGCCAGCGCGACAAGCGGATCGCCGAAGGGGCGCTCCGTAACCCGCGGGTCGATCTCCAAAAGGGCGCTGCGCCTCGCTTCGCTCACGGAGCGCTCCGACCTTTTCGCGAACGGGCCGACATGGGCGCGACCGAGCGCCGCCGCGCCAAGCCGCCCAGTCGCGACGGAATCGCAGCGTTAGTGCGTCGGCAGGTCTTCATCCAGGATCGCCATCTGAAACTGATAGCAGAGGTCGCCATCCTCATCGTCCCGGAATATTACGCCGATAAACTCATCGCCGTGATACACCTCCGCGGAATCGTCCTTTTTCGGTCGCCCCCGCACGGAAAAGGACTGAAGCCCGAATTTTACCCGGAAGTAATCCTGCAAGCGCGCCAGTTCGGTCGCATCCATCTGCCCGCCACTCCTTATGTCCTGCGAATGTCCTGCGTCTTTCTAATTCTCTCGCCGAGCCAGCCGAAACGCCTCGCTAACGCAGCGCCGCAAAGCCCTAGCGCCATCCGGCCATTCATGGAATGGACAGCGTAACGCCGAGCGCCCTACGATCCGTCTTTCCTTCGGAGACCAATGATGACTTCCCCACTTCCGGCAGCCGGCCCATCGCCGTTCGCCCCCCTGCTCGCCCTCGCCGGCCTGCTTTTCGCCGCCGCCTGCGCTGGCGAAAGCGCCGACGCCGACCCGGCGCCGTCGGCCCAGACCGAGATCCCTTGTCCGGACGACGCCGAAGGCGTGTCGATCCTCGGGGCGTGGGTCCGCGCGACGTCGAACGCAAATGGGATGACAGCCGCCTATTTCAATGTTTGCAACCATGGCCGCGAAGCGATCGAAATCGTCTCCGCGTCGACGCCTATCGCCGGCGCGGTCGAATTGCACGAAACTAGCCGATCGGCCGGGGGCGTGGTCTCAATGCGGCCCATCAGCTCGCTCCCTGTCGCCGCCGGCGGCGCGGCGCGGCTTGCGCCCGGCGGCGCGCACCTCATGCTCATGCGGCTAGCCGGAGAGATCGCCGCAGGCGACAGCGTGCCGTTGACCCTGACGCTGTCGAATGGCGAGACCGTCGACGTCGCTGCAACGGCGAAGGCGCGTGAGGCGACGGCGCATTAAGCCGCCGCAACGCAAGCCCGATGCGCGACTCGCACAAGAATGCCGACGCCTAATCGGTATACGGCGCTTCCGGGCGACGTCCTTGGTTGGCGGTCTGCTTAGCACGCCAACCTTATTCCGTTTAAGGCGGCGGCGCTTTAGAGCATCGAGCAAAAAGTGTGCAACGGTTTTTGCGTCTCGCGATGCTCGCCTTAAAAGACTATAGCAAAATGCAGCCATGCAGATTTATTGCATTTTGCTATAGTTGCGTAAGCGGATGGTCCAAGACGGCGGGCATAAATGTCTAGCTTGACGTCTCTTCGCTTAGTTCAAGCGGCACCTGTCTGGTTGCGTCTCGCTGTCGGGTCAGGACGCCCTTCAACACAACCAAATGCGGAAGCTCGATCATCATGCCGATAATGATCGCCGCGTAGATAAACGGCTGATCAGGTATGACGGCGACGGTAAGCGCGAGCATGAGCGGGGCGTTCCTCGCCGTTGTCGTTATTGTCAACAAGGCCCTGTCCTCATAGGCGAGGCCCATGGTTTTCGAGATGCCCGCGCTCAACAAGTAGGTAAAAACGTAGAATGAGAAAATCGCACAGAGGATGAGTGGGAAGACAGCCGCATGTGACGTCAACGTGCTGATATTGGCGGCTGTAATCTGCCAGATCAGGAGCGAGAGCGCGACCGGTATCAAGATCGAGACAATGGAATAAAGAGTCTCGAGCTGGTCTTTGCGAAATGCGCGTTCCAACATGAAGCGCAAGACCACCGCCATTGTGAGCGGCGCAAGGAACCATCGCCAGAGCGTCTCAAAAACTCCGCCCGCTTCCGTCCCGACGGCGTCTATCCCGAAAACATGGAGATAGAGAGGGTATAGCAAAAGCTGGACGATCATATTGATCGGCAGGAGCGCCGCCCCAAGAGACGTGTTGCCTTTTGCGAGACGCGTGAACGCCAAAAACCAGTCCGTGCAGGGGGCCATGAAATAAATCACAAGGCCCATAAGAAACAGCGGATGGCCGTTCAGAAAAATCGAAGCGATCGCGAAACCGACAGCGGGGATGATCACGAAATTCGCAAGCAGAGCGGCGACGATGAAGGGTATCCGGTTCAAACTAGACAGGATGCTCTGAACACGGACTTCAAACAGAAGCAGGAAGACCAGCAGAAGGATGGTGAAGTCGATCTGACTTGAAAGAACGCCGCTCGCTTCGGGCAGCGCAAGTCCGACGCTTGCGCCCAAAACCAGCGCAGCGACGAGAACTATGGCTGAGCCGCGGCCGGACATGAATTCGGCCGCCCCACTAACCAAACTGGTCAGCATTCGCATTCCCCGTCGCAACAGCTTAAGTCATCCAGCAGAAAGCCCGCCTGCGCGTATTCGGCGATAACGGGACTTTGCTCGCCCCACCGGCTCAATATCTCGCGGACGACGACGGCGAAGCGCTGCCGGTATTTATAGATGAAGCAAAATATCGCCTTTTCGTGCTGCACATTTGGGCCAACCAAGTAGACGTTTTTATATTTTGTGCTCTCATCGCACTCAGTGAGTTCCGCATAGCCATCAGTAAAATTAAACAGCTTGCCGGCAAGGCTCTGCTTGATGTCAAAACCAGTGGCGTCAATCGCGGGATGCTCGAGCCTGAATGTGCGGCTTTTCGTACGCACCTCTTTTTCGCTTATGTCTTCGGCGAACTCTGGAAAGAACTCAGCCTCGCCGCTTTTTTGCAGCGAGCGCACTCGTGAAAACGTGAAAGGGCTAAGGCCGTAACTTGAATCGCTGACGCGTTTCGCCCAAGGCGCGCTCGGGTCAATCACGCTTACCGTGGAGCCGTTCTTAACAAGGTTGTACGCCGTCTCCATGCCGCTTTCCGCACCGCCAATGATGACATGGCGGCCCTTGGGAAGATGCTTGTACGACCGGCCGACGCGGCGCGTACCAGGAATAGTCTTTCGGTACTGGAATTCGCCGCCCGCCCATATCAGCGTGCGGCATCGGACCTGACCTTCGCTTGTATCGAGTTCAATGACGCCATTGTCCTCGACATCAACGTCCAGGACTTCGACGCCCTCATCAATTTTCAAGCCGTAGTGTTCCGCCAGGTCCTTTAGATAGTACGTATATTGACGGCCAGACGGGTGCTCAGCTTGCAACCCGAACGCGGGAGAGCTTCCTGGCGTAATAGCGTTTAGATCCACCGAGCCAAAAAAGTTCCCTGTGAATGAGGGCGAGATAAACCGGGTTTCTTTCGGCCAGCGCAGAAAGCTCTCCCCGACGGCTCCGCGCTCCAAAATCAGCGCAGGGATTGCGCATTGTGAAAGCAGGGCTGCGACGCCGACGCCAGCCGGGCCGGCGCCGACGATTATCACGGGGTGTATTTTCATCGCGCCGGTTTTCGTTTTGGCGGGCCGTTTGCGTCTGCGGTCAGTCAGGCCAACGACCCTAAGTTATTGGTTTCGCGGATTGAGGCGCGACACCGATTAAGTCGCTTTCGCTGCAGCCGGCTCCAGAAGGCTGTCAAGAAGCGTCTCTCGCAAGATCGTCGTTTGCGCCCCCAGCGAGGCGCATGTCGTCACAGAAACAATGGACTCTCTTTCGCGAACTCGATCGCTTGATGGCGTAAGCCATTGAAATCATCGCCAAGAGTACGCGTCACCGTATTTTCTGTGAACGGTTCGCATCTAGCATGCCGTGCAACAATGTTGCAACCGTCTTGGCGCGCTATCGTTCCGAAAAGCCTGGGCATGGCGAGGCTAACGATGGCGCTCGTTGCGACGCGCTCATCCGTAAACTGGTTTCGATTGCCCGAGATTGAGGCGCGCTGACCATCCGCCAAAGGCGCTCAGCGCAATCTGTCTGGTCGATGAAGAGCGCTATGCGTCGAACGACTGATCCATCGTCTCCGACGGCGCGCGCGCGCAATCGCCGACCGGCTTCGCGGGCACGCCGGCGACAGTGCAGCCCGCCTTGACGTCCGCGAGAACGACGCTGCCCGCGGCGACCTTCGCGCCTTCGCCCACTTCGATATTGCCGAGCACCTTCGCCCCGACGCTGATGAGCGCGCCCTTGCGGATCTTCGGGTGCCGGTCGCCGGTCTCCTTGCCGGTGCCGCCAAGCGTGACGCCCTGGAAGATTGAGACGCCGTCCTCCACGACCGCCGTCTCGCCGATAACGACGCCAGTGGCGTGGTCGATATGGACGCCCTTGCCGATTTCAGTGGCCGGGTGAATGTCGACCTGGAAGAGCTCCGACATGCGGCTTTGAAGGTAAAGCGCGAGCGGCCGGCGATCCTTTCGCCACAGCCGGTTCGCGACTCTCTGTCCCTGCAAGGAGAGATATCCCTTGAAGTAGAGAAAAGGCTGCACGTATTCGTGGCACGCGGGATCGCGCTCGAACGCGGCGATAGCGTCCTCCAGCGCCGCGTCGACAATCGCCGGTTCGTCCGCATACGCCTCGTCGCAGACTTCCCGCCAGAGCATGGCGCTCATCTCCGCGTCCGACAGCTTCTGCGCCAGCCGGTAGGAGAGCGCCGCATCAAACGTTTCGTGATTGAGGACGGTCGCATGCAGGAAGCTCGCAAGCGCCGGCTCGCGCGCCGCCGCCGTCGCCGCTTCGACCCTGATGCGCGGCCAGGCCTGGTCGGCGCGCAGGGCCGTTGTCGCCTCGTCTTGTTCGATTGGCCGCGGTCCGGCCTTTGCGCTTGCGTTACTCATAGTTTTTGTCTCGGGTTTATGGCCGCGGGCCTGAAGTCCTTCGTCTCCGCGAAGCATCGAAAGGCTCGCATTCGAGCCGCCGCGGGTCTTATCGCCGCCCCAAGAGCTTCGCCACCGCCTCGGGCAACCGCCCAGCCTCGGCCAGCGCCGCCGCCTTCAGGGTCATTACTATAGTGAGCGAATCGGCAATTCGCCCGTCCAAAACCATCTCATGAAGCGTTGAAAAACTAACCCTGTCATAAGAAAATTGCTCTGTCGGGTCGGGCGCCGGCGCGCCGGCGGATAGGTCCCAGGCGAGGAAACACACCGCCTTTTCGTCGGTGACCGAGTTCGAAATGTCGAAGCGCGCGAATTCCAGCCAATTCGCCGCCGAAAACCCGGTTTCCTCTTTGAGCTCACGCTTGGCGGCCAGGAGTGGGTCTTCGCCGAGCGGCCCGCCGCCCTCGGGCAGCTCCCAGCTATATTCGTCATGGGGAAACCTGTGCTGACCCACCAGCGGAATCCCTCCGTCCGCGCCGACGGGCAGCACGCCAACCGCCCGGTTCTTGAACCGGACGACGCCATAGCGGCCGTCCGACCCGTCCGGCCGGACGACGTCGTAGTCGATGACCTGAATCCATGGATTGTCGAAGACGGTCTGGTCCGCCCTCACCCCCCATGGGCCGACGCCGCTCAACCTTCGTTCACCTGCCGGGGCCTCTTCTTTATCGCTTTTTGCCGACATCAGGCGACGCTCCATCGATGCTGAAACGCAATTCTCCCGTGAAAGGACATGCAGGGCGAACGCGAAGACCATTGCGTCGCCAGAAAAACGCGCCCGTCAATAATTTGGGTCCACAAGTTTGAAACCGACACTATCCACGCCTAATTTGAGTACACTTCTGATTTTGGGGAAAAAGTTTTGATCAGCAATATTGAATATAGCGATCCGATTCTCATTGCGATGGTCGCCAGCCTCGTATCCGGCATCATGCTCGGCGCGATTTTCGGCCGTATGCCGGGCCGTTTTCATCGATTTATGAGGGGCATTGTCAGGATCGCAACGGCGCCATTGCGCCGCATTGGAATACTCAGAAAAGCTCAACGCGGCCTTCGCGGCGCGCGAAACGCGGCGATTTCAGGCAATGCGACAATTAAGTTCCTTGAAGGAAAAACGGAGATCGAAAAAGCGATATTCCTGCAGCGCCACGGGCTCTTCAAGACCGGCGAAGTGATCGAGCTAAGCGAAAAGCAGATTCGGGAGTTCGAGAAACAAAAACGCGCGGTGGAGAAACAATACCTGCTGCGACAACGCGGCATTCTGTACGAACAAATTCGTACACTGCCGAGTTACGCGCCAGACTGGCTTGTCGCCGGGCTGAGCGAGGAAACCGTACGCGAATTTGTCGAACGGGCGGATGAATTCTTCAATGGACAGGTTGTCCTCGATGCAAACGAGGAAGCCCTCTACGAGGACGTCGATGGCGCCAACACAATCTACCTCTTTGGAAAGACGGACTTAGCGGCGTACAACCTTCTTAATGAAGCGCGCAAGACAATCAACAAGAACGCCCTGAAACTCATTATGTCTTTCCTCTTCATCATGATAAGCGCCTTCACGATCGTAATCGGCTTCACCCAGACAGACGCTTCGAGCGGCTTTGTCTTTATCGGGGCCGCCCTTCTCATGAGCTTCTCCTGGTACATGTACAAGACATCGCAGGAACACAGCATCCGTTCGCTCGCCAAATTCATGCAGCTATATGTCGGCCATATCAGCGATCAGTTTCGGGACGTGACCGGCAAGGCGCTCGGCGTTCCTGTCGGCCGCGAAGAGGACACGGCGAAGCTCGCCGCGGAAGCGCGCGACTGGAACAAGATCATGGTGTGGATGGCGATGCGCTCATTCTTTATAGAGACGTTTCTGCGAAACCAGCAGTTCCAGATATTCCGGAACGTGGACTACTACAAAATGTTCTCTGACGGCGTCATCTTCGTTCTCGTCCTGGGCGCAGGTACGGGGCACTTTCTAGGCCTCTATGACTTGCCGGCTTACGTCGCTTCCCTGCCAACCTGGCAACCTCTTGCCGCGGTCGGCATCCTCATCCTTTACGCGGTCTTGGTCAGGCGACGCGTAATCCCCGTCGAACTTCAACAGCAGGACTGGCGCGGTTTCGATAACCTGCAACTCGGCAAGAAGATGGATGAAGTGGTCGGGAAGTATGTTGAAGAAATCGGCTATTGGAAAACGCGTCTCGACCGATGAAGCGGCGCCGGAGCGGCGCATCAGCCTCTCCCGCGATAGGGCTGAACGCCGGGCTCCGGAACCCATAGCCCGTCCGGCGCCGGCCCGGTCTGGTGGAAGACGTCAATGGGGATGCCGCCGCGCGGATACCAGTAGCCGGCGATGCGCAGCCAGCGCGGCGCCGCCGCGGCGACGATCCGCTTGGCGATCATGACCGTGCAGTCCTCGTGGAATGCGCCGTGGTTTCGGAACGACCCGAGAAACAACTTGAACGACTTCGATTCGACAATCCTCTCCTTCGGCGCGTAGTCGATGACGAGGTGCGCGAAATCGGGCTGGCCCGTCACCGGACAAAGCGACGTGAATTCAGGCGCCGTGAACCGGGCGAGATAAAGGGCGTCAGGATGAGGATTGGCCGCGGTCTCCAGCGTCGCCTCGTCCGGCGACGACGGCAGGGCGCTCTCCCCGCCGAGCTGCGACAGGCCGGACACCGCGCCGCCGGCGCGGGCTGGGTCATCGCTCACATTCCGTCTCCGTCGAAAAGGCGGACCGATCGTCCGCGCGCTGCAAGGTCGGAAACGCTTACCCGCGCCGCGCGCGGAAGGCGAGCCCGTGTCCATGCCCCCGCGCTCGCGGCTTTACCGCGGCGGCAATCAGCTGTTGCGAATGACTCTCATTGATGTAATCTCCGCCATCTCGATGAAGGGCGCAGCCCTTACGATCGCATCTCGACAAGGCCCTCTCCCATGCCAGCAACGGTTTTCTTCCGCATGCCCATGAGTTCGCCCCTTGCGTCTCTCGGCGCGCTCAAGTCTGCGGCGTCTGAATAATGACGGGCCCGGCCGCCATTGCGTTTTTTATCCTCGCGACCGCTTTCGCATTCATTGGCGCGGCGTCCTTGGCGCTTAGCCAGGACCGGCACTGGCGCGCGGTCGCGCCGAAGGGCTCACGGGCGCCAGGCTTTCTCCGGCCGGCGGGCTGGTGCTTTACGTTTGCGTGCCTCGTCGCCTGCATTGCGCGCGACGGCGGCAGTTTTGCGGCGCTCATCTGGCCGATCCTGATGGCGGCCGCATGCCTCGTCGTCGCCATGTCGCTCGCATATTTTCCGGCGCCGTTAATGCGCGTCGCGACGACGCTTGCGGGGGCCGTCACTCCGGAGACCACGGACGCACGCCGGTAACCTCACGGACGCTTCGAATCGTGACGCCATCCTCTGACAGCGTCAGGGCATGCGCGCCCTCGCGCCAGGCGTCGCGCCGATCGACAAGTCGCGCCGCGCACCCCTCGGCCGCCCGGCGCGGGGTCGGATAGAGCGCGAAGACGACATCCGCCCGGGCGCAGTCGTCGGCAAGCCCCTCGACCGAATAGGAAAAGGCGAGCGAACGACCGCCGAGCCGCATCACGCACCCGGCCCCGTCGCACTCAGCGACCTCGTCAATCGCAGCCGGGCGGTCCCCAAGAGGATCAAGGCCCGACAGTTCTATCCAGACGCCCATGAGAAAGCGGTCGCGGCGGCGGTTGACGGCTGCGAAAGAAGGTCCGGCGATGCCATCGCCATCGGACAGCCGCAGCCCCGCATTGTCGCCGTCCGGCGCAAAGAAAACGTCCGGGCGCGGCGCAGCGGCGATCAATGCGACGCCGCCCGCAAGTCCGGCGAGGCCGGCGGCGCGCCAGGGCCGGCGGGCAAGGCACAGCCAGAGGCCGCCAAGGACCATCGCGCCGAGCGCCGCCGGCGGCCATTGCGGGCTGAGCCCGACCGCGCCCTCAAGCCCCGACACGTACGTCGCGACCGCGAGCACCCGCTCCACGCCCCAGGCGGCGGCGCGCCAGAAAGGCCCGTCAACGCCAAGCGGCGTCATCATCATGCCGAGGATCGCCGATGGCATGATGAGAAACGCCATGATCGGCGTCGCGCAAAGGTTTGCGGCGAGGCTGTAGATTGCGGCGCGATGGAAGTGATAGAGCGCGAACGGTGCCGTCGCCGTCGCCGCGATAACATCCGTCGCCGCGACGCCGATCGCATAGCGCCTAAACCGCGCCGCCATGCCGGGATCGCGCGGCTGCTCCCACCACCTTCGGCTTGCGTCAAAGGCGGCGATGAGGGCGGTCGCCGCTGCGAAGGACATTTGAAAGCCGGGGTGCAGGACCGCCTCCGGGCTCGTCAGGAGGATGATCGTCGCCGCCAGCGCGACGTTCCGCAACGAAATCGCCCGACGGTCGACGAGAACCGCGATCAATAAGACGCCCGTCATGATGAAGGCGCGGCGCGCGGACCATCCGCTTCCTGATAAAATGAGATAGCCGAGCGATGAGGCGAGCGCTGCGGCGGCGGCCCATTTCTTGATCGGGAATCGCAGGGCGATCGCAGGGACCGCCGCAAGGGCGAGGCGGACGCTGAAAAAAACAATGCCCGCCGCGAGGCCCATATGAAGGCCTGAAATCGCCAGCAGGTGCGCAAGACCCGCGTCCCGCAAGGCGCGTTCCGCTTCCTCATCGACGCCGCCGCGCTTGCCGGTGACAAGCGCCGCCACGACGCCGCCGCCGGCGCCAGGCGCAGCCGCCCTGATCCTGCGCGCAAGACGCACCCGCGCGCGCTCCACTCGCGCCCGCACGCGATCCAGCAGCCTGGTCAAATCGCCGGCGCGCACGAGAACCGTCGGCGCCGCAACGCCGAAGCCGACGCCGCCGATGCGCTGAAAATAGAGGTGCCGGGAGAAATCGAACGCCCCTGGCGCGGCCGGCGGCGGCGGCGGGGAGAGCCTCGCCGGCGCCGAGATGATATCGCCGGGCGCTGCGTCAAACTCACGCCCGCGCCAGGTGACGCGCACGCGCGCCGGCGTTTCCTCCGTAGAAAGACCGTCAATAGAGCGCACGGCGATCGTCAGTCGCCGGCGCCCCTCTCCTTCCTCCAGCACGGCGAGACGGCCGGTCACCGTCCGGACGGGCATCTCCCGTTCGATGCGCGGGGCCGCGACCGCCGCCTCTCGCATGTCCGCGGCGAGCCCGCCGAGCAGCATGAGCATGACGGCGCCAACCGGCAGGCTGACGGTGCGTCCGAAACCGCGCGCCCTTGCGGCGAGCCACAGCCCCACCGCCAGCAACAGCGGATAGAGGAACGCCGCCGCAGGCGGCTCCGTCCGCAGGCTGAAATAAAGAACCGCGCCGGCGCCTATCGCCACAGGCGCCCATAGGATTGCGCGGTCAGCCTCGTCCGCCGCCCAATCGCGCGCAACGCCAAGCACAGCCGACGCGCCGCTCCTGCGCAGCAAGAGCCGACCGCCCGACACGCCGTAGGCCGGGGGATGAGGATCGCGCGTCGCAGGCCGAGCCGCGCCGAGGGACCGATCGTCGATGCCGACCAAATGCGCCTCCCCCGCGTCGCGTCGACGTAAGCTATCAGTCTATTGCAACGGGCGGGGTCTGGACAGTCGGGGTCCAGTCGCGGTTGAAGCTCAGCAACGCTTCCGTCAACGCCAACCGACCTTGAGAGAATGACCGAACCCGTCGTCACACGCTTCGCGCCCTCGCCCACCGGCTTCCTGCACATTGGCGGCGCGCGCACCGCCCTTTTTAACTGGCTATACGCCCGAAGGCATGGCGGAAAATTCCTGCTGCGGATCGAGGATACCGACCGCGCGCGCCACGATGAGGCGGCGGTGGCGGCGATCCTTGATGGCCTTGAATGGCTCGGCCTCGATTGGGATGCGGCGCCGGCCTCGCAATTCGCGAGCCGCGATCGCCACCGCGCCGTCGCGCTAGACCTCCTCGAGAAAGGCGCAGCCTATCGCTGCTTCATGACGCCGGAAGAGACGGACGCCGCAAGGGAGGCGGCGCGCGCCGAAAGCCAGCGCTTCGAAAGTCCCTGGCGCGAGGCCCCTGCCGCCGATATCGAGGCGAAGCTGGCGGCCGGCGCGCCGTTCGCAATTCGATTTCGCGCGCCGAAGGACGGCCGCACGGATCTCGCCGACGCGGTCCAGGGCGACGTGTCGTTCCCTAATCAGGCGCTCGATGATCTTGTCATACTGCGCGGCGGAACCGGCGACGCGCCCGGCGATCCAACCTACAATCTCGCCGTCGTCGTCGACGACCATGACATGGGCGTCACCCACGTCATTCGCGGCGACGACCATCTGAACAACGCCGCGCGCCAGAGCCAGATCTATGACGCCCTCGGCTGGCCGCGGCCTGTCTTCGCCCATGTGCCGCTTATCCATGGGAGCGACGGCGCAAAGCTCTCCAAGCGCCATGGCGCGCTCGGCGTTGAGGCGTATCGCGATCAGGGCGTCCTGCCCGAAGCGCTTGCGAATTACCTCCTGCGCCTCGGCTGGTCGTCGGGCGACCGCGAGATCATCCCACGCGAAGAGGCGATCGGGCTTTTCGACCTTGGCGGGATCAACAAGGCGCCGGCGCGGCTCGACCTCGACAAGCTCGTCTCAGTCAACGCGCAGTATCTGCGCGCGACCCCCGATGAGGACCTATTTGCGCTCGCGACGCCCTTTCTGAACGAGGCGGCTGATGAGGCGCGATTGGGGGCCCTGAGGCGGGCGATGCCGTTCCTTAAGGACCGCATGACGACCCTTGCCGATGTGGCGGACGCCGCGGCGTTCATCTTCCTCGAGCGTCCGCTCGACATCTCAGGTAAGGCGGCGAAACCTCTAAAGAAAGAGGGCGCTTCTAAAGTGCTTTCAGAGCTTATTGAGGCGCTCTCCGCCGATGCGCCATGGGGCGATCCGGCGGCCTTCGACGCCGTCCTGAAGGCATTCGCTGAGGCCAGGGGCGTCGGCTTCGGCCAGGTCGGGGCCCCTGCCCGCGCCGCGCTTACCGCCGGTCGGCCAAGCCCCAGCCTCGGCGAGACTCTCTATATTCTTGGGGAAAATGAGGCTCTTGGCCGGCTACAGGACGCCCTCAACGACAATTGAGGCGCATCGGCGCAGCGGTTGGCCGAGATTGCATCCCCCATGCGCGTCAGCGTATTGATGCGCCGCGGCATTTCGGGGCCTCGCGCTTAACCTGGTTCGTTAAGCGCGCAGAAACGCAGCGCCTCTCAGGGTTTTTCCCCGCGCCACAACAGGCGCCCGCCGGCCCGAGAAGACGACCTGGAGAATTTCGATGGAAAGCAAGATGAAACCGGCCGGCTCGATTTCGGTCACCTATGAAGGCGCGACGTCGGAATTCCCCGTCTATGAGGGCACCCACGGCCCGAAAGTCGCCGACATCCGAGCGTTTCACAAGGAGACCGGTCTTTTCACCTTTGACCCAGGCTTCACCTCCACCGGCAGCTGCGAGAGCGCCATCACCTTCATCGACGGCGACGAAGGGGTCCTGCTCTATCGCGGCGTGCCGATCGACGATCTCGCCGAACAGTCGAACTTTATCGAAGTCGCGTACCTGCTCCTGCAGGGCGAACTCCCGACCGCCAAAGAGCTTAAGGACTTTGATTACGCGATCACTATGCACACCATGGTGCATGAGCAACTGAAGAACTTCTATTCAGGCTTCCGTCGCGACGCGCACCCGATGGCCATCATGGTCGGCGTCGTCGGCGCGTTGTCCGCGTTTTATCATGACTCCACGGACATCAACGATCCCTATCAGCGTACGGTGGCGATCCACCGTATGATCGCCAAGATGCCGACCATCGCAGCGATGGCGTACAAGTACTCCACCGGCCAGCCATTCGTCTTTCCTCGGAATGATCTCGACTACACGCCGAATTTCATGCGCATGTGCTTCGCCGTGCCGGCGGAGGAATATGTCTGCGACGACGTTTTGTGCAGCGCGCTCGACAAGATACTCATTCTGCACATGGACCATGAGCAGAACGCGTCGACCTCGACCGTACGGCTCGCCGGCTCCTCCGGCGCCAACCCCTTCGCCTGCATCGCGGCCGGCATCGCCTCGCTTTGGGGCCCGGCCCATGGCGGCGCGAACGAGGCCGCGCTCAACATGCTGCAGGAGATCGGCGCCGTCGATCGCATTCCGGAATATATCGCCAAAGCAAAGGACAAGGACGATCCCTTCCGCCTCATGGGCTTCGGCCACCGGGTCTACAAGAACTACGACCCGCGCGCGAAGGTGATGCAGAAGGCCTGCCACGAAGTGCTCGGCGCGCTCGGCATCAAGGACGACCCCCTGCTTGAAGTGGCGATGGAGCTTGAGAAGATCGCCCTCGAAGACGAGTACTTCATCGAGAAGAAGCTTTATCCGAATATCGACTTTTATTCCGGGATCACGCTGAAGGCGCTCGGCTTCCCGACCGACATGTTCACCGTCCTTTTCGCCCTCGCCCGCACCGTAGGCTGGATCGCGCAGTGGTCGGAGATGATCGAGGACCCGACCCAGAAAATCGGTCGCCCGCGCCAAATCTACACCGGCGCCGCGCAGCGGCCGTATGTGCCGATAAGCGAGCGGTAACGCCGCGCCGTGGGGGAGACGGACGCGGACGAACAACGCGCCGACGGCGATATCGCCGTCGCGTTTGCGTTCGTTGGGGTTCGGCTCTTAGCGATTAGCGCATTCGCGACCGGCATATCGCAAGGCGTATTCTTCGCAGTTCAGATGCTCTCGCTAACCGACGATGCGGCAAGCCGGGAATTTTTCGCCGGGCAACTGGCGTATGGCTCAGCTCAAATAACTATCGCCGTAATCCTCTGGACCGCGTCCCGTCGCCTCGCCCGCGCCGTCGCCGCTCCTATCGCCGCAATGGAGCGCGTTCGCGTGGCCCCAATTGTGGCTAGCGATATTGTCGCTGCAGGCAGCTTCTTGGTCGGCGGATTTTATTTGTTGGCGACGCTCCCCAAACTCGCATTTAGCGCTGGTCATTGGTTGGTCCGGAGTTGGGCCGCCGCTTCAAGAGCTGACGAGCAGTTCGGATCCATTCTTCCCTGGGATCAAACTGCAAACGACGCTGCGATCGTTCTCGCCGCGCTCTTCGTGATGCTCCGTCCGCGTTTCCTCGTATCGCTATTCAAACGTCTCAGATCAGCCGATCTCGTCGACGACGGCAGTCCGCGACCTAACGGAAATGACTAGGCGAGGCCGCGACCGCAATTGTGATCGCCGCTCGGCTTCCGCCGGACCGATCGATGTCGTTTAGTCGCTCTCCTCCCTCCTGAGAGAGCGACAATGCTTACGCCATTCAGACACCTTTTCCGCCGCAAACGATCGGCGCATGATGCGCGCGACGCCGCGGGGCCCGTTGAGGGGTCGGCGGCGCCCAGGACAGCCTTCGGCGCGGTGGAACGCAACCGCGCCCGCGGGCGACACCCAAGCCAGGGAGAGCGCGAAATGGAATGGCGACGCGTCGCGCACGTGAATGACTTACCGGACGGCCGCGTGATGACCGTCACCGCCGGCGTCAAGACGCTGGCCCTTGTGCATTTCGATGGTCAGTACGCGGCCATGGACAATCGCTGTCCGCACCAGGGCGGCCCGCTTGGCGAAGGCTCCATCGAAAAAGGGGAAGGCGGACAATGCTGGCTCAGGTGTCCCTGGCATGGCTGGGACTTCGACCCGCTCACCGGCAAGCCGCCGGGCGGCCACGCGGACACCGGCCAGGAGATGTTCCCGGTGGAGGTCCGCGGCGACGAGATTCACGTGGGCGTTCCAGAGGAGCCGGACCACGTCCGCACCGCGACGGACGTCATCGCGGAGACCTTTGTCAATTGGGGCGTCACGCGCGTCTTCGGCATGGTCGGCCATTCCAATCTCGGCCTCGCCGACGCGTTCCGCCGTCAGAGCGAAGCGGGAAAGATGTCCTATGTGGGCATCCGCCACGAAGGCGCGGCGAGCTTCGCGGCGTCGGGTTACGCCAAACTCTCCGGCCGGCCGGCCATCTGTATGTCGATCGCCGGCCCGGGCGCGACCAACATGATGACCGGGCTTTTCGACGCAAAAGTCGACCGTGCGCCGATCATCGCCTGCCCCGGCCAGGTGCAGACGCAGGTCTTCTCGCCCTTCGCGTTCCAGGACATCGACCTCCACGGCGCGTTCGCGCCCGTCTCGGCCTTTAATCAGCTCGTCCTGCATGACTCGAATTTCGGCGAAATCGCGACTCTCGCCGCCAAGACGGCGATTGTGGAGCGAAACGTCTCCACCCTGATATTCCCAGACGACGTCCAGACGCTGCCCGCTATCGACAAGAAAGCCGGGAGCCCAAAAGGCCGGCTCGCGGATATGCGAATGGCGCCGCACGACGACACGATTAAAGAAGCAATCGATCGAATTTACGGCTCAAAGAGGCCCTTCATCATCGCGGGGTACGGTGCGCGCGAAGCAATGCAGCAGGTTGTCGCCCTCGCTGAAGACCTAAAAGCCCCTATCGCGACCACGTTCAAAGGCAAAGGGCAGATCCCCGACAGCCACCCCCTCGCCGCCGGCGTCCTCGGCCGCTCCGGCACGCCGATCGCCTCCTGGTTCATGAATGAGTGCGACCTCATCATCGCCATCGGCGC
This sequence comes from Parvularculaceae bacterium, assembly GCA_028284065.1. GTDB lineage: Bacteria > Pseudomonadota > Alphaproteobacteria > Caulobacterales > Parvularculaceae > MED-G105. The sequence continues at coordinate 23,803 of JANQSJ010000003.1, forward strand.
GTCGTTCTCGCACCACACCGGGATCGAACCATCTAAACCGATCGTGCAGATCGACTTTGACCGCATGCATCTCGGCAAGGGCCACGCCGTTGACGTCGCCGTCTGGGGCGAGATTGCATGCACTCTTGAGATCATTGACTACGAGTCGCCCATTTATCACGGTACGGACCAGCGCGGCGAAATCGCTGAGCGCTGGCGCATCTGGCGCGCGGAGAAAGCGAGCCGGCTCGCCGACGACCGCGGGAAAGGCCTTTCCGCCTCCATCCTGTTCGAGGCGATGACGCGGCTCGTACCGCCCGACGCAGTCATGCCTGTCGACGTCGGCAACAATGCCTATTCCTTCGGCCGCTACTTCGAACCGACGGGGCAGCGTATTTTGATGTCCGGCTATCTCGGCTCCATCGGGTTCGCCTTTCCGGCGGCCATGGGGGCCTGGGCCGCCTGCCAGGACTTTCCCGAATACCGCGGCCGCAAAGTCGTTTCCGTCTCGGGCGATGGCGGCTTCGGCCAGTACGCCATGGAGTTCACCACAGCCGTCCATTACGACATGGATATCTGCCATGTGCTGATGAACAATTCCGAGCTCGGAAAAATCTCCAAGGAGCAGCGCGGCGGCGAGTGGCCAGTCTGGCAGACGTCGCTGACGAACCCCAACTTCGCCGACTTCGCCGCGTCCTGCGGCGGGCTCGGCGTCCGCGTGACGCGCAAGGAGGACCTCGACGAGGCGCTAAGGCGCGGGATCGCCTGCGACGGGCCGGCGCTCGTTGAGATCTGCACGGATGTTGAGCTGGTCTGAGCCGGCGTTCAGCTTGCCGCCGGCATCCACGTGGCGTGGAAGCCCGCCGGCGCGCGGCCCGGAAGCTCCACCCGCGCGACGGGCGGCGCGGCGAAGTCGCGCGCGTCGATGATCCGCGCTTCGGAGCGGCCGGTCTCAAGGCTCGTGGTGAGCGTCACCACATAGCCTTCGTCTTCCGCGTCCGCGTCGACCCCCACGCCGTCGCGCGGCGCGAAAGCGGGCTCCGAGCCGAAGACGCCCGGCTCGAAGTCATGCTGGACATAGGACCCGGTCGACAGATCGTACTTCCGCAAGGCGGAGAAACGCTGCAGGTCGCAGTCGTCCATCACCACATGATAGGACCAGCGCGTCTTTGAGCCCGTGCGCCCGAGATTGATGGCCGGAAACTCCGACAACGCATCGTCAAGCTGCTCCTCGCGACCCTCGCCCGTCTTCATATTCATCCGCCACAGGAAGGGCTGCGCGCGCAGGGCGAGGACATCGACCATCGGCGCGTAAGGGCCATAGTCGGGGTTCGGAGCAAGGCCGTTGTCGACCATTTTGCACGCCGCCATGACGACCTCGTCGCCTTCCTCCCACGCGTTGATGACGTGGTAGACATAGCAGGTCGGAAACTCGAACCACTTCGTCTCGCCGAAGCCGGCGCCGTCCTTCGGGCGCGGCGTGACGCCAAAGCGGGTCGGCTGTTCGGCCACATGGATGCGCCAGACGCGGTTGGCGATGCCCTGCTCCGTGAACACGACCGGAAGGTCGTGCAGGATCGCGTAATTCTCCGTCAGCCCCATATCGTGCGGCAGGCGCGGGCCCGGCAGGTCAATCGCCTTGAAATGCGTCAGCTCATTCTCGGCGGAAACGGCGCCGAGCCACATGGTCGGCTCATAGAGCGCATAGTCGAAGAAGATGAGCTCGCCGGTCTTGGGACACGTTTTCGAGTGCGCCGAGACGTTTTTCGGCAGGGCGCCGCCAAAGTCCTCCACCGCAATCGTTTCAAGCGTTTCGGGGTCCACCGCCACGGGCCGGCCGGAAATGTACCAAAGCGCCAGGAGCCGACCATTGTGGACGATGACGTCCGTATTCGCCGTATCCCGATAGACCGTCGTGCGGTCCGCGGCCTCCTCGGCCTGGGAGAATATGCCCGGGCGGGCGGCGCCTTCCGCGCCGAAATCGCGCGAGCGCACATAGCGCGCGGCGTAGCGCGCCGCCCCGTCGCCGAACCAGAGCCCGTGCAGCATCCCCTCGCCGTCGAACCAGTGGTGCATGCCGCCCGGCGGCTCAGTAGGGTTGGGCCCGTTGCGGAAATAGGCGCCGGAAAGATCGCGGGGTATCTCGCCAGAAATCACCCGGCCCGGGCCGGACCCCTCAACCGTCGGCGCGTAAAGACCGTGCAAATAGGGGTTCTTGGCGTTCAGCCCCTCGTTCCACTGCATGCTGCGTCCTTCCCAGATATCGACAGGCCTACTTGCGACCGAATTTTCCCATGGCGTTCTGAATCGCGCCATTTTCTCCTCAACCTATCAACCGCGCGCATGGCTCGGAAAGCCCCGCCGACGAACTTGACGCTACGTGAGAACATTGCAAGAACATTCGCCTTTTCGAGAGGTCGTCACCGATGCCGCGCGCCGCCACATCCTTTGTCTGCCAGAGCTGCGGCGCGACCTATTCGAAATGGTCCGGCCGCTGTGACGCTTGCGGCGAATGGAACACGCTGGAAGAAGACTATCAGGCGGCCGCGGGCCCTGGCGGCAAGGCCGCGAACGCTTCGGGGAACGGGCGCGCCCTGCCCCTTTGCGGCCTTGATGCGGCGCCGGAGGAAACAGCGAGGCTGTCGAGCGGCGTTCAGGAGTTCGATCGCGCCTGCGGCGGCGGCATCGTGCCGGGCTCCGCCCTCCTTATCGGCGGCGACCCGGGCGTCGGCAAGTCGACGCTTCTCCTTCAGGCGGCGGCCGGCGTCGCCGCGTCCGGCGCGAATGTCGTCTACATCTCCGGGGAGGAGGCGGTCGCGCAGATCGCCATGCGCGCGCGCCGCCTGGGGCTTTCCGACGCGGAGGTTAAGCTCGCCGCGGCGACGTCCCTTCGCGACATCATGGCGACCCTGAAAACCGCCAAGCCCGACCTCGTGGTCATTGATTCCATCCAGACCCTCTGGAGCGAGGCGATTTCGGCGGCGCCCGGCACCGTCACCCAGGTGCGCGCCTGCGCCCAGGAACTCGTGCGTTTCGCGAAGAACACGAACGCGGCCGTGATACTCGTCGGCCATGTCACAAAGGATGGCCAGATCGCCGGCCCGCGGGTCGTGGAGCATATGGTGGACGCGGTCCTCTACTTCGAAAGCGAGCCGGCGCGCGCCTTTCGGCTCCTTCGCGCTGTGAAAAACCGCTTCGGCGCCGCCCATGAACTCGGCGTCTTCGAGATGGCCGGCGACGGCCTTCGCCAGGTGACGAACCCGTCGGCGCTGTTCTTGAGCGAGTCCGGCGCGGCGGCCCCGGGGTCGGCCGTCTTCGCCGGCGTCGAGGGCACACGGCCCCTGCTTGTCGAATTCCAGGCGCTTGTCTCGCCGTCGACCCTCGCAAGCCCGCGGCGCGCGGTCGTCGGCTGGGACAGCGCCCGACTATCAATGTTGCTGGCCGTGCTCGACGCCCGCTGCGGGCTCAGCTTCGCCAAGCACGACGTGTTTTTGAGCGTCGCCGGGGGACTCCGGATCGTTGACCCGGCCGCCGATCTCGCGGCCGCCGCTGCGCTTTGCTCATCGCTGTTCGACGCCGCGCCGCCCGCGAACGCTATCTGCTTTGGCGAGGTCGCCCTTTCCGGCGCGGTGCGGCCGGCGGCGCAAGCCGACGCAAGGCTGTCTGAGGGGGCGAAGCTCGGCTTTTGTCGCGCCCTTGTCCCTGCGGCCGCGCGCAAGGCGCGGCGAGAGGGCGGGCCGCAATCCGCGCTGGAAGTCAGCCAGGCGGCCGGCCTCTCCGACCTGGTCGCCTGGGTCCGCAATGGCGCCGCGAACGCCACGCGGTCTGGCGAATATCGCAGACCCTCGCGACGGCCTATTGAGGGCGGGGGCGATCGCCGATATGCACAAACTGCAACCGGTCGGATGTGAGCGCCGCCGGCTTGCTTAGAGGGTCAGTTGCCTAAGGAACTCCCGAAATGACCGGTTTCGACGCGGCGATCATCCTGATTGTGGCGGCGTCTATCGCCCTCGCCGCCTATCGTGGCGGGCTTGCGGAGCTTGCGACGCTGTTGGCGCTGGCGATCGGGGCCGGCGTCGGCTTCCTCGCCGCCGCGCCGGCGGCGGGCGCCATCGGTCAGGGGGGCTCGACGATCGCGACGCTTGCCGCCGGCGCCGGGATCGGCGGCTTTGTTTTCCTCAGCGCGCTTGTCGGCGGGTCGATTTTCCTCTCACGCCTGCGTCTGAAGCCGCGCCAGCGGCTGATCGACCGCATTGGCGGCGGCGCTTTCGGCTTTGTGCGCGCCTTCGCCTTTATCGGCCTCGCCTTCCTCGGCTACGCCTATTATCAGGACGCGGAAAACCGGCCGGACATGGTGCGCAACGCCGCGCTCCTGCCGTTCGCTGAGGCGGCCGCCGGCATGATCAAGAGCTTCGCGCCCGCGCGCGAGCCGCTGAACGTCGAGCGGGAGAAGATTGGCGAGGGGAATGACGGAGGCGTCGCGCCGGCCCAGGCGGCCGCTGAGACGGACGACGATGTCGTCGCCGCAATCCTCACCGGCGACGACTCGCAGGCCGGCGCGCTGGGCGACGACCAAGAGTGATGTCGGAACGGCCGCAACCCGGCCAACAGGCGCGCGAGCGTCTCAACGCCTGTCGATCGAAATTGGCCCCAGCGACATTGGCAGGGGCGACATTAGCGACGGCGACATTGCCCACAGCCACATCGGCTCGATCCGACGCGACCTTCATCCGGCCCGGATCTCAACCGATCGGCGATCGACATTGTTTTTCCAAATCGGCGTCCCAAGTGAGCGGCGCGGCGCAAATGGGTCGTACCAAGGTCGCATTGCGTCCCCGTCACGTAAGGGATGAAGACACGGTCAGCGCGTGATGCTGGCCGCCGTGAGGACGCGCGGCGGACCGTGAGCGGCGTGAGATTGGCTAACGCAGCGAATAACCCGGCGCAGCCCGGGCGAGGTGGGCGATATGAATGCGACGACCAGGATGAGCGCAGCCGCAACGTCCGAGGCGGACGGCGCCGCAGGCGGGAGCGACGCTGACGCCGGGCGGCGCGCCCGGGTGGAGCGCATTGCGCGGCGCCTGTCGGCGCTTGGCGCGGCGCGACCTTTGGCTGACGCCGCCCCGCCGCGGCAGCTCAACGAGGAATGCGGGGTCTTCGGGGTCATCGGCGTCGAGGACGCCGCCCCCGTTGCGGCGCTCGGGCTCCACGCGCTCCAGCACCGCGGCCAGGAGGCGGCGGGCGTCACGTCGGTCGACGGGGACTTTTTCCGCTCCGAACGGCATCTCGGGCTCGTCGCCGATCATTTCTCGGACGCGGACACCCTGGAAGGTCTGAAGGGCCACGCAGCGATCGGCCATACGCGCTATGCGACGCAAGGCGACACGCTCCTGCGCAATGTGCAGCCGCTCTACGCCGACCTTGACGCCGGCGGCATCGCCATCGCCCATAATGGCAACCTGTCAAACGCCAGAACGCTCAAATCTAAGCTCGTGCGCGAAGGGTGCATCTTTCAGTCAACGTCGGATTCGGAGCTTTTCCTTCAACTCACCGCGCGCGCGCGGGGCGCGACGATCGCGGACCGCTTCGTCTCCAGCCTCGAAGCCGTGGAAGGCGCCTACGCCCTCGTCGTCCTGACGAAAGACGCCCTCATCGGCGCGCGCGACCCGGTCGGCATCCGGCCGCTTATTCTGGGGCGTCTCGGCGACGGCCATGTGCTCGCCTCGGAGACCTGCGCGCTTGAGACGATCGGCGCGGAGTTCGTCCGCGATGTGCGTCCCGGCGAAGTCGTCATCTGCCGGCGCGACGGAACCGTCGACAGCCTCCAGACGACGCCGCCGCGCGAAGCAAGGCCTTGCATCTTCGAACTGATTTATTTCGCGCGGCCGAATTCAATTGTTGATGGAAAAAGCGTCTATCAATTGCGCAAGGAGCTGGGGCGGCGGCTCGCCGAGGAAGCGCCGTGCGAGGCGGACATCGTCTCGCCAATTCCGGAGTCCGGCGTGCCGGCGGCGATCGGCTATGCGCAGGCGTCGGGCCTGCCGTACGAGATGGCGCTCATCCGCAGCCATTTTGTCGGCCGCACTTTCATCGAGCCGCAGCAGCGCATCCGCGAAGCCGGCGTCCTGCGCAAGCATTCGCCGAACAGCGCCCTCATCGAGGGCAAGCGCGTCGTCCTCATCGACGACTCCGTCGTGCGCGGCACGACGTCGGTCAAGATCGTCCAGATGCTGAAGGATGCCGGCGCGGCGGAGGTGCATTTGCGGATCGCCTGCCCGCCCATCCAGCACCCGGACTTTTACGGCATCAACACGCCGTCCTATGCGGAGCTTATCGGCGCCAACATGTCGATCGACGACATGCGCGAGGAGTTTGACGCCGACAGCCTCGCCTTCCTGTCGCTTGAGGGTCTCTATGCGGCCCTTGGCAAGGGATGCCGCGACGACGACGCGCCCGCCTTCACGGATCACTGCTTCACCGGCGACTATCCAACGCCCCTCACCGACCGGGATCTGGCGAGCCGCAGCGCCATCATCGAGCAGCTTTCGTTTCTTGCCGAACCTGGCTAGCCGCGCGCCCCTTCGCCCATCGGCCGCCTGCGGCCGAACGCCGTGGCGGCTTGCGCACGCGGCGGCGAACGCGTTTGATGCCGGGCGTTCGGGCGATGAGCGCCTCAGTAGACCATTATGACCGCCACCACGCTAAAGGAAAAAGCGCGCGACGATTTCAAGCGCGCCCTGTTGCAGACGACGCGCGCCCTCTCCGCCCAACCCAATGTGGAAGTGAGTTTTGGCGGCGACCAGGCCACCGTGCAGGGCGTTCAGGCGAAGATCCCGCTGCCGGCGCGAGTGCTCGACCGCGCCGCGGCGCTCATTGCGCGGGGGGAGTCCGACGGGGCCGCGCTCTGGCTCGCCCATCACGACGCCGGCGCGCATGCGAGGCTGAACCCCAAGGGCCACGAGGCGCAGGCGGTGTTCTCTGCGCTTGAGAAAACCCGGGTCGAGGCGATCGGCGCGCGCGCGCTGAAAGGCGTCGGCGACAACCTCGCCGCGTCCCTCGAAAAGCGCCTGTCGGAAAAAGGCCTCGCGGCGCTCGACGCCTCGGCCGCCGCCGTCCTTTTGCCGGACGTGGCCGCGCTCCTCCTGCGCCAGCGGCTGACGGGCCGCGACCATCCGCCGGCGGCCGAAGCGATGATGGCCGCCCACGCCGACGCGGTAGAGGCGATGGCCGGGCGCTCCCTCGACGCGCTCGCCGCGGCGGCCGATCTCGACGACCAGGAAGCGTTCGCCACGCTTGCGCGGGCGGTCATTCGCGATCTCGATCTCGACGACGAAGAGGGCGCGGAGCCGGGCGACGACGCATCCGAGCAACAGGACGACGCCGACGACGACAATGCGGACGAGTCGGAGAATGACGACAGCGGCGTCGCCGATCAGCCGGAGGATCAGCCGGCCGAGGCGGGCGAAGCGCAGCAGGAAGAGCCTGAAGCGACCGAACAGGACCTCGACGCGTCGGACGACGAAGACGATGGCGCGGTGGAGAATGCGAAAATCTCCGCCCAGCGCGTCGACCGGTCCGGCGACGTCGGCATGCCCTATACGGCGTATACGACCGAATTCGACGAGATCGCCGAGGCCGCAGAGCTTTGCGAGGAAGAGGAGCTCGTCCGGCTGCGCCGCTCGCTCGACCGGCAATTGGAGAACTTCCACGCCGTGGTCGCCCGCCTCGCCAACAAGCTTCAGCGCAAATTGTTGGCCCAACAAAATCGCAGCTGGGAGTTCGATCTGGACGAAGGCGTTCTCGACGCTGCGAGGCTCGCGCGTGTCGTGGTCGACCCGATGCAGCCGCTCTCGTTCAAGCGGGAAAGAGAGCAGGACTTCCGCGATACGGTCGTCACCTTGCTGATCGACAATTCCGGGTCCATGCGCGGCCGTCCGATTTCCATCGCGGCGGTCTGCGCCGACATCCTGGCGCGCACGCTGGAGCGGTGCAGCGTCAAGGTGGAGATCCTCGGCTTTACGACCCGCGCCTGGAAGGGCGGCCGGGCGCGCGAAAAATGGGTGTCGGACGGACGGCCTGCGCATCCAGGGCGGCTGAACGATCTGCGCCACGTCATCTATAAATCGGCTGACGCGCCCTGGCGGCGCGCGCGCAATTCGCTTGGCCTGATGATGAAGGAAGGTCTCCTCAAGGAGAATATTGACGGCGAGGCGCTTCTCTGGGCGCATCGCCGGCTATTGGGGCGCCCGGAAGCGCGCCGTATCCTGATGGTCATCTCCGACGGCGCGCCCGTCGATGACACGACCTCGTCGGCAAATGGCGGCGCGTATCTCGAACGCCACCTGCGCGAGGTGATCGCCCAGGTGGAGACGCGCTCGCCCGTTGAGCTATTGGCGATCGGCATCGGCCATGACGTAACGCGATACTATCGCCGCGCCGTGACGATATTCGACGTGGAGCAGCTCGGCGGCGCGATGGTCGACAAGCTCGCGGAGTTGTTCGACGAAGAGCCGTCCGCGGATGGCCGAAGCGCACCGCAACGCCGCCGCGCCTAGAGCCTTCTGCGTTCAGATTGAATCACCCCGAAGGCTCTAAGTTATTGATTTCGCGTCGGGCGACGTCAAACCGGTGATCAACTTTGACTGCCCGACGCTCTAGTTCTTCGGCGCCACCCTGCGCAGGAGCGGAATCATCCGTACAAGGACGTCGTCTTTCGCGATGAAGTGGTGCTTCAGCGCCGCGCCCACATGAAGCCCCATCAACCCGAGGGTCGCGAACGCGAACAGCTCGTGCATCCCTGCGATCGTCTCATAGAGGCTCGTGCGATCCTCAACGCCGCCGAAGAACGGCATATGCGGCCACGGGATGACGCCGAAGAGCTTCGTCGGGACGCTGTCAGCGAGGGGCGAGGCGGAAACGACCGCCCACCCGCCAATGGGAACGCCGATCATCAACGCGTAGAAACCGATATGGGAGACGCGGGCGAGCCGCCGCTCCCACGCGGTCATGCCTTCCGGCAAAGGCGGCGAAGGATGCGTCAGTCGCCAGCCGAGCCGCGTGAGCGACAGGAAGAGCACGGTAATGCCGAAGGATTTGTGCGCCTGGTAGAGTTCGAACTTCTGTGTACTGAGCGGCAGGCCGCTCATATAGACCCCGCCGGCGATCTGGCCGAGGATCATCGCGGCGATCACCCAATGCAGGGCGATCGCCACTTTCGTATAGCTCTGCGTCTCGACGCTGACGGTCGCGGCCATGGCCGGCTCCTTCCGAAACGCGCGCCGAACAGGGTCCAGTTCGACTACGCTTGCGGCTTCACGAACTCGACCTCGATAATCAGGTCGACTTCATCGCCGACAAACGGCGCATACTTGCCAACGCCAAGCTCGGTGCGGCTCACCTTTCCGCGGGCGGAGAACCCGATCTTGTGCGCTTTGCGGCGTTCGTCGAAATCGGCGCGATTGAACGTCACGTCCAGCGTAACGGGCTTTTCCTCGCCCTTGACGGTCAGAACGCCTTCCATGACGCCCGTGTTCTCGCCGGTCTTTTCGATCTCGCCGCTCTTGAAGGTGATCGTCGGGAACTTCTCGACTTCGAAGAAGTCGGCGCTCTTCAGGTGATCATCGAACTTGGCGACGCCTGAATCGATCGAAGCGGCGTCGATCTCCACGGCCACTTCGGATTCTTGCGGATTGTCCGCGTTCCAGTCGAGGGTCGCGTCCCAGTCGCCCCAGCGCAGGAACGGGCGCGAATAGCCCTGATGCAGATAGCTGAAGGTGATGTAGGCGTGTGTGGGGTCGGACGTGTATTCGCCGGATTCGGCGCCTGCGGGGTTAGGCGCGTCCTGGGCGAGCGCCGGCGCCGCGGCGAACATCATGGCCGAAGCGGCGATTGCGGCGCTGACGGCCGGCATGCTGCGTGTGAAAGTCATCGTTTATCTCCCATTGTCGGCCGCGCCCGGCAATCGCCGGCGGCCCCTGAAAAACCATTCACGGCTGATACGCGCCGCGCAACACCAAAGTTAAGCCCAGAATCGTGGGCTTGGACATTACCGAACTGAAACGCCGACGAAGGCGCCGCAGCTCGACACCGCCGCGCGATAGATAAATCGCAACGCAGGCAATTCGACCTGAGGACGCCATCACGATGGCGTGACGTCGGCGAAGCGTGCGGTGATCGCGGACATGTCGGGGCGCGCGCGCTCCTTCGGGTCCGCGCTGGCGGAGCCAAGATAGACGAACCCCGCGAAGCGCTCCTGAATGTCCTCGGTCTCCAAAAGGCCGAATGCGGCCGCCACCTGCGGGTCGAAAGCGTACCATTCGGTCAGCCATTGCGCCGCGTACCCATAGGCGCTCGCGGCGACGAGCATGTTCTGGCAGACAGCGCCGACGGTGAGCACCTGCTCCCACTCCGGCGTGCGATGATGCTTCGCGACGCGCGAGACAACGGCTACGACCGCCGGCGCGCGCGCAAACCGGCGGGCCTCCGCCTCAATTCGTTCCGGCGTCGCCTCCGGATTGGACACCGCATAGGCGCCTCGCAGCGCATCCCCGGCCCGGGCGCGATCATCGCCCTCGATGACAATGAAGCGGAACGGCGTCACTCGGCGATGGTCCGGCGCGCGCGCGGCGATTTTCAGGATCGCGTCCAACTCGTCGGGAGACGGTCCCGGATCGGCCAGGTAATCCGCCGCCGTCGACCGCCGCCGGGCGAGAAGTTCAATTGCCTCTTCCGATTTGCGAAACGCGGGCAACTCTTCGCCAAAATCAGGATCGGCCGGAATGAACGCGCTCATAAGACATTTGCCCTTCTGACTGGTCCGCCGCGCGACGGTTCAATGAATGATGGCGAAGACCTGAGGCTTCTGCGAGCGATTATCAAGTGTCAGCGGATCGCGGCGCGCACCCCGAAGGTCGCCACCCTGCCCTCGCCCGGGAAAAAGCGCTCATCGCCGAAAGCGAAGTCGGCGCGTTCCGCATAGAATGTGTTGGCGACATTCCGCACCGCGACGAATGCCGTCAGGCTGTCGGTGAGGGCGTAGTCGCCGCGCACGTCAACGACATTGTGGCCAGGGTATGTGCGCGTGTTCGCCGCATCGGTGAAGTATTCGCCCACATGGGTCCAGGCGACCTCCGCCGTCACCGGCGCGAAGGACGGCGCCCAGGTCGCGCGCGCGCCGGCGAGCCACCGCGGCGCGGAGTCGACATCGTCGCCGAAGGTGATGGTGTCGGTCACCCGCACCGGCGATGTCGCGTCGGTCGCGGGCCGATCAAAGCGATAGGTGTGGCGGCCATAAGCGAGATTGCCGTCAATGGTGAGCGTCGGCGTGACCGCCGCAACGAGCCGCGCCTCCGCGCCGGCGTGCCGCGTGCGCCCGTCCGACACGTTAAAGCCGTCGGCGTCACGGAAGAAGAAATTGTCCTTTTCCATAAAGTAGCCGGCCACTTCGACGGAGAGGCGATCGTCAATCGTTCCGCGCACGCCGATCTCGCCGGCGTCGATAGTCTCCGGCTCCGCCGGGTCCGTCGTCTGGTTGATCTGCAGGCGGTACAAATCCGTCGTCTGGGGCGGGCGTGCGCCGCGAGCGTAGGAGGCGTAGACGCGCCAATCTTCGTTCGGCGCGTAGGTCACCGAGAATTTCGGGCTCGCCGTCGTAAAGTCATCGCGCCGGTCCGCCGGCCGCAGGAACCGGCCGACGACCCCGTCATCGGTGCGGTTGTCATAGTCATAGGTGGTTCGGTCGAGGCGCGCGGCGGCCCGAACCGACCATTTCGGCGACGGCCGCCATTCAACCTCAGCGAACGGCGACAAGCCGACGGAGGTGACCTGATAATCGTAGTGCAGCCCTTGCGTGAAGGAGAAAACCGTCGGGATCGACTGAAACTCAGACAACGTCCCTTCCGTGCGGTCAACGTCGAAGCCGATGATCGCAGACCAGTTCGAACGATCCACATAAAGCGCCGTCTGCGCCCCGACGGACCAGTGGGAATTCTGCTCCAGCGCCTGCGACGGCAGGAAGTGGAGCAGGAAGTCCATATCCGTCCAGCGGCTGAACGGCGTGACGGATAGGACCGTTCCCTCGCCAAGCTCAACGTCAATCCGGCTCGACAGGCGCGCGGACTTCACGTCGCGGAACGCCTCCGGGTTCGGGTTGGTGCGGCGCAGGACGGGATCGAGATAAACGTCCGGGCCTTCGACGAACCCCGCCGTCTCCTGATTTATGTTGACGCCGGAGAAAATCGTCGTCGCAGTCCAGCGCTCGCCGCGAGCGATATGGCGGACGGTGAGCTTTTGCTGGTCAACGCCGCTGTCCGCGCGGAAGCCTGGATCATCAAGCACGGAAAGCGCGGCGAAGCTGCCCTCGGACACCGCCGACAAGTCCGCGATCCCGACGCCTTTGACGCGCCCGATCGTGTCGCCGCTGATCATCAGCGACGTGTCCCGCGGGGTGGAGAGGCCTGTGCGCACGTCGATGACGCCGTGGATAGCGTTCGCGCCATAGACTGCGCCCGACGGCCCGCGCACCACTTCAATCGCCTCGGCGATTTCCGTGTGCGCCTCAAGAAGACCGTTGACGTTCGCGAAGCCCGCTGCGCGGATCGGCACGCCGTCCTGAAGGTAGAGAAACGAGCCGGCGCCGGCCCCGCCCGTGAGGACAGGGGAGCGAATCGATGTCAGGGACTCCTGACCCGATCCGCGGTGGATCAGGACGCCGGCGGCGCGATTGAGAATCTCGCTTGGATGATCCGCCCCGATCCGCGCGAGGCCCTCGGCGTCAAACGTTGAAATGCTGAGCGGCGCATCGCGCTGCGCCGACGGGCGGCGTTCCGCGGTGACGACCACCGTATCCGCCGTCACGCCCGGCTGCGCGGCCAATGCGGGACAGGCGACGACAGCCGCCGCCAAAGCGGCGGATGGCAGCGCGGTTTCCAAGAGCCGCTTGCGCGCAGCGGCTTTCCCATGCACTTCAAACAACGACACGACGCCCTCCGACGGCCGCACGACCAGCGCGTCAAAGCGGGTCCCCGGAGCGGCTTTGTAGAACGGGTACCTTGAGCGGCGCGGGCCCGTCAAACGCGCAGATTGGCGCAAAAATCGAGGCTCGCGCCTCCGATGCGACCTTAGGGAGATGGCCATGGCGGTAGTCGGATCGCTCTTCGAAACGCTGCTGGCGCTCTATGCCGCCACGATCCTCCTGTGGCTTGTCAGCCTGCGCCTCAAAAACGCAAGCATAATAGATATTTTCTGGGCGATCTTCTGCGCCCTGCCGGGCGTTCTCCTCTACTTCCAGATCGACGGTTCGGGCCCCCGCGCCGGCCTTCTTGCAGGGCTCTGCGCGCTCTGGGCGGCGCGGCTGTCGGGGTATCTGGCGGTCCGAAATCTCGGCCATGGCGAGGACTACCGCTATGTCGCGATGCGCAAGTCGCGCGAGCCTTCAGGGGATTTCGCGCAGTGGTCATTGGCGAACGTCTTCATTCTTCAGGCGACGCTCGCCTGGGTGATTTCACTGCCGGTCCAGTTGGGTCAGTTCGGCGCAGACAAGCCGCTTGGCCCGCTCGCATTCGTCGGCGTTGCGATCTTCGCCGTCGGCCTCGCCTTTGAGGCGATCGGCGATGCGCAATTGCGGTCGTTCAAATCCGAGCCCGCCAACAAGGGCCGCTTGATGACCACGGGACTCTGGGCCTGGACGCGGCACCCGAACTATTTCGGCGACGCCTGCGTCTGGTTCGGCCTCGCCATCATCGCGCTGGAAGGACCGATCGGATGGCTTGGGTTCGCCAGTCCCTTTGTCATGGCTCACTTCCTGCGGAACGTATCAGGCAAGGCGCTTCTCGAGCGGTCAATGGCGCGCAAGTATCCGGAATACGCGGTCTATGTCGCCCGCACGAGCGGGTTCTTCCCGATGCCGCCGCGAGGCGCGCCTATCGGGCGAGTGGCCGCCGCTGAAAACGTCGAGTCGCAACCGCCAGCGGAGCCGGAAGTGATCGATGTTCAGGCCGAGCCGATCGTGTCGAACAGCGACGCCTCAAGCGCATCTTCGGCCGACTTGCCGCCCCAGACGAAATAGTTGAACGCCGGAAAGAACCGGTCGATCGCTTCCGCCGCGCCCTGAATCAGCGCCTGGGCCTGACCGCCGTCGAGCGCGCCTTCCTCAGGCAGGATCGCCGCATTGCGATAGACGAAGGCGTTGTCCTCAGACCACAAATCGAAGTGTCCGAGCCAGAGGCGTTCGTTGATGAGGGTGACGAGCCGGGCCGCCTCGTCGCGGCGATTTGCCGGCGCCTTGATGTCAATCGGGGCACCAAGTTGCAGCGTCAACAGCTCCGGCCGCCAGGTGAACCAGACGCCGGCGTCGCGCCACGCGCCCGGCACCGCCATATGAAGCTCCGCCTCATCGATGCGCTCCGATTCCAACTCCATCAGGCCGGCGACCGCTTCGAGGGAATCCAACGGATCCATCGTCGGCGCCGACTTATCGAGTAACTGGATCGTCATGGCGGTCCTTCCGGCTGCTGATGCAAAGGAGCGCACATCGAGTCGCCAGGGGCCCGCAATGATTCGATAAGACTGGTTTTCCGGAACCGCCTACTCGGTGGACTTGCGGTTCTCCGCCTCAAGCGCGTCGAGGCGCGCGCGCAGGGCGTCCGCCTCCGCGCGGGCCGCCGCGGCGAGATCGCGCACGACCTCGAATTCCTCGCGCGTTACGAGCTCCATGTCCGCCAGGAGGCGTTGCAGCTGGCTGCGCATCACGGTTTCCGCCTCACGCCGGACGCCGTCGGCCGCGCCGGCCGCGTCGGAGACCGCCTTGGCGAGCTGGTCGAGGATATGGTTGTCGGTCTGCATGGCGGTCGGGCTCCGAAAAAAAGGCTGCAACCTCACTCAGTTAGATGGCCCCCTCGCCGCCTCGAGGCAAGGGCGCAAATAGCGCCCATTTCCAAGGACGTCGCCCGCAATGCGGACCCCGCGACAAGCGCCGGAAACCGCGCTAAGAGGCGCGCCGAGCCAGACAGTCGCAAGCGAGAGAAAGCCGCGCCGCCATGGGACTGCCCTACCCGAATATTGACCCGGTCGCGTTCAGCATCGGGCCATTGCCCATTCGCTGGTACGCGCTCGGCTACATCGCCGGGCTCGGCCTCGGCTGGTGGTATCTCTCCCGCCTGATGAAGAATACGAAGCTCTGGGCCGACGGCGCGCCGCCATTGTCCAAGGAGCAACTTGACGACATCGTCTTCTGGGTCGCGATCGGCGTCATGGCGGGCGGCCGCATTGGCTATGTCCTGTTCTACGAGCCCAACCTCCTGATCGAGCCCTGGCGGCCGCTTGGCGCAAGTATGGAGCCGGGCCTCATCAAGAGTATCATCGGCTGGCTCCCCATCCCGCCGGCGCTGATGCTTTGGCGCGGAGGCATGTCGTTCCACGGCGGCCTTATCGGCGTCACCCTCGCGGGATTTCTTTTCTGTCGGCGCAATGGCCTCAATCCGCTGCGGATCGGCGACCTTTTCGCCGCCGCCGCGCCAATCGGCATCGGCCTTGTCCGGATCGCGAACTTCATCAACGCCGAGCTTTATGGCCGGCCTTGGAACGGGCCCTGGTCGATGGTCTTCCCCACTGACCCGCTGCAAACCCCGCGGCACCCGAGCCAGCTTTACGAGGCGGCCCTCGAAGGCGTCGTCCTCTTCATCGCAGTCAGGCTCGCCACCCACCGCTTCGGGCTTCTCAAGACGCCGGGGGCGACGATCGGCGTCTTTTTGGCCGGCTACGCTCTGTCAAGAATCTTGGTGGAAAACTTCCGGGAGCCCGACGCCCATCTTCCCGACTTCCCGCTAGGGCTGACCATGGGAATGATGCTGTCCGCCCCGATGGCGGCGCTCGGCGTCTGGCTTATCGTCCGCGCGCGGCGAGCCAAAACGCCCGCAGAAGGAAACGCATGACGACGGCGCCACCGGAACGCAAATCCGCCCCCGCTGACCCGCCGCCGTCGACGGCGCTTGAGCGGCGTCTTGTGGAGCTCATCCGGGCGCACGGACCGATCAGCGTCGCCGACTATATGAGCGACGCGCTCTTTCATCCCAATGACGGCTATTACATGTCGCAATCGCCGATCGGGGCGCGCGGCGACTTCACCACCGCCCCGGAGGTGAGCCAGATCTTCGGCGAACTGATTGGCCTCTGGATCGTTCAATCCTGGATCGACATCGGCGCGCCGGACGCCTTCACCCTGGTGGAGCTGGGTCCGGGGCGCGGCGTTCTGATGCGCGACATTCTCCGCGCCGCGTCGCTTAAGCCGGAATTCCTGAAGGCCGCGAACGTGCAGCTCGTGGAGACCTCCGGCCGGATGCGCCATGAACAGCAGAAAAGGCTGAAGGACGCGGCGGCGCCGGTGTCATGGAAGGACGCATTTGACGAGACCGATGACGGCCCAATCCTGATCGTCGCCAATGAGCTTTTCGACTGCCTTCCCATCCGGCAGTTCGAAATGACGGAGGACGGTTGGCGCGAACGCATGGTGAGCCTCGACGACAGCGGCGAGCGGCTGGCGTTCTCGACCGCATTCGCTCCTCCGCTGGCGCTCAGCGGCGCGCCCGCCGAGGCGCCCGCGGGGTCAATCTACGAATGGGGCGCGCCTGGCGAAGACCTCGCCGAAGAAATAGGGGGGCGGCTTGCGGAGAATAAAGGCCGCGCCCTGATTATCGACTATGGCCATGTCCGGGCAGGCCTTGGCGATACGCTCCAGGCGGTGAAGGGCCACCGGGCGTGGCCGCCGCTCGCTGCGCCGGGCCTCGCCGACATTACCGCGCACGTCAATTTTGACAGGCTGATCGAGCGCGCCTTCGACGCCGGCGCGGCCGCCTTTGGGCCGGTTGCGCAAGGCACGCTCCTCGACCGGCTCGGCCTCGCCATGCGGGTCGAACGCCTTTCAGCCGGGAAACCGCAGGATGTGGCGGACACGATCCAGTCCGGCGCGTTCCGCATCGCGGCGGCTTCGGAGATGGGCGAATTGTTCCGGGCGCTGTGCATTTCCTCGCCTGGCCTGCCCGCGCCGCCGGGATTTGAACCCGCGTGAGCGCGCCGCCGCTTGAGACCTCAGCGCGGCTCAGCGACGCCGGCGCGCGGCACGGGTTCTTCGGACGGCGCGGCGGGGTCTCTGACCCGCCCTATGACAGCCTCAATGCCGGACCGGGGTCCGCGGACGCAGGCGTCAGCGTCGCCGAAAACCGTCGCCGCTGCGCCGACGCCATCGGCATTGCGCCCGATCGCCTCCTCACGCTTCATCAATGCCACTCGGATCGCGTGGTCTTCGTCGACGCGCCCTGGCGCGGCGCGCCGCCAAAGGCGGACGCCCTCGTGACCACCGCAAAGGGCCTCGCCCTCGGCGCGCTCGCCGCCGACTGCATGCCAATCCTGCTGTTCGAGCCTTCCGCGAAGGTCGCCGCCGCAGTCCATGCAGGCTGGCGCGGCGCGCTTGCCGGCGTCATCGAAAACGCGGTCGCGGAGATGCGCCGCCATGGCGCTGATCCCGCCGCAACCATAGCAGCCATTGGTCCCTGCCTGCGGCAAGAGAATTTCGAGGTCGGCTTTGACCTCGTTGATAGTTTTATTGATAAATATCAGGAGGCTGACCACTTTTTTGAAGCTGCCGCATCAGAAAACAAGCGGATGTTCGATCTGGTCGGTTTCGCGGTCTGGCGGCTTTCGACGGTTGGCGTCGAGGCCGTGGACGTTGTCGGCGGCTGCACGCTTGGCGCGCCAGAAGCTTACTTCAGCTGCCGAAAATCGCGGCGCGACGGGCTCGACGATTATGGCAGGAACCTGTCGGCGATCGCCATAGGTTAACGCTTTGGGCGCCTGACGGTCGGAATGTGCGCCGGTCCAAATGTGTGACGGTCCAAATGTGTGACGGTACAGGCGCGCTCTCGAAGAAACCCAACGCGCAGTGTCTCAATTGGGTTGCGGCGCCGTCAACGAAACGTCACAAATCCGCGGTGGCAGGTGGGGCGGATGGCGAATGAAGCTGATTGCGGGAAACTCCAACGAACCCTTGAGCGAAGAGATATCGCGCCGGCTGGCGACATCACTGGCGCGGGCTGAGATCAAACGCTTCAAGGACAGCGAAGTCTTCGTCGAAGTGCAGGAAAACGTTCGCGGCGAGGACGTGTTCGTCATCCAGTCGACTTCAAACCCCGCGAACGATCATCTGATGGAGCTTCTAATCGTCATCGACGCGCTGACGCGCGCGTCGGCGAGCAGGGTGACGGCCGTCATCCCCTATTTCGGCTACGCCCGGCAGGATCGGAAAGCCGGCCCCCGGACGCCAATTTCGGCCAAACTCGTGGCTAACCTTATCACAACGGCGGGCGCGGACCGCGTTCTGACGGTCGACCTTCACGCAGGCCAGATTCAGGGCTTCTTCGACATCCCCACCGACAATCTTTACGCGGTCAAGGAATTCGAACGCCGCATCCGCGAGATCCACAATGGCGACCTTCACGAAGTGACCATCGTGTCGCCGGACGTAGGCGGCGTGGTGCGCGCGCGGTCGCTTTCGAAGCGCCTCGGCAACCTGCCGCTCGCCATCGTCGACAAACGCCGCGAAGAAGCCGGCGCGTCGGAGGTGATGAACATTATCGGCGAGGTGAAGGGGCGGCACTGCCTCATCTATGACGACATCGTGGATTCCGGCGGCACGCTGTGCAACGCCGCGCGGGCGATTATGGACAAGGGCGCAAAGAGCGTCTCCGCCTACGTCACCCATGGCGTCCTCTCCGACCACGCCGAACGCCGCGTCATGGCGGAGGACGCGCTCAGCCGCCTGGTCATCTCCGACTCAATCCTCGTCAGCCCCGAGGTGCAGGCCTGCCCCAAGATCGAACGCGTCTCGATTGCGCGGCTGCTCGCCGAAGCGATCCGCCGCATATCAAATGAGGAATCGGTGTCGAGCCTGTTCGACTGACGTTCGGCCCGCGCCCGGGGGCAAGGCGGAACGCCATATTCATTGACGTCTATCTATTCGACGCCTATGCTTTCTCCGGTTCAGGAGAAGCACAATGCGCGCACACCAGACGGCCGCGGCCACGCCGGCGTATTCGCGTCGATGCATTCTGAAGACCGGCGCAGGGGGCGCTTCGGTGCTGTTCGCAGGCGGCTGCGATCTCATCATGCCCGACATCGCCGAGGCGCGGGCCCCCTGGGAAGCTGCGGGCGAGAGCTTTGGCGATCCGCGCCTTGACGCCCTCGCCTACGCGGTGCTCGCGCCGAACCCCCATAATCGCCAGCCCTGGACCATCGAACTTCGCGGGGAAGATGAGATCCTCGTGCGCGCCGATCCTGAACGCCTGCTGCCGGAGACAGACCCCTTTAACCGGCAGATTGTCATCGGTTTCGGGTGTTTCCATGAATTGCTGCGTCAGGCGGCGGCCGAGCGCGGATTTGCGCTCGATACGGACGTGTTTCCCGAGGGCGATCCGCAGCCGCTGCTCGACGACAGGCCGATCTTCCACGCTCGGTTTAGGCGGCAGGCGGACATTCAGAAGGACCCTCTCTTTGGCTACGCCCTCGACAGGCGCACCAACCGGGCCCCATTCGCCGACCGCCCGGTCGACGCGGAGGCGCTGAACCGCCTCGATGCGGCGCTGCGGCCGGAGGACGGCGAGTTTGAATGGGCGAACGATGAGGCGAACATTGCGGCCCTGAAGGACATTTGCGGACGCGCCTGGCGCATCGAAGCGAACGCCGAAGGCCCCCATGGCGAAACCACGGACGTGACCCGGATCGGCCGGCGCGAGGTCGTCGCCGCCCCGGACGGCATCTCGCTTTACGGCCGCGACATAGAGGCGTTTCGGCTTGGCCGCGTCCTCACGCGCGACAGCCTTCGCGAAATCGGCTCACGCGCGCATCGGGAAATGGTCAGCTTCTATGAACGGGCGATCGACACCGCCGCCGCCTTCGGATGGCTGACCACGGACCCGAACGATCGGGCTGACCAGTTCCGCGCCGGCGCGGGCTGGGTCCGCCTCAATCTCGCCGCGACGCGCGAAGGGGTCGCCATGCACCCGTTAAGTCAGGCGCTGCAGGAGTTTCCGGAGATGGCGGGGCCCTATGCGGAGGTTCACGATTTCGTCGCAGCCGGAAAATCAGCCTGCGTTCAGGGACTCTTCCGGTTCGGCTATGCGCCGCCGCAGCCGGCCGCGCCGCGATGGCCTGTCCGTTCACGAATCATCGCCGCATGACGAAAAAGCCGACCGACATTCCGCAGGCGGGACTTCCCGGCGACAGCGTCTATTTCAAGGTGCTCGTCGAGATCGACATGATCGCGCACATGTCGAGCCTCGCTTTTTCAAAGTTCCTTCCCGACGGCATGACCGAAGCGCAGCTCGGCGTCCTCAACCACCTGATGCGGCTTGATGTGGAGGAAACGATAAGCGAACTCGCCGACGCCTTTCAGGTGACGCAACCGACCATGTCCTCCACCGTGAGACGGCTGGAGTTCAAGCGCTATGTGGAGCTTGTTCCCGATCCGCGCGATCGCCGGATTCGCCGTGTGCGCGCGACAGAAGCCGGGCGGCGGATACGCAATGACACCGTCGCGGCCCTGAAGCCATTCTACGAGGCGGTAGAAGCGGAGACGCCCGACGTCGACTGGGACTCATGCCTTGACGCATTAACGCTGCTGCGCGCCTATTTTGAGAACAAGCGCGACAGGGCCAAATAAGCTGCGTCCTTAGAGCCGTTTGCTTTTGAAACGACGCACACAAACGGCTCTAAGTTATCGATTGGGCGGGTTGCGACGCGGTTGACGGAGGGGAACCGTCAACGGAGACCCATTTTTTTTGCTTTCACCCGCTCTAGGTTCCTAGCAGAAAAGACCGGTCCGGACGAACGAGAATGCCGTCCGACAGCGCGTCCCGACCGATAAGAAACCGAAACTCCATGTCGTCGCGGTTCGCAAGCGACAGGTCGATTGAGCGCGACCGATCGCCAAGCGTAAGCGTCGTGCGCACCACGAGCCGCGTCTCAACAAGCCCGTTTGAGCTCTTGATCCGTCTTCGGTCGAATACCGGCGCTTCACAGAAGATCCCGCCATCCGCCTCCGGGCCGTCGCCATCAAGTCGAAAAGACGCAACGGGCACGCCGGCGCGCTCAGTCTCGAAGATGTCGACTGCATGGATGGCCGAGGTTTTGGCGCCTGTGTCGATCTTCGCTTGGACCGGCGTCTCGCAAAGGTCCGGCAGGCGCGCCCATTCGCGCCAGCCAATGACGAGCTCGCCGCGCTTATGGCCGGCGTCAGATGTGGAGCGAGTGGCCAAGGGTTCTGAGGGCCGCTTCCTGGAACGCTTCGCCTTGCGTCGGGTGCGCGTGGATTGTCCCGGCCACATCCTCAAGGGTCGCGCCCATTTCGATGGCGAGGCCAAAGGCGGCTGATAGCTCCGATACGCCCGCCCCGACGGCGGCGAGGCCGAGGATGAGATGATCATCGGCGCGCGCAACCGCGCGCACGAAACCTTCCTCAGCTTCCATTGTCATGGCGCGGCCGTTCGCCGCGAAGGGAAAGATCTCGGTGCGGATGTCGTGGCCGGCGGCGCGCGCCTCTTCCGGCGACAGGCCGACGGTGACGATCTCCGGATCGGTGAAGCAGACGGCAGGAATTGCGCGCTTATCCCAACGGCGATTCTTGCCGGCGGTGATTTCCGCGACCATTTCCCCTTGCGCCATGGCGCGGTGGGCGAGCATCGGTTCGCCCGTGACGTCGCCGATCGCGAAGACGCCCTTCATGCTGGCGCGGCATTGATCGTCGATGCGGATGAACGGACCTTCCATATCGAGGACAAGCTCCTCGCGGCCCCAGCCATCCGTTACCGGTCGACGGCCAACTGTAACGAGCACCTTGTCTGCGCCAATCGTCTCGACGCCTTCGGCGGATTCGATTTCCAACGCAGCGCCGCCGGAGACGAGCCCCTTGGCTTTGGTCTTCAGGCGGACGTCGATCCCCAGCGCCTTCATGCGCCGCGCGACCGGTTTCGTCAGGTCGGCGTCGTAGCTCGGCAGAATGCGCTCCGCCGCCTCTATTACGGTCACGTCGCTCCCGAGCTTGGCGAAGGCCATGCCCATTTCAAGGCCGATATAGCCGGCCCCGACAATGGCGAGCCGCCCCGGAATCTCGGTCAGCTCAAGCGCCTCCGTTGACGACAGGACGTTTCCCCCGAACGGCAGAAACGGCAGCTCCACCGGCGCGGATCCCGTGGCGATGACGATGTTCTCGGCGCTGATTTTTGTCTCGCTATCGGCGCCGTCAACGATCACGGTCTTGCCGTCGACGAACCGCGCCCGGCCTTCGAGATGTCGCACTTTCGCCTTTTTCAAGAGCGCGCCGACGCCGCCGGTCAGCCGCGAAACGATCTTGTCTTTCCAGGCGACCGTCTTGGCGAGATCAATCGCCGGCGCGCCGGCCGACACGCCAATCGCAGAGTCCCCGGCAAAATGCGTCGCCTTCTCGAATTCGGCGGCGACATGAATGAGCGCTTTCGACGGAATGCACCCCACATTGAGGCAGGTTCCGCCTGGCGCCTCGGCCTCGACGATGATCGTATCGACGCCCAATTGCCCGGCGCGGATCGCCGCCACATACCCGCCAGGCCCTGCGCCAATAACGAGGAGTTTGCACGTGAGGGCGGTCATCACCTAGTCCTCAATAAAAATGGTCGCGGGCGTCTCCAGGTAGCCCTTGATCGTCTGGATAAAGACCGCCGCGTCCCAGCCATCTATGACGCGATGGTCGAAGCTCGACGACAGGTTCATCATCTTGCGGGGGATGAAAGCGCCGCCGTCCCATTGCGGCAGGGTGCGCATCTTGTTGACGCCGACGATCGCCACTTCCGGATAGTTGATCACCGGCGTCGTCACGACGCCGCCCATTGCCCCAAGCGAGGTAATGGTGATGGTGGAGCCGGACAGGTCCTCGCGAGAGCACTGGTTAGTCCGCGCGGCTTCGGCGAGACGCGCGACTTCCGCCGCGCACTCCCAGAGCCCCAACGCCTCCACATTGCGCACGACCGGCACGACGAGGCCATTATCCGTCTGCGCCGCAACGCCCATGTTCATCGCGCCATAGCGGCGCACCACGCCGCCATCGTCGTCAAAGAGCGCATTCATCTGCGGCTGTTTCTCGATCGCCCGCGCCATGGCGCGCATCAGAAACGGCAATATGGTCAGCTTTGGCTTGCCGTCTTTTCGCTCGGCGTTCATGCGCGCGCGCAGATCCTCCAACGCCGTAACGTCGATCTCGTCCACATAGGTGATGTGCGGGATGCGCGACTTCGCCACCGACATGCGTTCGGCGATCTTCCGCCGGAGGCCGATCATTAGCACTTCAGTGACGTCGGACCGGGCGATCCTTGCGCTCCCGCGGGCGGTGGCGCCGCCGCTTTCGAAATAAGCGTCAAGGTCCGCATGGACGATGCGTCCCGCCGGCCCGCCGCCAGGCACGCGGCGCAGGTCAACGCCGGCGTCCATGGCGCGTTTGCGCACGGCGGGGGACGCCAGGGGCGACTCGCCTTCTTTCCGCGGCGTCAACGTCGCCGCATGCGCCGCGGCCGCTGACGACGGCGCCGCCTTCGGAACGACGACCGGCGCAGTCGCCGCGCCATTCACGGCGGCCGGCGTCGAGGGCGCGGCCCCGGACGGCTTCGTTTCAACGGGCGGAGCCGGCGTGGGCTCAGAGTCGCCGTCTTCGGCGGCTGCTTCTTCGTGACCCTCGCCGTCAATCTCAATCCGGATGATCGGCGCGCCGACGCTGACGACGTCGCCGACATTCGCCCCGCGCCAGATGATCTTGCCCTCCACCGGGGATGGAATTTCGACGGTCGCCTTGTCGGTCATCACCGAAGCGAGCAACTGATCCTCGGTGACGTTCTGGCCATCGTCGACAAGCCATTCGACAAGTTCCGCCTCGGCGACGCCTTCGCCGACGTCTGGCAGCTTTATGACGTGAACGCCCATTACGCCGCCTCCATCGCATTGCGCAGCGCTTCGCCGACCCGCGCGGGACCCGGAAAATACTCCCATTCCTGACTATGCGGATAGGGCGTGTCCCAGCCTGTCACACGCGTCACCGGCGCCTCAAGGTGATAGAAGCACCCTTCCATCACGATGGACATGAGTTCCGCCGCGAAACCGCAGGTCTTGGTCGCCTCATTGACGATGACGCAACGCCCGGTCTTTCTGACGGACTTTTCAATCGCCTCAAAATCGAGCGGCAATATCGTCCGCAGGTCAATTACCTCCGCGTCGACGCCCGTCTCCGCCGTCGCGGCAAGCGCCACATGCACCATCGTGCCGTAGGTGAGGATGGTCACCTCCCGCCCCTCGCGGCGCACCGCCGCGTTGCCGAGCGGGGTCTTGTAGTAGCCTTCCGGCACGTCGCCCAGTTCGTGGTTTTTCCAGGGCGTCACCGGCCTGTCATGGTGGCCGTCAAAGGGGCCGTTATAGAGCCGTTTCGGCTCCATGAAGATGACCGGGTCTTCGTCTTCGATCGACGCGATGAGAAGCCCCTTGGCGTCGACCGGGTTCGACGGGATGACGGTCTTCAGGCCGCACACATGGGCGAAGAGCGCCTCCGGGCTCTGGGAATGCGTCTGGCCGCCGAAAATGCCGCCGCCCGTCGGCATGCGGACCGTCATCGGCACGGTGAAGTCGCCATTCGAGCGATACCGTATGCGCGCAGCCTCCTGCGTCAGCTGGTCGTATCCTGGATACATGTAGTCCGCGAACTGAATCTCGACGCACGGCCGCATGCCGTAGACGGCCATGCCGATCGCCGCGCCGATAATGCCGCCCTCGTTTATCGGCGAATCGAAACAGCGATCACTGCCGTACTTTTCCTGAAGCCCTTGCGTGCACCGGAAAACCCCGCCGAAATAACCGACGTCCTCGCCGAAGACGACGACATTCTCGTCGCGCCCCATGGCGACGTCCATGGCGTCGCGCACCGCCTCGATCATCGTCATCCGCGGCATCTGTTAAAGCCCCGCTTCCTGGCGCTGCCGGATGAGATGCGCCGGCGTTTCGGCGTAGACGTCCTCGAACATCTCTCGCGCCGAAGGCTTGTCGCCGGCGTGCAGCGTGCCATGCCGCTCCGCCTGTTTTTGGACCTGCAGCACGGCGCTTTCGACTTCGGCGTTCGCCTGGACGTGCCGTTCCTCCGACCACGCGCCTTTTTTGATAAGGTGCGCCTTCACCCGCTCAATCGGATCGCCGAGCGGCCATTTCTCCGACTCCGCCTTCGGCCGGTAGCCGGACGGATCGTCCGACGTCGAATGAGCGCCGGCGCGATAGGTGACAAATTCAATGAGCGTCGGCCCGTGATTCGCCCGCGCCCGGTCGATCGCCCATTTTGAGACGGCGTAGACGGCGAGATAGTCGTTCCCGTCGACGCGCAGCGATGGGATGCCAAAACCGAGGCCGCGCGCGGCGAAGGTCGCCGCCTTGCCGCGGGCGATTCCCTGAAAAGTCGAAATCGCCCACTGATTATTGACGATGTTCAATACCACTGGCGCGCGGTAAGTGGACGCGAAGACGAGCGCGGAATGAAAGTCATTCTCCGCCGTCGACCCGTCGCCGATCCAGCCGGCGGCTATCTTGTCATCGCCCTTTATCGCGGAGGCCATGGCCCAGCCGACGGCTTGCATGAACTGCGTCGCGAGGTTGCCGGATATCGTGAAGAAGCCGTGCTTCTTCGAGGAGTACATGATTGGCAGTTGGCGGCCGCGCAAGGGGTCCGCCGCGTTGGAGTAAATCTGGTTCATCATGTCCACCATGGGGTAGTCGGTGGACAGAAGAAGCCCCTGCTGACGGTAGGTCGGAAAATTCATGTCGCCGGGCTTTAGGGCCCTGCGGAAGGCGCAGGCGATCGCCTCCTCGCCGAGCGCCTGGACATAGAAAGACGTTTTGCCCTGGCGTTGCGCCATCAGCATGCGCGCGTCGAAGGCCCGCACCCGGAGCATGTCGCGCAGGCCCTCGACAAGCTCGCCGTCGGTGAGAAGGTCCGCCCAGGGGCCGACCGCTTCGCCATCGCGGTTCAGGACCCTGATAATGGAATAGGCGAGGTCATGGATGTCGCCGGCGTCGACGTCGATTGGCGGCCGGCGGACGCTGCCCGCCTTCGGGATCGGCACATCGGAAAAGTCCGGCGTATCGCCAGGCCGGAATTCCGGTTCCGGAACAAACAGGCTGAGCCGGCGCGATCCGCCGCCATGTCCTTCGTTACTTCCTTCGACAGGTTCTTCCGCCGAAGTGGGGCCGTCTGCGTTGATTTCAGTCGCCGGGCTGTTCGCGGCTGTCGTCGACATGCCCTTTTCCTTCTTGTCGCGGGGGCTCCCCGGCCGCGCCGGATACCGACATGCCACGCCTTTGGAAGCCGACTTGCAGGCCGTGTACGCCATGCGCATGCGGCGAAGCAATCCGGCGGGGCGCCCATGGCGCCCCGGCGCGCGCGCGTCATGCCGCGGCGCACATGGAAAAGCGCCTTTATCCGCTACGCGCCGCCGCTCATGCGCGTGATATGCGAGAATATTCGCGCCAATGCGCAACGAAGTTGCGCCGCACGAAATCGCGCATATTTTCCGCTGACATAAGTCAAAGACGGTTCGATCAATGCGGCCTATGTTCAGGGTATGACGACGATCGCCGAAGTCGCGGCCGAAGTGCGCGAAGTCGCCCCGGACGCGCCCTGGCGCTGGCTCGGCGCGGGCTGGCGCGACCTCTTGCGCGCGCCGCAATACAGCCTCGGGTATGGGGTCCTCGTCGTCGGCGGCGGCGGCGCCATTATCTACGCGCTTTGGCGATCGGGCCTTGAGGCGGTGATTCCGGTCGCGTTCGGCGCATTTGCGATTCTCGGCCCGATGCTCGCCCTTGGCACCTATGAGCTCAGCCGACGGTTGGAGGCCGGCGAAACGCCGGGCGTCTATCCGCCGAGGCTGGCCGGCAAGCGGTCGATCACCCAAATCGCCTATATCGGCTTTACATTGATGTTCGCCGCGCTTGTCTGGTTTCGCGTGGCGATCATGCTTTATGCGCTGTTCACCAACGGCTCCTATGTGCCGCTGCCGGAATTCATGAGCTTCGCGCTCGGCACCGGCGCAGGGCTTTCGATGATCGCCATCGGCACCGCCATCGGCGGCGTCATCGCATTCAGCATCTATATCGTCACTGTGATTTCGATACCGATGCTGATGAATGAGGACTCTGATTCGGTGACGGCTATCGCCGCCGGCATTGTCGCCCTGCAAAGGAATCCGCGCGCCATGCTGCTTTGGGCGTGGCTCATCGCCGTCATCACGATCGCCGGCGTTGCGACCGCCTTTGTGGGCCTTGCGATCGCCTTTCCGCTTCTCGGCCACGCCACGTGGCACGCCTATCGCGACCTCCGGGGCGGCCGCGTTTCCGAGCCGATGGCGGATCTTTAGAGCCTATTCCGGCCTCCCGCCATTCTCTTCCAGGTCATCGTCCAGAAGAATGCGCTGGGCCGCGCCGTCGGGATCGTCATATTGCCCGGCGCGCAGCGACCAAAGGAAAGCGCCAAGGCCGAGAAGGCCAAGCCCCAGAGCGATCGGTATGAGGAAGAGTATCGCGTTCACGCAGGCGCTTCCGCAGGCGCGCCTTGCATCCGCGCGCCGTTTTCGCCGCGCGGCCTCTTCCCGCCGCCAGCGAGACGCAGCGCGTTCAGAGTGACGATGATCGACGAGCCGGACATGGCGAGGGCGGCGATGAGCGGCGTCACGTGGCCCGCGGCCGCCAGCGGCACCGCGCAGGCGTTGTATGCGGCGGCGAAAGCGAAATTCTGCAATACCCGGCGCTTCGCGGTGCGCGCGACGTCAACCGCCTCGACGATCGCCGAAAGCCCATCGCCGCCGTAGACGATATCGGCAGCGGCCTGCGTCGCGTCGGCCGCGCCGCCGGGCGACAGCGACACATGCGCGCCCGCGAGCGAGGGCGCGTCGTTCAACCCGTCCCCGACCATGGCGACCTTTTCGCCGGCAGCTGACAATTCTTTGATGCGTCGCGTTTTCCCGGCGGGATCAATCCCGCCGCGCCAGTCCGTAAGCCCCAACCGATCCGCCATCGCCGCCGCGACCGCCGGCCGGTCGCCGGACAGAAGCTCCGACGGTAGGCCGCGATCGCCAAGCGCGCCAAGCGCCGCCTCGGCGTCGGCGCGCGGCGGATCGTCGAACCGCAATCGCACGGGCGTCGCCCCTTCCTCCGCATACCATGCTTCAAGTGAAACGTCGTCGACCGTCCCGCCATCGCCAATGCCGACGAACGCCGCCGAACCAAGCCGCGCGGACACGCCGGACGCAACAACGCCTTCGACGCCGCCTCCCGGCGTCTCATTGACATCCTCCGCCAGCGGACCTGCGCCCACGGCCTCGACGATGGCCCGCGAAAGGGGGTGCTTGCTCGCACGGGCGAGCCGGGCGGCGCGGCCAAGCGTTTCCTCCCCAACGTCTCCGCCGCGCCGAAGCGCCGGGCGGCCGATCGTCAGCGTGCCGGTTTTGTCGAAGACGAAGCGCGTCGCCTCGGCGAGGCGCTCAAGCGCGTCGCCCGACTTCACAAGAATGCCGGCGCGGAAAAGTCGGCCGGTCGCCACGACCTGCACCGCCGGCGCCGCAAGGCCGAGCGCGCAAGGACATGTGATGATCAGCACCGCAATCGCGTTCATCATGGAAACGCGCAGGCCCGCCTCGCCAATGATCAGCCAGCCGAGGAATGTCGCGGCGGCAAGGCTGTGCACGACGGGCACATAGAGCGCCGCCGCCTTGTCAGCGAGCCTCACATAGCGGCTCTTTGACTGCTCGCCCGCCTCGATAAGCCGCGTGAGGTCCGCGAGGAGCGACGTGTCCGCCGTTGCGGTCGCCCGCAAAGTGAGCCGCGCAGTCTGGTTCAGAACGCCGGCGCGCGCCACGTCGCCCGCCCTGAGGCGCGCCGGCGCGCTTTCGCCGGTGACAAGCGATGCGTCGACGAGCGAGTCGCCCTCCTCGATGATCCCGTCCACCGGCGCGCGGTCGCCAGGCGCCAACGCGATGAGGTCGCCCGGCCGAACGTCCCGGGTGGCGACCACGCGCGCATCGCCGCCAGCGTCCATGACGGTCGCCGTCGTCGCCTGGAGGGCGAGGAGATCGCGCGCCGCCTCCCGCGCGCGCCAGCGCAGCCGGTGGTCAAGATAACGGCCGATGAGCAGGAAGAAGAGGAGCATCACCGCTGCGTCGAAATAGAGCGCCTCGCCGCCGGCGAAGAACTCATAGGTCGACAACCCGAGCGCCAGCAGGACCGCGAGGGAAATCGGCACGTCCATATTGGCGCGGCCATTGCGCAATGCGCGGTAGGCGGACTGAAAGAACGGCCGGCCTGCGTAAAGCGCCGCAGGGATGGCGATGAGCGCCGAGACGAGATGCATGAGGCCGCGCGTGCCGGCGCCCATCTCGCCTTCGCCGGACCACACGGATATCGACAGTAGCATGATGTTCGCCATGGCGAAGCCGGCGACGGCGAGCGCGCGCAGCAGCCGGCGCCCTTCGGCGTCATGGTCCGCCTCGCTCGCCTTCGGATCGAACGGCGCGGCGCGGTAGCCAAGCTCAGACAGGCGCGAGACGATCATTTTTGGATCGACCGCGCCCGCCCGCCAGGCGGCCGTCAGCCGGCCCGTGGAGAGATTAAGCCGCGCCTCCTCCATGCCCGACAGGCGGTTAAGCGCGCCTTCGATCTTGGAGATGCACCCGGCGCACTTAGCGCCGAACACGACAAGCTCAAGCCGCTCAACGCCGTCGCCGCTGCGCACGAAGGGCGAGGGATCAACCGCCGCAGCGTCCCCGCCGGTCGCGGGCGAGAGCCCGCTCGGGCAACCCGGTGAGGCGGCGTCGCTCATAAGGGACCGCTCATGTCTTAATTCACTCTTCAAGAATCACTTTTGCATTGAATTCCAGCGCCGGCGCGTCGCCGTCATCGTGTTGGCGATGCGCCGCGACTGAAAGCACCCATGCGCCCTCGCCGACATCCGATGCGACGGCGCGGTACAATCCGCGGCCTACGGACTCAAACCTGAGAGTCTGGTCGCTTTCGTCGCTGGCGGGGCGCGACAGGCTTGAGACGAGATCGAGCCCGCTCAGCGGCGCGGCGTCTGCGTCGAGGAACTTCACGCCAATCACCGCCGCGCCATTCTCAAGGCGGGCTTCTTCGATGGAGGCGCGCCAGCCGAGCGCCGCCTGCGCCTCACGCTCAGCGAGCGTGTCATTGTAGTTCAGGCCTTGAAGATAGGATTTCTCGACGTGCTCGCCCGGGAAGGAGCGCACCGCGACGGTCAGGAAAATCCCGTTGGCGATAAAGATCATAGCGAAAAAGCCAAGCAGCGCGGCGAGCACGTGCTTGCCCGTCAGACGAAACTCCCCGTCGTCGCTGCGCATTTTCGGCATATCGCCACTCATGCTCATTTGGCGCGCCCGCGCAAGAAGCTTGAATCGTTGGTGGCCGACTCGTCCGAGCCGACGTCGCTGACGACGAACGCGATCGGCGTTGAGACCGGCGCGACCGGGTCCGCCGGCGCGGTGACGAAAACCCGAATTGACCGCACATCATCGCCAAAGACGTCCGCCGCCACAGACCGCCCGTCCGAGGACAGCCCCACCGCTTCGAGCGTGAAGCCCTCGCCGCCGGCGAGAGAGATATCGAAGGTGCGAACGGCGTTGTCCTTGTTGACGATCTTCACCGTGTAGGCGTTGCGGACCGAGCCGTCGGACAGCGTCACAAATGAAGGCGCACGGTCACGCAACACATTCACCTCAAGCGTCGCCCGGCTGCCGAGCGTCAACAACATGATCGCCGACACGATCGAAAACGCCGCCGCATAGAAGACCGTTCGGGCCCGAATGATTTTGATCTTTGGCTTTTCGCCGGCCTGTCGCAGTTCGGCGTTCTTGTCGGTGTCGTAGGCGATAAGCCCGGTGGGCCGGCCGATCTTCTTCATCACCTCGTCACAGGCGTCGATGCAGAGCGCGCAATTTATGCATTCGAGCTGCGCGCCATCGCGAATGTCTATCCCCATGGGACAGACCACAACGCATCCCTGGCAATCAATGCAATCGCCCCGCCCTTCCCAGGATTCGTTTTTCTTGTGGGAGCCGCGCGGCTCGCCGCGATCGACCTTGTAGGTGACTTGAAGCGTTTCCTCGTCCGTGAGCGCCGCCTGAATGCGCGGCCACGGACACATGTACGTGCACACCTGCTCACGCATCATGCCGGCCAGCGTGTAGGTAGTGAAAGTTAGGAGCCCGGCGAAGAGATATGCCGAGCCCGGCGCCTCGCCGCGGAAGAACTGGAAGAACACCGTCGGCGCATCATGGAAATAGAAGATCCACGCCCCTCCGGTCGCCGCCGCGATGAGAAGCCAGAGCGTGTGCTTACTGACTTTCTTGGCGACTTTTTCCGCGCTCCAGCCAGACTTGTTGAGCTTCAATCGCTTGTTGCGGTCCCCTTCGATCAAGCGTTCAACGGCGATGTAAAGGTCCGTCCACACCGTTTGCGGACAGGTATAGCCGCACCAGATCCGCCCGAAGAGCGCCGTCGCAAGAAACAGCGCGAGCGCTGCGAGGATCAGAAGACCGGTGACGTAATAGAGCTCGTCCGGCCAGATCTCGATAAAGAAGAAATAGAACCGCCCGCCTTCGAAATCGACGAGCACCGCCTGGTCCGGCTCGCCCGCCGCGCGGGGCCAGCGCACCCAGGGAAGAAGATAGTAAACGCCGAGGGTCGCGAACAGCAGCCCCCATTTCAGCACGCGGAACTTGCCGCGGGCGAGCTTCGGCTGAATCTGCTCGCGGGCCTTATAAAGCTCCGGCGTCGCCGCGTCGGTCGCGGCGGCGGCTGTTTCGCTTCCTTGCGTCCTCAGTCCGGCCTCGCCATCGGGCATTGCCGCCCACCTGTTCCTTCACAACTCTTACTTAAGTCAGGAAACGATCATATTATCGTTTTTATTAGACTTCTTCCTATCGCTCGCCGCCGCCAAGCGCGTGCACATATACCGCAAGCGCCGTGATCTCCTCCTCGCCAAGGCGCTCGCCCCAGGCCGGCATAACGCCGCCGCGCCCTTCATAGAGCGTCGTGCGGATGGCGTCGCGGTCGCCGCCATAAAGCCAGATGGCGTCCGTCAGGTTCGGCGCGCCAAGATCCTTCAGGCCTTCGCCGTTTTCGCCATGGCACGAGGAACATTGCACGGCGAACGTCTCCGCCCCGCGCGCCGCCGCCTCCGCATTGGCCTCGCCGCCGGAAATGGTCACCACGTGTTCGACCAGATCCTCGATCTCGTCGCGCGACAGCACCCCGTCGCGGCCATAGGCCTGCATCATGTTGAACCGCGCGTTCGGATCGGTCGATCGTATGCCATGCCGCAGCGTGGTCTTGATGTCATCGAACCGGCCGCCCCAGAGCCACGCGTCGTCCACAAGGCTCGGATACCCGACGAACCCCTGCCCGCCGGCGCCGTGGCACGTGGCGCAGTTGTCGCCGAAGAGCGATTCGCCTGCCTCCAGCGCATATTGCAGCAACTGGGGATCCGCCTCGACTTCGTCAATGGCGGACACCGTGAGGAGGCGCTTCATCCGCTCCCCCCGCTCCGCATCGAGGGCGGCGATGGCCATGTCCACGTTCTGGCGCTCGGAGTGATTGCGGACGCCTTTGGTGTGGCCCGATATGCCGGGCCAGGCCGGCATAAACACCCAATAGACGACGGACCAGACGATGGTCGCGTAAAAAAGGTACACCCACCACCGCGGCAGCGGGTTGTTCAGTTCCTTCAGGCCGTCCCATTCATGGCCGGTCGTCTCGACGCCGCTGACGTCATCGATTTCTTTTTCGCTTGAGCCGGTATCGGCCATCGTTACTCGTCCTCATCGCGCAGGGGAATTTGCTCGGCTTCATCAAAGCCTTTGCGGTTTTCGGGGCTGAACGTGTAGATCAGCACCATGATGAAGGCGGCGACGAAGAGAAGCAGGCCGCCGGTCTGCGCAAAGCTTGAAAGCGTCTCATACATTCGCCGTTCTCCTTATCGCTGCTACCGATAGTTTTCTTCCGGCTCATAGGTCGAGAAATCGACCATCGTGCCAAGTATTTGAAGATAGGCGATAAGCGCGTCCATCTCGGTGACCCGCCGAGGGTCGCCGTCGAAATCGCGCACCTGCGCCTTCGGGTACCGCTCCATGAAGCCGTCGAAATCGTCGGCGAAGGGGTCAAGCTGCGTGCGGATATCCGCAACCGCCTTCTCAATCATTTCATCCGTATAGGGCACGCCGACGCGGCGGTTGGCGACGAGCCACGCTTGCGCGTCGTCATAGCTGAGGTCCGCGTTATTAAGATATGCGTATGGCGGCATAATCGATTCCGGCACCACGCTGCGCGGATTGATCATGTGCTGCTGGTGCCAGGCGTCCGAATACTTGCCGCCGACCCGGGCGAGGTCCGGCCCGGACCGCTTGGAGCCCCACTGGAACGGATGGTCGTACATGCTTTCCGCCGCGAGGGAGTAATGCCCGTAGCGCTCCACCTCGTCGCGCAGGGGACGGATCATCTGGGAGTGGCAGACATAGCAGCCCTCGCGGATATAGATATTGCGGCCCGCAAGCTCCAGCGGCGAATAGGGCCGTACGCCCTTCACCTTCTCGATCGTGCTTTCCAGATAAAACAGCGGCGCGATCTCCACGACGCCGCCGATCGCCACGACGACGAGAATGGCGACGGTGAGGACAAGCGCGCGCTTTTCAAGGAACTGGTGACGGTCAAGCATCTCTGGTCGTTTCCTCAGTCATTCCGTCCGGCGCCTATTCCGCCGCGGCGAGCGCGCCGCGCGCCTCGCCGGCGAATTCGCTCGTCCTGACGTCGCCGCGCGCCGTGCGCCACAGATTGTAGGCCATGATCAGCGCGCCGACTAAGAAGAGCAGGCCGCCGACCATCCGGATAATGTAGTAGGGGTGCATCGCCTCGACAGTTTCCACGAAGGAGTATTCGAGGAAGCCGAACTCGTTATAGGCGCGCCACATCAGCCCTTGCATGATCCCCGACACCCACATGGATGTGATGTAGAGGAGAATGCCGAGCGTCGAGATCCAGAAATGCCATTCGACGAGCTGCTTCGAATACAGCTCCTGACGCTTCCACAGCCATGGCGTCAGGCAATAGAGCGCGCCGAAGGAGACATAGCCCACCCAACCGAGCGCGCCGGAATGCACATGGCCGATGGTCCAGTCCGTGTAGTGCGACAGCGAATTCACGGCGCGCACGGACATTAGCGGCCCTTCGAAGGTCGACATGCCGTAGAACGCGACCGATACGACCATCATCCTCAGAACCGGGTCAGTGCGAAGCTTGTCCCAGGCGCCGGAGAGCGTCATCAGGCCGTTGATCATGCCGCCCCAGGACGGCATCCAGAGCATGATCGAAAAGGTCATGCCGAGGGTCTGGGCCCACTCGGGCAACGCCGTATAATGAAGATGGTGCGGGCCGGCCCAGATGTAGATGAAGATCAGCGCCCAGAAGTGGATGATCGACAACCGGTAGGAATAGACCGGCCGCTCCGCCTTCTTAGGAATGAAGTAGTACATGATGGCGAGGAAGCCGGCGGTCAGGAAGAACCCGACCGCATTGTGCCCATACCACCATTGCGTCAGCGCGTCCTGAACGCCTGCGAACAGGGGATAGCTCTTTGAGCCGAAGAAGGAGACCGGCATCGCCAGATTATTGACGATGTGCAGCATCGCGATCGTCACGATGAAGGCGAGATAAAACCAGTTCGCCACATAGATATGCGGTTCTTTACGCTTCAGGATCGTGCCGAGGAAGACGAGAAGGTAGACGACCCAAACGATCGTCAGCCAAAGGTCTGCGTACCATTCCGGCTCGGCGTACTCCTTCGACTGGGTGATCCCCATGAGGTAGCCGGTGGCCGCCACGACGATGAAGAGATTGTAGCCCCAGAACACGAACCAGGGCGCAAGACCGCCCCACAGCCGCGCGCGGCAGGTGCGCTGAACCACGTAGAAAGATGTCGCCAGCAGGACATTGCCGCCGAACGCGAAAATCACCGCCGACGTATGTAGCGGCCGCAGGCGCCCGAAACTCGTCGCCGGAATGTTCTCGAAATAGAGAAGGCTCGGAAACGCAAGCTGCGCGGCGATGACGACGCCCACAAGAAATCCGGCGATTCCCCAGAAGACCGACGCGGCGACGCCGGCCTTAACCACGCCCATTTCATACGTGGCCTGATCGAGCGGCGTGCGCTTCTGGACCTGGCCCGCCAGCGCGAACCCGCCTGCGAGCGCGGCGATGAAGAAGACATAGGCGTGCGCCTGCATCCCGCCATCGACCGCGCGCGCGGCGGTGAAGATCGCCCACAGGCCAAGCAGCAGGAGCCCGACGGCGATCACAGTCGCGCCGTCATCTCCCCGTCCCTTCGCCCACGCCGGCGCAATCGGCGGATTGGGATCCTTAGGGCTATCGCCGGCCATTGCGCGTCCTTTCGTCATTTCCCGTCGCCGCAGATCGCATCGGCTAAAGCGGGCCTGGTCATCCGGGCCGCGGCGGTATCGTCTGAACGGGAAAAAGGGCCGTTCGATGCGGCCCTGTTGCTCCCTATCCCAAATCCTTGTGCCCCGTAACGCACGCGCCCGTTTTGACTTGGGTCAAGACAAGGGGCGTTTTTAGGCGCATTGTCAGAGGGTTAGTCTTTCTCGGCGCCGATCGAAGCGCTTCGAAGGCGAATTTCGTAACGCAAGAAAAAAAACCGCGACACATGAGCGCGATGGTCAAGGAAATTGAGGCGCGCCGCTTGGGAATGCCTGCGATGAATGATGAAGCGCGCGCTGGCCTCCAAGCGGGAAATCTTCCCGGTGCGGAGCGCCCCGGCCGCGCGCGTCGGCCTGCAAAGGCGATCACGGCGCTTGCGGCGTGCGCGGCGCTCGCCGCGCCTCCCGGCGCGGCCCAGTCGCGCGTCGCGATCGACGGCGACGGCGTTTATGTCGTGATTTGCGCGCCGGGCGGCGCACGGAAGATTCGTCTGGACGACGCGTTTTTGATGGCCGCGCCTCCTGATGCCGCGCCCGGCGAACCGGCCCCGACCGATGCGCCCGGCGGCCACGGAGCATGCCACGCCATCAGAAGCGACGACCGCAAGGCGACAGGCGCTTCGCGGGCGGAAGCGGCCCGCCCGAAACTCAGGTAAGCGGATAAGACCGCAAGGGTCGGCGACGGCGCCCTGCGCTAATGGTCGTCGAGCACCAGGACGACATCATTGCGGGTGACGTCGACAATGCGTCCCTTCTTTTTCAGAGACGCCAGCGTGCGGCTTAAAGTTTCAAGGCGAAGCCCCAGAAAATCCGCGATGTCCTGGCGCGGCATCGGCAGCCGCGTCCGGCGGCGCCCCTGGTGCGGCGCTTCGCCGATCGAATCAGCGAGGCTCAGCAGGAAACTGTGCACGCGCTCTTCGGCGGTCTTCTTCCCGAGCAGCACGATATGGTCCTGCGCCTTGTGATATTCGGTTTGCGCGCGGGCGATCAGGCGATCCTTTACGCCCGGGGAGACTCTCGCGGCCTCGTCCAGGAACCGGTGCGGGAAGTGGCAGATAAGGCTCGGCTCCAACGCCTCGGCCGTGTAGGGATTTTCCTCAGTTGTCCGCAGACCGGCGAAGTCGCCCTTATACAGAAAACCGGTTACCTGGCGCCGGCCGTCCTCGAGATGCTTTGTCAACCGAAAGCTGCCGGTGACGACGACGAAAAGGGCCTCGTTGGGTTCGCCCTCAGCCATGATCGCGCGGCCCTTGGCGACCGTCTTGCGCGACATGATCCGCTCCACATGGGAGAGCTCCTGAGGCCGCAGGTCGGCGCAGATCGAGCGTTCGCGCACATCGCACAACTCACACGCCACGGGACGAGACTCCGAGACGCAGGATTTGTGTTTCAAAGGAACGTCCATCGGCCATCCGTCCAGCGCGTTTCGCCATAAGCTGAAAGGACGCTACGATGTTTCGAAGCGTCAAGCCAGATTGACAACTGAGGAAAGACCCGCTGCGCCCGTTCAGACGGCGCTGGACACCTTTTCGAAGGCGGGCGCGTCCGGGTCCAGAGCCATCGCGGCCACCCGAGCAAGCGCGTAAGCGTCTGGATTGATTTGAAGAACGCCGCCGCGAAGCGCCACCACACGTTCTTCAGCGAGTTCACCAAGGCGGGAAGCCATGCGGCGCCGCGCCTCAGGCCCGAGGATGGCCTCCAGGGGCCGGATGTCGACCTCAAACCGGCACAGCAACGCCGCGATGGCGCCTGCGACAACCTCGTCGCGGTCCGTGCGGCGGACGCCGCGGACGGTGGTTAACTCGCCCCGCCGCGCGCGCTCGCCATAGGCGCGGAGATCCTTCTCGTTCTGCGCATAAAGGCCGCCGATATAGCCAATCGCCGACGCGCCGAGGCCGATGACGGTGTCGGCCACATCGTCGGTGAAGCCCTGGAAGTTCCGCCTCAAACGACCCTCACGCATGGCCTCGGCGAGCGGATTGCCCGGCTTCGCATAGTGATCGAACCCGATTCGCATGTACCCGGCCGCGCACAGCCGCGCGTCGGCGTAGTCGACAAGCTCCGACCGCAGGCGGCCGTCCGGCAGGTCTTCATCGCGAATCATCCGCTGGTTCTTGAGCGCCGCAGGCAAATGCGCATAGCCGAACACCGACACCCGGTCGGGGGCGAGAGCGATGACCTTGTCGATGGTCGATTCGAAGGACCGGGCGGTCTGTTTCGGCAGGCCGTACAGAACGTCGAATGACAGATCGTTCACGCCGGCGGAGCGAATCGCGCCGACGCACGCTTCGATCATGTCGAAGCTCTGGATACGATTTATCGCTTCCTGCACAGCGAGATCGAAATCCTGGATGCCGAGGCTCATTCGGTTGAAGCCGAGGGCGGCCAATCGATCCGCATCATCGTCGCGTAAGCTGCGCGGATCGAGCTCGATGGCGATCTGCGCGTCGTCGGTGAGGCCGAACTCTCCCTCGATGACGCTAAGAATCGCCGCCAGGTCGTCGGCAAGCAGATAGTTGGGCGTACCGCCGCCAAAGTGAACCGCGACCGGCCGTCCGCGCCCCTTGAGCCGCCGGCCGACAGCCTGAATCTCCGCAATCAGCGCCGTCACATAATCGAGCGCCCGGCCATAATCGTTCTCTACGCGCATATTGCAGCCGCAATACCAGCACAACCGCCGGCAGAACGGCACATGGACGTAAACGGATAATGGCTCGTATGGCTCGACGCGATCGAGCCGTTCGGCGTAGGCGTCCGCGCCGACGTCGGGGGTGAACTTCAGCGCCGTCGGGTAACTGGTGTATCGCGGGGCGTGAACGCCCAGGTAACGCCGCCATTCTTTTTTCATGGGCAGAAGCCTATGGCGCGGCCAGCGCCCATTCATGACCTAGGTCAAACTAGGTGAAAAGCGCGATGGACCGCATCGCGTCCGGTCCGCACGCCGCAGATTTCTGCGTCGTAGCTGACGTAGGTCAAAAACGCCGCCGCAAACGTGCGTAATCGACACCCATCTTCAGTTGTCCGATTGAGCTAGTTGATACGCAAAGACTGGCTCATTAGTCCGAAGGGAAATGAAAATGGTCCGCGCAACACTAATTGCAACGCTTCTCGCCGCCTCCTCGCTTCAAAGCGCCGCGGCCGAGCAGGGCGACTTTCTGGTTCGGCTTCGCGGGATTGTGGTCGCGCCGACCGCCCAGTCCAGCGACGTGCTGCCTTCATTCCCCGGCGGCCAGGTGGACGTCGAAAACGGCTTGTCGCCGGAGCTCGACTTCACCTATTTCCTCACGAATAATATCGGCGTCGAGCTGATCGCCGCGACGACGGCGCATTCGGTCGTCGGCGAAGGCGCGCTTGGCCCTGTCGGCGACATCGCCGAGCTGATGGTGCTGCCGCCCACGCTGACGTTCCAGTATCATTTCAATCCGGAAGGCGCGTTCCGTCCCTATGTCGGCGTCGGCGTCAACTGGTCGATATTCTACAGCGAAGAGGCGTCGCCGGCCCTCGTCAACGCGGTGGGCCCGACCGACGTCGCCGTCGACGACAGCGTCGGCGTCGCCTATCAGGCGGGCTTCGACATCCCCATGGGCGATCGCTGGGTCTTCAACGCCGACGTCAAGTGGATCCAGATCGACACCACCGCAACGCTGACGTCAGGCGCGGCGGTCAACACCGTCGACATTGACCTTGACCCGATCGTCGCCGGCATCGGCATCGGCTATCGGTTCTAAGGGACTGGTCGCCGACGCTTCGGGGGTCCGGGCTGACGCGTCCTGCTGCGCGCAGGCGCGCGCCCGGCTTCCCGGCGATGGCGAAGCGGCGTATTCAATTCTCTGACGCTCAGTTGACTGTTGGATCGGTTGGATATGGAGAGTCGTTATGCGGAATAACGCCTTTCGCGCTTTCGTCGTCGCCGCGGCGACGCTCGCGGCCTGCGGCGGCGAATCGGCGAACGACGCGCCGCATTCGACGCAGCGCGCGCCCGTTGCGCCAGCCGAGCCGCTGACCTCCACGAGGGTCGAAATGGACGCGGCGCGCGGCAGGGCGTTGTTCGTCGAAAAAGGCTGCGTTTTGTGCCATGCCGTGAACGGGGTCGGCGGCCGCGCCGGACCGCCGCTCGACGCCGCGCCAAGCGACAGCCCGGCGGACCCGGTGGCGTTCGCCGCCCGAATCTGGCGCGGCGCCCCGGCGATGGTCGAGCTGCAGAGCCTTGAGCTTGGCTACGTCATCAATCTAAGCCCTGAAGACATTCGCCACCTCGCCGCCTTCGCCGGAGACGCGGCGGCGCAATCCCTCCTGTCGAAGGAGGACCTGCCGACGGCGCTCGCCGACGCGGTTCTGGACGAAGACTTTTGGGCCGCCGAGGACTGGCGAGAGTTTCTGCGCCGCGGACAGGAGTTAATGCCCGACGAAGAATAACGCATACGCATTAAAGCTACGGCGCATAGATCAGCGCGTCCGGTTCGCTGAAAGCCGCTTGTGCTGATTCGTTTCCGGACTCTGGACTGGAATCAGCTGCGCCTTGAGGCGCTTTAATCGACATCCGCTGTGCGCGAAGCTCCCTATTAACCAATAAATCCTATCAATATCGCTTTGGTATTCTGTCCTGTGTCCAAGGGGGACGTCGAACATGACCGCTTTAAGCAAACGCGCTTCGCTTGACGCAGCTGAGAAGGCGATCGGCGTCATCCGCGAAAATGACGGTGAAGTGACGACGCCGTCCTTTGAACTCTGGTTCACGCATTTCTCGGGCGTCAATCCGGGCCTCTCCGACGCTCTGGAGAAGGCCCTGACCGAACGCGGCGCGCTCGACGACGCGGCGCTCCAGTCGCTGCATGCTGAATTCCTCGGCGGCGCCGGCCCCTCCGACAAGATCGCGGCGCTGACCACCGCCATATGCGACCGGGTCTCCGCCGTCGGCGATGCAATGGCGGGAAGATCTGAAGACTATCGCTCTTACTCGGACGCCCTCGCAGACGCGCTCAGCCGCTTTGACGACGCGTCGCAAAAGGGCGAAATGAAGCCGCTCGTCTCAGCGCTGACGGACGCGACCCGCGTGATGGCGACGAAGAACGCGGAGCTTCGCCAGCAATTGTCGGACGCGGACGAAGAGCTGTCGACAATGCGCGAGAACATTCGCTCCATCCAGTCAGAGGCGCTGACTGACGGCCTCACAGGCGTTGCGAATCGCAAGCATTTTGATCAGTTCATGGACGAGACCCTCAAGGCGTGCGCCGAAGCGGAGCTGCCGAGCTGCCTCGTTATCGGCGATGTCGATCACTTCAAGTCATTCAATGACCAATGGGGACACCAGGTCGGCGACACCGTGCTGAAGCTTGTCGCCGGCATCCTGTCGGCAAACGTGAAGGGTCGCGACCTTGTCGCGCGCTATGGCGGCGAGGAGTTTGCGATTATCCTCCCGGACACGACCTTGCCGGACTCCGTAAAGCTCGCCGACAGGCTGCGCGCCGAAATCGCCAAACGCCGCCTCACCAAGCGCCACACGAATGAAACGATCGGCCATGTGACGATCTCATTCGGCGTCGCCCAATTGCGTCCGGGCGAAGACGCCGGCGCCGCCATCGAACGCGCCGACCGGGCCCTTTACAGGGCGAAAGACACAGGCCGCAACCGCGTCGTCGGAGAGACCGAACTCGAATCCTGACGGAACGCGCGCCTGCGCGGCGCTCCCGGCGTCAGCGGGCCAGCGCCTCGAACACCCCAATGCCGATGAAGTTTCCCAGGGCGTAGCCGAGAACGCCAGTGGCGATCGCCGGGCCGGCGAGCCGGCGCCAGCCGAACAGAACGGCGTAGGCGATCGCGATCGGCGGCCCGCCAATGCAGGCCCCCGAGGCGACGATTACCTCGCCATAGTTCAGTCTGAACGCGCGCGCCGCCGCAAGCGTCAACAGCGCGTGCGCGGCGAAGATCACCAGCACAAACGGCGCGAGCGCCGGCGGCGCCGCGAGCATTGCGCTGACGTCCGCCCCAGCCCCCAGCATAATGAAAAACGCGTACATGAAGATCGTGGCGAGCGCGGTTGCTTCGCCGAGCCGCTTCATCTGCGCGGAGAAGATCGTGGCGGCGGCCAATGTCAGCACCGTGATGAAGAGGACGCGATAGACCGCAACGCCCGCCATCGACGCAAGCCATCCGCCGGCCGCGCACATCAACGCGGCGATCGCCAAAGACACGACAATCCCATTCACGGTGATGCTGTCATCGGTCAGCGCTCTCGCCGCCAGGGATTCGTCTTCTCCGGAAAGCTCCGCGCGTCGCCAGGGCGTCACGTTCTGAAACGCCGGCCAGCCCGCAAGGAAGCTCAGCAGCAAAAAAAACCCGATGCCAAGCGCGTTGTCGACGGCGACGGCGGCGGCGAGAAGCGAGGGCTGGCGCAGGCCCACCGCATCGGCGACGCCGGCGAAGTTTAACGATCCGCCGGAATACGTGGCGGTGAACACGGCCGCGAGCTTCGCCTCCTCCGGGCCAAGATCGAACGCGGCCGCGCCGATGAAGGCGCCAATGACGACGCCGATGGCGCCGGCCGCGAACGCGATCAGCACGCGCCCTCCCTCCCGAACGATGCCCAACAGATCCGCCCGCAGGAGATAGAGCGCGATCGCCAGCGGCACGAAGATCGCCCAGATCTGGTCATAGACGGGCGCGGCCTTGGGCAAGACGCCGACATTCGCCAGAAACGCCGCAATGAGGAGCACGACGACGGCGCCGGAAAGCCGCTTCCCGATCGCCGTCCGCTCACTGAGGAAGCCAAGCGCGATGATCCCGCAAACGGCGGCGATCATGGCGAAAGGGTTCTGCGGGTCTATCAGGGAAATTGCTTGGCGCTCCGGCTTAGCGGTTGAGACTAGCGCCGCGACGCCGGCTCGTTAAGTCAATGCGTGGGTCGATCACAGCGCCCGATCGCCCACCATCGACCTTTATGGGACGCCAGGCGACGAGATGATTGCCGTTTGACTGCTGACCGGCATATCTATGGGGCCGCGCGCGGCGCATAATTCGCGTCGGCGGAACAGGGAGAGATCGGTGACGCTTGAGGAGCTTACCCAGTTTTTCAAAATGATCGCGCCGCGGGCGTCCGGGCTCGGCGCTAAGCTGAAATTCGATTTTGGCGAGGATGGCGTCGTCTTCATCGACGCGACCCAGTCCCCGGCGGACGTATCGAACGAAGACGCCGACGCGGACACGACAGTCACGGTCTCTCTCCGCGACTTCTCGCGGATTATCGCCAAGGAGCTGCCAGGCGACCTCGCTTTCGCCATGGGCAAACTTCGCGTCCATGGCGATATGATGACCGGCGTACGCATCACCCAATTCCTCAACAGGTGAAGACGACAGATGATTTATCTGCAGAACACGATCGGCGCGGACATTCGCGTTTATGACGAGAAAGATGGATACCGCGCGAAGGGCGTGATCGATCTCGGCGACGAAATGGTGCCCGACAGCATCGTTCTTTCGGCCAACAAGAAGACGCTTTACGCGAACGGGACAAACCGCTGGGAGTTCTGGCGCGAGCCCACGACCGAGGCGCGCAGCGTCTTCGCCGCCTTCGACGCTGAGACGCTTGAGGAAAAATGGCGCGTTCCCTTGCTCGGCTCGGTGGAGCACTTCGCCGCGTCGCCCGACAAGCGCTATGTCTATAACGCCCACAATGACCGAAAGCTCGTCTCCAAGGTGGACGTCGAAACGCGGGACGTAACGCCGATCCAGATCGCCAATCTCGGCGGGCACAAGGTGCGCGTCTCCGCCGACGGGACGCGCGTCTATGTGGGATCGATTATCTGGTCGTCGTTCGACGAAATCGATGCGACGGCGGATGAATGGGTTCGGCATTACACGTTTGAGGATAATGTCAGGCCATTCGCGTTGTGCCCGGACGGCCGCACCGCCTATATCCAATTGTCGCGCATGCATGGGTTTCATGTCTTTGACCTTGTCGACTGGAAGGTCGTCAAGACAGTGGATATGCCGGGGCTCGACGATGGGTCGGTTCCGCCGACGGAGGACAAGTATCCGTTTACGGTCGACCATGGCGTCGAGGTGACGCCCGATCAGAAGTATGCGATCTTTCTCGCCACCACCGGCGGCTTCGCGGCGATTTATTCCTATCCGGACCTTGAATTCGTCAAGAAGATCGAGCTCGGGCGGCAGCCGAGCTATCTGACGATCTCAGCCGACTCCAAACTCTGCTATATCAGTTGCCGGGCGTCGTGCGAATTGCGGGTCATCTCCCTGGAGACGCTGGAGACGGTCCACATTCTCGAACGCGCCGGCGCCTTCCCGCAGCGGGTCTGCGTCGACCACTGATGCCTATCGATCAGCGCAATCCCGCACGCTGCGGCCTCTCCTGGGCGACGAAGGTCGTGGCGTCCGGCGTCTTCATCACCGGGCGAGAGCCGGACAATATCCTGAAGCTGAGCTGCGGCTGGATGGCCGCGCCCGACAGCCTGTTGAAGGAGGCGATCGAGACCAAAAACCCCGCGCCCATTCTGTCGCTTCCGATCGAAGCGGACGTCAACGCGGATGAAAAGTCCGTACGGCTCAGCCTGAACGGCGAAGAAGGCTTCGCCCGCTTCATCGGCGATCAGGGCTGCGTCATCCTCGATCG
The DNA here is from genome assembly GCA_028284065.1 of Parvularculaceae bacterium. GTDB lineage: Bacteria > Pseudomonadota > Alphaproteobacteria > Caulobacterales > Parvularculaceae > MED-G105. Next base: position 67,999 of record JANQSJ010000003.1, read on the forward strand.
CCCGGACGACGACCTTCATTTCACGCCGAGACCTGTCGAACGCAAGCCAATAAAAGATGGTCTTTTCCCGGACGACGCCGCGGTCACGGGCGAAGAGGGCGCGACCGGCCTCGACGCGGAGAAGCTCCGCGCCGCCGTCGACGGCATGTTCGACAACCCGATGCAGTTCACGAACGCCTTTGTCGTCCTGCATGAAGGAAGGCCAATCGTCGAACGCTATCGCGCGCCGTTCGGTCCGTCGACGCAGTTTGAATCATGGTCGATGGGCAAGAGCATCGCCGCCACGCTCATCGGCGTCTGCGAACGCGAGGGGCGCGTCGATCTCGATGAGGACGGACTGTTCGATGCGTGGCGCGGCGCAGACGACAAGCGGCGCGCCATCCGCGCGCGGGATCTCCTCAACATGGCGAGCGGCCTTCAGTTCTCCGGCAGCTATGGCAAGGACGAAGACCATTCCGTCAAATCAGAAAACGGAGTGTTCCTCGACCACATCTATGTCTATGGCGGCGGCGTCAATTCCTTCGAGTTCAGTCGCGATAAGCCGCTCGCCGATCCGCCGGGCGCCGCCGGCCGGTACCGCAACTGCGATCCGCTGCTCGCGGTGGGCCTTGCGCGCGAACGTGCGGTCGGCGGCGACATTGAGGCGTTTCTAAACTGGCCGCAGCAGCGGCTCTATGACCGGATCGGCAGCGACGGCATGGTGCTGGAAACCGACCCTTACGGACATTTCCTGATTTCAGGCCATGACTACGGCCGCGCGCGGGACTGGGCGCGGCTCGGGCAGCTCTATCTCCAGCGCGGCGCCTGGGGCGGCGACCAGATCCTGAATGAGGACTTCGTCGACTTCGTCCAGACGCCGGCGGAGAAGGCCTGGGCGCACAACCCCTATTATGGCGGCTTTTTCTGCACCAACGCCACGGGGCTGATGCCCGGCTCGCCAAAGGACGTCTTCTGGATGAGCGGCGGGGGCCTGCAGCGGACGATGATCATCCCCTCGAAAGATCTCGTGATCGTCCGCCTCGGCCATATGTCCGGCGCGATCTTCGGCGTCGAGGACACGCTGAACGAGACTGTCGCCGCGATCGCCGCACTTGTGGCCTAGGAGGCCGCATTTGCCTTCATCTAGAGCGGCGGCCATAGGGCGCGCCGAGAACCGCGAGCGCGATGACGATGATTGCGCCACTGATGAAATCTTGCGCCGGCGGCGCCGCGGAGACGCCGATCGCCGCGCCGATCGCCGCGCCGCCCATGCCCCCGAGGAGGCTCGCCGCGCGATTGACCGGGACGGTGAAGGAATGCTCGCGCGGGTGGAGATAGACGAGCGTGCCGCCCAGCAAGACGAAGCCATATGCGAGCCCGATGGCGGCGGCCTTTAGGGACAAGCCAGGCGCGCCGGCAAAGACGCTCCAGTCGCGCAAAAGGATCATCGCCGAAAGCAAGAGCGCGCCTGCTATAAGCGCCGTGAATTCGTACTTGGCGTAGGACGCCCGCTGGCCGGGGGAAAGCGTCTTTGCTTCCCGACTCATGATGCTAAGCCTGACCACATAGCCGAGAAGATAAACCCCGAGGACCGCGAAGAACCCCTCGCCAATTCGGTCCCGAGGCAGACCCGACAGCGAATAGAAGACGGCGCAGAGACTTAACGCCAGGGCGACGACGGAGTGTCGCCTGATCGGCCGCCTTGATGCGACGTCAATCACCGGGCTGACGATCAGGATCAAAGCGCGCATAAGCAGAAGCGCTAGCACCATGGAGACGCCGCCGAACGAAAACGCCATCACCGTCGCAATAGCGATGACGACCGCCGCGGCCCCCGAGACCGCCGCAGTAATGCTGATCCGCGCAGCCGGCGCGCCGCGCCGTCGCGCAAGCCGGTGAAGCCCGTAGACGAAGGCGGGTACTACGAGCATGAGCCCGGCGCACAGACCAAGGACGATCAGACGCCGTCCCTGCTCCGCGCCTACCGCCTCAATAATCGACGCCGCCACCCGATGCGTGTAGACGCCGAACACCGCATAGCTAGCGCCGTAAAGGAGCGCCGGCCGCCAGATCGGCGCCGGCGTCCATGGCAAGCTCGCGCGATCAGGTTTCGACGCTAACTGAAGGTCCCGATCCTGAGGCGACTGCGACTTCTCGTGGATCACGCCCCGACCTTGACGTTCCGCCAACGCGTTACTTCCTCTTCGATCCCATCATGCGACCGAATGAAGTAGATGATTGCAAGCGCAGTGGCGACGGTATTCAGGATAAAGAATAATACCCACCCCACCTGCGCGGCCAGGACGCCGGCGACCGCGCCGGCGGCCGCATAGCCAAGAAACCAGGTCGACTGCTGCGCCGTCATGTCGGTAGCGACCTGGGTCGACGACGTCCATCCGATCCGCGCGGCGTAAAACGCCATGCGCACGGGCGCATTGCAGATCGTCGCCCAAAGGATAATTGCAATCACCATCCCCGCGCTGACGGTTTCTTGCGCGGCGAGCCAGATAAAGGCGGGCGCGGCGAGCGGCGCAATGAATAGCATCAGGATCGCCATGCGCTTCGCGCCGATCCGCGAAATGACAACCGACGCAATCGAAAGGGAGATGATGGCGCCGAGGCTCGCCGAAATGCCGAGCGCGACGCCGATCTCCGACAGGGTCAGCCCCTTGCTGCTGAGGAACGGGCCGATGACCGCGACCGGCATCTGCACCGTGAAGGCAATCGCGAAAACGACCGACATGATGCGCCAGTTCACACGCCGCTCAAAAAACGCCATCACCCGGGCGGGCAATTGCGATTCGGTCTCCTGAACATGGGTCTCCTTGCGCAGGAGCGCCGGCAGGTTGAAAAGCGCAAAAAGAACCGCAGCCGCGGTGAAGGCGGCGGTCCAGCCAAACCGGTCGGCCACAAACAAAAGGCCGGCGAAGCCGATCACCTGGCCGATCTCCTTTCCAAGCCAGACAATGCTGGAGCCGAGGCCGCGTTCCTCCGCAGTCAGATTTTCAACAACATAGGCGTCGGCGGCGATTTCCTGCGTCGAATAGAAAACCTGCTTCACCATCAGGAGCGCGATGATGATGAACAACGTGTCGAGCCCTGGCCGGATGAGGGCGATCGCAAGATAGCTGAGGGAGACGAGCACGGTCAGGGGCGCAAGCCATGACTTGCGCCTGCCGAACTTCTCCGATCCGCGATTGTCGACAATCGGTGCCCAGGTCCATTTAAGCGCCGTGACGACAAACGGCAGGAAGAACAGGCCAAGATATTCGAGCGGCATGCCGAACCGCTTCACGAAGAGGGTCGGCGCCATGGTCGCCGTCAGCGCATTCGGCAGATCGTGCGCAATCTGCAGACAGAAGATGGCGCCGAGCTTACTCCAGGTCGCGCCGTCTTTCGGGAATTGCAGCTTGCCAAGCGTCGTCTTCAGCACATCGCCACCCTGATCAAATTCACTGGATCACGCCCGCCCAATCACATACGCCCAATCAAGCGCGCCACGTGATCAGCGGAACCCATCCGTGCGCAGCCGCGATTCCCCACGCCGCGCCGATGAACACCACCGCTGCGCCGCCATAAATCTTCAATGGGAGACGGGGACCGGATAGCCGAACCAGCGTCAGTGCGGCGACAGCCGTCGCGACCGGTCCGATAACGCTCAGCGCGAAAAGCGCAATCGACGATGGACCGATCCTGCCGAACCCGCCCGACACGTCGAGGCCCGCAATCATGCCGCGCCACACGAAAATCGACAGCATGCCAAGGAGGCTCGCCCCCGCGACCAGAAGCGCCGCGCGCAAGCGCGCGCCGGCGCCGTCTCGCAAGCGGTCGAGCAGCAGCATCGGACCCCAAATCGCGCCATGGACGCATGCGACGAGCGAGAAAATGACGCCGCCGACAAAGCCATAAAAAAGTCCGTATGCCGCACCTGCGTTAATCTTCTCATAGGCCTCGCGATTGACGAACAACCGCTCGCCTCGCCAGTTTTCAACAACCGCCACGGTAGGGATCGGCGCGTCCTCCCGTCGAAAGAGCCCCTCCCCCACATGGATGAGAGAACTGCTCGGCGTCAGCGGCGCAATCGGCTCAATGATCAGGCGATCGTCGGCGGCTTGGAGTTTGACTGCGCTGAATATCCGAAACAGCCATGACCGTAACGGCATATTGTGCGTGACGGGCGCATACCAGCCTTCATCGACTTCGTCCGCAACGCCGCCTATCGCCGGCGCGCGGGGGACTTCGGCTTCGTTACGCGTCAGATAGGCGCCAATCTTCCGCCTCAGGATGAAGCGCATGTCGTCAGAACCGCCATTGGTCACGACCGCGAAGCCCGATCGCGTCTCCGGATCATAGCCGAACCAGGTGCGGAACCCATCAGTTGACCCGCCATGCCCGTGGAAGATCTTTCCCTTGCCGGCGAAGAACCCAACATTGGCGAGGGCGTAGCCGCCTTCCACAATCCCGGCGCGCGCGGTGGCGGCGGTTTCGGCGTTTTCCATCCGTTCAAGGAGCGCCGGCGGCGCGATATCCGCCGTTGCGCCGCGCGACGCGTAGTAGACGATGAGCGCGGCGAGATCATCCGCCGTCGCCAAGAGCGAGCCCGACGGCCGGATCGCCATGCGCCAGCGCGATGACGGCGTCCGGCCGTCGGTCCGATAGCTTTGCGCAAGGCCTTCTTCGGCCGCCGCGTCCTGGCGGAACGTCGCCCGCGTCATGCCGATCGGCCGTAAAATCTCACGCTCCATAAAGTCGTCGAATGCGCACGCGCACGCGGACTCCATGGCGGCCGCCGCAAGGGTATGCCCGGGATTTGCGTAGGAGAAGAAATAGCCCGGCGCCCATCTAACCTTGAGCTTCGGCGCGATCCGCCGCGCGTAGTCCGTTGGAGATGCGTTCAGCTCATTCAGTCCGTACTCGTGATATGTCGATCCTTCAATTCCGGCGGTATGCTCCAGAAGGTGCGCAATCAGGATCGGATGCTCGTCGCGCCACGGATTGTCGGGCGCAATCGATGGATCAATGTCCGCAAGCCGCGCGTCGAGCCGCAGCCGTCCTTCCTCCACAAGCCGCAACGCTCCCAATGACGTAAGGTTCTTCGACAGCGATCCGACGGAGAGCAGCGTATCGCGCGACATTGGCGTTCCGCTTTCGAGGTCGGCGTATCCATAGCCCTTGATCAGCGAGATCTCGCCATCCTCCACGACCACGACAACGGCGCCTGGCGTCGCCGCTTCTTCGATCGTTGCGGCGATATCGCGGTCAAGCGCCGAAATATCCTGAGGCGCGCTCTCAGCGCTTCTTTCTTCAGCCGAAAGAGATGCGACTAACGTGAGCCAGCCAACGGCGATTGCGGCGACGACCGCGCACGCGCTGAATGCCGACGCGGGGCGGCCGCCCCGCCGCCCTGGGGCGGTCCTTCTCAATGTCGTCATATGGGCCGCCCCTCGCCCGACCTTCCGTTAGCGGAAGTCCGAATCTTGGCTCTATTCCAGAGCTTATGCAATATAAGTTTCTTTCCGCGGCGGCGGCCTTATCATCTCAATCTCCGCGCCGCCCGCTTGCGGCGCCGCCATAGGGATGCCTCGGACGCCAAAGGGCGCTGTAGGGAAAGGCCGCCGCTCATGATCGTGTACATTTCCGCCGATATCGAGGGCGTCGCCGGCGTCGTCAGTCCAGCGCAGACTGTACAGCAGGGCTTTGAGTACGAACGCGCGCGCCGCTGGATGACGGAGGAAGTCGCAGCCGCGTGCGAGGGCGCGCTCGTCGCCGGCGCCAACGAAGTGATCGTCAGCGATTCCCACGGGAACGGACAATCGCTAATCATTGAAGAACTGCCCGCGAACACCCGCGTGGTGCGAAACTGGCCGCGGCCGCTTGGCATGATGCAGGGCGTCGAAACCCCGGGCGTCGCGTGCGCGATGCTCCTCGGCTACCACACGGGCGCGCATCACCGCAGCGGCGTTCTCGCGCACACATCCTCAGGGCTCCTCTTTTCCGAATTGCGGCTGAACGGCGCGCCCGCCAGTGAAACGACGATCAGCGCGGCGATTGCGGGCCAATTCGGGGTGCCCACCGTCTTCGCCAGCGGCGATGCGGCGTACCTCTCCCATGCGACGGAGCTGCTCGGAGACGCGCTCACGACGGTCGCCACGAAAGACGCGTTCGGACGCTATTCCGCCATGACCCTGCGGCCGCAGGACGCCGCGGCGAAAATCCAGCGCGCAGCCGAAGAGGCCGTGCGCTCAAGCGGCGAAGCGACGCCCTTCACAATCGATGCGCCAGTGACGTTCGAAGCCGAGTTTCAGCGCCACATCCCGGCGGAGCTTCTCGACTATCTCCCTTGCGCAGAGCGTATCTCATCCCACACGGTGCGGTTCATCGGCGAGGACATGGTCGCCGTCTCGAAGTTTCTGTCCTTCGTCACTGCAGTGAAGTTCGACGAGCAGCTGCCATGACGGGCGCGTCTCTTTCTTTGTCCGTAGACGCAGTCTCGTGGCCGATGAAGGCGCCCTTCATCATTCATGGCCATCGCTGGGACGACGTAGCGGCGGTCGCCGTGACGCTGGAGCGCGGCGGCGCCGTCGGGCGCGGCGAAGGCGCGCCCCTGTTCTACCGTGAAGAGACGGTCGAGGATCTCGTGCGCTCCATTGAACGGTCCCGTGCGGAGATTGAGGCGGGCGAAGACATCTCGACGCTCGATCTTATCTCCGGCGCGCGAAATGCGCTCGACTGCGCGCTTTGGGATCTGCGCGCGAAACAAGCGGACGCGCCTGTGTGGGCGCTTGCGGATCTGCCGCAGCCGAAAGCCCTGCCCGTATTGGCGACTATCGGCCTCGGGACGCCCGCGGAGATGGAGGACGCCGCGCGTCAGTTCGCCGGCGCGTCCATCCTGAAGATCAAGCTTGATCGCGACGACATCGTCGAGCGCGTTGCGGCGGTGCGCGCGGCGCGGCCTGACGCGAGGCTGATCGTCGACGCGAATTGCGGATGGTCCATCGAAGAGACCGCCGTCGCGGCGCGCCGCCTCTTTGAGATTGGCGTGGAGATGATTGAACAACCGGTCCCTCCCGGCGAAGACGCGGACATCGGCACGATCGACAGCCCAATTCCGTTGTGCGCCGACGAATCCTGCCAATCCGCCGACGACCTTCCGGGCCTCGTCGGACGCTATGACATGGTGAACATCAAGCTCGACAAGGCGGGGGGCTTCACCGCATCCCTCGACCTCGCGCGCAAGGCGCAGGCGCTCGGGTTAGACCTGATGGTCGGCAATATGCTCGGCTCCTCGCTCGCCATGGCGCCGGCGTTTCATATCGGGCAGCTTTGTAAGTATGCGGACCTTGACGGCCCGCTTTTGCTGTCGCGGGATCATTCCTCGCCAATGTCCTATGCGGATGGCGTGGTCGCCCCGCCCGCGCCGGCGCTATGGGGCTAGAGGCGAGACATTGGCGTAGTCTCTCACCTCAATCGCCGCGAAAAGCGGAGATCATCTTCTCCGTCGCAACGCCTGCGCCCGAAAGCGACCACCCGCCGTCCACGGGCAGGACAACGCCGGTGATATAGGCGGCGGCGGGCGAGGCGAGGAAGAGCGCCGCATTGCCGATCTCCTCCGCGTCGCCGAACCGCTCCAGCGGCACGGTGCGCCGGATCAGGTCCTTTAAATCGTCCGTGGGCGCGAGCCGATCCATGCCTTCGGTGTTCCGGATTGGGCCCGGCGAAATCGAATTGACGCGCACGCCATAAGGGCCCCATTCGAGCGCCAACACCTCCGTGATCTTGTCGACGCCCGCCTTCGCCGCGCACACATGCGCCTGCATCTGCATCGGCTGAACCGCCTGCGGCGCGGAGATATTGATCAGCGCGCCCCCCGGTTTCGTGATCACGTCAAAGGCGGCGCGCATGACATGGAACGTGCCAAGCGTGTCAATTTCGAGGACCGAACGAAAGCCGTTCGACGAGATGCCCTTGGCGAAAGCCGGGAAGTTGCCGGCCGCGCCGGAGACGACAACATCGATCGCGCCGAACGCTTCTTTCGCCGAGTTGAACGCGGATGAGACGGCGCCGAAATGGCGCACGTCCGCCGCATAGCCGACGGCCTCCGCGCCGAGGCCCGAAAGCTCGGCGACGGCGGCGTCGACCTTTTCCTGGCTGCGGCTCATGACGGCGAGCTTTGCGCCAGCCTCGGCGAAGCGCTTCGCGACGCCGAGATTGATGCCGGACGTTCCGCCCGCGACAAAGACCGCCTTGCCCGAAAAGTCGAACGTAAGGCTCGCCATCGCTCTCTCCTGACTTACTCCGCGGCGTGCGCCGGGATTTCTTCGTCAGGATAGAAACGTTGACCGCGGGCCGCCATGTCGCGCAGCAGTTGCGGCGGCTCGAACCGCTTGCCGTAGGTTTCCGCCAACGCCTCGCATTCCTTCAGGAATTGCGGCAGACCGATGTTTTCCACATAAGAAATGACGCCGCCATGACAGGGCGCGAAGCCCCAGCCGAAGATCGACCCCACATCGGCGTCGTCCGCAGCCGTTACGACGCCCTCCTCCATGCAGCGCAGCGTCTCCAGGGCCTGGATATGAAGGAAGCGCTTCTTTAGTTCATCGACATCGACGTCCGAGTTCTTGGTCGGGAACCGTTCGTACACGCCGGGCCAGATTCGCGTTTTCTTGTTGTCGCCGTCATAGTCGTAAAAGCCCTTGCCGGCTTTTTGCCCCGGCCGCTCGACCTCCTCGACGATCCAGTCGAGCACGTCGAGGGCTTCAAACGGCTCGCCCCGCGCCGCCATCACATCGCGCCCCACTTCCTTGATGGTTTCGTGGGTGATCTTGTGGCCGGTATCTATGCCGACCATGTCGATAAGCTCGAGCGGTCCCATGGGCATGCCGGTCGCCTTGCCGACATTTTCGATGACCGCGGGACTGACGCCTTCCGACAGCATCATGAAGCCCTCGCGGGTATAGGTGCCGAAGACCCGGCTCGTGTAGAACCCGCGCGCGTCGTTGACGACGATCGGCGTCTTCTTGATCATCTTCACATAGTCCATGGCGACCGCGGCGGCATGGTCGGACGTCTTTTCGCCGCGGATGATCTCCACAAGCGGCATTTTCTCCACCGGCGAGAAGAAGTGCACGCCGATAAACTCCTCCGGCCGCTCCGCCGCCTCCGCCAGACCCGTGATCGGCAGAGTCGACGTGTTGGTGCCAAAAACGTGGTCAGAGGCGGTGACCGCCTCCGTCGCCGCGGTGACCTTCGCCTTGATCCCGCGGTCCTCGAACACCGCCTCGATCGTCATCTGCGCGCCTTCAAGGTCCTTATAGTCCGTGCTCGGCTTGACGCGCGCGGCGATCGCCTCCGCCTTTTCCTTGGTCATGCGGCCCTTGGCGGCCTGCCGGGCGAAATAGTCGATCACGTGCTGCTTGCCCTTCGCGGCCGCCTCCTCGCTGATGTCGAGGAGAACGACGTCGCAGCCGCCCGCCGCGGTGCAGCTCGCAATGCCTGCGCCCATGACGCCAGCGCCAATGACGCCGACCTTCGTGAAGGTCGTTTCCGGCACGCCCTTCGGCCGCTTTTCAAGCTTGTTGGCGGCGTTGCGGCCGAACCAGCCGGTGCGGATGAGATTGCGTGAGGTCGGCCCCATGAAGAGCGCCGTGAACTGACGGCCCTCGTATGACAGCGCCTTGTCCATCGGCAATTGCAGGCCGTGATAGACGCACGCCATGATCCTCTGCGGCGAGGGATAGTTTCCTTGCGTCTCACGGCGAAGCATCGAACCACCGCCGGCGAACGTCTGGGTCCAGTCGCGCGAATGCGGCGCGCCGCCGGGGAAGCGAAAGCCCTTCTCGTCCCATGGCGCCTTGGCCGGGACCTTGCCCTCAAGGATCGCCTTCTTCGCCGCGGCGACAAGGCCGTCCGCCGGGGCGATGTCGTGGACGACGCCGAACCCCAGCGCTTTTTGCGCGCGCATGTTCTTGCCCGTCGTCAGATAGGGGAGCGCCTCCTTCGGGCCCAGAATTCTGCCGAGCCTCTGAGTGCCGCCGGCGCCCGGCAGGAGGCCCAGCATCACCTCCGGCAGCCCCAGCTTTATCCCGTCCCGGTCGGAGATGACGCGATACCGGCAAGCGAGCGCAAGCTCGAACCCGCCGCCGAGGGCGTCGCCGTTGATCGCCGCGACGGTGGGCTTCGGCGCGGTCTCGATCTCGCGGAAGAACCGGTTCAGCACCTGATTCTGGGCGAACACCTCCGCCGCCGGCCAGGCGCGCATGCGCCAGAGCATGTTGATGTCGGCGCCGACGATGAAGGCTTCACGGGCCGACGTAATGACGACGCCTTTCACGTCGTCATTATTCTGATGGGCGCGCCATTCGGCCTCGAACGCGCGCAGCGATTCCTCCGACAGGACGTTCATGGGGTAGTCCTGCATGTCCCAGACGATCGTGGCGACGCCGTCGGAGTCGATGTCGGATTTGATGAGTCCGCTCATGTCGATATCTCTCCCTGTCGCGGCCTAATGAACGCGTTCGACGATGGTGGCGATGCCCATGCCAGAGCCGATGCAGAGCGTCGCGAGGCCAGTTTCTAGGTCCTGTCGCTCCAGTTCGTCGATCAGGGTGCCGAGGATCATCGCCCCCGTGGCGCCGAGCGGATGGCCCATGGCGATGGCGCCGCCGTTCACGTTGATCCTGTCATGGGGAATGTCGAGCTGATCCATATAGCGCAGAACGACCGAGGCGAAGGCCTCGTTCAGTTCCCACAGATCAATGTCATCGGCTGACATGCCCGACCGTTCGAGGACGCGGAACGTCGCCTCGCCCGGGCCAGTCAGCATGATCGTCGGCTCCGAGCCGATGGTGGCGAAGGCCTTGATCCGCGCGCGCGGCTTGAGGCCGGCCTTTTCGCCGCCCTCCTTGGAGCCGATCAGCACCGCCGCGGCGCCGTCGACAATGCCGGACGAATTGCCGGCGTGGTGGCGATAGTCGAGCTTCTCGATCTCCGGATAGCGCTGCTGCGCCACTGAGGCCATGCCGCCGAACTCGCCGAGCATGACGAAGGACGGCTGCAACGCGGCGAGCGACTGCATGTCCGTCTCGGGGCGCAAAAGCTCGTCATGATCGAGCATCATGACGCCGTTTTCGTCCGTCACCGGCACGACGGACTTTTCGAAACGCCCCTCGTCCCAGGCGGTCTTGGCGCGCTTCTGGCTTTCCACCGCATAGGAATCAAGATCGTCGCGGCTGTAACCGTATTTGTTGGCCACGAGGTCGGCGGCGATCCCCTGGGGCACGAAATAGTTCGGCAGCGACAGGATCGGGTCGGCCGCGAGCGGCATGCCGGAATCGCCGATCTCCAGCCGGCTCATGCATTCGACGCCGCCGCCGATGACAAAGTCCGACTGACCAGACATCACGCGCGCTGAGGCGATGTTGCACGCCTCAAGCCCCGACGAACAGAAGCGGTTCACCTGCATGCCGCCAACGGTTTCGTCATAGCCGGCGGCGATCGCCGCGGTGCGCGCGACATTCCCGCCCTGATCCCCGATGGGCTCGACGACGCCGAAGACAACGTCGTCAACGAGCGTCGTGTCGAGGCTGTTGCGGTCGCGGACGGATTTTAAGACGTGGACGGAGAGGTCCGTCGGCGACGCCTCCACCAGCGATCCGTCCTTTTTGCCCTTGCCGCGCGGCGTCCTGACCGCGTCATAAACGAAGGCCTCGGCCATTCGATTCTCCCTTGACTTCTGCTCTCAGCTCAAAGCGAGCGCGAGATGATTTCCTTCATGATTTCGGTTGTGCCGCCGTAAACGCGGTTGACGCGCGCATCGGCGTAGGCGCGAGCGATCGGATACTCCCACATATATCCGTACCCGCCATGTATCTGCACCGCCTCATCGACGACATTACAGAGCAGCTCCGACGTCCAGTATTTCGCCATCGCCGCCTCTTCGACGGAAAGCTTCTTCTCCGCCTCAAGTTGCATGCAGCGATCGACGAAGACGCGGGCGATCGTCGTCTCCGTCTTCATTTCGGCCAGCTTGAATTTCGTGTTCTGAAACTTCGCGATCGGGCGGCCGAACGCCTCGCGTTCATTGGCGTATCTCAACGCCTCAGCGTACGCCATCTCCGCGCCGGCGACGCACCCGATGGCGATCATCAGCCGCTCCCAGGCAAGCTCGGTCATCAGCATCATGAACGCCTGGCCTTCGCCGCCGAGTATGTTGGATTTCGGCACGCGCACGTCAGAGAAGTGCATGAGGCAGGTGTCCTGCGCCTTCATGCCGACTTTCTTCAGCGGCTTTTCTTTCGCGAAGCCGTCCCGATCCGCCTCCACCAGCACAAGCGACATCTGGTCGGCGCCGCCCTTCACGTCGCCGGTCTTGGCGACGACGATGACGAAGTCGCACATATAGCCGTTCGTGATGAAGATCTTCGAGCCATTGATGATGAGGTCATCGCCGTCGGCAATCGCCGTCGTCGCCACCTTCTGAAGGTCGGAGCCAGTTCCCGGCTCGGTCATGGCGATGGCGCCGATCATTTCCCCGCGCGCCATTTTCGGCAGGATCTCGGCCTTCTGCGCTTCGCTGCCGTAATTGAAGACGTAGGGCGCGACGATGTCCGAATGCAGATTAAATCCCGGTCCCGTCGCGCCCGCCCGGGCCAGCTCCTCGATGATGATCGCGGAAATGAAGCGGTCGGCGTCAGCGCCGCCATACTTTTCCGGCATCGACGTGCACAGGAACCCTTGCTCCCCCGCCTTGGTCCACAGCTCGCGGTCGACCTGTTGCTCGGCTTCCCAGCGGTCATGGTGGGGCGTCACTTCCTTCTCGATGAAGCGCCGGAAGCTCTCCTGAAACATCAGGTGTTCGTCGGAATAAAGGGTGCGCGGAATCATCGCCGCTCCTCCTTCGCAAGGGGCTGACATGTGTCGTCGCTCATTTACATGCGTTACGTACTGCAAATAAAATCGCCCCACAATGCGGATTCGCAGTTGGAGGGCGGCCGGAGAGACCCCGGCGACGGGCGAATGGCGGATGGCGGATGGCGGAACTAAAGCGATCGGACCAAAAGGCGGCGGGATCGCCGCGGCGGACGCAGGGCGAGCGCTCCAACGAGATGCGCCGGCGGCTTATCGCCGCGACAATCGCCAGCCTGCACGAGGACGGCTACGCCGGCGTTACGATTTCCGGCATCGTCGACCGGGCGGGCGTCTCACGCGGCGCGCATCTGCATCACTTTGAGTCAAAGTCCGCGCTCATCGGCGCCGCCGCGAACGAACTTATGCGAACGATCTACCGCCGACTCGGCCAGGCGACGCCAGGCATTGACGGCGGCGGCGACCGCCTTGCGTCGCTCGTTCACGCGCTCTGGGACAATGTGTTCCTGGTGCGTGAGGGCGAAGTGATCCTGGAGCTGCTAATCGCAGCGCGTACGGATGCAGACCTCCGCGGGCAGCTTTCCGCCCTCGCCCCGCGCGTGCGCGAGATGTACGCGGCCGCAGCGCGCCATTACTTCAAGGCGAAGCCCGGCGCCGCGATGACGGTTGAGGAGATCATCTCCCTTACCCACCGGCAGCTGACCGGCATGCTGCTTGACGCGCCGCTGCATGATGGCCCGAACGCCCTGCGCGGGGATCTCGATCGATGGATCATGCTCATGGACCGCTTCATCGCCCCGCGGCGGGGCGTCACGGCGCCGCCGCCGCGTCCAGACTGGTGGGATGACGTCGTTTAACTCGCCGTTTCCTTCAGGCGACGCGCCGGCCAGAACAGCCAAGCCATCAGAAGGCCGAACGCCGCGGCCGGCGGCCAGACAAGGTCGATCGCGCGCATTTCCGTCGCCGGCGTCTCCATCGGCGTCGGCGGCGTGTCGGAGCGGTCTTCCTCCTGCATCAGAAACCCTTCGAGCGCTTCGGGCGCAGCGGCCGCGATCGCGGCGGCGCCGGCGCTATCCGGATTCCGAAGCATCTCCCGCGCGCCCGCGGATTCAGCCGCCTCGGCGGCGTCATTGCGGGCCGCGAACGCCACAAGCTCCTGCGCCGCGCCGTCAATCGTCCGGTCAAGGAGGTCTTCAAACGCGGCCTGCGCAGACGCGATTGCGGGAGCGGGCACGCCGGCCGCCGGCGCCTCCTTCAGAATATGCGCCAGTAGCCGCGGATTGCCGCAGGTCACCTCCGAGCAAGACGCGCCATGGGCGTTGACGCTCTCGATAAACTCGGCGAGCAGCCGCGCGCGCGTTCCTTCGTCGGCGCTCCAGTAGCCTTTGCGGGTCGTTTCGATCATCCGCGCGACGATATCCTGGTAAGCGAAGGGCGAGGCGTCGTCGAAGAACGCCGCCATGCCGAGCCCGTGCTTATCCTCCACATAGGTCTCGAACGTCTCGCGCCACATCTGGTCGTCGACGGTGGCTGTCGCCGTTGCATCCCAACCCCAGAGATATTCCACGAACTCCCGCATGGCGCCGGCGCCGGCATAGCCTTCCTTCCGCATACCCATAATCCAGGTCGGATTGACGTAGCGGCTGCGGAATTCCTTGCCGAGGAATTTGTCGATGCCGACCATTTGCGGCCTGCCGGGATCGGACGTTTCCGCGACGACGATCTCCGGCGCAGCGTCGCTGAGCGCGCCGACTGCAGCGGCGAGGCCGCCCACATACATAAACATGTCGTCGTGATCGAGGCCGCCATAAAGCGTCGTCGAGCTTGAATGCACGACCTTGTCGACGCCGGCGAGGTTGAGGCGAAAAACCTCCGGCATCGCCTCGCCCCAGGAGCCGTTGCCATAGCCATGGCCCATCTTTCGGACATAGTCGTTGGCGAAGCCGTCGTCCGTGTCCCACGAGCCGCTGTTGGCCACAATTTTCGACGTATTCAGATTATGCACGCCTGGCGGTTCGTCGAAAATGCGCACGCCCGCCAGCCGGTCCGCCTCTTCTTCAGACCGGCCCATGCGCATGAGCGCGACGCGGGTCGCCAGATAATTCCGCCGCACGAGATTATCAGCCTCCTCCTGCGCCTTGGCGAGCTGCACAGCCTTGTCCATCAGCGTGGTGACATTCGAAAAGAGCCCCTCGGAGGCGGACGCAATGACGATGTCGATCCGCGGCCGGCCGAGCTCCTTGCGGGGGATAAGCTCCACGTCAACGACTTTGCCGCGATCGTTCCAGACGGGCCGCGTTCCAAGCAGGTGGAACACCTGCGCCTCCATGACGCCTTCATGGCGGATCGTCTCATCGCCCCAGATGACGAACGAGACCTTTTCCGGATAGGCGCCGTGGTCAGCCAGATGGTCGGCGAGCATGTCCTCGGCGAGCTTTACGCCGATTTCATAGGCGGCCGGCTTCGGCACCTTGCTCGGGTCGATGCCGACGAAGTTCTTGCCAGTGGGATAGGCTTCGGGGTTGCGGATCGGTTCGCCGCCGACGCCGGTCGGGACGAAGCGCCCGTCGAGCGCCTCCATCAGCCGGTCAAGCTCGCACCTCGGGGACATCCGTATCCGCGCGTCGATCTCCGCGCGCATGACGCGGCGCGCATCAGGCAGCGCCGAGCGATCGGCGCTGACGACCGCATCCACGGTGCTGGCGATCGCCTGATCGTCCGGCGTGCGTCCGAAAGCGTGCATGCCGAACGGGACGAGCTCATCCTGCAGCTCATAGAGATAATCCTCTATCTCATGAAACTGGTCGTGATTGAGCGTCGCGTCGGGATCGAACCCCAGGTCCTTGGCGATCCCCATGGCGACGAGCTGTTCCTTCAACTGACGCTGATACGCCGCCGCGAGCTCCGGGTTCTTGGTTTCATTATGGGTGTGGTCGTTGACGAACTCTTTCAGCTTGGCGAGGTCCTCCGTCAACTGCCCTTTGACGAAGGGCGGCGTCATATGATCGACAATCGTCGCAGCGCCGCGGCGGCGCGCCACCAGCCCTTCGCCGACAACATCCACATTATAGATGTAGGGATTCGGCAGATCGCCGATAAGCGCGTCCGGCGCGTCCTCCTCATTGAGGCCGACCGCCTTTCCGTCAAGCCATTCAAGCGTGCCGTGCGTGCCCACATGGACAATGGCGTGCGCGCGCCAGTCATCTCTCAGCCAGCTATAGGCCGCGACATACTGATGATGCGGCGCAAGATCCTTCGCGTGGTAGAGCGCATCGAGATCTTCGCCCCACCCGCGCGCGGGCTGGGGCAGCAGCGTCACCTTCCCGAACCGGACGACCGGAATAACGAGCTTGCGCGTCTCACCCTCGCCGAGCGCCATTAGATCCGCGTCCTCAGGCGCTCCCCAGTCGGCGATGATCTTGTCGCGCAGCGCGGGCGCGTAGCCGTCGAGCCAGCCGCGATAGGTCTCCATGGGAACAGTCACCGCATCGCCCGAGGCGACAAGCGCTTCTAGCTCGCCTTGCGCCGCGCCAAGCACATTGCGCGCTTTTTCGGTGATGGCGGTCAAGATATCATCCGTGGACGGCGCCGCGCCGCCAATATCGTATCCCTCCTGCTCCATACGCGCGAGGACGCGCGCGAGGCTTTCCGCGACGTTGAGGTAACTCGCCCCGATATTCGCCTTCCCCGGCGGGTAATTGTAGTACATGAGCGCGACGCGCTTCTCCGCGTTCGGCGTCTCGCGCAGGTCGACATAGCGCAGCGCCCGGGAGACGGCGCGCGTCACCTGCGCGTCGATCGGGCTCGTGACAATGGCGGTTAGGCCGCTTTCATTGCTCGTCTCCTTCTCCTTCGTACCGACAACGGTCGGCGCCACCGCGCCGGCGAGTTCCGGCGTCGCGAGGCTGAACGTCCCTTCGAACAATGACAGCCCCTGCGGCGAGGCGCGCCAGTCGGCCTCGGACCGGCCGTACAGGCTGATAATGTTGATGACCGGAATATCGATCTTGTTGAGGAGGCTCGACGCCTTGTCGTCCGAGAACTGCATATTCGCCGCCAGCGCCGCATCGGCGCGGGGCTTGCCGTCTTCATCCAGCAGCATGCGCTCAAACCCGATGGCGCCCGGATAGCCGAAGGTGGGGACCGCGACGGCGCCGCGCCGTTCGATCTCCGCGATCAGCGCGTCGATGAGGCCCATGTCGCCGGTATAGTAACTCGCCTTGAAGAAGCTGATGGCGACCCTCGGGCCGTCGACCGGCGCAGCCTTCGATCGGCGAAAGTCGTCGAACGCGTCCCAGTCGGCGAAGACGCGGCCGCCGTCGGCGTCCGGATAATAGAATCCGAAATCGAGGGACAGTTCCGGCTCGGGAAGGTCGAGGCCCTCAACGCCTGCTTTCCGCGCGGCAAGCTTGAGGAGGCCTAGCTGGTTCGAAGCGCCGGCGTTCTGCCAATAGGACTGCGCGCGTTGATCAAGGAGCGCGCCCTGCTCGCGATAGATGTCTTCGCCGAGCAGCCCGAGACCGACGGCGAGCACGGTTCCGCCCGCCGAGATGTCCGCAATCAGATCAAGCCCGTGCTCGGCGTTGAACCGCTCAAGCATCCGCTCGTTCATCATGTCGAAGACGAGGACGTCCGCGTCCGACATATCTTCAGGCGCCGTCGCCTCATACGCGCTTTCGCTGAGCCAGACGATGTCGAGCGCGGCCTTGAGGTCCGGCCGCTCTCGCAGGAGCGCCTCATAGGATCGAATGACGCCCGGAACATTACCGTCCGAAAAGAGGTACGCGATCCGGATCGGCTTCTTCGCTTCTTCGACCGCCCCATTGACCGCCTCTTTGTCGGCCGCCTCTTTGTCGGCTTGGGCGGCGCGCGTCGTTCCGGCGGCGATCAAACAAAGCGCCGCGATAAGCGCCAACGCGAATGAAGCAACGCCGCGGGTCACGGTTGCGCGCCTTCCTGACCGTCGTCAGGCCCCGCGTCGCCCTCGCCCGCGCCCGCCGTGTCCGGCACATAAATGATCTGCCCGTTTGCGAGGCGATAGGCCGTGCCGAGCCGTTCGCCGTCGCCTGTCCCGCGCTCCCCCGTCAACTTATAGGCGGTGATGGTCCTGCCCTCCTTGACGATGACTTCCTGGCCGCCGTCCGCCGTCGTCTTCACCATGGTGAGCTCCGTCTCCGGATCGATGAGGTCGCCCATATTGTAGACCGAGAAGAGCGATATCATCAGGCCGACAATGAAGACGATTGACGCGTCGAAGAGGTTGGCGACGCCGGCGAGCGGGTCCTCCTCGATCGGCGCCTCTGGGGGCGACAGCTTCAGAAACCTGCCCATGCTCAGGCCTCCATCTCAGCGGCGACCACCTCGGCGAGGTAGCGGCGCTCACGGATCGTCTTTTCCATTCCAGGCTGGCGCAGGGCGACAAGCGCATAGGCCACGGTGCCGGTCGCGAGGCCGACAATTGTCGTTGTGAAGGCGACGACCATCTGCCCGGCCATCGCCTGCAGGTCGCCGCCGGCCATCGCCGCCAGCGAACTTCCCATAGGAATGAGCGTACCGATGAGGCCGAGGCTCGGGCCGATCTTGACAAGCGCTCTCAGGCCGCTGAGCGCGCGGCGTTCTTCTTCTTCGTGTTCGGACAATAGGTTTTCTAGACCGCCATTGCGTAGGCTGCCCTCACGTTGCTGCGCCTGCGCGCCGACGAGAAAGACCCGCAAGGAAGGCGGCAAGCCGCCCGCGCGATCAGCGCCAGCGTCGAGCGCGCCGCCTTCCCTTACCCAGGACTTGATGTCGAACCCGGCGGCCGACCGCCGACTGACGAACAACACAAGCGACTGGCCTGCGTAGTAGAGCGTCAGGGCGATGCACGCCCATAAGAGCCCCATGACCGGCAGGCGCAACACCTGTCCGAGCGCGAACAATCCGTTTTCCAGAACGCCGAGCAGGTTCATTTCCGGTCGTATGCTCCTTTCACCACCCCGCCCGCAAAGGCGGCGATCGCCAAAGCGAAGATCCACGCCGGCGCGCCGGGCGCGCCGCCGGCGACGTCGAACGACCGATTAAGCGCCTCGGCCGCGCGCCACCCCTCAAGGACGCCGGGCGCCGCCGCGATGACAAGCGCCGTTAAGGCGACGCCAACAGGGACTGCGGCATGCCGAAGGGCGTCGGTATGGCGCGGCGGGAGAAAGCGAACCGCAAGCATGGCGCTCAAAGGAAGCGCCGCCGCGATCGCAATCGACTGGACCGCGTCCGCGCCATGGGCCTGCATCGCATTGGCGGCGAGGCCCGAAAAGAGGCCGGAAAGCGCGGCGGCCGCAAGCGCCGAAGGCGCAAGGAAGGCGGCGCAAAGAACGGCGACGCCCAACAGCGCCGCCATAGCGCTCGGAGAAAGCGAAACGCCGAAGGCCGCGACCACGCCAAACGAGACGGCGAAAAGAGCCGTAGCGAGGCCGCCGCCCGCCGCTCTGACGCCGAAAAGGCAGGCGCCCAGAAAACATAGAAAGAGGGCGCTGGAGGCGAAAATCGGCGAAGCGGCGGTCATCTTCTGGCGGTCCGTCGGCGGCGTTTCGGAAGATAGACGCTATTGCGGAAAAGTGCATCGCCCGCGGCGCCCCCGAGGAAGGTTTCGCCGCAGAGGGGGCGAGCCCCCCTCGCCCGCGCCGCCGGCAAAGAAAATCGCCTTCAGGCGGCGTGCCTGAAGGCGATGACTTGACGCGATGTCGATGAACGACAAGGCGGACTGGAGCCCGCTGGCTTAGAACTCCTTGACCAGACGAATGCCATATTGACGTGGCGGCGCGACGCGCAGGATCTGCCCGCGCACCGAGAAGCCGTTGGTGAACGCGCCCGTGGCGTAGAGTTCATTGGTGGCGTTTGTCACGAAGCCTTCGACGCGCCAGTCAGCCTCCTTGATGAAGCCGGCGCGGACATCAAGGCGATAGTAATCCTCAAGCACGAAGGCCGCTGAGCCGGCAGCAAGCACGTCCTGCCGATCCCCGGTGTAGACGCCCGTCGCCCGCACAAACGCATCGATCGACGAAGTCAAGCCAAACACATAGTCGGCGGTCAACGTTCCCTGCCAGCGCGGCGCATAGGGCAGCGTCAACCCGACCTGCGCTTGCGCATTTGCGCCGCCTTCGAGGGCGGTCAGCTCAGAGTCGAGAAACGACATGCCCCCCTGGAGCGTAAAGCCGTCAAACGGGTTCGCAATCAGGTCGAGTTCGAAACCGAAGGCTTCCGCCTCGCCATTGCCCGCAAACGGAACGCCCGTCACAGGGTCGGCGATCGAGATTTGAATGTCCGTCCAATCGAGATAAAAGCCGGCTGCATTCAACACGAGTTTGTTGTCAAAGAAGTTCGTCTTTATGCCGATCTCGTAGTTGGTGATTTCTTCCGGCGCGAACGAAAGCTGTTCCGTTGCGCCGCTGAGGTCGACGTTCGTCAGCTGAAGGCCGCCCGGCCGATAGCCAGTGGACACGGTTCCATAGACGTTGAAGCCGTTCGCCACATTGAAGACCGTGCTGGCGCGCCAGGTGAACTGATCGAAGTCGACTTCGCCCGAAGCGTCCGGAAACGCGTTTGACGGCGCGAACGGAATAGCCGTCCCAGGAAAGTTGATGTCCTGAATGTCGATGAGGTTCGCGACGCTCTGGCTTTCCTCATCATAGTTGTAGCGGCCGCCGACCAGCACGTTCCACCAGTCATTTATTTCAAAGTCCACGTCGGCGAAGATGGCGTAGCCGAACGTGTCGGATTCATTCGAATTCTGGGCCAGAATGCCGCCGCTGGGGGTCGGGACCGTGAAGTACGGGCTCGGAACCATGCTGAGGTCGGGGTCGGGGCCAGCAACAAGTGGAATGAGAAAATCCGGAATGAGCGTCGTCAGCTGGATGGTATCGCCCGCAAACGACCGCGACACCGAGTTTGAGTTACTGTAGGAAATGAATACGCCGCCGACATAATCGAGGCGGTCGTCGCCATTGTTCTGGAACCGAAGTTCCGTGCTGGCGAATGTCGTCTCGCTCGCGCCCTCGGTCAGAACGTTGTTGAGGGACGAAAAGTCGCCGTCCCCTTCATTCACCTGCTCCGAGTAGGAAACGCCGGACACCCAGATGAGCGAATTGTCGCCAAAATCATAAGATACATTCAGGGTGCCAATCATATTCTCCCGAACATTGAATTCGGGCGTATCGGTTTCGTTGAACTCCCCCTGCTCGGGAAAGAACGCAGGCAACGGAGTGGCGATATCTTCTGCGGTAAAGAGCGGGTTTAAGCCTGGGTTAATCACCGAGTTCACGAACAAACCAACGGTCCCGCCGGGCATGCCGTCAGGGACCTGGCTCTGCATCTGCTGGCTGAGGCGTTCATAAGAGGCCGAAGCCTTAATCGAGAGAGCTTCGTTCGGGTCTGATTGAACGCTCACGCGGAAGCCGTAGTTTTCCTGTTCGTCCTCCTGCGAGCCTGTTGTCGTCAGATTGTCGACCCAGCCATCGGTGCGGTCGTAAAAGCCGGAGACCAGCATCGCGGTGGTGTCCGTTAGGGGAATGTTCATCCGGCTTTGCACGCCGAGGACGCCATTATTGCCGCGGTCGAATGCGATGCGTCCGGAAAACTCGTCCGTCGTCGGCGTCAGCGAGGTGATCGAGATTGCGCCGGCGACGACGTTTCGGCCGAACGCGGTGCCCTGCGGCCCGCGAAGGACCTCGACCCGCTCCGGATCGACAAGGCGCGAACCGGCGAGCGCCGTCGACGCGCCGGTGGTGTCGAAACCATCGATATAGACGCCGAACGTGTTGGTGTTGCCGCCGAGATTGCCGATGCCGCGGATGCGGACGTTAATGCCGTCGCCGGAAGCGCCGTTCGTCTCGCCGGATAGGCCGGGCACCAGGTCCAGATAATCGGTGAGGTCGCGTATATCCTGACGATCGATAAATTCGTTATCAATGACGGCGACGGAAACCGGCACGTCCTCGAGCGCCTGTTCGCGCTTCTGCGCCGTCACGACAATGGTGTCCGTGGCGTCGTCCTGCGCGTACGCTGCGCCGCACAAAATCGCCGCGCACGATGCGCCGCACGCAAGACTCGATAGTATTCCCTTAGACGTCACGCCCTGTCCTCCCGTTTCCTTCTCGTCCGGCGCAAAAATGTTTCTGATCAGATGGGGCTGATCAGATGACGCGAGACGAGCCGACCCTACTTCGGCGCGTTATTATGGCGCAGCCTCGGGAGTTAGGCCGACACTTTCGTGCAACACTCTGGCGTTCTGATCGATTTTTACTTGCGTTAACCGCAAGAATGCTGCGCGCTGCACATCAGAACGCCGCCGCATACGTTACTTTGCGTACGAACTTCGTCGACCGCCGGCGTTTCCTCAGAAGAATACGGCTGGTTTCCCCGTCCCCACCGCAAGCGCGCATCGTCGGGGGTGCGGAAGATGCGTCCAGCGCGCCTGTGGCGCACGTCGTTAAGGACTGACGTTAACGCGACAGGATCTCGCCCGGCAGCGCGAACGTCCGCTCCCCGTCGTCAATCACGAATTCCCCGTTGACGAGCACATGAAGCATGCCGCTGGCGTAGACGCTCGGCTCCAGATAGGTCGTGTTGTCGGCAAGGCGCTCCATGTCGAAGGCGGCGATGTCGGCCTTCATGCCGACGCGCAGGAGACCACGATCACTGATGCTAAGGATCTCCGCAGGCAGGGCGGTAATCGACCGAATCGCCTCTTCAAGCGTTCCGACGCCCCGCTTCGCCGCGTAGTGGGCGAGCCGGCGCGGAAAGCTGCCGAAACAACGACGATGCGTGTCGACGTACTTTTTTTCGCCCACCGCCGCTTCCGGTAAAACGACCCACCCGTCGGTTGACGTCGCCGCCCAGGGCTGGCTGAGAAACGTCTCAATGTCCTTATCGGCCATGCTGATGGATCTCAGCTGTCCGCCGCCGCGGCGCGCCGGATCGCCTTCGATTTGAAGGGCGATTGCCATCGCCACCGGATCGAGGCGGCGCAACGCCATTACGTCGGCGAAGGACTTGCCCACATAGTCGCTGTTTGGGTAATTCAGGATCAGGATGTTTTCCGGCCCGCCGCGCATGCCGATCTCGTGCGTCACGTCATCCGTCAGGTCTTGACGCCCCGCCGCGTCGAGCCCGGCGATCGTCTCCTCAAGCCGCGCCGTGAAATCGATGTCGTCATCGCCCTGCACCGGACCGTAGGCCCAACCGGGCAAGGCGGCGAAGCTGCCGTCTGAGCCGCTGCTGCTGTAAGGGTAGACGTCGATATAGACCCGGGCGCCCTCATCGCGCGCCGCCTGGATACGAGCGACGAGATCATCGCTGCGGCCGCGATATCGGCCCCACGCCTTCATGTGCGTGACGACCGACGTCGCGCCGGTCTCGCGCGCAACGGCGATCACTTCATCGACCGCGCGTTCTAGGGTCGGCGGATCAATCTCGCGAAACCTGCTCGGCCGATACCACATTGGCGCATCGCCCTGGCTTCTGATGTGGGCGATGAAAATGCCGCTATAGGCGGGCAGCGGGCGAGCCAGATCGATTTGCTCTTCCGCCGTCGAAAACGCGCCGCTGAAATACTCGCTGCCGACCGACAGTCCGAACGATCTGCCCGCCGCCATGTCGTCAATGATGATATCGCGCATTTCGGCGACTTCTTTGTCCGTGGCGGGACGTTCCTGATCATCGCCCATGACGATCGCGCGCAGGCCGTTATGCCCGTTTGTCAGGCCGATATTGGGGCCGACGCCGAGGCGTTCCAGCTTGCTGCGCTGCCGCGCAAGCGACGCGGGCTGCGCGCCGTCCGGATTGCCAAGCACGGTGGTGATCCCCTGACTGACGTAGTTCGCCGCAGCGCGCCGCCGCGGATCCTCGCTCAAGAGGCCGTTCTCTCCATATTCGGCGTCGACCACGTGCGCATGCAGGTCAATGAACCCGGGCGCGATGAAGTTGCCGCCGAGATCGATTTCCCGCGCGCCGACGCCCGTGGAAAGGTCGCCGATCGCTGCGATGCGGTCGCCGACTATTCCGACGTCGGCCTCGAATCGCGGCGCGCCGGACCCGTCGATAACGACGCCGTTCCTGAACAGAATGTCGAACTTGCGGGCGACGAACCTCTGGTCTTCGGCCAAGTCCGCCGCATGGACCGTCGCCAGCGAAATCAGCGCCGCACAGAAGATGGAGATAGTTCTGCTGGAGATTACATTAAGCAGCACTATAGCGCCCTTTAGTTTTACTGGACGATCTTTGCCGTACCGCGACCGGCGCGCACTTCGCGACACAATCGCCACTTCGCGGGTCACCTAATCATGTAAGTCGAGTGGCGGCGCCGGCGTCTATGGCTTTTTGCAGGGCGATGCGCGCCGCGGCGAGATCCTGAAGACCCATGCCCGTGCTGTCGAAGAGCGTTATCTCGTCGGCGTCGCCGCGCCCGCCATGATCGCCGGCGAGGACCGCGCCGAGCGGCGTCATCCTCTCCAGCGGCAGCGTTCCCGCAGCATGGGCGTGCTGACACTCGCCGAGAGACACCGCCTGCGCAGGCTCATCGCAGAAGACCGAGGCGCGCGCCGGAATGCTGACGTCAAGCTCCTGCTTGCCCTTCGTGTCGGCGCCCATCGAGGCCACATGGGTTCCCGGCCGCAGCCAGTCACCTTCGATCACAGGCTCGAACGAGGGCGTCACGGTAATGACGACGTCGCTCTCGGCCGCCATATCACGCGCCGCCACGGAGGCCGCATCAACGCCAAGATCGTGAATCTGCTCTGCAAGGCGTGCGGCCGCGCCGTCATCCTTGTCCGCAATCAGGACGCGCTTGAACGCGCGCTCCTTCAGCGCCGCGGCGGCCTGGAACCAGCCCTGGCCGCCGGCGCCGAGAAGCCCGAGCGTCTCGGCGTCCGCCCGCGCGAGGCGCCGGATCGACAGCGCGCTTGCCGCCGCGGTCCTGAGCGCCGTCAGATACGTTCCCCGGACAAGAGCGTGAGGCCCGCCGGTTTCAGGGTCGAAGAGAACGATCGTCGACTGATGATTGGCGATGCCGCGCGCCCGGTTGCCGGGCCACAGCCCGCCGGCTTTAACGCCAAGCGTCGGCCCCGACCTGTCAAAGCCGGACTTGAACCCGAATATCGCATCCGCATAGCCGAGCGTCTCGCGCACCACGGGGAAGTTCGACGCCTCGCCCTTCGCCAATGCGATGAACGCTTCGGCCACCGCAGCCGTCACGTCCCCTTGCGTCACATGCGCCTTTACGGCGTCTTCAGATACATAGTACACTGAGGGCCTCTTTCCTTTTTCGCATTCAGCCGGAAATGATCTCTGCGAAGACCCCGGGGTCGACATTGCCGCCGCTAATGACGACCGCCACGGCGTCGGCCTCCAGCTTGCCGGTCAGAAGCGCCGCCAGGGCGACCGCCCCGCCCGGCTCGCAAACAAGCTTCAGCTCTGAAAATGCGAACCGCATCGCATCGCGCGCTTCATCGTCGGTGACGACAAGGCCGCCGGCCAGCAGGCGCTGATTGATCGGAAAGGTGAGCGCCCCCGGCTTCGGCGCCAGAAGCGCATCGCAGATCGAGCGCGCGTCCGGATCGTTGCCGACCCGTTCCCCGGCGACGAACGAGCGCGCATGATCGTCAAAGCCCGCCGGCTCCACCGCGTAAACGTCCGTATCCGGGCTTAGCTCCTTGATCGCCGTGGCGCTGCCCGCGACAAGGCCTCCCCCGCCGCAGCAGACGAGGACGGCGTTGAAGGCGACGCCCGCCGCCTTTCCCTGCTCCGCGATTTCAAGTCCGCACGTCCCCTGCCCCGCGATGATGTCTTCGTCATCGAAGGAAGGGACAAGCGTCGCGCCGCGCTCCTCAGCGAGGCGCGTGGCGATCTCCTCACGGCTTTCGGTATACCGATCGTAAGGAACGACCTCCGCGCCATAGGCCTTGGTGTTGGCGACCTTAATCGCCGGGGCGTCGGCCGGCATGACGATGGCGGCAGGCGCGCCTATGAGCTTCGCGGCGGCCGCAACGCCCTGCGCATGGTTGCCGGACGACCAGGCGACGACCCCGGCCCGCTTTTCCTCCTCCGTAAGCTGCGCGAGCCGATTATAGGCGCCGCGAAACTTGAACGAGCCGGTTCGCTGAAGATTCTCCGGCTTCACGAAGACCCTCGCGCCGATGCGCGCATCAAGCGCAGGAAAGCTTAAAAGCGGCGTGCGAACAGCCATGCCGTCGATGCGCGCGGCGGCCGCCTCCACGTCCCTGAATTCCACTGTCATGCGGGCGTCCTCTCCTGCTCCATACTGACGAAACCGCCTGCTCCAAAGCTCGCTTACTCGGCGCTTTCCGCCGATAACGCCGCCGCCGCCGCGCGCGCGGCGTCAACGTCCTTCATGACGGCGGCGAGTTCGTCTTCCAGCCGTTCCAGCACCGCCGCCTGCCCCGCCGTGGGCGGCCCGTCGCTAAAGGTGAAGGATTGCTGCAGGCCGGCGATCCTGTCGTTCAGCTGGATGGGATAGGCGATCTTGTCCTTGGGGCTCTCGTTCTTGACCTGATAGAGCCGCTTCTCAACATCGCCAAGTCGGGACAGCGCCGCCGCGCAGGCGTCATTCGGCGCCGCGCCGCAACTCCCGCCCTCAAGCGCGGCCCGCAAGCGGCGGATCTCGATAACCGCCTTGTTGGCGCGATCGGCGGCGTCGCGCGCGCGCAGGGCGAGCGCCTCCTGACGCTGAAGGTCCTGTCGCGTTACGTCCCTCTCCAGCCGGGGGTCCATCTCGATGCTGACGTCGGCGTCAAATTGACGGCCGTCAGCCGTTAACCGCGCGATGTACCGGCCGGGCGCCGCGAGCGGCCCAATGGCCGGCGTCAGGCTTTCGAGGATCATGCCGGGAAAAACCGCCGCTCCGTCGTGGCTTAGGCGCCAGCGAAACCGATGTCCGCCGGCGGCGAGCGGCCGCGCGTCGAACAGCGTGCGGATGGCTTGACCATTGCGATCCAGAATCTGAAGGCCCGCCGCCGTCACCGGCGCATCCGCCTCGAAATAGATCGACGCTTCCTGAAGGCGCCTTATGCCCGGCGCGCCGGCGACGAAGAGCGGGCCGTCCGCCTCGGCCTCCAGCGATGCGCGAAGGAGGTCGAGCCCGTCGAGCACATAAAAGCCGCGCCCATGCGTGGCGATGACAAGCTCGTCGCCCCGCACCTCAAGTCCCGAGACGTGGACATCCGGCAGGTTAAGCGCTGCGTCAATCCAGCTCTCGCCATCATCGACCGAAACGAAAACGCCATGCTCCGTCCCGATATAGAGGAGCCCTTGCCGCTCAGGATCTTCACGGACGGCGTGAACGAAATCGCCGTCCGGCAGGCCGCCGTCGATCCGCCGCCAGCTCGCGCCATAGTCGGACGTCGCATAGACGTACGGCGCGCGGTCGCCCATTTCGTAGCGCTTGATGGCGGCGTAGGCGCGCGCAGGCTCATGATGCGAGGCGTCGATGAAGCTGATGCGCGTGTTTGTCGGAATGTCAGAAGGCGTTACGTCCCGCCAGTCGCCGCCGCCGTTTTGAGTCAGGTGAATGAGCCCGTCGTCGGACCCAGTCCAGATGACGTCCGCTTCAAACCGCGACGGCGCGATCGTGTAGAGCGTCGCGTAGACTTCCGGCCCATCCTGGTCGAGGAGCACGGGTCCGCCCGTCTCGCCGAGGGTATCCGGATCGGCGCGCGTGAGATCGCCGCTTATCGGCTTCCATTCCTCGCCGCCGTCTTCCGTCCGCCACAGCCGCTGCGAGCCGGCGTAAAGCGACTTGCCGCCGACGTCTGAGAACACGATCGGGAATGTCCAGTTCCAGCGATCCTCCATGGACGCCGCCGTCTGTCCCATGACGACATAGGGATAGGGGTGAACCTCGGCCATCCGCTCCGTCTCCCGATCGTAGCGCGAGAGCGAGTTCGTCGCGCCCACATAGAAGACGCCTTTCTCGTCCGGATCGGCGGCGACATAGCCCATCTCGCTGCCGGCGATCGTATAGTAGTCCGTATACCTGTCCTTGACGCCAGGAAAGCGCGTGCGGCTGGCGACGCAGATGGTCGTATTGTCCTGCTGCGCGCCGCAGATATGGTACGGAACGTCGTTCGTCGTCGTCACACGATAGATCTGCGCGGTGGAATAGTCCTGCGCGGTCCAGGTCGCGCCGCCATTGACGGTGACGCTGCCGCCGCCGTCGTCAGCGACGATCATGCGGTCCGGATTTGTCGGATCAATCCACAGATCGTGAATGTCCGCGTGCCGGGTCGGGATCGACGTGAACGACCGCCCGCCATCGGTGGATCGCTCCAGCTTGAAGCTCAGCACATAGACCTTGTCGCGGTCCTTCGGGTCGGGCCGCACCTGCATGAAGTAAAACGACCGCTGCCAGAGCTTGCGCGCGCCGTTCACATGCGCCCAGGTCGCGCCGCCATCGTCGGAGCGGTATAGCCCGCCCTTCTTGGCCTCGATATTGGCGTAGACGCGCATCGGGTCAGCCGGCGAGACGGCTATCGTCATCTTGCCGAGCGGCCCTTCTGGCAGGCCCGGATTGCCCGTGATTTCCCGCCAGCTGTCGCCGCCGTCAGTAGACGTATAAATGGCGGACTGCGGCCCGCCGCTCCACAGCTTCCAAGGCTTTCGGTAGACCTGCCATATTGTCGCAAAGAGCCGGTCCGGATTTCGCGGGTCCATGGAAAGATCGATGGCGCCTGCCTCGGCCGACTTGAAAAGGACTTTCTCCCAGCTCTCCCCGCCGTCCCGCGTGCGGTAAACGCCGCGCGCGTCATTGGGCGCGAACGGATCGCCGAGCGCAGCCGCATAGACGATGTCAGGGTTTTTCGGGTGCACCCGGATCGTCGTGATGGTCTTCGTCGCCGCAAGGCCCATATGCCGCCAGGTGGCGCCGCCGTCGACGGATTTGTAAACCCCGTCGCCCTGCATGACGTTCGCGCGCAACTGCCCCTCGCCCATGCCGATATAGACGATGTCGGGGTTTGACGGCGCGATCGCGACGGCGCCGACCGAAGAGCTGTCGATCTGGCCGTCGGTGACGGGCCGCCACGCGCCGCCGCCGTCCGTCGTCTTCCAGAGGCCGCCGCCGGTCGCGCCGAAATAGGCCTCATGCGGACGCGCCGCGCTGCCGGCAACGGCGATCGACCGGCCGCCGCGCTCAGGCCCCACATTGCGCCATTCAAGCGTCGACATGAGTTCGCTCACGTCGCGCGCGGCGCTTGCCGGCGAAAGCGACGCCGCCGCGGCGAGAACCGCAAACAAAGGGAACGCAAGAAGGCGCACGCGGAACAATGTGACATTGAGCATAGAAGAAGCCAACTTCGATAAGCGCCGACAATTGAAGGAACCTCAGCGGAGGTTCCAGCCGACAATATGAAACAGGAGTGCGCCCGGCCACATCGCGAACGCCGCGAGGCCGAGCGCGGCGAGATGCACGCGGGCGATCAGCGAGCCGACGCCTGACGGTCCGCCAGCGGACGTCCACGCGCGAAGAGCGGCGAAGATCATAACGACGCCGAGGGCGAGATGCGCGTTCGTCAGCGCGAGGATCGACGCGATCCGCCGCACGTCGCCGTTCGACGCCCGCTCCGTGATGCCGGCGAGAGTGTCGTAGCCAACGACGAAGGCGGCGAGGATCGCCGCAGCGGTCGCCCCCGCCCCCACGGACGCGCCCTTCGCCAGCCCGCCAAAGGCGAGGCCGCGCGGCCAGAACACCGCAGCGAGGCCCGAGAGCGACGCAAGAAAGCCGATTGAGAATAGAGCGGCGAGCGCTTGCGGGTTCGCAAAGGCCGGCATCTGACGAAACGACGTGCTGGTCCATGTGTGCAGGAAGACCGGACCGTTGGGGTCCGGGCGGCGGAAGAACCGACGCCGGTCGCCGTCTTCTGAATCGTAGACGCCGGGCGCGGCCTCATTGAACCGGTCCCCGTCAATGAGAAGGCCGCCGTCGGCGTCTTCTTCCACCCGCAAGACCCCATTCGCCGCAAAGAAACTTGCGAACGTCGTCAGCGAGCGGCGCTCAAGCCAGTAAACGCCGGCGAGGTCGTCCGGGTCGGCGACCATTTCCGGGGGCGGCTCGACCGCCGAAGGATCAGGCAGCCGAAGCGGTCCCACCTGAGAGGTCAGGAACGCATCCCAGGGAGATTGTCGGTCATCGCGCTCATATTTCTTCGGGCCGTCCGGCCCCTGAACAAGGCGCCCTCGTCCGGTTAGTCTTTGCGCGAGGTCTTTCACGGACGGCTGCGGCGCGGCCGAGAACACCGATATCGCGACGCCGGCGTTACTTTCCGGAAAGACGCCCATCAGGCTGCGCGTGCCTGGAAGCCCGCAGCCATGGCTGATGAACCGTTCGCCGGCGTGATCCGCGACGTAGAAGTGGAGCCCTATGCCCGGATCTGCCGGATGGTGGCCGAACTGGCGCTGATGCATGGTTTTGCGCGCGTCAGACGACAAAACGTCGGCGTGCGCCGCCGCATCTTCGTCAGCATGCATCGCGGCGTATTTCAGCAACTCCGCAGTCGTCGTAATGACGCCGCCGGACGCGGCCGTCAGCGGGTGTTTCGGGTGAAACGGCACGGCCTGAAGGTCGCCGTTCGGGAATATTCCGTAAGGAACGGCGAGGTTCGCCGGCGGCTCGACCACATGGTGCAGGACCGCCGGAGACATGCCGAGCGGGCGAAAGATATTGTCAGCGAAATAGTCGCGCAGCGGCGCGCCGGTGAGGTCTTCGATCATCACGCTTTCGAGGGCCACGCCGAGATTCGCGTATTGGCCGATCGCGCCCGGCTCGCGTTCTATGTTCTCGGAAAAGAACCGCGCCACGTCGTCAGACGCCACGGGGACGTCTATGTCGGTTAACGCGCCCTGGGGCGAGAAATGCCCAGCCATGCCGGAGGAGTGGGTCATCAGCTGGCGGATGGTCACCTTGCCCCCGCGAGGGGGCGGCAGTTGATAGCGCGTCAGATACTTGTTCACGGGATCGTCGAGCGACTGGATAAGGCCGCGCTCCAGGAGCTGCATGATAGCCGTCGCGGTGAAGGTCTTTGAGATCGAACACATCCGGATCATCGTCTTTTCCGGATCGAGCGGGATGCCGCGGCCGAAGTCCTGCCAACCATATCCTTTCAGAAAGACCACTTCGCCGTCCTGGATGACGCCGACCGAAGCGCCGGTGATCCTCCTGGCGTCAAGTTCCGCGCCGAAATAGGCGTCGGCCCAGGCCTCGATTTCACCGCCATCGAACTCGACGCGCGCCTCAGCGGCGCCAACCGCAAAGACGCCTGCAACCAGCAAAGCAAGCGCCGCCGCACAGAAGCGGCGTCCAATATCAAGACTGGCCATGCTGTAGTGATCGCCTCGCCGCTTTGCGTCGCCTCGGTGCAGGGTCCGCGATGGCGGCCCGGACGGACTGTGCCGGGCTCCGGCCGCGGCGTCAAAACCGCCGCAGCGGCGAAATTCTTCGACTCTTATCGCCGCCATGCCTGCGGCGATTGATTGACAATGGCGTCGACCGCGCAATTTTGGCGGAACAAGCAAGCCAATCAGAGGACGCAGCATCCATGGATTCCTTCGGGGCATTCAAAATCGCGTCGGCGGCGATGGCCGCGGCGCTCCTGTCGGCCTGCGGCGCGGAGACCGCCGCGGAAGGAAGCTCGGAGGCTGAGACGTCAACGACTGCGGAAGTCCAGTCGGACGAAGCAGACGCGGGCGCTGGAACGACTCAAGCCTCGACGGCCGGCGGCGAAGGATTCGAACCGGGCGGCAAGCGCGATCTCAATGGCGTATGGCGCGCCATGAATCGGGCGAATTTCGACCTCGAAGCGCACCACGCGCGCCACGCCCTGCAGCTTGTCGACGGGCCGATGGGCCCGGTGCCGGACAAGCGCGTCGTCGCGCTCGGCGCGGTGGGCGCAGTGCCCGCCGGCCCAAGCGTCGTCGAAGGCGGAGAGATACCCTACACGGATGAGGCGCGCGCGACGCGCGACGACAACCGCGCGAACTGGATTGACCGTGACCCGGAGATCAAATGCTATCTGCCTGGCGTGCCGCGGGCGACCTATATGCCGTATCCCTTTCAGATCCTGCAGAGCGCCGACCAGACGCTGTTCGTCTACGAATATGCGAACGCAGTGCGGAACGTTTTCTTGGAGGACCCCGGCGAGGCGCCGATCGATTCCTGGATGGGCCAGTCCTACGGCCGCTGGGACGGCGACACATTTGTTGTCGAAGTGACGGCCCAGAACGGCCGCACCTGGTTCGACCGGTCCGGGAATTTCGGCACCCCAACGCTCAAAGTGACGGAGCGCTACACCAAGATCGACGACAGCCACATCCGCTATCAGGCGACGCTTGAAGACCCGGAGGTCTACACAAGACCCTGGGATATTGAGATGGTTCTTTATCGGCTTGTCGAGGACGACGGCAGCCTGCAGGAATTCAATTGCGTCGAGTTCGTCGAAGAACTGATGTATGGTCACCTGAGAAAGGAGCCGGTCCAATGAGCACCAAGAACCTTATCGCTTCAGCCGCCGCCTGCGCGGCGTTGTGCGCTGCGGGAACGCTCGCGGCCGCCGATGAGCCATACGAGCCGCCGCGCATGCCCGACGGAACGCCCGACATGCAAGGGGTCTGGACGAACGCCTCAATCACCGTCCTTGAACGGCCGGCCGGCCTCGACAAGCTCGTCCTGAGCGACGCCGAAGCGCAGGGCGTCCTTAAGGCGACCGACGAGTTTTTCAACATCTCCGAAGACCTTGAGCCGACGGACCCGGATGCGCCGGCGCTCGCGAAGGGAGATGACTCGATCCGCGGCGCCGGCGGCTACAATACCTTCTGGACCGACTTCGGCTCCCAGATGGGCATGGTCAACGGCGAATGGCGCAGCTCCTGGATCGTTGAGCCGGAAAACGGCAAGCTGCCATACTCGGCTGAAGGCGGCGCGCGCGCCATGAAGTACGCCTCGCGCTACCGCAGCTTCGATGGGCCGGAGACGCGTCCCGCCGCGGAGCGCTGCACGATCGGCTTCGGCTCCACGGGCGGACCGCCCATGCTGAACGTTCTTTACAACAATCACTATCAGATCGTGCAGACGCCGGAGACGGTCGGCATCCTGGTGGAGATGAACCACAACACGCGGCTCGTGCGGATCAATGGCGAACACCGCCCGAAGGCGATGCGCGGCTGGCTCGGCGACAGCATCGGTCGCTGGGACGGCGATACGCTCGTCGTCGAGACAACGAATTTCCACCCCGACGCCAGCATGCGCGGCGCCATTCGTCATCGCGTCTTCATGTCGCCGGAGGCGAAGGTGACCGAACGCTTCACGCGCGTGTCCGACGGCGAGATCTTCTATGAATTCACCGTCGATGACCCGGCGATCTATCGCCAGCCCTGGCGCGGCGAAATGACTCTTCGCCAGGCGGAAGGTCCGATATACGAATATGCTTGCCATGAAGCGAACTACTCCCTGCCGAACATTCTGGCGGGAGCGCGGCGCGAAGAGGCCGCCGCGGCCGAGGGCGCTTCGGAGGCCGTGGAGGAAGGTAGATGATCGCTAAACGTAGATTGAGCCTGAAGGCCCTTGCTGGACTTGGCGCATTATCGATCGCGGCGCCCGCCGGGGTCGCCTACGCCCACCACGCGTTCTCCGCGGAGTTCGACGCCGACGCGCCCGTTCTTCTGAAGGGTGAGGTCACCCGCGTGGAGTGGGTGAACCCGCATACCTGGATACATATGGCGGCGCGGCAGGAAGCCGTGGAAGGCGAAGAAGCGGATGCGGCGGTATTGGCGGAGGCGGATACCCAGGCGTGGATGGTCGAGGGCGGCACGCCGAACACGCTTCTGCGCGCCGGGCTCAACCGCAAATCGCTGAAGATCGGCACGGAAATTATCGTCCGCGGCTATCAGAGCAAGGATCGCCTGTGCGAACCCGCCTGCAAGGCGAATGGCCGCGACATCACCTTTACCGACGGCCGCAAGATCTTCATGGGATCGAGCGGCACCGGCGCGCCGCTAGATGGCGCAGACCCGCGGGAGCGCCGCCGCCGCCGGCCTAACTGAGCGCTGCGCGCGCACGCGACGGCGGAAATGCGCCAAGGCCCTGCGCGTCGGCGGGGCTTTTTCTGTGCGCCCCCTTTCTGACCGACAACAGCGTGGCGGGCTTGATGCGGTTGGCTCTTTTGCCAATCCGCGCCGCATGCCAGTCTTTGTAATATCAACCATTCAAGGCGAGCGGCTCGGCTCATGCCATCGACGCCGCTCAACAGCCAGCAACCAGAGACACGCCTGAAAGCGAGGATGCCCCATGCGCCGCCCAGATGCGACTTGCAGATCGTCAACGACGCCCGGCC
This sequence comes from Parvularculaceae bacterium, assembly GCA_028284065.1. Classification (GTDB taxonomy): domain Bacteria; phylum Pseudomonadota; class Alphaproteobacteria; order Caulobacterales; family Parvularculaceae; genus MED-G105. The sequence goes on from JANQSJ010000003.1 coordinate 102,207, forward strand.
GGCGCCGCGCCTTCTACGCGTGCGCCGCGGCGATCGCCGCGCTTGCGACGGCCGCCATCGCGACGCCTGGCGCCGCGGCGGCGGATGAGACGCGCCAGACGATACTCTCGCCGGAAATCCTCCTCGATGAAAAGGGCGAGGCGATCGTGGGCGAACGAGGGCTGATCCTCGTTCCCGAGAACCGAAAGAACCCCGACTCGCGGCTGATTGCGGTTCATTTTCAACGCTACCCGCCGATCAATCCGGGCAAGGACCGACCGCCCGTCTTTCTCTTGCCGGGCGGACCTGGAAGCGATTACAAGTTCACGAATCAGAGCCGGATTGATTTCCTGAACCGGCTGCGCCAGACCCGCGAAGTCGTCGCCGTCAGCCAGCGCGGAAATCCCTCAGCCCCCGGACTTGTGCCGCATTTGCGCGCGCCCTCATCCGCGCCCGCGCCGCTTGACAAGCCGGGCTCGGTGGCGACGGCCATGAAGCGCAACCGCGCGGATTACGATGCGGCGCTTGCGGCCTGGAAGAAAGCGGGCGTCGACGTCGAGGGCTATGACATCCTCAATATCGTCGACGACGTAAACGACCTGCGCGCGGCGCTCGGCTATGACAAGATTTTCCTGCGCGGTTGCAGCTTCGGCTCGCAATGGAGCTTTAGCTATCTGAAGCGCTGGCCGGAGACGGTCGAGCGCGCGATGCTGAGCGGCGTCGAGCCGCTCGACTACGCCTATGACAGCGCGAAATGGCTGTGGGCCTCGATGGCGCGCCTCGCCGCGCAGGCGGAGGCGGACCCGGATCTCGCACCCGCCATTCCGGAAGGCGGCCTGATGGCGGCGCTAGAGACTGTCGTCGAACGGCTTGAAACGGCGCCGGTCACTGTTGGGATCATCAATCCCCAAAACGGCGAAGAGGTCGACGTCGTTCTCGGCGCGGACGACTTGCGCCTGGGCGCGATCCGCTATTTCGGGGCGTTCGGCAAAAAGACCGATACAGACAATCTTGCCCTGTGGCCTCACTTCATCCTCGACATGTATGAAGGTGACTATCGCGCCCTCGGACTGATGGCCGCGTTTGGACGGCAGGATCTGTCGGGGGGAATTCTGATCGGCCCGCTGATCGACAACAGCCTCGGCATTTCCGATGCGCGCGATGAGAAACTCCTGAACGAAGCCGAGCGGCGCTGGATCGATCCGAACTGGGGCTATCGCGCAACGCGAGAGGTTAAGGCCGCGCCTGAAGTCGACGATGATTTCCGCGCGGACTGGCGTATTTCGACGCCGGTCCTGCTGGTGTCAGGAGACCTCGACTGGTCGACCCCGATCGAAAACGCCGAACACGCCGCGCAATTCCTCGACCTTGGCAAGCTCGTCACCGTCAAAGGCGCGACCCATTGCCCGCTTGGCAAAGAGGAGCAAATCCTCGCGCAAGACCCTGACGCCGTTGAGAAATTGCATGAGTTCATAGATGGCGACTTTAAGAACGATGCGGACCTTAAGGCCTATTTCGACGGGCTTCCCCAGGCCGTAGCCCTGGGGCCCATCGACTTTGCGCCGCGCAAGGACGTGACCCTTTATGAGGTCATGCTGAGCCGACGCTGACGCGCTCCGTTGAGGGGTCATATGCTCCGTAAACGGTTAATCTGTCCCCGCGCGGGCGCGCGCCGAGGACCGGCGCGCCAGGCATGCGGCGTAGGAGGTTTGCGCAATAAGCTCGATTGGAGCGGGTAGCCGGGATCGAACCGGCATCCTCAGCTTGGAAGGCTGCTGCACTACCATTGTGCTATACCCGCGCCCGCCGCGCGGCGCGGACGCGCGCGAGGGAACGCCCCTCATAGCCGAAACGCGCGCGCGCGCAAACCGCCCGCCGGCGGCATCACACGCCGTCGAGCTCATCGCGCCGCGGGCGAGCGTATTTCGGCGACGGCAAGTCGAACACAATCGCTGCGCCGCGCACGGCGAAGGTGGCGGCGACAGCGACCGCGGCGGCCACGTCCCGGCCCCAGCCGATCGCCAGGAGTCCCATATAAACGCCTGCGCCCAGGAGCGCGGCGGTTGCATAGATATCCTGCTTTAGAAGGAGCGGCGGCTCGTTCAGGAGCACGTCGCGCACGACCCCGCCGAATGTGGCCGACACCGCGCCCATGAAAATGGCGACGCCCGTCGGCGCGCCGACGGCCCGGGCGGCCTCCGCGCCGAGCACGGCGAAAACTGACAGGCCGATCGCGTCGGCCCAGATAAGCGCCTTCAGGCGCGAGGCTACGATTGGCTGGGCGAGCGTAGCGACGGCCGCGCCGGCGAGGCACACCGGAATTGCGAGCGGGTCGGCGATCCACCAGACCGGGAAGGCGCCCAGGAGCACGTCGCGGATGGTGCCGCCGCCGACCCCCGTCACGCAGCCAATGAGCGCCACGCCAAAGAGGTCCATGTCATTGCGCAGCGCCGTCAACGCGCCGGACGCAGAGAAGACGAACAGACCGAGGCCCCCGAGCGCCGTAAAAACATCAAACGCGGAAAACATAGGACGGGAGGAAGCCTCGATTCCCTCTCGCCCCGAACCTCGTCTGATTAAAACCCTTCCAGCACGATCTTGCCCTTCGCCGCGCCGCTTTCCAGACGACGGTGGGCGCGCGTCAGATTAGCCGCGTTGATCGCGCCGTATAACTCCGCGAGCGTCGATCGCAGGCGCCCATCGTCAATAAGCCGCGCCGCCTCATTCAGGATTTCCGCCTGACGCGCCATGTCCGACGTCTGATGAAGATGACGGGTGAACATAAACTCAAGATGCGCCGACGCGCTCTTGTCGAAGAGCGGCGCCAAATCAAACTCTTTCGGGGGAACGATGAAGCCGATCTTTCCCTGAGGCGCGACCAGTTTTACGGCGGCGGCGGCGTGTTCATTTTCGCCGTTGGTGACGAAGATATAGTCCGGGCTCGGCAGCTCCGCAGCCTCAAGCGCTGCGGCAAGCTCATCGCGGTGGTTGATAGTCGCGTGGGCCCCAAGCCCGAGAACCCAGTCGATCGTTTCCGGACGCGACGCGGTTCCAATAACCTTCAGCTTGGTGAGCGAGCGCGCAAGTTGAGTCGCGATCGAGCCAACGCCCCCCGCCGCGCCGATGATCAAGAGCGTCTCGTCCGCCCCGCCGCCCGGTCTCAGGCCGAACCGGTCGAACAACATCTCCCACGCGGTCAGCGTCGTCAGCGGCAGCGCGGCCGCCTCAGCGAAGGAAAGGCTTGCGGGTCTTTTTCCGGCAATCCGTTCGTCCACCAACTGAAATTCCGCGTTCGAGCCCGGCCGCTCGATAGCGCCCGCATAATAGACGTCATCGCCGACGCTGAAGGATTCTACGCGATCCCCCACGGACTCCACGACGCCGGCTGCGTCCCAGCCTAGAATGCCCGAGCCGCCCGTCGCGATATCATACTTGCCCTGGCGCGATTTGTAGTCGATCGGATTGACCGCGACCGCCTTCACCCTGACAAGCAGGTCGCGTCCCGACGCGACTGGGCGCGGGCGGATCACATCCGCTAGCGCATCGGGCGCATCTATCGGTCCCGGCGCCGGAAAGCAGATCGCCTTCATGTCGCCAGAGAACGGGTCTTGTTCAGCGGTTTCGGCCTCCGCCGTCTTTTGGTAGGTCATGGAACGCCTCCTGTTTCAACTTTTGGACATGGCGGTCAAATGAGGCGCGTCCACGCATTCGCAAGAACGCACACAATGGGCGCTAAGTGACAGGCGTGTCCCTTGGAGTCCGTACGAGAATGCCGGAAAAGTCTCCCGCGACCGGACGATCAGACGTGAGCCAGCCAATGCAATGGCCGGTTCGGGCTCTAATTCTTATCGACTAAGAGCCTTGACCACTTCGCCGCGGGGAAACCAACGTCTGACTATCTGTCGCTCAATGGGTGGCGGACCTGGTCAAACAAGCTCTTACACATGGGAGGTCAGACCCGATGCGGCATGCGGACTATAGAGTTTCTCCCGCTTGTCCTGTTGAAGCGGCGATTGAAACGCTGGAAGGAAAATGGAAGGGCTCCATACTCTTTCACCTCCAGTATGGCCCGAGGCGGTTTAACACCCTTATGAATGACGTCGACGGAATCTCCGGCCGCGCGCTGACGCGCGCCTTGCGCGACCTGGAGGCGAAGGGTCTGATTACGCGCACCGTTGAGGAAGGGGCGCCGCCGCCTGTCGTATACGCGCTATCGGAAGCTGGCGAAACGCTGCGCCCGGTTATCACCGCGCTTGCAAACTGGGGCGAAGGATACCTGGCGGACCGGGGCGTCGCTTGCGCGACAGCGGAGTTTCCATGCGACGGCGAAGAGGTTTAGTCGCGGCGCATCTCCCGCTGGCGCATCTCCCGCTGGCGCATCTCCCGCTGGCGCATCTCCCGCTGGCGCATCTCCCGCTGGCGCATCGGCATGGCGTCAATGATCTCGAACAGGTTTGATGCGTTTACCGGCTTCGTCCACCGCGCTTTCTCGGCCCCGTCCTTGCCGATTAGCACGGCGAGATAGTCCGGCGCGCGCAGGCCCTTGCCGCGTCCACCCTCGAACGGCGTGTCCGTGAGATCGACAATGCGCGCCCAGGCCGGACGCTCACCAGATGGCGCGACGCTGAACCCGTGGACGCGGCCGAACATCCGAACGACTATAAGGTCGCGCTCAACGAGCGCGACTTCGTCAAGAGCGTCGATCTGCGCGCGCATCGCGTCCGACTCCTCGGCCCAGATAATCAGAAGACGATATTTCCACCGAAATACGTCGAGCGGCGCGCCTTCGCGCGTATCCAGAAGGCGCGGCCGCGGATCATCGGCATCTTGCACGAGCGGCTGTCGCGGAGGGGATAGCGCGCGCTGGCCGCCGTCGCTCGCCATCACTGCGCCAACGGCGAACGCCGCCGCGGCGAAGCCGATCACGGGAACGGCAGGCGCGCGAGATCATGCGCTTCAAGGCTCGTCACATAAAGATAGCCGTCGCCGGGCGCGATCGCCCCCGTCGTCACCGGATAGCCGCCGGCGGGGTCCTGCCACGTGCGAACAACCCGGCCATCGTCCGTAAACTGCATGACGAACCCGTAGCGGACAGGCGCAGGCTGAAGAAACTTCGGCAAGCGCGAGACAATTTTTCGGGCGAACGGATTGCCGGCGAGATTGTCGACGACCGGCAGGCGCGGGCCGGCAAGGCCCAGAAAGAAGGTCGGCGTCCCGTCGGCGAGGTCGGGCCCGCGATTGATGTTGTCGGGAAAGCCGGGAAGACCGGCGATGACTTCCTCCGCCTCCCCCTTCCGCGGTCCGTCCACGAACACGCGCAGGACGCGGTATTCGCCGGTTTCATTCATCAGCACGGACATGCCGTCGGGCGCGATCGCGACGCCGTTCGAAAAGCTGAACCCCTCGGCGACGACGCTTGTCGTCTTACTGCGCGGATCATAAGCGAGCAGCCGGCCGGTGCGCCCATGCTCGATGATCTCAAGAACGCTTGCGTCCAGCGTCGACCCCACGGCCTCTGCGCCGAACTTCGTCGACGCGTCGGAGAAGTAGATGACCCCGTCCGGACCGAAATCGAGATCGTCCGCATAGACGATCGGCGCGCCGTCCACCGCATCGGTCAGCGTCGTCACCGTTCCGTCGGGCGCGATGGAGAGGAGGCCGCGATAGGCGTCCGCGACGATGAGATTTCCGCCGGCGTCGAACTCTACCCCAAGCGGAACGCCGCCGGTCTTGGCGAAAACGGTAATCTCCTTCGTCTGCGGATTGATCTTGAGGATCTCGCCGTCCTGCGACGACGCATAAAGGAAGAGCGTCCCGTTCTCCGCCTTTGCGGCGGCGTCTTCCGGCCCGTGCGGCCCGCCGAGCGGGATCAGCTCCGCCGACGCCAGCGCGTCGTTCGCCTCGAAGTCGCCCTCATAGCCGCGGCTCGGGCTAGGCGTCCAGACGACCGGGTCGACCGGCGTCGGCGCGGCGAGGAGATAAAGGAGCCCCAGCGCGACCAGCGCGGCGACTGCGATCAGGAGATTTTTCATTCTTGCCCTTCCCTTCGCCGCTAAGACCGCCGCACCCGCGGGCTGGCGCCCCTCAAATCGACCGGGCGATGAGGAGCTTCATGATCTCGTTGGTGCCGCCATAGATACGCTGCACGCGGGCGTCCGTATACATCCGGCTGATTGGGTACTCGTCCATATAGCCATAGCCGCCGAAAAGCTGCACGCACTCGTCGATGATCTCGTTCTCAAGGTCCGAGAGGAGCATCTTCGACATGGACGCGGTCGATGCGTCGAGCCGGCCGTGGATCAACTGCTCCGTACAATAATCGACGAAGGTGCGCGCCATGGTCGCCTTCGCCTTGCATTCGGCTAGGACGAATTGCGTGTTCTGGAAATTGAAGATCGGCCGGCCGAAGGCGTGCCGCTCCTTCACATACTCAATCGTCAGTTCAAGCGCGCGTTCGATTGACGCCATGCCCTGCACGCCGATCTGGTGGCGCTCCTGGGGCAGTTGCTCCATCAACTGGAAGAAGCCCTGGCCTTCGTCCGTCCCGAGAAGGCTCTCGGTCGGGACCTTGACGTCGGTGAAGAAGAGCTCCGAGGTGTCCTGCGCCTTGTTGCCCATTTTCTTCAGATTGCGGCCGCGCTCGAACCCGTCGACCTCGTCGGTTTCGACGACCATCAGCGAGACGCCCTTCGCGCCTTCGCCCGGGTCGGTCTTGGCGACGACGATGATGAGGTTCGCCGTCTGGCCATTGGTGATGAATGTTTTCTGGCCATTGATGACGTACTGGTTGCCTTCCTTGATCGCCGTCGTCCGGACAGACTGAAGGTCGGAGCCGGTGCCAGGCTCAGTCATGGCGATGGCGCCGATGAGCTCGCCCGTCGCCATGCGTGGCAGCCATCGTTTTTTCTGTTCTTCCGTCCCGTAGGCCTCGATATAGGGCGCGACGATGCAGTTATGGAGCGCTGCGCCGAACCCTTCGATCCCGGCGGCGATCTGTTGTTCGATGAAAATCTGTTCGTGGGCGAATGTTCCGCCCGCGCCGCCATATTCCTCCGGCATGGACATGCACAAAAGGCCCGCCTCGCCCGCCTTTTCCCAGGCCCAGCGTTCGACGCAGCCCGCGTCGCGCCACTTCTCCACATGGGGCGCCAGCTCGCGGGTGAAGAATTTCGCCGCCTCCTCCTCAAAAAGGACGATCTCGTCGGTCTTCCAAGGCGGATTTTCCACTTGCAGGGCGCCCATGGCCGTCTCCTTAAATCAGTCGAGTCATGCTGTTTTTAGGACATTGGCCCGAAAGCGTTGGCGCGATCAAGGCGCTCGCGCTGCGCTGGCGCGAGAGGGGCGCAAACTCTCGACGCGCCAGGAAAAAAAGCTATCGCGGGGGAGAATGGGCGACGCCGACGGAATACTTGGAACCAACGCGCGATACGCTCACGCCGACGCCGCGCCGTGCGGATAACCCGAAACTGTGTCGGTTTTTCGACGCAGGCGGAGAGGTTTCATGACAAACCGACGCCGGCAGGAGCTACCTCAATCGTCGGTTGACGTTCTCCGACGTCACATGCCTCGAATGAGGATGGGAAGATAAGTGGCCGCGACCATGCCGCCGAACACCAGGAAGGTCACAACCATGAGCGCCCTTGCCGCATCGCCTGCGCCAAGCTGACGCAAAATCCCGATCACCACCGCGAGAAAAGCGCCAAAACTCAACAATCCAATCGCCATACCCATTCGCAACGCGCTCCGTCCCGCCGAACGCGAACCTGCTACGCAACGCAACCGACGCGCATGCCCGACGGCAAATAGCCCAAATCAGACAAAAGGGCCGATTTTTCGTCGGCCCTACACACCGCAATGCATAGGCGCAAACAGCGTCCGCAATGCAATCACATGCGGCGCGGGGACCCCGTTCCCCCCGGGCGTCGAATTCGGCGCTCAAGAAACCATATGACTGTAGAAACCATATGACGTGTACGCCGATGGCCGGCATTGCGCCGGCCCACGCAAGACAGCGGCCCCACACCGCACCCTCAATGCCGTTTTGTACCCGCGCGCCGACTAGTCATCAAGCGGAAATCCACAGTCCGGACGGATTACCCGCGGCGCAGCCGCCGGATCAGGCTGGAGGTGTCATTGCGGCCGCCGCCCATGGCCTGAACGTCCGCATAGAACTGATCGACCAGCGATGTCACCGGCAGGGAGGCCCCCAGCTCGCGCGCCTCCTGAAGCGCAATGCGCAAGTCCTTACGCATCCAGTCCACCGCGAATCCGAAGTCAAACTCGCCCGCCGCCATCGTGCGCGCGCGATTGTCCATTTGCCAGGATTGAGCCGCGCCGCCGGAGATCGCCTCCAGCAAGCGCTCAATGTCGAGGTCGGCGGCTTTGGCGAAGGCGACCCCCTCGGAAAGCCCCTGAAGCAGCCCGGCGATGCAGATCTGATTGACCGCCTTCGCAAGTTGGCCATGGCCCGGCGGCCCGATATGGACAAACCGCGCCGAGAATGCCGACGTAGCCGCGCGCGCGATCTCGACGGCCTCCGCCTCGCCGCCGCACATGACCGACAGCTTGCCATTCACCGCGCCGGCCTCGCCGCCCGAAACCGGGGCATCGACAAAGGCCGCGCCGCGGGCCTTCAGCCGCTCATTCAGACGGCGCGCAAGGCCGGGCGAGGCCGTCGTGTGATCGACGACGACGGCTCCCTCCTGAAGCGCCGCCTCGAATGCGGCGACCACCGCCTCCACGTCCGGATCGTCGCCAAGGCACATCAGCGCCACATCGCGGCCCGCGACCGCCTCGGCGGGCGTCGCAGCGACAGCGCCGCGATGGCGGGCGACCCATTCGTCGGCGCGCGCGCGAGTGCGGTTGCAAACGACGAGGTCATGTCCCGCCGCCGCAAGATGGCCAGCCATCGGAAATCCCATGACGCCAAGCCCAAGAAAGGCGAGCTTCATGTCCGCCGCCCCCTAGTCGAGCACTTGCGGCGGGGCGTCGGGCCCAGTCGCATAACCGCTTGCGAAATAGAGGAGCGGCGCCCCGTCAAAGGCGTCGAATTTCAGCACGCGGCCCACCATTATAACGTGGTCGCCGGCGGCGTGGCGCGCCTCGACCGCGCAGTCGAACCCGGCCAGGCGGTCCTTCAGGAGCGGCGCCCCCGTCCGCCAGGCTTCGACTTCGGCTGGCGACAGGGGCTCCGCGCCGCGCATGGCGAACCGCGCGGACGTTTCCTCCTGGCCAGCGCGCAGAACGCTGATCGCGTAGTTGTCCGCCGCCATGAACGCGTCGAATGCGCCGGACGTGCGCTGCAGGCTCCACAGAACGAGCGGAGGCTCCAGCGATACGGACGTAAAGGAGTTGACGGTCAGCGCCGCCGAGACCCCGCCCGGCGCCGCACACGTCGCAATCGTCACCCCCGTGGCGTAGCGCGAAAAGGCGTTCTTGAGCCGGCGATGCGGATCAGCCCCATCGGACATGCGATCCGCTCCCCGCCCCCGCCCAGTCCGCTGGCCGACATGAAATTTGCTTGAAAAACATAAGGCTTGTGCCGGTAGCACCAATCGAGCGAAATAAAAAGAAAAGGCGCGCCGTCGGCCCCGCGACCGTTTCGACCGCGACGATGGGCTAACCGCGAAGATGGGCTAATCGCGAAGATGGGCGAACTGAGGCGATGGGCGACCGCTGTGGCGGGCGGCCGCGCCGTTGGAAGCAGGCCCGACGCCGCCAGAAGGACATCCTGCGTCGCCGAAATGAAATATTGTCGCCTGGACCGGTTTTACCCGACCCATTGCCGCCGGGACCATTCCCGCCTGGACCGATTGCATCTGGATCCCGCCCCATGGACAGCCTGATTGCGATGATGGCCGCATCGCCGCCGCAGATGTGGGCGACATTTGCGATTATCGCAGCGACGGTCGTGGCGTTCGCGCTCGATCGCTACTCGATCGATCTGATTTCCGCCGCCAGCCTGTCAGCGCTTCTCGTCCTGTTCGTTCTGTGGCCGTTGCAACCGGCGACGCCGGACCGCGCCGCGTTCGACTATCAGGAACTGCTGAGCGGGTTCGCCAGTCCTGCATTGTTCGCGATCATCGGTCTGTTGATTATCGGCCAAGGCCTGTTTCAGTCCGGCGCGCTCGAATATCCGACAGAGCGGATGCTCGAGCTTTATGACAAGCGGCCGCTGGTAACGACCGCCATCGTCTTCGTCTTCGTCATGGCGATCAGCGCGTTCCTCAACAACACGCCCGTGGTCGTCATGTTCATCCCGATCATCGCGGCGATGGCGAGCAAGCGGAAAACGCCGGCCTCGCGGCTGATGATGCCGCTCTCGTTCCTGTCGATCTTCGGCGGCATGACGACAGTCATCGGCTCGTCGACGAACATGCTCGCAGTCCAGTCCTATCGGGACACCGTGCCGGGCGGCGATATCGAGTTCTTCGAACTGACGCCGATGGGCCTCGCGCTCGCCGGCGTCGGCGTCATCTATATGGCGACCGCCGGCCGCAGGCTCTTGCCCCGCCACGTCGACCCGGGCGAGGCGCGCAAGGCGCTGCGCGAGGGCAAGCAATTCGTGGCGCAGATTGAAGTCCGGCGCGGCGACGCATTGATCGGCGCGAAACCTGTGGCGGGCTTCTTCACCGACCTGCCCAACGTCACGGTCCGGATGATCCAGCGGCGGACGCAGGCGATCCTGCCGCCCTATGACGACGTGCAGCTGGCGGCGGGGGACGTCCTCATCGTCGCGGCGACGCGCGCGGCGCTGACGAGCGTCCTGAAGAACAAGCCTGAGCTGCTCGACGGCGCGGCCACGGAAATCCCGCTTTCGGAGGAAGACGACGCGCCGAAGCCCCGCGCGCAGCTGACCCTCGCCGAAGCGATCGTCGCTCCCGGCAGCCGGATGATCGGCCGCACCATCGGCCAGATCGGGTTCCACTATCAGACGCGGTGCGTCATCCTCGGGGTTGAGCGGCGCAGCCGGATGATGCGCACCCAGATGAACACGCTTAGGCTGGAAGCCGGCGACGTTCTTCTCATCCTCGGCGACATCAATGACGTAAGGGCGCTCCGCTCGGAGCGAGATATCCTGATGCTCGAGGGGTCGATAGAAGGCCTGCCCGACCCGCGCAATGCGCGCATCTGCCTTGCGGTCTTCACCGCCGTTGTCGCGGCGGCCGCCGCCGACATTGTCCCCATCGCCGCCTCGGCGATCATCGGGGCGAGCGTCATCGTCGCGACGGGCTGCCTGAATGTGCGCCAGGCGGCGCGGGCCGTGGACCGGCGGATTTACCTCCTCATCGGCGCGTCCCTCGCCATGGGCGCAGCGCTTGAGAACACCGGCGGCGCGCGCCTTATCGGAGAGGCGGTCGCGGCATCGACGGACGGCTTCGGCCCGGTGTTCATGATGTCCGCTTTCTTTATCGTCTGCGCAGCGATTACGAATGTCTTGTCCAACAATGCGACGGCGGTGTTGTTCGCGCCGATCGCCGTCAACGCGGCGAACGCCGCCGGCATAGATCCGCACGCCCTCGTGCTGACGGTGATCTTCGGCGCTAACTGCTCATTTGCGACGCCGGTCGCCTATCAGACGAACCTGCTCGTCCTGACGCCGGGGCAGTACACGTACCGCGATTTTCTTGTGGTGGGCGGACCGCTCATCATCGTCCTGTGGATCGCATTCACCTTAATGGCGCCGTTCTATTTCGGCGCGCGAGGGCTGATTTAAGCTCCCGTCAATCCTGTCAGCTAGCGGATCCTTCACCCATCGGCGCCAGTGTCAGCCTCCTCACGGATCATTCGAACCCTACTGAAAGTCGGCGACGCGCCGCTCCATTCCCGGGCATTGGGCTTGCACCGATCGGCGATTCCGGGGGCGAAATCGCCTTCGCCGGGCGGGGCCTCGCCATGCGGTTGAGCGCGCATGGACGCCGGGAGATTGCCGAGCCGCCGCGAGCCGGCTAGGATTCTTCGCAACAGGACGAACGCATGCGAAAAGAAGACGTATCAAGAGAACTCGGCGTCGACAGCGGCGATTTCTATATCACCGCCCCGGCGCCCTGCCCCTATCTGGAGGGGCGCCAGGAGCGCAAGGTGTTCTCCTACCTGTCGGGGCCGAATGCGCCGGCGACGAACAGCGTCCTATCGCAGCGCGGCTTCCGCCGCTCACAGAACATTATTTACCTGCCGGCGTGCGACCGCTGCGCGGCCTGCTCCGCCGTGCGGATTGTCGCGCCCGGCTTTACGCTGTCAAAGTCGCGGCGGCGCGTCCTCAATCGCAACGCCGACATCATCCGCCGCATCCGGTCGCCGCGCGCGACCACGGAGCAGTTTTCCGTCCTGCGCGGCTACCTTGACAGCCGCCACGCGGACGGCGGCATGGCGGACATGACCGTGCTCGACTACGCCTCCATGGTGGAGGAAACGTCCGTGGACACGATGCTCGTTGAATACGCGGTTCCTGACGGCGACGGCGGCGAACGCGTCGTCGCCTGCGCGCTGACCGACCGGCTCGCGGACGGGCTCTCCATGGTGTACTCGTTCTTTGACCCTGACGACGCGCACCGCAGCCTCGGCGCCTATATGATTATCGACCATGTGGCGATGGCGCTCGAACTGCGCGCGCGCCACGTCTATCTCGGGTATTGGGTGCCGGGCTCGCCGAAGATGGACTACAAAAAGAAATTCGGCCCGCTGGAGCGGCTGACGCCTGAGGGCTGGCGGGCGTTCGCCGACGTCTGACGACCCCTTTAACGGGCGCATGCCGTCGCGCTTCGCGCGCCTCTCCCCTTTTCAAGGGCGTCCGGCCCACGTAACCCTAAAGCGTCAACGATAACGGAGCGGCCGCGCGCATGGCCGCCCCTCCCGGAAACGCGTGAGAGACGGGCCATGATCGACCGACGGCGATTGATTTCCGGAGGCGCGGCGGCGGGCGCAGCCGGCCTCGCTGCGGGCTGCGACTGCGGTCCGGCGACGGAGCTTCCGGGCGCGGGGCTCGGCGGCATCTCCCCACGCGAGCTTCGCATGGTGACCACCTGGCCAAAGGATTTTCCGGGCCTTGGCACGATGGCGGAGCGCACGGCGCAGTTCATCACTGAAATGAGCGGCGGCGCCATGCGCGTCACCGTCTATGCCGCAGGCGAGCTTGTCAGCGCTTTCGAGAGTTTTGACGCCGTTTCAACCGGCGCCGCCGATCTTTATCACGGGGCGGAGTATTACTGGGTGGGCAAGTCCCAGGCGTATCCATTCTTCACCGCCGTGCCATTCGGCATGACGACGACGGAGATCATGGCGTGGTGCGAGTTCGGCGGCGGCCAGGAGCTGTGGGATGAACTCGCCGCCGGCTTCAACATCAAGCCGTTTATCGCCGGCAACACAGGCCACCAGATGGGCGGCTGGTTCAAAGAGCCGTTTGACAACCTTGAAGACCTGCGCGGCCGGATAGTCCGTATGCCAGGCATTGGCGGCGAAGTATTGCGACGGATCGGCGCGTCGGCCGTGGCGCTGTCCGGCGGCGAGATCTATCAGGCGTTGCAGTCAGGCGCCATAGACGGCACGGAATGGGTCGGCCCCTGGAACGATCTCGCCTTCGGGTTTTATCGGGAGGCGAAGTATTATTACTGGCCGGGCTTCCATGAGCCGGGCGCGCAGCTTGGGGTCGGCGTCAATCTCGATGTCTGGAACGGCCTGACTTTCCAGGAGAAGTCGATTATCGAGGGCGCGTGCCAGCGCGCCAATCACATGTCGATAGCCGAGTACGGACATTTCAACGGCATCGGACTTGAGCAGCTTGTGACGGAGCATGGCGTCGAGTTGCGCGAAACGCCGCCTGACGTCATGGAGGCCCTCGCCCGCGAAACGAAAACCGTTCTGGAGGACATTGCAAAGACCGACGACATCTCCCGGCGGATCTTCGAGAGCTATCGCGACGCCATCAAACGCTCCGGCGAGTGGAGCCGCATCTCCGACGAAGCCTATATGGCGACGCGCCGCCGCGTCTTCGAGCTTTAGGGGCGCGTACGTATGCTGACGGCGACTGGCGATTTCCTAATGCTGACGCTCTGGTGCGTTTTGGCCCCGGCGCTCCTGGTTCCCGCCGCTTCATTGGTCGGCGGCCGCGGCGAAGGCGGCGCCCAAGCGGCAGCCCTTATCGCTCTGACGACGGTCATCTTCGCCGCCGCTTACTTTTTTGCAGACGCCGCAGTCGACCTCACTGCGGCGAGCCCGCCGCTTTACACGCTTGGCGTCCTCGCCGGCGCGACGCTCGTCCTTGCCGGCCTTGTCCGAACGCAAGGCGGACTTCAGTTATCGCTGGCGATCTCGGCGGCGCTCCGCCCGATCGTCTCCGCGACCGGCAAGGCGACGGGGCTCTTCGTGCTGGCGATGGCGCTTATTCAGTTCACGGTCGTTGTCCTGCGCTACGTGTTCGGATGGAATTCCATCCTTCTGCAGGAAAGCGTCACCTATCTCCATGGCGGGATTTTCCTCCTCGCCGCGGGCTATGCGCTCCTGACCAATGACCATGTGCGGGTCGACATTTTCTATGGATCGGCGACGCCGAGACGCCGGGCGATGATCGACCTATTCGGCGCATACGCCTTTTTGTTTCCGTTCCTTCTGCTCGTCCTCGCCATGTCCGCTCCCTACGTCGCGAACAGCTGGGCGGCGCTTGAGGGGTCGACGGAGCAGTCGGGCATTCAGGCGGTCTTTTTGTTGAAGTCGCTTATCCCGACATTCGCCAGTCTCCTGCTCGCCGCCGGCTTTGTCTTGGCCACGGACGCGGCGCGGATCATCCGCGAGACGGCGCCCGGCCGGGCGACGGCGGCCGCCTGATGGACGCAAGCACTGGTTTTTGCCTCTGCGCGGCGGCGGGCTGGCTTGACGTGATTATGGTCGCGGCGCTCTGCGGCGCCATTCTGCTCGGCTTCCCCGTCGCGTTCAGCCTCGCCGGCGTCGCCATCGTCTTCGCCGTCATCGGCCTCGCATCAGGCGTCTTCGACCCGAGCTTCCTCCAGCCTATCCCGCAGCGGATCAATGGCGCCGTCATGAACTCGACCCTCATCGCCGTGCCGATGTTCGTGCTGATGGGCGTGATCCTCGAAAAGGCCAAGATCGCCGAAGAATTGCTGGACGAACTCGCCCGCCTTTTCGGGTCGCTGCGCGGCGGGCTCGGCATATCGGTCACCGTCGTCGGCGCGCTCCTCGCCGCCTCCACCGGCATCGTCGGCGCGACCGTCGTCACCATGGGGCTCCTCAGCCTGCCGACCATGCTGAAGCGCGGCTATGAGCCGTCCTTCGCCTGCGGATCGATCGCAGCCGCCGGCACGCTCGGACAGATCATTCCGCCCTCAATCGTGCTCATCCTCCTCGGCGACGTCATCTCCAACGCCTATCAGAAGGCGCAGCTGGAGCAGGGCGTCTTCGCGCCGGAGACGGTGTCCGTCGGCGATCTTTTCGCCGGCGCGCTGTTCCCGGGGCTAATGCTCGTGGGGCTGTACCTTCTTTATCAGATCGCCGTCGCCACCTTTCAGGGCGCCAAGGCGCCGGCGATCCCGCAGTCGGAGCTCGGCTCGCGCAAAGAGGTCTGGATGGCCGCGGCGCGCACCCTGCCCGCGCCCTTGCTCCTTATCTTCGCCGTCCTCGGATCAATCCTCGCCGGCGCCGCGACGCCGACGGAAGCGGCGAGCGTCGGCGCCATCGGCGCGCTTCTCATCGCCGGATCGCGCCGGCGCGAAGGCGCGGCGAAGCCGTGGGAGGGACGCGCCATCGCCGCGGCCGCCGCCTCCATCGTCGCGCTTATCCTCCTTACCTCGAACCTCGACTTGCGCCTCGGCCGCGAGGCGCCGACCGGAATCGAAACGCTCGGCATCTGGGTCGCCTTCGGCCTCACCGCGCTCATCCCGCTCGGCCTCGGCGCAAGCGTCCTGCGTCTCATGCGCGGCGGCGTGCTCTCCGCCGCGGCCGACCAAACGATCCGCGTGACGACCATGGTCTTTACGATCCTCATCGGCGCGGCGGCGTTCTCACTCGTCTTTCGCGGCCTCGGCGGCGAGGAGACGGTGCGCGCCGCCCTCGACGCCGCGCCCGGCGGCCTTGTCGGCGCCGTCGTCGCGGTGATGCTTGTGATGTTCGTGCTCGGATTTTTCCTCGACTTCATAGAGATCACGTTCGTCGTCGTGCCGCTCGTCGCGCCGGCGCTGCTGAAAATGGGCGTCGATCCTGTGTGGCTCGGCGTCATGATGGCGATCAATCTGCAAACGTCGTTCCTGACGCCGCCGTTCGGTTTCGCGCTCTTTTACCTTCGCGGCGTCGCGCCTGAGGCGGTGCGCACGGCGCAGATCTATCGCGGCGCGATCCCGTTCATCGCCCTGCAGATCGCCGCCCTCGCCGCGCTCACCGCCTTCCCGGCGATCGCCACCTGGCTGCCGTCGGCGCTTTACGATTGAGGCTTTTCCCCGTCGCCCGGCGCGGCGGCAGGCGGCCCGTCGGCGGCCGCTCTTGCGACAAGCCGGTCGCGCGCGGCGTTGATCTGCGAGGCGAGATAGTCATTGCCGCCCTGATCGGGGTGCAGGCGCGCGATGAGCCGCTTGTGAGCGGCCTTCACTTCTTCCGCGCTCGCGTCCGCCGAAACGCCGAGTATGGACGCGGCCTCGGCGTCGGAGCTGAGATGCGCCCCGTCAGTCGTCGGAACCTGCTCTCTGTCCGACGCCGACAGGTCCTCGCGCACCGTCCGCTCCCGCCATATCTCGATGCCCGTGACGCCGCCGGCGGCGAGCAGGATCATGAGCGCGACGGGAAAGAGCTTGACGGCGAAAAGCGCGGCGGCGAGGGCGAGCCAGGCGGCGAGCTTCAGGAGCGTGACCGTGCGAACGCCGACCACCTCCTCGCGCGCGCCCGCATCGCCGCTTCGCGCCGACTGGAAGAGGGCGACGCCAGCCACCGCCAG
Organism: Parvularculaceae bacterium; assembly: GCA_028284065.1. Taxonomy (GTDB): domain Bacteria; phylum Pseudomonadota; class Alphaproteobacteria; order Caulobacterales; family Parvularculaceae; genus MED-G105. The sequence goes on from JANQSJ010000003.1 coordinate 119,119, forward strand.
CGCCGCGATGAGCGCAATTGCGCCGACTAAGCCCATCGGCGAAAACCACGCGCTGCGCCGCGCGCCTGCCCGGAATAAGTGGCCAAGGTCATGGGCGCGACCATGCCAGACGGCCCGGCGCGCAAGCAAGCTAAAGCGTCTTGGGGCGACATGGCGCAACGCGCACGCCGCATGACCCGCTTAGCGAACCGACTTCACCGAATTATCGTCGTTGATGAGCACGACCGTCGGCTTGTAGTTCCGCGCCGTCTCAGCCTCCACCTGGGCGAATGCCGCGATGATCACCTTGTCGCCAGGCTCGGCATAGCGGGCCGCGCCGCCGTTCAGCATCACTTCCCCGGATCCGCGCGCGCCGTTGATGACATAGGTCTGAATTCGCGACCCGCTCGTCACGTTCCACACATCGACGCGCTCGAACTCCACAAGGCCCGCCGCATCCAGAAGATCCTGGTCAATTTGAATCGAGCCTTCGTAATGGAGGTCCGTCTTCGTCACGGTCGCGCCGTGAAGCTTGGTCTTCAGAAGGGAAAGGAACACGGGATAAAACGCTCGGAAACTTGCTTCGTCCGTGCAGATAACGCCGCCTTACGCGCGCCGCAAGCGGCGCCCGGACGCCCTGTCGCTTACGGTTTGAAAGCTTCGCCCGCGACCGGTAGATTGCGCCAAAAAGGAAGCGCCTCATGACCGAAACGACCGATATCTTCCCGCCGCCGGCCGACTTCGTTTCATCCGCCCGGATCGACGGGCAGACGGCGGCTAAGCTGCGCGAAGAAGCCGCCGCGCTGGAAGACGCCCATTGGCGGCGCATTGGCGGGCGGCTCGACTGGATAACGCCATTCAGCAAGGTCAAGGACGTCTCGTTTCACAAAGACGATTTCCGCATTCGCTGGTTCGAGGACGGCGTCCTCAACGCGTGCGTGAATTGCGTCGACCGGCACCTGGAGAAGAACGGCGACGACGTCGCAATCCTCTGGGAGGGTGACGAGCCGTCGGACAGCGCCGCGCTTACCTATCGCGAGCTGCACGCGGAAGTTTGCCGCATGGCGAACATCCTGAAGGCCCGCGACGTCAAGAAGGGCGACCGCGTCGTCATTTACATGCCGATGATTCCCGAGGCGGCGGTCGCGATGCTCGCCTGCGCGCGCATCGGCGCGGTGCATTCCGTCGTCTTCGGCGGCTTTTCGCCGGACGCGCTGGCGAGCCGCATTGAGGACTGCGGCGCCCGGACGGTCATCACCGCCGACGAAGGCGTGCGCGGCGGCAAGGCCGTCCCGCTGAAGGCCAATGTGGACGCGGCGCTTGAGAAAACCGCTGATGCGCGGCTCGTTCTTGTCGTGCGCCGCACGGGGGCGAAAATCGACTGGCAGGGGGGGCGCGATCTGTGGTGGCACGAAGCGCGCGAGGACGTCTCGCCCCACGCCGCGGCGGAGCCGATGAACGCCGAAGACCCGCTCTTTATTCTTTATACGTCGGGCTCCACCGGCAAGCCGAAAGGCGTATTGCATACGACGGGCGGCTATCTCGCCTGGGCGTCCTGGACGCATGAGGCCGTCTTCGACCTGAAAGAGGACGACGTCTATTGGTGCACGGCGGACGTCGGCTGGGTCACGGGCCACAGCTATATCGTCTACGGACCGCTGGCGAACGGCGCGAAGACGCTGATGTTCGAGGGCGTGCCCACCTATCCCGACGCCTCGCGCTTCTGGAAGGTGTGCGAGAAGCACAAGGTGACGATCTTCTATACCGCGCCGACGGCGATCAGAGCGCTGATGCGCGAAGGCGACGCGCCGGTCGCGAGCGCCGATCTCTCCTCGCTGCGGCTTCTCGGCACCGTCGGCGAGCCGATCAATCCGGAGGCGTGGCGCTGGTATCACCGCGTCGTCGGCGGCGGGCGATGCCCGGTGGTCGACACCTGGTGGCAGACCGAGACAGGCGCCGCGCTCATTGCGCCCCTTCCCGCCGCGACGAACCTGAAACCCGGCTCGGCCACCCTGCCGCTCCCTGGCGTCAAGCCGGCGCTCGTTGACGGGCAAGGCAGTTTTCTTGAGGGCGCGACCAGCGGCAATCTCGTCCTCACCGACTCCTGGCCGGGTCAGATGCGCACGGTTTACGGCGACCACGAACGGTTCCTCGAGACCTATTTCACCACCTATCCCGGCCTCTACTTCACCGGCGACGGCGCGCGCCGCGACGAGGACGGGTTTTATTGGATCACGGGCCGCGTCGACGACGTGCTTAATGTCTCCGGCCACCGCCTCGGCACCGCCGAAATCGAAAGCGCGCTCGTCCTGCACCCGGACGTCGCCGAAGCGGCGGTCGTCGGCTACCCGCACGACGTCAAGGGTCAGGGCGTCTACGCCTATGTGACGCTGATGGAAGGCGTAGAGGCGAGCGGAGACGCCGAAAAGGCGCTAGCCGATATCGTCAGCACAGAGATAAGTAGGATCGCGAAGCCGGACCTCATCCATTTCGCGCCGGGCCTGCCGAAGACCCGCTCCGGCAAGATCATGCGCCGCATCCTGCGCAAGATAGCCGAGAACGAGTTCTCGAACCTCGGCGACACCTCCACCCTCGCCGACCCCGGCGTCGTCGACGCCTTGATTGAGGGACGGAAGAACAGGTAGGGGCGCTGCGTTTCCGATCTCCGTCCATCCCGGCGAAGGCCGGGATCCAGACAAAGAAAAGTGTCAGGCGAAGCCTGTCTTTATGTTTGAGCTGGACTCCGGCCTTCGCCGGAGTAATCGGGGCGAAAAGCGACGACCCCACTAAACGACGGCGGCTCTTTGGCGCACGACGCCCCGCATCACATCCGCCGCGACCCGCGCATAGATCGCGATCAGCACCGCGACCATTCGGTTCGCAAGAGCCCGTAGAGAATGAGATCCCGATGCGCGCCGTCGACCAGGATCGCTTCCCTCAGTACGCCTTCGCGCTGAAAGCCCAGCTTTTCGTAGACGTGCTGCGCGCGCGCGTTGGTTGACAGCGTATCAAGCCAAAGCCGATGGGCCTCCAACTCATCGAAGGCATAGTCAATCGTCTTGGTAAGGAATTTCTGGCCGACGCCCCGGCCGGGATTAGCGATTACCACGCGCTTTAGTTCGATGTTCAGGTCAACGCCGCCAAGACCGCGCAATATCGCGAAGCCGACATCCTCCCCCGATATTGAACCGATAAGGTACAGCGACCCCGGATCGCTCAGCCGTTCCTCATGGACCGCAGCCGCATCGCCGCGAATATAGCCTTCCCGAGCCGCCGCGCTCTCGACGTCGAGCAGCCAGGCAAGCTCTCCAGAAACCAGCTTTCTGAGGCGTACCGCGTCCACCTTCGGCCTTTCAGACAACGCGATCGGCGCCCCAGCCGCAACGCCTTCAAGAAGCCGCCGCCCCCTTCGCGCCATAGGCGGGGTTCATCTGCAGCATGCGGAGATTGAGTACGCCGGCGATGGTGACCCAACCGAGATAGGGCGCGATCAGGAGAGATGAGATCGGGCTGATCGGCGCGAAGAGGATCATCACGGCGAGGATCGACGCCCACAGGAGGACAACGTCAACGAGCGCGAGGTCCATGCGCCTCATGCCGAAGAACAGGAACGACCAGCCGGCGTTCACCGCAAGGCTGAGCCCATAGACGATGAAGGGAAGGCTCATCGTCCCGCCGGCGGCCCGCCAGGCGATCGCGCCGGCAAGCGCGTTCAGGAGAAAGAGAACCGACCAGGCGAGCGGGAACGCCCAGTTCGGCGGCGTCCAGCGCGGCTTCGCGAGGTCGCGGTACCAGTCGCCCGGCTTGAAAATGCCGCCGGAGGACGCCGCCATGAAGTTTATCGCCGCGAAGGCGGCGAATGTCGCCAGATGCATGTCGCTCTCCTTCGTCTCGCCAGGGCTTACGCTGTTCGACGAAGATACGCGCGACAGGGGCCTATCGGTTGCGTGTCGCCTTTCGGAACACCGCCTGCGCAAGGGCCCGCTCCACCTTGGGATCGCGGAACAACAGGACGAGCGCGGCGAAGAACCCGCCATGGAGCGCCACAGCCGCGAAACCGGCGTGGGAGATGTGCCACATCGCCCCGACGCCGCTCCACATGGCCGCAAGCGTTAACGCGTAGCCGAGCGCCCATGCGCTCGGCGCGGCGATCCCCGCCCGCCAGCCGATGGCCGCGGTCGCCGCAAGCGCGAGGACGCCCTTGATGAACATCATTCCCTTTAGAAGCCGCGCAAGATCGGGGTCCGCAGCCCGGACCGCCGGATCGGCGGTCATCGCGCCGATCCCAAGCGCCGCCCCGAGCGATACGATCGACAGCGCCGCCACCGCAGCGCGCCGCCAGACGGACGCATAGCGTTCCTCAGTCGATGCGATATTCGTCGCTTCGAGAAGCCTTGATTGGGCGAGCGTCACGGCCGGGCCTCCATTGCAATAGGCGCCCGAAACTACCTGACGGCGCTGCCGCCGGCAAACCGCGGCTCGCCGCCGGCGTTTCGGGTCAGACCCGCGAGGCCTCAATCAGGCGGTCCGCGCCGAGGTCCCGGAGCTTCAGCGCCACCTGCCGGCCGAGGGTCTTTGGATGGTCAAGGGGCCCGGTAGCTTCCGCCTCCAGGATCTCTTCGCCATCGAGCGACAGAACGGCGGCCTTTAGGCTCAAAGTGGAGGTCGACGGCTCGGCGATCCCGGCGATCGGCGAATTGCAGTGGCCGTCGAGCACCCACAGAATCTCCCGCTCCGCCTCGGCGCAGGCGCGCGACACCGAATCATCGATCGCCGCGAGGCGCGTGCGCGTCGGCCAGTCGCGCTCATGGCACTCCACCGCCACCACCCCCTGCCCGATCGCGGGGAGAATCTCGTCCGGCGAAAAGGTGTGGGCGACCCGGTCGCCGCGCCCGATCCGTTCAAGCCCGTTCTTCGCGCAGACCAGAAGGTCCGCCGGCCCGGTCTCGCCGCCATCAGGCAACTTCTGGGGCACGCCTTCGTCGAGCTTTCTAAGGCGCGTATCCGCCGCGCCGCGGAAGTGAATGACTTCCGCCTCGGGGAACAGGCGCTTCAGATACGCCGCCCGCCGCACGGCGTTGGTGCCGATTTTCAGGCCGGCCGCTTTGGTCTCCATAACCTTCGCCAGGTCGAGCCCCGGACGCAGGACGAGCGCGTCCTCTGGCGCTTCGCGCTTCAGGAACGCGCCGATGACGAAACCCGGCGTTTCTTCATTGCCCGGCATGTCCTTCAGGGAATGCATGGCGCAATCAAGCTCGCCGAAGGTCATCGCCGCGCGGATATCGGCGACGAACGCCCCGCCCTTGCCGCCATGGCGATCGAGCCGGCTCACCTGGTCAACATCGCCGGATGGCTTCATCGGCCGCGCTTCGGCGGGCGCGTCGGGGTCCGCGACCTTCAACAGCCGCACCACTTCGTCGGTCTGGGCGAGCGCCATTGCGCTCGATCTGGTTCCAATTCTCATCGCCGGCCTACTCTGCTGGCCGGCAAACTTCCCGAGTTGCGCGCGCGGATCAAGCGCCGACCGCTGTCCGCGCCGCGCGCGGCGCCGGCCCGTGGTGACGAGGCGCAGCGGCCATGGCAGAACCACGCTCAGGACTTTGGTAAAAATCAAGTTGGAGGGGCATCGATGGGCATTCTGAAATGGGCGGGCATAGGCGTTGTCGCGATCCTGGCGGCGCTCGCCGTGGCGGCCGGCGTCGTTTGGACCGGCGCAACGTCCGCCGGCGCGCCCTATGAGGGCGATTACGCCGTCGCCGGCCTCTCGGGCCCGGCGCGGATCGTGCGCGACGAAAACGCCGTGCCCCACATCGAGGCGGCGTCCGGCGACGCCGCCTATTTCGCCCTCGGCTTCGCCCACGCCCAGGACCGCCTCTGGCAGATGGATCTGACACGCCGGCAGACGCAAGGACGCCTCGCCGAGTTGTTCGGAGAGGCCGCCCTAGACAGCGACATCAATTTTCGCGCGTTCGATTTCAGGGCGAATATCGAGGAAACGCTCGCCGCGCTTCCGGCGGAAGACGTGAGGACGATTGAGGCGTACGCCGCGGGCGTAAACGCCTGGATCGCGCACCCGGACTTTCGTTTGCCTGCGGAATACCGGCTGACCTTCACGCAGCCCGAGCCATGGACCGCGGCCGATACGCTGTTCGTTCAGAAGGCGGTCTGGAGCACGCTCAGCCTCAATTCGAGGCTTGAGAGAACCCGGGCGACGCTTGCCGCTAACGCGTCCGACGCGATCAGGGACGCCTATATCCGTCCCTATCCGGAGGATGGACATGTGGCGATGGCCTGGCCCGACCTCGCCCGCACCCTTGGCCTGCCGGTCGACGGCCCGGATTCGGTCGTGGCCGAGGCAGAAGAGGGAGCCGAAGCCGCGCCAGACGCCGCGATCCTCTCCGAACCCGCGCAGGAGAACTCCAACAACTGGGTGGTTTCCGGTTCACGGACCAAAAGCGGGGCGCCCATGCTGGCTGACGACCCTCATCTCGGCCTCACCATGCCGGGCTTCTGGTACCTCGCGCACCTCAAAATCGGCGACCGGAACGTCTGGGGCGGCACGATACCTGGCATTCCGGGCGTCATCATCGGCCGCACCGACGTCGTTTCCTGGGGCGTGACCAACAACCGAACCGACGTGCAGGATCTTTATCTTGAGCGTCGCAATCCGGAAAACGACGGCGAATACGCAACGCCGGACGGCTGGGCCGCATTCGAGACCCGCGAAGAGATTATCAAAGTGCGTTTCGGCGAGGATGTCGTGCGCACCTACGCGAAGACGCGCCATGGGCCGGTCATCCCGGCAGATGTCCTGACGCCGAGCTTCCTTCCCGACGACACTGCGCTCGCAATGCAGTGGACCGCGTTACAAGGTCCGGACACGACCATCAGCGCCATGATGAACAATTACGATGTCGATACGCTGGATGCATTCATCGAGACGCTGCGCGATAACTATATCGGCCCAGTGCAGAACCTCGTTTTCGCCCATAAGGACGGCGGCGCCGGCCTCATGGTCGTCGGCCGCGCGCCGATCAGGAAGCCGGAGCACGAGACGAAGGGCCTTGCGCCAGCCGACGGCGCCAACCCCGCCAATGACTGGGCCGGCTACATTCCAGGCGAGCTTGCGCCGCTCGTCATCAACCCCTCATCCGGCGCCCACGTCACCGCCAACGCCAAGACGACGCCGGACGAGTATCCTTACGTGCGGGCGATCGACTTCTCCAATCCCTCGCGCCAGCAACGCATCCAGAACCTGCTCGATGCAACGCCGCGCCACGATTTCGATACGTTCAGGGACATTCATCTCGACCTCGGCACCACGAATGTCGGTCGACTGAAGGACCTGCTTCTCCGGGCCGAAACCGACGACGCCGCTAGCCTCAAAGCGCTTGATATCCTTAGGGACTGGGACGGACGCTGGACCGGAGACGCTCTCGGGCCGCTCGTTTACGCCACGTGGACGAAGGCGCTTTCGCGCGCCGCCTATGAAGACGATTTCGGAGAGCTGTTTGATCGGTTCTGGGGCTATGGCCCGGACTTTCTGGCGGACATGCTTGACCGCGACATGGGCGAAATCTGCGACGACGCCCGCACCGAACCAGCCGAAACGTGCGCGGATATTCTCGCCTCAAGCCTAAAGGCCGCCGCCGCTGAGCTTGAAGCCGTCCATGGCGATGAGCTCTCCAGGCCCTGGGGCGAAATCTACGTTACGCGCCACGAGCATCTGGGGCTCGGCTTTCTGCCGGTCATCGGCAAAAAACTCTCCCGCGCGACGCCGCGCGCCACAGGACCCGACGCGCCGAATGTCGGCTATTTCGGGTTCGATGACCTGCCTGAGGCGGCCTATGGCGGGCATGGCGCGAGCCTTCGCATGATCTTCGACATGAGCGACCCGGACAAGTCGTGGTTCTCGCTGCCGAACGGGCAGTCCGGGCACTTTACATCGCCGCATTACGACGACCTTCAGCAGATCTGGCTCGCCGGCGACTACATAACGATCGGGACGGATATCGACGCGATCGAGAATGCGCGCGTCATCGAACTGGCGCCGACGCAATGAGCCGGAAACGGAGTAATGGTGGAATTCTGGCGTCATCCTGACGCAAGTCAGGATCCAGTTTCAGAATCGAAGGGCGAAAAAACTCTGGATACTGACTCTGCGCGCCTGACGGCGCTTGTTCAGGATAACGGGTTGGTCTTTGCGGAAGGCGTCAGTCCTTCGCGACGCCGCGGCGAATGGACAGGAGGCCGGTGCGCGACACTTCCGACAGACCGAGCGGGCGCATCAGGTCGATAAAGGCGTTCACCTTGTCGCGCGCGCCCGTCACTTCGAACACGAATGATGAGTGCGTTATGTCAACGGCGCGGGCGCGGAAGATCTCCGCCATGCGCATCGCCTCGACCCGGTGATCGCCCTCGCCGACCACCTTGATAAGGGCCAGCTCCCGCTGCAGCGCGTCCTCCTCCGCCGAGACGTCAACGACCCGCCGCACCGGAATGAGGCGCCCCAGTTGCAGCTTGATCTGCTCGATCGTCGACGGCGCGCCGCGCGTGACGACCGTGATGCGCGAACGGTGACGCTTAACGTCTGTCTCCGCCACGGTGAGGCTTTCGATATTGTATCCGCGTGCGGAGAAAAGTCCGACGACGCGCGCAAGCGCCCCCGGCTCATTGTCGACGATGATCGCGAGAATGCTCTCGGCGAGATCTTCCGCCTCCGCCTGGACGGGATAGACGGATTGGGATGGGTCGAGGCTCATACGAGACTGCGTCCTTCCGCGCCGATCTCCTCGCCCGTCACCGACCCGCCGAGGAGCATCTCATTGTGCGCCGCGCCCGACGGGATCATCGGGAAAACGTTCTCCTCCTGCGTGACGACGCAGTCGAAAATGACCGGCTTCGGCGTCTCGATCATGGTCCGGATTTTATCGTCGAGCTCCGCCGGCGTCGTCGCGCGCAGGCCAATCGCGCCATAGGCCTCAGCGAGCTTCACGAAGTCGGGCAGCGCGTCGGAATAGGAATGCGCATAGCGCCGATCATGCAGGAGCTCCTGCCACTGGCGCACCATGCCGAGATAGGAGTTGTTCAGAATAAAGATTTTGACCGGCAGGCCGTACTGCACGGCCGTTGACATCTCCTGCATGGTCATCTGCACCGAGCCGTCGCCGGCGATGTCGACGACAAGGCCGTCCGGGTGCGCCGCCTGCACGCCCACCGCCGCAGGCAGGCCGTATCCCATGGTGCCGAGCCCGCCGGAGGTCATCCAGCGGTTCGGCGCCTCAAACGGGAAATGCTGAGCCGCCCACATCTGGTGCTGGCCGACCTCCGTCGTCACGAAGACGTCGCGGCCCTTCGACAGCTCATAGAGACGCTGAATGGCGTATTGCGGCTTGATCGCCGTATCGGAGCGTTCGTAGGCGAACGAGTTGACGGCGCGCCATTCGTCGATCCGCGCGCGCCAGTCGGCGAGCCGGCCGTTCTCCGGCGGCTCCGCGCCGGCCCGCCTCTTCCATTCAGCGCCGAGCGCACATAGCGCATCGTCGGCATCGCCGATTAGCGCGATATCGACAGGCACGTTCTTGTTGATCGAGGACGGATCAATGTCGATATGGATTTTTCGCGAGGCGGGCGAGAACGCGTCAAGTCGGCCGGTCACGCGGTCGTCGAAGCGCGCGCCGACGCAGATCATAAGATCGCAGTCATGCATGGCGTTGTTTGCTTCATAGCTGCCATGCATGCCCAGCATGCCAAGCCATTGCGGATCGGACGCCGGATAGGCGCCGAGCCCCATAAGCGTCGAGGTGATCGGAAAGCCCGTCGCCCGGACAAGCTCGCGCAGCGACTCGCTGGCGGCGGGGCCGGCGTTGATGACGCCGCCGCCCGTATAGAAAACCGGCCGGCGCGCCCGCCGCATCAGGTCGACCGCCATCTCCACGTCGCGCGCGCGCAGTTCAGGCTTCAGCCCCGCCTCGCGCAAGACGGCGTCGCCCTTCGCGACATAGGGCGCCTCCTCGAACTGCACATCCTTCGGCACGTCGATGAGGACCGGACCCGGCCTGCCGGCCAGCGCCACATGAAACGCTTCGTGCACGATGGTCGGCAATCTGTGGGCGGATGGTACGAGGTAATTATGCTTGGTGCAGGCGCGCGTAATGCCGACCGTGTCGCACTCCTGGAATGCGTCAGTGCCGATGAGCTTGCGCGCCACTTGTCCTGAAATGCAGACGATCGGCACCGAATCCAGCAGCGCGTCGGCGAGGCCCGTGACGGCGTTCGTCGCGCCCGGACCGGACGTGACGAGCACGACGCCCGGCTTGCCGGTGGAGCGGGCGTAGCCTTCGGCCATGTGCGCCGCGCCCTGCTCGTGCCGCACGAGGATGTGCCGGATCGTATCGCGCCGATGCAGCGCATCGTAGATCGGCAGGACAGCGCCGCCCGGATAGCCGAAGATCGTGTCGACGCCCTGTTCCTCCAGCGCATCGAGGAGAAGCTCCGCCCCCGCCTTGACGATCCTTTCGTCAGGCTTCGGCGTCTTGTTCTTCGCTCTTGTGTCCGTCGCGCCCATCGCCCGTCACTCCGTCGCGGCGTTGCCGCCCTTCAGCCACGCCATCCGCTCGCGGAGATCTTTGCCCACTTCCTCTATCGGATGGTTAAGATCAGCCTCGAGCATCTTCTCATAGCGAACTTTCCCGGTCTGGTTCTCCAGAATCCAGTTCTGGGCGAAGGTGCCGTCCTGAATGTCTTTCAGGACGCCCCGCATGCGCTCGCGCGCGCCCTCGTCGATGACCCGCGGGCCGGAGACGAGATCCCCGTAAATGGCGGTCTCGGAAATGAACTCATGCATCTTGGCGAGCCCGCCCTCATAGAGGAGGTCGACGATGAGTTTCAGCTCATGCAGGCATTCATAATAGGCGACTTCCGGCGCATAGCCCGCCTCGGTCAGGGTCTCGAAGCCGGCGAGGATAAGCTCGGTCGCGCCGCCGCAGAGGACCGCCTGCTCGCCGAAAAGGTCCGTCTCCGTCTCTTCGCGGAAGCTCGTCTCGATTGCGCCTGCGGTCGTGCCGCCAATGAGGCGGGCGTAGGCGAGCGCCCGCTCGCGCGCCTTGCCGGTGGCGTCCTGATGCACGGCGAAAAGACAGGGCACGCCGCGGCCGCGCTCATATTCCCGGCGAACGAGATCGCCCGGCCCCTTCGGCGCGACCATGATGACGTCGACGTCCGCCGGCGGCGTCACGCGGCCATAAAGGATGGTGAAGCCGTGGGCGAAGGCGAGCGCGTCGCCGGCGGAAATGTTGGGCGCAATCTCTTCCCGGTACAGTTTCTCGTGGGTCATGTCGGGCGTCAGGATCATGATCGTCTTCGCCGCTTTCGCCGCCTCGGCGATCGGCGCGGTCTTCAGCCCGTCCTCCGACGCCTTTTTGTCGCCGGCGCCGCCCGGACGCACGCCGACGATCACATCGCAGCCCGAGGCGTGCAGGTTCATGGCGTGCGCGCGCCCCTGGCTGCCAAAGCCGATGATGGCGACGGGGCCATCCTTCATCGCCTGCGGATTGGCGTCATCGTCCGTGTAGATCTTCATGTCCTGTCATCCCTGCTCGATTTCGACTTCTGCGCCTTCGACTTCTGCGCTTTCGACTTCTTCGCTTTCGGCTGGCGCGCCGCCGCGCCGCGGCCTATCGGCCAACAAAAAACCCGCTTGCCGGATCGGGAAGCGGGTTCGACGGTCGGGCGTTTCGCTTGCTGCTCAGCCGACGTCCTCCCGCGCGTCCCCAATAAGGACGCGCACGGTCAGTACGACCGGCAGGACGCGGAGCGTTGCGCCGGCGCCGCAAAGCGCCGCCCCAGTTCCCTCGCTCGTCTCCGCCAGACTTAGCATTTTGTGCCCCGTTTCGCTGCGGTCGCGAAACATAAGCGCGAACATGGGCCGAGAACAACCCATGCCCCGCCAAAAAATCTCAGCCTATCAGAACGAGATCGTCGCGATCAATGACGGCGTCCCGCCGGCGATAGCCGAGAATGCGCGCGACCTCTTCCGACGACCGGCCGGCCATGAGACGCAAATCGCTCGCGTCGAACGAGGCGAGGCCCTTCGCGACGGCTTCGCCCGCCGGTCCGCGCACGACGACGACGTCGCCGAGTTGAAAGCCGCCGTCGACGGCGGCGACGCCGACCGGCAACAGGCTCGCGCCGGATTTCAGCGCTGCGACCGCGCCGGCGTCGATGCGGATTTCGCCGCCCGAGCCTTGAAGGTTGCGAATCCAGGTCTTGCGCGCCGCCTCCGGCTTTCCGTCGGCGCGGAACAGCGTCGCGCGCGCATTCTCTTTGAGGCGGGAGAGCGGCGATGCGACGCCTTTTGCGATGACGGTCGCGCACCCCGCGACGCGGGCGATCTTGGCGGCGGCGACCTTGGTGGCCATGCCGCCCGCCCCGTCGCCATCGGGCTTCGACGCGCCGCCCGCCATCGCCTCGATCGACGCGTCGATATCGTCCACCTCGGCCAGGAACTCCGCATCCGGATGGGCCGCCGGGTCGGCGGCGTAAAGTCCGTCGACGTCGGACAGAATGACCAGCGCCTCAGCGGTGACAAGCTCCGCGGCGTGCGCGGCGAGGCGGTCATTGTCGCCGTATCGAATTTCGCTTGTGGCGACGGTGTCATTCTCATTTACGATTGGCGCGACGCCTTCTTCGAGGAGCGCGTTCAGCGTCGCCCGCGCATTCAGGTAGCGCCGCCGGCGGCGCGTATCGTCGAGGGTGAGGAGCGCCTGCCCCACCGTCACGCCAAAAGGCGCAAAGGCGCGCGCCCAGGCGTCGATGAGGCGGGCCTGGCCGACGGCCGAGGCGGCCTGTTTCTGATCGAGCCGCAGCGCGCCGCGGCGGCCGAGGGCGCGACGGCCGATGGCGACCGCCCCTGAACTGACGACGACGACCTGGCGCCCCCCTCCCCGCAATGCGTGGATGTCGGCGGCGAGGCTTTCAAGCCAGGCGCTGTCGGGCGCGCCGTCTTCCGCTATTATCAGCGAGGACCCGACCTTCACGACAATGCGGCGCGCCTGCTCGACCGCCGCCCAGGCGGCGCTCATCGAGCGTCGGCGGCGGCGCCCGCCGCCCGCGCGCGCACAATGTCGCCAAGGTCCGCAAGCGCGCTCTCAACGGTGGGCGCGCGCCCTGCGCCCCGGCCGCGGCAAGCGAGGACGCCCTCGGGCGTCGTCGCCCTTAACGCGTTCTCCTCGCCGACAAGCCCGGCGAGGAACGGATCGTCGTCGACGCGCGCATAACGCACCGCCACATGGGCGCCGCCGCCTTCCGCCGGGGTGATGCGCGCGACCTGCCGCCATGTTCCGCCAGACCCAGCGATTCCATCCGCCTTCGGACCGTCAAGCGCCTCTATATCCGTCGTCACGCGGGCCGGGTCCGCGCCGAAGGCGTCGAAGGCGAGGATCTTGCCCTTGGCGCGGGCGTCCTCGCCGGAGAGGTCGGCGCTCGGGTCAGCTTCAGCGAATCCCGCCTCCTGCGCCGCCTTCAGCGCGTCGACGAAGCGCGCGCCGTTGCAGACCTCCGAAAGGATGAAGTTCACGGTGCCGTTCAGCACCGCGATAATCTCGGAAATCACGCCGCGCGCGGCCGCCCTGCGCGCGGTCTCGAGCATCGGCGCGCCGCCGCCGACCGTCGGCGCATAGGCGAGATGCGCGCCGTTGTCGCGAGCCAGCGCGCTGAGTTCCGGCAGGTCGTCGCAGATCGCCTGCTTGTTCGCCGTCACCACCGAAACGCCGCGCGCGAGCGCCGTCGCGGCAAGGCGCCGGCCGGCCTCGCCGTCCGACATGGCGTCGACGACCACATCAAGGCCGGCGTCCAGGAACGCCTCCAAATTGGTCTCAATCCGTGAGGGATCGATCTGGCGGTGGCGTTTTTTGGCGCCGTCGCTGACAAGCGTCGCGACGAGCGCATAACGCTGGGGATCGTCGACAAGGCGAAGCGCCGCGCCTTCGCCAACGACGCCGAGCCCCGCAACGCCGACCCGGGTTGGCTGCGGCCTTGCGTGGGTCCGCGGCGGCGCGCCTTCCGGCCCGACGAGCGTGCCGGCGTCGGCGCCCGGCGCGCGGAGGCTGAGCTTAACGCCATGCGCCTCGGCGTAGCCAAGCGCCTTCGCTTGAATTGGATCGCCGGCGAGTTCGCCCACCTCCCCCCAGGTGACGCGCGAGAAGCGCTTCGCCTCCGGCCGCCAGACCCGTTCCGGCGTGAGCGGGTCGCGATCGAACAGGCCGCCCACATCGGTCAGAAACGTCGCTTCGCCAATGCCGAGCGCCGCCGCCAGCGCCGTCGCCGTGAGGTCGGCCCCGCCGCGCCCCAGAAGCGCCGGCCGACCGTCGCCGTCAACCGCCACATAGCCCGGCGCAATGACGACGTCGGCGCGGGCGAGCGCCGCCTCAAGGTTCTGAAGATCGACGCCGACGAGCCGCGCATCGTCAAACGATCCGTCAGCGGAGAGGCCAAGCTCCTTGCCTTCGACGACCCGCGCCGCAACGCCGCTATGGTCGCAGGCGAGCGCGAGGGCGTAGGCCGCGCGCGTCTCGCCAAGCGCCACAAGGCCGGCCGAATGGGGACTGTCGAGCCCACGGCCGACGCCGGCCGCTTCGGCCCGTAAGCGCTCCGTCTCCTCATCGAGCGCTGCGACTGTCGCGACGACTTTCACGCCGCGCCTTACATAACGGTAAATCTCGCCGACGGCCCGGGGCAGGTCGCGCCGCCGCCTCAGAACCGAGGACGAGAACTTCAGGACCACAAGCGCCGCTTCGTCCGCCTGCGCATCCTCCGTTTGCGAACTGTCGCGCCGTGGCGTCATGTCAGGTTGCGCTGTCTGCGCCGCTTTGGTCATTGACGTTCCAATCGTTTGCGCCGCCTGCTCCCTGCGCCGCGCAGATGCTTCGGGAGGCGCGCCGCCATCCTCGCAAGGCGGACGGAAACGTCAACTAGTCGCTGGGCGGTTAACCAATCGCCGCCCTTCGAGACGATTTTTCTCCTCATCCTGAGGAGCCTGCCGTCAGGGTTGATTGGGGCCCCAACCCCGGTGAACCGTCCCGAAGGGCGAGGAGAAAAATCCCCAAGGATGAGGCGAAGCGGGCGTTAACCAACCGCTGAGATCGGACGATCCGCAATGCGCGCGCCATCATGAGCGCTCTTATGAGCGACTTCGAGGGCGGCGCGGAGGTCGGCGTCAAGGTCCGCCTCATGCTCAAGGCCGATGGAGAACCTCACCAGCCGGTCGCAGATGCCCGCTTCGGCGCGCGCCTCTGGCGTCATGGCGGCGTGGGTCATGGCCGCCGGCGCGCAGACGAGGCTTTCGAAGCCGCCGAGAGATTCCGCGACCGTAAAAACATCCAGCGCGCGCAAGAACTCGATGACATCGACGCCTTCCGCGAACTCCACGGACAGCATCGCGCCGAAACCCTTCTGCTGGCGCGCGGCGAGCGCATGGCCCGGGTGATCGGCGAGCCCCGGATAGTACACCCGCGCAACGCGTTCGTCGGCGGCGAGGCGTTCGGCGAGCGCCTGAGCGGTCGCCTGCTGGCGCTCGATGCGCGTGAAAAGCGTGCGCGCGCCGCGCAAGGTGAGATAGCTGTCGAACGGACTGCCGGTGACGCCGGTGCAGTTCGCCCACCATTGCAGTTCCTCCACGAGCGCCTGGTCCTTCGCCAGAACGGCGCCGCCGACCACGTCGCTATGGCCGTTCAGATACTTCGTGGTCGAATGGACGACGATATCGCAGCCAAAGGCGAGCGGGTTCTGCAGCGCCGGCGACAGGAACGTATTGTCGGCGACGACGATGGCGCCGGCGGCCTTCGCCCGCGCGGCGACGAAAGCGATGTCGGTGATGCGCAGAAGCGGGTTTGACGGCGTCTCAATGAGAACGAGCTTTGCCGGGGCGGCGAACGCGGCCTCCACCGACGCTCGATCCGTCAGATCGACGAAGTCGACGTCAAAGTCGCCCTTGGCCGCCCGCGAGCGCAGGAGACGATGCGTCCCGCCATAACAGTCATGGGGCGCGACGATGCGCTCGCCCGGCCCGACGAAACAGAGCGGCAGATTGACCGCCGCCATGCCGGTGGCGGTCACGACCCCGCCCGCAGCGCCCTCAAGCTCGGCGAGCGCCTCCTCCAGCGCCGCGCGGGTCGGATTGCCGGAGCGCGCATAGTCATAGGCGGGCTTTTCCGCCGGATCGTCCCAGGCGTAGGTCGCCGACAGGAAGAGCGGCGGCGCGGCGGGGCGCGCGCGGCCGGCGGGGGCGCCGACCGACGCCGCCGCGAGGCGCGTTTCCTGTCGGCGCGCCTCCCGGCCGGCGGACGGGCGCAAGGGGGTCGCGTCGGGCGCGGCGTCGAAGCTCATTGTGACATCTCCTCGTTGAGAGCGCGGCGCAGGATCGCGCCGACCTTGTCGGTTTCCTTCAGAAATCCATCGTGTCCGTAAACGGACGAAATTACGTCGAGGCGCGTCGGCGCGTCGATGCCGGCGGCGAGCGCCTCCACATCCGCCACGGGCACGAGCTGATCTTCCTCAACGGCGATCAGATGCGTCGGCGCGCGGACCGCGCCCGCGGGCAGGTCGTGCGCGTCAATCGCGGCCGACAGCGCGAGATACCGCCGCGCGCTGACGCGCCCGGCGAAACGTTCGCCCTGCGCGAGGAGATAGCTTTCAAGCTCCGACGACGACTGAAAACGCTGGTTGAACTCCGCGGCCGTGCGATAGGTCGTGACGCCGAGTTCGCGCGCGATCGCGACGGCGTCCTCTTCGCGGCCAGCGTCGATGCCAAGCTGCAGCACGCGCCGCTGCGTCCGCCGCCAGGCGCGCCCCATCGGGCTTGGCTTGCCGGCGGCGCACAGCACGGCGAGCCGGCCGACGAAACTTGGGTAAAGACGTGCGATCTCCAGCGCCACCATGCCGCCGAAGGAAGCGCCGATGATCGCGTCCAGCCGCTCAACGCCCAAAGATTTCAGCGCCTTGACGAACTGGCGGGCGTAATCCGCCGGCGCGAGATCAAGCGCGCCCGTCGGCTGCAAAGGGAAATACTCCGCCGTCCAAACCGCGCAGGCGGCTGTGTCCACCGGCCCGCCGGGCCGCACGATCTCCGGCCACCAGCCGCGCGCGTCGCCGTGCGCCGCCGCTGCGCGGCCCGCGGAGATGCCGCCGAGCACCAACACGGCCGGCGCATTGGCCGGCCCCGTACGCCGCAGCAGGATGCGCCGATCCGCCATGGCGCGCCCGCGCACCGCGAGAAAATCATCCGTGAACGGGACTTCAAAGTCCGCTGAGACAGGCGCTGCGCCTTCCCGCGCCAATTCGACTGGCGCAGGGCCGCCAGACTGGCGCCCCTCGGAGGCCAACCCGCCCGAAATCAGGGCGCCTGACTGACATCCGCCGGCCGCCGCACCCGTGGTCGCGCACCATTCAGCGGGCGCCGCCAGCGGATCAGAAATTCGGGCGTCTGTGGCCATCAACGTCATCGCGCGCTCCAAACAGCGCCGATGCGGAAAAGGCTTGCGGGGGATGACGTTTGAGTGAAGCGGCGGCGGGATGCGGATCGAAGCGCTTTTTCCGTTCGCCCCTCCGCTTTAGCGTCATTTCTAAAGCGCCCGCAAGCTGAAGGGGTCAAATCGGCGCTATCGAAGTATTGACCCAGGACACTGTCGACTGTCAACGGATTTTTTCGCAGGCGTGAAAAGGCGATAAGGTCGCGCCGTCACATGACGCGCCGCAATGGGCCGCGACCGCCTTTAAGGAGAGTTTCGATGCGCGAACATCTCGACTTTTACGTTAACGGGGAATGGACGCCGGCCAGGGGAAAGCCCGCCCGGGAGGTCGTCGATCCGGCGACGGAACGCGCCTTTGCGCGCATTCCGATGGGAACGGAAGAAGACGTGGACGCAGCGGTCGCCGCGGCGCGCGCGGCGTTCCCCGCTTTCTCCCGAACAAGCCGCGAGGACCGGCGCGCGCTTCTGCAGCGCATCGCCGCCGCCTACGAAGCGCGCCTGCCCGACCTGGCGGCCGCCGTCACCGAGGAAATGGGCGCGCCGGTCACCCTTGCGACAACCGCGCAGGCGCCGACGGGCCTTGCGCATATCGCCACGGCCGAGGCGCTCCTTGCTGAATATCCGTTTACGGAGGCGGGCGACGGCTTCGAGACGCGCCGCGAGCCGATCGGCGTCGTCGGCATGATCACGCCGTGGAACTGGCCGCTCAACCAGATAGCCTGCAAGGTCGCGCCGGCCCTCGCCGCCGGCTGTACGATGGTGCTGAAGCCGTCCGAGGAGGCGCCGATTTCGGCGATGCTGTTCGCCGACATCCTGCATGAGGCGGGCGTTCCGCCGGGCGTCTTTAATCTCATCCATGGCGAAGGTCCGAACGTCGGCGCGGCCCTCGCGCGCCACCCGGACGTCGACATGGTCTCCTTCACCGGCTCGACCCGCGCCGGCGTCGCGGTCGCGACCGCCGCGGCGCCGACAGTGAAGCGCGTTACCCAGGAGCTCGGCGGCAAGTCGCCGAACATTCTCCTTGATGACCTCGATTTCGAGGAGGCGACGCCGCTCGCGGTGCGCGCCTGCATGATGAATTCCGGCCAGTCCTGTAACGCGCCGACGCGCCTGCTCGTTCCCGAGGGCCGCGCGGGCGATGTCGCCGACATGGCGGCGGCGGCGGCGGACGCGCTCGTCGTCGGCGCGCCGACGGACGCGGCGACGGAAATCGGCCCCGTCGTCAATGAACGCCAGTGGGCGAAGATCCAGGACCTCATCGAAGCCGGCGAACGGGAGGGCGCGCGCCTTGTCGCCGGCGGCGCCGGCCGTCCGCAGGGACTGAACGCCGGCTATTATGTGAGGCCGACCGTATTCGCGGACGTCGATAATTCCATGACGATCGCGCGCGAGGAAGTATTCGGCCCTGTCCTGTCGATCATTCCCTACAAGGACGAAGAAGACGCGATCCGGATCGCCAATGACACGCCCTATGGCCTGTCCGCCTATGTGAGCGGCGCAGACGCCTCCCGCGTTGACGCCGTCGCCGGCCGTCTGCGCGCCGGGATGGTTCATCTCAATGGCGCGGGCGTCAATTTCGCCGCGCCCTTCGGCGGCTACAAGGCGTCCGGCAATGGACGCGAGTGGGGCGCGCACGGGCTCGCCGAGTATTTCGAAACCAAAGCCGTCATTTCCGAGTAGGCGCGCCGCCAGGCGTCCATCAACGAGAACCTGTCCGTCAAAGGCGCTTTGCGCCGTCCGGCCGGAGAAACCGACCATGTCCGACGTCCGCCCATCGCGCCCCGGCGACGCGCCGATCCGCCTGCTGCACGCGTTCTCAACGTTTGCGATCGGCGGCTCGCAGATGCGCTTCGCACGCCTCGCCGAAGCGCTCGGCCCCGCCTATGAGCATCACATCGTCGCCATGGATGCGCCCGCGAACGGATTTCCCGCCGCCGAGCTGCTCGACGACACGGTCGTCTTCCGCACCCACGACATTCGGGTGACGAAGGGGGGAGGCTTCGACATCGGCAACCTTCTGCGGTTCCGAACTCTGATGAAAAGAGTGAAGCCCGATCTTCTGCTCACCTACAATTTCGGAGCGATAGAGTGGGCGCTCGCCAACCGGCTCTCGCCTATCGCGCCGCATATTCACTTCGAAGACGGCTTCGGTCCCGACGAGGACATCGACCGCCAGCTTGAACGTAGGGTTTTCGCGCGCCGGATCGCGATCGGCAAGACGTCGCGGATCGTCGCGCCGTCGGCAATCCTGCGCGCGCTCATAGTCGAGAAATGGAAATTCAGCGCCGACCAGGTCGCCTACATCCCCAATGGCGTTGATGTGGATGCGTTCTTCGGCCAGCCCCTGCGGCACGAACTGCGACAGCACCCGGATGAAGTCGTCATCGGGACGATTGGCGCGCTCAGGCCGGAAAAGAACCATCGCCGCCTCATCGCGGCGGTGGCGTCGCTGCGGGACGCGCTGCCGGCGCGCCTCGTGATTGTCGGCGATGGACCCGAGGCCGCGGGTCTAAGGTCATTTGTCGAGACCGAGGGGCTGTCGGGCTTCGTCGAGTTCACCGGCGCGCGCCGCGACACCGAAGCGTTTTACGCGGCCTTCGACATCTTCGCCCTGTCGTCTGACACCGAGCAGATGCCGATCAGCGTGCTTGAGGCCATGGCCGCCGCCCGGCCCGTGGCGTCAACCGACGTCGGCGACATCAAGGCCATGCTGAGCCCGGACAATGGCCCGTTCGTCACGGGGCCCGGCGACGACGACGCGTATCAGAAGGCGCTTCGACGCCTTGCGCTCGACGAAGAGCTGCGCCGCCAGGTGGGCGCGGCGAACCGGGAACGCGCCCGCAGCGCCTATGACGCGCGCGCCATGGCCGAGCGCTATGACGCGCTCTTTCGCGAAATGGCGGGAAGGGTGTAGAAGTCCGGTTAGAAACCGTTAGCAGACCACACTTGGACCGTGCGAGGGCGCAGATGACTTTCCGTATACGCGATTTTCGCCCCGCTGATCTTGAGAGCGTCCTTGATCTGTCGCTACGCGCTTGGACGCCGGTGTTCGACAAGTTGCAACCGAATGTCGACGGCTTCGTATTCGACGCGTTTTATCCCGACGGCTGGTGGACGCGACAGAAGGCGGAAATCGAGGCCCTGCTCGATGACGGGCAAACACAGTTGTATGTCGCGGCGGACGGTGAGGCGATCCTCGGATACGCCGGCATCCGTCTGCATCCGGAAGACAGCATGGGCGAGCTCTACATCATCGCCGTCGACCCCGACCATCAGCGCAAGGGCGTCGGCGCGGCGCTGATGGACGCCGCCTTCGACCGCGTGAAGTCGGCAGGCATGACGATGATCATGGTGGAGACGGGCGGCGACCCCGGCCATGCGCCGGCGCGCGCATCATACGAGGCCGTCGGCTTCAGGCGCTGGCCGGTGGCGCGCTATTTCCGCGAGCTTTGATCCGACTTGCTGGGCCTAGACCTCCCGGCGGCGAAAAGCGCTTGCATCCGCGCGGAACTGGATGAGATCGCCGACCCGGACGAGCCGCCCCTCGGCGCGGACAGGGTCAGCCACAAGCGGCAGAATTTCCTCCGATAACGGACCGCCGCGGGCGTCCGTCATCAGGAGCACAGCCTCGCGCCCATCGGGCGTCCGCACCCAGTAGGACGGGGGTATCCCGCCCCTTATGCAGAGCGCCGCGCAGGCCTTGTGCGTGCGCCCGCGCGCCGGCTTCATCACGCCGAAGAAACACTTCGAATCCATGATGGTTCCGGACAGCGCCGCGGTTCCAAGGTCCACCTCAGGCGGCGCCGCCAGGCGACCGTCCGCCGGCCCCGCGACCGTCTCAATCCAGTCCGTATGCGTCAGCGGGACTTCAAGAATTGATCGCGCCCTGCGCCGGATAAGAACGCCGCTCGCGCGCACGGGCGCGCCATTGAGGCGGTCAAGCTCCAGCGCGCTCGTGCATTTGCCTTCAGCCACGATAAGCGCCGTGCGCATGCCGAACGGCGCGGATGCGTCAGCGAGCCGAAGCATCGGATAAGGCGCGCGCGCGAAGACGCCCTCGACCTCATGCGTCGCGCCGGTGAGCCACGCGCCGGGCCCCGGGTCTTCAAGCCCGGCCGAAATCGCATAGGCACCGCCGCCGAGGCCTGCGAGCCCCAGCGGCAGGAGGCCAAGCAGGAACCGACGGTCGACGCCCGGCGCGCCGGCCCAGCCAACGAAAATGTCCGCGTCCGCATGGCGCGGCTCAATAGCGCCCTTTGAAAAGGTCATGCCCCGCTCCCAACGCCGCCGAGCGCTACGTAAGCGCCATCCTGCCCCAGCGGATTGGGCTTCGAGCGTACAAAGAGCACGCCATCCTCAAGCCGCAGGTCGTGGGTGGCGATGCGCTCGCTGAACGGCGCCGGCGAGACGCCGTTGCGGGGCGAATACTGCCAGCCATGCCAGGGACAGGTGACGAGGCCGTCGATAAGCGCGCCTTCGCCAAGCGGCCCGGCCTGGTGGCGGCAGGCGTTCTGAACCGCGTAGACATGCGCCCCGTCGCGAAAGACCGCCACCCGGTCGCCGCGCGGCAAGGGCGCGATGACGGCGCGCTTGTCGGGTATCGCCGTCGGATCGCCAATCTCCACCCACTCCTTGCCAAGCGGTCCTTTGCGGCCGCTCATGCCGCCATCCTTGCCGACTTCAGCGAGGCCCGTGGCGAGATGCAGTCCGGCGAGCGCCGCAAACGAACCGAAGACGAACGCCGGGGCCGCCATGCCGCTCTCGGTCACGAGATACCCGTAGGCGACATGTAGGATAATCAGTCCGTAGGCGGCGTAGACAAGCATGTGGAGGAGCTTCCACACCCCGGCGGTGAGGTTGTTGAGGAAGAAATCGTGGCTTGTCGACGCCATCACGAAGAGAATGGCGAACGCGCCAAGCCCGAAAACCTCAAACGGGACGCCTGGAAACGGATCGCCCGGCTGTCCCGATACAAGCAGCGACACGAGCGGGTTCAACGGCCCGCCGCCATGGTACCATAGCGTCGCCAGGCCGAAATGAGCGAGCGCAATGAGGAAGGTGAAAACGCCAAGATGCCGCCGGTTATAAAGGAGCGGGCGCATTCGCGGCGACAGCCGCGCAAGCGGGCCGATCGCCAGCGTGATCGTCAGGAAGGCGAACGCCGCGACGCCAAGCGCGCGGATCGCCAGGACGATCGGGTCCGCGACATTGCCGGAGCCGTGCGGCGCTAGACCGATAATGAAAAATACAGCGAAGAATACGCCCGCCGCCAACACAACGTAGACGTCATAAACGATCTTGTTGCCGTTCCACTGAACGGCCTGGTATTTGTGCCCCATCAGGGCGCCTCCCCGAAAATCGTCGCGGGCGCATCGGCGTTGTCGCGATCGAGCCCGGCCCGGTCCGGCGCAGACGGACCAACGACGAAGACGCCCCAGGCGACGCCGGCTGCGACGGCGAGCCAGAGCGCCACATGCAGTTTTCGGTGTCCGCCTGTCACGGCGCGGCCCTTTCCTGCTCTTGCGGGCTCGCCGCGTCGACTTTAGAGCCCGTCGCCCAGCGCGCCGCCAGCAGCGGCCAGACAGCCATCGCCCCCGGCAATGCTATGAGGCGGAACCAGCGGCTGGCGCCGTCCGCGGCGTCATCAAGGCGCCGGGCGCCGAAAATGAGATAGCCGCCGCCGATCAGCAAACCCGCCGCCAAATAGGCGCCGACGCCCATCCATACCGCCGCCGCGGCGTCCAAAGTCATGGCCGCCCCCTTTGCTTTGCTGATTCCGGCTTGCGCTGCGTCCGGCTCTTTGTAGACGCGCGCATCTTGGGCGAGCCGGCGGCGCGGGCAAAGGCGGTTAGCCCGGATTCACCTCAAAAACTCGAAAATGTGATCGGGGTTGGCGCGACTCACGCGCCGGTCAGCCGCCGATTCGCCGCCGTCTGCGCTCCAGGATCATGCACGCAGATCCCTTGTACTCGCAGTCCCTTGCGGGTGCGAAACCGTTGCGCTCGGCGACGCGGATGGACGGCGCGTTGCGCCGGTCAATGAGGCAGCAAAAGAAGGGCTCGGCAAGGGTCTCGTCGGCCCATGCGAGCATGCGCGCAACCGCCTCCGACGCGACGCCCCGCCCGCGCGCGGCGAGGGTGACCGCCCAGCTGAACTCCGGGACGCCCTCGGTCGGCGGGTCGAGATCCCGCTTGAAATCGGAGACCCCCACCTCGCCCACATAGGCGCCGGACGCCTTTTCGACGATCGACAAGGGTCCCCGCCCGTTCAAGGCCCAGAAGCCGGCGCCCCGGGCAAACTTTCCCCACGCCTCTTCGCGGGAGAGCGGCGTCAGCCCGCTTTCGACGCCGACATCGATCGTGCTCCACATCTCGGCGTTAGCCGGGAAATCCGTCGCCTCGAACGGGCGCAGGACGAAGCGCTCCGTCTCGAGCGTCGGCGGCATGCGCCCCCAGCTCACTCGCCGCGGGCCTTGCGCTTTTCGTCCGCGATGAAGCGGTCGATCCGGGCGGCGAGAATATCGAGGGGCGTCGCGCCGGCGGAAAGGACCGCATCATGGAAGGCCCGAATGTTGAAATCCTCGCCGAGCTCCTCTTCGGCTCTCGCCCGCAGCTCCAGGATGGTCAGCTCCCCAATCTTGTAGGCGAGCGCCTGGCCCGGCCACGCAATATAACGGTCAATCTCCGCACGGACATTCCGCATGGAAAGCGCCGTATTCGATGCGAGATAGTCTATCGCTTGCTGGCGCGTCCAGCCTTTCGAATGCAGCCCGGTGTCGATGACCAGCCGCGCGGCGCGCCACATCTCGAAGGAGAGCCGACCGAAATCGTCATAGGGCGTCTGGTAGACATCGAGCTCAAGCCCAAGCTTCTCCGAATAGAGCCCCCACCCCTCGCCATAGGCGTGGGCGTAGAAATCCCTTCGGAAGGCGGGGACGTTCTCCATCTCCGCCGCAAGGGCGTTCTGGAGGTGATGACCCGGCATGGCCTCGTGCAGGGTCAACGCGGGCAACTCAAACAGCGGCCGCATTTTCAGATCATAGGTGTTGACCCAGTATTGGCCGCCGCGGTCTGCGTCCAACGCTGCGCCCACATAGCGCCCGCTCGTATAGTTTGGGGCGATGGCGGCCGGCACCGGCTCCACCGAATAAGGCTGGCGCGGCAGCCTGCCGAAAAGTTTCGGCAGCTTTCCGTCCACGTCTTTCGCAATCCACGCCGCTTCGCGCAGGAGCGCCTCCGGCGATTCGGCGTAAAATTTCGGGTCAGTGCGCAGAAACTCGATAAACGCCGCCCGGTCGCCGTCAAAGTCGGCTCGGGCGATCACCTCGTCCATCTCGCGCTGAATCCGCGCGACTTCTTTCAGGCCGAGTTCGTGAATCTCGTCCGCCGTCACGTCATCTCGCGACGTATAGAACTTCACGAGCTGGGCGTAATGGGCCGCGCCGTCAGGCGTCGCGCTGACCCCGACGACGTCGCGCGCCGCCGGCAGGTATTGCTCGCGCATAAAGGCGAGAAGCCGCCGGTAAGCCGGGAGAACTTCGTCGCGCATGAGACGATCGCCGTCGCGAACGATCCGCCGCGCCGCCTTCTCGCCAATCGACGGCGGCAGGTTCTTCAGCGGCGCGCCGAGGGCGTGGTCCTCGGCCGGCGTCTCGGCCAGCAGCTCAAACGTCGTCATGACGCCCGGCATGATTTCGCGCGGCTGGACGAAGCCTTCGGCTATCCCAATCCGCATATTCTCCGTATGCCGCTCAAGATAGGCGGGCAGCGCTTTCAGGCGACTGAGATAGCGCTCATAGTCCTCTTCATCGCGCAGGGGCGCGGACGTGATCTGATAGACGACATTCGAATGAAACCCGGTGTCCGACAGGAAGGGCGCGCGCCAGGACCGAAATGCGCTGAGCGCCGCGTCGTGCTTGACGATGAATTCAAGGACGTCCGCGGTGACGCGCTCGTCGTCGCCGAGCGAGCCACGGTCGACCGCGCGCGCGCGGCCTAGAAACGCCTCATAGGCGGCGGCGCGGCGCGCGTAATCCTCAGGGGCGACCGCCGTCAGCGCGCGCGTCGGTTCGGCGCCATGATCCTCGGCCCGAAACGGAAACTCATCGAGCTCGAACGCCCAATAGTCCTCAATCAGTTTTTCGAGCGCGGCGGCCGGCGTCTCTTCGGCCGCGGCCGCCAAGACGGATTGCGGTGCGACGGGCGACCCGACTCCCGCCCCCATGCCGAGCATCGCCCCGAGCAACGCGGCGCCGCCCGTCATCGCCTTGCGAAGTTTGCCCAGTAACGCCATGCGGCCCCTCCATTCTATCCTGATCGCGCGCCGACGCGGCGCGGGCGGAAACTATCCCGCATCGCGACGGCGGGCCAAGCCGGACCTGCACGCCGGCGTTTGTGAACAAAAGAGATTGGCGAGGGAGCGGGCAAGGGGCGTAGGAGACCGCCAACCGCCGCCCAAGCGCTGGATCACCAGGGAATTGGCCGGCGCAGGAAAAGGAGAGACAAGGACATGAAGAAACTCGCCATTTCAGTGGTCGTCGCGCTTGCCGCCGTCGGCGCCGCCGGCGCTGCGCCCGCCTTCGCCGCCGACAAGCCGTCGGTCCACACTGGCCGCCTGTCGAACCTCGCCGTCGGCGGCCACGATCCGGTGGCCTATTTCACGGAAGGCGCCCCCACCAAAGGGTCAAAAGACTATCAGTATTCCTACAATGGCGCGACGTGGCGGTTCGCGAGCCAGGAAAACCTTGACGCGTTCAAGGCGGACCCCGCCGCTTACGCGCCGCAATACGGCGGTTACTGCGCCTGGGCGGTAAGCCAGGGCTACACCGCCCGCGGCAATCCGAACAACTGGACCGTCCGCGACGGCAAACTTTACTTGAACTATAATGACAAGGTGCAGGAGACGTGGCGAACGGACCCTGAAGGCTTTATTCGCCTTGCCGATAATAATTGGCCGGGCGTGTTATCGGAATAACCGATCCGGCCCCGGAATCGCTGGATTTGCGCGCTTCATCGCAGTCAGCGCCCTTGCGCAAGCCCGACGAAACCCTAACTCTCAATACATCAAAGTGCGGGGTGTTGCGTCCCCTCCCCACCCTCGCAACACCCTGCGCCGTACGCGGCGCCGCTCACCCCCGAACCCCTCCTGGTGAGAGCGGCGCCGCTTCTTTTTCCAAAGCGACAGTTCCCCTTAAGCGACAGGTCCCCTTAAGCGACAGGTCTCCTTAAGCGACAAACGAATCAGAGGCGGGTTAGCCGGCTAACCCCCTCCGTACAGGGACGCATTTTTCGATTTGTCCAGGAGCGGCCGAACGCGCTCCTAAGCATCAATAAAAAAGGGCGCCCGCAGGCGCCCCTTCGACAGAGATTTGCGGCCGGGTCAGCTTTCGCGCCTGCTATCGCCCGCCTTGTACGCCGCCGTCATTTCAGCAAGCGTCAGCGAACCGTCTTCTCCGGCCGCTTTCGCGAACCAGCCGGCGGCCTTCGCCTCTTTTTCGGCGGTCATTTCCTCGCCCTTCTCCGCGTAGCTGGCGCGCTTGTGCGCCATGAACTCCGCTTCGCTCACCGAGCCGTCGGCGTTGGCGTCAATCTTTGCAAATTTGGCGGCCATTTTTTCGGCCTTGTCGCCGGCGA
Source organism: Parvularculaceae bacterium (assembly GCA_028284065.1). Lineage (GTDB taxonomy): Bacteria > Pseudomonadota > Alphaproteobacteria > Caulobacterales > Parvularculaceae > MED-G105. The sequence goes on from JANQSJ010000003.1 coordinate 146,255, forward strand.
GGGCGGGCCCCGCAACGACAGCGGCGGCGGTAAGGGCAATCAGTATCGTCTTTTTCATTGTTCAACTCCTGATTTTTAGGTTGCGGCGCACAAGGCGCAGGAGCGCAAGAAATCAAGTGCGACGCCACGCCCGGCCGCACGCAAGACCATCAACCGGGCCACAGACTGAACCCTAACCGAATATGCGACAGGTGTAGCGTGACAATTCATTGAGATGCGGCGAAGCGCCTTTCGCGGGCGGCGAACCGGACGCCGTAGCGCAAACGCAGGCCTTCCGACGCGTCGCCTTTTCATCCTCGCGGCAATGACGCTGACGGATCACCACCCAAGCCTGACGCCTGCCCGGGCGCCGACCTTGCCGGTGCGCGTCGCGACGCCGAGGCCGGCATTGAGGCTCGCCCGGTTGCTGATACGCGCAGCGGCGCTGAACGCCATGCCGTTGGAGCCCGCATAATTGCCCCAGTTGGCCGACACCGCGAAGGTCTCGTTCTGCTGCAGCCAGGTGTTGCCGGCCATCGCCATGGCGACGGCGACCCCGTCATTTGTCTCCAGAATCTCCTCGCGGTTCACGGCCACAGCGTCGTTAAGGGCCGAAAGGCTGGTGTCGAACAACGCGAATCTGTTTTCCAGATTGGCGACCGCCGCAGTATTCGCGTTCGATTGCCCCTGAAGCGCCGTGAACTCTGCTCCCGTCCCGCTGACCCCTTGCAGCAGCGCAATGTCGGCGGCGTTTTGCGTTATGCCGACCGTATTGGTCGCGATATTGGTGGTATTCGTCGCAATGTTTGCAGCGTTGTCTGAGATATTCGTCGTGTTCGAATTAATCTGGGCCTGGGTCGCGCCGCCATCGGTGGCTAGATTGCCATCGGCGTCTGACGTCACCAGCGACACATCGCCGGTCTGCGCCGACTGGCTCGCCGCAGACGTGACGCCCGGCGCCGTCACCGTGCTCGACGAGGTGCCGATGACGACCTGATTTGCGCGCGCCGTCTGGGCCCCGGCGCCGAGCGCGACCGAATTGGCGAAGCCGGCCTCGGCGTTGCGTCCAAGCGCTAGGGCCGAATCCCCGGCCGACGACGCCCCGTCCCCGATTGCGGTCGCCCTCGCGACCGCGGAGGCGGACTCGCCGATCACGACGGCGTCTTCGCCATCAGTCGACGCCTGGAACCCGACCGCAACGCTGCCTGCGCCGAGCGACGACGCGCTTGCGCCGACGGCGGTCGAATTCGCATCGCGGGCGAACGCATTCTCGCCGAGCGCGCTCGCATTGTCGCTGACTGCGCGGGCGTTCATGCCAAAGGCGGCGGAGTTCGCGCCCGTCGCCTGCGCGCCCCCGCCGACCGCAGTCGAGCCCGACGCGACCGCGCCGCGGCCGATGGCGACCGCATCGACGCTCGACGCTTCTGAGTCGGCGCCGATGGCGATGGCGCCGGATGCGGACGATTGCGCGCCTGTATCGTCATTATCGGCGTCGGTGCCGATCGCGATGGAATTGTCGCCGGACGCGATCGAGTTTTCCCCGCCGGCGAAGCTCTCAACGCCGCTCGCCTCGGAATCTTCGCCCACTGCGGTCGCGCCTTCCGCGTCCGCGACCGAGTCGGCGCCAAGCGCCGTCGAATTATTCGCCGCAGCCAGCGACGATGATCCAAATGCGGATGAACTGGAGCTTTGGACGGCAGCCCCGGCGCCGACAGCCGTGCTCGCGACGCCATTCGCGCCGGCGGTCGGACCGATCGCGACATTGCCAGGGCCGCTGATCGCCGTCGCGCGGCCAATGCCGATCGAATCCTCGCCGTCGGTCGTGGCGCCTGGGCCGATGGCGAGCGCCGTATCGCCTTGGCTGCTCGAGAAGTCGCCTATGGCGAGGCCGCCGACGCCGCTCGCCGACGCATTGGCGCCAATCGCCTGGGTGAAATCGCCCGTCGCTGAGGCGTCGACCCCGATGGCGACGGACTCATCGCCGCTCGCCACCGCGCCAATGGGGTCAATGTCGCCGCCGTCGGGGCCGCACGCCACCGACCCGGAGCCTGCGATGGCGCTTTGGGTCGTGTCGACGCCATCGGTCGCCGTTCCGTCGGCGTTGGCGTCAAGGAGACACGCCTGCGCCGCCGCTTGCGTTGGGGCGAACGCTACTAGGGCCGCGGGCGACGCCGCCACCAGAAGCGCCTGCGCCGAAGCGAACGACGCTGCGCCCGCGGCCAGCTCCTTCATGCGCGCCCGAAACGACGCGTGCGACGCAAAACAGATTCCGTTGATGGATTTCTCGATGGACATTTTCGTCCCCTCCTTTGCCTAAAGACTTCAAAGGGAACGCGCGGGAGGCCGCGCCGGCGCCGCCGACGCCCAAGCGCCTCCGTTCGGGTTGACTCGCCCCGCAGTCCCCAACCACCCAAAGCGCGCCGCCGCTCCCCGTGTTGAAACGACGCCGCGCCTGTGGGCCATTGAATTGGGGAAAACGGGAGAAATCAATCGGCGTCGGACCCAAAGGCGATGACAGGCGACGTCAGCCGCCTTCACCAAATCCCGCCATCAAATAGCCCTTCCCGATAGGCATTCGCGTGAGGCCTCCGCAAAAGCGGACGAACCGCGGCGCCCGGTATTCCGCGCGGACGATCTTCGGGTTAGCAATGCAAGGGGTAACCGGCTTTCAAGCAGATCCGATGGTAAGAAGACTTCTGGCGATCGCGGCTGCGGCCCTCCTCGGCGCAATTGTCGGGGGAGCGGCGACGGCGTGGATGATTTTCGCGCCGTCCGGCGCCGGGCCGCAGGCCGGCGCCAGTCCCGACGGCCAATGGCGCGGAGACCTGAAGATCGGGTCCGCCGAGGCGTCGGCCGCTGTGCGCGCGCGCATCGCCATCGCCGGGCTGTTCGCGCTGTCGAGCAAGGAGGCGGTTTACATGACGCGCGCCACGGATGACGCGGGACGGCCGCTCGACCCCTCCTGCGCCTATGAGATGGCGGGCGGCGCCATGGCCGCCGACTGGTGGTCGATTACGCTTTATGCGGAGGATAATTACCTCGCCCGGAACGCAGACGCGGCCGCGTCGATACAGTCGGACGCGATTGTGGACCTCGCCGCCGGCTGGCGCGCCGCCATCGGACCGGATCGCCCTTCGGACGGAACGCCATGGCTGTCGACAAGCGGCGCGCAGAGCTTCGATCTCACCTTACGGCTTTATCAGCCCGATCTCGACGCGCTCACCGGGCCGCAGCCGCCTGACCTGCCGTCGGTCCGACGGCTGCGGTGCGCGGGAGACGGCGCATGAACGCGCGGCGGGCCCTGTTTCTCGCGCTTCTTGGCGCGGCCTTCGCGCTCGGCGCATTGGCGGCCAGCCATGGGGTGGCGGTCGCGACGCCCTATGTCGTGATGGACCGGGCGATGAAGGGGATCAGCGCGCGCGCAGGCGGGTATAACCGCATGGCGAAGGCGCCGCCGGCGACCCCGGAGGCGAGATCGGTCGTCCGGCCGTCTCCTGATCTTCTGTACTCGATATGCGCCTATGATCTCAGCGATGGCCCGGTCGAGGCGCGCGCCGGGGCGACCGACGGGTACGTATCGATTTCGTTCTACGACGCCGCGACGAACAACTACCGAACCGTGCGCCGCAATGACGACGCCTCATCCAGAGACTCCCTTGTCATTTCGCTGGAAGGCGCCGCGACGCCCGAGAGCGGCGGAAACACGATCATCAGCCCGACCCGCCGCGGCGTCGTCCTGATACGACGGCGCATCTCCTCGCCCGCGCTCCGCGAGGCGGCGCTCGCCGCCCAGAAGGACGATGTCTGCGCCGCGGTCTGAACTAGCGCGGGTTGCAGCGAATGTGGATCGCCGTTAATGGCTCCCATCCATCAACTCGCGTCGCACCCCGCGCACTTAATAACTTAGGGCCGTTTGTCTGACTCGCGTCAGACACAAGCGGCTCCAAGCCGGCGCCGCTCCACCACGCGCGCTTGGCCTTGCGTTCCCCGAGCAACCGCCCACAACAACGCGCCGCAAAACAGATTCCGTTGGCGGAAATAAATTGGCGCGGCGCCGATTGGGCGCGGCCGCAATCAGCCGCCGTCCTCGCCCGCGCCGTCCTTCTGGCCGGCGTCCAGGCCGTCGAGCCAGCCCTGCACCTTCTCGACCCTATGCGGCATGCCGATTTCCTGGAAGAGCGCCAACGCCTTTTCCCAATGCGCCCGCACCGCGTCGAGGTTTCCGCGCCTCTGCTCCAATGTTCCGAGATTGCCGTACTGATTGGCGGACGTCTCTTTCATGCCTGCGGCTTCCGTGATCTCAAGAGATTTCTTGTACCAGTCCTCCGCCGCGTCGAGGTTTCCGCGCGTCCGCTCCAAATTTCCGAGATTGCCGTAGTCCTGCGCCATGCCTTCTTTGCGGCCGAGTTCTTCTTCGATCGCCAGGGACTTCTTGTACCAGTCCTCCGCCGCGTCGAGGTTCCCGCGCATCTCCTCCAAAATCCCGAGATTGCCGTAAACGCGAGCAACCGCTTCTTTCATGCCTTCGGCTTCAGTGATCTCAAGGGACTTCTTGTACCAGTCCTCCGCCGAGTCGAGGTTGCCGCGCGTCTGCTCCAAATTCCCGAGATTGCCGTACTTGGCGGCCATTCCTTCCTTGCGAGCCAGCTCCTCATCGATCGCCAGACCCTTCCTGTACCACTCCTCCGCCGCGTCGAGATTGCCGCGCGTCTGCTCCAAGAGCCCGAGATTGCCGTAGGCGGCCGCCATCCCTTCCTTGCGATCCAGTTCTTCGTCAATCGCCAGTGACTTCTTGTACCAATCCTGCGCAGCATCGAGGTTCCCGAGCGTCTGCTCCAAAAGCCCGAGATTGCCGTAGTCCTGCGCTATGCCTTCCTTGCGGCCAAGCTCTTCTTCGATTGCCAGTCCTTTTTTGTACCACTCCTCCGCCGCATCAAGATTCCCGCGCGTCTGCTCCAATATCCCGAGATTGCCGGCGGCGATGGCCAACCACTCTTTATCCGCCGTCTGATTGCCGAGCGCCATGACGCGCTGGTAGGCCGTTTGGGCGCGCGGCAGGTCGCCAGTGCGCGCATACAATAGACCAAGCCTATTGTGCGCGTCGGCGTCATCGGGCGCGAGCTCTGTGACGCGCTGCCAGGCGTCCAACGCTTCGTCCGTATTTGAATAGAAAGCGAGCGCACCGATTTCTCGATAGGTGCGTGCGGCGTCCGTGACGCTGTCCTCCTGTTGGGCGGCGAGCTGCTTCAGTTCGGTCAACGCACCCGCCGCATCCGGCGGCGTCGCCGTCAGTTTCTCTTTCGCGCGGCCGCGCGCGCCTTCCCCTTCAGACAACATGTCGGCGACAATCGTCGCGAGCGATCGCTCCTGCGCCGCCTCAACTTCAACACCCTTTTGGCTCTCCAACCGTCGGAGGATGTCGAGCGCCTCATCCACCTTGTCGGCCAATACGCCGAGGTCAGAACGGATTTCGGTCAACCGACCGGAAATGTCGGTACGCAGCGCGATCGAGACCGCTTTGTACTCGGTGAAGTCGTCCGAAAGCCCCAGAACCAATCCGCGGATCTCGCCGGTAACGCCAAGCGTCTCCATCATGATATGCGGCGAAAGCAACTTGACGAAATCCTCGTCTTCAAGCGCAGCCGTTAACGCTGTGGCCGCAGCGGTCAATGCTGCTCCCCGCGACGCTCCCGAGCCTACGTCCTTCGACAGGAACTTGGCCGAAGATTCATTTGTGGCGATCAGATCAACGACATGCTCCGCCACCGCGTCGGGCCAGTCGCCTTCCTTCGACACGACACCCGCAATCACTCCGTTCGCGGGCCAGTATTTTGCTCCGAACTGAGCGACCGCTGCGCAGCCTTCCTCAATGGCATCTAGATCGCCGCCCCCATCACCGACATGCTTACGCCATCGCGCGTTAGCGACGATTCTTTCCGCGATCGCTTCGATGGACTTGCCGGCGCTTGGATCCTTGGTCGTAAGCCTCTTCACGAACGCGCCTATCGTCGACGCGCCGAGGCCGGCTGCGGAGCCGCAAACAGCCGCGGCCGCGAGACTACCAGTCCCGGTCGCGACGATTGCGCCTGCAACGCCCACATGAGCGAGCTGCTGACATTGGCTCGGTGACGGGGCCATACGGCGACTCCAAAATCGGACGCTGAGTCTCGACGATACGGGTTCGATTTTCAACCTCCGGTCGAGCGCCGACGCCGCCCCTTCTCATCCCCCGCGGCCGCCTTATGTTCCCCCCATGCCAGCGACCAGACCCACACGCCGCGGACCGACGAGCCAGCCGACGACCGCGAAGGAAGACCTTATCCAGGTGCCCGGCGGCTTTTCCGAAGCCGTCGCCACCTATCACGACCGCCATGCGCCGCAGGTGTGGGAGCCGCACCGGCCGGAGCGGCCCGAACGCAAGCTGACCAACCCGTTGCGGGTCGTGTCGGAGTACGAACCCGCGGGCGACCAGCCGCAGGCGATCCGTGAGCTGAACGCCGGCCTGAAAGAAGGCGAGTTCGACCAGGTGCTCCTCGGCGCGACGGGGACAGGCAAGACCTTCACCATGGCGAAGATCATCGAGGCGCAGCAGCGCCCAGCCCTCATCCTCGCCCACAACAAGACCCTCGCCGCGCAGCTCTATGGCGAGTTCAAGGCGTTCTTCCCCGACAATGCGGTGGAGTATTTCGTCTCCTATTACGACTACTACCAGCCGGAGGCTTACGTTCCGCGTACGGATACCTATATCGAGAAGGAAAGCTCCATCAACGAGCAGATCGACCGGATGCGCCACGCGGCGACGCGCGCGCTTCTCGAACGCGAGGACGTCGTCATCGTCGCGTCGGTCTCCTGCATTTACGGCATCGGCTCGGTGGAGACCTATACGGCGATGACGTTCTCGCTGAATGTCGGCCAGGAGATCGAGCGCAAGGCGCTCCTCGCCGACCTCGTCGCCCTGCAATACCGGCGCAATGACGCGGCCTTCGCCCGCGGCACGTTCCGCGCGCGCGGCGACGTCATTGAGATCTTCCCCGCCCACTATGAGGACCGCGCCTGGCGCGTCTCCATGTTCGGCGACGAGATCGAGGGCATCACCGAATTTGATCCGCTCACGGGACAAAAGACGCAGGACCTTGAGCAGGTCACGATCTACGCCAACTCGCACTATGTGACGCCGCGGCCGACCCTCAATCAGGCGATCGAGAAGATCCACCGGGAGCTTGAGGAGGTCATCCCGAAGATGAAGGAGGAAGGCAAATTGCTGGAGGCGCAGCGGCTTCAGCAGCGCGTCGACTTCGACATCGAGATGATGCAGGCGACGGGCTCATGCAACGGCATCGAGAATTACTCCCGCTACCTCACCGGCCGCAAGCCGGGGGAGCCGCCGCCGACCCTGTTCGAATACCTGCCGGACGACGCGCTCCTCTTCGTCGACGAAAGCCACCAGACCGTGCCGCAAATCGGCGCGATGTTCCGGGGCGACTTCAACCGTAAACGGACATTGGCGGAGTACGGGTTTCGCCTGCCCTCCTGCATGGACAACCGGCCTTTGAAATTCGAGGAGTGGGAGCGGATGCGGCCCGCCACCGTGCACGTCTCCGCGACGCCGGGGCCGTGGGAGCTGGAACGCACCGGCGGCGTATTCACCGAGCAGGTGATCCGCCCGACGGGCCTTGTCGACCCGGAGATCGAGATCCGGCCCGTGACGGGCGAGAAGGCGAACCAGGTCGACGACGTCATCGAGGAGTGCAAGCAGGTCGCGAAGGCCGGCGGCCGCGTGCTCGTCACCACCCTGACGAAGCGCATGGCCGAGGACCTTACCGAATACATGCACGAACAGGGCGTGCGCGTGCGCTACATGCACTCCGACGTGGAGACGCTGGAGCGGATTGAAATCATCCGCGATCTGCGGCTCGGCGCGTTCGACGTGCTCGTCGGCATCAATCTGTTGCGGGAAGGGCTCGACATCCCCGAATGCCGGCTGGTGGCGATCCTCGACGCGGACAAGGAAGGCTTCCTGCGCTCGGAAACGTCGCTGGTGCAGACCATTGGCCGCGCGGCGCGGAACGTCGACGGCCGCGTCATTCTCTATGCGGACGGCATGACCGGCTCCATGGAGCGGGCGATCGCCGAGACGACCCGTCGCCGCGAGAAGCAGGTCGCCCATAACGAGGCGCACGGCATCACGCCGACCACCGTGAAGGCCAAGATCGCGGAAATCGCCACGTCCGACGACGAAGGCGCGAAGGCCGCCGCCGGGCAGACATTCGTCGGCCACCGCGGCGTACGCGCCGCCGCGCCGGGCAACGCCGCAGGCTTCGCCGAGGACGGCGCGTCTTACGATGACGGCAGTCCCATGGGCGGCAACTTGCGCGCCCATATCGAGGCGCTGGAGAAGGACATGCGCGAGGCCGCCGCAAACCTGGAGTTTGAAGACGCCGCGCGCATCCGCGACGAGATCAAGCGACTTCAAGAGACGGAACTCGCCATCGCCGACGATCCGTTAGCGCGCCAGTCGGATGTGGACGCCCGCGTCGACGCGAAATCGTCCGGCCGCATCAAAAAGTCAGAAGGGACGGTGTCGCGAGTCACGAGCAAGCCGAAGGGCGCGAGGGGAAGGAAACGGGGGCGGTAGGGCGCGACCGTGCTTTTTGCTGAAGCTATCGGCAGCGGCGATGACCGCGAACGAAAGTCCCATCTTTACGGTAATAGCTGCGGACATGGTGGCAACTAGAGGTGCCATTAGGACGATAGTGTTGTCTTATATACCGTTTTGGATTGAATTCGCAGGCAAACTCGTCTCCGTCCTTATCAAGATTGAACGGGTCTTTAGAAGGCCCGCCCGCTATCACAAAGGCGAATTGAGCATTACTTTGGGTCAGGAAATCCGCACAATCGTAGTCGCTTACAGTGTATTGACGGCCTCGATAGAGGATTTCTAGCTGGCGGCCGGGTTCAGCTTCGTAATCTGGGAAGCGCTCGAATGACTGTTCTTCTTTGTACAGTCTCCAGTTGTTCAAACCCAATTCGTCATTGATGAGGTTAAACCCCGCATATCGACCGCTGTCTCGCCACGAGCACCCTGCCGTGGCAATCAATATGATTATTATCGGGTAAAGCATTGAGCTCAGTCACCATTGCCAGAGGCCATTGGGCGCAACCAGCACAGCAAGACGCGCCATTATCGCCAGCGCATCGCGCTTTCGTTTGGTGCGTCCTAGTCGCTATACGGTGTAAGACTAAACAACTCGTCAAGTTGCATCAGTGGATAATATCCACCTCTACGTAGGGGATGTGATTTTTGTTTTTTGGGAAATCCGATTGGACGTTTTGGTTGTTCTTGCTGAGCCCACTGAATCGCGCTCTCGCTGTCTTGCGTGTCTGGCTCGATCCATCTTGGTACGTCTTAAACGACAAACCGCTGGCCTGCCAATTGATCTATCCAACTCTACAGGTGGTGTCGTTTTGAATAAATTTTTCTCAACTTGAGCGTTGTCTATCTTGATATTTTTTGTTTGAAGAGCTACAGGTTACTATTTATTCCATTACTCTGTAACCAACCAAAAATATCGATGGATGCTGGCCGCGCCAACATCGTGGAACCAGCTTCGGCGCTCCTCAATACAAGCTTAGACCCGACCTCTCCGCACATGGATCCCGGATAACCGCTGTCGCGGTTTCCAGGATAACAGCGTGTCGAGGCGCCTCATCCGGATGACGCCCACCAAGAACGCCATTTTGGCTCGTCTCAAAAAAACTTATCGAACGGCTCAAGCCCAGCGCCCATGCGGGCTGCGGGGGTATTTTAAGAAATCTCATCGAACGCCCCTCGGGCGGGGGTTAGGCTTCCCTCCGTCGGCGGATGGCGTCGCTTAGCGAGGCTTATGTGTCGGCGGGCTCTTTGACATTGTGAAATATCTTGGGTGCGCATAGCGGCGCCCTGCCCGTCATCCCGGACGAGGCGCGGACGGCCTAGTCGTCGCCGCCGTCGAACATGTCCGGCGGGTTGTCGTTCTTGAAGACTGAACGGAACGTCTCCCCGCCGGTGATGTCGCCCTCAAGCACGGCGGCGATCGCCCACATGACGAAGACGACGCCCCCGAACGCCAGCCATTCAGGGTTAATCATAGCAAGATGCGTTCTGATGAAGTCGATCATGAGGCCGGCATAGGACGTTCGCCTTGACGCGGCGTTTACAAAGGGGTCGTCGGCGCGCCATCGCCCCCCTGTTCCGCGGCGATTTCGTCAGGGTAATAGGTCCAGAGGCCCGAGAGATCCTTGCGCGTGTAGGCGATGCTGCGCGGATTGTCCGCCGCGCCAAGGCCGGCGAAGGGCCCCAGATAATATGCGCCGAGCGGCGCGCCGGAGCCGGCGCCGATCAGGCCGGGAGGCGTGGCGTCAAAGTATTTGCGCCAGTACTTTTCGGAGTAAAAGAGCGCGCAATAGTCCGTGTAGACATATTCATCGATGAATACGTATCCTTTTTCGACAAGGTGCGGCCAAAGGTTCTGGATGCAGTCATGAAGGCTCGCCATATAGTCGACGTCCAGAAACATCAGCGCGATGGGCTCTGAATGCGACGGCAGGGTGTCGCTAAAAAATCCCTTTACGAATCTGCAGCGCGCCACATGCCCGTTGCGCGCCACGTGATCGCGCACCTGCTCAAGCGCCGCCGCGAGAAACCCCTCGCCTGCGGGATTGGCGAGCGGATCGCCCTCGGCGGCGGGCGGCAATCCTTCAAAGGAATCGTAGACGATGAGTTCGCGCCCCGCGATTTCGCAGACCAAAGAGAGGTTCGCCGTCGCGCCGCCGCGAAAGCAGCCGCACTCGACGACCACGCCAGGCGTCGCCCGCGGCGCGGAGAGAATCTTCTGCGCCATGGCGAGATGGGCGCGCCACGACGTGGCGGTAAATACCTTTCTGGCGTTCCAGTACATGCGCCAACCGAGGCGCAACTTGGCGAACGCGGACAGCTGATAGTCCGGGTGAAGGCGTTCTGAGCGCAGGACAAAGTAAACCGCCGCCGGCAGCGTCAAGAGATCATAGGCGTCGCTGATAAATCCGCGCCATGAGTGTATCTTGCTGGGGTTGAACGGGTTTCTTCTTAAGTCTTCTTCGCCCATTCGCCGATCGTCCACTTATCTTCCGGCGCGCATATGTCGCCGAGCGTGCGCTGAACGCTCCGGCATGGCGGCTCTTCCCGCATTAGCGCCGCGGCCGGCTTTAACGCCAACGCCGCGTTCGGTCAAAGCTCGCCGCGGTCAAGTCCCGCCGCCCGTTTCCGGTCGAGACGGCGACGCGCGAGGGCGCGCGCCGGCGATGGGATCGCGCATGTGCGCCGGTCGCAGATGGCGCTCCGGCCGCGAACAGCCTTTATGCGGCCTCGCGATGCGTGGAGGGCGCACGTCAATAACAATGCCTTAACCGTACGCGGATATTGGTATCCCTGCAGCCGTCAAGTGGACTGCCGTCCCGGCGGGGCGGAAAGCCGGCGACGGACGCCGGCGCCTCGGCTCCCGCGGGACCACCGGAGACGGATCGAATGGGCATGTCAGACGAAACAGCGATCACGCTTGAAGCGCGCCTCGATCTGCAGGCGGCGAAGGATCTGAAGGACGATCTGTCGATCGGCCGCGGCGCAATCGTGGCGGACGGGTCAGAAGTGACGTTCCTCGGCGGCCAGTGCCTGCAGCTTCTGCTCGCCGCGGCGAACACCTATGGGAACGGAGGCGTCAAGATCGAAAACGCCTCTGAAGAATTCGTCGACTGCCTGCGCACGCTCGGCGTCGACCCGTCAATTCTCGGAATCTCGGAGTAGTAGATCGTGCCGCTCACCGTCCTCGCCGTCGATGATTCCCGCACGATGCGGGAGATGATCCGTATCGCCCTCGCCGGCGAGGGGTTTGAAGTGCATGTCGCGGATGACGGCGTGCATGGGCTCGAAGTTCTCGGCAACATCGATCCGAATGTCATCATCACCGACATCAACATGCCGAATCTCGATGGTTTCGGCTTTATCGACGGCGTGCGGCAGAGCGGCGGCCCGCACCGGGCGAAACCGATCCTTGTTCTGACGACCGAGAGCGCGCCGGAGCTGAAAGCGCGCGCAAAACGCGCCGGCGCCACGGGATGGATTGTCAAGCCGTTCGAAAAAACCAAGCTCGTCTCCGCCATCCGCCGCGTCGCGCGATGATTTAGAGGGCCGTCACGCCATGGATCAGATGGAGGAAATCCGCGAGACGTTCTTCCTGGAGTGCGAAGAACTGCTGGAGGCGATGGAAGCCGGGCTCCTGTCGATGAATTCGGGCGAGGCCGACGCGGAGACCGTCAACGCCGTGTTTCGCGCGGTGCATTCGATCAAGGGCGGCGCCGGCGCCTTCGGCCTTGAGAGCCTCGTCCGCTTCGCCCACTCCTTCGAAACGACTCTTGACGAGGTGCGCGCCGGCCGTCTGACGACGGATGAAGCCGTGATGCGCACGCTTTTGAAGTCCGGGGACGTGCTTGCGGACCTTGTGCGCGCATCCCAGGCGAACGCCGAGATCGACGACGGCGCGCACGCCGACGTGCTAGCCGAACTCGCAGGCCATATCGGCGCGGAGGCCGACGGCGGCGACAGCGGCGACGATGCGCCGGACGATTTCACGCCGATGACTATCGACGTCGGCGGCGACGATGAAGGCGATAATGATGACGATGCGGCGGACGACACGGCAGCCGTCGACGCGCAGCCGGATCCCGACCGCGACGCGTTTGGCGAACCTTTCGAAGATGACGGCCGCAACCGGTTTCGCGTCGACTTCCGCCCCTTCCCCGAGCTTTACGGCAGGGGAAACGAGGCGGTGCTCCTGCTGCGCGCCCTTGCAACGCTCGGCGAAGCGCAGGTCCGGTGCAATACGGACGATCTGCCGCCCCTCGGCGAAGTCGATCCGGAAGGCGCCTACCTCTCCTGGACCGTCATCGTCACGACGGACAGGCCGCAGGAGGATGTGGAGGCGACTTTCGAATTCGTCCAGGGCGATTGCGAACTGACAGTGGCGCGCGTCAGCGGCGGCGCAATCGCCACGGCGACTGCGCCCGCCGACGACGCGGCGGCTGACGCTGACGCCGACACGGCCGACTCGGAAAAGCCGGACGCTGACAAAGTCGATACGACGACAGCGGCCGAACCGCCGACGGCGGAGGCGGCCGAAGCGACGCCGAAGGCCGCCGCAAAGCCCCCCGCCGCGCCGAAACCGGCCGCTCCCAAACCAGCGGCGAAGAAACCGGCCAAAGAAGCGTCCGGCGGGCCGAAGGCGACCGTCCGCGTGGAGCTCGATCGCGTCGACCGCCTCATCAATCTCGTCGGCGAGCTAGTGATCAACCAGGCGATGCTGTCCGAATGCGTCCTCGACGCCAGCGACGCCCACGACTCGAACGTCGTCACCGGGCTTGAGGAATTCAAACAGCTGACGCGCGAGATTCAGGAGAGCGTCATGGCGATCCGCGCGCAGCCCGTCAAATCGCTTTTCCAGCGGATGTCACGGATCGTCCGCGAGGCCTCGGACGCGACAGGCAAATCCGTCGAGTTGAAAGTCGACGGCGAGTCGACCGAGGTCGACAAGACGGTCATCGAACGGCTCGCCGACCCGCTGACGCATATGATCCGCAATGCGGTGGATCACGGCCTGGAGACGCCCGACAAGCGGACCGCATCCGGAAAATCCGAGCGCGGCACTGTTTTCCTGACGGCGGCCCACAGATCCGGTCGCGTCGTCATTGAGGTCGGCGACGACGGCGCGGGCATCAATCGCGAACGCGTCAAGCAGATCGCCATCGACAAGGGTCTCATCCCCGCCGACGCGGAGCTGACCAACACCGAAATTGACAATCTTCTTTTCCTGCCCGGCTTTTCAACGGCGAGCGAAGTCTCCGACCTTTCCGGCCGCGGCGTCGGCATGGATGTGGTGAAACGCGCGATCCAGGCGCTCGGCGGACGCATATCGGTCACCTCGACGCCTGGCGAAGGCTCCACGTTCAGCATCAGCCTGCCGCTGACGCTCGCGGTGCTTGACGGCATGGTGGTGGACGTCGCCGGGCAGACGCTCGTCGTGCCCATCAGCGCCGTCATCGAAACGCTGCAGCCGAACGAAGCCGATCTTCACAAGGTGTCCGCAGACGGCCCCACCGTCAAGATCAGGGGCACGTTCGTGCCGATCGTCGACGTCGGGGCGCAGCTTGGCTATCGCGACCCTAAAGACGATTTCCACGATCAGGTAATCCTCCTTGTGGAAACCGATGATGGCGTTGGCACGGCGCTCGCGGTCGATTCGATCCACGATCAGCGTCAGGTCGTCATCAAGGGCCTTGAAAGCAATTACGGCCAGGTCCGCGGCATCGCCGCCGCGACGATCCTCGGCGACGGCCGCATTGCGCTCATTCTCGACGCCGAGGCGCTGGTTTCGAACGCCAATGGGGCGGTCGCGCCGATGGAGCCGGCCATCGAGCTGGCGAGTTGATCCCATGTCGGAAGAAGAGTCCCTCGCCGCAACGCCGCTGCCCAAGGAGCTCGTCGCATTCTGCGTCGCCGAGCAGGAGTACTGCGTCGATATCATGGCCGTGCGCGAAATTCGCGGCTGGACGGTCGCGACCAAGCTCCCGCACGCCCCAGCCTACGTCCGTGGCGTGATCAATCTGCGCGGCTCGGTGCTGCCGATCATCGACCTCGCCTGCCGCCTCGGGCTGCCGCCAAGGGAAGCGCGCGCGCGCGACGTCATCATCGTCACGCAAATCCGCGAACAGGAAGTCGGGCTGCTCGTCGAGTCGGTTTCCGACATCCTGACGATCGTCGACGAAACGATTCAGCCAACGCCCGACGTCGCTTCGGAAACCGCGAAGTCGTTCGTTCGCGGCGTTTTGTCCGTCGAGGACCGGATGATCCGGTATGTCGACCTTGAAAAGATCATGCCGCCGCGGCCAAGCGAGGCGGCATGACGAACGCGGCGCCGGCGGGAATTGACGACATCGTCTTGTCCGAACGCGATTTTCTCCGCATCGCGGCGATCATCAAGGCGGACGCAGGGATCGCGCTTACCCGCGAGAAGAAGGCGCTTGTCTTTTCTCGGCTCGCCAAGCGCGTGCGCATATTAAGGCTGCCGTCATTCTCCGCGTATTGCGATCTTCTTGAAGCGTCCGCGGACCAGGATGAGCGGCGCACGCTCTTGTCGGCGCTGACGACGAACGTCACCTATTTCTTCCGAGAGCCCCACCATTTCGAGGACTTGCGCGAGAAAGTTCTTCCGGAGCTTGCGCGCAAGGCCGCGGCCGGCGGGCGCGTGCGAATCTGGTCGGCGGGCTGCTCCACGGGCCAGGAGCCCTATTGCCTCGCCCTCACCGCGCTGTCCGCCGCGCCGGAACTCGCCCGCGCAGACTTCAAGATCCTCGCGACCGATATTGATCCGGAGGTTCTCGCGATCGCCGAACGAGGCGTCTACGAAAAAACGCTTTTGTCAAAGGTGTCGGAACATGATCAGTCAGCGTATTTTCATGAAATCGACGATCTTCATGCGGAGATCAAGCCGGACGTCAGAAAACTGATCAGCTTCCGGCGGCTGAACCTGATTTCTCACTGGCCCGTCAAAGGGCCGTTTGACGTCATCATGTGCAGAAACGTGGTCATCTATTTTGACCAGGACACGCAGGAAATGATCTGGCGCCGTTTCGCCCAGGTTATGGACGCCGACAGCCGTCTCTATGTCGGCCATTCGGAACGCATCAGCGGGCCCGCGCGAGCCGCCTTCAAGCCGGCTGGCATCACCATTTACACGAAGGCGTCGGGTTTGACCTTTAATTAATGATACCAATTTATAGGTAGGCGGACGTGCGTAGAATGGTAAACCGGGGAAACGAAAATGGCGCTGCGTGACAACATCAAGATCATGGTGGTCGACGACATGTCGACGAGCCGGGGCCTGTTGATTCAGCCTTTGGAGCGCCTCGGCGTAAAGAACATCGACTTCCGGCGGGACGGCAAGTCAGCGCTGACCTCGCTTGTGGGCAACCCGGCGCATCTCGTCATCTCCGACTACAACATGCCGGAAATGGACGGGCTGCAATTGCTGAAGGCGCTCCGCGAGAACAAGGTTACGAGAAAAATCGGCTTTATCCTCGTAACCGGAAGCGGAGATAAAGAATTGATCAACAAGGCTCGCGAGTACGGCGTCAATAACTTCCTGAAGAAGCCGTTCACGCCGCAGTCTCTCCAGGCGTGCATAGAACAGGTGGTCGGCAAGCTATGAACATTTACGCGCAACGACGACCGGAACGGCGCTTCCTGACCCCCTGCGGCGAGGTCCTGAGCCGGGTCGGCCAGGAATTGCAGGGCGTCGCGGCGGCGACGCAGCGTCTGCAGGATTCGCTGTGCGAGATCCTGTCCGAAGTCCTGCCGCCCGAGCATGGCGGCATTCACGACATTCAGGAAATCGACGCGATTACGCAGCAACTGGAAAACCTGGCTCAGTACATTCAGGCTCTGTCGACTGCGGAGGAATTTGCTTTTGATACGGAGCGTGCGTCCAAATATCTGACGCTCGCCGATCTCGCCGCGCGCCTGCGCGACCCGGGCCTTGACGCCGTGGAGCCCGACCTCGCCACGACGAGCGCCGGCGACGTTGAGTTGTTCTAGATCACGGCAATCCTTTGCGGCGGCTCACGAAGAATAGTCTGTACTGCTTTCTCTTCGCGCCGATCTTCAGTGCGCTGCGCCCCAGCGCGCAGATTTGCGGCGGACGTTCGAGGACTGTAGTCTGACGGTCGCCCAAGCGGCGGTGCCCGTATCTTAGCGTTAGATTGAAAAAACCGGCGATGTGCCCCGTGGCGGGATAGTCAGATGCGCCACGGCCTGTGGAAAGGCCGATGCAGCGGCCGGTTGCGGGCGCACTTTCTTGTCGATCATGGTCCTGGACACTTTCGTCGTGGGGAACGACCGTCCGGTTGTCCGCCGCTCCGTGAGGCGCCGTCACTCTCAAACAGGCTCTTAGCGCTCTCTTTGGCCATTGCGTTCTTGCAAGGCGCCCCTCGCAAGGATTACGAGGCGGGATGATCGATCTGCCCTTCAACCAGCCATGGCTTGTCTACCTCGCCAATCATCGCCCTGAGCTTGTGACGAAGCTGTTTCAGGCGATCACGTTCATGGGCGGAGTTGAGGGATATCTCATTGTCATCGCGTTGATCTATAGCTCGGTGAGCAAACGCCTGGCGGTGCGCGCATCAATCATCGTGCTGATGTCGATGGTCGCCAACCATCTTCTCAAGACTTTAATTCAGAACCCCCGCCCCTTCGTCGAGGATGGAACCTACCTTGACTATTGGGCGGTGTCGTCTGCGGACGCGGCCGAATTGGCAGCCGAGTTTTCGACGCCTTCCGGGCACGCGATGGGCGCCGCCGCGTTTTACGGTTTTCTGTTCCTTCGAACAAAAAATCCTTCGGCTCGCATTGCGCTCGTACTGATACCGATGCTGATCGGCGTCTCGCGGCCAATCCTCGGCGTGCACTACGTTGAAGATATCGCCCTCGGGTGGCTGTTAGGCGGCGGCATAGCAGTGATGATGGCGCCGAGGATCGATGCGCTTTGGGACCGTTGGCGCGCCATCCACATTGGGACGAGGGCGACCTCCGTCGCGTTCTTCAGCGTCGCCGTCTGGTTGGCCACGCTCTTTCTTGCCGGTCGCCCAGCCGCTGAATTGCCGACTGAATTCGTGGGCGTACTGGGCTTTCTTTCAGGCGTGTCGGTGGCGGCCCCGATCGAAGCGAGACATTTGAACTATGAGGCGCACGGGGCCTCGACGTTCACGAAAGTCATCAGATTCTTGCTCATGCTCTTCGTCTTGATCGCCGTTCTAGTCGCCCTGGAGATTCCTACGCTCGCTCTTGGCGAACCGCATGGCGCGATGGAAAGCGCATGGCGATATCTGCGATACGCAACCGTCGGCGCCGTCGGCGTGTTAATCGTTCCGTGGATATTCATCCGTACAAGGCTCGCGCCCGGCTCTACGGACGCGGTCGGCGCGATGCGCGCAGGATAGGCTCGCCAGAGCCCTTGAACTCCCATCGAAAAAGCCGCTGGCAATCGAGTCACGAACGCAATGTTGGCCGATCAGTGGACTTCAGGTTTACCATGCCTGAGGTTGGCGAGCGATCGCCGGCCCGGTTGCGGGTCCAAGGCCCAGCGAAAATGAATCAGGACCCTAGGACGCCGCGCGGCGGCGTTGTTCGGACGTCGCGGCGAGGATCTCTTTGGCGATCTGCGTCAGCGGCGCCTGACGGCGCACGGCGCCCAACTCATAGGCCGCGCGCGGCATGCCGTAGACGACGCTGGTGGCGCTGTCCTGGCCTATTGTGTGCGCCCCGGCCGTCAGCATCGCCTTCAGTCCCTCCGCGCCATCCGCGCCCATGCCGGTGAGGATGACCCCGACGGCCCGCTCGCCGAGCCGCGCTGCGGACCGAAACAGAACGTCCACGGAGGGACGGTGGCCGCGAACGAGATCGCCTTCCTCAAGCCGGCATGTGGGCGACGGGCCGCTCGTCACCTTCAGGTGGCGCGCGCCGCCGGGGGCGATATAGACGCAACCGGGCCTCAGGGGCGCGCCGGAATAGGCTTCAGCGACGGTCGCCCGGCTTGTCCGGTTCAGCCGTTCGGCGAAGCTTGCGGTGAACAGCTCCGGCATGTGCTGGGTGATGAGGGTCGGCGGACAGTTCTCCGGGAACCCGTCAATGATTGCGCTGAGCGCCTCAACCCCGCCAGTGGAGGAGCCGATGAACACATATTTGTCCCCCGGCTGGAACGCCGGGGCGGAAGACGCGCGCCCGCCGCCGCCCGCCAGGCGGCCGACCTGGCTGCGCGCCGCCTCTTTAACGATCTGCGGCAGGCCGTCAAAGCCGCCCCTGAGCGCGGCGGCGTCCGGCTTTCCAACGACGTCGAATGCGCCAAGCGCCAGCGCCTCCACAGACGCGGCGGCGCCCTCCTGCGTCAATGTGGATATCATCACGACCGGCGTCGGGCGCAGGCGCATGATCTTTTCAAGAAAGTCGAGGCCGTTCATTTTCGGCATTTCAACGTCGAGCGTCACGACATCGGGATTGAGCCGCTTCATCGCCTCGCGGGCTTCATAGGGCTCGCCCGCCTCGCCAACGACGTCGATCTCGCTGTCCCGCATCAGGACGGCGCGTATGACCGCCCGCATGGTGCGGGAATCATCCACGATCAAGACACGGATTTTCGACACCCAATCGTCTCCCTGCGCCGGCGCGGCGCATAGTCGTCAGGGGCTGCGCGCGTCGGTCGTAGATGTCGTCTTGATACTGGTAATTCCTATCGAAAGGCTGAACGATACGTGAAAAACGGACCGCGTCATCATTGGCGGGGCGCGTCGCCCGGGAGGCCATTATGGGACATACATCGCCTGACAGAGGCGCGCTCGGCGGCGGCCGGCTCGCCGCGGCCGCGGAAACGCTGGGTCGGCGCAACGCCGACATCTGCGCATGGGGCCTGCGCGCGAGCGCCGCGCTCCTCGCCGTCATGCTGGCGGTCGTTCTCCTGCAGATCGCAATGCGAGCCTTCACCGGACAGTCTTTCGCCTGGTCGGAGGAACTCGCCAAGACGCTGATGGCCTGGAGCGCGCTTCTGGCCGCGCCCGGCGCCTACCGGGAAAGCGCGCAATTGCGGGTGTCGATTTTTATCGACGCGCTCGGCGACAGGGCGCGGCGGGTCATCGCGATTGCGATCGCCTGCCTCATTTTCTGGCTCTCGGCCTCGTTCACGGCGCACGGCGCGCGGCTGGCGATCGACGCCATGGCGGTGCGCGCGTCCTCGCTCCCCACCCAGGCGGGCGTCTTGTACGCCCCGCTGCCGGTCTCCATGGCCGTCTTTATGCTGATTAGCCTGGAAACTGCGTTGCGGGAGATGGCGGCGCTCAGCGGAGCCTTCACCGCGGCGCGGGCGGCGCCGGAAGCTTAACGCCGCATGTCGCTCTCCTTCGTCTGGCTGTTCGCGCTCCTCATCGCCTCCGGCGCGCCGATCGCGTTCGCGCTCCTGGCGGGGCCGGGCCTTGCTCTCGCCATCAATGGCGAGGGCGAGCTCCACAGCGTGTTGGTGGCGCGACTCTTCAACGGCATCGATTCCTATCCCCTGATGGCGGTGCCGTTCTTTATCCTCGCGGGCGAAGCGATGACCGCAGGCGGCGTCGCGCAGTCGATCGTACGCCTCGCCGAAGCGTTTCTCGCCCGCCTGCGCGGCGGCCTCGCCCATGTCAATATCGCCGCGTCGATCCTGTTCGCCGGGATGTCCGGCTCGGCGATCGCCGACGCCTCCGCGCTCGGCCGCGTCCTCGTGCCGGCGATGAAGAAGGCGGGCTACCCCGGCCCGTTCGCCGCGGCGGTGACATCCGCATCCTCCGTCATCGGACCGGTTATACCGCCGTCGGGCATCATGATTATCTACGCCTATGTCATGAACGTCTCCGTCGCCGGCCTCTTCGCCGCCGGCATCCTGCCCGGCCTCTTGATGGGCGGCGCCATGATGGCGGTGACGAGCGCCCTCGCCCGCCGCCGCGGTCTGCCGAAACACGCCGCGGCGACGCGGCGCGAAAAATGGGACGCGACCCGCAACGCCGCCCCCGCCCTGTTGACGCCGGTCATTCTGGTCGGAGGCATTTTCAGCGGCTATTTCACGCCCACCGAGGCGGCGGCCGTCGCCGCGTGCTACGCGCTTCTGCTCGCGGTTTTCGGCCCCATCGGGTTAAAGCGCGACGAGGTCGCGGGCGTGTTCGCGCGCGCCGCCGCCCAGTCCGGCGTCGTCCTGTTCCTCATCGGCGCGTCAGTCGCGTTCTCCTGGATGGTGACCGTTTCCGGCCTCGCCGCCGGCCTCGCCAACGCTCTAAGCGCCCGGCCGGGCGACCTCCTCCTCATGCTGTTTGCGCTCAACGTCCTATTGCTGATGATCGGCATGTTCCTTGACGCCGGCCCCGCGATCCTGATCCTCGGCCCGGCGCTTGGAACCGCATTCGTTGAACTCGGCGTCGACCCCTTGCACTTCGCCATCGTCATGTGCGTCAACCTCACGGTCGGGCTGGCGACGCCGCCTGTCGGACTTGTGCTGTTCGTCACGTCCGCCGTCTCCGATGAAACGCCCGAACGCATCGCAGCGGAATCCGCGCCCTATCTCGCCGCGCATCTCGGCGTCATCGCCTTCATCACGTTTGCGCCGGACGCCGCCCTAGCCATCCCCCGCGCCCTCGGCTTCGCATGACCAAAGCGCCGCCGACAAGAACGCGTCGTATTCTGACGCTCGCTTACGCGGCGATCGCCGCGATCTGCCTTTACGGCATCGCGATGGAAACCTCCCGCGAACCGGCCGAGCGCATCCGGATCGGCCTCATCGGCTCCACGGCGGACGAAGACTTCGCCGGCGCCTCGGCGCTGAAAGCGCACATCGAAACGCATACGGATGGCGCCGTCGCCGTCGAGATCTACCATTCCGGCCAGTTCTGCGGCAGCGCGCGCGAGTGCATTGGCCATATGCGGTCCGGCGCGCTTGACGTCTTCATGACGACATTCGGCGGCCTTGCGACCATCTACCCACCGGGGCAGGCGTTCGACCTTCCCTACCTATTCGATGACGACGACACCGCCGAATGCGTCTTTGACGGCGCCGTCGCCGAGGCGCTCCGGTCGGAAGTCCTCGCGGCGGGGTCGGGCCTGCGCCTGATGGTGGTCGGCAATACAGGCGGCTGGCGCAACTTCGCGACGACGCGGCGACAGGTGCGCTCGGCCGCCGACATGAAGGGACTGAAAATTCGCACGACCGCGGCGCCGATTGGCCAGGCGCTTGTCGCGCGGCTGGGCGCGAACCCGACGCCCGTCGCCTGGTCGGAGCTATACGCCGCCCTCGCAACCGGCGTCGTCGACGGATCGAAGAACAGCGTTCAGGATATCGTCAGCATGCGGTTCGAGGAGCAAATCAAGCACATTGTCCTTGATCGCCACGGCTATATGGGCGCGGCGTGGTGGTACTCGGAAACCAGATGGGAGGAGCTTACCGCTGATCGGCGGCGCATTGTCGAGGAGGGTTTTGCGCGCCTGCGCGACGTCACGCGCACGGCGCCAAAGCGCGCCTCGGCCGACGCCTACGCCGCTTTCCGCGCCGCAGGCGGCGTCGTCCATACGCCGACGCCAGCGGAGAAAGCGAGCTTCCGGGAAGCGGCAACGGACTTGCGCGACTGGTACGCCGACCAGTTTGGCGATGCGTGGCTGGAGCGTCTC
Source organism: Parvularculaceae bacterium (assembly GCA_028284065.1). GTDB lineage: Bacteria > Pseudomonadota > Alphaproteobacteria > Caulobacterales > Parvularculaceae > MED-G105. The sequence continues at coordinate 168,528 of JANQSJ010000003.1, forward strand.
GATAGGGAGATAGCAGCCTGCGAGGGCGGCGCGCCAGGCTAAATCGCCGCGTTCTCGCCGGCGGCGCCGGCGGCGGCGAGTTCCTCCGTGACCGCCCGTTCCTCCGCCGCGCGCGGCTTGGAGAACCGCGCCAGCAGGTAATAGGCGACCGGCGTCAGGAAGAGCGTGAAGACGGTGGCGAAGCCGAGTCCGCCGACAATGACCCAGCCGAGAGCGGCGCGGGACTCCGCTCCGGCGCCTGTTCCGATGATGAGCGGCGCGCCGCCGAGCAGCGTCGAAATCGCCGTCATGGCGACCGGCCGCAGGCGGACGGTCGACGCCTCCAGGATCGCGTCGCGCACGCCCGCGCCCCGGTCGCGCAGCTGGTTCGCGAACTCGACGATCAGAATGCCGTTCTTCGCCATGATCCCGATCAGCAGCACAAGGCCGATCTGGCTGTAGTAATTGATCGATCCGCCGACGATGGCCATGGCGTAGATTGCGGCGGCGAGGCCAAACGGCACTGTGACCATAATAATCACGGAGCTGATGACGCTCTCGAACTGCGCGGCGAGCACGAGAAACACAATGAGCGCGGCGAAGCCGAACACGATCGCCGTCGCATTATCCGCCTGCTTCAGAAGCCGCGCCTCGCCAAGAAGCGTGATCGACAATTCGTCGGCCAGAACCTCGTCGGCGATCGCCCGCAATTCGATAACGGCGTCGCCGAGGCGCGCCGTTGGCGCGAGGGACGCCGTCACCGGCACGGCGCGGCGCCTCTCCTCGCGCGCCAGGGTCGACGCGACCGCCTCCTCCCTCACCCTCGCCACCGACGAAAGCGGCACGAACGCGCCGCTATCCGTGCGTATAAAGACGTTCTGAAGGTCGGTCGGGTCGTCGATAGGCGAGCCGCCCGCAGACACCATGATGTCGATGGCGTCGTCGCCGATGAAAACCTCGCCGGCGCGAAACTCGTCGGCCATGACGTTGATCGCCGTCGTGATTTCATTGACCGGCGCGCCGATCAGCGCCGCCGCCTCGCGGTCGATATCGATCGTCACCTGCGGCTGGGAAATCGAAAAGTCGAGCCTGACGAAACCGAACGTGTCGCTTTGCTGCAACCGGGCGGCGATCTCTTCGGCTGCTTCCGCTGCGGCGACATAGTCGTCGCCGGTGACGGCGAACTTAAGCCCCTGGCCCGCGCCCCTGATGCCGAGACTGTTGCCCGATCGCACAAAGACGGTCGCTCCCGGAATGTTCGACGTGATGCGCCGCAATTGCCGCTCGAACTCGATCTGCGGCGTGTCACGCTCCGACCAGTCCTTCAGCTTCAGGATGACAAAGGAGATGATCCCGCCGCGCGCGCCGTTGATGGAAATGACGTTGGACGCGTCGCCGTCGTCGACGAAGGGAGCGAGCTGTCGCTCGATCTCCTCTACCTTCTGGTCGAGATAGGCGAGATTTGCGCCGTCCTGCACGGTGACAATCATGAAGACGCCGCCGCGATCCTCCTTGGGCGTCAGTTCGCGCGGCAGGGAGTTGTAGACGATTGCGGTGCCGGACGCGAACAGAAGGGCGGCGATGATCGGGACGATCGGCCGGCGTATGAGAAATTCCAGCGCGCCGCGATAGGCGCGCCGCGCCGCCTCAAAGCCATCGCGCGCGCCCGCGCCGTCGCCGGCGCCCGATTGCGGCCTGTCCTTGGCGAGCTTCACCGACAGCATCGGGCAGAGCGTCAGGGCGACAAACGAGGATACGCATACCGCGAAGGCGAGCGTGAACCCGAACTCGGAAAAGAGCTTGCCCGCCTGTCCGGGCAAGAACGAAATCGGCACGAACACCGCGGCAAGCGTCGCCGTCGTCGACAGGACCGCGAACACGATCTCGCGCGCGCCGAGCACCGCGGCCGCGCGCTTGCCGAGCCCGCCGCTGCGCCGGCGTTCGATGTTCTCAGTCACGACGATGGCGTCGTCGACGACGAGGCCCGTGGACATGACGAGCGCGAGCAGCGTGATGAGATTGATCGAAAATCCGGCGAGATAGATGGCGGCCACCGTGCCGAGGAGCGATACGGGGATCGCGATCACCGGCACCAGCGTCGCCCGGGCGGACCGCAGAAACGCGAAAATCACGACCGTGACGATCAGCGTGGCGAAGCCGAGGCTGCGCGTCACTTCGCTGATGGCGCGGCGGATGAAGATCGCATCGTCCACGGTCACGCGCACGTCCACTCCAGCCGGCAAGGAGTCATTCAATTCATCGACGGCCTCGTAAACGCCGTCGGCCACGGCGACCGTGTTAGACTGCGCCTGCCGCACCACGGCGACGCCGGCGCCCGGCAGGCCGTTGACGCGCGCCGTCGTCGTCTGGTCTTCAAGCCCCCATTCGACAACCGCGACTTCGTTTAGCCGCACGCCGTTCGCGAACCGCAAATCGCCCACCTTCTCAGGTGTATCGGCCTGCGCCTCCGACCGGATGAGAAGATCCTGGTCGCGTCCCCGCAGCCGCCCGCTCGGCGCGGACTGGCCCGCCGTTTCCACCATATTGACGACGTCGCTGACCGATAGATCGCGCGCGGCGAGCGCCGCCGGCAGGATTCGCACACGGATATTCCGTTGCCGCGTGCCGTAGGAGTACGCCTCCGCAACGCCGCTGACGGCCTGAACCCGCGGCAGGATGACGTCGTCAATCAGGTCGGCCAGCGCCGCGTCGTCATAATCCTGGGCCGCCACGTAGAGCCGCATGATCGGGTCGGCGTTATTGTCAGCCTTGACCACCTCCGGCGGCTCGACGTCATCGGGCAGATCGCGCAACTCGCCCGCGACGGCGTTCTGGACGTCCGTCGCCGCCACATTGATGTCGACGTCGCTCGAAAACTCGATGGTGACTTCGGAGCGCTGGTAGCGAGAAGAAGACGAAATCGAGGTGAGCCCCGCCACCTGCGCGATCGCGCTTTCGATGGTCGACGTGATCTCCGCGTCGATGACGTCCGGCGCCGCGCCCGGATATTGGGTCCGCACCGACACCACCGGCTGATCGACGTCCGGAAGTTCGCGCACTTCAACGCCGAGGAGGGCGGCGAGCCCGGCGATCGCGATCAGCAGGCTGAGGACGCCGGACAGTACGGGCCGGCGGACAAACGCCTCAATCAGGCCGCCGCCAGGCGCCGCGTCCTTGCCCTCGGGGCGATCTGAAGGCTCGCTCAATCAAGCCCCCCGGCGGAGAGCCCGGAGCCGACGCCGCCGGATGTCGGCCGCCGGCGCGGGAACTTCATCCCGGCCCGGACGCGATCCGCGCCGTCGGAGATAACCCTGTCGCCAGCGGCGAGCGGTCCGCGGACGAGGACCGAATCGGCCTCCCGCTGGGCGATGACGACGCCGACGCGTTTCGCAGCGCCATCTTGCTCAAGCGCCCAGACATAAGACCCGGTGCGGTCCCACTGCACGGCGATGCTCGGCGTGCGGAGCGCTTCGGCGCCCTCGGACCGGGTTTCGACTTCAAACGTCGTTCCCGGACGTATTGCGCCGTCGGCGTTTTCGAATGTCGCCTCGACCATCAGCGTGCGCGCCGCAGGATCTACGCGGGAGTCGATCGCGGTGACCGCGCCGGCCATGCGGCCGCCTGGCGCCCTCGGGTCGATGAGGTCGGCTGGCTGGCCGATCGCCACATCGCGGGAGGCTTCCTGCGGCACGGGAAACGCCACAATCATCTGGCTGGTATCGTCGATTGAGACGACCATCTGCGCGGCCGAAATGAGATCGCCCGGCTCAATGTCCGCAAGGCCGAGGACGCCATCGAAGGGCGCGCGAATGCTGCGCCGGGAGAGTTCGAATTCAGCGGCCTTCACTTCCGCGGCGAGGCGCTCGGCCTCGGAAGCGGCGTTGTCGGCCTCAACGGCCGAGCCGGCGTCGTCTTTCGCCAGCGCCGCGAAGCGCCTCGCATTTCGCTGCGCAATCGGATACTGCGCCCGCGCGCGTTCGAGCGCGATGCGCTGCTCGCGATCGTCGAGCCGCACAAGCAGATCGTCCGCCTTCGCCATCTGCCCGGGCGCAAACCCCACCTCGGCGACGACGCCGGCGACCTCGGACGTGACGCTCACGGACCGAACCGAGCGCGCTACGCCGATCGACGACAGCGTGACGCCGATGGTCGCGGCTTCAACCTCAGCGAACGCTACGGCGGGCAGCCGCCCGCCACGACCGGGCGGACCGCCCCGGCGCTGTCCGCCCTGTCCGCGCGCGGCGGACGCCCCGCCGGCAGGCCGCGTCGCCTCCGGGCCCGCTTCGCCGCCGAAATCGAGCGTCGTCGCGCTGATAGCCACCGCCGCGCCGATGAGGCCGCCGGCCGCAAGCCCGATAAGGAATTTCCCCCGTCCGATCACTCTTTCGCTTCCGTGGTTCGAGCTGCCGTCACGAGCTTCGGCTATGCGCCAGATATCCGCCAGAAGGGCGCAGGCCCTCTCTCTTGAACGCCGAAGACCGGAAAGACCGTCGCGCAGACCAGCCCCGGCGTCGACAAGACTAGCAGATATTGGTTTTCCGCGCGTCAACAGCGTTTACGCCGAATGCGTAGAAACGCGCAATCGAGACGTCGCCGTCCCTCGCAGGAACGTGACGCAACGCCTTACGGCAATGCGGCGCCTGGCGGATCAGGCGCCGCCCCCTCAGCTTTTAAGCTGGCAGCTCATAGCCCGCGAACTTCTTTCGAAGCTCGGTCTTCAGCACCTTGCCGGTCGCCCCCAGCGGAAGTTCGTCAACAAATTCAATGGCGTCGGGGATCGCGATCTTGTCGAGCCGCTGCTTCAGGAAATCGGTGAGGACGTCCGGCGCCACGTCCGATCCGTCGCAGCGAACGACGATCAAAAGCGGGCGCTCCTGCCATTTCGGATGGTGGACCCCGATGACGGCCGCATTGGCGACATCCGGGTGCAGGATGGCCGCATTCTCTATGTCGATGGACGAGACCCACTCGCCCCCGGTCTTGATGACGTCCTTCGCCCGGTCGGTGATCTCAAGAAAGCCGTCGGCGTCGATGGTGGCGACGTCGCCGGTGTCGAACCAGCCGTCGGCGGTCAGCGTCTCCGATTCCGGCTTGTAATAGGAGCCGACGATCCAGGGGCCGCGCACCTGGAGGTGGCCATCGCTCGTTCCGTCATGGGGCAGGATGTGCCCGTCGGGCGAGACGATGCGCATGTCCACATAGGGCATCGCGCGGCCGGCCTTGAGGCGATAGGGCATGCTGTCGTCGAGGGACAGTTCGGCGAGATGCGGCGGCAACGTATTCACGGTGCCAAGCGGGCTCATCTCCGTCATGCCCCAGCCCTGCTGGATCTCGACGCCATGCTCGGCGAAGCCGCGGATGATCGCTTCCGGCAGCGCCGATCCGCCGGAGAGGCCTTTCCTCAGATGGGTGAGCTTTTTGCCCGTCTTCTGAAGGTACTGGAGAAGTCCAAGCCAGACTGTGGGCACGCCGGCGGAGAAATCGACCTTCTCGCCCTCCAGCAGTTCATAAAGACCTTCCCCGTCCAGCCGCGGTCCGGGAAACACCTGCTTCACGCCCGCCATCATGCACGAATAGGGCGTGTTCCAGGCGTTCACATGGAACATCGGGACCACGGGCAGCAGCGTCTCGCCCTCCTTAAGCGCAAGCGCGGACGGCAGAAGCGAGGCGAATGTCTGAATGACGAGCGCCCGGTGCGAATAGACGACGCCCTTCGGATTGCCTGTGGTGCCCGACGTGTAGCACATCGCGACGGCGTCGTTTTCATCGAAGTCGGGCCAGTTAAACGTGGTCGGCTTGTCGGCGATCAGCTCCTCATAAGTCCCCACGCCGTCGCCGCCGGCGTCGCCCAGATGCGCCTCGTCGGTCAGGACGAACCGGCCTTTGACGGTTGTCAGCGCAGGCGCAATCGCGTTCACCAGCGGCGCGAACGTCGCATCATAAAACAGCCAGTCGTCCTCGGCGTGATTTATGACGTAGGCGGCGTTTTGCGGCCCAAGCCGCGGGTTCACCGTATGCAGGACGGCGCCGATGCCGCCGACGGCGAAATACATCTCGAACTGGCGGTGGGTGTTCCAGCCGATGACGCCCACCCGGTCGCCATGCTTGACGCCAAGATCGACGAGCGCGTTGGCGAGCTTTGCGACGCGTTCGCCCGCATCGGCGACCGTATAGCGATGAATCGGCCCCTCAACCATGCGCGTGACGATCTCGGTCCCGCGATAGGTTCGAAGCGCGTGCTTGAAGATCTCGGTCGTCAGCAACGGCCGGTCCATCATGAGGCCCTGCATGGGGCGTCCTCCCTGTCCACGCCTCGACGCCGTCTTCTGGGCGATCCGGGCGGTTTGCTTATTGTTCCCGCTGGGCGACGGGTCCCTTCCGAGGACCCTCCGCGCGCTTCTTCTTGATTTTGCTCGCATCTTACGAACGCGGCGGCTCCGGTCAATTCGCCGGCGCCGCCGCGCGGCCGACGCAGGCCCTTCACAAGCCTAAGCCGGCGCGCCTATCAGGCGGCATGACCGATCGCGCGCACGCTACCGCCCCCGCTGTCTCAGGTTCGGCCGGCCCTCTCGCCGGCGTCACCGTTCTTGACCTCTCACGCGTTCTCGCCGGCCCCTGGGCGAGCCAGCTCCTCGGCGATCTCGGCGCCGATGTGATGAAGATCGAGCGCCCCGGAACCGGCGACGACACGCGCGCCTGGGGCCCGCCCTTTGTCGGCGGCGACAACGGCGAGGGCGATGCGGCCTATTTCCAGTGCGCAAACCGCAACAAGCGCTCCGCGGCCATCGACTTCTCAAAGCCCGAAGGCGCGGCGCTTGTCCGCCGCCTCGCCCGCAAGGCGGATATCCTGATCGAGAACTTCAAGGTCGGCGGCCTCGCCAGATACGGGCTCGACTACGCCTCGATCCGGGCGATCAACCCGCGACTCGTCTATTGCTCAATCACCGGCTTCGGCCAGGACGGTCCGTATAAGGACCGGGCGGGTTATGACTTTATCATACAAGCGATGTCAGGCCTCATGTCGGTCACCGGACCGGCCGACGGCGTTGAGGGCGCGGAGCCGACAAAGGTCGGCGTCGCGGTCTCGGACCTCTTCGCCGGCATGTACGCCGCGACGTCGGCGCTCGCAGCCCTGCGCCACGCCGAGGCGACGGGCGAAGGCCAGCATATTGACGTCGCGCTCCTCGACTGCCAGGTCGCCGCCCTCGCCAACCAGGCCTCAAGCTATCTCGCCACCGGCGACGCGCCCGGCCGCCTCGGCAATACGCATCCAAGCATCGTTCCCTATCAGGTCGTGACGGCCGCCGATGCGCCGTTCGTCGTCGCGGTCGGCAATGACGGGCAGTTCCGAGCCTTCGCCACGGCGATCGGCGCGCCCGACCTCGCGGATGATCCGCGCTTTGCGACCAACCCCGCGCGCGTGCGGAATCGCGACGACCTCAACGCAGCGCTCGGGCCCATTCTCTCCACGCGCTCCGTAGGCGAATGGCTTGCGATCCTTGACGACGCCCGGGTACCCGCAGGACCGGTCAATGACGTCAAGGCGGCGTTTAGCGACCCGCATGTCGCGGCGCGAGGCGCATTGGAAGGCGATGCGTCCGATATCGGCGGCGCGGCCCCGCCGTTCGGCCGTCACCCTGTGAAGTATTCCGGCTCCCCGGCGCCAAGCCCGACGCCGCCGCCGGCGCTCGGCGCGCATACGGACGACATACTGGCGACGGTGGCGGACGAAGCGGAGATTTCGACGCTGAGGCGCGACGGCGTCATCAGCTGACGGACGCCGTCGCTTATTCGTCCGCGCCCATCGCCTCCTTCACCAGCTCGTCCGCGCCTTCCCGCAGCATCGCCTCGCGCGCTTCGCCGACAATCGGGTCCTTGTTGATTTCCAGCATCACCGGCACGGCGAGCGGAGAGACGCGCGGCAGGCGCTGGTGGACGATGCGGCCCTTGACGCGCGCCAACACCGCCTGCAGCCGCGCAATGTCGAGATAGCCGCCTGCCGCGTCCGCCCAGGCGGCCTTCAGGAGAATGTGGTCGGGCTCGTGCTCCTTCAGAACATCGAAGATGAGGTCGGAGGAGAACGTCACCTGCCGGCCCGATTTCTCCGTCCCCGGATGGCGCCGCTCCACGAGCCCGGCGATGACCGCGCAGTTACGGAATGTCCGTTTCATGAGGAAGGACTCGCCAAGCCACGCCTCAAGGTCGTCGCCGAGCATGTCCTCGTCGAATAGGTCGGCCATATCGATCTCGCCCATGTCGCGCCGTCCCCAGACCGACAGCGAATACTCCGTCGCCACCATGCCGAGGGGCTGCGCGCCAGCCCGCTCAAGCCGCTTCGTGATGAGCGTGCCGAGGGTCTGGTGCGCGAGGATGCCGTCGAACGGATAACAGACGAGAAAGTGCTTATCGCCGTTCGGGAAGGTTTCCACGAGCAGCTCATCCGCCTTCGGAATGACGGAACGGCTTTGCTGAATTTCCAGCCATTCCCGGATCGGGTCCGGCAGATGCGGCCAATAGGCCGGGTCATGGATCATCCGCCGCACGCGATCCGCCAGGAAAGACGACAGGGGAAACCGCCCGCCGCCCCAGGTGGGGACGCGCGGGCTCTCGCCCGGCGCGCGGGTGACGAGCGCGTCCATGCCGGCGATCCCTTCGAAGCGCAGGATTTCACCCGCGAACATGAACGTATCGCCGGGCGTCAGGCCTTCGAAAAACCATTCCTCCATGGTTCCGAGCCGTTTGCCGGTCCCGCGCTTCGGCCCCTTCCCCGACATGATCCGCACATTGAGCGAGGCGGATTCCACAATGACGCCGGCGTTCATGCGGTGCTGCTGCGCGACGCGGCCGTTCCGGACGCGGTGCCGTCCGTCCGGGTCCTGTACGATCCGCTTGTAGCGGTCATAAGATTTCAGCGCGTAGCCGCCCGTGGCGACGAATTGCAGCGCTCTGTCGAAAATCTCGCGCGAAAGCTCCTGATACGGCGCCGCAGCGATCACCTCCCCGTAAAGATCATCGGCATGGAACGGCGCGGCGCAGGCCATGGCGCTGATGTGCTGGGCGAGCACATCCAAAGCGCCTTCGCGCCACGGCTCGCCGTCAAGCGCGCCCTCCTCAATGGCGTCTTTGGCGGCGAGGCATTCGAGCACCGAAAAGCGATTGTCCGGCACCATCAGCGCGCGCGAAGGTTCGTTCATGCGGTGGTTCGCGCGGCCGATGCGCTGCGTCAGGCGGCTTGCGCCCTTAGGCGCGCCAATCTGGACGACGAGGTCGACGTCGCCCCAGTCAATGCCGAGATCGAGGGTCGAGGTGCACACGACCGCGCGCAAATCCCCGCGCGCCATCGCCGCCTCGACCTTCCGGCGTTGCGCCACGTCGAGCGAGCCATGGTGAAGCGCGATCGGCAGGGCGTCTTCGTTCATGCGCCATAAGGCCTGGAATGTCATCTCCGCCTGGCTGCGGGTGTTGACGAAGACGAGCGTCAGGCCGGAATCCTTGATCGCGTCATAGACTTCGTCCCAGGCGTGGCGCGCCGAATGCCCCGCCCAGGGAATACGGTTCTCGGAATTCAGCACCGAGACGTTCGCGCGCGCGCCGCCCTCGGCGCGGATGAGCCGCGCGCGCCGCTCTTCGCCTTTGGGCGGGGTCAGATAGTCGAGCAGAACCTCCGGGTCCGGCACAGTCGCGGAGAGCCCCGCGAGGCGTACGTCGGGCGCGATAGATTTCAGCCGTGCGAGCGACAAGGCGAGCAGATGCCCGCGCTTCGTATTCGCGAAGGCGTGCAGCTCATCGAGGATGACGCGCTTCAGTCCGCCGAAATAGTCATGCGCGTCCTGCCGCGACAGCATCAGCGAGACCTGCTCCGGCGTCGTCAGAAGAATGTCCGGCGGATGGTCCTTCTGGCGCTGGCGACGGGCGGGAGGCGTGTCGCCGGTGCGCGTCTCAATCCTGACGGGCAGCCCCATCTCGTCGATGGGCGTCGCCACATTGCGCGCGATGTCGACGGCGAGCGCCTTCAGGGGCGAGATGTAAAGGGTGTGGACGCGCGCTGCGGCCGACGGCGTCTCGGACAGGTCGACGAGCGTCGGCAGGAATCCGGCGAGCGTCTTGCCGCCGCCCGTCGGCGCAATAAGGAGATGCGAGCGCCCTTCCCGCGCGGCGTCGAGGCACTCAAGCTGATGCGCGCGCGGCGCCCAGCCGCGGGCGGAAAACCAGTCGTCGAATGTCGCCGGAAGCGCCGTCATCGCGCCTTTTTGGGGCGCGGGCGTACCCGAATAAACCCCTTGGGCGTTTTGACGCCGCGACCCCAATATGGGTAGCTGACGGCCATGCGGGCCGGGCCATCGAAATCCACTATCGGCGTCGTGGCTGTCTCGGCGATCGGCCTGGCGCTCGCCGCCTTCGCCCTTGAGCAGCTCGATTACCGGCATGCGGCTCGGTCGCTTTCGACCGAGGCTTACCTGTTCGTCGTGGCGACCGCGTTCGCAGGACTTGGCGGGCTCGTCGGCTGGCGGCTGACCCGCGGCCGCGCCGCGCCGGAGGGCTTCGAGCGCAATGACGCGGCGATCAAATCGCTTGGCCTGTCGCCCCGAGAACTCCAGGTGCTGGAGCTCGTCGCCGCCGGCCGCGCCAACAAGGAGATCGCCCGCGCCCTCGACGTCTCCCCCAATACGGTGAAAACGCATCTGTCCAACCTCTACCGCAAGCTCGAGGCCCAGCGGCGCACCGAGGCGGTGGACGCGGCGCGCCGGCTGCGTCTCATCCCTTGAGAAACCTCCGCTAAACGGCTGAATTCATTGAAATCACCCGTTCGGGCGATGGCGGCGCGCGACGGTTTCCGGCCCATTCGCGGCATCGGAAGCGCTCAACTGAAGGAGATTCCCATGCTTCGCATTGCGCTCATCTTTGGCGGCGTCGCCGGCGCGATCGTCATTTCCGTCATGATCGCCGGACTGACCCTCGGCGACGGCGGCCACACGGGCGGCCAGGCGTTCGGCTATCTCGTCATGCTCGTCGCGCTGTCGCTCATCTTTGTCGGCGTCAAGCAATACCGCGACAAGGATCTCGGCGGGGTCATCAGCTTCATGCAGGCGCTCGGCGCCGGGCTCGCCATCGCCGCCGTCGCCGGCGTCGTCTATGTGGCCGTCTGGGAGGCGTACCTCGCGTCAACGGACCACGCCTTCATCGCCGACTACGCGGCCGGCGTCATCGAGAAGAAGAAGGCCGCCGGCGTCTCGGGCGAGGAGCTTGAGAAGCTCATCGCCGATATGGAGAAGATGAAGGCGAGCTACGCCAATCCGCTGATGCGCCTGCCGATGACTTTCCTGGAGATCTTCCCCGTCGGGCTCCTGGTGTCGCTGGCGTCGGCCGCGCTCTTGCGCAACCGGAATTTCATGCCGGCCAACACCTAAGAGCCTTTTCGAGAACGTCCACCATCAATTAAGCAACAGATAATCAGACGTTCGTTTCCCCGCGACGATATGGTTCAGGCTCTTAGTCTTTTAAGAATAGAGCCCGAACCGGCCATGCCGTCGGCCGGCGCACGTCTGATTATCAGATCACGGGGGATTTTGCTGGCTTTTTCAAACAGGCTCTGGCGCCGCGCCGACTGGCGAACGACGCCGGCAGCGCATAAGTCGGGGCGGTGACCCGCCTCGATGAGATACTACGGCCAACGCCGAAAGGGCTTTACTGCCCGCCGGGGGATTTCTTCATCGACCCCGTCCGGCCCGTGGACCGTGCGGTCGTCACCCACGGCCATGCCGACCACGCCCGCGCCGGCCACGGCGCCGTCCTCGCCACGGAAGAGACGATCGCCATCATGGCCGCGCGCTATGGCGAAGACTTCACGACCTCCCGCCAGCCGGCCGCGCTCGGCGTTTCCACGGCCATCAATGGCGTTGAGGTGACGCTCATCCCCGCCGGACACGTGCTCGGCTCCGCGCAAGCGGTCGTCGAATACGCCGGCAAGCGCCTCATCGCCTCCGGCGACTACAAGCGCCGGCGCGATCCCACCTGCGTCGGCTTTGAGGTCATGTCATGCGACGTTTTCATCACCGAGGCGACGTTCGCCCTGCCCGTCTTTCGGCACCCGGACGATCGCGGCGAGATCGACAAGCTGCTCGCGTCAGTGCGGCGCTTCCCTGAACGCGCGCACCTCGTCGGCGCCTACGCCCTCGGCAAGGCGCAGCGGATCATCCGCCTCCTGCGGGAAGCGGGCTATGACGAAACCATCTACATCCACGGCGCCATGCAAAAGCTCTGCGACCTTTATGAGGCGTTCGGCGTCGCGCTTGGCCCCCTTGCGCCCGCGACCATCGCGTCAAAGGCCGGCGCGAAGAACGACTTCGCCGGCAAGATCGTCGTCGGGCCGCCCTCCGCCTTCGCCGACAAATGGGCGCGCCGTTTCCCCGAGCCCGTCGCGTGCTTCGCCAGCGGCTGGATGCGGGTGCGCGCCCGCGCCCGCCAGCGCGGAGTCGAACTGCCGCTCATTCTTTCCGACCACGCAGACTGGGATGAACTGACCGATACCGTGCGCGATATTCAGCCTCAGGAGCTCTGGATCACCCATGGCCGCGAGGACGCCCTTACCCGCTGGGCGGAGCTTGAAGGCGTCAAGGCGCGCCCGCTCTCTCTCGTCGGCTATGAAGACGAGCATGATTGATGCGCGCCTTCGCCGATCTCCTCGAACGCCTTGTCCTGACGCCGCAGCGGAACGGCAAAATCCGTCTCCTGACGGAGTATTTCGCGGCGACGCCGGACCCGGATCGCGGCTATGCGCTTGCGGCGATCACGCGTGACCTCGAAATCCGCTCGGTGAAGCCGGCCATGCTGCGCGCCATCATCTATGACCGCATGGACGAGGCGCTGTTCGATCTCTCCTACGACTATGTGGGCGACCTTGCGGAGACCATATCCCTCGCCTGGCCATCGAAGGCCGGGGCGAACCGCGCCCCGGAGCTCGGAGAAATCGTCGAGACGCTGAACGCCGCCTCGCGCGCCGACGGCCCGAAGCTTGTCGCCGGCTGGCTCGACGCCATGGACGCCTCCGGCCGCTGGGCGCTTCTGAAGCTTGTCACCGGCGGCTTGCGGATCGGCGTCTCCTCGCGCCTCGCCAAGACGGCGCTCGCCGCGTTCGGCGACAAGCCCGTCACCGAGATCGAGGAGCTGTGGCACGGGCTTCAGATACCGTATACTGACCTCTTCGCCTGGCTGGAGGGCAAGGGCGAGAAGCCGGATGCGGAAAAGCCCGGCTATTTCCGGCCGGTGATGCTCGCGCACCCGCTGGAGGCGCGCGACCTCGACGCCCTCGACCCCGACGCCTTCGCCGCGGAATGGAAGTGGGACGGCATCCGCATTCAGGCGGTCAGCGAAGGCGGCGTCCGCAGGCTCTACTCCCGCACAGGCGACGACATCGGCGCGGCGTTCCCGGACGTCGTCGACGCGCTCGACCTCGACGCCGTCATGGACGGCGAGCTTCTCGTCTACGCCCCGGCGAAGCCGCCCTTCGCCGTCCGGCCGTTCGCCGAGCTGCAAAAGCGGCTCAACCGCAAAACCGTTTCAAAGAAGCTGCTTCAGACCCATCCGGCCTTCATCCGCGTCTATGATCTCCTGTCCGTGGACGGCGAAGACCTGCGCGCTCAGCGGTTCGAAGACCGGCGCGCCCGGCTTGAAGACCTGTTTACGGACGGCCCGCGCAAGCGCATTGACCTGTCGCCCGTTCTCAACCTTCAGGACAAGGACGCCCTCGCCGCCGCCCGCGCTGCGCCGCCGGACGACGCCATTGAAGGGCTGATGCTGAAGCGGCGCGCCTCGCCCTATGTGCCCGGCCGGCCGAAGGGCGAATGGTGGAAATGGAAGCGCGATCCGTTCCTCATCGACGCCGTCCTCATGTACGCCCAGCGTGGGCACGGCAAGCGCTCGTCGTTTTATTCCGACTACACGTTCGGGGTCTGGACCGAGGAGGAAACGCTCGCGCCCGTCGGAAAGGCGTATTTCGGCTTTACCGACGAGGAACTGAAGCAACTCGATAAATTCGTCCGTGAGCACACCACCGACCGCTTCGGTCCCGTCCGGCAGGTGCGCGCAGAGCCGGACTTCGGCCTCGTGCTCGAGGTCGCGTTCGAAGGCCTCAACCGCAGCGCCCGGCACAAGTCCGGCGTCGCAATGCGGTTTCCGCGCATCAGCCGCATCCGTTGGGACAAGCCGGCAGGCGAGGCCGACCGGCTGGAGACCTTACATGCGATGCTGCCGGGCGACGCTTCAGCCTAGAACGGCAAAGCCCTCAGGTCCGGCTCGACCCAGGCCTTGCGCGCCTCGACGGAAAACAGCCGCTCCCGCGACCAGAAACGGAGTATCCAGTCGGATCGTCCGTAGTCCGAGGACAGAAGGTCCGCGAGGACCGCATGCAAGGGTCGGTCCGGCGGCGCGGCGTCGAGAGCCGCCCTCGCCGCCCGCAAGGACGCGAGCGTGATCGTCTCGTGATACCCGTCCGTGTCGGTGTTCTGGACGCCGGTCGCTTCGTTATAGACGCGGATCGCCCCCGGCATGACGGCGAACGCGTCGACGCCCGGTTCGCGCAACAACCACAACGCCGCGGCGAAATGCGCCGCGTGCGTCCATTCGGGTTTCGGCAAGGTTCGATTGCGAACGCCGTCCGCAATGCGCTTCAGGTCGTCATCACGCGCAAAAGGCGCGACGCGATTTTCAGGCGGCGGCGACTTCGACGCCCTTGTCTTGAAGATAGCCTCGAAGCTCGCCCTTCTCGAACATCTCCTTGATAATGTCGCAGCCGCCGACGAACTCGCCCTTCACATAGAGCTGCGGGATGGTCGGCCAGTCGGAGAAGTCCTTGATCCCCTGGCGAAGGTCGTCGTCGGCGAGGACGTTATCCGAGCCGTAATCGACGCCGAGATAGTTCAGAATCTGCACCACGGCCGCGGAAAACCCGCACTGCGGAAACTGCGGCGTGCCTTTCATGAACAGCATGACGTCGTTGGAATCGACTTTCGCCTTGATGGCGTCGTGGGCCGGATTGTCGCTCATTGGGCTCTCCATCTCGCGCGGTTCAAGGCCGCGGGACTTCCTGATGACCAATCGAGCTAGGCGCCCCGGACGCGCCCGTCAAGCCGACGACGCCGCCCGCCTCAAGCAGAAAAACTGATCGCCCCCGCAGGCGACCAGGGCCCGCCTTCATAGCGCCAGAGCTGCAGCCCCTCGCCGCGACCCTCAATCGGACGAAAAGCGGCCGCGAGATGCTCGTAGAGCGCCGCGGCGCGGGCGGGACTTGTCTTGTTCTGGACGGTGACGTGGGGCCGGAACTTCTGGCGGTCCTGAGCGATCAGCGCGCCTTCGAACGCCTTGGCGAGACTCGCCCTCAACTCCAGAAGACGAGGCGCCTCCACCTTCAGCGCAACGCCGCGGCCAAGCCGCATCGGCCCGGCGATGATGAGCGGGAAAGCCGCCGTCGCCGTCGCGATCCGACCAACCGCCTCAAGAACGCCGCGCTCGTCATCGCCCGGCAACTGATGGAAAAGCGTGAGGTGCGCCGGAACGAGGTTCAACTCGGGCGGGAAATGCGCGGCGCGCAACTTCTGAAGGACGCGATCCGTCGCCTCATCAATCTGCAATGTCAAAATGAAAGGCCGCATGGCGCGCGATATTCCTTAACGGCGCCCCCCCATGACTGGCGCGCCGGACGCGCGCGCACAGGCTTTGGCGCGGCGCCCAACGGCGCTACGCTACGCGACGCCGGCGCAGGAGAAGACAGACGGATCGACGCGGCCCCGCGCACGCGGGCGCGCGCGGCGAAAAGGCCCTTTGAAAGGTGGTCGTCATAACGGACGAAGATCGCACCGCCGCCCCAAAGCCCGCTGACCCGGCGGCCGCTTCTCCGGCGCCCATGTCTCCCGCGCCTACGCCTCCGGCTTATGCATCAGCCGGCCTCATCCGCCCGCTTATCACGATGGCCGAAGCGCGCGGCCTCGCCGTCCACGAGATCCTGCGCGGCCTCGACTTGCCCCGCGACCTCTTCACGGATGACGCAACGCCGGTGGCGCTTTCGGACTATTACCGGCTGCAGAACCAGATATCCGCCGCCTTGCAGGATGAAACCTGCAACCTGTCGACGCGCCAGCTTCTTCCGGGGACGACCGATTTCGTCCTCTCCCAGATGACCGGCGTCACGTCGCTTTTTGACGCGATGAAGATCGTCGCCCGGTCATACAATCTCGTCCATGGCGGCGAATACAATTCGGTGCGCAGGCGCGGCGACGTCGTGACCTTCGCAATCGACGATCGCGGCTTTCCATACGCCATCCGCGACAATCCCGCCTACATCTCCTTTTCGCTCGAATGCCTGCTGATCTTTCTGCATTGCATGCTGAAGGTGGTCGCGCCGGAAACCGCCGAAGGCGCGTTGCGAAAGATCGCCGTCACGAAGCCAAGGCGGGATGCCGACGCGACGCATCTCGCGTGCTGGTCCGCGCCGGTGGCGTTCGGCGCCGCGACCTACGCCGTCGAGTACGACGCGGACGCCGCCTTCGCGCCGCTGACGGCGCCGCCGGCGGAGCTGCTCACGGCGGCCCGCGTGCACGCGGAGATCCTCAAAATGGCCGGCCGAGAGGCGAGCGGCGACGCGTTTCAGGAAACGTCGTCCTTCGTGCGCAGCGCGCTCGGACGCGGGCTTATCGACCAGACGCGGATCGCCGCCCTCCTCGGCGTCAGCGTCGCGACCCTGCGCCGGCGCCTCGACGAGGAAGGCGCAAGCTTTCGCGAATTGCGCCAGGAAGTCCTGAACGCCGCCGCAAAGCGCCTTTTGACGCGCGGCCTGAAGGTGACGGAGGTCGCCGAAGAATTGGGCTTCGCCGAGCTCAGAAGCTTCAATCGCGCCTTCAAGTCGTGGAACGGCGAGACGCCAAAATCCTACGCGCGGCGCGCCGCCGCCGCTGACGCCGGGGCCCAGTCGGCGGCGGAGTGAGATCGCGCGCCTCCTCAATGGCGCAAATTGAGCGAAAATGACCACTTCGCGCGATCGCTCGCGTCATGTCACGCGCCCGTGAACGCCCGTAATTTAAGGGTGAGGTCGCGAGCCGGCCTCTCGATGACGAAAAATCGCGCCCGGCGAACGGGCCGCCCGACGGCGGGAAGCCGAATGGGCCGAGGGCGTCTCGGTCAATGAAACAGGAAGTTCCTGGGAGGGAATTCGATGTCGAACCGTCAACCCACCACAATCGGAGTCCGCGCCGCGGGAGGAGCCCGCGCTGCCAGCTTGTCGGTCGCGTCCGCGATCGCGCTTTCGGCGGCGCTCGAAAGCGCGGCTGCGCAAGCCCCTTCAGCGGCAGACGAAGTCTCCGACGAGATCATCGTATCGGCGCGTCGCCGGGATGAATCCCTGCAGGACGTGCCCGTCGCCGTCTCCGCGTTTTCAGGCGACCAGCTGAACGCCATCGGGGCCATCGACCTCACCGATATCGAGGCGATCACGCCGAACGTCACGCTCGAAACCTCACGCGGCACCAATAACACCATCACCGCCTTTATCCGCGGCGTCGGCCAGCAGGACCCCGTCGCCGGCTTTGAGGCCGGCGTCGGCCTTTACATCGACGATGTCTACCTGAACCGTCCGCAGGCGGCGCTTCTGGACATCTATCAGGTGGAGCGGATTGAGGTTCTGCGCGGGCCGCAAGGGACCCTCTACGGCCGCAACACAATCGGCGGCGCAGTGAAGTACGTGACGAGGCGCCTCGCCGACGAGCCGGAGGCGAACCTTCGGCTTCAGGGCGGCACGTTCGGACAGCTCGACGCGATCGGCTCATTCAGCCTGCCGCTCCTGACCGACTCTTCGATTGGCGACCTGAAGGTGGGCGGCACGGTCGCTTATCTCCGGCGCAACGGCTTCGGGGATAACCTCAACATTCCCGACCTTGAGAACTACAACAAGGACATTCTCGCCGGCCGCGTCGCGGTGGAATGGGACCCGACGGATACTTTCTCCTTGCGGATAACCGGCGACTGGACGGACGACAATTCCGACCCGCGTCAGGGCCATCGACTGCTCGATGCCCCGGGCTTCCCGGTTCTCGACAATGTCTTCGACACGCGCTCCGGCCTCAACGCGCCGGAGCAAAGCGTCGTCGCGAGAGGCGTTTCCGCAACGGCGGAATGGCGGGTCAGCGACACCATTACGCTGAAGAACATCCTCGCCTACCGGGACGACTTCACCGAAACGCCGATCGACTTCGACTCGCTGCCGATCGTCGATCTCGACGTGCCGGCGATCTATGACAATTCGCAGTTCAGCGAGGAGTTTCAGGTGCTGTACGAAGGCGATCGCCTGAGCGGCGTCGTCGGCTTCTATTTCCTTGACGCAAACGCGCTGAACGAGTTCGACGTCCTCCTGGAGACGACGGGCGCCTTGCCGGTCGTCGGCCTGCCGGGCCTCAACGCCTTCACCTCGTCCGATGTCGACACAAGCACCTGGTCGATATTCGGCGACTTCAGCTATCAGCTCACGGACACAATCGCCGTCTCCGTGGGCGGACGATACACCGAGGACACGCGGACGATCTCGCTTGACCGCCAAACCTTCCTGAACGGCTCATCGCCGGTGTTTGGCGGCCCGCTGCGGGCCCCGGTCGCGGTCGCCGCCGACCTTGACGCGGAAGCGGACTTCAGCGATTTCAGCCCACGCGCGAGCATCTCCTGGCAACCACTTGATGAACATAATTTTTATGTGTCCTACGCAAAGGGCTTCAAAGGCGGCTCATTCGATCCGCGCTGCGGCGCCAACGCGGCGCCGGATCTGAATGGCGACGGTGCCGTCGGCGTCGACGATCAGATTGAATTCTGTCGTTTTGAGCCAGAAGAAATCGACACCTATGAGGTTGGCTGGAAGACCTCGCTTGCCGGCGGACGCTTCACCACCAACACGGCGTTCTTCCTCTCTGACTATCAGGACGTGCAGATCCCGGGCTCGATCGGCATTGATGCGGATAATGACGGCATCGCGGAGAGTTTCGCTGGCGTCACGACCAATGCCGCGGCCGCAACCCTCTTTGGCTTTGAATTCGAGGGCAATCTCGGGGTCGCCCGCGACTGGATGCGCGCCGGCGATGCGCTCGATTACCAGTTCGCGTTCGGCTACATCAACGCCAGCTTCGATGAGTTCCTCGGCCGCACCGGCGAAGACATCTCCGACCAGGCGGTGTTCCAGAATACGCCCGAAATCACGGCCTTCAGCCAGCTCGGCTATACAACGCCGACGGAGCTCTTCGGCGACGACGGCGACTTCAATATCTACAGCTCGTTCTCCTACCGCAGCGAAACGAGCCAGTTCAATTTCCGCTCGCCGATCGACCAGGAAGGCTTCGTTCTCTTCAACGCCGGACTTTCCTGGACGCGCGAAGACGGCCGGCTCAGCGTCGGCGTCCATGGCACGAACCTTCTCGATAAAGAATATATCGTCGCCGGCTACGACTTTGTCACCGCGCAACCGGCCTTCGGCAACAACCCGCTCGGGCTGTCGGGCGTCCTGACGGCGTTTTACGGCAATCCGCGGCAGGTGTTCGGGACGCTGAGCGTCAGCTTCTGAGCTGGGCGGCGGCCGCAGAGTGCGCATCATGACGCGGCCGTCAGATCAGGAAAGCGGGCAACCTCCCGCCTGTTTTCCCGCCAAGGGCGACGGATCGGCGCGCGCCGGTCCGTCGCTTTTCGCAGCATCGCCGAAGGCGGACGGCGCGCCGCTTCGGCTTTCAATCGCGCGCAAATCGGCTAATTTTCCGGGCGCTTTGACGCCGCGCGAAATCCAGATTGCGCGCCGTTTTATGTATGCGCCAGCTATTTTCGCGGGTCGGCGTAGAGTCGGCGTAAAGGACGTGCGAGCCCCATGATCCGGACAATTCTGCTTAGCGCCCTCGCCCTCGTCTTTATTGTGCTCGTGGCGGCAGGAGGCATGCTCTGGCGCGCAAGCGAGGGCGTCGACCCGGCATTGCTGGAATCCCAGTACATGACGCCCGCTGATCGGTTCATTGATGTTGGCGGCGCGCGCGTGCGCATCCGCGAGGAGGGTCCGCCCGACGCCCCGGCGATGATCCTGCTCCATGGCTTCATCTACAGCCTTGAGACCTGGGATGAGTGGGCGGCGTCCTTCCGGGACGACTATCGCGTCATCCGGTTCGATCTCGCCGGACACGGACTGACGGGTCCCGACCCGCAGGAGCGCTACGCGCCGGAAGAGCGGGCGGCGTTCCTTGGCGACGTCATGGACGCAATTAAAGTTGAGGAAGCGATAGTCGCCGGCAACTCGCTCGGCGGGCTCGCCGCCTGGCGTTTTGCCGCGAACGCACCGGACCGGGTCTCGGCGCTTGTGCTCCTCGCGCCCGGCGCCTATCCGACGAACGGCGTTTCCGATGCGCCAGTTGAAGCGCCGGCCGCAATGAAGCTCTTTCTGCAAACCGCGCCGGAGGCCGGCGTGGAGGCGACGCTCGTAAATCTGTTCGCGGACGATGCGCTTGCGACGCCTGAGCGCGCTCAGCGGCTGCGCGATCTCATGCGCCGCCGGGGCAATGGCGCGGCCTTCGTCAAATCAATTCAGGAATTCACCCTACCCGATCCGACGGAGGATCTCGGCCGCGTCGCCGCGCCGACGCTCATTATCTGGGGCGAAGAGGATCGCGTGCTGCCGCCGGGCGATGGCGGCCGCCTCGCGGCCGCGATCCCGGATGCGCGCCTCATTATCTATGAAGGCGTCGGCCACGTGCCCCAGGAAGAAGCCGCCGCGCGGTCAGCCGCCGACGCCCGCGCATTTCTTGAAGGCCTCATCGAGCCCGCGCCCGCCGGCGGCGCTGAATGACCGACGCGGCCCCGATCGAGGGCGGCGATGGGGAGGCCGAGCCGGCGCGGTCGCGGTTTTCAGCGGGCTATCGCGCCTGGGCGCTCTTCATCCTGGTCGTCGTCTACACGTTCAACTTCATCGACCGGCAGATCGTCGGCATCCTCGCCGTGCCGATCAAGGCCGACCTTCAGCTTACGGACGTGGAGCTCAGCCTGATGGGCGGGCTCGCTTTCGCGCTCTTCTACACATTCCTCGGCGTGCCAATCGCCGTTCTCGCCGACCGCTCGAACCGCGTCTGGATCATGACGGCCGCGCTCGCCGTGTGGAGCGCCATGACAGCGGTTTGCGGCTTGGCGCAGAATTTCACGCAACTATTCCTTGCGCGCCTCGGCGTCGGCGTCGGCGAGGCGGGCGGCGTTGCGCCGGCCTATTCGCTGATCGCGGACTATTTCCCGCCGAGCCAGCGCGCCCGCGCGCTCAGCGTCTATTCGTTCGGCATCCCGGTGGGCTCCGCGCTCGGCATTCTCCTCGGCGGCGTCCTGACGAGCTATCTCGACTGGCGCGCGGCCTTTCTCATCGTCGGTGCGGCGGGCCTTCTTATCGCACCCATCTTTCGCCTCACCATGCGCGAGCCGACGCGCGGCGGGCTGGACGGGGGGCCGCCGCCGACGCCCGCGCCGGTGAAAGAGGTCGTGTCGACGCTCGTCAGCAAACCGAGCTTCTGGGGCCTGTCGCTCGGCGCGGCGTGCTCCTCGATGATGGGCTATGGCCTCATCTTCTGGCTGCCATCGTTCTTCGTGCGCAGTTTCGGCGACGCCCTGCCCGGCTTTTTTGCGTTTATGCCGGCCTTCCTCATTCCCGCCGAGGCGGGGCCTGTGCTTTACGCGTCATACTTTTACGGCGCGATCCTGCTGATAGGCGGCGTTGCGGGGATCGCCCTCGGCGGCGTCCTGGCGGACCGTTACGGGGAAGCGCAAAAGTCCGCCTACGCCCTTATCCCCGCCGCGGCGTTCGTGGCGACCCTGCCATTCTTCCTTGTCGGCGTCCTCGCGACCCCGCTCCCCATCGTCTTCGCCGCCTTCATCGTGCTGCAGGCCTTCAGCCTCGTGTGGCTCGGCCCTGTCATCGCGGCGTTCCAGCACCTCGTGGCGCCGAATATGCGCGCGACCGCCTCGGCGGTCTTTCTATTCGTAAATAATCTTGTGGGGATCGGACTCGGCAATCTCATCATCGGCGCCCTGTCCGACGGGCTCGCCGCGCGCTTCGGCGACGAGTCGCTGCGCTACGCCATTCTATCGGGGGCGGCGTTCTACGTGGTTGCGGCGGGGCTCTTCATCCTCACTGCGCCGCGCCTCAAGACGGACTGGCATTACACGGACGAGCGGAGCGCCTAAAGCGTTTTCAGGCCAAGTGCGTGCGGTCGGCCGCTTAGCTCGCCGCTTTCTTGACGGGCGCGCGCTGTCGGGCCGGCGCAACGGGCTTATCGGCGGCCTTCGCCCGGCTTTTCCTGTCGGCTTGTGCGGGTTCAGGGGCCGCCAGCCCGAGCGCGCAAAAGGCTTCGCTCATCTGAAACGCATCGAACGGCTTGAAAATCACGTCGGCGACGCCCGCCGCGCGCGCGATCGCCATTTCGTGGAGGTCGTTTTCCGTGGCGGTCAGAACAAGCGTCGGCCGCTTATCCGCTTCCAGCGCCGCAACCCCTTTCATCACCTGCATCGCGCCGAGCGCGGGCATGTCCCAGTCGAGCAGGATGACGTCGGGCGGCGTCTCGGCGCAGGTCTTGATGGCCGCGTCCGGGTCGCCGACCTTGCGGGCCTCGACGCCAAGATCGCCAAGCACCTCCGCCGCGAACGACATGATGATGTCGGATTCGTCGATAACCATGCAGGTCGTCATAGTCGCCAATCCCCTTGGGTCCCGCCGGGCATGCCCGGCCCTGCGCGTTGGCCTGATGATGCAGGGAACTGCAAGCCCTGTGCCGGGCTCTTCGGGAGGGATAAGGACGCGCGTCAGGCGGCCTTGCGGGCCATTTTCAACGTCATCAGAACGGTTTCGCCATCGCGGCTGGCGCGCGCGGCGCCGTCGGCCTCGCGGGCGATAACGCCGATAAGGTAAAGCGGCGCCTGCTTGGGCGTAATCTCAGGCGCCTCGCCGGCAAGCGCCGGGTCGACGCCGTCATTCAGGAGAACGCGCGGACCCTCGGCCGATATCTGATAGTCGCCAGCGGCGCCGGAAACCGTAACCGTACCGCCGCGCGGCAGGCAGTCCATCGCGGCGTGCGCCAGAAGCAGCAACGCCTTCGCTTCCTTCTTAGGCGCCGACGGTTCGCCGACGCGCCAGTCGAGATCGGCTTTTGCATGTGCGTAGACGCCCGCCAGGAGATCCCGAGCCTCCTCCAGGGAGACGTCATGCTCGAAGCCGCCAGAGAGACCATAAGCGAGACGCGCGAACTTCAGCGCCGCGACGGCCTTGTCCGTGCTCGTCTGAACGAGGTCCATTGCGTCGCGGCGCATCTCTTCGTCCATCTCCGGATCGACGAGGACGTCGAGGCCGGAACTAAGCGCGCCGACGGGATTGACGAGGTCATGGCAGAGCCGCGAGGACATGAGCGACGTCAGGTCGAGCGCATCAAGCCTCGCCGGGGACGCAGGCGCGGCCCCGCCGTCATGCGTTTCGCTCGTATCGTTGGTTTGCGCCGACATGGGCGGCCTCCCGCTTGTCCGTATCTCAATCGACGGACTAAGCGGCGATTCGGCCGCCGACCCTTGCAAAAATTCAACGTGGCCGCGCGCGCTATGGCACCCTGACCCAGGCGCCTGAATTGTTCTGCACGCACTGCCCTGAAGGCGCCCGCTCAATCAGCCGCTCCGCCGTCACCGCCGCGGCGGTTTCGATGGTCACGCCGCGCTGACGCGCCAGATCGCCATAGGCCGCCTTGCGCCGCAGATTTACGGCGTCGACTTCGCGCTTCAGGGCGCCGCTCAGCCGGGCTCCGCGCACTGCGCCGAGATAGCCGTCGAGCCGCTCGCCAACGACGCAGTCGCGCTTCGCCGCCTCGATGGCCGCGCTCGCCGCGCGAGCGCTTCCGCCCGTCTCAAGCGCAGCGACCGCAACGCCGCCCGCCAATGCGATCGCCGCCATCGACATGAGGATATTTCGCTTCATCGCCATGCGCTCCCGTAAGCCTAGAAGATATCCGGATTCTCGGCGATGAGCTCTTCAACGTCTCGCTCAAGCTTTACCCGGACTTCCTGCGTGATGTTGACGTTGAGGTTGATCTCGATCGGCTCGTCAGGCGCCTCCACCTTAACCGTCGCGCACGACGCGATGACGAACGCGGCGCCAACCGCAAGAGCAGTCTCTCGTAGTTCCATCTCTTTCGCGCCCCTTCTGAGTCTCCCTCAGCTTCTAACGGCATTCGGTCAAAAGTAAGACGCTTTTTAGGCCCTCGAAGCGATCGCCCTATTCCTGGTCAACGCCGGCCTCTTCTTCGCCGCCCTCTTCTTCGCTGGAAGACGCCCCCCTGACAAGATCGCCGGCGCGGGAGGAGAAGTCCACCGCCGCGCGCCCTTCGCGAATGAGGTCGAGCGCCGGGGCCTTTATGTTCATGCGATAGATGACCGGCACGCGCACGGCGTCGGTTATGCGCGGATCGTCAATGGTCAGCCTGCTCGCCCCCTCGAACCGCACGGCGAACTCTAACTCGCCATCAAGCGGCCCGTCGACGCCGGCGGTGAGCGACGCGAACTCAAGCTCGCGCAGGGCGTCGAACGCGATCTGCGCGCCGCCATTGACCGAGGCGAGCGCGCTCGCATTGCCCGTATAGCGCAGGACGCCGGGTCCGGCGGACCGCAATTCGCCTTTTTCGATGCGCGCGCGGCCGTCCTCGATCACAAGGGGCAGGTCGCCTTCAATAACGCCCTCGCCCGACAGACCGTCCACGTTCAATTGCGCCAGCAGCCTGCCGAAATCGACATTCGCTGCGCGAAGGTTCGTCGACACGCGTCCGACGCCAAGCGGCGAGGCTGCGTCATAGGCGCCGATGACGCCGCCATACCAGCCGAATGTCGCCGTCGGCACGCGCACGGTCTGATCGCCTGGCAATTCAAAGCGAATGTCGCCGTCGCTCAATTGCAGGGCGTCAAGGTCGACGGTCTCCACACGGATTGATTGGACGCCCGGCGTCGCGAGCGGCAGGAGGCTCGACAGCGCGACCTCGCCGGAAACGCCGGAGGTGCGCGTCACCGCAAGGCTCGGTCCCTGAAACGCCACATCGTCGAGGCGGACAATGCCGCTGGAGCCGACATCGCCGGGCCGCCAGTTGAACGCGAACTCCGCGCCCATCGCGCCGGTCGTTTCAGAAATCAATCCCGTGAAATACGGCGAAAAGTCGGATGGCTGAAGGCCGCTGGGCGTTAAGCCTAGCGGCCCCGTCGCGAAGTTGGCCGTTCCGCGTCCCGACGAGACATCATGGACGCCCGTCCCCGCGCCGAGGGGCAGGCCCGCCGGCGTCGCCACCGCGAAATCGAAGTCGATTTTCCGGTCGCGGAGTTCGGCGCCGCCGGAGACGCGCATCGGGGTCGCGATCGCATCCGGACCGACCTGCCGCAATCCCGCGCTCCCCACCGTGATCGACCCTGAAAGGCCGGTCTCGTCGAGCCGCGCCGAGCCGCGTCCGGCGGCGTCCGTAAACAGCAGCGACCGGTTGAGGGTGACGGCCCCGCCGGCGAGCGCCATTTCAATCGTGGAGAGATGCGCCTTCGGCAGATACCGCACCGAGAAATCCATCTGCGGCGGCGCGCCAGCGAACCGGGTCTCGCCGAGCGCGAAGGCGGCGTCGCGGGATTTGAGGCGCCCGATTGCGTCGACGCGCGGCGCGGCGTTCCAGTCGGCCGTCAGCAACGCGCCGTCATCGGAACAGATTGACGCTTCGCGAACGCGCGCCGTCAGCGCCTGCGAGGGGATGGCGATGGCGCCCGACGGCAGGGCGACGCAGGAGTCCACCGCGCTCAGGGATGCGGATTTCGCCGCGATGTCGGCCCTCGCCTTCAGCCCGGTGTCGAGCGCCGCATTGCGGATGGCGAGCCGCCCGATGCGCGCGCGCTCCAATGCGCCATTCAGCTCAGCCGTCGCGTCAATCGTCTGGTCCCTGACAGTTCCCTCAAGCCGCCCCTCAAGCCGGCGCCAGGCCGCGACGTCGACCTCGCCCGCCGCGAGCGAGACGCCGAGGTCGAAGTCAATCGCGTCCACGTTCGCGCCCGCCGCCGTCAACGTGATGTCGCCGGGGGCGCGGCCCGACGCGCGTATGGCGGCGGCGATGCGAAACCCGTCCGCATCAAGCTCGAAGGCGGGGCGCTGGTCGATATCGGCGAAGGCGAGCCGCTCATCGCCGGCGGCGGTCTCCAGAACGAGGGCGCCGTCTGGCGCGCGGATTTGCAACGCCCCGTCAGCATAGGAGACTTCCATCCCGCCGCGGACGGTCAGCCCCTCCCGTCCCGCGGCGGCGAAGCCTTCGGCCTCCCGTATCGGCTCAGGGATGAGGCCGAACACAGGCCCGGCGTCCGCGGCCTCCTCCGGCGCGGCCCATGAGATGCGCGTCGGCGCCAGCGTGACGTCGCCCGATGCCGTGACGCCTGAGACATCCCCCGCAATGAGATTGAGCCAGGACCCCGCGCGCGCCCTGGCCGCGAAGGCCGGCGCCTCGAGGAAAAACGGTCCGTAAGCAGCGTTTTTGGCGCTGAGGGCGAGGTCGGCGCCGGCGGCGCCATCGGGCGCGAGGGTCAACGCGACGTCTCCCTCAAGGCCGTCTATGCGCGCTTCATCGCCGCCCTCGCGCGCGAGGTCGGGGGAAAGGCCGGGCGATAGTTGGGGCGCATCGAGCCGCAAATCGAACGCGCCGCCCTCGCGCCTATCGAAACGGCCCGCGCCCTCGGCCGTCGCGAGGCCGAGGGGCGATGCGACGTCGACGCGAAGGGCGTTGATGCGCACGGAATCAAACGGCGGCGCAAATCCGTCGGCGAAATCGCCCCCCGCCCGGTCCCGCCCGCCGGCGGTCCTCTTCAGGGCGGCCGGATCAATCCTGATCCGCGCAATGACGTCTTCGGCGGCGATCGCGTGCACCCTGCGCTTCGCGATCAGCTCTCGCGCGTTGAACGTTACCGTCACATCTCGCGCGGTCGCGCTGCGCCCCTCGCCGTCCGACCAGTCGATCCGCTTTAGAGTGATCTCACTTAAATCGAACCGCTCGACCTCAACCGACGCAGCGCCGAGGCGCCCGCCCGCCGCCAGATAAGCGATGACCGCGTTCAAGAGCTGCGCGCGAAAGACGACGGCGGCCGCGACAAGGCCGACAAGCGCGACCACTCCGAGAAACGCCAGCCGCGACACGCCGCGCTGGCTCTCCCGGCGCCGGTCCCGCCGCCTGCCGCAACAGGCGGAAGCGCGGCTTGGCCCCGCCCTCGCGTCGCCTTTTCGATCCTGCACAGTCGAAACGTCCCGGCCGGTCCTACAGGCAATCGCCGGCGTCATCCCGGAGGCTGACCCAAAATCCCGCAGGCTGACGCCATGGCTGACGCCCGCGCCGCGGCGGCGATATCCCCTCAATTGCGGGATTATCGCACGGCTCGGCGGTCGACGAAACGCTGCGGCGCGCCCGGGGAATTGACGCCGCGCGTTAACGATGCGGAAAGGCGCAGCGGCCGCCAAATGCGGCAAAAGAGTGCGTTAACGCCACGAAGCGATTCTCATTGAAACAAAGTCGCCTTAAGAGTGTCCAGATGCAGCAGAAGCTGGAAAAACGCCCGACGCGCTTTTCTCCCCGTCGGCGGCGGATGGGCGGCGGCCTCGCCTTTTTCTTCGCAGCGGCATTCGCCGCCGCGGCGTCGGCTGCGCCGCCGGCGCCGTCGCTTGCGCCGAACAAGCTGAGGGCGGCGATTGCGTTGAACCGGGGCGCGCCGCCGTCGCTCAATCCGCGTCGGGCCGCCGCCGCGGTCCCCAAGGGCGTTGGAGGCCCGGATACTCTGGCGGACGGTTCTGCGGACGCCCTTGAGACTGGCCGGCCGCCGCGCCAGCGGCTCATCAGGCTCGGCGCGCGCCGCGCAGGCCCGCCCGCGACGCCTGAGCCCTTTGTCGGGACGCGCCCGCGCGTACCGTTCGCCGACGCCCCGGCAGTCGGGTCCGGATACGCCGCAGCGCCTGCGCGCATGGTCGCGCGCGCCGACGGCGACGTGCCGCAACCGCCCGAAACCACGCAGGTGAGCCTGCAGTCCGGCGAGACGCTCGTCGACGCGCTGGAGCGGGCGGGCGTCAGGCGCGAGGACCGCAACGACGCCGCGAAGGCGCTCAGCGGCGCGATCAACCTGCGCGCCCTGCGGCCGGGCGCGACGTTCGATATCGTCCTGGCGCGGCCGAACGCCACGCTGTTTCAGAGCCTCTTCGACGACGACGCGGAACGCCGCCTCATCGGGCTCAGCTATCGCCCGGAAGCGACAAAGCTCGTCCGGCTCCTGCGCACCACTGAGGGGTTCGCAGCCGAGTCCTCCGAGCGCCCGCTCGACGCCCGCCTCGCCTCCGTGAGCGGCGACATCTCCGGCAGCCTCTTTGTCTCCGCCCGGCGAAAGGGCGCGCCGGCCGGCGCCATCATCAAGCTCGCCAACATGTTCGCCTACGACATCGACTTCCAGCGCGATATCTTCGGCGGCGACGCCTATGAGGCGGTGTTCGAAGCCCTTTATGACGATGACGGCGACCTCGTCGGCGCCGGGGACGTCGTCTACGGACGATTAAGCTGGCGCGGCGGGCGCAAGTCGAAAGGCTATTACAGGTTTCAGTCAGCGAACGGCGGCGCGCGCGCTGACTTCTATGACGCAGACGGACAAAGCGCGAAGCGCCTTTTAATGAAGACGCCAATCGACGGCGCGCGCCTCTCCTCCGGCTTTGGGACCCGCCGGCACCCGGTCCTCGGCTACCGCAAGCAGCACAAGGGCGTCGATTTCGCGGCGCGCCGCGGCACGCCCATTTACGCCGCCGGCGACGGCGTCGTCGAACGCGCAAACCGGTACGGGTCGTATGGAAACTATATCCGCATCCGCCACGCCCAAGGCTACAAGACCGCCTACGCGCATCTGAAAGGGTTTCGCCGGGGCGTGCGCAAGGGCGCGCGCGTCGAGCAAGGCGACATTATCGGCTATGTGGGCACCACGGGCCGCTCCACCGGGCCGCACCTCCACTACGAGGTCATCAAGAACGGCAAGCACGTCAATCCGCAAAAGCTGAAAATCGCCACCGGCGTTCAGCTGAAAGGCCAGGAGCTCTCGCGCTTCAAGGCTGAACGCGACCGCATTGACGCCATGCGCGCCGCCGCGGCGGCGGACGACGAGACCGATCCGGCGCCGCCCACATCAGCCGCCGCGGGCGCGCCGGTCGCCAGCCGCTAGAGCAACTTCGCAGCCGGCTTTGTCGGGCGTATAGGATACTCCCCCGTGCGAACCGGTTCTAGGTCAGACACAACAGGCGGCCCGGAATGGCGTCCTCGTTTCGGACGCCATCAATCCCTGTTGCGGTGTGGTCCAATGACCGGGATAGGCAACGTCTTTACGGGGACACGTCCCCGCATCTAATGCAGGGCGCGGGAAGCAGACCGCATTTATAATGGCGCTATCGGCGGCTCGAAACTTCACCTTGAGCAGTCGTCCCCGACAGTCAACGGCCCAACCCTTGTTCATCGCGAATGGTTGCGAGGTAATCGGCCCGATCAGCCGGCGGCAAGCGATTGACTTTCGCCTTCTCTTTGCGCGAGAGCGACGCGTAGATCTCGTCTAGTGTTGGGCCAGTCGAGTGGACTTCGGTATGCGCGCGCCTCGTGCCTTTTCTTGTCAACGTATCAAGGTCTGTTTCAGCCGTCCGGTATCCGACCTGAGGTGACTTCCCGACAATCGTGGCCGGTTCAACGTCATGCTTGACGCTGCTGAAGAAATTGTTCTTCCCACTGCCATTTACTGCTACGGAATAAGTCGTTCCACAAAAGTCGACTGTCCATTCTTCGACCCATTCGTTTTTATTTCCATCCTGCGGTTTGCGAATATCCGACGACAAGACAGTGGCAATATCGCACGACGAGTATCCGCGTTCAGATGCATGGGCAAGTACAGCTTTCTCGACGACCTCGCCCGCCACCCAGCCTGCATCAACTTCATTAAATCGCGTCGTCTCTAAGACGGCGCCATAAAAGGCAGTTACGCTCGCGCCGGCAACGTTCACGGACAATCTCGGTCCAGCATTGACGCTCGAACTGGCGTTCCCCTTCACCATATTGCCATTCTGTACGGAAACGGTCCCGCAACCAGCGAGAACACAAGCGCAAGCCAAGAGGCAAATACGAATTCCATTCATGGTCTTCTCCTTGATCGCACGCACATGGCGCCTCGCTTTTAGTTGCCGATGTCCTTAGGTCTAAAGGTAACGCGTTATGAATTGACACCCGCCGTCCAAGAGGCCGGTCTGCGGGATTGGCTGGTCAGACCGGAGAGCGAGGGATAATTTGTACAGTGCATTCCTCACCGCACATCGTGCTGATTCTGTCGAACGAACGCTGGCGTCAAGAACGCCCTCCGCATTGCCTATTCCGTGAATGCGTCCCTGTTTCAAAACGGCTCGGTTTTGGCCGTCGATCAATTCGTAATGGACGATTGCCGTAGCAGGTTGAGACGATCCAAGCCGAAGCGACGCGGAAATGTCTTCCAGCCTTACTCTCAATGAATATCTCGCGACCGCGCCCGGCGCGACAGCCAGCCCATGGTTCTCAAGGTTTTTTCGAATAGCTGCTTCTACCTCCTTTTCGGAGGCAATTCTGAAGACCCCAAAATGTCGGGCGTTTTCACTCACGCCGGCGACATCGTCTATGTGAATTGACTGGTGAAGATAGTGTTCCGGCCCAACGGGTCGAACAAGCTCAGCGGGCGCAGCGATTGGCCCTTTGCTAGAGTAAGCGCAGCCGATGAGGAACGGCGCAAATACGAGCGGCAATAAAGCTCGTCGCTTCACTTTTTACCCCGAAAAAAGGAATTTTGTGGTATGTGAAAAAGATTAAAATACTTGTATCGACAAAGGGTATTTTGAATAGTCGATTTTATCGGTTGTCTCTTGCGCGCTGTCGCTTGCGCGTTGCCGGGTGCCGCGCCTGCTGGCGCTGCGCGTTACTTAACGCCCGGGGTCACTAGAGCCTTCTGCGTTCAGATTGAATCATCCAGAAGGCTCTAAGTTATTGATTTCGCGTCGGGCGACGTCAAACCGGTGATCCACTTTGACTGCCCGA